>NZ_FOPM01000026.1 GCF_900113485.1 Methylobacterium gossipiicola
CCCGCCACCACGGACCCAGTTCCTCCGGGATCGCCCGCCATTTGGCGCCGTTCCGATGCCGCCACAGGATCGCCGAGAGCGTGCGTTGCAGGTCCTGCGGCGGCGTCTTGGCCTTGGGCCGGCACGCCTCGACCAGAGGCTCCAGTTCAGACCATTGCGCGTCGCTCAGCATCGTCCCTCCCGCAATCAGAGAGACGAAAACGCAAAACGCGCCAATCCGTTCAAGCGACGACAGGCCCTAGGCGAAGCATACACAGAGAACGACCTCGATTTAATACCCAGACTGAAACCATTGAGAGCGGACTACATAACAGATTCTTACTGCAGAGAGATGCACAAGCGCGACCTGTTTCAATGCAGAATAGTCAAGATAAGACCTTGCTATGCGCAGGCAATGGTTAGACTGGTAGCATGCGAAAATGGTCATCCTATCCCACCGCTCAATTATTAGGGTATGACATGATAATCGCATCAAGGATTTTAAAATTTCAAAACAGAGAATCTGAAATCGATGTACAAATCGATATCCATATGCCGCAACTCGATGAATCAGATTGGATCTGCCATTATGAAATTCATTGGCCCGACGGGAAACAGGCGAATTTCGCGAAGGGCTTCGACTCCGTCCAGGCACTACACTTAGGCATGCAGCGAATTTGCCTGGATTTATACATGAGCAAATACCATACAACCGGCAATCTCTATTGGGACAAGCCCGGAAGTGGCTACGGATTCCCCATCACGCCGAACGGTCGCAGCTTCCTGGTCGGCGATGACAAGATCTTCGAAGGCTGAAGACATTGCCTGATTGTCATCGGTTGGAGGCGCGCCCTCAATGCGCCTCCTCCCAATTCAAAGCCGCCCGCGCCTCCACCACCAGCGGCACCTTCAGGGTCAGCGCAGGCGCCGGCGCCTCGACCATGATCCGCGTGATGACCGGCAGAGCCTTGTCGACCTCGTCCTCCGGCGCCTCGAACACCAGTTCGTCGTGCACCTGCAGCAGCATCCGCACGTTGAGGCGTTCGGCCGCGAGGGCGTCCTCCATGCGGATCATCGCCCGGCGGATGATGTCGGCGGCCGAGCCCTGGATCGGGGCGTTGATGGCCTGACGCTCGACGGATGCCCGCTCGTTCGGGTTGTTGGAGCGGATCTGGGGATAGTGGCACACCCGCCCGAACAGGGTGGTGACGTAGCCGAGGTCGCGGCATAGGCGCTTGGTGGTGTCGATGTAGTCGCGGATGCCGGGGAAGCGCTCGAAATACTGCTTGATGAAGGCGGACGCTTCCTCGCGGCCGATGCCGAGGCGATCCGCCAAGCCGAAGGCCGAGATGCCGTAGATGATGCCGAAATTGATGGTCTTGGCGCGCCGCCGGAGATCGGGCGTCATCTCGGCGAGCGGCACGCCGAACATGGCGCTGGCGGTGGCCGCGTGGATGTCGATGCCGTCGGCGAAGGCTTGCCGCAGCTGCGGGATGTCGGCGATGTGGGCCAGCAACCGCAATTCGATCTGGCTGTAATCGGCCGAGATCAGGCGGTTGCCTTCCGCCGCCACGAAGGCGCGGCGGATGCGCCTTCCCTCCTCCGTGCGGATCGGGATGTTCTGCAGGTTCGGGTCCGACGAGGACAGGCGGCCCGTGGTGGTGGCAGCCAGCGAGAACGAGGTGTGGACGCGGTCGGTCTCGCGGTCGGCATGCTGCTGCAGCGAATCCGTGTAGGTAGATTTGAGCTTGGCGAGCTGGCGCCATTCGAGAATCTTCTTGGGTAGTTCGTGCCCGGCTTGAGCCAACTCTTCGAGCAGGGTGGCGGGCGTCGCCCACTGGCCCGAGGGGGTCTTCTTGGCGCCGGGCAGGCCCATCTTGCCGAACAGGATGTCGCCGATCTGCTTTGGCGACGACACCTGGAATTTTTCGCCCGCGTCTTCCTGAATCTCCTCTTCGAGACGCACGAGAACTTGCGAGAAATCTCCCGACAGGCGGCTCAGCATGTTGCGGTCGACGCGAATCCCCTGCGCCTCCATGCGGGCCACCACCGGCACCAGGGGGCGCTCCAGGGTCTCGTAGACGGTGACCCGTTTCTCCGCGACGAGGCGCGGCTTCATCATCCGCCACAGGCGCAAGGTGACGTCGGCATCCTCGGCCGCGTAGGCCGTGGCCCGGTCCAGGGGCACCCGGTCGAAGGTGATCTTGGCCTTGCCCGTGCCGGTCACCTCCGTGAAGGTGATGGGCTGGTGGCCGAGATGGCGCCGCGCGAGTTCGTCCATGCCGTGCCCGCCCTTGCCGGCATCGAGCACGTAGGAGATCAGCATGGTGTCGTCGAACGGCGCCACGTCGATGCCGTAGCGGGTGAGCACGGCCATGTCGTATTTGAGGTTCTGGCCGACCTTGAGCACGCCCGGATTTTCCAGAAGCGGCTTCAGGCGGGCGATGG
This sequence comes from Methylobacterium gossipiicola, assembly GCF_900113485.1. GTDB lineage: Bacteria > Pseudomonadota > Alphaproteobacteria > Rhizobiales > Beijerinckiaceae > Methylobacterium > Methylobacterium gossipiicola. The sequence goes on from NZ_FOPM01000026.1 coordinate 2,428, forward strand.
CCACATCGAAGTCGATCTGGCCGGCGGCGGGCTCGAACACGTCGGTGGCCGCCTTGGCGTCGCCGAACAGGTCGTCCGCGCTCGCCTGGACGGGGGCGAGGTGACGTAAGGGAATGTAGGCCGCCCGCCCCGGCGCGACGCAGAGGGAGACGCCGACGAGGTTGGCGTTGATGGCGTCGAGGGCGTCGGTCTCCGTATCGACGGCGACGATGCCCGCCGCCTCGGCCTCGGCGATCCAGGCGTCGAGCTGGTCCACGAGGCCGATGGTTTCGTAGGCCGCCGTGTCGAACGGCTTGACGGATTCGGCGGCGCGGGCCGCCACGAGGTCGGCGGGGGTCGCCTCGGCGGAGCGGCGGGGTTTGGGCGCGGCATCGGGCAGGCCGAGATCCGCGAAGGGATCGACCTCGGCGGCGCCGCCCGGCGGCAGCGGCACGGGATCGCCCAGGGCCTCGGCCGCGAAGGGGGCGTCCTCGGCCTCGACCCGCTGCGGCAGCAGGGCCGGATCGGGCTGCACCGCCTCCGGATCGACGTGGAGCATCTGCGCGATGCGCCGCGTCAAGGTGTTGAACTCCATGGCCTTGAGGAAGCCGACGAGCTTCTGCGGATCGGGTTTGGGGAGCCTCAGATCGTCGAGGGGCACGGGCACGGGCACGTTCTCTTCGAGCGCCACGAGCTTTCGCGAGAGCCGGGCCTGATCGATGCTCGCGAGCAGGGTCTCGCGGCGCTTGGGCTGCTTGATCTCGCCCGCCCGCTCCAACAGCTGTTCGAGGCTGCCGTATTCCTTGATGAGGGCGGCGGCCGTCTTGAGGCCGATGCCCGGCACGCCCGGCACGTTGTCGGAGGTGTCGCCGATGAGGGCCAGGGCGTCGCCGATCTGCTCGGGCGCCAGCCCCTCCCACTTGGCGATGATGGCGTCGCGGTCGAGGTTGCGCTCGGGCCGGTGGCCGGCCTTGCCCTTCGAGCCCGATTCGAAATCGTAGAACCGCACCAGGGGGCCGACGAGCTGCATCAGGTCCTTGTCGGACGAGACGATGATGACACCCGCCCCCCGCGCCTCGGCCTGGCGCGAATAGGTGGCGATGAGGTCGTCGGCCTCGTAGCGGATGAGCTCGATGGGCTGGAGGCCGAAGGCGCGCACGGCGTCGCGCATGAGCGGCATCTGGCGCTTGAGGTCGTCGGGCGCGTCCGGCCGGTGGCCCTTGTAGTCGGGGAACAGTTCCTTGCGGAACGAGCCCTCGGACTTGTCGAACACGATGGCGAGATGCGTCGGCATCACGCCCGCCGCCCCCTCCTGCACGAACTGGGCGATCTTGGTGCAGAACAGCCGCACGGCCCCCGTGGGCAGACCGTCCGAGGGCCGGGTGTTGTACTTCTGATCCTGATTGATCGACTGAAAGTAGGCCCGGAAGATGAACGACGAGCCGTCGACCAGGATGATCTGATCGCCGGGGCCGACGGGGGCGGAAGCGGAGGTCGTCTCGGCGGTCATGCGGGCGATCAGGGGTGAACTGGCGGGTGGCCTCTGTCTAGTGCGAGCACAGGCTCAACGCTACGCCCCCACGGTATCGGCCATCCGCGCATCACGCGTCCCCAGGGGCTGCTCGGCCCCGACGGTGGTGTCGACTTCGGTCTGGTGCTCCATCTCGGCGTTGATCTCGGCGCCGATGAGCACGATGGTGGTGGAGATCCAGATCCAGGTCATGAAGCCGATGGCGGCGCCGAGGGAGCCGTAGGTCTCGTTGTACTTGCCGAAATTCGCGACGTACCACGAGAAGCCCAGCGAGGTGGCGAGCCAGGCGAGGCCCGCCAGCGCACTGCCCCAGGTGACCCAGCGCCAGCGCGGAGCGTCGCGGCTCGGGCCGTAGCGGTAGAGCACGGCAAGGCCGCCCAGCACCGCCAAGAGCAGGACGGGCCAGCGCAGGAGCGCGATGTACCAAGCCTCGGCGCTCAACCCCACGACGCCGATCACCGCCGGCACCACGACGATCCCGACCAGCGCCAGGATCACGAACAGCAGGGCGCCGGCCGTGAAGGCCAGGGAGCGCAGGTTCAACCAGACGAAATTGCGGCGCTCGCGCTCCTCGTAGACGACGTTGAGGGCGGAGAAGACCGCCTTCATCCCGCCATTGGCGCTCCAGAGGGAGAGGAGGAGGCCGGTGAAGAAGGCGAGGCCGAGGGTGGTGTCGCCCTTCTGGGTGATGCGCTTTACCTGATCGCCGACGATCTCGAGGGCGCCGGACGGCACGATGCCCTGCAGGCTCTGGAGGTGGTCGTTGATGGTCGCGACATCGGCGAACAGGCCGTAGCAGGAGACGAGGGCCGCCACCGCCGGGAAGATCGCGAGGAGCACGTAGAAGGTCACGCCCGCCGCCACCGAGACGATGTTGTTCTCGGAGACATCGTGGAACACCCGCAGGGCGATATCCTTCCAGCCCTGGGCGGGGATCTCGGACGGGGTACGGGCGCCGCGACCCCGCTCCGGTTCGTTTGCCGCCACCCGGCGCGCCGCGGTGCCGGTATGCGACGGCGACGGCTCACGGGTCGGGTTCTTCGCGGCGTCCCGCCGGGAGGCGGTCGTCACCGGCCGCCGGGGCAACGCGATGAGCCCGAGGAGCGCCGTTCCGAGGGCGACGGTCCAGAGCGCGGAATGTCTCGCTTCGGCTGAACCGTACGAAGTCAAACGCTCACGCGGTGATGTCATGGATCGCTTGTCCCGGCCGGTGAAACGTCGTCGCAAGAAAAGGCACAGATGTTCCGCGATCTCACGTCTTGGTTCGACAACGAAGCGTCGCGGCTGCGGGTTTCATGACCGATCACGGATTTGCGAGCCCACGCACGCCATGATTTAGTCCCGAGGTGCGGCCTCCGGCGGCGGATGCCGTGCGCCCCGGCACAAGCAGAGCGATGGGGGGCGGATTTTTGCGCCCGGCACGGACGTGGGGGGAGATCGCGGCTTGCCCTCGGCGACGGCAGGCGGCACGCCTCTCGTATCGGTGTCCGGCGTGGCCTGCGCCCACGGACGCCGTGCCCCCTCGATATTCCGACCCGGAGAATCCCCGCCCGTGCCGCACGCGACCGAGCTCATCGCCATCATCGCCCTGGGCCTCGTGCTTGCTTTCATCTGCGGAATGCTGGCGCAGCGCCTGCGCCTGCCGCCCCTGGTCGGCTATCTCCTGGCCGGTGTCCTCGTCGGCCCCTACACGCCCGGCTTCGTCGGCAACAGTCAACTCGCCGGCCAGCTCGCCGAGATCGGCGTGATCCTGCTGATGTTCGGCGTCGGCCTGCACTTCTCCCTCAAAGACCTCATGGCGGTCCGCACCATCGCGCTGCCGGGGGCCATCGTGCAGATCGGCGCCGCCACCGCCATGGGCGGCGGATTGGCCCTGGCCTGGGGCTGGGGGCTCGGGGCCGGCCTCGTCTTCGGCCTCGCCTTGTCGGTGGCGAGCACCGTGGTGCTCTTGCGCGCCCTCGAGGAACGCCGGCTCCTCGACAGCGACAAGGGCCGCATCGCGGTCGGCTGGCTCATCGTCGAGGATCTGGCCATGGTCCTCGCCCTGGTGCTGCTGCCGGCCCTGGCCCCGTCGCTCGGCGGGGTGGGGGACGGGGTGGCGCACCACGCGGGCGACGGCAACATCTGGCTCACCCTCGGCCTGACGCTGGCCAAGGTCGCGGTCTTCGCCGTGGTGATGCTGGTGGGCGGGCGCCGGGTGGTGCCGTGGCTCCTCGATCAGGCCGCGCGCACGGGCTCGCGCGAATTGTTCACCCTGGCGGTCCTGGCCCTGGCGCTGGGCATCGCCTTCGGCTCGGCGGAACTGTTCGGCGTCTCCTTCGCGCTCGGCGCCTTCTTCGCCGGCATGGTGCTCGCCGAATCCGACCTCAGCCATCAGGCGGCGGCCGATTCCCTGCCCCTGCAGGACGCCTTCGCGGTCTTGTTCTTCGTCTCCGTCGGCATGCTGTTCGATCCCGGCATCCTCGTGCGCGAGCCCCTGTCGGTTTTGGCTGTGCTGGGTGTGATCCTCGTCGGCAAGTCGGTGGCGGCGGTGGCCATCGTCCTGGCGTTCAAGCATCCCCTGGGCACGGCGCTCACCATCGCGGCGAGTCTGGCCCAGATCGGCGAGTTCTCCTTCATCCTCGTCAGCCTCGGCCTATCGCTCAAACTCCTGCCGACGGAGGGGCGCGATCTCATCCTCGGCGGCGCCATCCTCTCCATCACCCTCAATCCGCTGTTCTTCGCCCTGACCGATTGGGTCGGGCGCGCGGTGGCGGCCCGGCCGACATGGGCGGCCCGTTTCGAGCGGCGGGGGGCGGCCGACCTCGCGGCGCGGGTCGAGGCCCCCCCGAAGCGCGGCCATGCCATCGTGGTCGGCTACGGCCGCGTCGGCAGCACCATCGGCAAGGCGCTCGGCGCCTGGGATCTGCCCTACATCGTCGTCGACCGCGACCGCCGCCGGGTCCTCGACCTGCGGCGAGACGGCATCGAGGCGGTGTTCGGCGATGCCACGGCCCCCGGCATCCTGCACGCGGCCGATATCGAGGCGGCCCGGATCATCATCGTGGCGACGCCCGAGCCGCACACGGCCCGGCGTCTCGTGGAACTCGCCCGCGAGCTGAACCCCGGCATCGACACCCTGGTGCGCACCCACAACGACGCCGAGCGCCGTCATTTCGAGGAGCAGGGGGTCGGCCTCGTGCTCATGGCCGAGCGCGAACTCGCCTTCGGCATGACCCTCTACGCCCTGCGCAGCCTCGGTCTGAAGGAGGGCGAGGCCCGCATCTTCGTGGACAGCACCCGCGTCGAGAGCCGTTCGGCCCCCATCGAGGCCGGGATCGAGCAGGGCGTGCCGGAACTGCGTCCGCACAAGGAGGAGGCCGCCGAGGGGTGAGTCTGCCGCCGGTCGGTCGCGTCGAATTCAATGGAAGCGCGGGTCCGCTCTCTGCCTTGCAGGAGAGGGGACCCGCGCGTCCCGAAATCGCATTTTTTACAGTCGAAACCTACGGAGAGAGGCCACTTCGGCATCAAAGTCCCGGACCGCCCGCGAGCCCCGCAAGGGTGAACAGATCCACGGACAGCTTGGCGCCGACCACGAAGGCGTCGGGAATGGCCTTCGGCCGGAACGGGAACCGGGTCTGGTCGGGGTTGAGGATATACTGGAGGTTCGGCGTCACGCGGATCGCGGGCGTGACCTGGATGCCGTAGTTCAGCTCCATCATCACCTGCTGGGTCGGCACGTCGCCGCTGCCGAGGCCCTGGGCGGCGCGGGCGAGGCGGATGTTGGCGAGGCCGAGCGACGAGAACTTCTGGGTGTTGATGACGAAGCCGACGGTGTCGTAGGGCCGGCCCGCGAAGGTGCCGGTCTGCACGGCGCCAAGTTCGAGGAAGTAATCCTCGATCTGGCGACCCGAGGTGCCCTTCATGGCGACACCGAACACGCTCAGACCCTGCGGCGCCGTGGGGTCGGGCCGCCACACCATCTGGTCGAAACGGGCATAGACCCCTGAGCGGCCGAAGCGCGTCGCCGCCCCGGCGCCCGTGAAGAGTGCGGCGCGGCCCGTGGCGTCGAGGACGGGGTCGGCGTAATCCGAGCGGTCGACATAGCCGCCGATGCCGTAATTGCGCGGCAGCACGTCGTTGGTGAAGGTGGTGGAATAGCCGAGCTCGAACGGCATGATGGCACCCGTGGCGCCCTTCGTCGCGAAGTCGAGGCCGTTGTCGCCCGGCTGCTGGTGGCGGGGGTTCACCTCGTAGATTCCGGCATGGAAGAACACCCGGTCGGTGAGCCAGGCTTTCGCGTGCGCGCCCCAGCTCGACACCGGCCAGAAGGTGAAGTTCGAGGTCTTGAACACGAAGGTCGGGTTGCCGCAGGCGGAGTTCGACTGAAAATTGCAGTAGAGCGGCGAATTGAGGAAGGCGATGTTGGCGACCAGCCGCCCGACCTCGATGTCGACCCGATCGTCGAACAGCTTCTGCTGGTAGGACAGCAGCGTCAGGCGGGTGGTCTGCCCGCCGCCGAAGATCTCCTGCACGGAGGTGTTGTTGCCGATGCGGTCGTCGGCGAGGTTGCGGCCGTGGCGGTTCGTCACCGCCACGTGGAACGAGCCGCCCTGGAGCCCGGCGATGCGGTTCAAGTCGCCGTCGAGGCCGAAGAACAGCTGGCCGGCATAGGCCGAGCCCTGGCGGATGCCGCCCACCGGGTTGGCCGCCGCCTGGCCGGTGTAGTTCATGAGCAGGCTCAACCCGTTGCCGAGGTCGTAGACGCCCGCCGCCACGGTGGGGGGCGTCGCCGTCTGTCCGAGGGTGTCGGCGGCCTGGGCCGCGCTGTCGGCCCCACCGAACCCCGGGGCGGCGGGCCGGCGGACGGGCCGGCGGGCGACGCTCCGGCGCAGCACCGCGCGGCGCAGGGCCGGGCGCTGGACGGTGGCCGGCACGGCGATCCCGGCTGCCCTGGCGGGGTCCGGCGGCGTATCTTGCGCCTGCGCGGTGCCGAGCCCGAGCGCGAGCCCCGCCATGCCGATCCATCCAGCTTTCATGTCGTCCCCCCGGTGGTTGTCGATGGTGTTTCGCGTCCGGTCTTGGCGCCGGATGGGAGCCCCCTCCCCGCTCGGGGCCCCGGAGGCGGCGGATGGCTTCAGGCCGTCCGCGTCTTCTTCAAGAGCCCCACCGCCAGGGCGGTGACGAGGGTGCCGGCGATGAGCGCGATCACCGCGCCGGGCAGATTCGTCACGGCGTTGGGGATCGGCAGTACGAACAGGCCGCCATGGGGCACCTTGAGGGTCACGCCCTGGGTCAACGCGAGGGCGCCGGCGACGCTCGAGCCGGCCACCATGGCGGGGATCACCCGCAGCGGATCGGCGGCGGCGAAGGGAATCGCGCCTTCGGTGATGAAGGCCGCGCCCAGAACCGCCGCGGCACCACCGGCCTCGCGCTCCGGCGCCGTGAACCGGCGGGGAAACAGGCGGGTGGCCAACGCGATGCCGAGGGGCGGCGTCATTCCGCCGAGCATCACCGCCGCCATGGGGGCATCGACGCCGGACGATAGGAGGGCGGCGGCCGAGGCGTAGGCGGCCTTGTTGATGGGCCCACCCATATCGACGGCCATCATGCCGCCGAGCACGAGGCCGAGCACCAGGGCGCTCGCCCCCTGCATCCCCTTGAGCCAGCCCGTGAGCCCAGCCAGCACCGCCGCCACGGGGACGCCGACGACGTAGATCATCGCCAGACCCGTCACGAGGGTGGCCAGCAGCGGCAGGATCAGGACGGGTTTCAGCCCCTCCAGATTGCGGTGCAGGCGGATGTGTTTGTTCAAGAACCGCGCCGTGTAGCCCGCGATGAATCCCGCCGCGATGCCGCCGAGGAATCCGGCCTGGAGGTTGGTGGCGAGCATGCCGCCGATCATGCCGGGCGCGATGCCGGGCCGGTCGGCCACCGAATAGGCGATGTAACCGGCGAGCGCCGGAACGATGAGCAGGAACGCCGCCTTGGCTCCGATCTCGCCGAGGGCATAGGCCAGGGTCCCGGCGTTGCCGGGTGCCATGGCGTCGATGCCGCCGAGCGCGAAGGACAGGGCGATGAGCAGGCCGCCCGCCACCACGAAGGGCAGCATGAACGACACGCCGGTCATGAGATGCTTGTAGGCGCCGGCCTGTTTTTCCGCCGCCGCCGGGCGGGCGGGTTCGTCGGAGACGGCGGCGACACCGGCGGCCGGCTGAAGCTGGGCTTCGGCGAGGGCCGTGGCGAGCAGGCCCTTGCCGTCGCGGATCGCCGCCTTGGTGGTGGTGGCGTAGAGCCGTTTGCCGGCAAAGCGCGCCCGGTCGACCCCGGTATCGGCCGCGATGAGAACGATGTCGGCCGCCGCGATCTCGGCCTCCGTCAGGGCGTCGCGCGCGCCCACCGAGCCTTGGGTCTCGACCCGAATGTCGTAGCCGAGCGCCTTGCCGGCCGTCTGGATGCCCTCCGCCGCCATGAAGGTGTGGGCGATGCCCGTGGGGCAGGAGGTGATGGCGACGATCCGCTTGGGTGAGCCCGTCCCGGCCGCCGGGGCAGCGCCAGACAACGCCCGGTCGAGCACCGCCTGCACGTCGGTGAGCACGTCCTCGATGGCGACCTTGGCGCGCTTCAAAGTCGAGAAGCGCCCCTCGCCAAGATCGCCAGAGCCCACGAGGAGCACGGTCTCGGCCCCCGCGATGGCGGCCTCCGACAGGGGATGGCCGCCGGGGCGGACTTCGAACGCGATGGGCTGGTTGCGCCCGAGCGCCGCCTTGCGCAGGGCCTCCACCGCCAGGACCGCATGGGTGGAGAGGTCGCCCCCGCCCACCACCGCCAACAGTTGCGCCATGGTCGTGCCTCGTGTGTCGTCGGATGGGGGTTACGGGCGGGTGAGGCGAACGGCGCCGGCGAGGCGCTCCACCTCGGCGCGGGCGGGCAGGTTGGCCCCCGCCAGGGTGAGCTTGCCGGCCGCGAAGCCCAGCGCCAGACGAGCCGTGTCGTCGAGCCCGGCCCCTTCGTGCAGCGCGGCGACGAGGCCCGCCACCAGGGCGTCCCCCGCCCCCACCGTGCTGGCGACGGCGATGGCCGGCGGATGGGCGTGGATCGCGCCCGCGTCGGCCAGGAACAGCGCGCCCTCTTCCCCGAGGGACACCACCACCCGGGGGATGCCGCGCGCCCGAAGATCGCGGGCCGCCGCATGAACCTCGGGAAGCGACGGCAGCGGCCGGCCGGCCCACTCCTCGAGCTCGTGCCGGTTGGGCTTGACCACCTCCGGCAGGGCATCGGGCTCCGCCGCCAGGGCGGCCGCGAGGGCCGGACCGGAGGCGTCGAGGACCACGCGGGCGCCGCGCACCTTCAGGCGGCGGGTGAGGTCGACATAGGTGTCCGGGGCCAGCCCGCCCGGCAGGCTGCCGGCGAGGATTACGAGGCTCCCCGGCCCGGCGGCATCGAGGAGGCGCGCGCGTGCCGCCTCGAACACCCCCGCCGTCACGGTAAGGCCGGGCAGGTTCACATCGGTGGTGTCGCCCGAATGCTGGTCCAGGAGCTTCAGGTTGGTTCGGGTCTGGCCGGCGACGCGGATGAAGTGGTCGGCGATGCCCTTGGCCGCGAAAACCGCCGCGAACGGCGCGGCGTTGTCGGCGCCGAGAACCCCCGTGACGGTGACGGGCAGGCCCCAATCGGCGAGGCAGCCGGCGACGTTGACGCCCTTGCCGCCGGCATCGGAGCGCGAGGCCAGGGCCCGGTGGACCGCGCCGGGGGCGAGGTGCTCCAGGGTCACGGTCTGGTCGATGGCCGGGTTGAGGGTGAGGGTGACGAGGGGGGCGCTCACGATTGCGCTCCGTCGAGGGCGCGCACGCCCGCCGCATCCTCCTCGGCGCAGGCCCGCGCCGCCAGGGTGCGGAGGTCGGCCATGTTGGAGGCGCGCAGACGGGCCTTCACGGCGGGCAGGTCGCGCGGGGTCATGGAGAGTTCGTCGATGCCGAGGCCGGCGAGCAGACTCGCCCCGAACGGGTCCCCGGCGATGCCGCCGCAGACCCCGACGAAGCGGCCGTGCCGGGCCGCGCCCTCGCAGGTCATGCGGATGAGGCGCAGCACTGCCGGGTGGAGGCTGTCGGCCTCCGGCGCCAGTTCGGTGTTCTGCCGGTCGATGGCCAGCGCATATTGCGTCAGGTCGTTGGTGCCGATGGAGAAGAAGTCGCAATGGCGGGCGAGGGCATCGGCCTGGATCGCGGCGGCCGGCACCTCGATCATGATGCCGAGCGGCACCGGCGGCGCATCGATCTCGCCCCGGATACGCTCGCAGACGGCGCGCAAAGCCAGGACTTCCGGCACCGAGGTAATCATCGGCATCATGATGGAGAGCGGCGCGTCCTTGCCCGTGGGGGCACCGGCCGGCACGTGGTCCTTCGCCGCCCGGTAGAGGGCGCGCAGCTGCGGCTCCATGAGGTCGGGCCGGCGCAGGAGCAAACGGGCGCCGCGCACGCCGAGGAACGGGTTCTCCTCGCGGGGGAGATGCAGATGCGCCACCTGCTTGTCGCCGCCGATATCGAGGGTGCGGACGATCAGGGGGCGCCCGCCAAGGGCGGCAAGCATGGCCGAATAGGTGGCGTACTGGTCGCCCTCCGACGGGGTGTCGCCGCGCTCCAAGAACAGGAATTCCGTGCGCATGAGGCCGACCCCCTCGGCGCCGTGGTCGAGGGCCAGGGGCACCTGCTCGGGATTGTTGACGTTGGCGCCGATGGCGACGGCGTGGCCGTCGCGGGTCCGGGCGGGCAGCGCCCGCTCGCGGGCCTCGGCGGCCTGGGTTTCGGCCTGCGCCGCCTGCCACGCCCGGGCCGAGGCGAGGTCGGCTTCGGAGGGATCGAGGTAGAGCCGCCCCGTGGTGCCGTCGAGGATCGCGGTCGTATGGTTGGGGATCGCCAGGAGGCCGGCGCCGCCCGCGACCACGGCGGGGATGCCGAGGGTGCGGGCGAGGATCGCCGTGTGCGAGGTCGGGCCGCCCTGGGCCGTGGCGAGGCCGATGACGCGGGCGGGATCGAGGCCAGCGGTGTCCGACGGAGCGAGATCGGGCGCAACGAGGATGCAGGGCACGTCGGGCAGGTCGTGGCCGCTCTTCAGGGAGGGGTCGATCTGGGCGAGCACCCGGCGGCCGACATCGCGCAGGTCCGCCGCGCGGGCGGCGAGCACGGGATTGCCCAGCGCCGAGAGCCGCCCGGCCATCCGCTCCACGGCCCGGTTCCACGCGAAGGCGACGCCGTGGCCCTCGACCATGAGCTGGCAGGCAAGGGTGATGAGGTCGGTGTCGGCGATGAGGTCGCCCTGCGCCTTGAAGATCCCCGCATCGGCCTTGCCGAGGCGGCGCTCGGTGTCGTCGGCGAGCGCCTTCAACTGGCCGGCGGTGGCCCGCAACGCCGCGTGGAGGCGGTCGCCGCCGCTGGTGAGGGGTTCGGGCGCGTCGGGAACGGCGATCTCGGCCGAGGCCAGGACGTGGATCGGCCCGATGGCGATGCCGGGGCTGGCGCCGATGGCCGGGATCACCCGGGGGGCGTCGGCGGGGTTCCAGCCGGCGACGGGCGCCGTGGCCTTGGCCGCAGCCTCGGCCGCCGCTTTCGCCGCCGCCTTCTCGCCGGCGCTGAGCGACGTCACCGCCGCGCAGATCCGGGCAAGTGCCCCGGCCTCGTCGTCGCCCTCGGCCGAGATGGTGACGGCGTCGCCGCAGCGCAGGCCGAGTTGCAGCAGGGCGATGAGGTTCTTGGCATCCGCCACCTCGGCGCCGTGCCGCACCTGAATGCGGGCCGGACAGGCGCGGGCGACCTCGACCCAATGCGATGCCGGGCGGGCGTGGAGACCCGTGGGGTAATCCACCGTCCACTCGAAGCGCTGGCGCAGATCCGTAGCGGGCCCGGCGGCGCCGGGGGCGGCCGTGTCCTCCGTGAGCGCGGCGGCGATGTCCTCCGGCCGGTCGGTGGTGCGAAGGATCGCGAGGCGGGCCTCGTCCTGGATCAGCCGGGTGAGGCGGCGCAGGACCGTGATGTGGGTATCGGACTGGGCCGCGATGGCGACGACGAGATGCGCCGTCTGACCGTCGTGCCATGCGATGCCGGCGGGCACCTGCAGCACGGCGATGCCGCTCTCCCGCACCATGTGACGGTCGTCGACCATGCCGTGGGGGATCACCACGCCATGCCCTAGGAAGGTGTTCGCCACACCCTCGCGGCGCAGCATGCTGCCCTCGTAAGCCGGGTCGATGCAGCCGGCGGCGATGAGGAGTTGCGCAGCCTCCCGGATGGCGGCGGCCTTGTCGGCCGGTGCGGCGGCGGTGCGCACGAGGAGGCGCGGCGTCGGCTGGGGGCTCGGTGCGAGCATGGCGTGCTCCTCCCGTCATCGTTGTGTTACAAGTGTTGAAAACGTTTTCATAATTCATGTCAACGCGCTCCGGCGCAAAATCGTGAAATTTCTTGCCGAACCCGGCCTCGCCTGCCAGAACGAGCGGCATGAGAATGCAAACGTTTTCCTCCTCCAAGGGTTGGGTGACGCCATGACGGTGGGGATCCGGGATGTCGCCCGGGCGGCCGGGGTCTCGACCGCGACGGTGTCGCGGGCGCTCGGCAAGGGGCCTGTGAGCGAGGCTTTGCGGGCTCAGGTGGATGCCGCCGTGCGGGCGACGGGCTACCGCCCCAACCTGTCGGCCCGGCGCCTGCGCTCGCAGGCGACGCAGACCGTGGGCCTCATCGTCGCCGATATCCGCAACCCGTTCTTCACCGCCGTCAGCCGGGCGGTGGAGGATGCGGCCTACGATGCCGGGATGCGGGTCATCCTGTGCAACACCGACGAGGATTCCGCCCGCGAGGCGATGTATCTGCGCCTCATGGAGGAGGAGCGCGTCTCGGGCGTGATCTTCGCGCCGACCCGGGCCACGGCCGAGGCGCTGGGGCCGGGCGACCTACCCTTCCCCACGGTGTTCATCGACCGGGCCGGACCGCCGGGGCTGCACGACAGCGTCGTCCTCGACAATGCCGGGGCGAGCGCGGCCCTGGTCGATCACCTCGTGGCGAAGGGGTTTGCCCGCATTGGCGGTCTGTTCGGCTCGACGAGTTCGACGGCGCAGGAGCGCCGGGACGGCTACGCGGCGGCCATGGCCCGCCACGGGCTCGATGCGTGCGTCCGGTCCGTCCTGCCCCAGGCGGACGCGGCCGAGGCGGCGGCGTCCGCTTGGCTCGAAGAGCCCGGGCGGCCCGAGGCCCTGGTGCTCTCCAACGGCCAGATCCTCATGGGGGCGTTCCGGGCCGCGCGTCGACGGGGCCTGCGGATTCCGAACGACCTGGCGCTCGCCGGCTTCGACAACGAGCCGTGGACGGACCTCGTCGATCCCGGCCTCACGGTCATCGAACAGCCCGTGGCCGAGATCGGTGCCCAGGCCATGCGCCTGCTGTTCGAGCGCATCGCCACCCCCGATCAGCCCGTCCGCAAGGTAACCTTGAGCGGGCGGGCGATCCTGCGGGGCTCGACGGGGGCCGCCTGATCAGGCCCCGTTGGCGGGATCGCCATCTCGGCCCAGCCGACGCCATCGCGGCCGATGCGTGGGCCTGCGACCGTCAGGGGCGCTTGCGATCCGACTGCCCATCGGATGAGCCGCCGACGGGAACGGGATTGCGGCCGGGTTCGGCTTCCCCCGCCTTCCAGGCGGCATTGCGCTGCGCATCCGTCAGGCCGCCGGGGGTCAGGTCGGTGACGGCCGATTGATCGGCGGTGTGGCCGCCGCCGGCCACGGCCGGCGCCCCGGGGGTGCCGACATCGTCATCGGGTTTGCGGGTCGCGGCGTCCGTCGGATTGGCGTAGTCGGCCATGGTTCACGCCTCCTCATCGGTGCCGACGGGCGCGGTCGCCCGATCGATGGCCTCGGCGGCGGCGCCCTGGGGCGCGGAGACCTGAGCGGCGTCGCCGATGCGGCGGAGGTTCTCCGGCGGCGTCTCGGCTTCCGTGGCGTCGGTGGCGTCCGATCCCGGCGTGCCGGAGGCGATGCGGGCGGTCTCGGCCTGTCCCGAGGGATCGCCCTTGAGATCGCCCTGGGTGCGGGCGGGGATGCCGACGTCGCGGGCGCTGTCCTGGCCGAGGTCCTGACCGTTGCGGTCGGCGTAGGCGTCGAAATCCTTCAGCGAGGGGCGCTCGCGCGATGCGTCGGTCATGGATGTCCTCCTGGGTTGCGAGGACAACGGACCTCGGAGGCGCCGGTTGCTTCGTCCGCGTTCACGAAAGAACGCCTGCCCGAGAGCGGCGGCGCCCCTCGATGCTCAGGCCGGGCGGCCGAGGGCCTCGCGAGCCGTCCGCAGGACGGCGCGATCGGCCGCGATGGACAGCGCCGCCTCCGCCCGTTCGAGGGCGAGATCGGCATGATGCCGCGCCGCGCGGGCGAACTCCACGTCACCGATGTCGTGCAGGGCGGCGAGCGCCTTCTGCAGGCGCAAGCCCACCATCACCGAACCCGCCCCGTCGCGGGCGATGGGAGAGAACGCATCCTCAAACAACTCTTCCGTGGTGATGCCGGGAACCCGCAGGCGGCGGTACCGAGGCTCGTCGGGGGCCAGGGACCGGCGCTCGCTCCAGAGGGCGAGGACCCGGACCAGGGTTCCGATCACGTCAACGACGGTGCCCGGGTCGTTGATGGCGGTGGAGAGGCCGCGCGAGGCCACCTCCGCGAGGACGATGACGCCGAAGCGCGGATCGTCGTCGAAGCTGCGGCGGTCCCCGATGACGAAGGCTGCGGCGAGGCGCTTGCCGAGCGCTTCGTCCACCGGACCGTCGATCTCGGCGAGCAGGCGCCCCGTATGGACGAAACGCCCCGGCAGGGCGGCGACGTGGACGGTGAGATCGGCCTCGTCCGCGAGGGCCTGGAGGCCGGCGGCGTTGACATGCTGGATGTAGCCCGTACGCGGCGCCACGATCCGGATCGCGCCGGCGGGGGCCGGGCACCAGGGCAGACCGCCGAGATAGGGCGCGTCCGCCCGCCGCCGGATGGCGGCGCTCGCCGCCTTCTCGATGGCGTCGATGGTTTCGCCGACGCGGCCGAGATGCGACAGGGTGTCGATCCAGCGCACCAGGGTCCCCACCACCAGGGCGAGGACCAGGAGGGTGAGGCCGAACAGGATGACGCGGCCCTGCTCGCCGTAGATATGCGCCTTGAGGGCGATCAGGCCGACGACGCTGTAGACGAAGGCCCCGAGGAAACTGCCCACCGCCGTCTGGGCGCGGGTGTCCTCCATCAGCAGGGTCACGGCGCGGGGCGTCGCCGTGTTGGTGGCGCCGCCATAGGCCTGGACCATGGTGGCGACGGAGAAGGTCGCCACGGGCAGCATGCTGGTGGCGAGGAGCGACAGAATCTGATCGACGGCGCCCGCGCCGATGGAGCTTCCGAGATCGGGCGGGATCAGGGGGGCGAGGAAGGCGGAAGCAAGGGCCGCGCCCACGCCCCCGACGCTGAACAGGGCGACCCGGACCCATGGGCGACGGGCGCCGCGCCGAAGATGATAGAACGCCGTTGAGGCCAAGACATCACGCGGATTGGATCGAGGGGCGACGAGCCCGAACGCACGGTCACGAGCGGAGGGAGGCCGGACGCGCCGGCCTCCCTCCACGGTTTCAGATGCCCTCGAACAGGGCCGAGGAGATGTAGCGCTCGGCGAACGAGCAGGCGACGGTGACGATCCGCTTTCCCTTGAACTCGGGCCGGGCGGCAAGTTCGAGGGCGGCGGCGACGTTGCCGCCCGTCGAGATGCCGCCGGGAATACCCTCGAGCTTCGCGAGCAGGCGGGAGGTATCGAACGCGGTCTGGTTCGAGACGGTGATGACCTCGTCGATGATGGAGCGGTCGAGGTTGTCCGGGATGAACCCCGCGCCGATGCCCTGGATCTTGTGGGGGCCGGGCTGGCCGCCGGAGATGACGGGCGAATCCGTCGGCTCCACGGCCACCACCTTGAGGCCCGGCAAGCGGGGCTTCAGCACCGAACCGACGCCCGTGATGGTGCCGCCGGTGCCGACGCCCGCCACGAAGGCATCGAGCTGGCCCTGGGTGTCGTTCCAGATCTCCTCGGCCGTGGTCTTGCGGTGGATCTCGGGGTTGGCGGGATTCGAGAATTGCTGGGGCATGATGGCGCCCGGAATCTCGTTGATGAGTTCCTCGGCCTTGCTGATCGCCCCCTTCATGCCCTGCGGGCCGGGGGTCAGGGCGAGCTCGGCCCCGAGGAAGGCCAGCATCTTGCGGCGCTCCAGGGACATGGTCTCGGGCATGACCAGGATGAGGCGGTAGCCCCGCGCCGCCGCCACGAAGGCCAGGGCGATGCCGGTGTTGCCCGAGGTCGGCTCCACCAGGGTGCCGCCGGGCTTGAGCCGGCCGGACGCCTCGAGGGCGTCGATCATGTTGACGCCGATCCGGTCCTTCACGCTGGCGATGGGATTGAAGAACTCGAGCTTGAGCAGGATTTCGGCGTCGATGCCGCGCTCCTTCGTGAGGCGGTTCAGGCGCACCAGGGGCGTGTTGCCGATGGTTTCGGTGATGGACCCGAAGATGTGGCCGTGACCGGGCGTGCGGGTGGGGCTCTGCGTGGACTCGGCCATGGTGATCTCCTGTCGCGGACGTTGCGATACCGGAGCGGGAGATATCGCGTCGTTTGAGGCGGCGCAATCGCCAACAGTCTGGACGCAAAGGGAAATCTTCTCCCTTCACGGGGCATTTTCACAGGTCGAGAAGCTTTTTATGGCGAAAGCCGGATAGCGTGGAAGCTTCTTCCTCAAAGCCTGACTCAGGAAGCGGTTCCCGGGATGGCGCCGGCGTCCGCCCAAGCATCGAGGAAGCGCCGCGCCATCGCGGCGACGCCGAACTCGGCCTCAATGCGCGCCCGTGCGGCGAGGCCCGCCGCGCGCCGAACCGGCTCCGGCAGCGCCGCCAGCCCGTTCAATCCCTCAGCCAGCGCGGCGGGGTCGCGCGGGGGCACAAGGCGGCCGAGGGGACCGAGAATCGCGGCGGCATCGCCCACGTCGGTCGCCACCGGCACGAGGCCGGCGGCCATGCCCTCCGCCACGGAATTGGAAAACCCTTCGCCGAAGGCCGAGGACGATACGGCGATGTCGCCGGCGGCGTACAGGTGGGGAAGGTCGTCGCGCCGGCCGAGCGCCAGGGCGTTGGGCGGGAGATCGAGACCGAGGGTGCCCTCCCCGGCCAGGACGAAGCGCAGGCTCGGCAGGCGCGCGGCGGCGGCGAGCAGGCCGGCATGGTCCTTCATCGGATCGAGGCGCGCGGCGTGGACCGCCACCACCGCGTCGTCGGGCAGGCCGAGTTCCCGGCGCAGGGCCGCGCGCGCGGTCGGGTCGGGCCGGAAGCGATCCGTGTCGATGCCGTTGGGAATGATGACGAGGCGGCGCGGGCGGTAGCCCTCCACCCGGTGGAAATCCGCCCCCGCCCGGCTGTTCGAGACGACAAGGCCGGGCCAGCCCGACAGGCGGCGGCCGAGGGCGAGGAGCCGACCGTAGCGGGCGTGGTCGATGTCTGAATTGCGCAGACCCCAGGCGAGGAGCGTGCTCTTTGGGGCTCCGGCGAGGCGATGGGCGCCGGCCGCGAACAGGTCGCCGTGATAGAGCCAACCCTGGACCACCGCCGGGCGCAGGCGCCGGATCAGCCGGGCGAGGCGCAGAACGGCGAGGGCGGAGCCGGCGGCCCCGCGCGGCGCGATGCGGTGGACGGTGACGCCGAGCCGCTCCAGGGCGGCGGCGTTGGGCCCGTCCCCGGTGAGGCTCACCACGTGCTGCGGCAGGCCCCGCGCCCGCAGGGCGCCACACAGGGCGACCAGCATGGTCTCGGCGCCGCCCGTGCGCAGGCCGGAGATCACATGCAGGACGGGGCGCGTGGAATCAGAGGCCATCACGCCCGCCGGTGAGCCTTACCCGCGCAGGAGCGCGGCGCAGAGAACCACGAGGGTCGCGAAGGCGCCGCTCGCCGAGGCGATCACCAGGGCGCTGGAATGCGGCCCGGGAAGGTGGGTGTAGCGCGTTTCCTCGCGGGCGCCGCTGCGCAGCCCACGGCCCGTTGCCGTCAAGTCCAACCGCGTTCCCATGGGGTTCCCCGTGCCTGCCATGGAGGACAGCAGGCGCCGGGGGCGTTGAACGAGGCGTAAATCCGTCGGGCCGAGTCGGGATCGTCCTCAACGGCACCTTAAGACGGAAGGCCGAATCAGAGCGCGCGGTCGAAGCGCAACTCACCCTTCTGGCTCTTGATGACGAGCTGCGAGCCGACGATGTCCCACTGGCCCGCCGTGCGGAGCGCAATGAAGAAATCCTGCTCGCTGGCGCCGAGGCCCTTGTCGCAGGGCTTCTTCGTGAGGGCCAGGGGACCGACGGCGAGGTGCTGGTCCTTCAGGGGGAAGGCGGTCGCCGCGAAGGTGTTGCAGCCGCCGTAGCCACGGGCGCGGTACTGCTTGTCGATGATGAAGCTCGGACGGTCGGCCCCGGTGAACGACTTGCCGTTGAGGCTGACGGCGGTCCAGGTGGAGTCGAGGGGAAACATCTTTTCCTGCGCCTTGAGGCCCGGAACGTACTGCTTCTTCTCGGGCTTTTCGCGAGCGTCCTTACCGAAACCGGTGATGTTGCCGCCCATCTGGGCCCGCACCTCGCTCGCGGTCACGACGGCACTGGCTGCGATGACACCGGCCATTGCGGCGATCAGGATCGCTCTCATCCTCGGGCCCCTCCTTCGGGTTCAGGCGTCCATGCGGTCGACGGCCCCGCATGGCATCGATGGACGATGTTCGCCCGGCGCAACGGAGACGATCGGTGCGGAGCGAGCATGTGCTAGGGCCAATCCGATAAGATTCCAGCGCAAATATGGTCAAGGCCGGATAAACGCCGTTTCCGGGCTATCCCCGCCCCATCGCACCGACTTGTTTGAACGAAGCCGCCGATCCCCCGTTATCGGGGCGGGGCCTAAGGGCCGGAACAGATTTACGAGGCATCACGTGGCGGGATCGGACGAAGGCGGAGCGAGCGGCATGAGCCCCAACACCATGAGCCCCGCGCAATCCCGCGCCGCCCGTGCCCTCCTCGACTGGTCGCCGGGCGATCTCGCCGCCAAGGTCGGTTTGGGCGAGGGGGAGGTGACGGGCTTCGAATCGGGCGGAAGCGACCTCGCCTCGGGACAGGTCGAAGCCCTGCGCAGCGCCCTGATGCGGGCCGGCGCCGTGTTCGCCGAGGACGGCTCGAACGGTGTGCGCCTCAGCGCGCAGGGAGGCGACGAGGGCACCCGCCTCGGCGCCCTCACCACGGAGAACGACCGCTAGTGCTGTGACGCAATCACTTCGTTCCTGCGCCAGAGCACCAGGCTTTTGTTTTGGCATCACTTTTCCCAGACACGGCTGAAGCCTCCGTCTGGATCGATGCACTAGGAGGCGGGCTTCACCGTCCCGTCGCCAGGGCCTTGAGGTCGCGGGCGGGATCGGCGGCTTCGGCCGGGGTGAGGCCGCCTCCTTGCGCGAGGATGCGCCGGGCGGCCATGTGGTCGCCGGGCCGGTCCACGGTCTCGACGGCGCTGAGGCGGTCGTCGCGGAAGCGGAACACGCAAGCCCCCGCCGGGACGGGTCGCGCCACGCTTGCATCCCCCGGGGTCGAAAGCCCGGCGATCTGCAGCTTGTGCGGCCCCTGGTCGCTCCAGAACCACGGCACTGCGTCGAACACCGCCGGTCGTCCGGTAAGGCGGGCCGCGAGGCACCGGCCCTGATCGAGGGCGTTCTGGACGGATTCGATGCGGACCTGGGCGCCGTCGGCGAAGCGGCTCGGGGCACGGGCGCAATCGCCGATGGCCGAGATCGCCGGGTCGTCGGTGGCGAGGAACGTATCGACCCGGATGCCGCCGTCGACGGAAAGACCCGCCGCTTCGGCGAGTTCCTGATTCGGCACCACCCCGATGCCGACGAGGACGAGATCGGCCGCGACCCTGGTGCCGTCGCGCAGGCGCACGGCTTCGGCCTTGCCCTCCCCCTCGATGGCGACGACGCCCGCCCCGAACAGAAACTGGATTCCGGCCTCCCCGTGGGCGCGGGTGAAGAACGCGGCGGTCTCGGCCGAAACCGACCGCGCCATGGGACGCTCGGCCGCCTCGATCACCGTAACGGCGAGGCCGCGCGCGGCGCAGATGCCGGCGAATTCGAGCCCGATGAAGCCGGCGCCGACGATGGCGACGGAGCGCGCCGCGACCAGGGCGGCTTTAAGCCGGTCGGCATCGGCCCGGCCGCGCAGTTGGTACACGCCGGCCAACTCGGCCCCCGGCACCGGCAGCGCCCGGTTGCGCGCCCCCGTGGCGAGGACGAGGTGATCGTAGGCCAGGGCCTCACCGTTCGCGCAGAGGACGCGCCGGCCGGGCCGATCGATCCCCGTGACGCGCATACAGGCGCGATGCGCGATGCGGTATTCCGAGAAGTAGGCGGCCGGGCGCAGTTCGAGGCCGGCGGCGGTGATCTTGTCCGCCAGATAGGCCTTCGACAGGGGCGGACGCTGGTAGGGCAGATCCACCTCGTCGCCGAGGAGCGTGATGGGATCGGCGTAGCCGGCCTCGCGGAGCGATGCCGCGAGTTGGAGGCCGGCCTGACCGGCGCCCACGACGACGACGCCGGCGGTCACGCCTCGAACTCCGCCGTGACCGCCGAGACCCGCGGCACCGAGGCGATCTGGGGCAGCCAGCGCCCGCCATCCTTTACCACGTAGTCCCAGCACGCGGCGGCGGCGGGGCCGAGCACCTTGTCGGCCCGGCGGACGGCGTACCAGTCGCGCCGGATCGGCAGGCCCTGGACGTCGAGGAGGACGAGGCGCCCGCTCGCGAGTTCGGCCGCCACCGTGTGGGAGGAGATGAGGGCGATGCCCAGGCCCGCCATCACCGCCTGCTTGATGGTCTCGTTGGAGCCCGAATCGATCCCGAGGCGGGCGCGCTTGATCATGATGCCGTGCATGAACTCCTCGAACACCGTGCGGGTGCCCGAGCCCTCCTCGCGCACGAGGAACGATTCCTGAGCCAGATCCTCACGGCTGAGGCCGGTGCGACCGGCGAGGGCATGGTGCGGGGCTGCGACGACCACGATGGGGTGCACCCCGAAGGTCTCGGCCTCGATGGCGAAATCGCGCGGCGGCCGGCCCATGATGGCGAAATCGATCTCGTAGTTGCGCAGGGCCTCGACCATGTTGCCCCGGTTGCCCACGGAAAGGTTGATCTCCACGGCCGGGTGACGTTCGACGAAGCCCGAGATGATGCCGGGCGCGAAATATTTCGCCGTGGACACGACCCCCATGGCGACCCGGCCACCGGCCCCGCCCTTGAGCGTCTCGAGGCGGTCGGCGCAGGTTTCCAGGACGGTGTTGATGCTGTCGATGGCCCAGAGCATCTCTCGACCCGCATCCGTGGGCCGCAGGCCCGTGGGCGTGCGGTCGAACAGCAGCAGCCCCGCCTCCTCCTCCAATTGGCGGATGCGCGCGTAGAGGGCGGCCGAAGTGACATTGAGTTCCTGGGCGGCTCGGGTCATCGTGCCCAACCGGGCGACGGCCGCGACGGCCTGGAGCTGCTTCAGGGAAAGGTTGCGCATTCGGCGGTTTTAGTTTTTTTGGAACCGTCCGCAAGTTTTTTCAAATTGCTTGCCGCATCTGTGGAGAGGCGCCGCCCGGCGCACCGGTTTCGTGGCCGCGCGCGCACCGGCGCTCTGGTTGTTACCCTCCCTGTCGTGGCAAGGAAGCGGGAACACGAAGGGGCCGGCTGGTCCGCTTCGGCACAACGATTTTCGAGGGAAGGTGAGCCGATGTCGATGGAGTCTCTGGAAATCGGGTCTCGCCTCGATGCCTGCCTCGCCGCCGCCGTCGCGGCCGATGCGGGCCTGGCCGACGTCGCCAAGGTGGTCGCCGCCTGCGCCGCCGCCGCCATCGAGGTCAGCACCGTGATCGGGCGCGGGGCTCTGGCCGGCGACCTCGCGGCCCAGGGCGAGCAGAACAGCGACGGCGACGTCCAGAAATTCCTCGACGTGTTCGCCCACGAACGCTTCACCGAGGCCCTGCGCGGCGCCCCCGTGGCGGAGGTCGCCTCCGAGGAGGCCGAGGGCGTGATGCTCCTCAACGCCGGTGCGCCGCTCTCCGTCGCCATCGACCCCCTCGACGGCTCGTCGAACATCGGCGTCAACATGGCGGTGGGGTCGATCTTCGGCATCCGGCCGACGGCTTCGAGCCCTGAGAATCCGCTCGGCTCCTTCACGGGTCCCGGCACCCTCCAGCTCGCCGCCGGCTTCGTCACCTACGGCCCGGCGACCTCCTTGGTGCTCACCCTCGGCCAGGGAACGCAGACCTTCACCCTCGACCGGGCGGAGGGGGGATTCCGCCTCACCCACCCGCGCATGGAGGTGGTGGCCTCGGCCAAGGAATACGCCATCAACGCCTCCAACGCCCGCCACTGGGACCCGCCGGTGAAGGCCTATATCGAGGATTGCCTGCGCGGCGCCGAAGGCCCCCTCGACAAGGACTTCAACATGCGCTGGCTCGGCTCCCTCGTGTCGGACGCCCAGCGGGTGCTCCTGCGCGGCGGCGTGTTCCTGTATCCGGGCGACGGCCGCAAGGGCTACGCACAGGGGCGCCTGCGCCTCCTCTACGAGGCCGCCCCCATCGCCTTCCTGATGGAGCAGGCGGGGGCCGGCGCCATCGACGGCGAGCGCCGCATCCTCGACATCTGCGCCACCGGCATCCACGAGCGCGTACCGCTGATCTTCGGCTCGGCCGACGAGGTGGCGTGCGTGGCGAAGTACTATGGCGGCCGCAATCCCGCCGCCGGCCGCTCGCCCCTGTTCGGGCAGCGCGGCCTGATGCGCAGCTGAGGGGCCGGGCCGGTCGGTCGCCGAGCATGTCGTCGCGTCATCCCATCATCTCGGTCACCGGCTCGTCGGGGTCCGGCACCACCTCGGTGCGCAACACCTTCGAGCAGATCTTCCGCCGCGAGGACGTGAGCGCCGTCTATATCGAGGGCGACGCGTTCCACGCCCTCGACCGCATCGCCATGCGCAAAGCCATGGCGGCGGAGCCGACGCTCAGCCATTTCGCCCCCCGCGCGAACCTCCTGCCCGAGCTCGAAGAGGTGTTCCGCACCTACGGCGAATCGGGCACGGGACGGACCCGGCACTACGTCCACGACGCGGCGGCGGCCGAACTCCACGGCACGCCGCCCGGCACCTTCACACCCTGGGAGAACTTCCCGCCGGGTTCGGACCTCCTGTTCTACGAGGGCCTGCACGGCTGCGTCGTCGACGACAACGTCGATCTCGCCCGCTATGCCGACCTCAAGATCGGCGTCGTGCCGGTGATCAACCTCGAATGGATCCAGAAGCTGCACCGGGACCGCTCGACTCGGGGCTACTCGACGGAGGCCGTCACCGACGTGATCCTGCGGCGGATGCCCGACTACGTGCAGACGATCTGCCCGCAATTCACCTGGACGGACATCAACTTCCAGCGGGTGCCGACGGTGGACACATCGAACCCGTTCATCGCCCGGTGGATTCCCACCGCCGACGAATCCCTGGTGGTGATCCGGTTCAAGGACCCCAAGGGCATCGATTTCTCCTACCTCATCTCGATGATCCAGGGATCGTTCATGAGCCGGGCGAATTCCATCGTGATCCCCGGCGGCAAGCTCGACCTCGCCATGCAGCTCATCCTGACCCCGATCATCATGCAGCTCGTCGAGCGCAAGCGCCGCCTCGCCTGACGAGGCGCCCCGTGGCCCGGCCGGCCATGCGAAAGAGGAACCCGACCGTGACCAGCCCGATCATCTCGCCCTCGATCCTCTCGGCGGATTTCGCCCAGCTCGGCGCCGAGGTGCGCGCCGTCTCGGACGCCGGGGCCGACTGGATCCACCTCGATGTCATGGACGGGCATTTCGTGCCCAACATCACCTTCGGCCCCGCGGTGGTGAAGGCCCTGCGGCCCCACAGCACGAAGCCGTTCGACGTCCACCTCATGATCGCACCGGCCGATCCCTACCTCGCGGCCTTCGCCGAGGCCGGGGCCGACACCATCTCGGTCCATGTCGAGGCCGGCCCCCACATCCACCGCTCCCTCCAGACCATCCGGGATCTCGGCAAGCGCGCCGGCATCGCCCTTAACCCCGGCACGCCGGCGAGCGCGGTGGAGCCCCTTCTCGATCTGGTCGACCTCGTCCTGGTGATGACGGTGAACCCCGGCTTCGGCGGCCAGAGCTTCATCCCCTCGACCCTCGAGACCATCGCGCGCATCCGCGCCATGGCGGCGGGCCGTCCCCTCGACATCGAGGTCGATGGCGGCATCACGCCCGACACGGTCGCCCTCGCCGCACGGGCCGGCGCCAACGCGTTCGTGGCCGGCAACGCCGTGTTCAAGGGTGGCCCCGCAGGGTACGCCGACCGCATCGCGGCGATCCGGGCGGGTGCCGGGGGCGATGCCGCGTCATGCTGAAGGCGCTGATCTTCGACGTCGACGGGACCCTGGCCGAGACGGAGGACCTGCATCGGCAGGCCTTCAACCGCGCCTTCGCCGAGATGGGCCTGCCCTGGACCTGGGAGCCGTCCTTCTACGCCGAGTTGCTCACGGTGATGGGTGGTAAGGAGCGCCTCGCCCATTACGTCGAGACCCACCACGGCGCCGATCTGCCCGCCCTGCGCCCGCGCCTCGCCGAGATCCACGATCGCAAGACCCGGATCTACGGCGACCTCGTGGCGAGCGGACGCCTGGGCCTGCGCCCGGGCGTCGCCCGCCTCGTCGCCGAGGCCCGGGCGGCGGGCTTGCGCCTCGCCGTCGCCTCCACCACCAGCCGGCCCAACGTCGAGGCCCTGCTGCGCATCAATTTTCCGGATGGCGACACCCCGTTCGCCGTGATCGCGTGCGGCGACGAGGCTGCCCGCAAGAAGCCGGCGCCCGACGTGTTCGAACTCGCCCTCCTGCGCCTCGGCATCGCCGCCACCGAGGCCATCGCGTTCGAGGATTCGGAAGCCGGCATCCGCTCGGCCCTCGATGCGGGACTCCCCGTCATCGCCACCCGCAGTCAGTACACGGAGAGCCATCGCCTCGACGGGGCGTTCTCGGCCGTGTCGGACCTGGGGGAACCGGAGGCGCCGCACACCCTTCTGTCGGGTCAGCCCTGGCCCGGCGCCGTGGTGACCCTCGCGGGTCTCGAAGCCTGGCAGAACGCCCACGAGACCGCGGCCTGAACGGCCCGTCGTCCGCTCACTCGCGCTCGGGACGGGCCTGCAGGATCGCGGCGCGGATATAAGGGCGCTTGAGGAGCGGCCCGGCCCCGGAGCGGTGGAAGAAATCGTCGGCGCCCGGATGCCGGCGCACGGCCTTGCCGAGGTTGAGGCGATAGCCTTCCTTGAACACGTAAGGCGGGGCCATGGGATCGGCCATGAAGACCGCGACGGCGGCCTCCACCTCGGCATCGGCGATGAGGCCGAGATCGCACAGGGCCTGAACGGTCAGCTTTTCAGTCATGCCGCTGGCTTAAGCCGGAATGGCCGGCGACGGCAACGCATCCGCGTCGAAACAGTGGTGCCGGTTGCGGGACTTGAACTCGCGACCTACCGCTTACAAGGCGGTTGCTCTACCAGCTGAGCTAAACCGGCGTTGCGCGTTGCGCTACCAGCGCGCCCCTTCCCGCGCAAGCCCCCGCGCGGCCCATCCCGCAGCCCCGTGTTCAGCGTTCCGACAGGTTCGCGCGCTTAAGTCTTGGCTACGGTCGAGCTTCCCATACAAGTAATTCTTCCAGCAACAATCCAGAAACAAGCGAGCGAAATCAGCCGATTAAGGTAATATGAACATGTTTTTCAGTACGTATTAAATCGCCCCTCGATAGCACCGCCGTCGACAGGACGGCGGATGAGGTTCCGATTCGCGGAACCTTTGGCGACCACGCTGCGACAGCGGTGTTCGCATCCGCCCTCGGACGATGGGCGAAGATGACCAGATACGCGCGCGATTCGGGCCTTCAGGGCATCCCCGCGACGACGGCACCGCAGGACGAACCGGGGAAACGCACGGCGTCCCCTGCCCCAACCGCGGCCGTATGCGCGGAGAGGGCGGCGCGACCCCGGTCGGAACACGCGTCTCCCCCCCTCGACCGCGAATCGCGCCGACGGATCGGCCGCAACCTGCGCCTGCTCTACGCCGACATCCTGAACCAGCCGCTGCCGGACCGCTTCACCGCCCTCCTCGACAGCCTGTCGTCGTCATCCGATTCGCGGGAGGATTCATGACCTGCCCTCCGATCCAACCCACCGCGCCGGGCGGCGCCGATGCCGAGATGCGCGACCTGCTACTGGCGGCGATTCCCGCCCTGCGGGCCTTCGCCTACTCCCTCACCTACAATCTCGACCGTTCCGACGACCTCGTCCAGGACACCCTGGTGCGGGCCTGGACCAAGGCCGAGAGCTTCCAGCGCGGCACCAACCTCACGGCGTGGCTGTTCACGATCCTGCGCAACCTGTTCTATTCCGAGCAGCGCAAGCGCAAGCGTGAGGTCGAGGATGCCGAGGGCCTTCATGCGGGCCGGCTCACGAGTCTGCCCGAACAGGAGATCCGCGTAGAGATGCGCGAGTTCCAGGCGGCCCTCGACACGCTTCCCTTGAGCCAGCGCGAGGCCCTCGTCCTCGTGGGCGCCCAGAGCTTCACCTACGAGGAGGCGGCGGCCATCTGCGGCGTCGCCGTCGGCACCATGAAGAGCCGGGTGAGCCGGGCCCGGGGGCGCCTCATCGAGACCCTGGGCATGAGCGGAACCGACGACATCGGCGTCGATGCCTTCACCCGCGCCGCCGCGGGCTCGGGCCCGTGACCACGGGACACGGTCGGCCGCGTTTCCTCGACCGACCGTGTCCACGCATGGGGGAAATCCTCTAAGAGGGCGGCACGGCGAGCCTCCGGCTTCGCCCCGTCCGTGCGGTCCCGGCCACACCGGGGCGGTCACCCGAGGAGCCCCGCCATGCGCGCCCTGATCGACCTCGTCCGCGTCCTGCGGCCGCGTGACCGGCGCCGCCTCGCCCTCATCGCCCTCGGGCTCGCCTGCGCCGCCCTGTTCGAGGTGGTGGGCGTCGCCTCCGTGGTGCCGTTCCTGACCCTGGTGGGCGACCCCTCGGCCGCCGGCCGCATTCCCTACCTGGCGGCCATCCGCGACGGCCTCGGGCTGACCGACGACCGCACCTTCCTGATGGTGACGGGGGCCGCGGCGCTCTCCGCCATCCTCACCACCAGCGTGGTGAATGCCGGCCTCACCTTCGCCCAGCTCCGCTTCACCAACCTCACGGGCTACGGCCTCGCCCGGCGCCTGCTCGCCCGCTACATCGACCGCGACCGCCTGTTCTTCGCCCAGGCCAACAGCGCCGAACTCGCCAAGAACGTGCTCAGCGAGACCGACCGCCTCGTCGTCGGCGTCCTCACTCCCACCACGGTCATCGCCTCCCGCAGCGTCTCGGCGCTTGCCGTCGTCACCTTCCTGATCTTCTACGCGCCCCGCCTCGCCCTCATCCTCGGCGGCGGCTTCGGCGGCCTCTACGTGTTGCTCTACCTCGTGATGCGGGTGCGCCTCGCCCGCCTCGGCGCCCGCGCGGTGGCCGACAACGAGCGGCGCTACCGCGTGGTGCAGGAGACCTTCGGGGCGCTCACCGAACTCAAGCTCTACGGCCGGGCCGAAGCCTTCGCGGCCGGCTTCGACGCGCCCGCGCGGGCCTATGCCAAGGCCACGGCCGCGAGCCTGCTCACGGGTCAGCTGCCCCGCTTCGTCATCGAGTCCCTGGCCTTCGGCGGCGTCATCGTGGTGGTGCTGTTCGCCCTGTCGCAGGGCCTCGACACGGCCGGGCTGCTGCCGCTCCTCGGGCTGTTCGCCTTTGCCGGCTACCGCATGCTGCCGGCGTTCCAGAACATCTTCACGTCCCTCGCGCTCCTGCGTTTCTACCTCCCGGCCGTACGCGTGGTGGTGGAGGAACTCGCCGACGAGGGGGTGCCCCGGCCGCGCCCGACCACGCGCCTGCCGTTCGAAAGCGAAATTCGCCTGACGGGGGTCACCTTCGACTATGCGCCGGGGCGCCCGACCCTGCGGGACATCAGCCTGACGATTCCGGCCCACACCACGATCGGCCTCGTCGGCCGCACGGGTTCGGGCAAATCCACCCTCGTGGGCCTCATCCTCGGGCTTCTCACCCCGACGGCGGGCCGCATCACCGTGGACGGCGTGCCCCTCGACGTCGACACCCTGCCGGCTTGGCAGAACCGGGTCGGCTACGTGCCGCAGGACGTGTTCCTCATCGACGCCTCCGTGCGCGAGAACATCGCGCTCGGCATTCCGCCCGAGGCCGTGGACGAAGGGGCGGTGGAACGGGCGGCGCGGCTCGCCGGCTTCCACGCCGTGGCGCTCGGCCTCGAGGGCGGCTACGGGGCCGGTGTCGGGGAGCGCGGCACGCGCCTCAGCGGCGGCCAGCGCCAGCGCCTCGGCATCGCCCGCGCCCTGTACCACGACCCCGACGTGATCGTGTTCGACGAAGCCACCAGTGCCCTCGATGGCGAGACCGAGGCGGCGGTGATGGAGGCCCTCGCCTCCCTCAACGGCACCCGCACCATCATCCTCATCGCCCACCGCCTCACGAGCCTCACGGCGACGGACACGGTGCATGTGCTCGATGCGGGGCGGCTCGTGGCCTCCGGCCCCCTATCCACGGTGATGTCGGCCGCCGCCCGCGTGGAGACCGACGCCGAGGCGTGAGGGGCGGGCATCGACGGGAAAACCTCGAACCTGGCCCGGTCCCTGCGTGTATTCAGCGTGCATGGGGCTCGATCGGCCGTATACCGGAACGTCCTGTATCGGTTATCCTGTTCTCCCAGACAGGGTTTTCTGTCCGGGTCTCGGCCGTTTCGACACGGCTTCGGGAACAGCTTGCATGGTTTGGCATGGTCGACGCTCTCGCTCAGAAAACGCCCCCGCGGATCGATCCCCTGCTCCTCGACAATCAGCTCTGCTACGCCCTGTACGCGGCGGCCCATCGGATGACGAAATCCTATCGCCCGATGCTGGAGCGCCTCGGCGTCACCTACCCACAATACCTCGTGCTCCTCGTCCTGTGGGAGACGGACGGCGTCACCGTTTCGGAGATCGGCCGGCGCCTGCGCCTCGATTCCGGCACCCTGACGCCGGTCCTCAAACGCCTCGAAGCGGGGGGCTTCCTCGTGCGCAACCGGCGGCGGACGGACGAGCGCGAGGTCGAGATCGCCCTGACGCCCCACGGCCAAGGGCTCCGGAAAGAGGCGGTGGCCGTGCGGGAATCGGTGATGTGCCAGCTCAATATGTCCGAGCCCGAGGTCCAGGCGATGCGCGCCGACCTGAACGCGCTCATCGAGAACCTCAGTGCCAACGGCTGATCCGGTTTCGCCCGATCGGAGCGGAAACCGGATCACGAAGACCCACGGCGCGCGCGGACAACCGAACTCCGCCCTTCCGGAGGATTCGAACGGATTTCGGATGACACCTCGACCGCGTAAGGTGCCGATCGGTCGCAAGACATTAGCCGCATAAGCTTCGCGCCGGAGGCGAGCGACGTGTATGCCTCCCTGCCAGGACAGGCCGTCCAGCCCCGGGACTCTCCATGCCGCATTCGGATCGTCAGACGCCCTCTCCTGACTCCGCCCAGCCCTATGGGACGAGGCCGGCCCAACGCCCCCGGATGGCGCGGCGGCTCGGCGAACTGCCAGGGCTCGGGGGCGTTTCCCCCCGATGAATGCGACCCCAACCGAAACGGACCGCGATGCCCGACGTCAGATCGGCGCGCTGCCGTACCGACGCATGCGCGACGGGACCTACACGATCCTGCTCATCACCTCGCGGGAGAGCCGCCGCTGGGTGATTCCCAAAGGATGGCCGATGAAGGGGCGCAAGCCCTTCGAGGCCGCCGCGCGCGAAGCCTACGAGGAGGCCGGGCTCCTCGGCTCCATCGGCAAGCGCCCCCTCGGGTTCTACCTCTACGAAAAGCGCCTGAAGAGCCGCGATTCGGTGCTGTGCCAGGTGAAGGTCTACCCCCTCGAAGTGCGCAAGCAGCTCAAGACCTGGCCGGAGAAGGACGAGCGCGAGGATCGCTGGTTCTCCCCCGCCGAGGCCGCCGACGCCGTGGCCGAGCCGGGGCTGGCCGCCATCATCCGCGCCGCGTGCAAGCGCGACGCCGAGGTGTTGCGCTGAGGCGGGGCCGACACGAAACTTTGCCTTTCGGTGCAATTGAGGCGGCTCAGGTGATTGCCAAGCCCGCACCGATGGGCTAATCCCCCGCTCGTCCAGACGGCGACGCCGACACGGCGAACCAACCGGACGATACGCTGCTGTAGCTCAGTGGTAGAGCACTTCATTGGTAATGAAGAGGTCGACAGTTCAATCCTGTCCAGCAGCACCATCGCTCTCCGAACCTTCTAAAATCTAAGATGACGTTTTCGGCGCGGCGGTGACGGTCAGCGTTCGCGCTGGCGCCCGAAAATGGATCGCGCCTGAACCATCCCCTTCTCACACGTCATCAATCGAAACTTGCCCCGTCTGTGGCTTGGCGCTTCGCCTGCTGCCGGCCGAGCCAAAGGCTGTTGAACAGCCAGGCGAGGGACAGCGGCACCGCCGCCACGGCCACCGCCGTCGCGCCGAGACCGAGGGCGGCGATCCCGGTGAACGACCATGCGCCGATCTGGTCGCCCGTGCGATACACCACGGTGTCGAGGAAGGTCTTCGCCTTATAGCGGTCCTCGCGCGGCACCACCGTGAACAGCACCTCCCGGATCGGCCGGGCGATGGCGAAGTTGCCGGCCCGCCGCAGGACCTGGAACGCCACGATGGCCGTGATGGTGGGCGAGATCGCCAAAGCCGCGAAGCCCAGGATGCTCGCGGCCGGCAACAGGGCGAGGCTCGGGCCGACACCGATGCGCCGGACGATGCGGCCCGTGAGAAAGAACTGAACCCCCAGGGTCAACCCGTTCACGAGAAGATCGACGGTGGCGAAGAAGGCCGTCTGGGCGCCGCGATTCGGAAAACTCGCCTTGGCGATGCCGGCCTGCTCGAAATACAGGAACGTCGAGGTGACGGAGAACAGCAGCAGGAACAACCCGATGTTGAGGAGGTAGGGCGAGCGCAGGGTGCGGGTGATGCCGGCAAACGCACTGCCGCCGATGGCCTCCGACGCGGCGGCGGTGGGCCGCCGGTGCAGGGTGTCCGAGAGACGCGCAAGCCCGCGCATGCTGAACACCGCCACTTCCAGCAGCACGGCGGCGCCGACGAGGAGCGCCCAGGTCGGCACGTCGCGGGCGAGGATGGCGGTGGCGGCCGAGCCCGCGATGGCCCCGAGGGTGGCGCCCGCCGCGATGAAGCCGAACAAGCGCTTGCCCTGCTCCGTCGAGAACACATCCACGATGGTGGCCCAGAACACCGAGACCACGAACAGATTGAAGACCGAGAGCCAGACGAAGAAGGCCCGGCCGATCCAGACGTCGTTCTCCGGGCTCGCGAGGGCGAGACCGCCCGCGAACAGCAGGATGTTGGCGGCAAAGAACCGGTAGGTCAGAGGCACGAACCGGGCGCGCGGCAGGGTCTTCACCAGCCAGGCGAACGGCACGTTGAGGGCCAGCATCCCCACGAGGGTCGCGGTGAACAGCCAGGGCAGGTTCTCGAGACCGCCGGCCACGCCCATCTGATCGCGGATCGGGCGCAGGACGTAGTAGGCGGCGAGAAGCGAAAAGATGTAGGCCCAGGACCACGCGAGCGCCCGTCCCTCCCCGGGCCGGACATCGACGAGGCGCCCGAACCACGACCGGGGCCGGTCGGCGGCGGAACCCGGATCGACGGTCCCGCCGCTCTGGGTCAAGGCGCCACCCCGAGGCGAGCCTTGAGTTCCGGCGCCGTGAGATCGTGGCCGAAGCCCGGCGAGCCTATGGCGAAGCCGTCGGCTTTGGCCAGCGGACCGACCACCACGGGATCGAAGCCCGCATCGCTCACGAGTTTCGCCACGGTCGCGAGGGCCTGCGGATCGTCGCCCGCGAGGGGGATCGCCATGCGGCCGCCGTCGCGATGGGCGTTCTTAGCGAAGATCCTGTAGTTCGCCGCGTTGAAGCCGCGCACGATCCGGGCGCCGCGCAGGTACTTCGCCGAGACCACCGCGATGCCCTGATCCTTCACCTCTCCGTAGACCTCGCCGTCGCGGGCCTGGGTGGCGTTGCCGGCGTCAATGACGGTCTTGCCTTCGAGCGCCGTGCCGTAATCCCGCGCGATCTGCGGATAGGCCTTGTAGGGCACCGCGATGAGCACGACGTCGCCGAAGGCGATGGCCTCGGCGGCCGTGCCTGCGCGGGCCTTGGGGCCGAGGCTCTCGACCAGCCCCTTCAGTTCCTCGGGATGGCGGGAGGACAGCATGACCTCATGGCCGGCCTTCGCCCACAGGCCGCCGAGGGTGCCACCGATGTTGCCGGCCCCGATGATACCGATGCGGGCCGGCTGGGACGCGCCCTGCGCCCAGGCGGGCGGCCCAGCCAACAGGGCGAGACCCACGCCGAGGGCGAGGGCCGCACGGCGGGACGGCGCCTTCCGGCGGGTGGCGGAGCTAGAGCGCATCGACGAAGGCCTCCATTCGGGCACGCTGGACGGCGTCGGGCAGGCGGCCGCGCGCGGCGCCGAGATTGTCCTCGACGTAAGCCACCTTGGCCATGCCGGGGATCGGGCAGGTGACGGCCGGATGGGCGAGGACGTATTTCAGGAAGAATTGCGGCCAGCTGGCGCAGTCGAACTCGGCGGTCCAGGGTGGGAGATCGCGCCCCTGCACCGCCTTGAACAGGCGATCGCGCCCGAACGGCACGTTGACCATCACGGCGATCCCCCGTTCGGCGGCGAGGGGCAGGATGCGCTCGGCCGCGCGGCGATCATCGAGGGCGTAGTTCACCTGCACGAAATCCAGGGTCTCGCGGCGCATCAGGGCTTCGAGATCGGCGAACTGAGTGTCCCGCCACACGGTGACGCCGAGATAGCGGATGCGCTTCTGGCCCTTGAGGTCGCGCAGGGTCGCGAGGTTCGCGGTCGGATCGATGAGATTGTGCACGGCGACGAGGTCGATCACCGCCGTGTTCATGCGCTTGAAGGAGCGTTCGATCTCGGCGAGACCCGCCTCGCGTCCGGGCGTGCCGACCTTGCCGCACAGGAACACTTTTTCCCGCAGGCCCGGCTCGGCCAGGATCAAACCGAGGACGTCCTCGGCCGTGCCGTAGCTCGGGGCCGTGTCGATGACCGATCCGCCCAGAGCCTCGAAGCGCCGCACGGCCTCGCGCAGGGGCGCGATCTTGTCCGGTGTCGGCTCGACCTCGTAGCGGCGCGAGGTACCGATGCCGATGGCCGGCAGGGTCTCGCCGGAGGACGGGATCGGGCGGCGGATGAGCCCCTCCGGCTCGGCCCATGCGGGGGAGACGGCTCCGCCGAGGACTGGCAGCGCGAAGGGAAGCAGGCCGGCGCCGGCCAGGACGGCGCGTCGGGACGGATGCATCGGACCGGGCTCCTCACGCAGGTGGGTCCCCCTCACTTAGGGCACGCCGGCGCCGGGAGGAGGCCGGTCCGTCAGGTGAGCGCGCGCTGCAGGGCCGTGGCGAAGCCGGTGAATTCCACGGTGCGGCGCCGGTAGCATTGGAAAAACCGCACGCGCCCGGAAAGCAGCGCGGCCCTAGGTATCCCGAGTTCGAACCCGCCGCCAAGGGCCTGGGCCGTGCCGAGATGGGCGGCGATGTCCGGCCGGGCGAGGCGTGCCGCGATGCAGGCGCGCGGCCGCCCGGTGGCATCGTCCCACAGGGCGAAGGTGCAGAGCACGTCGCCGAGGCCCCGCGCGAAGCCCCAGCCCCGGCACGTGACGAGTCCGGACGCGGGCGACCGCGTGGCCTGCTCGATGGCCGGCGCCCGTTTCAGGCGCTTGATGAAGCGCCGACGGAAGGCCGCCGGCATCGTCCCGTCGAAGCGATAACGATCCGGTCCGTCGACGATTTCGAGGTGCGCGGGCCCCTCGTCCCGCCCCGAGGGGCCGTCGTCGAGGACGATTGCGTAGCGGCCCGGCTCCAGGCCGGTGAGGGCCGCGACGAGTCGGAAGGTTCCGTCGCCCGCCGCCCCGGGGGTGCCGCGGGCCAGCCATTCCGTGCCGTCCGCCCCCCGCAACCGGAGACTCGGCCCAGCATCGGTGGCGCCTTCGAGCCGGCCCGCGACGGCCCATAAATCCCCCGGCGCGGCCAGGAGCACGCCTCCGGCCTCCGAGAGATTCTGACGGATGTCGCGCAGGGCGGGACCGGCTCCGGCCGAATCGCCACGGATGAAGCGCGCGAGCGCCCCATCCGTGGTGCCAGGGGCGAAGACTCGGCCGAGGCCGAGGGCCACGAGGCCGCCCGCGCGGTCGGTCTGGACGAGATCGAGGGTGTGGGGACCGAAGTCGAGGCCGGCGACATCGACGGTCCCGATGAAGCCGGCCCGCGCCGCGTCGGGGTCGCCGAGGCTGGCGGCCACATCCGCCCGCTCGTCGGGATGCAGCGCCGCGTAGACCGTGCGCGACGGGCCGGTGAAGCGCAGATAGGTCCGCGACGGCGGCGGGGCGTCGAGACGGCGCAGCCATCCCTTCACGGAGAGGTGACGCAGGACGAGGTCGTGGCCGGTTGGATGCGCGATCTCCCGGTCGTCGAGGCGCAGGCCATCGCGGACGAAGGCCAGGGCCGGATGCGTGAGGGGGAGCACGATGGCGGGGGGGCTCGCCTCCGCCTCGGGCAGGGCGTCGAGGAGGGGCACGGCGGGCCGGGCGACCGCGCCCGTTGGTGTCGTGGAATTGGCACCGTCCCACTGGATGTCGCGCAGCACCCAAGAGTGGGCGTTCACCCGCAGGCCCATTTCCGTGAGGGACAGGTCGAAGGTGACGCGCACCCGGTCCGGGACCCGGTCATGTGGGCACGGATGGGCGGCGATGAGCCGTTCGTAGACGTCCCGTACCCCGTCGAGATGCGCCGCCACGGTGGGGAAGCGTTTCGCCCGCACCACCGCCCGCATCCGTTCGAGGCGCTCCGGATCGTGAAAGAGATCGAGGAGTCGCGCCCGCACGGTGCCGGGATCGTGGGGCGGAACCAGGAATCCGTCGACCCCGTCCGTCACCCGCTCGGCCAGCGCCCCCAGGGCGGTGACCACGGGCACGAGGCCGGCTTGCCACGCCTCCGTCAGGGCGATGACGTAGGTCTCGGGCCAGGTGGAGAGGTGGAGCGAGACGTCGCACCCCGCCAGCAGGGCGTGGATGGCGTGCGGTTCGTAAGGGCCCGAGAGGGTGACGCGGTCGGGTGGAAGCCCCCGCAGGCGCCCGGCATGGTGCGCGTCGATCCGGCCGAACACCTTGAAATGGATCGGATACTCCTCGCAGATCCGCATGAGTTCGATGATGTCGTCGCCGCCCTTGTGTCCGGCGAAGTTGCCGAGCACCGCGACGGTGAGCCGGGGCGCATCCTCCAGCGCCAATGGCGTCCGTCGCGCCACCAGGGGGGCGTCGAACGGGGCCAGCATCGGCAGGGTGACGATGCGGTCGGCCTCGATCTCCGGATAGAACGCCCGCAGGTAGGCGCCCGTCCCCGGCGTGCTGGCGACGAAGGCGTCGATGGCGCGCACCACGCGCGACACGAATCCGTCGCGCCGCGCCTTCGCCCCCGGCGGATAGTTGCTCGCGGCGACGAGGCAGGCGTCGCACTGGTCGCGCCCGCGCGCCACCACGTCGCAGAAACGCCCGGCATGGTCGAGGAGCAGCCAGCGCTCGCAGACGAGGTAGTGGTCGTGCAGATGATAGACCACCGGCACGCCGCAGGCCTTCGCCACGAGCGGCAGGCTGAGCGGCAGGTGGAGCAGGTGGTGGATGTGGACGAGGTCCACCCGGTGCTCGAACAGGATGCGCTCGAACACGCCCTCCACGTGGGGATCGGTGAGCTTCGGCAGGCCGATGGCGCCGCACTCCACGGTCTCGCTTACCCCCCGCCCTTCGAGGCGCAGGGACCAGCGCCCATCGTGCAGGAGGGGAAACAGGAACAGCACCTCGTAATCGGGTGCCAAGCCCGCCAGGGCCTCCTGATAGATCTCGACGCCGCCGCCGCCCCGATAGCCCGCGCGGTTGTGGCTGAGCATCAGAACCGTGCGGGCGGTGGCCCGTCGCCGGGGACGCGGCCGGCGCGACAGGGCCGAGGCCGCGTCGAGGATCGCCGCCACACGGTGGTCGTAGAGGTGCTCGGCCCGGGTTCGGGCACGGGCCGCCCGCGCCGCCGCGATCCGCGCCTCCGGCCGCTCCAGCATCGTGGCGATGACCGCCGCGCCCGCCGCGTCGTCGGCGCACAACGCGATCTCGGCCCCGGGCTCGTAATAGTCGCGGATCTCGGGCTCGGGCGAGATGACCACCTGAAACCCGCCGGCCAAGGCCGTCTCGAACAGCCGGGGCGGCGGCGTCGAGCCCTGGGCCTGGCTGGCGTCGGAGGCCGAGAACACCCGCGGCAGGGTGAGGACGACGCGGCTGCGGTTGGCCAGCCGAGCGAAATCCCGGTTGCCGCAGCGCCAATCGGTGACGAGCCCCGGATCGTCCAGGGCGGGCGGGCCGATATAGGGGTTCCACGGCAGGGCGAGCTTGACCTTCAGGTCCGGCGGCAGCGTCGCCAGGATCGCGTTCAAGCTCTCCACCCGGTTCGGCCAGGCGGTGCCGATGAACAGGAGGTCGTAGAGATAGTCCCGGTCGTCGCCGAGCACCGGCAGGTCCTGGAACAGGCTCGCGGCCGCCAGCGGCAGGTGCCGGGCGCGGCCGCCATAGGCCGGAACGCTGGCCCGGTCGTTGGTGAAGACGAGGTCGAACCCCGTCGAGCAGCGCACGTTGTCGGCGCGCTCGTAGGGGTCTTCCGTGGTCCAGAGAATGCTCAAGGGGGCCAGCGCCGCGAGGCGGCCGAGGATCGGCGCGTGCTTGCGGGCGCCCCCGAAGGCGATGAGCGTGTCGTGCCCCTCATCCACCAGGGCCTCGAGGGCATCGGCGTGCCCGGCGAGGCGGACCCGCGCCACCTTCGGGTGTCGCCTCAGGGCGTCCGCGATGGCCAACACGATGTAATGGTTGTGCGTGCCCGGCTCCGTGTCGAGGAGCAGGATCGAGAAACCCGCCATGATGTGTGCGGTCCCGTCAGCGCCCGGCCACGGCGAGACGCGGCCGCTCCGACAC
Organism: Methylobacterium gossipiicola; assembly: GCF_900113485.1. Lineage (GTDB taxonomy): Bacteria > Pseudomonadota > Alphaproteobacteria > Rhizobiales > Beijerinckiaceae > Methylobacterium > Methylobacterium gossipiicola. The sequence continues at coordinate 39,181 of NZ_FOPM01000026.1, forward strand.
CCGTTCCATCGCGGCGGTACTGCGGCACAGGGCGAGGATGCGGGCGGCCCTTTGCGCGTAGGTGTGTTCGCGCAAGGCCCGGGCCTGGGCGCGGGCCGCGACGGCCTGGATCGCGGCCGGATCGTCGAGGGCCTGCTCGATGGCACGGGCGATGTCGGCGACCCCGTCCACGAGCAGGATTTCCCGGCCGGGCTCGAACAGGTCGCAGATCTCGAGACCCGTGGCGAAATAGAGCTGCGCCGAGCCGGCGAGCGCCACCTCGAAGGTGCGCGGCCCTGGGGTGGCCGGCGGCAGGGCGAAGCGGCGGTTGGCGATATCGAGGTCGCGACCGATGTTCAGGGTCAGGCGCGCCCCTGCGGCATGATCCGCCATCTCGGCCGGGCTGAGACGCCGGTTCGCCGCGCAGCGGATGTCGGACGGCCAGTCGGCGCCGAGGATCGCCACGGGATGGCGCGACAGCAGGGCATCGGCGCGGCGAATCAGGGCAACGCGGTTCGGATAGGCGACCCCGCAGAAGAACACCACGTGCTCCCGCTCCGCCACCGGCACGAGGGCGCGGAAGTGGCGAGTCCGCGAGGCGGCCAGCGGCAGGTGGTGGACGTTGCCGTGCCGGTAATGGTGCACGGCCCAGGAATCGTTGGAGAAGATAATGTCGGCGGTCAGTTCGGCCTTGAACGCATAGTCGAACTCGTAGGGATCGTCGGTCAGCCAGAGGGCGAGTTCGGCCCCGACCCCGTCCGCCGCGCGGCGTAGCCCCCGCAGATCGGACGCATCCGGCACGATGCTGCCGACGGCGACCACGAGATCGGGGCGAAACTGGCGGATCGCGCCGGGGGCGAGATCGAGGGGCACCGCCTTCACGGTGTCCGCACCCAGGATTTCGGTGAAACCCTCGGCGAGATTCGGACGGATCACCGCGTTGGTGTTCAACCCATCCTGAAACGTGCTCGTCACGAGCACTTTTTGCCGCCCGACACCTCGACCGCTGTGGAAATTCATTCCGTGGCTCGGACCCAATACCAAAATATGACCGTTTGACTTTACGAATCCCGGAACAATAAATCCGAGCTCTCAGATTGTCCATGTATCCCATACGGACCAGTATTTGGGATGATCCGGCAAAATAGAATATGACAATAAGAAAATGAGCCGGGATAAATCGGCAATTCCGGCGTCGGAGGTCAGAACCGCCGAAGCGTCGGCCTTCGACATCCGCGCGCTCCATCCGTTCCGTACCCATCTCACCGGCTCGATCCGCGTCACAGGCGCCGATCCCGAGACGGTTGCCGCCTTGCGTGAAACCGCCCTCTCGGTGGCGACGGGGGATGCTTCATCCAGCGAAACCGGGTTCGACGCCGTGGTGCTGATCGATCCGTCGGACGAGGCATTCGGCACGGCCTCGGCCGCCCTGAAGCCGGGCGGTCACCTCATCGTGGTGGTGGAGAACGGCCTGAACCTGTCCCGCGCCGTGCACGGAACGGGCGGACCGCTCGGCCTGTTCGCGGAGCGGGATGGCCGAGCGGGCGTGGGGCACCAACCGCCCACCCATCCAGGTCTACGGGACCGTCTCGCCGAACTCGGCCTGACGCGGCAGGACTGGTGGTTCCCGTTTCCGAGCCACCGCCTCGCCCTCAGCCTCGTCTCCGCGCGCGGGCTGGCAGCGGGCGAAGGGGAGTTCGATCCTGGCCTCCTCGCCGCCGACGCCGCGGCGTTCGCGCCTTCGGTTCCCGAGGCCGAGCGGCCGGCGCTGCGACGCGCCTGGGCGGGCGCAGCCCGGGCGGGCCTGTTGAGCGCGTTCGCCCCCGCCTTCGTGGTGGTGGCCTCGTCCGCGCCCCTGCCCCCCGACGACCGTCTCGCCCTGCATTTCGGCCATCGCCGCCGCGCGGCCTTCGACAAGGTCGTGAGCTTCGCGCCCTGCGGCGACGGGATCCGGGTGAGCCGCACCCCCCTCCATCCCGGCCTGCCGCGCACGGTGGAGGGCGTCACCAACCGGTTCCCGGATGAGACCTATATCCCCGGCGTGCCGTGGCAGGCGGCTTTGCGGACGCGGATGGCCGGGGACGGCTGGACCCTCGCGGACCTGATCGCCTGGGCCTCGATCTGGTGGGAGGCCGTGCGGACGCTTCACGCCGGCGGAGCCGAACTCACCCTCGCAACTCTCCTGCCCGGTGGCGCCGTCGATGCGATTCCCCGCAATCTCCTGTACCGGGACGGCGCGGCGGTCTTCATCGATGCCGAATGGGAGATCGAGTGCCTTACGGCCGGTCATCTCCTCGTGCGCGGCCTCGTCAACGCGCTCACCGATGTCGAGGTCTGCGGCGTTCCGGCCTCGGGCCTCGAGCTGTCCCTGCTGCCCCTTGTGCGGGCCACCGCCCAAGGCCTGGGCCTGCCCCTCGACGGTGAAACCCTCGACGCGATCCTCGCCCGCGAGGCCCGGTTCCAGACCCTCGTGAGCGGGCGCCCGACGCGCCGCGACCGCGCCTGGCTCGCCGCCACCCGGCTGCCGGTGCGAACCGCTCTCTCGGCCCCCTTCGCGGAGCGCGACCGCATCATCGCCCGCCTCGAGGGCGAAGTCGCGGCCCTGCGGGCTGAAGCGGAGAGGCGGGTCGCCGCCGTCACGGAAGAGCTGGACGAAGCCCGCCGCCGAACCGACCGGGTCATCCGCTACGCGGCGGAACTCGACCGGGAGCGCGGGCGCCTGACCGCCGCGCTCGACGGCGCACGGGCTCGCGTCGATGCCTTGGAGGCCGATCTTCATAGGCCGCCGGCCCGCAGGCGATACCGGATGCTGTCCGACATGGTCGGCACCGTGCTGCCCACCGGTCTACGCCGAACGCCCAAGCCGGACAGCGGCGCATGACGTTGCCCCCCGGCGCCCATCCGTATGCCGCCCTGCCCGACCGTGCATTCTGGTCGCGCGCCTTCGATGGCCGTGCTCCACGGGATCTCCTGGACCCGAAACACGGGCCGCTGATCCCGGCCGGCGCCCCCATCGTGTCGGTGGGGAGTTGCTTTGCCGGCAACCTCGTGCCGTTCCTCGAACGCGCCGGGCTGCCCTATCTCCGCACCGAGCCCCTGGCCGATTGGCTGAGGATCACGCCGGAGGCCCTGGGCTATGCGCGCTACAGCGCGGCCTACGGCAACGTCTACACCGCCCGGCAGCTGCTCCAACTCCTGCGCCGGGCCTGCGGCACCTTCACACCCGTCGAGGATCGCTGGTGCGAGGCTGACCGCGTGGTCGATCCGTTCCGGCCGGGCCTGCGCTACACCGCCCGCACGGAGCGGGAGTTCACGGCCCTCACCGCCCAGCACCTGCGGTTGACCCGCGAGGCTTTCGCCCGCGCGGGCGTCGTCATCGTCACCCTCGGGCTCAATGAGGCCTGGACCGCCCACGACGGCGCGGTGTTTCCCGCCTGCCCCGGCACCGTGGCGGGGCGGTTCGACCCCGCGCGGCACCGCTTCGTCGAATTCACCTGCGCGGAGGTGACGGCGGATCTCGCCGCCTTCGTCACGGAACTGCGCGCCCTCAACGCGGGGGTCCGCGTCATCCTCACGGTCTCGCCCGTCCCCCTCGTCGCCACGGTGGGCGGGCGCCATGTGCTGGAGGCGACCACCCACGCCAAGGCCGTGCTGCGGGTGGCGGCCGGAGACGTCGCCCGCACCCTGCCCGAGGTGATCTACTTTCCCGCCTACGAGATCGTCACCGGGCCGCAGGCCGCGGACGGATTCTTCGCCCCCGATCGCCGCAGCGTCAGCCCGCAGGGCGTCCGCGCGGTGATGCGGGTGTTCCTCGCCGCCTGCGGTCGCGATCTGCCGGAGGACACCGATGTGATCTCCCCCGCGTCGCTCTCCGAAGCCGCGCGCCTGTCCCACGCCATCACGCAAGCCGAATGCGAGGAGGAGATGGCCGAGCGCCCGGCCGCTGCGCTCCCTTTGCCATCCCACGAGACCGAAACCATGCCGCACGACGCCCCCGATCCCGACACCGCCGCGCGGATGGCCGCGCTCGCCGCCGAGCACGGCCCCCTCCCGGCGGATTTCGACGGCGCCACCTATATCGGCCTGCATCCGGACCTCGCGGCCCTGTTCACGAACGCCTGGCAAGGCGATCTCCACTACCTCGAACATGGCCGGCGCGAGGGCCGGATCTACCCCTCGAACGTGACGCGGGCCGAGACCAAGGTCGCGCAGGCCCGGCGGATCGCCCTCGTGCTGGACGGCCTCGACGGCGCTGGCAAATCCTCCATCGCGCGCCGTGTCGCCGATGCCATCGGCGGTCGCGTGCTCCACCCCTATGACGGCAACGGCCCGCTCCTTGTCTGGCTCGCGCGCACGGGCCAGCACGCGCTAGCCGATTCCATCGCCCATGCGGCCGTCGCCATGGCCATGGACGCGGTGCCAGACGGCGTCCCCATCGTGTTCGACCGCCACTGGTTCACCGCCTCGCAACTGTTGTCGTCGCTCTACCGCCCCGGCTGGGAGCCCCGGCCCTTCACCCTCCTGTGCTGGGCCGACCGCGAGACCACCGTGGCGCGCATGATCGCCCGGGGCGAGGACCGCGACGCCCTGGAGATGACGGAAGACCGGGTCGAGACCTACCGGCGGCTCGCCGCCGAACTCGACGTGCCCCTTCTCGACACCTCGCGCACCACCCCGGAGGAGGCGACAGAGCGCGTCCTCGCCCTCATGACCGCGCGCGGCATCCTGCCGTGGCGGGGCGCGGCGTGAGTCCGATCGTTCTCGCCGGCCACTCGCACCGCAAGGCGCTCGGCGTCGTGCGGGGCGACCGGACGCGAGCCCCCGACCTCCTCCCCCTGGAGCCGGCGGACCCGCGCTTCCTCGGCCTGTCGGGCGGGCCGAAACAGGCCGTCTATTGGGACCGCCTCTGCGCCCTCGCCCCGGGCCGGCGCATCGCCCTGGCCTGGGAAGGCAACCGCTACAACGATGCGTTCCTGCTCCAGGGCGAGCCGGCCTTCGATCTCTTCGTGGCCGAACTGCCGCATCTGCCGGTCCTCCCCGACCGGGTGATCGTGCCCGAACGCGCCGTGCGCGAACGCTTCGCCGAGACGGCTTCCGGCCTCGCCGCCTTCCTCGAACGGCTCAGCGCGCAGGAACCGGCCGGTCTCGTCCTCGTCGGCGCACCGCCGCCGAAAGCCGATACGGCGCGCCTCACCGCCCTCCTGGGCATCGGCGCCTACGACGCCAAGCTCGCCGCCGCGAACGGCCTCGATCCGGACCGCCTCACCCTCACGCCGGCCTCCGTGCGGCTGAAGCTCTGGCACGTCGAGCAAACCGTGCTGCGCTGTGTCGCCGAGCGCTTCGGATGCCCGGTCGTGCCCGCACCGGAAGCCTGCTTCGACGGGGCGGGCTGCCTCCATACGGACTACTGGGCCGAGGATGCCACCCACGCCAACGCCGCCTACGGCGCCCTGATGCGCGAGCGCCTCGCTAACCATTTCACGTGAAAATTCCGGGGAGAACGTCGCCCATGCGTCTCGTGATGACGCTGCTCATCCGCAACGAGATCGACATCATCGCGGATTGGCTGACCTACCACCTCGCCCAAGGCGTGGATTTCATCATCGTCACCGACAACGGCTCCACGGACGGGACCCTCGACGTGGTCGCGCGCTTCGTCCCCACGGGGCGGGTCTGCCTCCTCATCGAGGAGGATCAGGATTACCGGCAATATGCCTGGGTCACCCGCATGGCCGGCCTCGCCCGCGACCTGTTCAAGGCCGACTGGATCATCAACAGCGATGCCGACGAGTTCTGGCACGCCGAGGGCGGCAGCCTGAAGGCAGTGCTGGAGACGGCCGCCGCCGACGTGCTCATGGTTCGCCGCCGCAACATGATCCCACCGGAGGACGGTCGCCCGTTCCTGGCGGACGGCACCCTCGCGGTGCTGGAACCCGTGGCCGACCGCAGCCGCTCGAAGCTCATCCGCACGGTCAGCGCCAAGGCGGTCTGCCGGGGGCCGGGCTTCGTCGCCATCGGCCAGGGCAACCACGCAGCGACTTACGACCGCCCGGTGAGCCGGGCCGACGAACCGCGCCTCACCATCTACCATTACCCCGTGCGGAGCTACGCCCAGTTCGAGGCCAAGGTGATCCAGGGCGGCGCCGCCTACGCGCGCAACACCGAGTTCGACTCTGGCGTCGGCGGCCATTGGCGCCGCTGGTACGCCACTTGGCAAGCGGGCGGCCTCCGGGCCGAATACGACGCCATCGTGCTGAGCCCCAAGGAACGCGGGACGGCCCTGGCGGAGGGCATTCTCGGATACGACGACGCCATCGCGCGCCTCTTCCGCGCGCGGGGCGACGGCGTGCCCGCCGCCGAAGCCGACCGGATGGCGGATCTCATCGCCCTCGACGGGCCGCTCCCCGCCGACTTCGATGCGGCAGGGTATCTGCGCCTGCACCCCGACCTTGCGGCCCTGTTCAGTGCCCCCTGGCAGGGATGTCTGCACTACCTCGAACACGGCCGGCGTGAGGGCCGGATCTATCCCTCGAACCGGACGCGGTCCGAGGAGAAGGGGGCGCAAGCCGGGCGCATCGTGCTGGCCATCGATGGCCTCGACGGGTCGGGCAAATCGGCCGTCGCCCGCCACGTCGCGGCGGCCCTCGGCGCCACGGTGCTCGATCCGTTCGCGGGCCGGATCGGCGCCCTGATGGTGCATCTCGCCCGCCTCGGGCAATACGACCGTGCCGATGCCGTGGCGCATGATGCCGTCGCCCTCAGCCTGGCGGAGGCGCCGCCGGGGCCGGTGGTGCTCGACCGGCATTGGTTCACCGCCTCGCAGCTGCTCTCCAGCGCCTACCGGGCCGGCTGGGAGCCGCGCCCGTTCAGCGTGATGACCTGGGCCGACCGCCCCACCACCTTGGCCCGCCTCACGGCGCGGGGCGTCCCCGACGCCGAAGCACAAATGACGGACGACCGGATCGACACCTACCGGCGCCTCGCGGCGGAACTCGGGCTGCCCCTTCTCGACACCACTCACACCACGCCCGAAGAGGCGGCGGCTTGGGTGCTGGCCCGGATGGCAGAGGGGGCATCGGCCTGAGGAAGCGCCGTGCTCTGCCCGACACCCGCCGAAGGGCTTGCCCTTCGGAAACCCGGTCAGGCCGGCGTGAGATCGACGGGGCCTTGCGGGACACGTCGGTCCCAGCCGATGTGGCGGACGTAGCCGACGCGATCCAGGATCACCGCCCGGTAGCCCAGGGCGTGATAATGCTGCGAGATCTGGCCCTCGTGCTTGAGCGGGCTCGCGAGGATGCGGCGGAAGCTGCCGAGCGCCGTGTAATCCGAGAGGCGCCGCAGGCCCGGATTGAACGTGAACCCGCGTGCCACTTGCCCCGGTAGCCGAAGGCCAGCACCCCGAAATCCTCCGCCGCCGAGGTGAAGTGCAGCGGATGGCCGTTGGTGTCGTCCCAGGCCCGGAGCCAGACGCAGAGCGTCGAGGGATCGACGGCGAGAACGGCACGGCTGCGCTCGATGAAGCCGCCGCGATAGAACTCCCAGTCGTCTTCGAGGTGGAAGATGTAGGGCGTACGCACCTCGGCGTAGCCCGTCTCGATGGCGGCGATCTGCCCGCATGACCGGCCGAGCCGAATGAGGCGCGCCCCGTGCCGGCGGCAGATCTCGGCGGGATCGCCGGGGCCGTCCTCCACCACGACGATTTCGGCGACCCGCCGATCCGTATTCCAGGTCCGGAAACTCGCGAGCGTCCGCTCCAGCAGGTCGTGGCGCCCGCATGAGGTGAGCACCACGGTGACGTCGGCTGCCTCCCGCCCGCGCCGCCATCCGGCCGTCCACCCCATGCCCCGCTCCCCCCTCGCCATGGAAAAAGGGGCGGCCCGTCTCCGAGCCGCCCCCCGATCCTCGAACCCGTTCGGGTCAGAAGTTGTAGCGAACGCCGCCGCGCACGGCCTGGATCGTATCGGAGGAGGCGAGTTCCGCGTCGTAGCCGAGGAAGCCGGCGAGGCCGGGCGCCAGCTCCGTGCTGACCCCGAGACCGACGAGGGCCCGGTCGCGGTCGAGGCGGCGGCCGGACACCGCGAACGGAACCGTCGGCACCAGGGTGAAGGAAGCCCCGATGGTACGGCTGACGTCAGCGAAGTCGTGGACGTAGGCGGCCTTGACCCAGAACGAGACCGGGCGACCGTTGAACACCGTCGTCGCCGTCTCCAGGCGACCACCCACCAGGGTGCGGGCCGAGAGGAAGTCCTTGGCGGCGATGGTGAGGCTCAGGGGGCCGGCGGTGCCCTCGGTGACCCGGTCCTGATCGAAGGTGTTCACCTGGAACCCGACGAAGGGCGACAGCACCGTGGTGGGGGCGAGGGCGAAGCGGTAGCCGAGTTCGCCGGCGGAGATGAACTGATCGCCGCTGATTTTGCCCTGGGCGCCGCCGGCCTGGATCTGCGGTAGACCCAGCGAACGGTTCACCCGACCCTCGGTGTGGGCGTAGCCCACGGTGGCGTTGGCGTAGAGGGCGCCGTTGGTGAAGCCGCCGTAGAGACCGACCTGGGCGTTGTCCGTATGCGCCCGCTCGCCCGTCCGGTTGAGGCCGACATCGACGGAGCCGTAGCCCGCCGCGATGCCCAGCACCGTGCCGACCTGCGGGTGGAAGTCGATGCCGCCCGCCATGCCGGCGACGGTCTCGGAGCGACCGGCGGCGTTGGCGGTGGAATCCACGCTGCCGAACTGGCCGTAGCCCGTGGCCCAGACGCCGTAGCCGCGGCTGGTCTCGATGAACCGGGGCGCGGACGGAGCGGCGCGGTTCGGCATGTCGGCGGCGTAGACCGTCGGCGGCAGGGTGAAGCCCGTCGGACCGGATTCCGTGCTCGCCGCATAGGCCCGCGACAGGAGCTGGCTGCCGAAGGCGCGGCCCGAGCGGAGCTGCGGGTCGGCGAGCGACGCGTAGCTCTGGCCCGAGACCCGGTCGAGGGTCGCGGCAATGCCGGCGTTGCTCTGGTTGTCGATGGCGAGCAGCGCCTGCGGGTTGTTGGCGAGCGCCGCATCGAGGCCGCGCGCCACGTTGGCTTGGTTCGCCGTCTGCGCCACGAGGCCGAAGCTCTGCTGCGCCAGGGTCACGTAGGCGTTGTTGGCGTCGGTGGAGGCGACGGCCCGGATGAGGAACGGCAGGGAGCCGTTATCGGTCACGGTGGCGAAGCTGCCGCTCACGCCGCCGGCGGCGGAGAGGACGGTGTAGCGGGTGTTGGGCAGGTAGGTGCCAGCCGCCGCGAACAGGCTCGCGGTGCCGCCGAGGGTGGCGGTGCCGGTGGTGACGAGGCGGGCGGCCTGTCCATCGGGGGTGATGGCGCTCTGCAGCGTGCCGCTGGCCCCCTGCACGTAGTTGCCCGCAACCGTCAGGGTGCCGCCGGGTGCGGCGGCGGAGCCCGGCGCGACGATGCCGGCGTTGGTGAGGTTGCCGACCACACGGCCGGTGCCCGCGAGGGTGCCGGAGGCGCCGACGCTCGTGTTGGCGTTGAGGGTCGAGTTCACGGTGAGAACGCCGCCCGAAACGGTGGCGCCGCCCGAGACGGTCTGGGTCGAGCCCTGAGCCAGGGTCCAGGCGCCATCGGACTGCCGCAGAGTGGTGAAGCCGGTTACGTTGCTGGCGAGGGTGCCGGTGCCCGACAGGTTCAGGGCGTTGATGCCGAGCCCTTGCGCGGTGATGGCGCCGCCGATGGTCGAGCCGGTGCCGAGGTTCACCGTGTTGCGGCTCGCCGCGACATCCGCGAAGGCGATGTTGCCGGTGATGGTGCCCGTGTTGGTCAGGGTGTGGTTGCCCATGCCGTACTGGACATTGCCGGCGATGCGGCCCGCATTGGTCGTGGTGCTGTTGCGGCGGTTGGCCGTGGTGGCGTTCTGCGGGTCGGCATCGGTGAAGCGCACGTCGCCGTTGATGACGCCGCCGGCGTTGTTGGCGAGGGTGGCGTTGCCGGCACCGTAGACCACGATGGCCTGACCACCGGTCGGACCGGTGATCGTTCCGTCGTTGACGATGGTGTAGGCCTGCGCCCGGCCCTGGATGGCGCGGACCCCGGTGCCGGTGCCGCTGATCGTGGCGCCGGCCCGGTTGGTGACGGTGAGGGCCGCGACGTCGTCGTCGGAATCGATGGCCGCGACGGCCGCCGTGCCGGTCCCGTTGCGCGTCGCCGAGATGGTGCCGGCATTGGTGATCGCCATGGAGGCGATGTTTTCACCGGCATAGATGCCGCGCGAGATGCCGATGCCGTTCTCCGTCACCGCGATGGTGCCGTTGTTCGTCACCGCCACGTTGGCGAAATCCGCGCCCGTGGA
>NZ_FOPM01000016.1 GCF_900113485.1 Methylobacterium gossipiicola
CGTTGAGCTTACCAGTACTAATCGCTCGATCGAACTTGATCGCTCCCATGATCCATGTCCGTGATGTGATCCGGCAGCCGCATGGCTGGCGGAGCCACACTGGTCGGCAGCCGCTGCAAGCGGCTGCCGGTCAGCAAACGGTCGAAACAACAAAAGACCCCGCGACAGCTACGGCTGTCGGTCCGCTTGCCGAACACCCCGATGTGCTGCGCCGGTCTGGTGGTTTGAGCGGTGTGCCCAAAACCCGATCCCATCTCGAACTCGGCCGTTAAACGCACCAGCGCCCATGGTACTGTGTCTCAAGACACGGGAGAGTCGGTCGCCGCCAGACCTGCACAGCACATCACAACAGTCCCTCCAAACGATCACACCGAACAGGCCGCGCCCGAAAGGGCGCGGCCTGTTCGCGTTCGCGTATCCCGTAAGACGCTCGAAGGGCCGAACCCTGCGCAGTGCCCGGGCGGAGAACCGGAAAACACATCGGGCACGCCCGAATCCGCCAAATGATGAGCCCTCGGCAAACCTGGGGCGGGACCGCCTTACCAAACCTTCATGTCGTGGCCAGCCCGTGGTCAGCCTGCTTCCCCCATGGTCGTCCCGTCGTCGAAGAGGGGAGGGGGCTGCCGATGGGATGGACTTCCCCGCCGCATCCGGAGACCGTATCGTCCGAAACTATGCGTCTGCTCATCATCGAGGATGACCGCGAAGCGGCATCCTACTTGGCCAAGGCCTTCCGCGAGGCCGGTCATGTGCCCGACCTCGCCCATGACGGTCTCGACGGCTACGCCCTCGCCCGCGAAGGCGATTACGACATGCTCATCGTCGACCGGATGTTGCCGAAGCTCGACGGGCTGTCGCTGATCCGTTCCCTGCGCGAACAGGAGGTGACGACGCCGGTTCTCATCCTCTCGGCCCTGGGTCAGGTCGACGATCGGGTGAAGGGCCTGCGTGCCGGTGGCGACGATTACCTGCCCAAACCCTATGCCTTCTCGGAACTCCTCGCCCGCGCCGAGATCCTGGCGCGCCGCCGGACGGCGGCCGTCGGCACCTCGGAGGCGACGGCCTACCGCGTCGGCGACCTCGAACTCGACCGCCTGTCCCACCGGGTCACCCGCGCCGGCCAGGAGATCGTGCTGCAGCCGCGTGAGTTCCGCTTGCTCGAATACCTCATGCGTCATGCCGGTCAGGTGGTGACGCGGACGATGCTCCTCGAACACGTCTGGGACTATCACTTCGATCCGCAGACCAACGTCATCGATGTGCACGTGTCGCGCCTGCGGGCCAAGATCGACAAGGATTTCGAGCGGCCCATTCTCCATACCATCCGGGGAGCCGGCTACGTCGTTCGCGCCGATGATCCCCGCGGCGCCTGATGCCGAGTGAACCCCACGCGGTTCCGATCCGCGCCAAGCTCAGCAATCTCTTTCGGACGACGGCGTTCAAGCTCTCGTTCGCCTACCTGCTGATCTTCACAACCTTCGCGTTCCTGGCCCTCGGCTACGTCGCCTGGAACGCCAACCGCGTGCTCGACGACCAGATGGTGTCGACCATCGAGGCCGAGATCAATGGCCTGTCCGAGCAGTACAAGACCGGCGGCCTCCGCCGCCTCATTTCCGTCGTCGAGCGCCGGGCCGGCGAGCCCGGCGCATCGCTCTACCTCGTCACCACGGCGGCGGGCGAGCATGTGGTCGGCAATGTCGGCGCCTTGCCGGCTGGGGTGCTCGCCGATCCGGGGCAGATTGAAGCGGCTTATGCCCGGAGCGGATCGCACAATCTCGATCATCGCGCCATCATGCGGATCTTCACCTTGCCGGGCGGGTTCCGCCTCGTGGTCGGCCGAGATGTGGAGGAACGCGATCGCCTGCGCTCGATCATCGGCCGGACGTTCGGGACCTCGTTGCTGTTCGTGATCCTACTCGGTGTCGTCGGCGGCTGGTTCGTTGCGAGTCGGGTGCTGAAGCGGGTCGACGACATGACGGAAACCGCCCGGCGGATCAGGGCCGGCGACCTCGACGGACGCCTGGCGGTGGCGGGAAACGGGGACGAGCTCGATCGCCTTGCGCAGAATCTCAACGAGATGCTGGAGCGGATCGGGGAGTTGATGCGCGGGTTGCGCGAGGTCTCCGACAACATCGCGCACGACCTCAAGACGCCGCTTACCCGCTTGCGGAACCGCGCCGATGCGGCCGTGCGTTCGGCCGAGGGCCCAGAGGCCCTGCGCCTTGCTTTGGAGGGCGTCATCGAAGAGAGCGACGGCCTGATCCGGGTGTTCAACGCCCTCCTGACGATCGCCCGCCTGGAAGGGGTCGCGGCCCGCGACATCATGGCGGAATTCGATGTCGGGGCGACGGCGCGCGAGGTCGGCGAACTCTACGAAGCCGTGGCGGCCGATGAAGGTCTGTCCCTCGAGATCGTCACCGCGGGCGATCTGCGGTTGATCGGAAGCCGCGAACTCATCGGTCAGGCCCTGGCCAATCTCGTCGACAACGCGGTGAAATACGGGGCGTTGAACCGGCAGGCCGGGACCATTCGGGTCCTGGCCGAGCGTGTCGGCGGGACGATCCGCCTGACAGTTGCCGACCATGGTCCGGGCATTCCCGAGGACGCGCGGGGACGTGTTCTCGACCGTTTCGTCCGCCTCGAGGATTCGCGCTCGCGGCCGGGCTTCGGGCTCGGGCTGAGCCTCGTCGCCGCCATCGTGCGACTCCATCAGGGAGCCCTGACCCTCGCGGACAATGCCCCCGGCCTCGCCGTCGTGGTAACCCTTCCCGCCGTCGCCGTGGGAGAGCCCGCATGACCGAGACCGTCAGCCTTCGCGAACGCCTCCGGCGGGCGCCGCCCCTCGGCGATCCGGAAGCCGCGGCCCGCCGCCTCGCCGATATCGAGGCGGCATTTCCCACGGGCTTCCTCGATCCATCCCTGCGGCGCCTCCTTCTCGCGCTGGCGGAACATTCTCCGTTTCTTTGGCCCATCGTGGCCCGCGACCCTGCGCGATTCGTCGAACTCGTTTCCCGGTCGCCCGAGGTGGCGAACGCCGATCTCGTCGCCCGGCAGCGCGCGGCCGGTGGTCTCGGCGATCTCGCGGCCACCGGCCGCGCCCTCCGGCTGAACCGTGCCGAGCACGCGTTGCTCGTGGCCCTGGCCGATCTCGGCGGCCTCTGGCCCCTCGCCACGGTGACGGCGGCGCTCTCCGATTTCGCCGATGCCTCCGTGCAGGCCGCCGCCGACGCACTCCTGGCCGAGGCGGCGGCCCTCGGGCGATTCCGCCCCGCCGATCCGGGCGATCTCCAAACCGGCTCCGGTCTCGTGATCCTGGCTCTCGGCAAGCACGGCGCGGGGGAGCTGAACTATTCCAGCGACATCGACCTCGTGGTGTTCTTCGATCCCGCCCTCGCGCCCCTGAAGGAGGGGCTGGCGGCGGGGCCGTTCTTCGCCAAGCTGGCCCAGGGCATCGCCCGGCTGCTGCAGGAGCGGACGGCCGACGGCTACGTGCACCGGGTCGACTACCGCCTGCGGCCGGACCCCGGCTCGACGCCCACGGCCGTGTCGCTCAATGCCGCTTATTCGTACTACGAAAATCTCGGTCAGAACTGGGAGCGGGCGGCCTACATCAAGGCGCGGCCCATCGCCGGCGACCGCGCGGTGGGCCAACGCTTCCTCGACGATCTGCGTCCCTTCGTGTGGCGCAAATACTTCGATTTCGCTTCCATCGCCGATGTGCATGCCATGAAGCGGCAGATCCATGCCGTGCGCGGCCACGATACCTTGGCGGTCGCCGGGCACGACATCAAGCTCGGGCGCGGCGGCATCCGCGAGATCGAGTTCTTCGTCCAGACCCAGCAACTCGTCTTCGGCGGACGCCGTCCGGCCCTGCGCGGACGCCGTACGGTGGAGATGCTCAGCGCCCTCGCGGACGAGGGCTGGATCGACGCGACGGCGCGGGACGAGTTGGCGCAAGCCTACGATTTTCTGCGCACCATCGAGCATCGTATCCAGATGGTGCGCGACGAGCAGACCCAGCGCCTGCCCACCGAGCCGGCGGAACTCGAAGGCTTCGCGCGTTTTGCCGGCTTCGCGACCCTGGGGGATTTCGGAGCGGCGCTCCTGCGACAGGCCCGCCGGGTCCAGGCGCATTACGCCCTGCTGTTCGAGGCGGAGCCCGACCTGTCGGTGGCGGTGGGCGACCTCGTCTTCAGCGGGACCGGCGACGATCCCGCCACCCTCGCGACCCTGCGGACCCTCGGATTCCGCGAGCCCGAACGGGCCGTCGAGACGGTGCGGGGCTGGCATTTCGGGCGCCGTCCGGCCGTGCGCACCGCTCGCGCCCGCGAGGTTCTCACCGAACTCGTGCCGGCCCTGATGCAGGCGTTGGGTGGCACGGCCGATCCCGATGCCGCCCTCGAGACCCTCGACCGGGCGTTCACCCGGATGCCGGCCGCCCTCGAACTTCTCACCATCCTGCGCTCCAACGAGCGCCTGCGCCTGCTCTTCGCCGATCTCCTCGGCACGGCGCCGCGCCTCGCCGAGACCGTTTCGTTCAGTCCGCATGTGCTCGATGCCGTACTGGAGCCGGATTTCGCCGCCCCGCCCCCCGAACCCGGCGGCATCGCCGCGCATTTTCAGGCCCTGCTCGGGCGTCCCTCCGGCCACGAGGATTTTCTCGACCGCAGCCGCGATGCCGCCCGGCATTTGCGTTTCCTCACGGGCGCGCGCCTGCTCTCCGGCATCCTGGCGCCTGCCGAGGCGGGCCGGGCCTATTCGACCCTCGCCGATACGGTGGTGGCGGCCGCCACCGAGGAGGTGTCGCGGGCGTTCTTCGCGGAGCATGGGGCGGTCCCGGGCGGACGCCTCGTGGTTCTGGGGATGGGACGCCTCGGCTCGTATCAGCTCACGGCCGAATCCGACCTCGACCTTGTCGTGGTGTACGATTTCGATCCCCAGGACCGCAGGAGTGTCGGGCCGCGTCCCCTCGATGCGGCCGTGGCCTATAACCGCCTGACCCAGCGCCTCGTCGCCGCCCTCACGGTACCGACCCGACGCGGCCACCTCTACGAGGTCGATCTGCGCCTGCGGCCCGGCGGCGGGCAGGGGCCGGTGGCGGTGCAACTGCGCGGCGTCCGGGCCTATTACGAGACCGAGGCCGAACTCTGGGAGCATATGGCCCTGACCCGCGCCCGCGTGATCGCGGGCGACGCCGACCTCGGCGCCGAGGTGCTCGACATCGTCCGGGCCGTCGTGACCCGGCCGCGTGAAGCGTCCACGGTGTATGATGCCGTGCGGGCCATGCGGACGCTGGTGGCCGAGTCGAAGGGCGATGCCGGTCCCCTCGACCTCAAGCTCGCGCCCGGCGGCCTCCTCGACCTCGATTTCCTGGCGCAGGCCCTCGTCCTCGCGCAGGGGGCCCGTTTCCCGGATCTCTTGGGGCTTCCGGCACCGGAGGTTCTGGCGCGGGCGAGCGGGTATGGGCTCTTGACCCACGACGAGGGCGAGCGCCTGGGCAGTGCCTATCGCCAGTTCGACGACGTGCTGCAGTGGCAACGGCTGATGGTGGCGGGGGAGCCGGCCCAGGCTTCGACCGTGGCCCTGACCCGTCTCGCCGTGGCCCTGGGTATGCCGGATGCGACCCATCTGAGGGTGCGCCTCGACGAACACCGGGCCGAAGTGCGCAGCCTGTTCGACCGGCTGCTCGCCTGACCGGAGCGTTTATGCGAGGGCCGAGTCCATCCGGGAGCCGCGCGGCGCGGCCACGGCTGGAAGCGCGGCGATCGCTGTCTGCGATGCCTCGATGGCGGCGTCGCGCAAGCGCTCCGGGGTCGGGGCCGGGAGGCGGACGAGGACGATGGTACCCAAGCCTTCCTGCGAGCGCAGGCGCAGGGAGCCGCCATGCAATTCGGCCATGGAGCGGGCGATGGCGAGGCCGAGACCCGAGCCCTGATAGGTGCGGGTGAGGTTGGTCTCCACCTGCTGAAACGGGGTTCCGAGACGCCGCAGAGCCGCTTTTGGAATGCCGATGCCCGAATCTTCGATGAAGATGTTCACCGAATCCCCCGAGGGCCGGGCCTTCACGATGATCCGGCCGTCACCTTCGGGCGTAAATTTCACGGCATTCTGGAGGAGGTTGAGGAGGATCTGGTGCAGCGCGCGCTCGTCGACCATCAGGCTGAGACCCGCGACGAGGTCGACCTGGATCGTCTGAGCCTTGGCCCGGGCCGGCTCGGCGACAAGCTTCAGGGCCGCCTCGATGGCCGCCGGCAGGGCGATCTCGCGGCGCACGAGCTTCACGCGATGGGATTCGATCCGCGACATGTTCAGGATGTCGTCGATGACCGACAGGAGGTAGTGGCCGCTCGTGCGGATGTCCTGACAATACTCGGTGTAGCGGGGTGAGCCGAGGGCGCCGTAGACACCCGTTTGCATGAGTTCGGCAAAGCCCATGATGGCGTTGAGGGGCGTGCGCAACTCGTGGCTCATGTTGGCCAGGAATTCGGACTTGGCCTGGTTGGCCGTCTCGGCCTGGGCCTTCTGATCGAGGTAGCGCTCGGCGAGGTCCGCGAGCTGCTGGGTCTGGAGTTCCAGGGTCCGGCGCGAGCGCTTCAGATCCCTGACCGTGGCGATGAGCTCGCGCTCGGATGCCACGAGTTGCTCCTGATGACGTTTGAGGCTCGTGATGTCGGTGCCGACGGAGACGTAGCCGCCGTCCTTGGTCCGCCGCTCGCTGATCTGTAGCCAGCGCCCGTCCGTGAGTTCGGCCTCGAAGGTCCGGGCGGTGGCGCCCGCATGTTCCAGTTCGCGCATCTCGCGGCGGATCGAGGGGAGAACACCGCGCCCCATGATCTCGGCGTAGCGCCGCCCCGGCACCGCCACGTCCGGACCGAGGGCGTGAAGGTCGCGGAATTTCGAGTTGCATAGGACGAGGCGATTGCTCGTATCCCACAGGACGAACGCTTCCGAGATCGCCTCGACGGCGTCGCGCAGGCGCATGTCCGCCGTCGCGTTGAGTTCGGCCAGGGTTCGCTGCTCGGTGACGTCGAGGGCGATGCCCACGAGGTGGCGCCCCCCCATCACCGTATCGGTGACGATCTCGGCCCGCATCCGCATCCACAGCCAGACGCCGGAGGCCGACCGGATGCGGAATTCGTGATCCACGGTGGATTGGCTGGCGGCGAGGTGACGGGCGAGGCTGTAGAGATCGCCGTCGTCGGGATGCACGAGGGCGTTGACGTCGCCGAAGGACAGGAACTCACGTTCCCGACGATAGCCCAGCAGGGCGTACATGGAATCCGACCAGTAGATCCGGCCGCGGGGAATATCCCAATCCCACAGGCCGCAGCGCCCGCGGCCCAGCGCCGTATCGAGGCGCTGCTTTATCTGTTCGCAGACCCGATCGACGGCATAGGCCCGACGGGTTTGGAGGACGTAGGCGATGCCGGTGCCGATGATGACGAGGGCGGCGGCACTCAGCAGGATGACGTGGTTGCGCGTCTGCGCCGTCCAGGCGGCGGTGACCGCTGCCAGGGACTGCAGCACAACGACCTGACCTTGCGCGCCCGGCAGGCTGCGCAGGGCGGCGAGGGCTGGGCTGCCATCGGCCAGCGTGATGGCCATCACACCGGCCCGCTCGCGCAGGATGACGAGGGCCTGCAGATCGCCGATCTCGCCGAGGTTCATGCGCTCGCCGCTCAACGGGGGCGTGGACGCCACGATGGTGCTGTCCGCATCGAGGACGAGGATCTGGCGGCGGTCCATTATCCCGGAATGGGGAAGAAGGCCCGCCAGCCGGTCCTTGAGTTCGCCCTGTGTCGCCGCGCCCTGGCCGATGGCGGCGGCCACGAGCCGAGCCATGGCCTCGATATCGGTGGCCGCGTGCCGGATCGATTCCTGGCGCTGCGTGCTCAGGTGTAAGCCTTCCACCGTCGCAAGGCAGACAAGGAAGGCGGTGAGCAGGGCCGGCAAGGCCACGCGCAGCCACGTTTCCGCCCGCACGAAACGGATGTGCGTGGGGGTCTGCGGACGGTGAATGCCGAGAATCGTATCCGCACGCGCGGAGAGGGAAGCGGAATCCGCCTCCAGCATGATGTCACTCCGCAACCAGGATGATTCGTCGCGGAGGCGCGGTCGTGCCGCGCTCCGACTCGTATTCATATCACCATTTTCAAGGGCGCGTTGTCCACGCCTTTTTGGCCCCCGACGGGCGGAAGACGGCCCGGCTCACCCAGATCGGAAGGAGGCTTAGGGCGGGGATTCATACTGTCAAGTCAGGGATTTGCCGGAATTTCTCATGCGTCCGACGATGTCGGAAACGTCCCGGGACAGGGTCGGACGCGCGCCGATCGCCGCAAGTGATTGAGCCGCCTTGGCTTGCCGTCCCGGTTCGAGCATCCGCCAGGAACCGAACCCCGTGAGGAGCCGCGCGGCGATCTGGGGATTGGTGGGATCGAGGGCGAGCACGGTCTCGGCGAGGAAATCGTAGCCGGCTCCATCCGCCCGGTTGAACTGGGTCGGATTGGCCGCACTGAAGCTGCCGACCAGGGAGCGCACGCGATTCGGGTTGGTCATGGCGAAGGCCGGGTGGGATTGAAGTCGGCGCACCCGGTCGAGGGTCTCGTCCTCCGGAATGGTGGCCTGGATCGCGAACCATTTGTCCAGCACCAGGGGCTCGTCGGCGTAGCGCTCGGCGAAGGCCGTTAGGGCCGCTTCACGCGCCGGCCCCGGAATCAGGGCGAGAACCGAGAGGGCGGCGAGGCGGTCCGTCATCGTGGTGGCCGCCGCGAGCTGCCTTTCCGCCCGGGCTGTCCCTTCCTGCGGATCGGCCGCGGCGATGAGGTCGAGGGCGACATTGCGCAGGGCCCGGCGGCCGGCCGAGGCGGCATCCGGTGAGAACGGCGTTCCGGCGGGGTCCGAGAGGTCGTCGCGCAGGCGTGTCAGGCGCGCGAAAAGGCCCGTGCCGATGCTTTGGCGAAGGTCGTCGCGGGCTTGGTGGATCGCGTCGGGGTCGATGGTGTCGCCGAGCGCATGGGCGATGTCGCTTTCGCTCGGAACCGTCAGGACGAGGGCGGCAAAAGCGGGGTCGGACAGGGCTTCGCCATCGAGGAATCTCCCGAGGGCGGTGACGAAGCCATCAGGATTTGGCCGCTGGGATTCGGGACGCGAACCGGCGACGAGGTGCGCCATCGCGAGATCCTGCGCGGCTTGCCAGCGGTTGAACGGGTCGGTGTCCTGGGCGAGGAGAATGAGGCGGTCGGCTTCCGTCGCCTCCGTCGCGACCCGAACCGGAGCGGAGAAGCCTCGGAACAGGGACACCACCGGAGCGACGGGGACGTTGCGGAACGTGACCGTGTCGGTGGTCCGCTCGAGCACGAAGACGCCGTCCCGCACCCGGTCGCTCACGGCGTCGCGCAGCACACCCTGCGGTCCGACGAGGCCGAGGGCCACGGGAATCACGAGGGCCGGGGCCGCGTCGGTTTCGCCCGCGCTTTCCTTCCGAGCGGGACCGGGAGGAAGCTCCTGGCGCAGGTGCAGGGTATAGGTCCCGGTCGCCGCGTCGTGTTCGCCCGCGACGGTCACCACCGGGGTGCCGGGGCGGTCGTACCAGCGCGCGAAGGCGGCGAGGTCGCGGCCCGAGACGGCGGCGAAGGCGGCGAGGAAATCCTCGACCGTGGCGGCCGTGCCGTCGCAATCCGCGAAGTAGCGGTCCATGCCACGGGCGAAGGTCTCGGCGCCGAGGAGCGTGCGCAGCATCCGAACGATCTCGGCGCCCTTCTCGTAGACGGTAGCCGTGTAGAAGTTGTTGATCTCGGCGTATTGTTGCGGACGCACCGGGTGGGCGAGGGGGCCGGCATCCTCGGGGAACTGCCGCGCCCGCAGGGTGCGGACCTCACCGATGCGGTGAACCGCCCGCGAGCGCATGTCGGAGGAGAATTCCTGGTCGCGGAAGACCGTCAGCCCCTCTTTAAGACAGAGCTGGAACCAGTCCCGGCAGGTGACGCGGTTGCCCGACCAGTTGTGGAAGTACTCGTGGGCGATGATCGCTTCGATGGCGGCGTAATCGGCGTCCGTCGCCGTCTCGGGACTTGCCAGCACGTAGCGGTCGTTGAAGATGTTGAGTCCCTTGTTCTCCATGGCCCCCATGTTGAAGTCCGACACGGCGACGACGTTGAAGACGTCGAGGTCGTAGATCCGGCCAAACGCCTTCTCGTCCCAGGCCATGGAGCGGATGACCGCGTCGAGGGCGTAAGCCGCGCGCTCTGCCTTGCCGGGCTCGACATAGATGCCGAGTTCGACGGCACGGCCGTCGCGGGTGGTGAACGCGCCCCCCAGCCGGTCGAGGCGTCCGCCCACGAGGGCGAAAAGATAGGCGGGCTTCGGATGGGGATCGTGCCAGACGGCGTAGTGCCGCCCCGGCCCCGCTTCCCCGGCCTCGACGGGATTGCCGTTGCCCAGCAGCACGGGCGCTTCCCCACGGTCCGCCTCGATGCGGGTGGTGTAGACGGCCAGGCAGTCGGGCCGGTCGAGGAAATAGGTGATCCGGCGGAAGCCGTCGGCCTCACACTGGGTGCAGTAGACGCCGTTCGAGCGGTAGAGGCCCATGAGGCGGGTGTTGGCCGTCGGATCGATCTGGGTGCGGATCGTGAGGGTGAAGGGCTCGGCCGGCGGTTGGCGGAGGGTGAGGCTCGTGTCCGTCACCGTATAGGCGTCGGGCGCCAGGGCGACGCCGTCGCGTTCGATGGACAGGAGCGTGAGATCCTCGCCGTCGAGGACGAGGTCCGCGCCCCGTTGACCGGCCGGATTGGGCCGGAGGTTCAAGGTCGCGGTCACCCGCGTCGCATGGGCGTCCAGGCTGATGTCGAGGGCGACCCGGTCGATGAGGTGGTCGGCAGGACGGTAATCTGCGAGCCGGATCGGGATCGGGGTTTCGGTGCGCATGGATGCCTCGTTCGGTCGCCGGTCTCCCTCTTGAATCGCTTATCGTCCGCGCGCAACGCATCGGCCGCCCGGCGTGCCATGCACGACGTTGACGGGGCTCCCCCGGCGCCCACATAGGCCGACAGCAACAGGAGAGTTCCAGACGATGCGTTTCCTGCACACCATGGTCCGCGTGGCGGATCTCGACAAAGCGCTGGCCTTCTATGTCGATACCTTCGGCCTCACGGAGGTCCGCCGCATCGACAACGAGAAGGGCCGCTTCACCCTCGTGTTCCTGGCCGCGCCCGGAGATGCGGCGACCGCCCGCGAAACACAGGCGCCGGTGATCGAATTGACCCACAATTGGGACCCGGAGACCTATACGGGCGGGCGCAATTTCGGCCACCTCGCCTACGAGGTCGACGACATCTACGCTTTCTGCGCGAAGCTCCAGGCCGCCGGGATCACCATCAACCGGCCCCCGCGCGACGGCAACATGGCCTTCGTCAAATCCCCGGACGGCATCTCCATCGAGCTGCTGCAGAAGGGCGAGGCCAAGCCGCCGCAGGAGCCGTGGGTGTCCATGGAGAACACCGGCTCCTGGTGAGCGTTTTCGCGATCCCGGGCCGGATCACCATCCGGCCCGGGATCGTGCGATGATCGCTGCACCTACGACCGGCCGCTTGACCTCGCGGCGTTACCCGGCGCACATCCGCCGCGGATCAGTCGGCCGGGCGGCCGCTCCGGGCGTCATGTCCGGGGAGGAAAGTCCGGGCTCCATGGAGAGACGGTGCCGGATAACGTCCGGCGGGGGCGACCCCAGGGACAGTGCCACAGAGAGCAGACCGCCGCGGATCGGCGCGAGCCGATCCGCGGTAAGGGTGAAAGGGTGCGGTAAGAGCGCACCGCGGACGCGGCAACGCGGACGGCACGGCAAACCCCACCGGGAGCAAGACCGAATAGGGGCGACAGGACGGGTCTCGCAACCCGTCAGGCTTCTCTCCAGGCCCGTCGCCCGGGTTGGTTGCTCGAGGCGCGTCGGCAACGCGCGTCCCAGAGGAATGGCCGCCACGTCGGGAGGACCCGCAAGGGTCGTCCAGGCCCTACAGAACCCGGCTTAAAGGCCGACTGATCCAGTTGTCCTTCGATGGCGCGCCCCGCCCCGGGGGCACCCGCGCCGCGTCATTCGCCACGATGACCACACCTTCGCACCAAAAACTCACCCTCGGTTAACCTTGCTGAGGTCTGATCGACACGGGTCCATCGCGTGCGGGCCCGTTCGTTGACGGCGCTCAGAGGCCCATGGTACCCCGATTCATCCCGTCAGCGGCGATTTTCGGATCGACGGACGCATCCCGAGATCGTCGGGCCGGCGTTCGTGTGAGCGATCGCGCGCGCCGCCATGCCGGTGATGCCCCGTCTCTCCGTGCCGCCCCAGGGCGGCCCCGCCAGCTGGAAGGGACGCATGCGCGGCTCCATCCCCGTCGCGTCTTCGACGCTCAGTTCCTCTCCCCTCCACGCGCCGATCGTCCGGGTGACGCGATGAAGCGCGGGCGCGAGCCCAGGCCCCAGACCGATGGGGGGCCGCATATTCCAGTCCTGCTCGCCGAGGTTCTGAGCGCCCTCGATCTGCCGGGCCGGACCCTGGCGGTGGACGGCACCTTCGGGGCCGGCGGCTACACTCGCGCGATGCTCGGCGCCGACCCGTCCGTGCACGTGCTGGCCATCGACCGCGATCCCGGTGCCATCGCGGACGGCGCCCCCACCGTGGCGGCGGCGCAGGGCCGGCTCACCCTGGTGCCGGGGCGCTTCGGCAGCCTCGATGCCTGCGTGCGAGAGGCCGGCTGGCCCCAGGCCGATGCCGTCGTCCTCGATATCGGCGTCTCGTCCATGCAGATCGACCAGGCCGAGCGCGGTTTCTCGTTCCGCCACGACGGCCCCCTCGACATGCGGATGGAGCGCGCCGGGCGCAGCGCCGCCAACCTCGTCAACGAGGCCGAGGAAGGGGATCTGGCCGACATCATCTATCATTACGGCGAGGAGCGCCGCTCACGGGCCGTGGCGCGCGCCATCGTGGAGGCCCGCCGCAAGGGCCGCATCGAGACCACGGCGGCCTTGGCCGAGATCGTCGCCAGCGTGGTCTGGGCCGATCCGGCGAGCGGTATCCACCCGGCGACCCGGACGTTCCAGGGCCTGCGCATCGCGGTGAACGACGAACTCGGCGAACTCGTCCAGGCCCTGCACGCGGCCGAGCGCATCCTGCGCCCCGGCGGCCGCCTCGCCGTCGTCACCTTCCATTCCCTGGAAGACCGCATCGTCAAGCAGTTCTTCTCGGCCCGCAGCGGCCGGGCGGCCCAAGGGTCACGGCACCTCCCGAGCCTCGAAGCGCCGGCCCCCCGCAGCTTCACCGCCGTGACCAAGGGGCCGGTGCTGCCGACCGACTCCGAGACCTTCGCCAACCCGCGGGCCCGCTCGGCCAAGCTGCGCGCGGTGGAACGCACGGACGCGCCTGCGCCCGCGCCCCTGGCCGCCATCGAGACCCTCGCGGCTCTGCCGGAGCGGACAGGCAGGAGCGCGCGCCGGTGATCCGTTTGCTGAACGTCCTGGCGGTCCTGGGCCTCATCGGCTCGGCGATCTACGCCTACTCCATCAAGTACGACACGCTGTATCAGGCCGGTCAGGTCTCGAAGGCCCGTACCCAGCTGCATCGCGAGCGCCAGGCCATCGCCGTCCTGCGCGCCGAGTGGCAGCTGCTCACGCGGCCCGACCGCCTGCAGAAGGCCGTGGAGCGACACCTCGCCTTGGAGCCCATCGGCACGAGCCATCTCGGCCGCCTGTCCGACCTGCCCGAGCGCCCCGACCGCGGCGACGAGATCGGCCGTCTCCTCGCCGCTACCGCGACCCCGAAGGAGAAGCCCGGCGCCAACGAGCCACGCACCACGGGCTCGATCACGACCCGCACCAGCACGACCCGCACGACCACCACCAAGACCCCGACCACGGCTTCGAGGTAGCACCCGTGTCGCAAGACGTTTTTTCGGAGTCCGCTCCGTCCGAGACCGAAGCCGTCGAGGGGCCCGTGGCCGACCCCGCGCCTGCGGCGCGTCCCAACGCGGCCATGACCCTCCTGCGGGCGATGTTTCATCTCGCCATCGAGCGCAGCTACGCGCGTGTCGGCCTCGTCGGCCTCGGCTTCGCCGCCGTGTTCATGACCATCGGGGTCCGCCTCGTGTATCTCGCGGCGTTTCCCGAAACGGACAATTCCGACAAGCGCGTCGCCGCCGCCGCCACCACGGCGATCCGGCCCGATATCGTCGACCGCAACGGCGAGATCCTCGCCACGGATATCCGCACGGTCTCGGTCTTCGCCGAGCCGCGCAACATCGCCGACAAGGACGAGGCGGTGGAACTCCTCACCGCCGTCCTGCCCGGCCTCAACGCCAACGACCTGCGGACCAAGCTCTCGGCCCGTCTCGCCTCGACGGGCAAGGAGAAGGGCTTCGTCTGGGTCAAGCGCGAGATCACCCCGAAGCAGCAGGCGGAGGTCCACCGCCTCGGCATTCCCGGCATCGGCTTCCTGCCCGACCACAAGCGCGTCTATCCCAACGGGGTCGCGGCCGCCCACATCCTCGGTGTCACCAACCTCGACAACGTCGGCATCGCCGGCATCGAGAAGTACATCGACCGCCAGGGCAACAAGGCCCTGAACGAGTTCGGCCTCGTGGCCAAGCAGACCGACCTCCAGCCGGTGCAGCTCTCCATCGACCTCCGGGCGCAGTTCGCCCTGCGCGACGAACTCGCCTGGGGTGTCGAGCACTTCAGCGCCAAGGCCGCCGCCGGCATGATCCTCGACGTCACCACCGGTGAGGTGATCGCCCTGGCCTCCCTGCCGGATTTCGACCCCAACGATCCGGCCGACGCCCTCAACCCCGACCGCATCAACCGCATGAATGTGGGCGTCTACGAGATGGGCTCGACCTTCAAGGCGATGACCCTCGCCATGGCGCTCGATTCCGGCAAGTACAACGTCAATTCGACCTTCGACACCCGGGGCGGCGTGCTGAACTGGGGCCGCCAGAAGATCCACGAATATCACGGTACCAACCGCGTCATCACCATGCCGGAGGTATTCACCCACTCGTCGAACATCGGCTCGGCCAAGATGGCGCTCGGCATCGGCGTGCCCGGCCACAAGGCGTTCCTGAAGAAGATGGGCCTCACCGACCGGATGCGGACGGAACTGCCCGAGAGCGCCGAGCCCATCGTTCCCTCGCGCTGGACCGAGATCAACACCATCACCATCGCGTTCGGTCACGGCCTCGCCGTGGCGCCGATCCAGGCGGCGGCGGCGGTGGCGGCCATCACCAACGGCGGCAACCTCATGGTGCCGACCTTTCTGAAGACCACGGAAGCCGACGCCCTCGCCAAGGCGACCCGGGTCCTGAAGCCCGAAACCAGCGAGGCCATGCGCTTCATCATGCGCCTCAACGCGGTGGAGGGCTCGGCCAAGAAGGCGTCGATCCCGCTCTACTATGTCGGCGGCAAGACCGGCACCGCCGAGAAGGTGATCCACGGGCGCTACGTGAAGAACCGGCTGTTCACGACCTTCATGGCCGCGTCCCCCATGAACAAGCCGAAATACCTCTTCGTCACCATCATGGACGAGCCCCAGGCCGTGGCGGCGGAATCCGGCACCTACGCCACCGCCGCTTGGAACTCCGGCGTGGTGACCGGCCGCGTCATCGAGCGCGTGGCTCCGATCCTCGGCCTGCCGCCGCAATTCGATCCCCCCGCCAAGCCCTTCCCCCTCATGGTGAAGCTCGGCGCCTATCATGCCACCCAGGTGGACGGACGATGACTGCCCAAACCCTCGGTACCCTGTTCCCCGAGGCCGCCGGCAACGCCACGCCGGTCTCGGGTTTGACGGCGGATTCCCGCGCCGTCGCGCCTGGTTTCGTGTTCGTCGCGGTCCCCGGCACCGCCGCAGATGGCCGCCGCTTCGCCGCCGGGGCCGTCGCGGCCGGGGCCGTCGCCGTGGTGGGCGAAGGCAAGAAGAAGCCCGAGGGTATCGGCACGGTGCCGTACGTCGCCGTCGCCGACGCGCGCCGGAGCCTCGCCCTCGCGGCGAGCCGCCTCGCCGGCCGTCAACCGGCCGAGATCGTCGCCGTCACCGGGACCAGCGGCAAGAGTTCGGTCACCGACTTCGTGCGCCAGATCCTGTCCCGCCTCGGCCGCGACGCGGCGAGCCTCGGGACGGTGGGCATCGTCACGAATCGCGGCGCCACCTACGGCTCGCTCACGACGCCGGACCCCGTCACCCTGCACGCCACCCTGGCGCGGCTCGCCGACGACGGCATCGAGACCCTCGCCATGGAGGCGTCCTCCCACGGCATCGTGCAGCGTCGCCTCGACGGGGTCGAACTCTCGGCCGTCGGCTTCACCAATCTCGGGCGCGACCACCTCGATTATCACACCACCCTCGACGATTACCTCGCCGCCAAGTTGCGCCTGTTCACGGCCCTGGCCCAGCCGGGCATTCCGGCGGTCATCAACGCCGACGGCGCCTTCGCCAAGGTGGTGGCCGCCGCCGCCCTCGCGCGGGGGCTCCACGTCATGACCACGGGTGAGGCCGGCGAGACAGTCCAGCTCCTGTCGGCGCAGGCGGAAGGGTTCTGTCAGGAGCTGCACCTCGTGGCGCCCGGCCTCGAAGGGCCAACCGAGTATACGGTTCGGCTTCCCCTCGTGGGCGGGTTCCAGGTGGAGAATGCCCTGCTGGCTGCCGGCCTCGCCCTGGCGACCCCGGCCGGGGAAGCCGATCCGGCGGGCGTGATCGCGGCGCTGGAACACCTCACCGGCGTACCTGGCCGCATGGAGCGCATCGGCGAGGTGAACGGCGCCCTCTGCCTCGTCGATTACGCCCACAAGCCCGAGGCCCTCGAAGGCGTCCTCTCGGCCCTGCGCCCGTTCGTGACGGGCCGCCTCGTCTGCGTGTTCGGCTGCGGTGGCGACCGCGACCGAGGCAAGCGCCCGATCATGGGTGCCATCGCGGCGCAGGCCGCCGACTGGACCATCGTCACCGACGACAATCCGCGCTCGGAAGACGCGGCGGCGATCCGCGCCGAGATCCTGGCGGCGGCTCCTAACGCCACCGAGATCGGCGACCGCGCCGAGGCGATCCGCGCGGCCGTGCGGGCGCTTTCTCCGGGCGATGTCCTCGTGGTGGCCGGCAAGGGCCATGAAACCGGCCAGATCGTGGGATCACAGGTCCTGCCTTTCTCGGATCACGACATCCTCCGGGCTGCGATCGCGGAACGCCAAGCATGACCGACCTATCCCCGCTCTGGTCGCCCCAAGCCTTGGAAGCCGCCACCGGCGGCACCCTGCACGGCGCCCCGAAGCCGATCACGGGTGCCTCCATCGACACCCGCAGCCTGCAGCCCGGCGATCTGTTCTTCGCCATCCGGGGCGAGGCGCGCGATGGGCACGACTTCGTCCGGGATGCCCTGTCGCGGGGCGCGGGGGCCGCCGTGGTGGCGGCGGACCGGGCGGCGGAATTCTCCGGGGCGGGGGCGGTCCTGGCCGTCTCCGGGGTGAGCGACGATCCCGTTCTCGACGCCATGCAAGCCCTCGGCCGTGCCGCTCGCGCCCGGTCTCATGCCGGCATCGTCGCCGTCACGGGCTCGGTGGGCAAGACCGGCACGAAGGAAGCCCTGCGGCATGTCCTGTCCGCCCAGGGGCCGACCCATGCCTCCGTCGCCTCCTACAACAACCATTGGGGCGTGCCCCTCACCCTGGCGCGGATGCCGGCGGATGCTGCCTACGGCGTGTTCGAGATCGGCATGAACCACGGCGGCGAGATCGTGCCCCTCACCGCCATGGTGCGGCCGGGCATCGCCCTCGTGACCACCGTCGAACCGGTGCATATCGAGCATTTCGCGTCCCTCTCGGCCATCGCCGACGCCAAGGGCGAGATCTTCTCGGGGCTCCGTCCCGGCGGCACCGCGATCCTCAACCGCGACAACCCGCAGTTCGCGCGGCTGCTCGCCCACGCCCAGGCCTCGGCCGCCGGGCGGGTCGTGACGTTCGGCGAGCATCCCGAGGCCGATGTCCGGGCCTCCCGTATCGTCCTGCGGCCCGACCTCTCCGTGGTCGATGCCGTGGTCATGGGCATTCCGGTCACTTACCAGCTCGGAACGCCGGGCCGGCACACGGCCATGAATTCGCTGGGCGTCATGGCGGTGGTCCATGCCCTGGGGGCGGATCTCGCCCTGGCCGCCCTCTCCCTCGCCGCCCTACGACCGCCCGTGGGGCGCGGAGAGCGCACCGCCCTTCGGATCGGGGAGGGCGAAGCCTTCCTCGTGGACGAAAGCTACAACGCCAACCCGGCCTCCATCCGGGCGGCTCTGGCCACCCTGGCGGCCATCGAGACCGGTCCGCGCGGTCGCCGCATCGCCGTGCTCGGCGACATGCTGGAGCTCGGGGCGACGGGCGAGGACCACCATCGCGACCTCGGCGGCGCCGTCGAGGCCGCCGGGATCGACCTCGTGTTCACCGCCGGTCCCCTGATGCGCCACCTGTTCGAGGCGCTGCCCGTGACGCGGCGCGGCACCTGTGGGGCGGCCTCCGGGGACCTCGTGGATCCGCTGCTCGCCACCCTGCGGCCCGGCGACGCCGTGATGGTCAAGGGTTCGAACAGCATCCGCATGGGCCGGATTGTCGAAGCCCTCAAAGCCCGGTACGCGAACGCCGGTCAAACCGATCCGTCTCAGGCGCTCGCGCGTTAGGGGCGGCCGGTACGGCCGGGAGGAGGGGACCCGCGGTCCTCTCCATGCCCGGAAATCCTTTGAACCGCGGCCGGGTGCTGGATGCTGTATCTCCTGTCGGAACTGAGCGGTACGCTCTCGGCCCTCAACGTCTTCCGCTACATCACCTTCCGCACCGGCGGCGCGCTGTTCACGGCGGGTCTGTTCGTGTTCTGGTTCGGGCCGCTCATCATCTCGCTCCTGCGCCTGCGCCAGGGCAAGGGCCAGCCCATCCGCGAGGACGGGCCGCAATCCCACCTGCTGACCAAGCGCGGCACCCCGACCATGGGCGGCCTGATGATCCTGGCCGGCGCCATCGTGGCGATCCTGCTCTGGGCCAACCCGCGCAACCACTACGTCTGGGTGGTCCTGGCCGTGACCCTCGGCTTCGGCGCCATCGGCTTCTACGACGACTATCTCAAGGTGACGAAGCAGTCGCACAAGGGCTTCTCGGGCCGGTTCCGCCTGCTCCTCGAAGCCGGCATCGCGATTTCCGCCTGCACCGTGATGGCGGTCTATTCACCGCCCGCCCTGCAGAATCACCTCGCCTTCCCGATCTTCAAGGATGCGCTCCTGAACCTCGGCTGGTTCTACGTGCTGTTCGCCGCCTTCGTCATCGTTGGCGCCGGCAATGCCGTGAACATGACCGACGGCCTCGACGGCCTCGCCATCGTGCCGGTGATGATCGCCTGCGGCACGTTCGGGGTCATCGCCTACCTCGTGGGCAACGTCTTCACCGCCGGCTACCTCCAGGTGAACTACGTCCGCGACACCGGCGAACTCGCGGTTATCTGCGGCGCGGTGATCGGCGCGGGCCTCGGCTTCCTGTGGTTCAACGCGCCGCCGGCGCAGATCTTCATGGGCGACACCGGCTCCCTGGCGCTCGGCGGCTTGCTCGGCACCATCGCGGTGGCGACGAAGCACGAGATCGTCCTCGCCGTCGTGGGCGGCCTGTTCGTCCTCGAGATGATGTCGGTGATCATCCAGGTGGCGTCGTTCAAGCTCACGGGCAAGCGGGTGTTCCGCATGGCGCCGATCCATCACCATTTCGAACAGAAGGGCTGGAAGGAGCCGCAGGTCGTGATCCGGTTCTGGATCATCGCCGTGATCCTGGCGCTCGCCGGCCTCGCCACCCTGAAGCTGCGCTGATGACCCCCGCCACCACCTTCGCCGGCCGCACCGTCGCCCTGTTCGGCCTGGGCGGCTCCGGCCTCGCCACCGCCCTCAGCCTCCAGGCCGGGGGCGCGCGGGTTCTCGCCTGCGACGACAACCCCGACAGCATGGCGCGCGCCGCCGCCCAGGGTATCGCCACGGCGGATCTTCGCGACGCCGATTGGTCGCATTTCGCCGCGCTGATCCTCGCGCCGGGCGTGCCCCTCACCCATCCGGCGCCGCATTGGACCGTGGAACGGGCCCATGCCGCCGGCCTTCCGATCATCGGCGACGTCGAACTGTTCTGCCGTGAGCGGGCCTTGATCGCACCGCAATCGCCCTTCGTCGCCATCACGGGCACCAACGGCAAGTCCACCACCACGGCCCTCATCGCGCATCTCCTCGCGCAGGCGGGGCGCGACGTGCAGATGGGCGGCAACATCGGCACCGCGATCCTGTCCCTGGCGCCTCCCGCACCGGACCGGGTCCACGTCATCGAGCTGTCGTCGTTCCAGATCGACCTGACGCCGTCATTGAACCCCAGCGTCGGTGTGCTCCTCAACATCACCCCGGACCACCTCGACCGGCACGGCACCCTGGACCTCTATGCCGGCATCAAGGCCCGCCTCGTCATGGCGTCGGACCTCGCCGTCGTCGGGATCGACGATACGCCGAGCCGGGCCATCGCGGATGCGATCACGGGGTCCGTCGTGCGCATCCATGTCGGGGATGCGGCGCCGGAAGGCGGTCTCGTGGCGCGCGACGGCGCCGTGTTCGCGGCGGACGGCACGCGCCTCGCGGATCTTTCGGGCATCGGCACCCTGCGGGGCGCCCACAACTGGCAGAACGCCGCCGTGGCCATCGCGGTGGTCCGCGCGCTGGGACTCGGGCCGGAGGCCATCGCGGCGGGGCTGAAGAGCTTCCCCGGCCTGCCCCACCGCATGGAAGAGGTCGGCCGGCGCGGCCGCGTGCTGTTCGTCAACGATTCGAAGGCGACGAACGCCGATTCGACGGACAAGGCCCTGACCGCCTTCCACGACATCCACTGGATCCTCGGCGGCAAGGCCAAGGCAGGCGGCATCGAACCGCTGGCTCCGTTGTTCGACCGGGTCGCCCACGCCTACCTCATCGGGGCGGCGACGGACGACTTCGCCGCCACCCTGGAGGGCCGGGTGCCCTATACCCGCTGCGGCACCCTCGACGCGGCGACCCGGGCGGCGGCCGAGGCGGCGGCCCTGTCCCCGGCGCCGGAACCCGTGGTCCTGCTCTCGCCGGCCTGCGCGTCCTACGACCAGTTCAAGAGCTTCGAGGATCGCGGCGACCAGTTCCGTGCCCTGGTGAAGTCCCTGGATTGAGAGGGACTTCACCTTCGCGAAATCTCAATCAATCCGGGGTCTGATGCCCGCTTGAGGAACGGTCCATCCACCGATCCGCCGGAGTGGTCAGACCGATGGCGTCCACGATCGCGCCCCGCCCGTCGCGTTGGGAAGCCGGCGCGTGGGCCAACATCCCGATCCTGTCGGCGATCCGGGGCTTCGCGACCCTGCTTCTCGTGGCGTTCGTGTTCTTCGCCTGCTTCGCCTTCTCCGACACGTCGCCCTACGACGTGGTGGCGATCCCGACGATCCTGCTGTGGCTCTGCCTGGGCCTGCGGCTGCATCGCGGCCTCGTGCCGTTCGTCGGCCTTCTCGTCCTCTATGTCGGGGCCATCGTCGTCGCCCTGCTGCCGTATCTCGATCAGCCGCTCTCCGTCGCCTGGACGGTCCAGCTCGCCTATCTGGCGATCACGGGCGTGTTCTTCGGGATGCTGTTTTCCGACGAGACCCTCGCGCGCATGGAACTCGTCCTGAAGACCTTCGTGGCGAGTTGCCTGCTCTCCAGCGCCTTCGGCATCGTCGGCTATTTCGGCTACATCCCCACGGAAGACCTGTTCTACAAATACGGGCGGGCGTCCGGCACGTTCCAGGACCCCAACGTGTTCGGCTCGTTCCTCACCCTCGGCGCCCTCTACCTCCTGCACGGACTCTTGGTGGGCAGCACCCGCCGGCCCCTCGTGGCCCTCGCCATGCTCCTCGTCATCGTGGCGGGCATCTTCCTGTCGTTCTCGCGCGGCTCGTGGGGCGGCAGCCTCGTCGCCGTCGGCCTCATGGTCGCGTCGATCTTCCGCTCCACCCGCTCCGTCGCCCTGCGGCGGCGCCTCGTTGTGCTGACCACCCTCGCGGTGTTGGGCGCGGGGCTCGCCATCGTCGGCCTCCTGTCCATCGGCGACACGGCCGAGATGTTCTCCAAGCGCGCCTCGCTCTCGCAGGATTACGACGAAGGGGAGACCGGCCGCTTCGGCAACCAGATCCGCGGCCTCGGCATGCTCATCGAGGACCCCCTCGGCATGGGTCCCCTGCGCTGGCGCCTGAACTTCGGCCTCGAACCGCACAATTCCTACATCGGCAGCTTCGCGAATGGCGGCTGGGTCGGCGGCGTGGTGTTCCTCGGCCTCGTGTTGGCGACGGGCGTCGTCGGTTTTCGCCTGATGCGGCAGGACACGCCGTTTCGACGCCATGCCCAGATCGTCTGGCCGGCCCTGTTCATGTTCTTCCTCCAGGCGTTTCAGATCGACATCGAGAAGTGGCGCCACGTCTACATGATGTTCGGGATGGTCTGGGGCCTGGAGGCGGCGCGTCTCGCCTGGCGCATGGGTCGCCCCGGCCTCGATGCGGCGGAATCGAGAGTTTCCTAAGCTCCCGCGCTCAGTGAGGACCCGGGCGCGGCCCGGATACACGCGATCGACGGCCGCCCTACGAAGTGATGCGGTGCGAAAACTTGCGGCATTGTGCGTCGCACAACTATTCGCGGTGCGGTATGCGATTGTTTATTTGCGCGTGACGGAGAAGTTTGGCACTCAAGGAGGGCAATTCCGGGGAGGAATGCGATCACACCGCCGGGCGTCGTGTCCCATGACGCGCTCGAAGTCAGGACAACCCCGCCCAGCACGACGGTGACGGATCACATCGAGATCACTCAAGGACGGTACGAATGACCGCATTGCTGTTGATCGTTCTGGGCGGGCTCTGCGCCGTCGCCTATGGCATCGTCACCATCAACGACGTCCTGCGCCGCGACGCCGGTACGCCGCGCATGCAGGAGATCGCGGGCGCCATCGCCGAGGGCGCGCAGGCGTATCTGCGCCGCCAATACGCCACCATCGCGGTCGTCGGCGCGGTCCTGTTCGTGGCGCTCGCCTTCTTCCTCGGCCTCAAGGTCGCCATCGGCTTCCTCATCGGCGCGGTCCTCTCGGGGGCGGCCGGGTTCATCGGCATGAACGTGTCGGTGCGGGCCAACGTCCGCACGGCGCAGGCCGCCTCGACCTCCCTCGGCGCCGGCCTCGACGTGGCGTTCAAGTCGGGCGCCGTCACTGGCCTGTTCGTCGCCGGCCTCGCGCTGCTGGGCGTCGCTCTCTACTACGCCTATCTCACCCGCATCGCCGGCCTCGCGCCGGCCAGTCGCGAGGTCATCGACGCCCTGGTGGCCCTCGGCTTCGGGGCCTCCCTGATCTCGATCTTCGCGCGGCTGGGCGGCGGCATCTTCACCAAGGGCGCCGATGTCGGCGGCGATCTCGTCGGCAAGGTCGAGGCCGGAATTCCCGAGGACGATCCGCGCAACCCCGCCACCATCGCGGACAATGTCGGCGACAATGTCGGTGATTGCGCCGGCATGGCCGCCGACCTGTTCGAGACCTACGCGGTCACCGTGGTCGCCACCATGGTGCTGGCGGCGATCTTCTTCTCCGGCCAGACCGACGTCGCGGGTCGCAACGTCCTCGAGGCGATGCTGCTCTATCCCCTCGCCATCGGCTCGGCCTGCATCCTCACCTCCATCGCGGGTACGTACGCAGTGCGCCTCGGACCCAAGCAATCGATCATGGGTGCCCTCTACAAGGGGCTCATCGCCGCCGGTCTCCTCTCCATCGTGGCCATCGCCCTCGTCAACCTCGCCCTATTCGGCGGCTTCTCGACGGTCTTCACCACCAATGCGGGCGTGAGCTTCACCTCCGGGGGGCTCCTGGGCTGCGCCGTCATCGGCCTCGTCATCACCGCCCTCATCGTGGTGATCACCGAATACTACACCGGCACCAACTTCCGCCCGGTCAAGTCCATCGCCGACGCCTCGGTGACGGGGCACGGCACCAACGTGATTCAGGGGCTGGCCGTCTCCCTCGAATCGACGGCGCTGCCGGCCCTCGTCATCGTGGCGGGCATCATCGGCACCTATTCCCTGGCGGGCCTGTTCGGCATCGCCATCGCGGTCACGGCCATGCTGGCCTTGGCGGGTTTCATCGTGGCCCTCGACGCCTTCGGCCCCGTCACCGACAATGCCGGCGGCATCGCCGAGATGGCGGGCCTGCCGCCGGACGTCCGCAAGTCCACCGACGCGCTGGATGCGGTGGGCAACACCACCAAGGCGGTGACCAAGGGCTACGCCATCGGCTCGGCGGGCCTCGGCGCCCTGGTGCTGTTCGCGGCCTACACCTCGGATCTCAACTACTTCATCGCGAATGCCAGCCCGACGCAGTACCGCTTCTTCCAGGGCGTGACCGTCGACTTCTCCCTGTCGAACCCCTTCGTGGTGGTCGGCCTGCTGCTCGGCGGGCTCATCCCGTTCCTGTTCGGCGGCATGGCGATGACGGCGGTGGGGCGTGCCGCCGGCGCCGTGGTGGAAGAGGTCCGTCGCCAGTTTCGCGAAAAACCCGGCATCATGGCGGGCAGCGACCGGCCCGATTACGGCCGGGCCGTCGACATGCTCACCCGCGCGGCGATCAAGGAGATGATCCTGCCCTCGCTCCTGCCGGTGCTGTCGCCCGTGGTGCTGTTCTTCGTGATCCAGGCCATCGCGGGCAAGAGCCAGGCCTTCGCCACGGTGGGTGCCTCGCTGCTGGGCGTCATTCTTACCGGCCTCTACGTGGCGATCTCGATGACGTCGGGCGGCGGGGCCTGGGACAACGCCAAGAAGTACATCGAGGACGGGCACCACGGCGGCAAGGGCTCCGACGCCCACAAGGCGGCGGTGACCGGCGACACCGTCGGCGATCCTTACAAGGACACCGCCGGCCCCGCCGTGAACCCGGCGATCAAGATCACCAACATCATCGCGTTGCTCCTTCTCGCCGTGCTGGCGCATCTTTGAGGGGGGCGACCCTGGCCCTCGGGGTGGGACAGCCCCGAGGGATCAACCGCGGCGCGCCCGTGCGTTGTGGACGGCCCGGCTGAGCACCCGCGACAGGTCGGCGACGGAGTAGGGCTTGCGCAGGAGGTCGAACCCGTGCGTGCCCTCGGCGGCGAGGACGTCGCTGTAGCCGGAAGCCAGCACCACCGGAATGTCCGGTCGGCGTCGGCGGATCTCGCCCGCGAGCTCGACCCCGTTCATGCCCGGCATCACCACGTCGGAGAACACCACCTCGAAGCGGTAGGGAATGCGCTCGATCTCGGCCAGGGCCTTCGTGGCGTCCGTGGCCCAGACCGTGGAGTAGCCGAGTTCGCGCAACGCCTGCTCGGCGAAGGCGCCGACGTCGAGATTGTCCTCCACCACGAGGACGCAGGTGCCGTGCCCCTCCGCGAGGGGCTCGGGTTCGGACACAGGGGAGGCGGCCTCGACGGCGGCGACGCGCGGAAGGTAGAGCGTGAAGGTGGTGCCCTTGCCGACTTCGCTTGCGACGAGAATTTCGCCACCGGATTGCTTGGCGAACCCGAACACCTGGCTCAGGCCGAGTCCGGTGCCCTGACCGACCACCTTCGTGGTGAAGAACGGCTCGAAGATCCGGTCCATCGTCCCCGGCGCGATCCCCGAGCCGGTGTCGGAGATCGACACCGCGATGAAGTCTCCGGCCTGGGCCGGGTGGGCCCGGACGGCGGGGATCCGGGAGGCGCGGCGCAGGCCGATGCGCAGGTCGCCTTCACCGTCCATGGCGTCGCGGGCGTTCACCACGAGATTCACCAGGGCCGTGTCGAACTGGCTCGGATCGGCGTTGATGTGCAGGTCCTTTGTCTTCGCGTCGGGCAGGTCGACGTGAACGTGGATGCGGGCGCCCGCGAGGGTGCGGACCATGTCGGCCAGGGACGCCACGGCGCGGTCCGCCGCGAAGGTTTCGGGGCGGAGCGATTGCCGGCGGGCGAAGGCGAGGAGCTGGCCGGTGAGCTTCGCGGCCCGGTCCACGGTGTCCGAGATGGCGCCGACGTAGCGTTGCCGCCGTTCCTCGGCGAGGTCCGGCCGTTTCAGGAGGTCGGAGGAGGATTTGATGACCGTCAGCAGGTTGTTGAAGTCGTGGGCGACGCCCCCGGTCAACTGGCCGACGGCCTCGAGCTTCTGGGATTGGCGCAGTTGCTCTTCGAGGGCCCGGCGTTCCGTGACGTCGCGGCCGGCGGCGTAGAAATGGTCATGTCGCGGGATGGCGTTCCACGAGATCCAGCGATACCCGCCGTCCTTCACCCGGACGCGCACGTCGATGTCCGTGAGGGGCATCCCGCCGCTCACGCGCAGGAAGGCGGCGTCGGCCTCCGGGAGGTCGTCGGGATGCAGGAGGGCATCGAACCGGCGGCCCACCACCTCGGAGGTCTTCCAGCCCAGCATTTCGGTCCAGGCCGTGTTCGCCTTGCGGAAGATCCCGTCGAAGCCGCAGACGACGAAGAGGTCGCGACTGGCCTGCCACACCATGTCGCGCTCGTCGGCGCGCTCCTGGGCGGTGGCTTCGAGGTGGTTCTCGAGGCGGCGGCGGTCGGTGATGTCGTTGAACAGGATGGCGACGCGATGCTGCTCGGGTTCGCCCACCCGCAGGGCATGCACGTCGAACCAGCGCCCCATGGCGACGGCGTTGCTCTCGAAGCGCACGGGTCGGCCCGTGCGCGCGACTTCCCCGTAGGTGTCGAACCAGAAGCGTTCGAGACCGGGCACGAGTTCGCTCACCCAGCGTCCGGCGGCGCCCCGCAGGCCCGTCTGCAGGGCGAAGGCGGGGTTCACCTCGACGAAGCGGTAATCGACGGCCTGGCCGGACGCGTCGAAGCGCATCTCGACGATGCAGAAGCCGCTGTCCACGGCGTCGAACAGGGCGCGGTATCGAGCCTCGCTCTCCGCCAGCACGCCCTCCGTGGTCCGGAAGCGGGTGACGTCGAGCTGGCTCGCGAAGAAATAGCGCAGCTCTCCGCTCGGGTCGAAGACCGGGCTGACGTAGAGTTCGTTGCGGAACGGCGTACCGTTGCGGTGATAGTTCAGGATTTCGACGACGACGTCGCGTCGGGCCGTGATGGCGTCCCGAACCTTGGCGATATCGGTGGGGTCGGTGCCGGGCCCCTGTAGGAAGCGGCAGTTGCGGCCGAGAAGTTCGGCGGCCTCGTAGCCGCAGAGGTTCTGGAAGGCTCGGTTGGCGAAGACGATGGGGTTGTCGGTCTGGTGCGGGTCGGTGATGATCTGCGGCATGCGGGTCTTCTCCGCCGCCGTGAACAGCAGGTCGGCGGAGGCCGCCGACGTTCGCTGTCCCTCGTTCGGCCGGCGCAGGCCATCGCCGCGCTCGGCTTCGAGGCGCATCACGCGGTCTTCGAGTTCGCGCTCACGGCGCCGCAGCCTCTCGATCTCCGCGTCCATCGCCCCCCCTCGGTCGCCTGCATGGATAGCTTTGCCGGAGGCGTGCGACAACGCCGGAGGTGCGAGCCGACGACGCTGTGAGGCGCGGGGGCCGCGCCGTCGTTGCGTTGGAGCGGGGACACCGGACGCACCGGGATACACGTCCGGACGGCATCGCGGTCCCGGAGGTTGGGCATACCCCGAAGGACGCCTTACAAATCACCGGTATTTGATCCGAATGTCCAGAAGAGGCCGGTCTTTGTCGGGCGTCCCCGCATAGGCAGTCCCGCCGCGCCCTGTTAGAGAACGCACGATGGTCAGGCCGCGCGAAGCCGCACCGATTCGAGGGAGCGAGCTTATCCTGATGTCCCGCACCGAGACCCCGTCGATCGACCTGACGGCCTGCGACCGCGAACCCATCCACATCGTCGGCAGCGTGCAACCCCACGGGTTCCTGCTCACCCTCGATGCCGCGAGCCTGGTGATCGCGCAAGCCAGTGAGAACGCGCCGGTCCCCGCACCTCCCGGGACGCCCCTCGATGACGTTCTTCCCGAACTCGTGGCCGTCGTGCGGCGCTATCTCGACGATCCCCCGAACGAAGCCGGAGCCCATTACCTGCGGACGGTTGCCCTCGCGGGCACAGGGCGCCGATACGAGGTCGCGGCCCACCGTGTCGACGGTCTCGTCGTGCTCGAACTGGAAGAAATCGCCGATGCCGGCGTGGAGGATGGGCTCGATGCCCTGACGCCGCGGCTGCGCGCATTCGTGCAGCGCCTGCGCCTCGCGCGCTCCACCGAGGAACTCTGCGCGATCGTCGCCGAGGACATCCGGCACATCACCGAGTTCGACCGGGCCCTGGTCTACAGGTTCGACCGCGACTGGCACGGCACCGTGCTCGCCGAGAGCGGCAACGGCGTGCTGCCGTCCTACCTCGACCTGCGCTTTCCCGCATCCGACATCCCGGTTCAGGCCCGCGAGCTCTACCGCCGCAATCGCCTGCGCATCATTCCGGATGCGAGCTATCGCGCGGTTCCGATCCGGCCGGTGCTGACGCCGACGGGCCAGCCCCTCGACCTCAGCCAATCGGTCCTGCGCTCGGTCTCGCCGGTGCATGTCGAGTACATGCGCAACATGGGCACGATGGCGTCCATGTCGGTCTCGATCCTCGTCGACGACAAGCTCTGGGGCCTGATCTCCTGCCACAACCGGGATCCGCGCCGGGTCTCCCTCCAGGCCCGGAACGCCTGCGACTTCCTCACCCAGATCTTCGCCCTGCAGCTCTCGGCCCGCGAGCGCGGCGCCCAGGCCGAGCAGCGGCTGGCCCTCGGAGCGGTCCAGGCGCGGCTCCTCGGTTTCATGGCCGAGGAGGACAGTTTCGTCGACGGGCTGATCAAGCACCCCGACGACGTGATGGCCCTCGTGAACGCGCCGGGCGCGGCCATCGTCACGGGAGATCGCTGCCGCCTCATCGGCGACACTCCGGCCGAGGCGGATGTCCGGGCCCTCTACGACTGGCTTTCGAACCAGACCGACGAGGCCGAGGTCTTCGTGACCGAGTCGATGTCCGAACGCCTGCCCGCCGCCCGGTCCTTCGCCGACCGGGCGAGCGGCCTCCTCGCCATCTCGGTCTCGAAGAAATACGCGAGCTACATCCTCTGGTTCAGGCCGGAGGTGGTGCGGACGGTCAAATGGGGCGGCAATCCCGTCAAGCCGGCCACCGTCGATCCGGCGGGCGGTCCCGACCGCCTGCACCCGCGCAAATCCTTCGAGATCTGGAAGGAGACGGTACAGGGACGTTCGCTGCCCTGGAGCGTGCCCGAGGTTGAGGCGGCCAAGGACCTGCGCACCTCGGTCCTCGGCATCGTGCTGCGCCGGGCGGAGGAACTCGCCTCGTTGAGCGAGGAGCTCCAGCGCTCGAACAAGGAACTCGAAGCGTTCTCGTACTCGGTCAGTCACGACCTGCGGGCGCCGTTCCGGCACATCGTCGGCTACTCGAATCTGCTCAAGAACCGCGAAGCCGCGAACCTTTCCGAAAAGGGCCGACACTACGTCGAGACCATCATCGAGGCGGCGTTCTCGGCCGGCACCCTCGTCGACAACCTCCTCAGCTTCTCGCAGATGGGGCGCAACGCCCTGAACCGGGTGCCGGGCGACATGAACGCCCTGATCGAGGAAGTGCGCCGCAAGGTCATGCGGGACGTGCCTCCCGAGCGGGTGGTGCGTTGGGAGATCGGCTCCCTCGGGCGGGCCTACGCGGACCCGTTCATGCTCCGGCTCGTCGTCGAGAACCTGCTGTCCAATGCCCTGAAATACACCCGTGGTCGCCCGGAGGCGGTCATCGAGATCGGGCGCCTGCCGCCCAAGGATGGCGAGGCCGTGTTCTTCGTGCGCGACAACGGGGTCGGGTTCGACATGGCCTATGTCGACAAACTCTTCGGCGTGTTCCAGCGCCTGCATCGCGTCGAGGAGTTCGAAGGCACGGGTATCGGCCTCGCCAACGTTCGCCGCATCGTCGAGCGTCACGGAGGGCGGACCTGGGCCGAGGGCGAGCTCGGCGCCGGGGCGACCTTTCACTTCACGTTGCCCCTGAGGGGTGAGGCACACTGAGATGGCCGGGCTGAAACCCATCCTCCTTGTGGAGGACAATCCCAACGACATCGAGCTCACGCTCGCGGCCCTCGAGGCCGGTCAACTCGCCAACGAGATCGTGATCTGCCGGGACGGGGCGGAAGCCCTGGATTTCGTCTACCGGCGCGGTCCCTACGAAGGGCGAACCGTCCAGGACCCCGCCGTGATCCTGCTTGATCTCAAGCTCCCCAAGGTCGATGGCCTCGAGGTCCTGGCCAAGGTGAAGGGCGATCCTCAGACCCGGACGATCCCGGTGGTGATGCTCACTTCCTCACGGGAGGAGACCGATGTGGTTCGGTCGTACGATCTCGGTGTGAACGCTTTCGTGGTGAAGCCCGTTGGGTTCAACGAGTTCTTCAAGGCCATCCAGGAACTCGGGGTGTTCTGGGCCGTCTTGAACGAGCCGCCGCCGCACCGGGGAGGGTGGCCATCCAACGCTTGATCGACAGCGAAACCGTGATCCGCATTCTGCATCTGGAAGACAGCGACCTCGACGCCGAACTGGTGGAGGCCGCCCTGGACGCCATCGGCCGTCCCTACGCCGTCGAACGGGTCATGGACGGTCCCGCCTTCGCCGCCGCCGCCCAGCCGGGGCGACACGACCTGATCCTCGCGGACTTCGTCCTTCCAACCTTCGACGGGCTCGGTGCCCTCATGGTGGCGCAGGCGCAGTGTCCGGATACGCCGTTCGTGTTCGTCTCGGGTACCCTGGGCGAGGAAACCGCCGTCGAGGCCCTGAAGAACGGGGCCGTCGACTACATCACCAAGCAGCGCCTGGAGCGCCTGCCCCGCACCGTCCTGCGCGCCCTGGCGGAGGCGCAGGCGAAGCACGACAAGCGCCTCGCCGAGGCCGCGCTCCAATCCCTGAACGACACCCTGGAAATCCGCATCGTCGAGCGGACCCGCGAACTCGCGGCCTCGAATGCCGCTCTCCAGACGCAGATCGTGGAGCGCGAGCGGGTGGAGGAGGCCCTGCGCCTCGCGCAACGGCTCGAAGCCGTCGGCCAGCTCACGAGCGGGGTGGCGCACGATTTTAACAATCTCCTGACGGTGATCTCGGGCAATATCGAGTTCCTGGCCCGCGAGGTGACGGGGGAACGGTCTCAGCGCCGCCTCGCCCTGATGAAGGGTGCCGCCGACCGGGGCGCCAATCTCACCGCCCAGCTTCTCGCTTTTTCGCGCCGCCAGCGCCTGGCACCCACGCCGGTCAGCCTGAACCAGACCGTCGCCTCCATGCGCGACCTGCTCCAGAGCTCCATGGGAGGGGCCGTCCGCATCGAGACGACCTTGCACGCCGATCTCTGGCCGGCCCTCGTCGACGCGACGCAGATCGAACTCGTGATCCTGAACCTCGCCATCAATGCCCGCGACGCCATGGCGGTGGGCGGCTCCCTCACCATCGAGACGGCGAACGTCACGGTGAAGGCACAACCGACGCGGCCCGAGGAGCCGGTGCCGGGCGAGTACGTCATGGTGGCGATCAGCGATACCGGAACCGGTATGACGCCCGATGTGGTCAAGCGGGTGTTCGAGCCGTTCTTCACCACCAAGGAGGTGGGCAAGGGCTCGGGCCTCGGCCTCGCCCAGGCGTACGGCTTCGTGAAACAGTCGGGCGGCGGCATCCGCATCGACACCATCGTCGGTGAGGGCACGTCGATCCGGGTCTACCTTCCGCGCGTCACCGGGCGAATGGAGGAGTTCGCTCCGGGGCCGATGCCGGGCGTCGCCGTCGAGGCGCCGGCGCCCGGCCGCGAGGCGGTGCTGCTGGTGGTGGACGACGATACCGCCGTGCGGGAAATCACGGTCACCCGCCTCTCGGAAGCGGGCCATGTGGTTCGGGAAGCCGGCTCGGGCCTGGCGGCCCTGTCATCCCTGGAGGCGGACCCGCGGGTCGACCTCGTCGTCCTGGATTTCGCCATGCCGGGGATGAACGGCGCCGAGGTCGCGTCGGAAATCCGCAAGCGTTGGCCGGGCATGCCGGTCCTGTTCGTGACGGGATACGCCGACACCACCGCGCTCATGAAAGTCGGCGCCGTGGGCACCGACAACATCGTCCAGAAACCGTTCCGGGACGGCGAACTGGAACGCAAGGTCGCCTCCGCGCTCGTCAACCGAACGCCATCGGGCCTGCGCCTTGTCTCGGGATCGGCGGGGCGCTCCTAGTGCTCTGACGCAATTACTTCGTTCATGCGCCAGAGCACGAGGCTTTTGCTTTCGCATCAATTTTCCCAGACACGGCTGAAGCCTCCGTCTGGATCGCTGCACGAGACGCTCCGATCACTGGGTTCCGGCAGGGGGCCGAGCTCGCGCGTCGGCGGGTGCGCAGACGCACCCTGGCGGCGGGACTATTTCGGCGTCCCCCTGACATTGGCTCGCGTGCAATCCAATTAACGGCTCTCGAAGCCCGGTCCCGCAAGAGGGCCGACCTTCATTCTGTCAAAGACACCACGCGAGAGCCGAGCATGCCGAGCCTGTCCGATCCGATCCGCATCGGCGCGATCGAAGCCAAGAACCGCGTCTTCATGGCTCCCCTGACCCGGGGTCGTGCCACCCGCGCCCACGTCCCCACCCCCATCATGGTCGAGTATTACACCCAGCGCGCCGGCGCCGGCCTCATCATCTCCGAGGCCACCGGCATCAGCCGGGAAGGGCTCGGCTGGCCCTACGCTCCCGGTATCTGGACCGACGAGCAGGTCGCGGCCTGGAAGCCCGTGGTGGAGGCCGTCCACGCGGCCGGCGGCCGCATCGTCTGCCAGCTCTGGCACATGGGCCGCATCGTCCATCCCGATTTTCTCGACGGAGCGAAACCCGTCTCGGCCTCCGCCACGACGGCCCCGGATGCCGCGCACACCTATTCGGGCAAGAAGCCCTACGCCGAGGCTCGTCCGCTCGCCCTCGACGAGATTCCGCGTCTCCTCGCCGATTATGACCGCGCCGCCCGCAACGCCATCGCGGCGGGCTTCGATGGTGTGCAGATCCACGCGGCCAACGGCTATCTCATCGATCAATTCCTCCGCGACGGCTCGAATTTCCGCGATGACCGTTATGGCGGCTCCATCGAGAACCGCATCCGCCTGCTGACGGAGGTGACCCAGACGGTGGTCGACGCCATCGGGGCCGATCGCACCGGGGTGCGGCTCTCGCCCAACGGCGCCATCCAGGGCGTCGACGATTCCGATCCCGACGCCCTGTTCGGAGCCGCCGCCGCCGCCCTGTCGAAGATCGGC
This sequence comes from Methylobacterium gossipiicola, assembly GCF_900113485.1. Lineage (GTDB taxonomy): Bacteria > Pseudomonadota > Alphaproteobacteria > Rhizobiales > Beijerinckiaceae > Methylobacterium > Methylobacterium gossipiicola. The sequence continues at coordinate 33,318 of NZ_FOPM01000016.1, forward strand.
ATCGCCTTCCTCGAGATGCGCGAGCCCGGGCCGGAGGGCACCTTCGGGACCGCCAACCATGCGCCCGTCGCCCCCACCGTCCGCCAGGCCTTCTCCGGCCCCCTGGTGCTCAATTCCGACTATGACGGCCCGAAGGGACAGGCGGTCCTCGACGCCGGGCAGGCCGATGCCATCGCGTATGGCCGTCCCTTCATCGCCAACCCGGATCTTCCCGCCCGCATCGCCGAGGGCGTTCCCCTGGCCAAGGACGATCAGAAGACCTGGTACAGTCAGGGACCGGAGGGCTACATCGACTATCCGGCCCGTTCGGACGCCAAGGCCGCTTGAATTCATGGTGACTTGAACGCGAGGCCACTCCACGATCGGAGTGGCCACTTCACCAAGACCACGCATCGGTGTTCGGAACCGGTGCGCGGTCACGTGTTTTGTCCCGAGCGTCGCGTCGTGCGCTTGGCCCGATCCGCCACACGTCCTATCTAGATGCGTGACGAGGATCCGCTTTTGACCGCGACCATTTCCTGCAACGGCCCGAACGAGGACTGGACAGAGGCCGAGCGGCTGGAAGCCCTGCGCGACGCGAAGATCCTCGATACCGAGCAGGACCCGGCCTACGACGACCTCATCCGCATCGCCGCCATCGTCTGTGCCGCGCCCATCGTCCTCGTCAGCCTCGTCGATGAGGACCGGCAGTGGTTCAAGGCGCGGATCGGCTTCGATCAGGCGGAGACGCCGCGCTCCCTCTCCGTCTGCTCCTACGCCATCCGCAGCGGACCGCTCCTCGTGATTCCCGACCTGACGGCGGATCCGCGGACGGCCGAGAATGCCCTCGTCACGGGCGAGCACCGCCTGCGCTTCTATGCCGGCGCGGTCATCCGGGGAAAGGGCGGCCTGCCCTTCGGCAGCTTGTGCGTCCTCGATCGGGTGCCCCGGCCGGACGGTCTCACGGAGGTTCAGGCCGAGACCCTGCTGGCCCTGGCCCGTCAGGTCGCGACCCTCATCGAATTGCGGCAGGCCCGCGCGGTGGCGTCGGATCGGGAGGCCGATCTCGCGGCGAGCGACCGGCGCTTCCGGGTCATGACCGACGCCATGCCCCAGATGGTGTGGACCACCCGGCCTGACGGCTTCCACGATTTCTACAACGACCGCTGGTACGAGTTCACCGGCGTGCCCCAGGGCTCTACGGACGGGGCGGGCTGGAACGGGCTGTTCCATCCCGACGATCAGGAGCGGGCCTGGGCACGCTGGCGGCACAGCCTCGCCACCGGCGACCCCTACGAAATCGAGTATCGCCTGCGCCACCACACCGGCGCCTACCGCTGGACCCTCGGCCGCGCCGTCCCCGTGCGCAACGCCGAGGGCCAGATCGAGCGCTGGTTCGGAACCTGCACCGACATCGACGACCTGAAGCGCGTCGAGGAGGAGGCGCGCAAGCTCGCCGCCATCGTCGAGAATTCGAAGGATTTCATCGGGATCGCCGACGAGAACGGGCGGACGCTCCACATCAACGCCGCCGGCCGCCGCCTCGTCGGGCTTTCCGCCACGGACGCGACCCTGCGCACCGTCGTGACCGATTACTTCATGCCGGAATGTCAGCGGACCGTCATCGACACCGTGTTGCCCGCCGTGCAGCGCCAGGGTTGGTGGGAAGGAGAACTCAGCTTCCGCCATTTCGTGACGGGGGAGGGGATCGCCGTGCTCTACAGCGTCTTTCCCGTGCGCGACGAAGCCGGCGCCCTCATCGGTTACGCGAACGTCACCCGCGACCTGCGTGAGCGCAAGCGTGCCGAGGAGGCGCGCGATCTCCTGATCAAGGAGCTGTCCCACCGGATCAAGAACATTTTCGCCGTTGTCGAGGGCATCGCCGCCCTGTCGGCGCGAGCGGATCCAGCGGCCCGGCCCTTCGTCGCCGTGTTTCGTGAACGCCTCGGCGCCCTCGCGCGGGCCCATGAATACGTGCGGCCCCATTCGCCCGCGAGCGCCCCCGCCGTGAAGGGCCAGACTCTGTTCGGGCTCATGCGCCTCATCATGGCCGCCTACGAACAGGACGGGCGCGCGCGCATCGCCCTCCAGGGCGACGACATCGCCGTGGGCGACACCGCCGCCACGGCCCTCGCCCTCATCATGCACGAGCAGGCGACCAACGCCATGAAGTATGGCGGCCTCTCCACGGAGACCGGGACCGTGCGGCTGACGGGACGCCGCGACGGCGAAACCTATGAACTCGTCTGGGCCGAATCCGGGGGGCCGCCCGTGGCCGGACCGCCGACGCGGCGCGGGTTCGGCACCGTCCTGGCCGAACGCAGCGTCGCCGGCCAACTCGACGGCGTGCTGGAGCACGACTGGAGCCGCACCGGCCTCGTCATGCGTCTCGCCGTCCCCACCGCCAACCTCGCGGCGTGAGCACCGGCCCCTATCGGCTCGCCGTCTTCGATTTCGATGGAACCCTGGCCGACAGCTTTCCGTGGTTCGCGGACGTCATCAACGATGTCGCCGACCGCTACCGGTTCGCCCGGATCGCGCCCCACGAGACCGAGACCCTGCGGGGGCTCGACGCCGCCGGCATCGTCCGCCACCTCGGCATCGTACCCTGGAAGCTGCCGTTCATCAGCCGGCACATGCACCGCTTGGCCGCCCGCGACATCCATCGGATTTCCCTGTTTCCCGGTGTTCCGGCGATGCTGGCCGACCTCGATGCCGCCGGCGTGCCCCTCGCCATCGTGAGTTCCAACACGCGCGCCAACATCGAGGCCGTGCTCGGCCCGGAGGCGCACCGTTTCCGGCATTTCGCCTGCGGCGCCTCGCTGTTCGGCAAAGGCAAGCGCCTGAGCGCCCTGATCCGTGAAGCGGGCTTCGCGCCGGAGACGGTCCTCTACGTGGGAGACGAGATTCGCGACCATGACGCCGCCCGTTCGGTGGGATGTGCCTTCGCCGCCGTGGCCTGGGGCTACACCCATGTCGAGGCCCTGCGGGCGACGGGGCCGGCCCTGGTTCTGTCCGAACCCGGTGCCCTCGCGGCAGCCATCGCGCCGCCTCGATCGACGCCAGCCGGCGAATCCCCATCGGCATCGCGTGGGAAGACACCGTGACGCGGTGCGTCGGCAGAGCCCCTTAAGATCTGCTCAGGTAGAACTTGGTCGGTCTGCGCTCGGTTTGAAGTCGATTCGATGTCCGCCTATCCTGACATGCCGACCCTGCGCCTGTGCAGCATCCTCGCGAGTGCTGCGTTCGTGGTGGTCTATCTGTCCCTGTGGCGCGGCAAGAGCAGCCAATCCTATCTCCTGGATTGGGCGGCCAGCTTCGCCCTCTACGTGGCGACGTTGGTCGGCTTCCTGGCCATGGGATATCATCCGGTTACGACGGCGATTCTCTGCGGTCTCATCGGGCTCGGCAGCGTGCTGGTGGTGACCGGCGTCTACAGGTTCGACGGCGTGGAGCCGTTCCGGGCCTGGATGATCCCGTTGGTCCTGCTGCCGGCCGTGGGGCATCTCGCTCCCGCGCTCATGGGATATCCCGTGGCCGCTCAGGTCGGTGCGACCCTCGGCTTCATCGTCGATATGCTCGTGACGGGGATGGTCCTCATCGGCGGCTGGCGGATGACCTCGCGCGGTGGCCGTCGTATCGCCGGCTTCGCCCAGCTCGCCTATATCCCGGGATACGTTCTGGTGATCGTCGCCCTGACGACCGAGGTCCCGATCCCCGATGTGGTGGCCCTGATTCCGACGCTGTCCGACCAGATGTTGTTGGCGATCCTGAATCTCGGTCTCATCGCCATGCCGGGCGAGCGGGCTCAGGCGGCCCTACGCCGCGTCGCCCTGCGCGATCCCCTCACGGGAGCGTTGAATCGGGCCGGCCTCGCCGCCCACACCCCGACCATCGCGGGACGGGGCGTGGCCGTCATCGCCATCGACGTCGACCACTTCAAAGCCATCAACGACCAGCACGGACACGCCACAGGCGACGCCGTCCTAGTGGCCCTCGCGACCTGCGCCATGCGCCATGTGGCGGGACGCGACCTCGTCGTCCGGCTCGGCGGCGACGAGTTCGTCGTGGTCCTGACGGACGCCACCCTCGAGACGGGCCTCGCCTCCGCCGCCGCCCTGCGCCAGGCCTTCGCGACCCTGCCGGATCTGCCGCCCTGGACCGTCAGCATCGGCGTCGCGACCGTTCGCCCCGGCGAGACCGACCTCGTCGCGGCAATGGCACGGGCCGACCGGACACTCTACGACGCCAAGGCGTCGGGTCGGAATCAAGTCGCCGCGTGATCCGATCTCGGCTCGGCCCACGCGGCGTGGAGTCTCCGAGCCCGCGCGGCGCTTGAGCGATGCCCGCCTCCGCCAGCGCGAGAAAACCAGCGACGTTCGTACGAGGCGATCCCGCTCACCCCGGCGGGGGCAGCGTCGGTGCCGCCCTCCGGCTCCAGCCCATAACGAAAAAAGCCGCCTCCGTCGGACGGAAGCGGCTTCGATGCGGTGTGGGACCGTTACTGGCCGGCGCGGGCGCCCGGCACCACGCTGGCGCCACTGCCGCTGCCGAACGGCTCGTAGCGGGTGAGGCCGCGGAACAGCTGGCTGAGGAAGGCGCGGTCCGCGCCGCTCGTCGGCGTCGCGCGCTGGATGAAGTCGAACACCCGGCCGTCCTGCAGCCCGTAGAGGGCCACGCGCTCGACCTTGAAGGCGGGGGTGAAATAGACGGCGGTGACCTTCTGGTCCTCCACCTGTTCGCCGAGGAACAGCACCGTGCGGCGGGTGTTCTGGCTGATGTAGTACCAGCTCTTGTTGCCCACGGTGGAGACGGTGGAGGGGGTCCCGAGGATCGTCAGAACCTGTTCCGCGCTCATGCCGGGCTTGATCGTCGCCAGGGCCGCCTGATCGATCTGGTAGCCGTGGCGCAGATCCTCGCCGATGCAGCCGGCGAGACCCAGGCCGAGGAGGCCGACGACCGCGAAACGCGCGAGCGGCGAAACGAGACGGCGCGACATCGACCACCCTTGATCTAGCTGAGGAACTGAACGCGTCTGCGGCGATGCGCCCGACACGGTGCCGGAACGTCCGGGGACGTCCGAAGACGGTTGCACCTTGACCATTCGTTGCCGTACCGCGGGGTTATGGCTTTGACAAGGCAAGCACGGTCACACCCGGCCCGTCCGCGCGGACTCCACCGGGCTGTCCACACGGGATGGAGAGACGCATGATCGGCCGCCTGTTCGGGCGCACGAAGCCCCGAGATCGCTTGATCGCCGACCTTCACGGTCGCATCAGCGCCGCCGCCCGAGTACCGGCACTCTATACCGCGTTGGGTGTCCCCGACACGGTGGAAGGGCGCTTCGAATGCCTCAGCCTGCATGTGATCCTGGTGCTGCGCCGCCTCCACCGGCTGCCCGCCCCGGCGGACGAGGTGGCGCAGGATCTCGTGAATGCGGTGTTCCTCCAGCTTGATTCCTCCTTGCGCGAGAGCGGGATCGGTGATTTCGGGGTGCCCAAGCGCATGAAGAAGCTCGGCGCCGCCTTCTACGGCCGGGCCGCCGGCTACGACGCCGCCCTCGACGCGGGCGACGCGGACGCCCTGGCGACGGTGCTGGCCCGCAACGTCCTCGGTCACGGCGGGGCCGAGGGCGCGGCCGGCCTCGCACGCTACGTGGCGGCCAGCGACCGGGCGTTGTCCGGCCTCGACCTCGACACCCTCGTCGGGACCGGGCCGGTCTTCGCGTCCCTTGAACGCACCGCCGGACCGGCGGACCACCCAGGAGATTTGCGATGACAGGCGATCGGACGGTTCACCCGCTCTCACGCTCGATCCGGGTCGACCGCATGGCCCGGGCGCAGGGCGACTTCACCGTCACGGCGACGGCCGAGGAATGCGCGGCCCTGGCGGCGGATTTCGGAATTCCCGCGATCCGCGACCTCGTCGGCCGCTTCCAGGTCGCCGGCAGCCTCGAAAACCTGAAGGTCACCGGCACCGTCGAGGCTCTGGTGACGCAGGTCTGCATCGTGAGCCTGGACCCGTTCGAGGCGCCCGTCTCCGAGCCCGTCGAAGTCCTGTACACCGATGGCGAGATCCCGACGGGGCACGACGCGGAAGATGTCGAGGTGCCCGACCCCATCGTCAACGGCCGCATCGATTTTGGCATCCTCACCGCCGAGTTCCTCGCCATGGGCCTCGACCCCTATCCCCGGAAGCCCGGTGTGACCTTCGAGGGCGCCGAGGCCGATCCGGATGATGCGCCGTTCGCCGGCCTTCGGGTCCTGCAGGGCGACAAGGACTGACGTTCGACTCGCGGCCGGCGGCAGATTTCGTTTGCCCGCCGCCGCCGAGTCGCTATTTTCCGCCGCGCCGTGACCGAGGCCGCCCCGATCCGGCCCCCGTTCGCGCGCCCGTCCCCATCTGCTCACGAGGCCTTCGGCGAACTTCCATGTCCCAGAGAGTGTGCATCTCGCTCGACGCCATGGGCGGCGACCACGGCCCCACCACGGTGGTGCCAGGCGCGGCCATCGCCCGCGAGCGCCATCCGGAGATGACGTTCCTGATGTTCGGCGACGAGGCGATCCTGGCGCCCCTGGTGGCCGCCGAGCCGCGCCTGAAGGGCGCCGTCGAAATCCGTCACACGGCTTTGGCCATCGCCATGGACGAGAAACCGAGCCAGGCCGTCCGCACCGGCCGGGGGAAGTCCTCCATGTGGAAGGCGATCCAGGCGGTGAAGGACGGCGAGGCCGATGCCGCCGTGTCGGCCGGCAACACCGGCGCCCTCATGGCCATGTCGAAGATCTGCCTCAAGACCCTCGCGGGCATCGAGCGCCCGGCCATCGCCTGCCTGTGGCCCACCGTGCGCGGTGAGAGCGTCGTCCTTGATGTCGGCGCCACCATCGGGACGGATGCCGAGCACCTCGTGGAGATGGCCCTCATGGGCTCGGCCATGGCCCGCATCGTGTTCGACCTCGACCGGCCGACCGTCGGCCTCCTCAACGTCGGCACCGAGGAGATGAAGGGCAACGAGGCGGTCAAGGAAGCCGCCCGTCGCCTGCGCGAAGCCGATCTACCGAACCTCACCTATCATGGCTTCGTCGAGGGCAACGATCTGGGCAAGGGCACCGTCGACGTTGTGGTGACGGAAGGCTTCACCGGCAACATCGCCCTCAAGACCGCCGAGGGCACGGCAAAGCAGATCGGCGCCTATCTCCGCGCCGCCATGAGCCGGACCCTGTCGGCCAAGATCGGGTATTTCTTCGCCCGTCAGGCGTTCAAGGCCCTGCGCGACAAGATGAATCCGAGCCGCGCCAATGGCGGCGTCTTCCTCGGGCTCGAGGGCATCGTCATCAAGAGCCATGGGTCTGAGGACGCGCACGGCTTCGCGGCCGCCGTCGACCTCGCCCACGACATGGCGCGCCACGACCTCATGCGGACGATCCGCGACATGCTCGAACTGACCCCGGCGGGGGCCTCCGCGTGAGGCCGCCCCGGAGCGAGGACATCCGATGATAGGCTTGCGCTCCGTCGTGGTCGGCTGCGGCTCCGCCCTCCCGGCCCGATGCGTCACCAACGACGAACTGGCCGAGACCGTCGAGACCTCCGACGACTGGATCGTCCAGCGCACGGGCATCCGCCAGCGCTACCTCGCGGATGCGTCGGAGACGACCTCCGTCCTCGGCACCCGCGCGGCACAGGCGGCCCTGGCCGATGCCGGCCTGACCCCAGCCGATATCGACCTCGTGATCTGCGCCACCTCGACACCAGACCACACCTTTCCCTCGACGGCGACGCAGATTCAGGCCGGTCTCGGCATGACCGGCGGCGTCGCCTTCGATCTTCAGGCCGTCTGCGCCGGCTTCGTCTACGCCGTCGCCACCGCCGACAAGTTCCTCGCCACCGGCTCGGCCCGGCGCGCCCTCGTCATCGGCGCCGAGACGTTTTCGCGGATTCTCGATTGGCAGGACCGCACCACCTGCGTGCTGTTCGGCGACGGGGCCGGCGCCATCGTCCTCGAGGCCCGCCCGGGGGAGGGGACCAGCGCCGACCGGGGCGTGCTCACCGCGAGCCTGCGGTCGGACGGACGCCACCGGGAAAAACTCTATGTCGATGGCGGCCCCGGCTCGACGGGCACCACCGGGCACCTGCGCATGACCGGCAAGGAGGTGTTCCGCTTCGCCGTGGGCCAGGTGACGGACGTCATCGACGAGGCGTTCCGAGCCTCGGGCACCACAGCCGACGACCTCGACTGGTTCGTGCCGCATCAGGCCAACCGGCGGATCATCGAAGCCTCGGCCGACAAGCTCGGGATCGCCCGCGACAAGGTCGTGCTCACCGTCGACCGGCACGGCAACACTTCGGCCGCCTCGATCCCCCTCGCCCTCGACGTCGCCCGCAAGGACGGGCGGATCAAGCAGGGCGACCTCGTGATGATCGAGGCCATCGGCGGCGGCTTCACCTGGGGCGCCGCCCTCCTCCGTTGGTAGAGCCCTCGTGCGGTTGACCCCGGCGGCGACGCCGATTAGCGTGGCGCCTCAGACAGATAACCAAGAAAACGCGAATCGGCGTCGGGGATAGAGGCATGGCGGGAAAGACGGTCACACGCGCTGATCTGAGCGAGGCCGTCTATCAGCAGGTCGGCCTCTCGCGCACGGAATCCGCGGCCCTCGTCGAGACGGTCCTGTCCGAGATCTGCACCTGCCTCGCCAGCGGCGAGACCGTGAAGCTGTCCTCGTTCGGCTCCTTTGTCGTGCGCAGCAAGGGCCGGCGCGTCGGCCGCAATCCGAAGACCGGTGTCGAGGTGGCCATCGAGCCGCGTCAGGTCATGGTGTTCAAACCCTCGAACGTGCTGAAAGCCCGGATCAACGGTCTGAACGGGACCGGCGCCCACGACGACGACGAATGAGGGGGCCGGTCGCCCTGGCCGCCGCCGAGCCGCCCGACAGCGCGATCCAGGAGAAGAGCGCCACCGCCTTCCGCACCATCAAGGAGGCGGCTGACGAACTCGACGTGCCCCAGCACGTCCTGCGGTTCTGGGAGACGCGGTTCGCGCAAGTCCGCCCGGTGAAGCGGGCGGGCGGACGGCGCTATTACCGGCCCGACGACATCGACCTTCTCCGGGGCATCCGGAGCCTGCTGCATGGGCAGGGCTACACCATCAAGGGTGCCCAGGGCATCCTGCGGGAGAAGGGCGTCCGCTTCGTCCAGAGCGTCGGACGGGGCGAGGCCGAGGTCGCGGCGCCCGTCGCCGCACCGCAGGAGAGCCGGCCCGGTGACGTCATGGGAGGCGAAGACCTGCCGGAGGAGACCCGGACGGTCCTCGCAGCGGCCCTGCGGGACCTGCATGAGTGCCGGGCGATCCTGACGGCCCTGCATCGCTTGCCGGATTCGATCGACAGCTGAGTCTCCGACCCTCGACGCATCAGGTCCGCGACCCCACATCGCTCGGACTGCTTTCGCCTGCCCGATGCCGCCGCACGGGGGCGCGGGCTGCCCGGAGAGTTCACGATGTCGCTTGCCCGTTCCACCGCCGCCGTTGCGACCGCCCTCAGCTTCGGATGCCTGCTGGCCGCACCGGCCCTCGCCCAGACCACCGTCACCCGCAGTGAAACGGCGGCCCCCGGCAAGTCGGTCCGTCTCGCCATCGTGCCGAACCTGAAGAAGGATTGCTCGGCCGGTCCGATGCCGGAAATTCGCGTCAGCGGCGCGCCGAAGAACGGCTCCCTGATCACCAAGGCCGGCAAGATCAAGACCCCGGCGAGCTACCGCTGTCCGAACAAGGAAGCGTCCGTGCAGGCGATCTTCTACCAGAGCAAGGACGGCTTCACCGGCGCCGACGAGGTCACGGTGGACGTCAAGGATGCCGATGGCAACGTCCAAACCCAGAACATCCGCATCACCGTCGATGGTGCAAAGAAGGATGTTCCGGCCAAGGATGCGGGCAAATCCGGCACCGATCTCTGATCCTATCACCCAACGGCACGACCGCGCTGCCTCCCGCCGGGCGGTCGTGCCGTTGTTCGGCCCGAACACGGCCGAATTCCTCAGTGTGGCGCACAATCCACGGACGACCCATGCGTTGATCGCACTGCGACAAAACTGGCCCTGTCGGTTGCATCCCGACCCAGACAGGATGAAGCTGGTGCTGTCGTGAGGGGATCGGAATGCCTATGCCGTCGACAAACGACCTGTTCCAGAGCTTTGCCCGGGGTTACGAAGCGCGCCGCGATACGGAGATGAGCCTCTCCGAATTTCTCGAAGCGTGCCGGGACGAACCCCTGATGTACGCCACAGCGGCCGAGCGCATCCTCGATGCGATCGGCAAGCCGGAATTCGTGGACACCGCTAAGGACCCGCGCCTGGGGCGGGTGTTCATGAACCGCACGATCCGGATCTACCCGGCCTTCTCCGAGTTCTACGGCATGGAGGAGACCATCGAGCGGATCGTCTCGTTCTTCCGCCATGCCGCGCAGGGGTTGGAGGAACGCAAGCAGATCCTCTACCTCCTCGGCCCCGTGGGCGGCGGCAAGTCGTCCCTGGCCGAGCGCCTCAAGGCCCTGATGGAGGTTCACCCCATCTACGTCCTGAAGGCCGGCAACGAGGTCTCGCCGGTGTTCGAGAGCCCGCTGGGGCTGTTCGATCCCGAGACCATGGGGGCGGAGATCCAGGAACGCTACGGTATCCCGCGCCGCCGCCTCACGGGCCTCATGAGCCCCTGGGCCCTGAAGCGCCTCGACGAGTTCAACGGCGATATCTCCCGCTTCAAGGTCATCAAGGTCCGGCCGTCGCGCCTGCGCCAGATCGGCATCGCCAAGACCGAGCCGGGCGACGAGAACAACCAGGATATCTCCAGCCTCGTCGGCAAGGTCGATATCCGTCGCCTCGAGACCCTGAGCCAGGCCGACCCCGATGCCTATTCGTATTCGGGCGGCCTCAACCGGGCGAACCAGGGCGTCCTCGAATTCGTCGAGATGTTCAAGGCGCCGATCAAGATGCTCCACCCCCTGCTCACGGCGACGCAGGAGGGCAATTACGTCGGCACGGAGAATATCGGCGCGATTCCGTTTACCGGCGTGATCCTCGCCCACTCGAACGAATCCGAGTGGCAGACGTTCAAGACTAACAAGAACAACGAAGCGTTCATCGACCGTATTTACGTCATCAAGGTGCCCTATTGCCTGCGGGTGACGGAAGAGCAGCGTATCTACGAGAAGCTGGTATCGGGCTCCGAACTTTCCCAGGCCGCTTGCGCACCCGGCACCCTGGAGATGCTGGCCCGGTTTTCGGTGCTCTCGCGCCTGCGCGAGCACGCAAACTCCAATGCCTTCTCGAAGATGCGGGTCTACGATGGCGAATCGTTGCGCGAGGTCGATCCCCGCGCGCGCTCCATGCAGGAATACAAGGACGCGGCCGGCGTCGACGAGGGCATGGACGGGATCTCGACCCGTTTCGCCTTCAAGGTCATGGCGGCGACTTTCAACCACGACACCACGGAAGTCTCCGCCGACCCCGTGCACCTCATGTACGTGCTGGAGCAGGCCCTGCGCCGGGAACAGCTCCCGCCCGAGACCGAGAAACGCTATCTCGAATTCATCAAGACCGAGCTGGCGCCGCGCTACGCCGAGTTCATTGGCCATGAAATCCAGAAGGCGTATCTCGAATCCTACCATGATTACGGCCAGAACCTGTTCGATCGGTACATCGACTACGCCGATGCCTGGATCGAGGATCAGGACTTCAAGGATTCCGAAACGGGCCAGTTGCTGAACCGTGAATTGCTGAATCAGGAACTGACCAAGATCGAGAAGCCGGCCGGCATCGCCAACCCGAAGGATTTCCGCAACGAGGTGGTGAAGTTCGCCCTGCGCTCCCGGGCGCAGCATGGCGGGCGCAACCCGTCCTGGACGTCTTACGAAAAACTCCGGGAGGTGATCGAACGGCGGATGTTCTCCCAGGTGGAGGAATTGCTGCCGGTGATCTCCTTCGGCTCCAAGAAGGACGGCGAGACGGAGAAGAAGCACGGCGAGTTCGTCGACCGAATGGTGGCCCGTGGCTACACCGAGCGGCAGGTTCGCCGATTGGTGGAATGGTACATGCGGGTGAAGCAAGCGGGATAGCGATTCCCTGACGAGGGCGGCCGCCATACGCGGCGGCCGCCACCGGACCGTCGACCGAGAGACTTTTGAGGGCGAAGGCAAACACACCGGATGCACATCGTCGATCGTCGCTTGAATCCCGGGGGCAAGAGCCTCCCCAATCGCCAGCGCTTCTTGCGCCGCGTGAAGGACATGGCGCAGCGCGCCGTCCGGGAATCCGCCCGCGAGAAGGACATCAAGGACCTGGGCAAGGACGGACGGGTCTCGGTTCCCCTCGACGGGGTCCGCGAACCACGTTTCTCCCGCCAATCGGGCACCGGGCGGCACGACCACATCCTGCCGGGCAACAAGACCTATGTGGAGGGCGACCTCATCGAGCGTCCGCCCTCGGGGGGCAGCGGCCGGGGCTCCGGCGAGGGCGGCGAGGGGCAGGAGAACGGCGAGGACGCCTTCCGGTTCGTCCTTACCCGCGACGAGTTCCTCGAACTCTTCCTCGAAGACCTCGAACTGCCGGATCTGGCCAAGCGTCGTCTGTCCGTGGTCGAGACGGAGGGGCTCCGACGGGCCGGCTACACGGTCTCGGGCTCACCCGCCAACCTCGCGCTCACCCGCACCTTGCGCAATTCCATGTCCCGGCGCATCGCCCTCAAGCGGCCGAAGCCCGACGAGGTCGCGGCCCTCGAGGCGCGGATCGCCGCCACGCCCTCGAGCCACCCCGACCTGCCCGACCTTCTCTTGGCCCTGGCGCATTTACGCGAGCGCACCAAGCGCATTCCCTACGTCGATCCCATCGACCTGCGCTATCGCCGCTTCGAACCCTATCCGCGCCCGGTGGCGCAGGCGGTGATGTTCTGCCTCATGGATGTCTCGGGCTCCATGACCGAGCACATGAAGGATCTGGCCAAGCGTTTCTACATCCTGCTGCACATCTTCCTGACCCGGCGCTACCGCCACGTCGAGATCGTGTTCATCCGCCACACGGACAAGGCGACGGAGGTGGACGAGGAGACTTTCTTCGGCTCGCGTGAGACCGGCGGGACGCTCGTCTCCTCGGCCCTCGTCGAGATGAAGCGCGTCATCACCGAGCGCTACGATCCCAACGACTGGAACATCTACGCGGCGCAGGCGTCGGACGGCGATAACGTTTCGTCGGACGGGCCGACGGCCACCGAGCTGCTGCGCGCCCACATCCTGCCCGCCTGCCAGCACTTCGCCTATCTCGAAGTCGGCGACGAGAGCGGGCCACGGGCCGGCTTCGTCGAGCACCGCACCACCCTATGGCGCACTTACGAGGGCTTGGCCAAATCGGGCGGGGCCATCGCCATGCGTAAGGTCAGCCACCGGCGAGACATCTACCCGGTGTTCCGGGAGCTTTTTGGCCGCAAGGACGCGAACGCGGAGGCGGGAGCATGACGGCACTCGGACAATTCCCCCTCGCGAGCGGCGCCAAGCCGCTGTTCACCGGCAACGATTGGGACTTCGACACCATCAAGCGCATCCACGACGCCTGCGAGGCCATCGCTGGCCAGGAACTCGGCCTGTCTTGGTATCCGAATCAGATCGAGATCATCACCGCAGAACAGATGCTCGATGCCTATGCGTCCATCGGTATGCCGCTGTTCTACAAGCACTGGTCCTTCGGCAAGCACTTCGCCCAGCACGAATCCAGCTACCGCCGGGGGATGATGGGCCTCGCCTACGAGATCGTCATCAACTCCAACCCGTGCATCTCCTACGTCATGGAGGAGAACACGGCGACGATGCAGACCCTGGTGATCGCCCACGCGGCCTTCGGGCACAACCACTTCTTCAAGAACAACTATCTGTTCAAGCAGTGGACCGACGCCGACGGCATCCTCGACTACCTCGATTTCGCCAAGGGCTTCATCACCCGCTGCGAGGAGCGCTACGGCCACGCCGCCGTGGAATCGGTCCTTGATGCGGCCCATGCCCTGATGAACCAGGGCGTCCATCGCTATCCGCGCAAGAAGCGGCCCGACCTCGCCTCGGAGCAGCGGCGCGAGCGCGAGCGGGCCGAGCATGGCGAGCAGGTCTACAACGATCTCTGGCGCACCCTGCCGGAGAAGATCGCCGGCGCCCGCCCCGATGTCGCCGTCGAGCGCCGCAAGGCCCTCCTCGAACTGCCGCAGGAGAACCTGCTCTACTTCCTCGAGAAGGCGGCCCCGCGCCTCAGGCCGTGGCAGCGTGAGATCCTGCGCATCGTCCGCCTCGTGGCGCAGTATTTCTACCCGCAGCGGCAGACCAAGGTGATGAACGAGGGCTGCGCCACCTACTGCCACTACCGGATCATGAATTCCCTGTCGCGGAAGGGGCTCATCGGCGAGGCGGCCTATCTCGAATTCCTGACCTCGCACACCAACGTGGTGCGCCAGCCGAATTACGACGAGCGCGGCTACAACGGCCACAATCCCTACGCCATCGGGTTCGCGATGATGCAGGATATCGCCCGTATCGTCGAACAACCGACCGACGAGGATCGCGCCTGGTTCCCCGACATCGCCGGCACGGGCGACGCCATGGCGACCCTGCGGGACATCTGGGCGAATTACCGCGACGAGAGCTTCATCGCCCAGTTCCTCAGTCCCAAGCTCATGCGCGACATGCGCCTGTTCCACGTGGTGGACGATCCAGACGCGTCGGAGCTGCGGGTGGAGGCGATCCACGATGAGCGCGGCTACCGCAAGATGCGCCGCTCCTTCGCCCGGCAATACGATGTCGCCTGGCTCGACCCGGACATCGAGGTGATGGACGTCGATCTCGAAGGCGACCGCCGCCTCATCGTGCACCACAGGGCGCTCAATCGCATCACCCTGGAACGGGACGACGCCAAGCGGGTGTTGCAGCACCTCTCCGACCTCTGGGGCTACGACGCCGTCCTGAAGGAAATCGATCCGGCCACGGACGAGGTCCTGGCGGAGCATCAGGCCAGCCCCCGGCCGATCTTCTTCTGATCGGAGACGGCCCAAGCCGAAAGGCCCGACGAAACGGAAAAGGCCGGGATGCGAAGCATCCCGGCCTTTCTTCGGAACGGTGAAGCCGACCTTTCGGAGGCTTCCGTTTGATTGGTCGGAGTAGCAGGACTTGAACCTGCGACCCCCTGTCCCCCAGACAGGTGCGCTACCGGGCTGCGCTATACTCCGTCACGTCCGTTCCGAATTCGTCGTTCCGCCCCTCGATCCCGGTATGCGCATCCCTGGGGGAGATGCGATACGCCGGGCCGGTTGAGCGGTGCGACGCCCCTGCTGGGGTGGAGGCGTCTTAGCTTTCCCCCTTGCCCAGCGCAACCCCTAAGGTGGCTTCGCACACCGGATCTCGGTGGGCGAAGCGGTGGAAATCCTCACGCGTGCGATGGCGTGGCGTGGGGATCGTGCTTATCCGGCGTGGTGCCGTGCGGGTCCTTGCCGCGCTTCTTCGCGATCCAGATCAGCAGTTTGCGGATCACCACGTAGAAGACCGGCGTGAGGAATAGGCCGAACACCGTGGCGCCGATCATGCCGAAGCACACGGCGGTGCCGAGCGCCTGACGCATCTCCGCGCCGGGACCCGTGGCGATCACCAGGGGCACGGTGCCGAGGATGAACGCGAAGGCCGTCATCAGGATCGGGCGCAGGCGCAGGCGGCAGGCCTCGACGGCGGCGGCCACCGGTCCCTTGTGCTCCGTCTCCTCCAGTTGGTGCGCGAACTCCACGATGAGGATGGCGTTCTTGGCTGCGAGACCGACCAGCACGATGAGTCCGATCTGAGTCAGGATGTTGTTGTCCTGCCCCCGGAACTGCACCGCCGAAAGGGCCGCGAGCACGCCGGTGGGCACCACCAGGATGATGGCCAGCGGCAGGGCCCAGGATTCGTACTGGGCGGCCAGCACGAGGAAGACGAGGAGCACGCCGAGGGCAAACACGTACACGGCGGTGTTGCCCGTGGCCTTCTGCTGGAAGGCGATCTCGGTCCAGTCGTAGGAATAGCCCTCCGGCAGGGACTGGGCGATCTTCTCCATCGCGTCGAGGGCCTGACCCGTGGAAATGCCTGGCTTGGCGTCGCCCTGGATCGGCACCGAGTAGAACAGGTTGAAGCGCTGGACGATCTGGGGACCGGTGATCTCGCGGATCGAGGCCAGGGTTCCCATGGGCACCAGGGCGCCCGTGGAGGAGCGGACCTTCAGCTGCTCGATGTCCCGCTTCTCCAGGCGGTAGGGCGCGTCGGCCTGCATCCGGACCTGGTAGATACGGCCGAAGGCGTTGAAGTCGTTGACGTAGGCGCCGCCGAGATTGGCCTGCAGGGTCGAGAACACGCTGGGCAGGGGCACGTTCAGCATCCGCGCCATGGTGCGGTCGATCTCGATGAAGAGCTGCGGCGTGTCGTTGCCGAAGGTGGTGAAGACGCGCTGCACCTCCTTGCTCTGGTTGGCCTGCCCCAGAACCTCGTTGGCGGCCGCCAGCAGGGGGCCGATGGCCGAGCTCTGGCGGCTCTCGATCTGCATCTTGAAGCCGCCGCCATTGCCGAGGCCGCGCACGGGCGGCGGCGGGATGAACAGCACGCGGGCTTCCTGGATGCCGGCGGTGGCCTTGAACACGTCGCCCGTGATGGCGGCGGCGGTACGGCCCGTGGCGGCGCGCTCCTTCGCCCCCTTGAGGGTGAGGAACATCACCGCGCCGTTGGTGGTGTTGGTGAAGGTGGCGCCGTCGAACCCTGAGATGATGACCGCGTTGGCGACGCCGTCGACCTGGCGGGCTAAGTCGGCGGCGTGCCGCACCACCTTGGTGGTCCGCTCCAGGGCCGAGCCCGCCGGCAGCTGGACGACGCCGATGAGATAACCCTGGTCCTGCTGCGGGATGAAGCCCGTCGGCACGGTATTGACGAGGTGCAGGGTGGCGGCGAGGACGCCGCCATAGACGAGGAGCATGGCGAGGAGGCCGATGGTCCGTCCGGTGAGGAACTGGATCACGCGGGCGTAGCCGTTCGACAGGGCGTCGAAGCCGCGGTTGAAGGTGTTGGCGCACCACGCGATGAAGCGCGCCACGAAGAACCGCGGCGGCTTGTGCTCGTGATGCGGCTTGAGGAGCAGCTTGCAGAGCGCCGGCGACAGGGTCAGCGAGTTGAACATCGAGATGATGGTCGACGCCGCGATGGTGAGGGCGAACTGCTTGTAGAACTGCCCCGAGATGCCCGGAATGAAGGCGGTGGGGATGAACACCGCCGACAGCACCAGGGCGATGGCGACCACGGCGCCGCCGACCTCGTCCATGGTCTTGTGCGCGGCGTCGCCGGGGGAGAGCCCCTCGGCCATGTTGCGCTCGACGTTCTCCACCACCACGATGGCGTCGTCGACCACGATGCCGATGGCGAGCACGAGGCCGAACAGCGTCAGGTTGTTCACCGAGAAGCCGAAGGCCGCCATGGCCGCGAAGGTGCCGATGAGCGAGACAGGAATCGCGATCACCGGGATCAGGGCCGTGCGCCAGCTCTGGAGGAACACCAGCACCACGATGACCACGAGGACGACGGCCTCGAACAGGGTCTTGTAGACCTCGTGGACCGATTCCTCGATGAACTCCGTGGGGTTGTAGGCGATCTTGTACTCGACGCCGGGTGGGAAGTTCTTGGCGATGACGTCCATGGTCTGGCGGACCTGGGCCGCCGCCTCAAGGGCGTTGGTCCCTGGCCGCTGGAACACGCCGACGCCCACCGCCGGGGTCGAGTTGAGGAAGGACTGGGTGGTGTAGTCCTTCTGGCCCATCTCCGTACGGGCGATATCCTTGATCCGCACGAGACGTCCGTCGGAGGCCTTGACGATGACCTCGGTGAACTCCTCCGGCGTCTGGAACCGTCCCTGCGACTGGACCACGAGCTGGAAGGCGTTCGAGGCCGGGGCCGGCGGCGCGCCGAGTGCGCCCGACGCCACCTGGACGTTCTGCTCCTGCAGGGCGGTCAGGACGTCCGTGGTCGAGAGGCCGTAGGCCGCGAGCTTGTTCGGGTCGAGCCAGATGCGCAGGGCATACTCGCTGCCGCCGAACACCGTGATGTCGCCGACACCATCGAGGCGTAGCAGCTCGTCGCGGATGCGCAGGTAGATGTAGTTCGAGAGGTAGTTCTGGTCGTAGGTGTTGTCCGGCGACAGCACGTGCACCACGAGCATCAGGTCGGGCGAGGCCTTGCGGACGGTGACGCCGAGGTTGCGCACGTCGGGCGGCAGGCGCGGCTGGGCGACCGAGAGGCGGTTCTGCACCAGCACGTTGGCGATATCGAGGTTGGTGCCGACCTTGAACGTAACGGTGAGCTGCATGTTGCCGTCGTTGGTCGACAACGACGTCATGTAGAGCATGTTGTCGACGCCGTTCACCTCCTGCTCGATGGGTGTGGCGATGGTGGCCGCCACGGTCTCGGCATTGGCGCCCGGATAGGAGGCGCGCACCACCACGGTGGGCGGCACGATCTCGGGATACTGCGAGACCGGAAGGGACTCGTACGACACGTAGCCGAGGATCAGGAAGATGATCGACGTCACGGACGCGAAGATCGGTCGGTCGACGAAGAAGTGGGCAAAACGCATCGGGTGAACCTCTCGCCGCCCCGGGCCGTGCGACCCGGACGGGACCGTCTGTTCGTCAGCGGTCGGACCCTCGGATCGCCGGCGATCCGAGGGTCCGTTCAGTGTCGATGGCGGCCGGCGATCCGCCGGGCGCCGTCTCGGGTCACGACCCGGTGGGCCGGGGGATCCCCGTCAGCTCTTGCTCGGCGGAAGCGTGGTCGATTCGGCCGTGACCTTCGCGCCCGGTCGCACGCGGGACAGGCCGTTGACCACGACATTCTCGTCGCCCTTGAGCCCGCCGCTGATCACCCGGTAACCGTCGACCTTCGGGCCGAGCTTGACCTCGCGGGCCGACACCGTGCCGTCCTCGGCCACGAGGTACACGATGCGCTTGTCCTGATTGGACGCGATGGCATCGTCCGGCAGGAGCACGCCCTGGAAGGGCTTCGTGGCCGGCAGGGAGACGACGCCGAACAGTCCGGGCTTGATGAAGCCGTCCGGGTTCTCGACGGTGGCCCGCAGCAGTACTGTACCGGTGGCGTTGTCGACGCGGTTGTCCACGAAGTCGAGGACGCCCTTGCGGGTCGGCTTCTCGTCGCCCGTGAGGGCGATGAGGATCGGGACGCCCTTGCCCCGCTGGGTCTGGCCCATGCCGATGCCGAGCGTCCCCTGGTACTTCAGGAACGAGCGCTCATCGACGGTGAAGCCGAAATAGATCGGATCGAGGGACACGATGGTCGTCAGCAGGGTTTGATCGGTGATGACGATGTTGCCCTCGGTGACGAGGCGTCGGCTGATGCGGCCGGAAATCGGCGCCTTCACCTCCGTGAAGTCGTAGTTGAGCTGGGCCTGACGCAGCTGCGCGTCGGCGCTGTCGACATCGGCCTGGGCGGTCTGAGACGCCTGCCGGCGCTGGTCCGTCACCTGCTCGGAGATGTTACCGGACTTGCTGAGCGTTTGGGCGCGGTCGAGGTCGGTCTGCGAGAAGTTGAGACGGGCCTTGGCCGAGACCAGGGCGGCCTGCGCCTGATCGAGGGCGGCCTTGTAGGGCCGCCGGTCGATGACGAAGAGCAGATCGCCCTTCTTGACGGATGCGCCGTCCTGAAAGTTTACCTTTTCGAGGTAGCCCGTGACGCGGGCGCGGACATCGACGATCTCCACGGGATCGAAGCGGCCCGTGTACATGTCGGTCTCGACGATCTCGCGCACCACGGGCTTGGCGGTCGTCACCTTCGGCGGTGGCCCGCCGGGCGCCTGCGCGAGGGCTGGCAGCCCCGCCAGAGCGAGGCCGAGGGCCGGAAGAAAGCGAAACAGCAGGCGCCTGCGCATATCGATAATCCCTATGCCCTGCGAGCTAGACGTCCGGTCTCGGTCGTGTCGTGCGCTGACGCACATGGTCGCCCCGAACGCCACGGCACTTGGCAGTGCTATCGCGTGAAAACGGGATGCCGGTGTTCTAGCGCGCGATGGTTTCTCCGGCGGCGTACCAGTCCTTGAATCCGCCGACGTAATGCGCCTCGATGGCGAGGCCGGCCCGCTGCGCCGCCGCCAGGGCATGAAGGGACCGTACCCCGGCGGCACAGGAGAAGACCGGTCGCCGTCCGTCCTCTGACACGAGGGCCGAGAGGGCGGCCGGATCGAAGGCCGAAAGGGGATGCGTGACCGACCCCGGGATATGACCGCTGTCGTATTCGTGCGCCTCGCGCACATCAATGAGCAGGAGCGTGCCGTCGGCCAACCCCGCCTTGATCGCATCCCGGTCCAGATCGACCACCTTCATCGCGTCATCCTCTGCTGTTCGGTTCTGTCTAAACAGGTTTCACAAAGGCGGTCACGGGTTTTGCTTCGAACCCCGTTCAGGTGTCGGCAGGGCCGCGACGCGCTCGCCCAGCACCGCGTCGACGGTCCTGAAATGCGCCGCCCAATCCGGGGGCGCATAGTCGTCGAGGCGCGCCCGGAGATCCGCCCGAAGGGACGAGCCCGGCGCGCTCAGGGCTTCCACGGCCCCGCGCCAGCCGGAACCGTCGAGGGGATCGAGGAGGTGGGCGAAGCCGCCGCCGATCTCACGGTGGACGGCGATGTCGGAGGCGACCACGGGCAGGCCGCAGGCCGCCGCCTCGACCACGGGCAGGCCGTATCCCTCCGCGAAGGACGGCATCAGCAGGGCGGTGGCGCCTTGAAGCAGACGCGCCAGGCCGTGACTGGAGAGGCCGCCGACCTCGACGACGTGGTCCCGCATGGCCGGGCAGCGATCGAGCATGTCGATGATGTTCTCCGCCTCCCAGCCGCGCCGTCCAACGAGGACCAGACGCGGCGTCGCCGGCCCGTGGCGCTGGGTGAGGTCGCGCCAGAGATTGAGCAGGCCGAGATGGTTCTTGCGCGGTTCGATGGTGCCGCAGGTCACGAAGGTCGGGCGGTCCGGCACGAGGTTCGGCTCGGCGGTCGCGCGTCGGAAGACGGGCTCGACGCCGAGCCACGCCACCGTGGTGGGTTTGGCGGCCAAGTTACGCGCCGCGAGGTAGCCCCCGAAATGCGCCGCCACGTCCGACGAGTTCACGAGGACATGGTCCGCATGGGCCGCGATGGTGCCCATGCGGACGGCATGGCGCTCGGCCTCGCCGGGCCGGCCGTATTCGGGATACGCGATGGGGATGAGGTCGTGGACGAAGAAGACCGGACGGATGTCGCGCCGGTCGTAGAGCCAGTCGAACCGCTCCGGGCGGTCGAGACGCAGGTGCGAGGTGTGAAGGTAGACCGTGCCGCGCGGCAGGCGCTCGGGACCGCGCGCGCGGAAGATCGTCAGGCCGGTACGCATTTGCAGGATGCGCCGGGCGCGGACATCCGGACGTCGCAGAGCCGGGGCGGCTCCGGCCCCATCCCGGATCGGTGCCCCGAGGGTGGCGGCGAGGCGGCGATAGACCGGATCGTCCTCGGCCGCGCGATCCTCGATCCAGCCCGCCGCCACCGCTTCGACGATGGCGAGGGCGTGTTCGCGCTCCAGAACCTTCGGGCCGAACGCCGTCGAGACGAGGCCGAAGCGCGCGCCGCTCTGCCCGAGGACATGACGGGCATAGGCGAGATCGACCCGGTCGATGCCGCTCGGGCTGGCATGGCGCAGGCGGGTGATGAGGCGGGTGAGATCGAAGGCGATCGAGGGGACGGGCATGATCCTCCGTTGGTGTTCAGGCATTTGGCCGACTCGAACCGGCCACGCGCCCGCCTATATGGGTCATTGCCTTATGCTCGGCCCGCTCTGCCGACGCCACCTGCAATGCCATCCGAGGAACGCCCGTGTCGCCCGGTTACCTGCCCTTCGCGGGCGCCCTCGCCCTGCCGGCCTATACCTGTGACAATTGCGGGTTCTGGCAACGTCATTTCACCGTGCCGGCCGCCTGCCCCATGTGCCTCGATGCGCGCCACGTGGTGCCGCAGGGCGGGTGGCAATTCTGGACGGAGGCCGAGGCCCAAGCGCGCTTTCCCTGCCATTGGGAAGAGCTGGAGCCGGGGGTCTGGCGGTTCTGGAACGATCCGGTATCCGGCATCGGCCCAAGCGCCTATCTGATCCAGACGCCGCAGGGGAATATGGGCTTCGAGGCGTGCCCGGTCTTCAGCGAGGCGGCGCTCAAGCACATCGCATCTCTTGGCGGAATGCAGGTGCTGTCCTCCTCTCATCCCCACGCCTACGGTGCCCTCGTGCAGCTGCAAGACCGGTTCGATCCGGAACTCTGCTTGCCGGCCGCCGACTTCGTCTGGAGCGCGGCCCTGCAGGTCTCCTGGCCCTACGACGACTTTCTCGAACCGCTGCCCGGGCTGGAGCTTCACCGCACGGCCGGCCATTTCGACGGTCACGCCGTTCTGTTCGACCGGTCGCGAAAAATCCTGTTCTGCGGCGATGCCCTGAAGTTCGAACTCGACCCGGCCGATTTTCGCCGGGCCGTCACCATCTCGGCGCACAAGGCGTTCGTGCGCGGGGTGCCGCTGACCACCGACGAACTGCGCCGCTACCGCGACGTCTTCGCCGCCCTCGACTTCACCCAGACCTGGACGCCGTTCGAGCCGGCGGCGAATTGCGGCCGGGCGGAGGTACTCGCCCTCATCGACGGCATGCTGGCAACGCGCCCGCATGCCGCCCCGGTGCCGCTGGATTCTTTAAAGCGCTGAGCCTCAGCCACGGCCCTTCGCGGTCTGGCCGAACATCACCTTCTTGGCATCCTCGCTCATGGTCTTACCGTGATCGGGGTTGACCTCCGGGGCGCGGGCATAGGCCGCCCGCGTCGCCGGACGCTCGGCGATGGCGGTGAACCACCGTTTCAGGTGGGGGAAGTCGTCCAGGGTCTGGCCCTGCTTCTCGTACGGCACGATCCACGGATAGGCCGCCATGTCGGCGATGGAATACGCCGCGCCAGCGACATACGCCCGATCGGCGAGGCGCCGGTCGAGGACGCCGTAGAGGCGGTTGGTCTCGTTCACGTAGCGCGTGATGGCGTAGGGAATCGTCTCGGGTGCGTATTGTGAAAAGTGGTGGTTCTGGCCGAGCATCGGCCCGAGGCCGCCCATCTGCCAGAACAGCCATTGCAGGACCTCGGCGCGGCCGCGCAGGTCGGGGGCGATGAAGCGTCCGGTCTTCTCGGCGAGGTAGAGCAGAATCGCGCCGGACTCGAACAGGGAGACCGGTTCGCCGCCGCCCTCCGGCGCGTGATCGACGATGGCCGGCATCCGGTTGTTCGGCGCGATGGCGAGAAAGTCCGGCTTGAACTGGTCGCCCGCGCCGATGTTCACCGGCTTGATCGTGTAGGGTAGGCCGGCTTCCTCAAGGAACAGCGTCACCTTGTGACCGTTCGGCGTCGGCCAGTAATACAGGTCGATCATCGGGCAATCCTTGGATGGGGCGCGCGGTCGCGTCGGCGCTGAGGTGGCGCCGGTCCGGCCTCCGGTCAAGCGGGCGCTTCGACGAGCCGGGGTCACGCACAGTGAAAGGCGGGATCGCTCAAATGCAAGATAATCCCGTGCGTTTCGCTTAAGGCGGGCTGTGCTTCCCTCATGCTGACGAGAGGGGGAAGACCATGATCAACGCAGTATCGATCAGCAGCGGCGGAATAGCGCTGGCGATGCAACATTATGCCGAGACCGCGAAGGATGTCGTCACGATCGGCACAAGCTTGCCTTCGCCGACTCAGATCAGCCTGTCCAGCATGGCGCTGGAACTCATTGCCAATAAGAACGACGTGTCCTTGAACGCGGCCGTGCTGCGCTCCTCCCTCGATATGGAAAAGCGCGTCCTCGACATCACCGTCTGATTCGATGTCAGGCAGGATCGATTCCGTCCGCTACGGATTTGGGCTCTCACTCCCGGCAGGGAGGGAGGGCCCGTCTATGTTCGGCGATCCGAGGTGATGATACGGAAACGGTACGACCTATGCCGGTGAGGCCGGCGCGGCCTCCGGCTTGACGGCCTCGGGGGCAACGGACCGGTGGGGCAGCCGCCAGTTCGGACGGACGAAGTGGCAGGTATAGCCGTCCGGAATGCGCTCCAGATAATCCTGGTGTTCAGGCTCGGCCTCCCAGAAATCGCCGACGGGCGCCACCTCGGTGACGACCCGGCCCGGCCACAGGCCCGATGCGTTGACATCCGCGATGGTGTCTTCCGCCACGGCTTTCTGGTCCGCGTTCTCGTAGAAGATCGCCGACCGGTAGCCGGGGCCGCGATCGTTGCCCTGCCGATTGGGCGTCGTCGGATCGTGAATCTGGAAGAAGAACTCCAGCAGGGTCCGGTAGCTCATCACCGCCGGATCGAAGAGGATTTCAATCGCCTCGGCATGGTTGCCGTGGTTGCGGTAGGTGGCGTTCGCCACTTCGCCGCCGGAATAGCCCACGCGCGTCGCGACGACGCCCGGCTGTTTGCGGATGAGATCCTGCATGCCCCAGAAGCAGCCTCCGGCCAGCACGGCGCGTTCGGTCGTCATGCGTCATCTCCCAACGGGGCAGCGGGATGCCGCCTACCCTCAAGATGGGAAACCGGGGTGGGTTTTCCAGCGCCTCGGCCGGATCACTCCGTGTCCGGGGCGGAGCGCGCGCCGCGATAGCCCGTGGCCAGAACGTAGAGTTCGCTCGAATCGGCGCGGCTGGCATTCGGCTTCACGTGGCGCACGGCGGCGAAATCACGCTTGAGATCGGCGAGCAGCGTGCCCTCGGTGCCCCCCTGGAACACCTTGGCGAGGTAGGACCCGCCGGGGGCCAGGATTTCGCGGGCGAACTCGGCCGCCGTTTCGGCCAGACCGATGATGCGCAGGTGGTCGGTCTGCTTGTGGCCGGTGGTGTTGGCGGCCATGTCGGAGAGAACGAGGTCGGCCGGTCCCCCGAGGAGGTCCGTGAGGATCTCGGGCGCCTTCGGATCGAGGAAGTCGAGGGTGATGAATTCGACGCCGGTCATCGGCTCGATCTCCAGGAGATCGATTCCGACGATCCGCCCCGAACCGCCGACGATCTTGGCCGCCACCTGCGACCAGCCACCGGGGGCGGCGCCGAGATCGACGATGCGCTGGCCGGGCTTCAGGAGTTTGAACCGCTCGTCGATCTCGATGAGTTTGAACGCCGCCCGCGAACGGTAGCCCTCGCGCTTGGCCCTGGCCACGTAGGGATCGTTGAGCTGGCGCTCCAGCCAGCGCTTCTGCGAGGCCGTGCGGCCACGTCCGGTTTTGACCCGTTGCTTGAGTTCGCCGCGCAAACCCGCGCCGGCACCACGCCTGTCGCTCACCGGTAACCCCCACGGCGCCAGACGCCGTCCTCACGCATCATGTTCATCAAGAGCCCCTCGCGCAGGCCGCGATCGGCGATGCGCAGGCGGTCGGACGGGAAGGCCCGGCGAATCGCCTCTAGGATGGCGCAGCCCGCCAGGACGAGGTCGGCCCGGTCGCGACCGATGCACGGATTGTCGGCGCGCTGGTCGAGGCGGGTGTCGAGGAGATCGTCGATGGCGCCGCCGACCTCGCCGTCGCTCATCCAGAGGCCGTCCACCCGGCGGCGCTCGTAGCGGGCGAGGCGCAGGTGCATGGCGGCCAGCGTCGTCACGGTGCCGGAGGTCCCGAGCAGGTGGAAGTGCCGGGCATTGGCCGCTGGCGCCGCCCGGATGGCGAAGCGGGACAGCATGTCGGCCACCTCCTCCACCATGCCCTCGAAGGTCAGGCGGGTGACATCGGCGCCGCCGTGGCGCTCGGCGAGGGTCACCACCCCCACGGGCAGGGAATCCCAGGCCCGGATGCGCAGGGTCGGGTCCGTGGACGGATTGGTCGCCGCCCCGTCGAGCCAGGCGATCTCCGTGGAGCCGCCGCCGATGTCGAAGATCACCACCGATTCCGCATACGGGTCGGCCAACGCCGCGCACCCCGTCACGGCGAGGTAGGCCTCCGTCTGGCGGTCGACGATCTCGAGGTCGAGGCCGACCTCGTCGCGCACCCGCTCGACGAAGGCTGCGCCGTTGACGGCGAGGCGGCAGGCTTCCGTGGCGATGATCTTGGCGCGGACGACGCCGCGCGCCTGCATCTTGGCGCGGCACACCCTCAGGGCGTCGATGGTCCGCTCGATGGCCGGCTCACTCAGGCGGTCCGCGTTCCCGAGACCTTCACCGAGGCGCACGATCCGTGAGAACGCATCGATGACCCGGAAGCCGTGGGAGGCTGGTTCGGCGATGAGCAGGCGGCAATTGTTGGTGCCGAGATCGAGGGCCGCGTAGGCATTGCGGCGTGTCGGCCGATGGGTGACACCGGACCCCTCCGAGCGCGGCGTTCCCCCGGGGGGCGCCGTCGGTGTGATCGGCCGGGCCGCAGGGCCGACCGGTATGGTCGCGGTGCTCTCTTCCCGCATCGGCTGTGCCGAATTCCTTGGCGCGTGATCCCAGGCGGAGAGCCGGATCATCATTCATCGACCAAGGTACAGGGCTCGCAGGCAAACTGCAAAGCCCTGATATGCTTGGCCGGATCGCCTGCGCACAGCCGTTGCGGGAGGTCGTGCGGCGGATCAGCTCGGCTTGCCGGCCGGGGCGGATCAGCTCGGCTTGCCGGCCGGGGATGTGCGCGACACTGGCCGCAGCAGGCTCTTCACCTGCGAGAACGGGCGCGGCCGATTGATCACCTCGTCGAGGCGCGTCCACAGGGTCTTCGGCGAGAACGGCTTGGCGATCACCTCGTTGACCCCGAGCGAAATCGCCCGGTCGACGACGTTGCGGCGCGGCTGCCCGAGCATGAGGATGATCGGCACCGTGGGGGAGGGCGAGGTGCTCGGGGTGCGGGCGAGGCGGATGAACTCTTCCCCCGAGATGATCGCCAGGTCCCAATCGATGATCGTGAGGTCCGGTTTGCTCTCGGCCAGCGCGCCGAGGGCCTCGGCCCCGTCGGGGGCTTCGAGGACGCGTTTGATGCCGACGCGCATGAGCATGTCGCGCACGATGCGGCGGATATACAGGCTCTCGTCCACCACCAGGGCGGAAAGGTCCGGGAAGGTCGGTGTGGCGATCATGATGGCGGCATTCGACTCCGGTCCGCTCCTCCGAACGGTCCCGTATGATCTTGAGGCAACGTCCTTTTCGTTTTCCTAACGACCAAATCCCGGGCGCGAATTTCGCGTTTTCCGAACCAGGACGGAAGGGAGTCTTTCCGAACTCTTCACCGGGACCCGGAGGCGGGCACCGCATTTTGCCGCACGAAAATGACGGAACCCCTACGCCGCAGGGGAAATGCACCTTGCGAGAAAGGCGCATTTCGGTCAGGACTAAGGCGTTATTCTTGGTCACCGCTGCCGGGGGTAATGATAGTGCGGAGCGTGGGCTGTCTGGGATGGCGCGCACGCGGTATTCAGAAATGATGGTCGGCGGACGGTTTTTGCGAGCTTTCTATGGGACGTGGTCGTGATTTCAGGGGGCCGCAGAAGCGCGGCTTCGATGAGGGTGGAGCCGAGCCGCGTTGGCCCGATCAAGCTCCGCCGAGCGGCGGTGGCTACGGCGGCGGTTTCGGCGGTGGCGGTTACGACCGCGGCCCGTCGCGGGCGGCGGCAGCCCCCTCGGGACCGGAGCGTGACGCGACGGTCAAGTGGTTCAACAAGGAGAAGGGCTTCGGTTTCGTCGAGCTGGCCGACGGCTCGGGCGATGCCTTCCTCCACATCCGCGCCGTCGAAGCCGCTGGCCATGCCGACCTCCTCCCCGGCACGCGCCTGACGGTCCATACGGCCCAGGGCCAGAAGGGTCCGCAGGTGACGGATGTCACCAGCGTGGACACCTCCACGGCCGAAGCCGCCCCCATGCGCGATTCCCGTCCGCCCCGCTCCGGCGGCTTCGGCGGTGATCGCTTCGGTGGCGACCGTGGCGGCTACGGCGGCGGTGACCGCTACGGCAGCAGCGACCGCGGCGGCGGCGGACGTTTCGCCAGCGGCCCCTCGACCGAGATGAGCGGCACCGTGAAGTGGTACGACCCGGCCAAGGGCTTCGGCTTCGTCTCCGTCAACGACGGTGGCAAGGACGTGTTCGTGCACCGCTCCGCCCTGTCGCGCGCCGGCCTCGACTCCCTGGCCGAAGGCCAGCAGGTCGTTCTCGGCGTCGTCGAGGGTCAGAAGGGCCGCGAGGCCCAGAGCGTCCACGTCGACGATTGATCGACCCCCGGTGGCCGCTTTGCGGCCATCTTTTCGAGACGTCAGTGAGCGGCGGCCCCTTCGGGTCGCCGTTTCGCGTTTTGGCATCGCCTTGTTCGGAGTGACGGATGCGGACCTTTTTGCTCGCCGCGCTGGGCCTCGTCGTGACCACGATTCCACCTGCGGCGGAGGATTTCACGGGCTTCTATGCCGGGGTGAACGCGGGCTATGCCTTCGAAAGGGGCGATGGGTCCGAGCGCGGTCCCGGGCCGACCGGGCTCGGCGGCGTCGGCTCATCCGAAGCCGGGCCCAATGCCCTGCCGCCGAGTGCGCAGGACGCCTCGCGCGCCCTTCAGGCCCGTAACCGGTCCTCGGGCGGCGGGACGGGCTTTCCCCGCTGAGGGCGGGACGCCGTGACTCACGCCCCCATCTCCTATCGGTCGATCGGCCAACGAAAAAGGGCCGCCCCTCGGGGCGGCCCTTCTCGCATTCGGCTGCGATCCGGTCGGGATCAGCGCGAATAGAACTCGATGACGAGGTTCGGTTCCATCTGGACGGGGTAGGGGACCTCGCCGAGGTTCGGGATGCGGGTGACGCGGGCGGTCATCTTGGCGTGATCCACCTCGATGTAGTCCGGCACGTCGCGCTCGGGAAGCTGCGAGGCCACCACGACGATCTCGAGCTGCTTCGAGGCTTCCTTGACCTCGATGACGTCGCCGGTCTTCACGAGGTAGCTGGCGATGTTCACCCGCTGGCCGTTGACCTTGACGTGACCGTGGTTGACGAACTGGCGCGCGGCGAACGGGGTCGGCACGAACTTGGCGCGGTAGACCACGGCGTCGAGGCGGCGCTCGAGCAGGCCGATCAGGTTCTCGCCCGAATCGCCACGGAGGCGGATGGCCTCGGCGTAGTAGCGGCGGAACTGCTTCTCGGTGATGTTGGCGTAGTAGCCCTTGAGCTTCTGCTTGGCGCGCAGCTGCGTGCCGAAGTCGGACATCTTGCCCTTGCGGCGCTGGCCGTGCTGGCCGGGGCCGTACTCGCGGCGATTGACGGGGCTCTTCGGGCGGCCCCAGATGTTCTGGCCCATGCGGCGATCGAGCTTGTGCTTCGCCTGAATACGTTTGGACATCGCGGTTCCTCTCGCAATGGAGATCTATCGAGGAACGCGCCCTCCTCTTTCCGGACCGGCCCGATGGCCTGCCCCGGAACGACAGAGCGGCCGAAGCCGACTCACGGGTGCGCTGGAAAATGCGACGGGGCCCCTCATCGGAGCCCCGTTGCAGGCGGTTCGTTAGAGCGGATCGGCGCCGGCGTCAATGCCGAGCCGGCTCGAAAGCGCCGCCTATTGCAGACCGAGCGGCATCGGCTCGACGGCGACGGTCCGGATGCCGCGCGCCGTCAGGGAGCGCCGCAGCGGTTCGGTCAGGCCGGCTCCCCCCGTGAAGGCGCCGAGCACGGGGCCCGCGTCGGGGGCGTCCCGGTCCGCCGACCCGAGGAGCTGGATCACCCGGCGGGCGATGGCGGGGGCCGGATCGATCCAGGTGACGGGCCACGGTGCCAGGGCCTGGAAGCGGGCGAGGAGGAGCGGATAATGGGTGCAGGAGAGGCAGACCACGTCGGTGCGGCGGCCATCGGCCTTCGTGACGAAGCAGGGCGCGATCTCGGCGGCCAGCGCAGCATCGTCGATGGCCGCGCCGGCGAGTTCCGCTTCGGCGAAGCCCGCGAGGTTCGGGGCGCCCACGAGGGTCACGTCACAGGTGCCGGCATAGGTCTCGATGAGTTCGTGGGTATAGGCCCGCGCCACCGTGCCGGGCGTCGCCAGCAGGGTGACGACCCGCGAGCGCGTCGCCGCCGCCGCCGGTTTGATCGGCGGCACCACGCCGACGAACGGGGTGACGAAGCGTTGGCGCAGGGCCGGCAGCACCAGGGTCGAGGCGGTGTTGCAGGCCACCACCACGAGGTCGGGCGCATGCAGCGCGAGGAGACGCTCCATCACCGTGAGCACGCGCTCGATCAGGACCGATTCGCTGAGGCGCCCGTACGGGAAGGCCGCGTCGTCGGCGGCGTAGACGAACGCCGCGTCGGGCCGCGCGCGGCGAACCTGCTCCAGGACCGTGAGGCCGCCGAGCCCGGAATCGAACACCAGGATGGTGGGCATCGGCGCCACCTTCCGGGCCACGGCACCCGTGGTCGCTCCTGCCATGAGATCGATCCGCATCCGAGAAACCGGTCCGATTGTCGCGCTACGAAGGCAAAATGTCGGTCCGCATCGGTTAAGAGGATGTCACCGTGGCCGGAAAAAGGCGTTCGATCCCCGGCCGCGACGAACGGCCCAGCTTGCCCTCCGTTGTCGAATGGCGGCCCGGCCTTATCTCCCTTGCTTGACGAGAGGGAGTGGCCGCCATGGCAGCGACGGCAGCGTTGCGCGAGATACGTGACGAGGCGAAGGACAGGCCGGTTTTTCCGCCCCCGTCCCTGACGGCGCGTCCCATCGACCGGGCCGCCTGGATCGCCGCCTTCCATCATGTCCGGGACGAGACCGAACGTCGCGCTGCGCCCCTATCGCCGGAGGACCAGCAGGTCCAATCCATGGCGGATGCCAGCCCGACGAAATGGCACCGCGCCCACACCACGTGGTTCTTCGAGCAGTTTCTTCTGCGGGATCACATGCCGGGCTACGTCCTCTACGACGAGCGGCTGCACTACCTGTTCAATTCCTATTACGTTGCCGCCGGCCCGCGTCAGCCGCGTATCCTGCGCGGCCTCATCACCCGGCCGACGACCGCCGAGGTCGCGGCGTATCGGACCCATGTCGACCGCGCCGTGGGGGCGCTCCTCGCCGAGGCCGCGACGGAGGCCCTCGCGACGCTGCTGCCGATCCTCGAAATCGGCCTCTATCACGAGCAGCAGCATCAGGAATTGCTGGTCACCGACATCCTGCACGCCTTCGCGCAAAATCCCCTCGGCCCCGCCTACGACGAAGCCTGGCGTTTTCCGCGGCCGCAGGGCACGCCCGGTTCCGTTCCGCTTCCGAGCGGCGTTACCCAGATCGGGCATGCGGGGGAGGGGTTCTCGTTCGACAACGAATCGCCCCGGCACGACGCTCTGATCCAGGGCGGCGCCATTGATCGCAGTCTCGTGACGAATGCCGATTGGCTCGCCTTCATGGCGGATGGGGGCTACGCCCGGCCCGAACTCTGGCTCTCCGACGGATGGCTCGCCGTCCAGGCGGAAGGGTGGGATGCCCCGGGTTATTGGCGGCACGGGGAGGACGGCTGGGCCAGCATGACGCTCGCCGGAATCCGGCCCATCGATCCGTCCCTGCCCGTGACCCATGTGAGCTACTACGAGGCCGATGCCTATGCGCGCTGGGCCGGGCGCGACCTGCCGACGGAGTTCGAGTGGGAGGTCGCGGCCCGCGACGGGCACCTGCCCGACGCTTTCGGCCTCGTCTGGCAATGGACCCGCAGCGCCTACACCGCCTATCCGGGCTACCGACCCGTCGACGGGGCCCTCGGCGAGTACAATGGCAAGTTCATGTCGAACCAGTTCGTCCTGCGCGGCTCCTCCGTGGCGACGCCCGGGGGCCATGCCCGGACCGGTTACCGCAATTTCTTCTATCCGCACCAGCGCTGGCAGTTCACGGGCCTGCGCCTGTCCGACGCCCGCGCCTGACTGAGAGTTCGCGCGTTGACCATCAATCCCGTCTTCACCAACGCCAAGCCCCTGGCGGCGCCCGATGCCCGACGCCAGTTCGAGGCGGATGTCGTCGCGGGCCTGTCGGCCCCGCGCAAGTTCCTCTCGGCGAAATACTTCTACGATGCGGCCGGGTCGGATCTGTTCGAGGCCATCACCCGGCAGCCTGAATATTATCCTACTCGCACGGAACTCGATATCCTCGACGCGAAGGGCGCCGAGATCGCCGCCCTGCTGCCGGAGCGCGCCAGTCTCGTCGAGTTCGGCAGCGGTTCCACCGTGAAGGTGCGGCGGCTCCTCGTTCACCGGCCCGACCTCGGGGCCTATGTCCCGGTGGACGTCTCGGAGACGTTCCTGCGCAGCGAGGCGCAGGCCCTCGCGGTCGATTTCCCGAACCTCGCCATCGCGCCCGTGGCGGCCGACTTCACCCGGGCCTTCACCCTGCCAGAGGGCCTGTCACGGCAGGGCGTCGCGGGCTTCTTTCCGGGCTCGACCATCGGGAATTTCGAACCGCCCCAGGCGACCCACCTCCTGGCCCATTTCGGCCGAGTGCTGGGTCGCGACGCCATTCTCGTGGTCGGCGTCGATCTGGTGAAGGACAAGGCCGTTCTGGATGCCGCCTACGACGATGCCGCCGGGGTCACCGCGGCGTTCAACCGCAATCTGCTGGTTCGGATCCAGCGCGAACTCGGCGCGATTCTCGACGTCGACGGCTTCGATCACCGGGCCTTCTTCGATCCGGCCGAGTCGCGAATCGAGATGCATCTGGTGAGCCGGGCAGCGCAGACGATCCGCCTCGGCGCGCACGTCTTCACCTTCGCCGAAGGCGAGACGATCCACACGGAAAACAGCTACAAATACACCCGCGAGGGCTTCCGGACCTTGGCGGACGCCGCCGGGTGGACTCCCTGCGCCGTCTGGACGGATCCTGACGACCTGTTCTCGGTCCACGCCCTACGGCGGTTGTGAGCCGTCGCCAACGACGGATACAACGGCCCCCGGATTAGGCTTTGAGATGATGGATCAGCTGCGCTTTTCCATCATCGCCTTGACCTGCATCAGCTGATCCCAGACGAGGCCGGGCGACGTGCCGAGGGCCTCGAAGGTGGCGTTGATGCCCCAATACAGTCCCACCACGATCAGCGGGACGAGGATCCAGCCCAGGATTTCCTCCCCGCGATGCCGCCGCCGCCGCCGGAGACGCCGGGCCTCACGGCGTGTCGGGGCCGGAACGGCGTGGTGTTGCACGGGCGTCAGGGGGCCTTCATGCAGCTCTGTCATCCGGATGCCCCCTCATTCCGCCTCGGACGAACCGCCAACGGCGCTTGTTCGACCGACCGATGTCTGAAGGAGGGCTTGGTAACCATCACGGACTCGGATGTCGACCGGGCGAACGACCGCATCGACCGCCGCTCGATCCGGGACCGGTTCGTGAAACCGATCCCGGCTGATCGTCGGAGCCTTCATCTGTACTCCGATCCAGTCCCTCGGAAAGGCGGAGTACGACTTTGTTCAGGCGCCGCGCGGGCTTTCTGGACCGACCGCCCGCTCGCGTCGAGCGGGCGCCGTATCAGGCCTTGACCAACGGCACCTTCGGCACGGTGCGGACGCTGCCCGAACCGCCATTGCCCGATCCATCGTCCTTCTTGCGCGGCGACACCTTGGCGCGTGTGCGCTTGTGCTTCTTCACCGCGTTGGTGACGTCCTTCTCGGGCTTCGGTGTCACGGGGCCTGCCGGAAACTCGAAACCGAGGGCCTGTTTCTCGTCCTCGCCCGGGGGCTTCACGATCACCCGCACGGCCCCGCCATCCTTGAGGCGCCCGAACAGCACCTCGTCCGCCAGCGGCGTCTTGATGGTGGACTGGATCAGGCGGGCCATGGGGCGGGCGCCCATGGCATCGTCGTAGCCGTGTTCCACCAGCCACTCGCGGGCCTCGTCGGACAGCTCGATGGTGACGTTGCGGTCGCCGAGCTGGGCTTCGAGTTGAAGGACGAACTTGTCCACCACCTTGGCCACCACCTCCTTCGGCAGGTGACCGAACGAGATGATCGCATCGAGGCGGTTGCGGAATTCCGGCGCGAACAGCTTGTTGATCGCCTCCACGTCGTCCCCGACCCGCTTCGACTGGGTGAAGCCGTAGGCCGACTTCGCCAGATCCGAAGCGCCCGCATTCGTGGTCATGATGATGATCACGTTGCGGAAATCGACCTGCTTTCCGTTGTGGTCGGTGAGCTTGCCGTGATCCATCACCTGCAACAGGATGTTGAACAGGTCCGGATGGGCCTTCTCGATCTCGTCCAGCAGCAGCACGCAATGCGGATGCTGGTCGATGCCGTCGGTGAGCAACCCGCCCTGGTCGAAGCCGACATAGCCGGGGGGCGCGCCGATGAGGCGGCTCACCGTGTGGCGCTCCATGTATTCCGACATGTCGAACCG
Organism: Methylobacterium gossipiicola; assembly: GCF_900113485.1. Classification (GTDB taxonomy): domain Bacteria; phylum Pseudomonadota; class Alphaproteobacteria; order Rhizobiales; family Beijerinckiaceae; genus Methylobacterium; species Methylobacterium gossipiicola. Next base: position 67,669 of record NZ_FOPM01000016.1, read on the forward strand.
CAGCATCTCGACGCCGAGGGAGGCCGCGAGTTGCTTGGCCGCCTCGGTCTTGCCGACGCCCGTGGGGCCGGCGAAGAGGTACGAGCCGATGGGCTTGTCGGGGTCCCGCAGACCGGCCCGGGCGAGCTTGATCGCTGAGGTCAGGGCCTCGATGGCATTGGGCTGGCCGTATACGACCCGCTTGAGGCTGTCGGTGAGATTCTTCAGCACCACCGCGTCGTCCTTCGACACGGTTTTCGGCGGGATCCGCGCCATGGTGGCGATGGTGGCCTCGATCTCCTTGACGCCGATGGTGCGCTTGCGGCGCGCCTCCGGAACCAGCATCTGCGAGGCGCCGGTCTCGTCGATGACGTCGATGGCCTTGTCGGGCAGCTTCCGGTCGTTGATGTAGCGCGCGGAGAGTTCCACCGCCGCCTGCACCGCCTCGGTGGTATATTTGAGCTTGTGGAACTCTTCGAAGTACGGCTTCAGGCCCTTCACGATCTCGATGGCGTCCGGGATCGACGGTTCGTTGACGTCGATCTTCTGGAACCGGCGCACGAGGGCGCGATCCTTCTCGAAGTACTGGCGGTACTCCTTGTAGGTGGTCGAGCCGATGCAGCGGAGCGAGCCGTTGGCCAGCGCCGGCTTCAGGAGGTTCGAGGCGTCCATGGCCCCGCCCGAGGTCGCGCCGGCGCCGATGACCGTGTGGATCTCGTCGATGAACAGCACCGCGTTCGGATGCGCCTCGATCTCCTTCATCACCTGCTTGAGGCGTTCTTCGAAATCGCCGCGATAGCGGGTGCCGGCGAGCAGCGTACCCATGTCGAGGGAGAACACCGTGGCGTCGACGAGAACTTCCGGCACCTCTTTCTCGATGATCTTGCGGGCCAGACCCTCCGCGATGGCGGTCTTGCCGACGCCCGGATCGCCCACCAGCAAGGGGTTGTTCTTCTGCCGGCGGCACAGGATCTGGATCGTGCGCTGCACCTCGGTCTCGCGGCCGATGAGCGGATCGATCCGGCCGTCGCGGGCCTTCTTGTTGAGGTTGATGCAGTAGGCTTCGAGGGCGTCGCCCTTCTTCTTCGGCCGCGCCTCGTCGCCGTCACCGCTCGGACGCTCGGCGGCGGATTCCTCATCGGCGCCGCGCACGGGCTTCGGCTCCGATGCACCCGGCCGTTTGGCGATGCCGTGGCTGATGTAGTTGACCGCGTCGTAGCGGGTCATGTCCTGCTCTTGCAGGAAGTAGGCGGCGTGGCTCTCGCGCTCGGCGAAGATCGCCACCAGCACGTTGGCGCCCGTCACCTCCTCGCGGCCCGAGGACTGCACATGGATCACCGCGCGCTGGATCACGCGCTGGAAGCCCGCCGTGGGCTTGGCGTCCTGCCGTCCGTCCCCGATGAGATTCGCGAGCTCGGTGTCGACGTACTCGACGAGGCTGCGCTTGAGGGTGTCGACCTCGACGTTGCAGGCCCGCATGACCGCCGCGGCGTCCTGATCGTCTACCAGGGCGAGGAGAAGATGCTCCAGCGTCGCGTATTCGTGCCGCCGCTCGCCGGCGAGCGCCAGGGCGCGGTGGAGAGCTTGTTCTAGGCTGCGAGAGAAGCTGGGCAAAGCGTGGCCTCTGAGTGGGGGTGGCCTATTTCTTTTCCATGACGCACTGGAGAGGATGTTGGTGTTTGCGCGCGAAGTCCATCACCTGCGTCACCTTGGTCTCCGCGACCTCGTAGGTAAAGATTCCGCACTCACCGACACCGTTCTGATGAACGTGCATCATGATCTGGTAGGCGTCTTCCTGAGACTTGTTGAAGAACTTCTCGACGACGTGGACGACGAATTCCATCGGCGTGTAGTCGTCGTTGAGAAGCAGCACGCGATACAGGCTAGGGCGCTTGGTCTTGGGTTTGGTCCGGGTGATGATCGCCGTACCGGAGCGACCGTCGTCGCCGTCGGTCGGGCCTCCGGGATTCGCGGCCGCGCGGATGGGCGGCTGGGGAACGCCGCTCCCTGAATTCCGCCCGAGGGACGGTGCGGCTCTGCCCTGCATCAGGACGTCGGACATCTGAATCGTATCGACCCCATGAGCCGGCTCGGCATGGCGCGCGGGGCTAGTCCCGCGCGTCGTTCCGAACCGTCTCAGGCAATCTATAGCCCCGTCGGCGACTTCGCCAGTCGGCTGCGCTCACTTGTCCGTTCGACGAAAGAGGTGAGCGGTTTGACCCCCCGTTCGCCGGGGCGCGGCCTTCGAGTCATGGCGGAGCGCCGCCCCCGTGCTCCGGTCGATCCGTGCGCCCCGGCTGCAAAATTCTTCGCTGCCGCCACCCGCCGAAGGACGAGTCCCCCGGCGGGTGTCGTGGGAGAGTCGGCTCAGCCGAACAGGATCAGCGCCTTCGCCAGGGTGGTCCAGATGCCCCAGGCGATGGGCAGGCCGACGGCCACCCAGGCGAGGAGCGCGACGGGGGTGAGGCCGCCGCGACCGATGCCACCGTCGCCGGCCCGGCTCGAGGCCGCCACCCCGCCCTTCGAGACGGCGGCGAGGTCCGCGTCGGTCATGAACCAGCGCGCCGCGAGGGGGCGAACCAGCAGGTTGGCGACGAAGCCCGCCGCCAGGAAGCCCGCGAGGATGTACAGGGTCCGGGTGTAGAGTTCGGCGCCCTGGATGCCCGCGTCGATCTGTGTCTGCCGGATCGCCGTCACCACCAGGGGACCGACCACGCCCGCCGTCGACCAAGCGGTGAGGAGCCGACCGTGAATGGCGCCGACGAACTGGGTGCCGAACACATCGGCGAGATAGGCCGGGATCGTCGCGAAGCCGCCGCCATACATCGACAGGATCACGCAGAAGAACGTCACGAACAGGGCCTTCGAGCCGATGCCGGCGGCCCAGGGCGCCGCCGCGTAGAGCACGCAGCCCAGGGCGAAGAACGTCGCGTAGGTGACCTTGCGGCCGATGCGGTCCGACATCGAGGCCCAGAAGAACCGGCCGAGGATGTTGAACAGGGACAGGAGCCCCACGAAGCCCGCCGCCACGGCGGCGATCTGGGTCTTCTGCCCGGCGTCCAACTGCCCGAAGGCGACGCCCGGCTGGCCGATGAGGGCGCCGCCGAAGATCTCCTGCAGCATCGGCGAGGCCAGCGCCAGGACGCCGATGCCGGCCGAGACGTTGAGGCAGAGGACGGCCCAGAGCAGCCAGAATTGCGGCGTCTTGTGCGCGTTGTCGAGGTGGACGTGGCCGGAGGTGATCATCGCGCTCTTCGAGGCGGGCGGAGTCCAGCCCGCCGGTTGCCATCCCGCCGGCGGAACTCGGTACCCGAAGGCGCCGCAAGCCATGGCCAGGATGTAGAGGCCGCCCATCACCGCGAGGGTCTGCCAGACGCCGGCGGAATCCGGGGTCTTGAAGGTGTTGATGAGCAGGGTCGCCAGGGGCGAGCCGATCATGGCGCCGCCGCCGAAGCCCATGATGGCCATGCCGGTGGCCATGCCGCGCCGGTCGGGGAACCACTTCACCAGGGTGGAGACCGGCGAGATGTAGCCGAGCCCGAGGCCGATGCCGCCAATGAGGCCCATGCCGAGCCAGATCAGCCAAAGCTGGTGCAGGTAGACCCCGGCCGAACCGATGAGGAAGCCGCCGCCCCAGCACAGGGCCGCCGCGAGGCCCGCCTTGCGCGGGCCGGCCCGCTCCAACCAACCGCCGAACACCGCCGCCGAGAGGCCGAGCATGACGATGCCGATGGAGAACACGATGACGAGGTCGCTGACGCGCCAGTCGCAGGTGGTGGTGAACAGCGCCGTCATGACGCTCATGTCCGGGCAGGCGGCCGGGGCCGGCTGGCCGACGCTGATCGCCCGCGACAGGGGCAACCAGAACACCGACAGCCCGTAGGACATGCCGATACAGAGATGGATAGCCAGCGCCGCCGGCGGCACGAGCCACCGGTTGAACCCGGCCTTGGCGACGATCCGCTCACGGGACAGCCAGTTGGGGGTGCCGGCACCCGTAAAGGGTGCCGCACCGGCGCGCATGGTCATTCAAACCTCCCCAGGATCGATCAATGTTTTTTCGGGATTAAAACACGTCGCCAAACGTAGCGCTATCCGCGACGCGGCCTGATGTGGATGGGGCGAAGCGGTCGGATGGAGGCCGTCCGCATGGGCCATGGGTCTCCGGGTGGCACCGCGCACGCTTCCGCCGAAACGGCCATAGACGATGTTTCGGCGTGTCGCATCGCCAAATAAGACATATATCGCCGATTTTAACGTCCCCTTCAGACAGTCGCACCGGCTTCCAGGGATTCTCGGCAAGATGCCCCGGGGCAAGTCGCCGCCGCCAAGGAGGAAGCTTCAGGCTCGGCGGACACCGATCTCCGGTGGCGTGACTCCCTTTCGGCCCGGCCGGCGCCATCTCTGGTCATGGAGTGCCGCGGGTCCCGCTGGCTGGACCGCAGGCGGATGTGCACACGGAGACGGACATGAAGGTCGGATTCATCGGGCTCGGGCAGATGGGCCACGCCATGGCGGCGAACCTGCTCAAGGCCGGTCACGAACTCACCGTGTGGAACCGCTCGGCCGACAAGGCCGGCGACCTCGTGGCGGCGGGCGCCCGGCTGGCCGCGAGCCCGGCCGAGGCGGCCGAGGACGACGTCGTGATGACCATGCTCGCGGACGATGCCGCCGTGGAGGCCGTGGTCTACGGCGAGAACGGCATCCTCGGCGCGCCGGCCCTGCACGTCTCGCACAGCACCATCGGGGTGCCCCTGGTAGAGCGGCTGACGCGGGACCATGCCGCCCGATCCGGGTTCGTGGCGGCCCCCGTCTTCGGCCGCCCCCCCGCCGCGCAGGCGGGCAAGCTGTTCGTGGTGGCCGCCGGGGCGGACGAAGCCGTCGAACGCTGCGCGCCCCTGTTCGAGGCCGTCGGCCAGCGCACCTTCCAGGTCGGGACAACGCCCTCGGCCGCGAGCGTGGTGAAGCTCGGCGGCAACTTCATGATCATGGCCGCCGTCGAGGCGATGGCCGAGGCCATGACCCTGGCGGAAGCCGGGGGCGTCGAGCGCCGCGCCATGCTGGAGGTGCTCACCGGCACGATCTTCAACGCGCCGGTCTACAGCCTCTACGGCGAACTCCTGGTCGAGGACCGGTTCCGCCCCGCCGGTTTCGCGGCGCCCTTGGGGCTGAAGGACATGAACCTCGCCGATGCGGCGGCCACGGCCGCCCGCGTGTCGATGCCGGTGCTGGGTGTCGTGCGCGATCAGCTGCGCGCAGCAATCGCCAACCACGGCCCGGACGTCGATTGGGCCGGCATCGCCCTGTCCGTGCGGCAGGCCGCCGGCCGGACCTGAGCCCGGCTCCGGACACAGGCCCTGGCCGCCTGAGTGTCTCTCACAAAACTCCCGCTGCACCGTCGTCTTGAGAGCGAGAAGCGTCCAGGGACGGGAGTTTTGTGAGGCACTCTTAAGCAGGCTTCGCTAAAGCGGCGGCCATGGCCCAGCTGTCCTCGCCCCCGCCCATCCCCGCCGCGCACATCCTCATCGCGAGCTTCGTCGGCACCGCCATCGAGTTCTACGATTTCTACGTCTACGCCACGGCCGCCGCCCTGGTGATCGGGCCGATCTTCTTTCCGCCCGGCGATCCCGCCGTGCAGACGCTCGCCGCCTTCGCGACCTTCTCCATCGCGTTCATCGCCCGGCCCCTCGGGGCGGCGTTCTTCGGCCATTTCGGAGACCGCGTCGGGCGCAAAGCCACCCTGGTCGCCTCCCTGATGATCATGGGCCTGTCGACGGTGCTCATCGGCTGCCTGCCGTCCTATGCCACCGCCGGCTGGTGGGCGCCCTTTGCCCTGTGCGTCCTGCGCTTTGGCCAGGGCGTGGGCTTTGGCGGCGAATGGGGCGGGGCGGCTCTGCTGGCCGTCGAGAACGCCCCGCCGGGCCGCCGCGCCCTCTACGGCATCTTCCCCCAACTCGGGGCGCCTGTCGGCTTCATCACGGCCAATCTCGGCTTCCTGGGGCTCGCCCTGGCGCTCAGCCCCGCCGACTTCCAGGCTTGGGGCTGGCGCATCCCGTTCCTCGCCTCCGCGGCTTTGGTCGGCGTCGGGCTCTATGTCCGCCTCAAGCTCACGGAGACGCCGGTCTTCCGCGCGGCCCTCGAAAAGGTCGCGCCCGAGCGGGTGCCGCTGGCGATCATCTTCACGAAGTATATCCGCGCGACCCTGCTCGGCACCTTCGCCATGGTGTCGTGCTACGCGGTGTTCTACCTCTCGACGGTGTTCGCCCTCAGCTACGGCGTCTCGACCCTGGGCTTCACCCGGCCGACCTTCCTGCTGTTCGAGTGCGTCGCCGTGCTGTTCATGGGGCTCGGCATCCCCCTCTCGGGCTGGGCCGCCGACCGTTACGGCCGCCGTCCCGTCCTCCTCTCCGGCCTCGTCTTCACCGCCGCCCTCGGCCTCGCCCTCGGGCCGATGCTCGGCAGCGGGGAGGGCGGCCTCGTCCTGGGCTTCCTGTGTCTGGGCCTGTTCGCCATGGGCTGGCTGTTCGGCCCCATGGGCGCCCTGCTGCCGGAGCTGTTCCCGACGCGGGTGCGCTACACCGGGGCGTCGGTGACCTACAACCTCGCGGGGATTCTGGGGGCCTCCGCCGCGCCGTATCTGGCGCAGCGGCTTTCAGAATGGGGCGGTGTGGGTTGGGTGGGGCTTTATTTGGCTGTGGCCGCTGGGGTTAGTTTTGTTGCTGTGGCGTTGATGGAGGAGACGAAGCAAAATAAAATCATTTGAATGAACAAAATGAAAAATATTATTCAATTAAATGAACTTTCCGGACGGAAGTGGTCATTGTATTTGTATTTTATTTTAGATTTGATGTCGAACGGCAGGGCCGATTTTTTTGGATATTATCCTCTGCTGTGGGCAATTTATCCGCGCGGCGAAGAGGCCGATGGACAGCTTTTTCGAATCAATTTATTAGCGTGACAGGCTTGCAGGCAGATTCGTTGTTATGTTTCGTAACAAGTAATATAAATGGCGGGGGCATCGCCTTCGCGACTCGTGATCCTGGTGACCTTGACTGTCATCCTGCGCATAGAGAGTGCCTGCAAGCTTACCATGTCAATAGAACGAATGAACCAACTGAAAAATTCTCAGGGGAAATTTGGTTTTGCTAATGCTCTTGGAATTTCATTGAAACAGTTGACCCGAGCTGTATACGGTATCCCGGTTCAAAACAGATATTCTACTTTTCTAATTCCGAAATCGACAGGTGGTCATCGAGTTATTCATGTCCCGCATCGTGAAATTAAGTTTGTGCAAAAAGCATTGGCTAATCTCTTGCAAATATGTTTAAGCGAAATAGAAACTAAGAAAGGAGTTGTGCGCCCTGTTTCTCACGGGTTCCACCCTGGTCGTTCAATTTTCTCAAACGCCTGGGCGCACCGTAACAAGAACTATGTGATGAATTTTGATTTGGAAAATTTTTTCCATTCAATACACTTTGGAAGAATCTGCAGCTTCTTTGAAAAAAACAACGACTTTTTATTGCACCCAAAAGTGGCTAATTTGATCGCAAATCTGTCGTGCCACAGAATCGACGGCGGAGGTACGTTTCTACCACAAGGAAGTCCTTGTTCGCCTATAATTTCGAATTTTATTGCAATGCCTTTGGATCAGAAGCTTAGGAAGCTTGCCAGAGATAACGGGTGCCGTTATTCGCGCTATGCTGATGATATTACTTTTTCAACAAATAAAGATTTATTTCCAGATGATATAGCAATTTTTGATGTATCTTCAAAAAAGTGGATTGCTGGCTCTGGGATATTGAAAGTTATATCCAAGAGCGGTTTTAAGTTGAATATCCAAAAAACCAATATGAGCATTGCTGGGACTCGGCAAATAGTGACTGGTTTAGTGGTAAATAAACAAGTTAGCGTTAGCCGGCCGGTATATAAATGGGCTAGAGCCGCTGCGGATCATATGTTCAAGGACGGCGTTGCATTCAAAAGGGATCCTTCAACCGCTAGTATACATACAACTGATCGCCAAGTGACGCTGGGCCATATAATAGGTCAAGTAAATCATATCTGCTATGCAAGAAGAAAATCTAATATCCCACTTCTAAATTCTCGTAAGATGGTTGGCCCTGAATTATTGTATCGGAGATTGACTTATTATGAAAGATTTTTTGCTCACAAAGAAACTCTTATAATTTGCGAGGGTGAAACAGACAACACGTATTTGAAGATTGCGATTGATAAACTTGGCCATAAATTCAAGAATGTCGCAAGACGTGCAGATGGTAATCCTCAGGTAAAACTATTGAATGTAACGCCCCATATTACGATATACACTGCGTTGAACGGCGGGTCAGACCAGCAGAAGTCTTTCCTGCAGAATTATGACAATGATATGAGTATTGTGGGTGAGCGCTGGGCGGATAAATGCGTAATTATATTTGGTGATAACGATAGCGGCGCGAATTCAATAATGCAAATACTTCGAGGAAAATCGATTATACCGGGCGATATAAAAACGGCAGATTTTACTTATTACACGAGGAATTTGTACGTCATCCTTACGCCTATTCCGAATAAAAATAGTATTTCCATGATTGAAGATTTTCTAGATCCAAATGCATCTAGAGTAAAATTAGAAAATAAAGTTTTTCATCTGGGTGGTAAAGGTTTCGATGAGAAAAAGCACTATGGAAAAAAGGCGCTTTCTGAGCATGTTAGACAGAATGCAAGCAAGTATGACTTCTCTAAGTTTGAAATCATTCTCAAGAGAATTGATTTAGCAATTGATGATTATAGCAGCCGGTTGGCGGCTTTAAAATTGTAAAGTGATTAGGTGTATTGCGATCAGGCCAGTTCAATCTTCGGGCATCGATCCATCACCACCACGACCCCCTTCGCCTCTGCTCTCGCAGCCGCCGCCTCATCCCGCACTCCTATCTGCATCCAAATAAAGCGCGGCGGCTGGGCCAAGGCCAGCGCCTCATCCACCACACCCCCCGCCGCGTCAGATGAGCGAAAGATGTCCACCAAATCGACGGGCTCGGGCAGATCGGCGAGCCGCGCCACCACGGTCTGGCCAAGGAGCGTTCGCCCACTGAGCCCAGGATTGACCGGGATCACGCGAAACCCGCGCGCGAGCAAGAACGCCATGACGTGGTGGCTCGGGCGGGCGGGATTGGCCGAGGCGCCGACCAGGGCGATGCTCTTCGTCTCGGTGAGCACGCGGCGAATCAGGGCGGGGTCGTAGGAATCGTGGGCCATGCCCGGTTGTCGGGCAGGGCGGGGCGTGCTGCAAGGGGAGGCATGGCGACATCCGCGATGACCCTCGACGAGACCGTGGCGTTCCTCGATGCGGCGTTCCCGCAGATGCATCACGGCGGGCGCAGCTATCACCTCGTCGGGGTCGGGCCGTCGCGCGCGACGATACGGATGGACCACCACGCCCGGCACCTGCGCCCCGGCGGCACCGTGTCGGGACCGGCCATGATGGCGCTCGCCGATTACGCCCTCTACGCGGCGATTCTCGCGAGCATCGGCCCCGTGGCGCTCGCCGTCACCACCAGTCTGAATTTCAACTTTTTGCGCAAGCCCGGCCCGACGGGGTTGGTGGCGGAGGCGCGGCTGCTGAAGCTCGGGCGCCGCCTCGCCGTGGGCGAGGTAGCGATCACCGCGCCCGATTCGGAGGACCTCGTCTGCCACGCCACGGGGACGTACGCGATCCCGCCGGAGCGATGAGGGGGATGCGCTCAAAATGCGGTATTCCCATACCACTTCGATGAACTGACTGAAAAAACTGAGGTTTTCGTCGTTCTCGCGTGCCGAACCGCATTCGCCCTTGACGGCGGTTCGTTCACCCCCTAGAGACCGCCCAACGCCGCTGCGTCCTCGACGCGGCGGCGCACCCTTTTCCAAGCACAGTATGGACCTCACGGGATGAGCAGCGCGCAAAAGACCTATTCGCTGAAGCCCGCCGATGTCGACAAGAAGTGGATCATCGTCGATGCGGAGGGCCTGGTCGTCGGCCGGCTCGCCTCCATCATCGCGATGCGCCTGCGTGGCAAGCACAAGGCCGCTTACACGCCCCACGTCGATTGCGGCGACAACGTCATCGTCATCAACGCCGAGAAGGTGAAGTTCACCGGCCGCAAGCGCGAGCAGAAGGTGTACTACCACCACACCGGTTACCCGGGCGGCATCAAGGAGCGGACCGCGAAGTTCCTCCTCGACGGCCGGTTCCCCGAGCGCGTCGTGGAGAAGGCCGTGGAGCGCATGCTCCCGCGCGGTCCCCTGTTCCGCCAGATCATGGGCAACCTCCGGGTCTACAAGGGCTCCGAGCATCCCCACACCGCCCAGCAGCCGCAGGCGCTCGACGTCGGCAGCCTCAACCGCAAGAACGTGAGCGCTTGATCATGGCGACCCTTCAGTCCCTCTCCGACCTCACCCGCGGCAACGTCGAGAACCCCGAGAACGCCGCTCCGGTGCACGTGCAGAAGCTCGACGCCCAGGGCCGCGCCTACGCCACCGGCAAGCGCAAGGACGCCGTCGCCCGCGTCTGGATCAAGCCCGGCAACGGCACCGTGGTGGTCAACGGCCGCAGCGTCGAGACCTACTTCGCCCGCCCGGTGCTGCGCATGATCCTGCGCCAGCCCCTGCAGATCGCCAACCGCGTCGACCAGTACGACATCACCGTCACGGTGCATGGCGGCGGTCTCTCGGGTCAGGCCGGCGCCGTGCGCCACGGCCTGTCGAAGGCGCTCACCTACTACGAGCCCGAGCTGCGCACGCCGCTCAAGCGCGAAGGCTTCCTCACCCGCGACAGCCGCGTGGTCGAGCGCAAGAAGTACGGCCGCAAGAAGGCCCGTCGCAGCTTCCAGTTCTCGAAGCGCTGATCGGCCAACACCGATCTATCCAGAAGGGCGGCGTCACAGCCGCCCTTTTTTCGTTCAACGCGGAGACGCTCTCGCATGGCCAAACCCTTCCGGCGCGTCGGCGCCCCCGTGGCGGGCGCCGTCACCCTGTGCCTGGACGAGGCGGACGGCGCGGTGACCGGCGCGGTCAAGCTCGCCGATGGGGCGCTGTTCAGCAGCACCGGGACGTTGCCCGTGGGCCAGGCGTTCGGCATCGCCGTGCACGTCGCCAACGAGGGCGGCCTCGAGATCGTGGTGATCGATCCGAAATCCGTGTGGAAGCCGTCCTGGGGCGTCCTCGAAGGCTGACCCCCTTACGGATGCGCGTCCGCGTCCCGCGACAGCAGGCCGTCGATGGTGGAGAACAAGGTCGTCCAATCGACGGGCTTGGCCACGTGGGCATCCATGCCGGCGGCCCGGCAGCGGTCGATCTCCTCCACCAGGGCGTTGGCCGTGAGCGCCACGATGGGAAGCCGAGCCCGCCCGGTCTCCGTTTCCGCCTCCCGGATGGCTCGGGTCGCCGCGAGGCCGTCGAGGCCCGGCATCTGCACGTCCATGAGCACGAGGTCGAAGGGGGCTTGGTCGAGGGAGGCTTGCGCCGCGACGGCGTTCACGGCGCCCTCGCCATCGTCCACCACCGTGACGGTGTGGCCCTTCTGACGTAGCACCGTGGCGATGATCTCCTGATTGATGGGATTGTCTTCGGCGAGGAGCAGGCGGCGAGCCCGGGGGGCGGGGGCCGTGAGGGCGGTGCGTCCGGGGCGCGCATCCGTCGTCTGGGCGAGCGGCAGGGGCAGGGTGAACCAGAACGTGGACCCGACCCCGAGGCGGCTGGTGGCGCCGATCTCGCCGCGCATGAGCCGGACGAGGCGCTTCGAGATGGCGAGGCCGAGGCCGGTGCCGCCGTACTGGCGCGAGATCGAACCGTCGGCTTGGGCGAAGCGCTCGAACAGGTGCGCCATGGCGGAGGGCGCGATCCCGATGCCCGTATCGATCACCTCGATGGTGACGAGGGGCACGGCGTCGCGATCGCTCCAGCGCGCTCGCAGGGTCACGCTGCCCTGCGCCGTGAACTTGATGGCGTTGGTGGCGAGGTTCAGCAGTACCTGACGCAGGCGGGTCGGATCGCCGATGAACCAATCGGGCATTCCGGGCGCCACCTCGACCCCGATGGCCACGGGCCGTCCCCGCGCCGCCTCGACGGAGAGTTCGCGGCACGCTTCCAGGAGAGCACGAAGGCCGAACGGCACCGCCTCGATGGCGAGCTGGCCGGCCTCGATCTTCGAGAAGTCGAGGATGTCGTTGACGATGGTGAGGAGTGAGCGCCCCGCTTCCTGGGCGAGGCCGAGGAGGCGGGCCTGCGACACGCTCAGGGTCGCGTCGCCCATGAGGAGGTCGTGGACCCCGAGCATACCCGTCAGCGGTGTGCGCAGCTCGTGGCTCATATTGGCGAGGAACTCGGCCTTGGCCCGGGCCCCGGCCTCCGCCGCGAGCTTGGCCCGTTCCAGGTCGATCTCCTGGCGGTGACGCTCCGTCACGTCGCGGATGGCGTGGATGATCTGGACGTCGCCCTGATCCTCGATGCGCCGGAACGCCGCCTCGACCCAGATGTCGTGGCCGTTCCTGTGCCGCAGGCGATACACCGCCGAGCCCGTCGGGCGCTTTGCCGAGAGGGCGTGCAGGGTCGCCGACAGGTTGGCGATGTCCTCGGGGTGGACGAGGGTGCGCAGCCCGGCCGCGTTCGCCTCGTCGATGGTGTAGCCGAGCATGGGGACGACGGCCGGAGAGATGTAGATGTGGCGTCCGCTCGAATCGTCGAGGAGGATGAGGTCCGAGGTATGGTCGGCGAGCAGCCGGTAGCGGGCCTCGCTGTCCCGCAGGCGGGTCTCGGCCACGCGGCGGTCGGTGATGTCGGTGAGCGTCTGGACGTGGCCCTTGCCGTCGGGCATCGGCAGGGATCGGATCTCGATGACGCTGCCGTCCTCGCGGCGCCGTTCCGAGCGCAGGTCCGTGGTCCGGCGCTCGCCGTCGAGGTGCCAATGGGCGGGGTCCTGGATCAGGACACCCCAGGCCCCCGTGGCGCGGCAATGGCGGCGCACGTCCCGGTACTCGGGCCGCTGGGCGACCATTCCGGCGGGCAGGCGCAGGATCTCCACGGCGCGGTGGTTGGCGACCGGTACGGTGCCGTCGGCAGCGATCACCATCAGGCCCTGGTCGATGCTCTCCAGGGTCGCTTCGAGGAGGGCCGACTTGTCGGCCAAAGCCCGTTCGGCCTGCCTCCGGTCGGTGATGTCGGCGAATACGCCGGACAGGGCCGCCCCCCCGGTTTCGTCCGCCATCCGGTGGATTCCACGGGCGAACACGTCGCGGATTTCGCCGTCCGGCCGGACGATGCGCAGGCGAAACTCGAAACCTGTCTTCTGCTGGATCGCGCGGGCCATGGCGGCTTCGACGCGGGCCCGGTCGTCGGGGTGGCAGGCCTGCTTCCCGGCCTCCATCGTCGGCGTGAACGTCGCGGGGTCGAGGCCGTGGATGCGGTAGACGGCATCCGACCACGTCACCCGGGCGGTCGCGAGATCGATGTGCCAATGGCCGACATGGGCGATCGTCTCGGCGATTCGGAGGAGGCGCATCGCATCGCGGGCCTCGGCCTCGGCGGCGTCGAGGCGGCTGCGGTCGCTCAGACGCACGCAGATGCGGGTTACGGGTCCCGATGGGATTTCGCGCAGGGGCAGGTAGCGGGCATCGAGGCGGGGCAGGTCCCCGAGTCGCACACCGCCATCGGCGACCTGAAACGATTCGCCCGTGGCGACGACCCGCGCGAGATGGGGGCGCATCGCCGCCGGGATCTCGGAGGGTCCGATATCCGAACCGGCGCCTTGGGGCGCCCCCTCCCGCGATCCCAGGGCGCGGCGCGCGGCGGCGTTCGCCCGCACCATCCGGATCGCCCCCCCGGGGGCGACCGCGAACAGGATCTGCGGATCGGGCTCCGTCTCGAAAAGGTCGCCGAACAGATGCCGCTCGCGCCCCTCGGCCTCGGTGCGGGAGCGGCTTCGGCGATGGCGGGCGAGGGCGAGGCCGGCGAGCACGCAGGCGCACAGGACGACGATCAGGGCCGGGATCGCCCGTTCCGTGGTCGCGAAATCGCGCCAACCCGTGGCGATGTCGGCCGGAAGCGTCTCGGGGAGGCGGGCGATCTGCCAGCCGCCGAGGAGCAGCGCTCCGGCGGCGAGGCTGGCTTCCAGGGCGTACCGGTGAAGGCGCCGGGGGGCGGGGGGATCAAGCACGCTGGCTCCCCCCGGCCGTCCGCGGGCGTTGCCGGGCGAGGAGAGCGGCGACGCCGATCACCAGGACGGCGCCCGTCGCGGCGCCGAGGGTCGCGGCGTGCCGCAGGTCGCCGACCTGGCGGGCGACCATCGGGTCGGTGACGATCATCTCGCCGGCGATCCAACCGAGGAGGGCGGCGCCGGCCCAGACGATGGCCGGCACGGCCTGGAGGAGGCGGGCGATGAGGGTCGCTCCCACGACGATGAGGGGGATCGACAGGAGCAGGCCGAAGACGAACAGGGCGACGTGCCCCCGGGCGGCCGCCGCGATGGCGACGACGTTGTCGAGGCTCATCACCGCGTCGGCCACCGCGATGGTCCGCACGGCGCGCCACAGGGACGTGCCGCCGTCGACCTGATGGGCCTCCTCGTCCTCGCCGAGGGCGAGCTTCACGGCGATCCAGAGGAGCAGCAGCCCCCCGACCACCCGCAGGAATGGGACCGCCAGGAGCCAAGTGATCGCCAGGGCGAAGACGATGCGCAGGAGCACCGCCGTTCCGGCGCCGAGCAGCATGCCGACCCGTCGCTGATCCGGGGGGAGGGCGCGGCACGCGAGGGCGATGACCACGGCATTGTCGCCGGACAGGAGGAGATCGATCCAGACGATCTGCAGCACCGAGACGAGGAAGGGCGTGTCGAAGGAAATCATCGAAGCCTTGGTGCGGGTCGTCTTCCGGAGCGGGCGATCCGTTCGAGACTCGTTTTACGCGAAACCTCCTGAACCGCGAGTCGTGGGATTGTGCTGAGCGTACCACTCGCATGTGGACAGATCACCGCTGCGTGGCCCCGGCCGCGACGCGTTCGCGCCTCTGACGAAGCCTTCGGCCCCAGGGTTGTGGTTGCCGGGACACGGACGTAGAGGCCGACCGGGGTCGGAACCGGAAGCCCAAGAGATCGATGCGATGCCGCTATTTGCCGCCAACCTCACCCTCCTGTTCACGGAAGTCGCGTTCCTCGATCGGTTCGCGGCGGCGGCGGAAGCCGGCTTCACCGCCGTCGAGTTCCTGTTTCCCTACGCGCATTCCCCCGAGGCCATCGCCGAGCGCCTCGCCCGGCATGGCCTGACCCTCGCGCTGTTCAACCTGCCGCCCGGAGACTGGGCGGCGGGCGAGCGCGGCCTCGCCGCCCTGCCGGACCGGTTCGCGGACCTTCAGGCGGGGGTCGAGACCGGGCTCGCCTATGCCGCCGCCACGGGCGCCGCCCGCCTGCACCTCATGGCGGGGTTGGCCGATCCGCGAGATCCCGAGGCGCGGGCCGCCTATCGCCGCGCCGTGGCCTGGACCGCCGAGCGCCTCGCCCGGGAGGGCCTCGACCTCGTCATCGAGCCCATCAACGGCCGCAACATGCCGGGATACTTCCTCGACGATTTCGAGGCGGCCGCCGATCTCATCCGCGACCTCGCCCTGCCGAACCTGAAGCTCCAGTTCGACCTCTACCATTGTCAGATCCTGCACGGGGACGTGACCACGCGCCTGCGCGCCCTCATGCCGATGATCGGCCACGTCCAGACCGCGAGCGTACCGGACCGCCACGAGCCGGGGACGGGCGAGATGAGCGACGCGTTCCTGTTCTCGGAACTCGATCGCCTCGCCTATGCGGGGTTCATTGGCTGTGAATACAATCCCGTCGCCGACACGGCGTCGGGGCTCGGCTGGTTCGCGCCCTACCGCGCGGACCAGATCGCCTATCGGAAGATCTGAATGGCCGCCGGCGTCAGGATCACGAC
Organism: Methylobacterium gossipiicola; assembly: GCF_900113485.1. Classification (GTDB taxonomy): domain Bacteria; phylum Pseudomonadota; class Alphaproteobacteria; order Rhizobiales; family Beijerinckiaceae; genus Methylobacterium; species Methylobacterium gossipiicola. Next base: position 83,601 of record NZ_FOPM01000016.1, read on the forward strand.
GAACAGCACCGGCAGGAAGAACAGGATCATCGGCACGGTGAGCTTGGGCGGCAGGGCGGCGGCCTTCTTCTCGGCCTCGTTCATCCGCATGTCGCGGCTCTCCTGCGAGAGAACCCGCAGGGCCTGACCCACGGGCGTTCCGTAGCGCTCGGCCTGGATCAGCGCCGTCGTCACCGCCTTGACGGCGTCGAGGCCCGTCCGGCTCGCGAGGTTCTCGTAAGCGACCCGCCGGTCGGGCAGGAACGACAATTCGGCCGTCATGACCGCCAGTTCCTCGGCCAGTACCACCGATTGCGGAGCCATCTCGGTGCTGACCCGTCGGAACGCGTTCTCGACGGACATACCGGATTCGACGCAGATCAGCATGAGGTCGAGGGCGTCCGGCCAGGACTGGCGGATCTCCGTCTGTCGTTTCTTGGTGGCGTTGAGCAGGTAGAGTTCCGGGAGTTTGACGCCGAGCAATGTGGCGCCGATCACGATCATCATCCGGATCGTCGCCGGTTGATCGATGACCTTCAGGACGAACAGATAGAGGAAGGCCGCCACCAGCATGGCGATGGGCATCACCATCCGGAAGAACAGGAAGGTGGTCTCGGCCCCCGGCGAGCGGTAGCCGGCCATGAGCAGTTGCTGGCGCGCCGTCTCGGTGCCGAGCCAGCGGTCGAGATTGAACTGCTCCACCGCGCTCTTCATGTAGGCCTTGGGCGCCACCCGCAGGTTCACTTTGGCGTTGGCGCCGGCCAGTCGCTCGCGCTCGCGCAGGCGCATCTGCTCACGCTCGTCGCCAACGATCTTCATCCGCTGCTTCAGGCGATCGGGCTCGAGCAGGGGCTGGACCAGGGCGAAGGCGGTGGCCGCGGCCGCGATGCCGCTCAGCGCCATGCCGAGGAAGCGCGGATCGATCAGCTTGTCGGCGATATGGTCCAGCATGATGCGCGCGCGTTCGGCCCAAACGTTCGAAACAGGAGTTCAGAAATCGAAACTGATCATCTTCTTCATGGTGAAGACGCCCAGCGACATCCAGATCGCCGAGCCCACGAGGGCGACCCTGCCCATGTCCGTCGTCCACAGCAACGAGACGTAATCCGGACTGGCGAAATAGGTGAGGAGCGCGACGATGAAGGGCAGGGCGGCGATGATCCCGCCGGACGCCTTCGCCTCCATGCTCATCGCCTGGATCTTGGCGGCCATCTTCTTGCGTTCGCGCAGGACGCGCGAGAGGTTCGAGAGCGCCTCCGACAGGTTGCCGCCGGCCTTCGCCTGGATACCGATGACGATGGCGAAGAAGTTCACGTCGGAGACCGGGACCCGCTCGTACATCTTGAGCAGGGCGTCGCCGAGGGACACGCCGAGGGTCTGGGATTCGACCACCATGCGGAATTCCGAGCGGATCGGCTCCTCCGCCTCGCGCGAAATGATGCGGAAGCAGTCGCTCAGGGGGATGCCGGCGCGGATGCCGCGCGTGATGATGTCGATGGCCGTGGGCAGTTCAGCGATGAAGCGGGCGATGCGGCGCTTGCGGCAGAAGGCGAGGAACCACAGGGGCAGGCCGAAACCGCCGGCGAAGAGGGCCGCGAGGGCGGCGAGGGGGCTGCCCGTCACGGTCAGCCCCAGCAGGCCCGCGACCAGGCCGAGGAGGACCGCCAGGGTCTGAAACCGCCCCTTGCTCACCGTGAGGCCGGCCCGGGCGATCTTGAGTTCGAGGCTGACGCGCGCGCCGGTCTTCTTGGCCTCGACCTCTTTGAGACTCTTGGCGACCTGCTCGCGACGCGTGGTGGAGGTCACGCGAGCGATCACCTGCTGCGAGGGGCTGCTCATGGCCTTGCGGCGCTGGGCGGCGCGCTTCTCCCCGGTCAGGAGCGGCGTGAGCACCACCCAGGCGACGGCACCCGCCGCGACGGCGGCGAGACCGGCGGCGAGGGGCATGTGGGCGTTCACGAAGCCACCGCCCGGGCGCGGACGTCGTCGCCTCCCCGAGGCGGGGTGGCGGACCCCGGATGGGCCTGCGCGGACCGGGCGATCATGAATCGAGGCCCGCGCTTCCGGCCGCCGCGTCGAGGGCCGCCGCGAGGGCCTGCTCCTCGCCGTAGTAGCGCGCGCGCTCCCAGAATTTCGGGCGGCCGATGCCGGTGGAGCGGTGGCGCCCGACGAGCTTGCCGTTCGCGTCCTCCCCGAGGATGTCGTAGAGGAACAGGTCCTGGGTGATGATCACGTCACCCTCCATCCCGAGCACCTCGGTGATGTGGGTGATGCGGCGCGAGCCGTCACGCAGGCGGGACGCCTGGATGATCACGTCGATGGAGCCGCAGATCATCTCGCGCAGGGTCCGGGACGGCAGGGTGAAGCCCCCCATGGTGATCATCGATTCGAGGCGGCTCAGGGCCTCGCGGGGCGAGTTGGCGTGGAGCGTCCCCATGGAGCCGTCATGGCCGGTGTTCATGGCCTGCAGCAGGTCGAACGCCTCCGCGCCGCGCACCTCGCCGACGATGATGCGTTCGGGGCGCATGCGCAGGCAGTTCTTCACGAGGTCGCGCATGGTGACCTGGCCCGAGCCCTCCATGTTGGGCGGGCGGGTCTCGAGGCGCACCACGTGGGCCTGTTGCAGCTGGAGTTCGGCGGCGTCCTCGCAGGTGATCACCCGCTCGTCATGGTCGATATAGGCGGTGAGGCAATTGAGCAGCGTCGTCTTGCCCGAGCCGGTGCCCCCCGAGATGACGACGTTGCAGCGCACCCGGCCGATGATCTGCAGGATGCGCGCGCCTTCCGGGGAAATCGCCCCGAAGCCGACGAGCTGGTCGAGGGTGAGCTTGTCCTTCCGGAACTTACGGATGGTCAGGATCGGCCCGTCGAGGGCCAGCGGCGGCGCGATGATGTTGACGCGCGAGCCGTCCGGCAGGCGGGCGTCGCAGATCGGCGAGGATTCGTCGACGCGTCGGCCGACCTGGCTGACGATTCGCTGGCAGATGTTCATGAGCTGCTGGTTGTCGCGGAAGCGCACGCCCGTGAGCTGGATCTTGCCGCCGACTTCGATGAAGGCCCGGTTGGCGCCGTTGACCATGATGTCGGCGATGTCGTCGCGCATCAGCAGGGGCTCCAGAGGGCCGTAGCCGAGAACGTCGTTGCCGATGTCGTCGAGCAACTCCTCCTGCTCGTTGATGGACAGGACGATGTTCTTGAGGCCGATGATCTCCGAGACGATGTCGCGGATTTCCTCGCGGGCGGATTCGGCGTCGAGCCGCGCGAGCTGCGCGAGATCGATGGCCTCGATGAGGGCGCCGAAGATCATGCTCTTCGTGCGGAAATAATCCTCCGACTTCGCCGGGGCTTCCGGCGCGGCGACGATCTTCGCCACCTCGACGCGCGGCCGAGTCACCGTCTCCTGATGGATCGGTTGCGTCGGTTCGGGACGCGGCGCGGGGGCCTTGGGCGCTGCCAGCGCGGCGGCGGCTTGTCTCCTACCGAACATGATGCGCCGCTCCGGCCGGGTGGGACAGGGGCATCACGAAACCTTGCGCCGCTGCAGGCGCGCCAGCAGCGGTTCGAGGATGTTGGCGCGTCCGCGCCGCGTCTCGGGGCGGCCCACGAGGGTCGCGGCGAGGGTCGAGAACACGTCCGTGGCCTTCGCGCCGGCCTGGACCTCGCCGATCATCTGGCCGTTATTCGCCGCCGTGCCGAAGAGGTTCGCATCGAACGGCAGACTCGCGAAGATCGGCGCGTCGAGGGCCTTGGCGAATTCCGCCGCGCTGATTTCGGGCCGCTTCGGCATGCCGACGCCGTTGAGGACCACGCGGGCGCGATGGTCGTTGGGCCGGTTCTGCTGCAGCAGGGTGAGCATGTTCTTGGTGTTGCGCAGGGAGGCGAGCTCGGGCGCGCTCACGATCAGGATCTCGTCGGCGGAGATCAGGAGGCGCCGCGACCACGCGGTCCAGACATGGGGCACATCGAGGACGATGCACGGCACCGCCCCGCGCAGGAGGTCGATCACCGCGTCGAGGGCCGGTTCGCCGAGGTCGATGGTCCGGTCGAGGGTCGCCGGCGCGGCGAGCAGGGTGAGGTTGTCGCTGCATTTCGACAGCAGGCGGTCGAGGAGGTTCGCGTCGAGGCGCTCGGGGCTGAACACGGCCTCGGCGATGCCCTGGGGCGGGTCCTGGTTGAAGTTCAGGCTCGCGGTCCCGAAGGCGATGTCGAGGTCGGCGATGACCGTGGCGGTGTCCTGCTCCCGGGCGATGGTCCAGGCGAGGTTGTGGGCGAGGGTGGAGGCGCCCACTCCGCCCTTGGCCCCCACCACCGCGATGGTGCGGCCGACGGGCTTGACCCCCGGGGCGGAGAACAGATCCGACACCGCCTGAATCAGCCCGATGGGATCGATGGGCGCCATGAGGTACTCGCTCACCCCGCGCTGGATGAACTGCCGGTAGAGCATCACGTCGTTGACGTGGCCGACGATGATCACCTTGGTGCCGGGATCGCAGACATCGGCCAGGGCGTCGAGGCATTCGATGGGGCGCGATTTCGCGCCCTGGGTCTCGATGACGATGACGTTGGGCGTCGGCGCATGGCGATAGGCTTCGACGGCGGCGGCTCCGCCGCCCATCTGGACCTTCACATGCGCCTTCTGCATCCGCCGGTCGCTGGTGGCGGCCTCGATGACGGCCGCCGTGTCCTGGGTCTCGCAGAAGGCCTGGATCGTGATCCGCGGCACCGGGGCGATGATGCGCTCGGGTGTCTGGTTCGGCTCCGCCATGACGTTCGTTTCCGGTTCGGGTTGCCTCGAGGGGGCGCTTCGGACCACGCGGTGTCCGAGTGACGCCTCGGTCCGCCCCTCGGGTGAAGGAGCCGATCCGGTGCGACGAGAGCTATTCGGTCACCTGAGTCTTCACGCTTGTTTTGCCATCTTGCCGCCAGGGAATTGACGGATCATTTCCGTTACGCATTTTCTCGATGTTCCGCGTGCGACGGATCGTGTCGATGCGTCCCTCCGTGCGGCCGCGCACGAGGTCGACGGGATCGGCGATCTGAGCGGCGACGTTCGATTGCGTGGCGCAGCCGAGGTTCCAGGCGGGTTCGTTGCGCCCGGTGAAGCCGGGATCGCCGACCCCGAGATCCTGGGGCCACACCCCGCAGGGACCGACGACCTTCGCCTCCATCCTCTGGAAGCTCAGGCGCAGGGGCGTCGCGAGGCCCGGACTCGCCACAATGTAACCGGTCACGATGAGTTGGCCCGCCCCGAGGCCGGCCCGCGCGCCCATCCGGCGGATCGCCGCCCCCGTGCGCTCCACGGCAACGCCCATCGCCGGGGCGACGCCGCGCGGCAGGTCGAGGACGAGGGTGCCGCGACCGTAGCGGCGGAATTCGAGGAGGAAGGCGTCGATGTCGTCGGCCTGGCGCGGATCGAGATGTCCGGTGCCGGTGACGAAGACGTCGAGGCTGCGGGTCCCATCCGCGAGGGCGATGGGGTGGCGGGCGCGGTAATCGTGCGGATAGAGCGCGCCCGTCGTCAGCGGCGCCCGGTTCTGGCAGGCACCGACGAGTCCCGCCAGGGCGGCGAGCGCGGCCACGGTCTTGATCTTGAGGGGCGCGGGCATGGGAAGGGTCCTGGCGGATCGGGGTCTGACGGGCGGACCGCCTACTGCATCGATCCAGACGGAGGCTTCAGCCGTGTCCGGGAAAAGTGATGCAAAAGCAAAAGCCTCGTGCTCTGACGCATGAACGAAGTGATTGCGTCAGAGCACTAGTCGGTGATGAAGCCGACGCGGCCGCGATAGGTCGGCCCGAGGGGGCTGGCGCCGGCGGCGCCGTAGAGGCGGTTGAGGCGGCCGAGGAGGATGCCCTGCGAGTCCTGGGCGTCGACGAAGCCGTCGTCGGGCCGCGCGACCTGGCGCGCCTCCATGGCCTTGGCGATGTAGGGGGTGACCATGATCATCAGCTCCGTCTCCTGGCGCTGGTAGTCGCGCGACCGGAACAGGGCACCGATGACCGGCAGGTTGACGAGGCCGGGCAGGCCGTTCACCGCCGCCTTGCTCTTCTGCTGGATGAGGCCGGCGGTCATCATGGTGGCGCCGGAGGCGAGTTCCACCGTCGTCTCCGACTTGCGGACGGTCAGGCCCGGCACCGCGGATTGCGTGCTGCCGTTGACGAAGGTGTAGGAATTCTGCGGATCGATCTCGCTCACCGAGGTGCCGACCCGCACGGAAATCCGGTTCTCGCCCAGGACCACGGGCGTGAAGTTGAGGGTGACGCCGTAGGGCTTGAAGGCGATGCCGACGACGCAGACCGGCGCGGCCCCGGCGACGGCGCTCGGTGTGCAGGTCTGGCTCGCCGGGACCGGGATTTCACCGCCGGCGGTGAAGTTCGCCGATTCGCCCGAGATGGCCGTGAGCGTCGGCTCGGCCAGCACCCGTGACACGCCGGCCTGCTCGAAGGCCCGCAGGGTCGCGGTGATGCTGGCGCCGCCCGCGCCGTTGATGGTGCCGGCGAGCTGGTTCCCGGCCGGGAACTGGCCGCCCGAGAGCGTGAACGGCGTCACGTTGGCGAGGTTCAGGCCGGACCAGCTGCCGTTCACATTGATGCCGAACTGCTTCAGCACCGTGCGGGCGACCTCCACGACGGTGACGCGCAGCATCACCTGATCGCGGCCCCGGATGGTGATGTTGTTGATCACCGCGCCGCGCGTCAGTCCGCCGCCGGGCGCGGCGCCCAGGGTGGCGTTGCCGGAGCCCGCCGAACCGGACTGGCCCACGAAGGCATTGGCGATGTCGAGGGCCTGGGAGGCCTCCGCCGCCGAGTTGACGCTGCCCGACAGGATGATCGACGCGCCCGCCGTGCGGATGTCGAACCGGCCGCCGGCGATGCTCTGGGTCAGGAGCTGGCGCAGGGCGCCGAGCTGGAGGTCCCGCGCCACGGTGACGTCGAGGGCGGTGATCTGGCGGCCCTCGGCATCCATGATGAAGATCGAGGTCGCGCCGTCCTCCATGCCGATGATGAACACCTTGCGGGTCGAGCGCACCACGGCGTTGGCGATCTTCGGGTTGGCCACGAACACCTCCTTGGCGTCGCGCGGCAGGTCGATGACGATGGAGCGTCCCGTGGTCATCTCGATCTTGCGGGCGCCGCCTTCGTAGCCGTCGAGGACGGGGGCGGGCGCGAGCCGCGGGGCCGGCCGGGCCGCGACGGGACCGGCGAGGAAGCAGGCCGCCACGACCGCGAGGGCGGACGGGCGACGGGCGTCGATCCAGCGTCGGGGCATGGGAAGGGTTCCTGTCATCGCGTCCGCCGGAGCCATCAACGTCGCGACTGCTGTTTGGAGACGCCGAAGCGGACGACGGTCATGCTCGCATCCGCGCGCGCCTCCGGTGCCGCGTCCGTGGCGCGGCCCGCATCCGTGAGGCTGCGCAGGGACAGCGAGAGCTGGCCGACCTTCTGGGCGAGGGTGACGAGTTCGGCCTGGGCCGGGGTGAGGGCCAGGGTCGCGGTTTCGCCGGTGACGACGTTGGTGCCGTTGCGCTCCTGCACGATCTGCCCGATGGCGAGGACGCGGATATCGGTGAGCACCGTCTCGGACACCTGGGCGTCGGGCCTGCCCGACTGCGCGGCGTCCTCGTCGCGATAGGTGCGGATGAGATCGACGTGATCGTTGGGCAGGATGAAGCCGCCGGCGGAGCTCGAACCACGGCTATCGGTGACGATGGCGACGGCCCGCATCCCGGGGGGCAGGATGGCGGCCATGAAGCTGCCGTCCGACCGGGCGAGCTTCTGCGGCCGGATCGGCTCGCCCGCGAGGAAGCTCGAGCGCACGATGGAGCCGGCGATCTCTTCCAGCCCCTTCGGCTGGGTGGTCCGGGCGATATACCCCGCGCCCATGGCGTTGTCCGGCCAGGGCTGCCAGCGCAGATCCGCCGTCTGGATCGTTTGCCCCATGGGGAGTTCGGCCGCCGCCACGAGGACATCGGTGGTGGGCAACGTCGGCGGTGGTGGCGGCGCAGCCGTCAGCACGGGGGCCGGGGGCTTGTCCTCGCCGCTCATCAGAAAGGCGGCGAGCCCTCCCGTGACGAGGGCGATGGCAAGGACGGCGAGGCGTGCGGGTGTCATCACCGGGGTCAACCTGTCGGACGGCCAAATGCCGAACGCCATCAGGTTGCCGTCGCAATCCTCAAATTACGGTTAATGAATTCTCTCATGGCGGTCCGAACCCCGCGACCGGGTCGGGAATCTGTCCGTTCTAACTGGGGAGCCGCGTCGCCCGATCGGGGAGGGCGGTCCCGGCGCCGGCCGGTGGCCGTCAGAGCCCGAGGGCGCGCGACCAGATCGCCGTGTCGGGCAGGACCATCACCGCCGCGAAGGCGAGGGCGATGCCGTAGGGCACGCCGGTGTTCTTATCGTGCAGGTGAAGGAGGAACGGCATCCGCGACAGGGACGGGCCGACGAACACCGGCAGCGGCTGCGAGCGCAGGGCGAGGATCGCCAGGGTCAGGACTCCACCCGCGAGGGCCGCGAGGGTGAGGTAGTCGACGAGGTTGCCAAACCCGATCCAGAGCGCCGTGCCGGCGGCGAGCTTGGCATCGCCCCCGCCGATATGGCCGAGGGCGAAGAGCGTGAACGTCGCGGCGAGGACGAGGAGGCCGGCACCGGCATGCAGGGCTACGTCGTGCCAGCCCAGGCCGAACACCATGGCGAACACGGCAAAGCCGGCCACCAGGGCGAGGGTGATCCGATTGGGGATCAGCATCGTCAGAAGATCGTTCACGGCGGCATAGGCCATCAGGAACGGGAAGACGATGAGAACGCTCGCGGCGCCCATGGCGAATCTCGTCGGCTGGCGGTGGAGTCGCGCGGAATCGTAAAGGCGGCGCAAATTTTGTGGCGCGCCGCCGTTAGGGTCCCTTCCGTCGAAGCGTTGACCCGACGGGCCGCCGCCGAAAGGCAGACCGGTCCCTATCAGCTCTGCTTGAGGCTGTTGCCGACGACCGTGAAGGTGCCGCTGATCTTGGTCGAGAGCGTATTGAGGGCGGCGATGATCGCGACCGCGATGAGCGAGGCGATCAGGCCGTACTCGATGGCGGTGGCACCGGACTCGTCGGACGCGAAGCGCTTGAACATGTTCGTCATGACCTGGGATCCTTATTGGTTCGCCTGGCAGGGAATAGGTAATGCCGTCGAATCTCGTCACGTATCGTCCGGCGACAGGAGGAAGTTGCCCCGGCCACCTTGCATTTCAGTTAAACGGCCCGGTGAAACTCGGGGGCATTTGATCTGAATTTTCGATGGTAAATCCTTGGTAAATACAAGTCCGCATCGAACGACGGAGGTGCGTTTGCGTGGTGCGGCTGGGCCGGAATCCTCCGTCGGCCGTCTTCGACGTCACCCATCGCAGGGGTTAGGCCGACATTTACCAATTTCGTGCTGAGTCGAGCATGAGCGCCGGTCGGCCCCTTCCCCGGGGCGAACCGGTCCGTACACACGAGTGCCCCACCCATGGACGATCGGCCCCCGAGACACCGGCGCGACGCCCTCCGAATGGCGATGATGGTCCTCGGCGCGTTCTACGCGAGTGCGGTCGCGGCACCGCACGCGGCTCTGGCCGAAGCCTCCGCCATCGTGGCCGTGACGGTGGACAACGCGAAGCTGATCCGCCTGCCCGAGAACACCCAGACGGTGATCGTCGGCAATCCGATCATCGCCGATGTCGCCTTGCAGAAGAACGGCGTCGTCATCCTCACGGGCAAGAGCTTCGGCTCGACCAACCTCATCGCCCTCGACCGGGGCGGCAACATGCTGGCGGAATCGACCATCCGGGTGCAGGCGCCCCAGGCCGCCGTCGTCACGGTCCAGCGTGGCCTGGAGCGTGAGTCGTATTCCTGCACCCCGAACTGCCAGCCCTCGGTGCAGCTCGGCGATTCGACGAAGTATTTCGGTGACGTCAGCGGTCAGGCCGAGGCCCGCCGCGCCCTGGCGGTGGGCGGGAAATAGGCCGGCGTTCCGGCGCCGAAGCGTGGCCCTGCCGGGTTGCCGCACGGGGCACTTGCGGCTATAGGCATCGCGGCGCCCGCCAGACACCCTTGGAGGCACGGGCGCGGATCGGAATTCGGTGTGGCCGTCCGTTTCGGGCGGCTTTCCTCGTTTTTCGACTTGTTTCAATCTTTGAAGGATCACGCCATGAGCGCAGTCAAGACGCTTGAGGCCGTGGCACGCGACCGGGTCGGCAAGGGGGCCGCCCGGGCCGTTCGTCGCCAGGGCCACGTTCCCGCCGTCATCTACGGCGGTGGCCAGGCCCCGCAGGCCATCGCCATCGACCTCATCCGCACCCGCACCCTGATCTACGCCGGCGGTTTTAAGACCACGCTGTTCGAGATCAACGCCGGCGGCAAGAAGACCCGCGCGATCCCGCGCGACTTCCAGCTCGATCCGGTGAGCGGCGTGCCGCTGCACGTCGACTTCCTGCGCGTCGTCGCCGGCCAGTCGATCACCGTCGAGGTGCCGGTGCACTTCGTCAACGACGAGGCGGCTCCCGGCATCAAGCAGAACGGCGGTACCCTGAACGTCGTGCTGCACACCCTCGCCCTGGACGTCGCCCCTGACGCGATCCCCGAGGCCATCGAGATCGACCTCACCGGCCGCCAGATCGGCGACGCCATCCACATCACCGATGTGAAGCTGCCCGCGGGCGCCACCTTCACGGGTGAGCCGGATGCGACCGTCGCCAACATCGTGCCGCCGACGGTGCTGGGCGCCGAGGTCGAGGCCGAAGAGGCCGCCATCGCCGAGGCCCAGTCGGCCGAGGCCGCCGAGGAAGCGGCTTCGGAAGACGCCGCCGAGGGCGAGAAGAAGGAGGACTGAGACCTGGGGGCTCCCCCGGTTCTCTTTCTCTGACGATGCCCCGGCCGCGAGGCCGGGGCATTCCTGTTTCCAGGCCCCCTTCTCCGACAGGACCACCGCGCCATGCGCCTGATCGTCGGCCTCGGCAATCCGGGCCCCCGCTATGCCCGCAACCGCCACAATATCGGTTTCCTCGCCATCGACGAGATCGCCCGCGTTCACCGGGCCGGGCCGTGGCGGAAGAAATTTCAGGGCGAGATCGCCGAAGTGGCCCTCGGCCCCGAGCGGGCGATCCTGCTCAAGCCCCAGACCTTCATGAACGAGTCGGGCCGGTCCGTCGCGGAGGCGCAGCGCTTCTACAAGATCGCGCTGGCCGACGTGATCGTGCTCCACGACGAACTCGATCTGGCGCCGGCCAAGGTCCGGGTGAAGCTCGGGGGCGGCAATGCGGGCCACAACGGCCTGCGTTCCATCACGGCCCAGTGCGGCAACGACTATCGCCGGGTCCGCCTCGGCATCGGGCATCCGGGCGACAAGGCCCTCGTCCATGCCTACGTGCTCAACGATTTCGGCAAGGGCGAGAGTGCCTGGGTCGACGACCTCGACCGGGCGGTGGCCGACAACATTCCGCTGCTGGCGGCGGGCGAGGATGCGAGCTTCCAGAACAAGGTCCACCTCGCCATGGCGGGCCGGGGCTGGGACGACGTGAAGGCGGTCAACGCCCGTGATTGACACGAAAACACGAGGACACGATATCGGGGCGATTCCGGAGGCGGCGATGAAGAACGTGACCGTGACCATGAGCGAGACGCTGCTGCAGCGGGCGCGGGTTGCGGCCGCGCGTGATGGCAAGAGCCTGTCGAAATTTGTCGCCGAGGCCGTGGAGCAGCGGGTTGGCCGGCCAATGACCCAGCGCGAAGCCCTCGACATCTTCCTGTCCGGGCCGCCGCTCCACGTCCTGGACGAGAACGGAAAAGCTCCGACCACGTCGCAGCTCTACGATGACGACTGAACGTGTTTTCGTCGATACGAACGTTCTTCTCTACGCCCGTGACGATCGTTATCCCGACAAGCAGAGCGCGGCCGCGCTCTGGCTCGCGACGCTGGCGCAGCGCGAGGCGCTGGTCGTCAGTCCCCAAATCCTCGGCGAACTCCACAACGCCGTCCTGCGGGGCAAGATCAGGGTCGACGAGGGAGAGTTGCAGCGCACGACCGCCGCGTTGCAGCCATTCTCACACGGCGCCACCGATCTCGAACTCATCGCGCGGGCCTGGAGGATCCGGAAGGAGACAGGCTTCCAGTGGTGGGACTGCGTGATTCTCGCCGCCGCGATCCGGTCCGGCTGCCGCTACCTCCTGTCGGAGGATTACCAGCACGGCAGGACGATCCACGGGACAACGATCCTCAACCCTTTCACCGTCGGCCCCGAGGCCGTCACGACCGAGCATTAGGACTGACACCATGGGCTTCAAATGCGGCATCGTCGGCCTGCCGAACGTGGGCAAGTCGACCCTCTTCAACGCGCTGACGCAGACGGCGGCGGCGCAGGCGGCGAACTACCCGTTCTGCACCATCGAGCCGAATGTCGGCGAGGTGGCGGTGCCGGATGCGCGCCTGGACGATCTCGCCCGCATCGCCGGCTCGAAGGAGATCATCCCGACCCGCCTCACCTTCGTGGACATCGCCGGCCTCGTGCGCGGCGCCTCGAAGGGGGAGGGGCTCGGCAACCAGTTCCTGGCCAACATCCGTGAGGTCGACGCCATCGCGCATGTGGTGCGCTGCTTCACCGACGGCGACGTCACCCATGTCGAGGGAAAGGTCGATCCCGCCGCCGATATCGAGACCATCGAGACCGAGCTCATGCTCGCCGACCTCGACAGCCTGGAGAAGCGCCTCTTCGCCCTGGAGAAGAAGGCCAAGGGCGCCGACAAGGAAGCCAAGGAGGCCCTTGACCTCGTGAACCGGGCCCTGCCGCTCCTGCGCGAGGGCCGGCCCGCCCGCCTCGTGGAGCGCAAGCCCGAGGAAGAGGCCCTGTTCCAGACCCTCGGTTTGATGACGGCCAAACCCGTCCTCTACGTCTGCAACGTCGACGAGGGTGATGCGGACAAGGGCAACGCCTATTCCGAGGCCGTCATGGCCCGGGCCAAGGCCGAGGGGGCCAAGGCCGTGGTCGTCTCGGCCAAGATCGAGAGCGAGATCGCCGTGATGCCCCTGGCCGATCAGGGCGAGTTCCTGGAGGCCGTGGGGCTGACGGAGCCGGGCCTCAACCGGGTGATCCGCGCCGGCTACGAGCTTCTCGGCCTCATCACCTACTTCACCGTCGGCCCCAAGGAGGCCCGCGCCTGGACCATCGAGAAGGGCACCCGCGCCCCCGCCGCGGCCGGCGTGATCCACACGGATTTCGAGAAGGGCTTCATCCGCTCGGAGACCATCGCGTTCGCCGATTACGTCGCCCTGAAGGGCGAGGCCGGCGCCAAGGAAGCCGGCAAGTTCCGCCTGGAAGGCAAGGAGTACGTCGTCCAGGACGGCGACGTGCTGCATTTCCGCTTCGCCAACTGAGTCATCGTATGACCGGCATCGCCTTCGAGGACTTCACCCCCGGCGCCGTCATCGAGGGCGGGCCGATCACGGTCACCCGCGACGAACTCGTGGCGTTCGCCCGGGAGTTCGATCCGCAGCCCTTCCACCTCGACGAGGCGGCGGCGAAGGCGACCTTCGTCGGCGAACTCATCGGCTCCGGCTGGCAGAGCGGCGGCTTCGGCATGCGGATGCTGCAGAAGCACGTCTTTCGTGGCGCCACCTCCATGGGGTCGCCCGGAATCCTGCAACTGCGTTGGCTTCGGCCCGTGCGGCCGGGGGATGCCTTAAGCATCGCCGTGAAGGTCGACAGTTGCCGCGCCTCGAACACGAAGCCGGATCGCGGCTTCGTGCGGTTCGACATGACCCTGTCGAACGGCCGCGACGAGGCGGTGATGACCCAGGCGTTCACCGTGATGTTCGCCCGCCGGGGCGCCACGCCGCTGCCGCCGCGCGTCGTCAATCCCATCGAGCCGACCGCCCCCGTCGAGGGGACGGATGCCGTGCGCCTCGACTTCCTCGCGGATGCGGAGATCGGGATCACCCGCGATCTCGGCCACCACCTGTTCACGCCGGAGGCCATCGTGGCCTTCGCCAGGGCGTACGATCCCCAGGCTTTCCACCTCGATCCGGAGGCGGCGCGGCAGACCCATTTCGGTGCGCTGTGCGCCTCGGGCTGGCACACCGCCGCCGCCTGGATGAAGCGCCTGCACATCACCCGCGCGCGCGATATGGCCCTGACGGCGAAGACCGGGCCGGTGCCGCAACTCGGCCCCTCGCCGGGCTTTCGCGACCTGCGCTGGCTCGTGCCCGTCTATGCCGGCGACACCCTGCGCTATGCCTGCACCCTGACCGACAAGCGCCAATCGGCCACGCGCCCGGGCTGGGGGCTGGCCACGCACCACAACGTCGCCATGAACCAGCACGGCACGAAGGTGTTCGAGTTCACCGGCTCGGTGTTCTGGGAGTGGGCGCCGCCCGGCTGAGGCACGCACGCTCCGATCCATGGGGCCGTCTTCCCGCACGCCCCAGGCGCGCCTCACCGCGCGGTCCGCCGAGCGTCCGTCACGACGGCGTACAGCGCGTCGGCATCGCGGGCCTCCCGCATCGCCGCCGCGGCCTCGGGATCGCGCATCCGACGGGAAACGCAGGCCAACGCGTTCAGGTGCGAGCCCTGCGCATCGGCGGGAAGCAGCAGGAGGAACACGAGGTCGACGGGCCTCTCGTCGACGGCATCGAACGCCACCGCATCCCGCAGGCGGATCAGGCATCCGAAGGGACGCCGAAGGGCGTCGAGCCGCGCATGCGGCAGGGCGATGCCCTGACCGACTCCGGTGGACCCCAGGGCCTCCCGCCGCTCCAGGGCGGATCGGATCGCGGCGACATCCCATCCGAGGGCCTGGGCGGCCCGCCGGGCCAGCTCGGCCAGGATCACGCCCTTGCCGGATGCGCGAACGCCGACGGCGACCTGGTCGGGGGACAAAAGCTCGTCGATGGTCATTCGCATCGGTCCGGTCGCGGGCGTGCTGGATCGGCGATGGCGCTCCCTTCGACCGCGTGGCGACGGGGCGCGATGCCGGTTCGGTGAGGGAAGGGGCGCGGGAGCGAGGCGACGGCGCGGTGCGTGATCCAGGGCTCGGCGAGCCCCCCGCGTCCGGTCAGCTCCGCGTCTCGTCGTCCGGGGCCTTCAGCCGGTAACCGACGCCGGTCTCCGTCAGCAGGATGCTCGGACGCTCGGGGTCGGCCTCGATCTTGAGGCGGAGCTGTCGCATGTAGACGCGCAGGTATTGCGGGTCCGACGAGGTCGAGACCTTGCTCATGAGTTGGGCATGGGTGAGGGCCTTGCCGGCATGCTGGATCAGAACGCGCAGGAAATCGTATTCGCGGGGCGTCAGCTTGACGTCCGCGCCGCGCACCCGAACGAGGCGGCGGACGAGATCGACGCTGAGGCCGTCGACTTCGAACAGGGCGCGCTCGCCCTGGACGGCGAGTTGATGGCGCAGGGCCGCGCGGATGCGGGCGAGGAGTTCGCCCATGCCGAAGGGCTTGGTGACGTAATCGTCTGCGCCGAGATCCAGGGCCTCGACCTTGCCGGCTTCGTCGTCGCGGCTCGACAGGACCACCACCGGCAGGTCGCGGTGGTCCTGGCGGATGGCGCGCAGCAGGTCGTGGCCCCGCATGTCCGGCAGGCCGAGGTCGAGGATGACGAGGTCGATCCTCTCGCGGGACAGGAGGTCGAGGGCGGTTCGGCCGTTGGGCGCCTCGCGGATGTCGTAGCCCTGGGTGGCCAGCCCCATGCGCAGGAGCTTCCGGATCGGGGGCTCGTCGTCGATGACGAGGATGGTGATGCTCATGCCGCCGGCTCCGCGAGGGCGTGTCCCGCCGGAGGGACGGGCAGGAGGATGGTGAAGACCGCCCCGAGACGGTCGGGGCGGTTGCCGGCCGTGAGCGTCCCGCCCATCGCCTCGACGAAGCCGCGCGCGATGGCGAGGCCGAGCCCGGTCCCGGCCCGGACGCTATCGGATTTGCGCACCCGATAGAACTTGTCGAACACCCGCTCCACGTCGGCCTCGGGCAGCCCGTCGCCCTCGTCGAGGATCTGGAGCCGCACCCGTCCGGGCTCGACCCGCCCCCGCACCGTCACCGTCGAGCCCTCGGGGGCGTACTTGGCGGCGTTGTCCAGCAGGTTGACCAGCACCTGCTCGAACAGAACCGGGTCGAGGCGCAGGGCCGGCAACCCGGCCGGCAGGTCGAGGGCGACGGCATGGCCGGCGAGGATCGGCCCCAGCCGACGCAGGGCCGTATCGACGGTTTCCCCGACGTCCTGAAGGGTGAGGCTGGCCGCCACCGCCCCGGCCTCCAACCGCGTCATGTCGAGGAGATTGACGATGAAGCGGTTGAGCCTCTCCGATTCCGAGACGATCGTGTCCAGGAGGTCCGTCTTGGACTCCCGCGCCAGCGCGTCGTCGAGGTCGCGCAGGGTGGTGGCCGCCCCCAGGATCGCCGAGAGGGGCGTGCGCAGGTCGTGGGAGATCGACGTGAGCAGGGCCTGGCGCAGGCGGTCGGTCTCGGCGGCGCGCTCGGCCCGGTCGAGATCCTCCACCAGGCGGACCCGCTCGATGGCGAGGGCCGCCATGTCGGCGAGGGCATCGAACAGGCGTCGGTTCTCCGGCGACAGGATCGGCCCCGTCCCGTCGGCATCGAGGCCGATCACCCCGATGATGCCGCGGCCGGTGCGCATGGGCAGGAACAGGCGCTTGGCGCCCGGCAGGGTGTCGGCGCCGCGCCCGGCGGGGCGCTCGTTGTCGAAGGCCCACTTGGCCGCGCCGAGGTCGGCCGCGTCGAGGGTGTCCTCGGGCGGGAAGCCGGCCCGGACCGAGACCGTCCCGTTCTCCGGCAGGAGGAGGACGACCCGGACCCTCAGCATCGCGGCGATCTGGGCCGATGTCGCCCACAGCACGTCGTCGAGGGTGCCGCAGCCGGCGAGCTTGCGGCTGAAGCCGTAGAGGCGTTCGGTGGCCCGGGCGCGCCCCTGCGAGACCATGGCCTCCCGGCGCGAGCGGGAGGCGAGGTTCGAGACCACCACGGCCACCACCGT
This sequence comes from Methylobacterium gossipiicola, assembly GCF_900113485.1. Taxonomy (GTDB): domain Bacteria; phylum Pseudomonadota; class Alphaproteobacteria; order Rhizobiales; family Beijerinckiaceae; genus Methylobacterium; species Methylobacterium gossipiicola. Next base: position 100,588 of record NZ_FOPM01000016.1, read on the forward strand.
GAACAGCAGGAACGCCGCGATGTTGGTCGGGTCCGCGATGGTCAGGGTGTAGACCGGGGGCAGGAAGAAGAAGTTGTAGGCGAGCGAGGCCGCGACCACGGCCAGGAGCGAGGGACCGAGGCCGAGGCGGACCGCCACGGCGACGATGGCGGTCAGCAGGATGAGGTCGGCGTTCTCGACGCCGAGATAGGGTTCCACCAGCAGCGCCACCCCGAGCGCCGCCGCCGTGCCGAGAAGCCCGACGGAATACGGCAGGATCTCGACGGGCCGCGCGTCGACGGCCGTGGCCACCGTCTTCGCCGGGACCGGATCGGCCTTGGCGGCCTCGCCCGCGATGACGTGCACGCTGATGTTGCCCGACCGGCGGATGATGTCGTGCACCACCGAGCCGTTGAGCAATTCGAACAGGGCCGAGCGCTCGGCCTTGCCGAGGATGATGTGGTTGACGTTGGTGGAGCGGGCATAGGCGAGGATGTCGTCGGCGACGCGGCGGCCGCCCGGCAGGGTCACGGCATCACCCCCGAGGCGGTCGGCCAGACGCAGGGTGTCGGCGATGCGGTCGCGGGCGGCCTCGTCGAGGGAGAGGCCGCGGGGACCCTCCACGGTGACGGCGGTCCAGGGCGCGTGCAACCGGTCGGCGAGGCGTTTGGCGTGGCGGACGAGGCCGGCCGAGCGCGGGTCCTCGCTGATGCAGACGAGCACCCGTTCCCCGGCGCCCCACGGTCCCGCGATGGCGTTGGCCCGCATGTGACTGAGGAGTTCGTCGTCGACCCGGTCGGCGGTCCGGCGAAGGGCCAGCTCCCGGAGCGCCGTGAGATTGCCCCGCGAAAAGTAGTGCTTCAGGGCGCGCGCGGCGTTGCCCTTCACGTAGACCTTGCCGTCGCGAAGGCGCTGGATCAGGTCGTCGGGGTTGAGGTCGACCACCTCGATGTCGTCGGCCCGGTCGAGGATGCCGTCCGGCACGGTCTCGCGGACCCGGATGCGGGTGATCTGGGCGACGACGTCGTTGAGGCTCTCGACGTGCTGGATGTTGAGGGTGGTGTAGACGTCGATGCCGGCGTCGAGGAGTTCCTCCACGTCCTGATAGCGCTTGGGATGGCGCGATCCGGGGGCGTTGGTGTGGGCGAGTTCATCCACGAGGGCGAGGGCCGGTTGGCGCGCCAGGAGCGCGTCGAGGTCCATCTCCTCCAGCACCGTGCCGTGATACGCGACGGCACGGCGCGCGACCACCGTGAAGCCCTCCACCAGGGCCTCGGTCTCCGCCCGACCGTGGGTCTCGACCACCCCGACGACCACGTCCACCCCGGCCTTGAGCCGGGCGTGGCCGACGGTGAGCATCTCGTAGGTCTTGCCGACCCCCGGAGCCGCCCCGAGGAAGATCTTGAGGTGTCCCCGGCGACCCTCTTCCCGCCGGGCGACCGCCAGCAGGGCATCGGGCGAGGGTCGGTCGGGATCATGGCGGGGGATCGACGGGGGCAAGGGGGTCATCCGAGGCGGTGCGGGTGGCTCTCACGATACGCCCGGCACGCCGTCGGTCTCGCATCGAGGACCGTCGGGAGCCGGCCGGTCCGCGGGACCGTTCAAGTCCCGGCCTGTTCGTCCAGGGCGAGGTTCAGGGCGAGCACGTTGACGCGCGGCTCGCCGAGGATGCCGAGGACGCGGCCCTGAACCCGGGCCTCCACCAGGGCGCGGACCCGATCCTCCGACAGGCCGCGCGTTTTGGCGATCCGGGGCACTTGGAACAGGGCGGCCTCCGGCGAGATGTCGGGATCGAGGCCCGAGCCGCTCGTCGTCACGAGGTCGACGGGCACGGGCTGGCCGGGGTTCTCGGCCCGACGCGCCGCGACGTCCGCCTTGACCCGCTCGGCGAGCGCGGCGCTCGTCGGCCCGAGGTTGGAGCCCGACGAGTTCGCGGCGTTGTAGGGGGCCGGAACGGTCTTGGTGGCGTCGGCCGGATCGGCGGCGCTGGTGGCGGACGGGCGGCCCTGGAAGTAGCGGTCGCTGGTGAAGGATTGTCCGATGAGGCCGGAGCCGACGACCTTGCCGCCGCGCTCGATCAGGCTGCCGGCGGCCTGGGTCGGGAAGACGGCCCCGGCGAGGCCGGTCATGGCGAGGGGGTAGGCGAGGCCCGTGATCGCCGTCAGGGCGGTCAGCAGAACGAGGGCGGGGCGAAGCTGGTTCAGCATGGATGTCGACCTGATGGACGGTTTCGTGGCGGATCAGACGAGGTGCAGGGCGGTGATGCCGAGATCGATGGCCTTGATGCCGAGGAAGGGGACGAGGATGCCGCCGAGGCCGTAGACAGCCAAGTTGCGGCGGAGCAGCGCCCCGGCCCCGACGGCCCGGTAGGATACGCCCTTGAGTGCCAGGGGGATCAGCACGACGATGATCAGGGCGTTGAAGATGATGGCCGACAGGATCGCGCTCTCGGGCGAGGTCAACCTCATGACGTTGAGCGCCTGGAGTTGCGGATAGAGCACGAGAAACATCGCCGGGATGATGGCGAAGTACTTCGCCACGTCGTTGGCGATGGAGAACGTGGTCAGAGCGCCGCGTGTCATGAGCAACTGCTTGCCGATGCCGACGATCTCGATGAGTTTGGTCGGGTCGCTATCGAGGTCGACCATGTTGCCGGCCTCCCGGGCCGCCACCGTGCCGGTGTTCATGGCGACCCCCACGTCGGCCTGGGCGAGGGCGGGCGCATCGTTGGTGCCGTCGCCGCACATGGCCACGAGCTTGCCCTGGGCCTGCTCCTTGCGGATCAGGGCGAGCTTGTCCTCCGGGGTGGCCTGGGCGAGGAAGTCGTCGACGCCGGCCTCCGCCGCGATGGCGGCGGCGGTCATCGGATTGTCGCCGGTGATCATCACCGTGCGGATCCCCATCTGGCGCAGCTCGGCGAAACGCTCGCGGATGCCGCCCTTCACGATGTCCTTGAGGGTGACGACGCCGAGGAGCCGTCCGTCCCGGGTCACGGCGAGGGGCGTGCCGCCGGCCTTGGCGACGTCCTCGGCGATGGCCTGGATCTCCCGGATGGTCTCGTCGGCGACGCCGGGGCTGTAGGCGAGGGCGGCGCTCGATCCACGCGACGCCATCGGCGGCTGCCTCACGGACGTGATGATGGACTCGACGGCACCCTTACGGATGGAGGAACCGTCGATGTCGACGCCGCTCATCCGGGTCTGGGCGGTGAACGGCACGAAGGTGGCGTTCAAGCTCGCCATGTCCCGGGCGCGCAGGCCGTACTTGTCCTTGGCGAGCACGACGATGGAACGGCCCTCGGGGGTCTCGTCGGCGAGGGACGCGAGCTGTGCCGCATCGGCGAGGTCCTGTTCCGACACGCCGTGGACCGGGCGGAACTCCGTGGCCTGACGGTTGCCGAGGGTGATGGTGCCGGTCTTGTCGAGGAGCAGGGTATCGACGTCGCCGGCCGCTTCCACGGCCCGACCCGACATGGCCAGCACGTTGAACCGCACCAGCCGGTCCATGCCGGCGATGCCGATGGCCGACAGCAGAGCGCCGATGGTGGTCGGGATCAGCGTGACGAACAGCGCGACCAGGACGATCAGGGGGATCGATCCCCCGGCATAGGCGGCGAAGCTCGGGATCGAGGCGACGGCGAAGACGAACACGATGGTGAGACCGGCGAGCAGGATGTTGAGCGCGATCTCGTTCGGGGTCTTCTGGCGCGAGGCGCCCTCGACCAGGGCGATCATGCGATCGACGAAGGTCGAGCCGGCGGCGGCCGTGATCCGCACCCGGATCTCGTCGGAGAGCACCTGCGTGCCGCCCGTCACCGCCGAGCGGTCGCCTCCGGATTCCCGGATCACGGGGGCGGATTCGCCCGTGATGGCGGCCTCGTTGACGGAGGCGACGCCGAGGATGACTTCGCCGTCGGACGGGATGATGTCGCCGGCCTCCACCAGCACCACGTCGCCGACCTTGAGGTCGTTGCCCGGCACCGTGTCGTAGTCCCGGCCGGAGCCCCGGAGGCGCTTGGCCATGGTCTCGGTGCGGGTGCGCCGCAGGCTGTCGGCCTGGGCCTTGCCGCGCCCCTCGGCGATGGCCTCGGCGAAGTTGGCGAACAGCACCGTGAACCAGAGCCAGAGGATGATCTGGCCGGAAAAGGCGAGGTTGGCGCCGCCGGTGGCGACGTCGCGGAGGAACAGGATCGTCGTGAGGGCGGCGACGACCTCGACCACGAACATGACCGGGTTCCTGATCATCGTGCGCGGGTCGAGCTTGGTCACGGCGCCGACCAGGGCCGGTCCGACGAGGGCGGCGCTGAAGAGGCTTGCGGAATTGGGGCGGGCCATTGCGGGTGTCCGATCGGAAACGTCTTCGGGGCGGCGCGATCCCGCGCCGCGGGGCGGTGTTCAGGGTGCCAGGGCGCGGCCGAGCAGGGCGGTCCCGGCCAGGAGACCGAGGGCGCCGAGCAGGGTCAGGCCGAGCAGGGCGAGGATCACGTCGGAGAGCCGCACGTCCTGCCCGTCGCGCCCGGTCCGGCTCCAGGGCTCGGACCGGGGGCGGTGGCGGGCCAGGGCGCGACGCATGGCCAGGTGTTGGCGTGGCGGCATCAGGGCGCGCGGCATCCTAGCCTCCCACCGCGAAGGTCTGGCCGAGGCCGCCGGCGAGGTGCTCGACGATGGGACCGAGGGCGAGCGCCGGGAAGAAGGTCAGGCCGCCGACGATGAGGATCACGCCCACCAGCAGGCCGACGAACAGGCCGCCATGGGTCGGGAACGTCCCCACCGAGGCCGGAACCGTCTTCTTGGCCGCGAGCGAGCCCGCGATGGCGAGCGCCGGGACAATGACGAAGAACCGCCCGAACAACATGCCGAGGCCCAGCGTCGTGTTGTAGAAGGCGGTGTTGGCCGTGAGCCCGCCGAAGGCCGAGCCGTTGTTCGCCGCCGCCGAGGTGAAGGCGTAGAGGATCTCGGAGAACCCGTGCGGGCCGGCATTGGCCGGCCCCGCGAGGCCCGCCGCCACCACCGTCGCCAGCGCGGTGAAGCCCAGCATCATCAGGGGCAGGCACAGGATGGCGAGCATCGCCATCTTGACCTCGCGACCCTCGATCTTCTTGCCGAGATATTCCGGCGTGCGCCCGACCATGAGGCCGGCGACGAAGATCGTCACGATGACGAAGACGAGGATGCCGTAGAGGCCCGCGCCCACGCCGCCGACGATGATCTCGCCGAGCTGCATGTTGATCATCGGGATCATGCCGCCCAGCGCCGTGAACGAGTCGTGCATGGCGTTGACGGCCCCGCACGAGGCCGCCGTGGTGATGGCGGCGAACAGGGCGGAGCCGAGGATTCCGAAGCGGACCTCCTTGCCCTCCATGTTGCCGCCGGCGAGCCCGAGGGAATTGAGGACCGGGCTGCCCGCGCTCTCGGCCCAGTAGACCACGGCGGTGCCGGCCAGGAACAGCACGCTCATGGCGGCGAGGATGGCCCAGCCCTGGCGCTCGTCGCCGACCATCCGGCCGAACACGTTGGTCATCGCCGCGCCGAGGGCGAAGATCGTGACCATCTGGACGAAGTTCGACAGGGCGGTCGGGTTCTCGAAGGGATGGGCCGCGTTGGCGTTGAAGAAGCCGCCGCCATTGGTGCCGAGCATCTTGATCGCCACCTGGCTCGCCACCGGGCCGACCGCGATGGTCTGCCTGGCGCCCTCCAGGGTCGTCGCCTCGACGGCGCCGCCGAGCGTCTGCGGGATGCCCTGCCAGACGTAGAACAGGGTCAGCGCCATGCAGAGGGGCAGCAGCACGTAGAGGGTCGTGCGGGTGAGATCGACCCAGAACGAACCCACGGTCTTGGCCGAGGCCCGGGAGAAGCCCCGCACCAGGGCGACGGCGAGGGCGATGCCGGTGGCGGCGGACAGGAAGTTCTGGTGGGTCAGACCCAGCATCTGCGTGAGATACGACAGCGTCGTCTCGCCGCCGTAGGATTGCCAGTTCGTGTTGGTGACGAAGCTCGTCGCCGTGTTGAAGGCGAGGTCCGGTGCCACGGCGGACTGGCCGTCCGGGTTGAACGGCAGCACCGCCTGGACGCGCAGCAGCGCGTACAGGGCGAGGAAGCCAAGTCCGTGGAAGGCGAGCATCGCCAGGGCGTAGGAGAGCCAGTGCTGCTCCTGGGCGGCGTCGATGCCGGCGACGCGATAGAGCCCGCGCTCGACGGGGCCGAGGACGGGCGACAGCAGGGTTCGCTCACCCGTGAAGACCCGGGTCATGTAGCCGCCGAGGGGACGGGCGAGCGCGAGGACGATCGCGCAGAACAGCGCGATCTGGATCCAGCCGTTGATGGTCATGGGAGGCGTTCCTTCAGAACCGCTCGGGGCGGACGAGGGCGTAGGTGAGGTATCCGAGCAGCCCCAGGGTCACGAGGGCGCCGAGCGTCAGGTCGAGGATCATGGCGGCCTCAGAGGCGTTCGCAGAGGGCGGCGTAGCCGGCCGCGAGGGCGAAGAACGCGAGCCCGGTCGCGAGGAAGACGAGGTCGAGCATGATGGGTCCGTCTCGGTGGGGGCGACCGGACACGGGCGATCCGCGACCGGCCGGGGCCGTCCGCGACTGTGGAGCGGAACCGCGTTAGGACTCGAGACGGAATGGCGGGCGATCTTATAAGGATCGCATGAGGATTCGCGGGTTCGCCCGGCCTTCTGGGGCAGCCGTCCTACGGGGGAGGGCGGCCCAGGGGACGCGGGAGGCTCCCCCGCTCGACGCGCGGTGGACGGAGTGTGACCCGACCGGCCACGAAAAAGGGCCGGCCCCTCGCGGAGCCGGCCCTCAATTCAACGGTCTCGATCGTCGGTCGCCCCGGGGCGGCCGATCGGACGCTTACACCCAGTCGTCGTCGCCGCCGCCGCCGAGGTCGCCGCCGAAATCACCGCCCGGATCGTTGTCGAACGAGGCGCTCTGGAAATCGTTGCCGCCGCCGAGGGCCGCGCCGAGATCCTGGTTGTTGGTGTCGGACCCGAAGAAGTTGTTCTCGGTGATGTTGCCACCGCCGCCGAGGCCCGCCGCGGCGGCGCTGCCGAGGGAGGAGTGACCGCCCGCGAAGGCGTTCGAGAGGGCGCTGCCGAGGAGCATGCCGCCGGCCGCACCCGCCGCCATCGGCAGCGCCGTCGCCATGAAGCCGCCACCGCGCGCGGGCGCCGCCTGCTGGCCGCCCCACGGACCGCCCTGGGGCGGACCGCCGTAACCGCCCTGCGGACCGTAGCCGGGCTGCTGGCCGTAACCGGGCTGGGGCTGGCCCTGGTTGCCCCAGGGCTGGCCGGCCGGGCGCGGCGGCTCCTGCCGCTGCGAGCCGCCGCCGAAGATGCTCGATAGGAAGCCGCCGCCGCCCTGGGGCTGCTGCTGGGCGGCCTGCTTGGCCTGTTCGAGCTGCTGGTTCAGGCTCTTGATCGCCTCTTCCTGCACGTAGATGAGCTGCGCCATCGCGTAGGGCGCATAGGGCTGGTTGCGCAGCTTCTCGGCGATGAAGCGTTCGGCCTCCAGATCGCGGGGCTGGTTCGCGGCCTGCTCGAGACGCTGGAAAATACCGCCGATGACGTCGCGTTCTTCGCTGTTCATGGAGTTGTCCTCCTGGGCCAAGCCGGCGGCATCCGCACCGCACGCGCGGAGCTTGAGATGGGGGCCGCTCGGGCTTTTGTCAGGGGTTCAACGCAAACTCTGCCGTTCGGGATGCATCCTTTCGTACGTCCGCGCGCGGAAACGAAAAAGCCCGGCCTTTCGGCCGGGCTTTCCCGTGGATCGGGTCTGGAGCGCGTCCCGGAGGACGCGGGCCAAATCCTAGTAGGAGCCGAACTTGTAGTTCAGGCCGGCGCGGACGACGGCGAACTCGGTGTCGCGGATCTGACGGCCGCCGGAGACGAGGGCGACGCCGGGGCTGTTGGTGGTGATGACGGTGCCGACGTTGTTGACCGCGAAGGCGCCGTTGTTGCGGTTGCCCTGGTCGAGGTTGACGTACAGACCTTCGACCTTGAACGTCACGGCCGAGGACTTGAAGAAGTTGAAGAACGAGTCCGTCGGGAGAGCGTACTCGATGCCACCGCCGGCGGCCCAGCCGGTCTGGAAGCTGTCGCGGCTGGCGTTGGTCAGACCGAAGTCACGGCCGCCGCCGGAACCGTAGGCGAA
>NZ_FOPM01000008.1 GCF_900113485.1 Methylobacterium gossipiicola
ACCCGCGTGCACGGGCCGTTCTGCTCGGATTCGGAGGTCGAGAGCGTGGTGGCGCACCTCAAGCGACAGGGCCGTCCGTCCTACCTCGAAGCCGTGACCACCGACGATTCGCCGCCCGACGAGAAGCCGGCCAAGGGTTCGAAGGCCGACAAGGCCGAGAAGGCCCAGGCCATCGAGTCCGAGGATCTCGACGCGCCGATCTTCGACGGCGGCGCCTTCGCGGCGACCGGTGGTATCGATCCGGGCGCCGAACTCTACGATCAGGCCGTGCAGGTGGTGATGCGGGACAAGAAGGCGTCCACCTCCTACATCCAGCGCCGCCTCCAGATCGGCTACAACCGCGCCGCCTCAATCATGGAGCGGATGGAGATCGAGGGCATCGTCGGCCCGGCCAACCATGCCGGCAAGCGCGAGATCCTCATGGAGGGCGGCCCCGTCGCCATGATGGATTACGACGATTGATCCGTGTTGACCGCGTGGGTTGCCGACCCGTGCGCGGCTCTTCACGCCGTCGCATAATCGCCACAGGGGCGGCCTCTAAGCCGAGGCCGCCCCGCCCGGACCACCTTCAGGAGATCGTCAGATGATCGGCCGCCGTCCCCGTCTCGCCGCCGGCCCGCTGTTCATCCTGGCGGCGGCCGTCGTCGCTCCGGTGCCCGCCATGGCGCAAGGCTCGTTCCTCGACGGCCTGTTCGGCCGTAAGGAAGAGCCGGCCCCCGCGCCGGTCGAACCGGAAGCCCCGTCGCCGGCGCCCGCCGCGAAGAAGCCCGCGCCGCAGGCGGCAAAGCCCGCCAAGGAGACGCCCGCCAAGCCGCCCGGCGACAAGAGTGCTTCACCCAAGGCCGCCGCGAAGGCCGCCGATTCGGCCAAGGTGGCGGCCGTCGGCGCGCCCCTGGCGCAGGACGCCGATGCCGGCGCCGTGCTCGCGCAGGCCAACGCCTACTTCAACGGTATCACCACCCTCACGGGCAACTTCATCCAGATCGGCGCCGATGGGCGGCGCATCGGCGGCAAGCTCACCCTGGCCAAGCCCGGCCGCCTGCGCTTCGACTACGACCAGCCCTCCCCCCTCGAAGTGGTGGCGGACGGCACGTCGGTGGCGGTGAAGGACCGCAAGCTCGGCACCCAGGACCTCTACTTCATTTCGCAGACGCCCCTGAAATTCCTCCTGCGCGACAAGATCGATCTGGCCCGCGACCTCACGGTCTCGGACGTCTCGAACGATCCGGGCGGCGTGCGCATCTCCTTGGAAGATCGCTCGACGCTCGGCGGCACCTCGAAGATCCAACTGTTCTTCGACGCCGAGGTGAAGACCCTGAGCCAATGGCGCATCACCGACCCGCAGGGCTACCAGACCACGGTGCAGCTCTCGAACCTGCAGAAAGGCCGCAGCGTCGACGGCACGGCGTTCTTCATCAATTACGGTCGGACCGAGGATCGGGCTATGGAGAAGCAGATCCGGGCGCAATAAGGCGCGCCAAGGATGTCGAGTCATCGCGCCGGGGGCGTGAGTTCATACCGCAAGGAGTGCGGCTGGTCGGACAGGTTCGGAAAGATCAATCGGGTATTGTCGCTAGTCTTCTCGTCGATGTCTTGTCGTTCCCTGCTGTCCGGATGGATATCCAAGCCGCTTTTCAAAGGAATCTGTGATCTCGGATTGAGGCGGATCGGTTCGACGACTGCCGGGATCACCGGACGGCTGTCCTCTCATGTCGCTTCGCGCGGTTCAGGTCTCCGCGAGGGGCGTATCGTCTGCGACCCTACCAAAGCGCTGAGGCGTCTCCGCACGGTTCTCGGGATCGTGGTGGCTCGACCGATGTTTGACCGAGGGGACGTGCCGCGCTCAGCCGTCCGCTAGGAGCGTATCGGCGGGCCGCTTGTCGGACGGGACGCGCCACCGGTCCAGCTCCACCTCGATTGCCTCCTGCGTCCCCTCCAGGAACGCCGCGCCCGAAAGCCCCGGCGGCAGGGGCGGGAGATAGCGCACCGTCACAGCTCCGGGATAATGGCGCGAACCGCCATGGGGCCAGAACAGACCGGAATTGACCGCCACCGGCAGCACCGGCAGGCCGAGCTTGGCGTAGAGGAGTTCGACGCCGCGCTTGAACTGCACCGGTTCGGTGATGGCGTTGCGGGTGCCTTCCGGAAACATCAGCACCGAGCGACCGTCCGCGATGGCCGCCCGGCTCTCGTCGATCATCACCCGAAGGGCCTGGGTGCCGTTGGCCCGGTCGATGATGATCATCGGCGAGCGGCGCAGGAACCAGCCGACGATGGGGATCGCCACGAGTTCGCGTTTCGCCACGATGGCGACATTGGGCACCAGGGTGAGGAAGGCCAGGGTTTCCCAGGCCGATTGGTGGTTGGCGACGATGAGGCAGGGTTCGGCCGGAATGTTCGCCCGTCCCTCCTCCACGTAGGTGAGGCGCACGATGCGGGCGAGGCCGAACAGGATGCCCCTCGACCACAGGCGCGTCGCCGCGCGGATCGGTTTCGCGGGTGAGCCGAGGGCCGCGAGCACCACCAGGGGCGCCAGGAAGAGCGCGGTCCAGCCGGCCCAGTACAGGTTGAACAGCGTGGAGCGGATGCGCGACACGGTCAGAGGAGTCCTCGAATCGCGCGTCCGTCCCCGATCCCCGAGGGGATCACGGGCGGACGCGGCATTTCCCACGGCGACGGCCGGGGCGGTTTCGGTCTAAAGCGAAGCCGCGCCGCCGCGCGCCCGATCCTTTATACGTTTTCCTGGTCCAAGCGAGCCGATCGTTGCGCCTCACCGTCACCACTTGGAACATCAACTCGGTGCGCCTGCGCATCGATCTCGTCCTGCGCTTCCTCGCCGAGGCTCGGCCCGATGTCCTGTGCCTGCAGGAGACGAAGTGTCCCGACGACGCCTTTCCCCTCAAGGCCCTGCGTGGGTCGGGCTACGAGCATGTCGTCTTCGCCGGGCAGAAGGGCTATAACGGCGTCGCGATCCTGTCACGGTTTCCGCTTTTGTCCCGCGACTGCATGGCGTTCTGCGAGCGGCTGGACGCGCGCCACATCTCGGCGGTATTGGGGCCGGAGGCGGGGGCGGCCGCCGGCCTCGTGCTGCACGATTTCTACGTGCCGGCCGGCGGCGACGTGCCCGACCGCGATCTCAATCCGAAATTCGGCCACAAGCTCGATTTCCTCGCCGAGTTACGGGCCTGGGGCGGGCGCCGTCCGTCCGGTCCGGCGATTCTGGTGGGCGACCTCAATGTCGCGCCGCTCGAGCATGACGTCTGGTCGCACAAGCAGCTCCTCGACGTGGTGAGCCATACCCCGGTGGAGACAGAAGCCTTCGAGACCCTGCGGGGCGAGGCCGGCTGGGTCGATACGGCCCGTCTCCTCGTGCCGGAGCCCGAGAAGATCTACACGTGGTGGAGCTACCGCTCGCCCGACTGGGCGGCGGCGAACAAGGGCCGGCGCCTCGACCATGCCTGGGTCTCGCCCGACCTCGCCGGCACCGTGCGCGACGTCACTGTGGCGCGACATGCGCGCGGCTGGGAGCGCCCCTCCGACCACGCCCCGGTGACCCTGACCCTGGAGCTTTGACGGCGCCGGCGGGAACGCGGGCCGGGGCATCCGCATTGGTCCTCCAAGATGCCGCCCGGTGCGGCCAACCTGGAGTATCCATGCGCAAGCTGCTCGTCGCCTTCCTCCTGCCGAAGCTCGTATCCTACTTCCGTCGCCGCTATTCCGGCACGCCGACCCGTCGCTCGTACTGAGCGAGACTTCGCCACATCCGGCGTCGAGACGATTGTGAACGGAACGGGCCCTGCGGGGCCCGTTTTCGTGTCCGGCCCACGCTGCCTTGCGGCGCAGCCTCGGTCTGCTACGATGGGCATCGCATCAAGAGTCGGGCCGACGCCCGACGCCAACCTGCTCCCGGGCAAGGTGGTGCCCTCGGACGCGAGGGGATGTGGCCGGACCGGCAAAAAACGGGTTTCGCCACAGCGTCGTCCCGCCTCCCGTGCGGCCCCGGATCGACAGGCGAATTCAGCGATGCCCCTCGACGACCAAACTCCGACGCCTCAGCAATTCGCCAGCGACAATTACGCCGGCATCTGTCCGGAAGCCTGGGCAGCGACGCAGGCCGCCAACGCGGGCTCGATGCCGGCCTATGGTGAGGACCCGTGGACGGCGCGCGCGGCGGACGCCTTTCGGGATCTGTTCGACAAGCCCGACGCGCAGGTGTTCTTCGCCTTCAACGGCACCGCCGCCAATGCCCTCGCCCTCGCGTCCCTCTGCCAATCCTATCACAGCGTCATCTGCGCGGCCTCGGCCCATGTCGAGACGGACGAGTGCGGCGCGCCGGAATTCTTCTCCAACGGCTCGAAGCTCCTCGTCGCCCCCACCGAGAACGGCAAGCTGACTCCGGCGGCGGTGCGGGCATTGGCCACCGGGCGATCCGACATCCACTTTCCCAAGGTTCGGGTGGTGACGATCACCCAGCCCACGGAGACGGGCCAAGTCTATACCCTCGCGGAGATCCGCGCCCTCTCGGCCGCCTGCCGGGATCTCGGCCTGCGCCTTCACATGGACGGCGCCCGCTTCGCCAATGCCTGCGCGAGCCTCGGCTGCGCCCCGGCCGATATGACGTGGCGCGCGGGCGTCGATCTCCTGTGCTTCGGCGGCACCAAGAACGGCATGGCGGCGGGAGAAGCGATTCTGTTCTTCGATCCTGTCCTGGCGGAGGATTTCGGCTACCGCTGCAAGCAGGCGGGGCAGCTCGCCTCGAAGATGCGCTTCCTCTCGGCGCCCTGGGTCGGGATGCTGGAGGGCGGCGCCTGGCTCAGGCATGCGGGCCACGCCAATGCCTGTGCGCGCCGCCTCGCTGAGGCCGTGGCCGACCTGCCCGACTGGCGGGCGATGTTCCCCGTCGAGGCCAACGCGGTGTTCCTCGCCGCTGACCCCGAGCGACTGGAGGCCCTGCGCGCCTGCGGCTGGCGCTTCTACACCTTCATCGGCGGCGGGGCCCGGTTCATGTTCGCGTGGGATTCCGATCCGGCCCGAGTCGATGCCCTGGCGCGGGACATCGGCAGCCTCAGTCGCAGGGCGGCTTGAGGGTCTGAGAACGAAGAAGGGCCAGCCGCGCGGCTGGCCCTTCGCGTATCCGGCTCCGAAGGACGGTTTACTCGGCCGCGCTCATCTCGGGCGTGTAGTGGCCGCACCAATCGGCGGCGCCCACCACCGGCCACAGGCCGGGCGACTTCGGTTCGGGCTGGCTGACCGGGGGATTGAACCGGCACAGGCCCTCGTCGGCCGCCGCCATCGCGCCGTTGACCTTGTGCTCGTCGAAGAACCTGCAGCTCTCACACTTGGCGTTCGCCATGACCCTGCTCCCGTTGCGTCCGCGGCCGCCACCTGAGCAGCAGCACCGTCGTCAGTTGCGAGTTGGAAGAACTCTAATCTGATCGTCAACGGGCTATCGGGACGGAGGTTCCCGGGGTGCGCGATCACCGATCGGGACGGCGGGCGGCGTGTTCGGGCTGCGCCGAGCCCGGACGGCTCCGCGGCGGTCCGCAGGGGCATTGGACGGGGCCGGGGCGGGGGTGGCGCGGCACGGGGTTTCGTGTATGGTCCGCGCGCTTCGACCCGTGTGAACGGGGCCGGGGCACAAGCTGCTTGTGGAGCGACCGTGCTGGACGACATCCCGGCACCGGCCACCCCTCGAGCGTTCGCGAGACTCCGCATGGCTGGGGCTCGCCCGATCCGAACACCCCACCGAAAGGGATAGCGATGTCGATCACGGCAGAGCGCAAGACCGCGCTCATCAAGGAATACGCAACGGGCGGCAAGGACACGGGGTCCCCCGAGGTCCAGGTGGCGATCCTCACGGAGCGGATCACCAACCTCACCGGCCACTTCAAGACCCATGGCAAGGACAACCACTCCCGCCGCGGCCTCCTGAAGATGGTCTCGCAGCGCCGCTCGCTGCTCGACTACGTCAAGCGCAAGGATGAGGCCCGCTACCGCGCCCTCATCGAGCGCCTCGGCATCCGCCGCTAAGCGGCGTCTTTCACGCGGTTCCGGGCCCGGCCCGGGGCCGCGTTTCCACAGATCGGGCTGCCGGAATGGGTCCGGCCTCCCGAACCCCGGGCGACTTGAAGGCGGCTCGTCGGGGACAGGATCGCGCGCGGTTTACCGGTTGCTCCCGGGAACCGCGCGCCATCTTGCCCCTGGCGCCGTCGGGTTCGCCCGACCGCATGATGGCAAGGATCAAAGAATGTTCGACGTCCAACGCGAAGAGCTCATGTGGGGCGACCGCAAGCTCGTCCTCGAGACGGGCAAGGTCGCCCGCCAGGCCGACGGCGCCGTGATGGCGACGTATGGCGAGACCTCGGTGCTCGCCACCGTCGTGTCCGCCAAGGAGCCCAAGGCGGGCATCGACTTCCTGCCGCTCACCGTGAACTATCAGGAGCGCGCCTACGCCGCCGGCCGCATCCCCGGCGGCTACTTCAAGCGCGAGGGCCGGCCCTCCGAGAAGGAGACCCTGGTCTCCCGCCTCATCGACCGTCCGATCCGCCCGCTCTTCGTCGAGGGCTGGCGCAACGACACCCAGGTCGTCGTCACCGTCCTGACCCACGACCTCGAGAACGATCCCGACATCCTCGCCATGGTGGCGGCTTCCGCCGCGCTCACCCTGTCGGGCGTGCCGTTCATGGGTCCCATCGGCGCCGCCCGCGTCGGTTACGCCAACGGCCAGTACAGCCTGAACCCCCTGGTCGCCGATCTCGACGCCTCCTCCCTCGACCTCGTCGTCGCCGGCACGAGCGACGCCGTCCTGATGGTGGAGTCCGAGGCCAAGGAGCTGAGTGAAGAGGTTCTGCTCGGCGCCGTGATGTTCGGCCACAAGCACTTCCAGCCGGTGATCGAGGCCATCGTGCGCCTGGCCGAGAAGGCCGCCAAGGAACCCCGCAACTTCTCCGCGCCCGAGAACGGCGATGTCGAGAAGGCCGTGCTCGAAATCTGCGAGTCGGAGCTGCGCGAGGCCTACAAGAACACGGTGAAGCAGGAGCGCTACGCCGCCGTCGACGCCGTGAAGGCGAAGGTGGTCGCGGCTCTTTGCCCGGCCGAGGGCGAGCAGAAGTTCAGCCCCGAGAAGGTCAAGGCCGCATTCAAGGAAGCGCAGTCGAAGGTGGTCCGCTGGAACATCCTCGACACCGGGTCGCGCATCGACGGACGTGACGTCCGCACCGTGCGTCCCATCGAGTCCCAGGTCGGCGTGCTGCCGCGCGCCCACGGTTCGTCGCTGTTCACCCGCGGCGAGACCCAGGCCCTGGTGGTCGCGACCCTGGGCACCGGCGAAGACGAGCAGTTCATCGACGCCCTCGAAGGCACCTATAAGGAAACCTTCCTGCTGCACTACAACTTCCCGCCCTATTCCGTGGGCGAGACCGGCCGCATGGGTTCGCCCGGCCGTCGCGAGATCGGCCACGGCAAGCTCGCTTGGCGCGCCGTGCACCCCGTGCTGCCGCCGGCCCACGAGTTCCCGTACACGATCCGCGTCGTGTCCGAGATCACCGAGTCCAACGGCTCGTCCTCCATGGCCTCCGTCTGCGGCGCCTCGCTGTCCCTGATGGATGCGGGCGTGCCCCTGCGCCGTCCCGTGGCGGGCATCGCCATGGGCCTCATCCTCGAGGGTGAGCGCTACGCCGTGCTGTCCGACATCCTCGGCGACGAGGATCACTTGGGCGACATGGACTTCAAGGTGGCGGGCACGGAAGCCGGCATCACCTCACTGCAGATGGACATCAAGATCGCCGGCATCACCGAGGAGATCATGAAGGTCGCCCTGGAGCAGGCTCAGGAAGGCCGCGTCCATATCCTCGGCGAAATGGCCAAGGCCCTCACCGACGCCCGTCCCGAGCTCGGCGAGTACGCGCCGCGCATCGAGACCATGCAGATCCCCACCGACAAGATCCGTGAAGTGATCGGCACCGGCGGCAAGGTGATCCGCGAGATCGTCGAGAAGACCGGCGCCAAGATCAACATCGACGACACCGGCACGGTGAAGATCGCTTCCGCAGACGGCAAGGCCATCAAGGCGGCCTATAACTGGATTCGCTCCATCGTGGCGGAAGCCGAGCCGGGCATGATCTACGACGGCACCGTCGTGAAGACGATGGAGTTCGGCGCCTTCGTGAACTTCTTCGGCGCCAAGGACGGCCTCGTTCACATCTCGGAACTCGCCGCCCAGCGCGTCGCCAAGGTGACGGACGTCGTCAAGGAAGGCCAAAAGGTGAAGGTGAAGTTCCTCGGTCAGGACGACCGCGGCAAGATCCGCCTCTCCATGAAGGTGGTCGATCAGGAGACCGGTGAGGACATCACCGAGAAGCTGAAGGCCGAGCGCAACGCCGAGCAGGACCGCGCCCGCGGCCCCCGGCAGGAGGCGTAAGCCCCAACCGCGACGCCTTCCCATGGTGACGATCGTCGCCGTGGGGGGCGCGACGAACCAGGCGCGGCCCCGATGAGGGGCCGCGCCTTTTTTGTTGCGCGATGCGGCTTGCCCGGGCTCTCGAAGACGGACACGGGCTCTCGGTCATTCATAAGCCGCCGTGACGTTTGCCAAGCCGGCCTCCGCTTCGGCGAGCAATGTTGGCGGTCGCGGAAGATGTGCACGGTACCGATGGCCTTGGTATGCTCTTCGAAGGTTTGTTGTTCCTTCTCGCTCCGGATGTCGTGATGCCCCAAAGGCAATGGGATGGCCGATGACGGTGACGTGCTTCCCGCCTGCGCCTTGTCGATGGGATTTTAGTTTTTCCCATGCGATAGGGATTCATGCTGATCGGATCTCGTCTTCCCGTCACCTCGAAGGGCCGGACCAAACCTCGCAACAGGCGAGATTGGTGCCGCGTTCTACTCAGTGGAGCGATCACGATTTCGTTAGCGACGTCGGTCCGGGGGCAGGAGCCGAGCCCGGTCTGGGCGATCTACGATGCCCCCCCGTTCATGATCGCGGGCGGAGCGGACCGAAATGCGGGAATCTTCGACCGGATTCGCGCGCTTCTGGACGAGCGACTGTCGGGGGCGCCCGCCGCGACCCTGCGGGCACCGTTCCCCCGCGTCCTCGCCTCCCTCCGGGACGGCGTCGCGTTCTGTTTCATCGGCGGGGTGAA
This sequence comes from Methylobacterium gossipiicola, assembly GCF_900113485.1. Lineage (GTDB taxonomy): Bacteria > Pseudomonadota > Alphaproteobacteria > Rhizobiales > Beijerinckiaceae > Methylobacterium > Methylobacterium gossipiicola. The sequence continues at coordinate 9,141 of NZ_FOPM01000008.1, forward strand.
GACACCCGAACGGGAGGCGTTCGCGGTCTTTTCCTTGCCGGTCGCCCTGTTCTATCCTGTCCGGATCATCGTGCCTGCGTCCGAACGTGCGCGATTCGCGGCGCTCGCCCCCCTGTCGCTGGCGACGTTGCTCGCGGATCGAACCCTGCGAACGAGCGTGCTGAGGAGCCGGTCCTTGGGCAGTCGAGTCGATAGCCTGCTGGCGCAAGCCGCCTCCCCTCACCTCCACGCGGAGTTCGATGAGGCCTTGCGGATGCTTTTCGCCAAGCGGCTGGATTATCTCGTCGAGTATCCGACCATCGCGAGCTACGGCGCGAGGAGCCTCGGGCAGGCCGACGCCTTCGCGGCCCTTCCGTTCATCGAGGAGCCCGAACCGGTCTTCGCCCGCGTCATGTGCCCGAAAACGCCCTGGGGGCGGCGCCTCGTCGAGCGCATTGATGCGATCCTGCGGGTGGAGCGCACGACGCCGGCTTACCGGCAGATCGTCGAGGCCTGGGCCGATCCGGATGATCTCCCGACGATCCGAAACGTCTATGACAACGCGTTCCTGAAGAGTGAGTAGGCACGCGATGCCGCTCTCCCTCCCCGCGCGCGCGGTGCGCCCCGCCGGCTCCCTCGCCGGTCGCTTGCTGCGGGTGATCTTCGGCTGCTATCTCGGGGTGGCGGTCCTCGTCACCGCCCTCCAGATCCTGACCGAATACCGGAGCGCCCATCGCCGCCTGGAGGCGGACGTTCAGGCCATGGAACGGACCTTCGGGGCTGGCTTGGCCGATGCCCTCTGGAGCTACAACACCGGCGTCCTGCGCGGCATCCTCAACGGCATGGTCCAGATGCCCGTCGTGATGGGGGTCGAGGTTCGCGACGAGCATGGCCGAGAGGTCGAGCGCCGCGACGCGCCGGAGGCCCGCGTACCGAGCGGCTCGTTCCTCGACCGGCCCATCACCCGTGAGTTCGCCCTCGTCTACATGGACGAGGCGGGGCAGCCCCACCCGGTCGGACGCTGGACCGTCCGTTCCAACGACGGCATCGCCCTCGAACAGGTGAAAGGCACCCTGATCGTCATCTTGGTGAACTCCATCCTGAAGACCCTGGCCCTATGGGTGATCTTCTGGGTGGTGGTCCACGCCATGGTGGGGCGCCCCCTCGCGCGGATCGGCCACTTCGTGGACGGGCTCGATTCCGAGACCCTCGGGGCACGCCCCCTGCCGCTGCCGGCGCGGGGCCACCACGAACTCCACCTCCTGGCCCAGGCGTTCAATGCCATGGCGTCGAAGCTGCGCGGCGCCTTCGACGAGAACGCCGCGCTGATGCGCGATCTGAAGGAGGTCAACGCCACGCTGCAGGCCCGCGTCGAGGCGCGGACCCGCGATCTCGAACGCCTCGCCCGTACCGACCCGCTCACCGGCCTCGGCAATCGTCGCGACCTCGACGAAGGATTGGCGCAGGCGGTGGCGCAGGCCGGCGCTCGCTGTGGCGTCATCCTGGCGGATGTCGATCACTTCAAGGGGATCAACGACCGGTACGGCCATGCGACGGGCGACGCCGTCCTCGTCGCCTGCGCCGATCTCCTGCGCGGGATTCTGCCGCCGGGCGCACGACTGGGGCGCTGGGGCGGCGAGGAATTTATGGTGCTGTGCCCGGAGGCCGACGGCGCCACCGTCCGCGCCCTGGCGGAAGCCATGCGCCGGCGCGTGGAGGAGACGCCGTTTCCGGCGGTCGGCGACCTCACCTGCTCGTTCGGCGTCGCCGAACTGAGGGCGGGCGACAGCGTCGACGCCCTCCTGTCCCGCGTCGATCTCGCCCTCTACGAGGCCAAGCGCAACGGCCGCAACCGGGTGGAGGCGGCCGATGGCGCGCCGTCTTCGGACCGGCGCAGCGCCGCCTGACGTCTCATACGGTTTCCGGTTGATTCATTCGGTCTCTGGCAAGCGCGGGCTCCCTCTCCTTCCAAGAGAGGGAGCCCGTCGCGCCCGATCAATCCGAAGCAATCAACCGGAAACCGTATCAGTCCGTGCCCTGCGGAACGCCCGCCCTCACCCCGCGTTCGCCTCGCGATGCCGCTTCGGCACGTTCCAGGAGTCCGTTTCAGAATGTCCGATCCGATGATCCCCAGCCTGTTCGAGGGTGAGACCAACCTGACGACCACGGAGCGGGCCGTCTCCGTGGTGCTCGGCCTCGGCATCGCCGCCGCCGCCGCCCAGCCGCGCCCGAACAAGTTCCTCAGCCTCGCCGCCCTGGTCATCGGCGCGGGCCTCGCCATCCGGGGCGCCACCGGCCATTGCCCGGTCAAGCAGATCAACCACACGGCCTGAACGAAAAGGGGCGCCCGAGGGCGCCCCTGCTGGTGGCTGTTTCGCGGATCCGGATCCGGAAGGGACGGATCAGAAGGTGCGGGTGGTGCGGCGGCTGGCGACGAAGCCGTAGATGGCGAGCACCACGATGGCGCCGACCACGGCGCCGATGAAACCCGCGCCCTGATTCGGGCCGTACCAGCCGAGGGCCTGACCGAGGAATGTGGCGACGAAGGCGCCGACGATGCCCAGGATCGTCGTCATGATGAAGCCGGCCGGCTCGTTGTTGCCCGGCATGATGAACTTGGCGACGACACCGGCGATGAAGCCGATGATGATGGTCCAGATGATACCCATGGGTCGATCCTCGATACGCCTCGGTCCAGACTTGGCCGTTGAGTGATCAGGAAACGCCGCATCGCAGGACTGGTTGCGGGGAACTGGCGAGATTGTCGCATCGGCGACACACCGGCGGCATCGCCCCCTTTACGGTCGCCCCCGCCGCGCGGCACAACGCGGACCCATGGCCCGCGATGGACGGGCCGCAAAAGGCAAACACGTTCCTATGACGATCCAGCGCTTCGAATCCGGCCCGCGCATGAGCCAGGCCGTCACCCATGGCGACATGGTCTACCTCGCCGGTCAGGTGGCCGGGACCACCGTGGGAGCCGGCGTCACGGCGCAGACCCAGGAAATCCTCGCCAGCATCGACCGCCTCCTCGCGGCGGCGGGCAGCGACAAGACCCGCATCCTCACGGCTACGATCTATCTCGCCGATATCGCCACCTTCGCGGAGATGAATGCCGCCTGGGACGCCTGGGTGTCGCGCGAGAACCCGCCGGCCCGCGCCACCGTCGAAGCTCGTCTCGCCGGTCCCGAATACCTCGTCGAGATCGTCATCGTCGCCGTCAAGGCCGCCGCGTGAGCCGCGCGCGCAGCCGTCGCGGTCGCGTCGTCGGGGCGCTTCTGGCTCTGGCCTGCGGCTGGGACGCTCCTGCGCGCGCCCAAGCTCCGTCCCCCAAGGCCGCGCCGGAGCGCGTGGTCGCGATCTACAACTGGGCGGATTATTTCGATCCCCGGATGCTCGATGCCTTCACGAAGGAGACGGGCATCAAGGTCGTGTACGACACCTACGACAACAACGAGGTCTTGGAGACCAAACTGTTGGCCGGCCGGTCCGGCTACGATGTCGTGGTGCCGTCGGGGCCGTTCCTGCAGCGACTGATCCGGGCGCAGGCGTTCCAGCCCCTCGACAAGGCGAAGCTCCCGAACCTCGTCCATGTCTGGCCGGAGATCGCCGGTCGGCTCGCCGCTTACGATCCGGGCAATGCCTACGCCGTCGACTACACCTGGGGCACCACGGGCATCGGCGTCAATCTCGGCCTCGTGCGCGAGCGCCTCGGCGCTGCGCAGCCCCTCAACACCTGGAGCCTCGTCCTCAACGGCGGTCTGCTGAACAAGCTCAAGGATTGCGGCGTGATGCTCCTCGATTCGCCCGAGGATCTGATCCCGAGCCTGTTGCCGGCCTACGGTCTCAAGCCGGACACCAAGCGCTGGGACGACATCACCCAGGTCACCGACGCTCTGTTCAAGGTGCGAGGGGCCGTGCGGAAGTTTCATTCCTCGGAGTTCATCGACGGCCTCGCCAACGGCGACCTGTGTCTCGCGGTCGGCTCCTCCGGCGACATGATGCAGGCGAAGAAGCGGGCCGAGGAGGCCCGCAACGACGTCGAGGTCGCCTACGCCATCCCCCGCGAGGGCGCGCTCATCTGGTTCGACGCCTTCGCGATCCCGAAGGACGCCCCCCACGCGACCGAGGCTCACGCCTTCATCGACTACATGATGCGGCCCGAGGTGGCGGCGGCCAACACCAATTTCACCGCCTATGCGAGCGGCAATGCCGCCGCGAAGCGGTTCGTGAAGCCGGAGATCCTGGGCAATCCCGGGATCTATCCGGACGATGCCACGATGCAGCGCCTGTCCGTCGCCCCCGCCTTGGACGAGCGGACCCAGCGTTTCGTCGGCCGCCTCTGGACCCGTATCCGCACCGGCCGCTGAGTTTCACGCGGCGGCGGGCGGCTCGGGTGCCTCGGGGCCGGCCGGCGAGTTCAGGATATCCTCCAGCTCGTCCACGAGGCGGTCGATCTGGTCCGGGGTGGCCAGGACCTTGACGGTCAGGCCGTCCTGCGTCGCGAAGGCGAGTTCGATGTCGGCGCCCGAATGGGTGGCGAGGATACGGGCGAGGCGATGGGTGGCGGTCATAGGGTCGGCTCCGAGGGGGAAGATCAGGACGCGGCCAAGAGGGCGACGGCCACGGCCGGTCCGCAGGTGGAGGCCCAGTCGGCCCCCGTCCGGGGAAGGGCATCGGCGATGAGGTCGGTCAGCGCCACGGTCGGGCGGCCGAGGCGGGCCGCGAGGCGTTCGGCCAGGAATCGGCCGGCTCCGCAGACCACCAGGGGGGCGTCCGCCGGCAGATCGGCGCGCGAGAGCAGCAGGGCGGCCGCGTCATGCAAGGGGCGCATTTGTGCCTCGGCGAAATGGGCGGCGAGCGCCTGCCAGTCGGCGGACGCGCCCTCGCCATGGTCGCGGCCGATGAGGCGGGCGAGGCGCGTCTCGCTCTCGCGCAGGGATTTGCCCTTGCCGTCGGCGCTTCCCTGCTGATCGGCGCCCTCGGGCAGATCGCCGGTGATGCGGTAGGCGTCCGCCATGGTGGCGAAGGTCTCGGCCATGAGGCGGGTGCGGCGGCCCCGGAACGGTGCGTGATCGGTCAGCGCGATGGGATGCGAACGCACCACGCCGGTATAGACGAGTTCCCCCGTCTCCGAGCGCTCGGCGTCGCTGTAGCCCGTCGCCGCCGGCACGCCGCCGACGATGGGGATGAGGTCGGCCGTGGTGGAGCCGATATCGACGAGGAGCGCGTGGCTCCGGTAGCGCCCGACGAGGGCCGCCGTCGCGTGCCAGTTCGCCGAGGCGATGTCGACGGCGAGATCCCGTGCCCGATTCGGATCGGTGAGGCCCGCCCGGCCGCCATAGATGCGCACGGACCCGGCGAGCTTCGCACCCGCCCAGTCGGCGAGCTGCGCCACGCCGTCGGCCCGGTCCGCGAAACAGTCGGTGAGTTCGCCCGTCATGGTGACGACGTGGTCGGCTTGGCCGCGCGCCCAGTCGGGCAACCCCGAAAAGGTCGCATCGAGGGCGGGCAGGCCGCGCCACAGGGGGCACGGGGCTTGGACCACGGTCTCGACCCGGCCGTCCCGCACCAGGGCCGCCTTGACATGGACCCCCCCGAGATCCCAGCCGATCACCGGGGCGGACGTGGAGGCGATTTCTGCTGTCACGGAGCGAGCCTGGAACGAGAGGGCGGATGGCGGACGGATTCGAGATCATCCCGGTGATCGACTTGCGCCACGGGCAGGTGGTGCGGGCGCGGGCCGGGGACCGTGCTTCCTATGCCCCGATCGTGACGCCGTTGGCAAAGGGATCGTCGCCCGGAGCGGTGGCGGAAGGTTTGCTCGGCGCCGTGGGGGCGACGACGCTCTACGTCGCCGACCTCGACGCGATCATGGACGGCGTCCCGCCGGACCGGACGAGTCTCGCGGCGATTCGCGCTGCCTGCCCCGGCGTCGCCCTCTGGGTCGATGCGGGATTTGCCGAGGCGGCCGGGGTCGAGGCGTTCCTGGACACCGGATTCGGGCGGCCGGTGATCGGCAGCGAGAGCCAGAGGGATGCCGGCCTAGTGCGGGCGCTGGGGAATCGCGCCGTGTTCTCCCTCGACACGCGGGGGGCGGAACGCCTCGGGCCGGCGGCCCTCCACGACGAGCCGGAACACTGGCCGCGCGACGTTATCGTGATGACGCTGGGCCGGGTCGGCGTCGGGGCCGGTCCGGATCTGGAGCGCTTGCGCGCCCTCCGGACGGCGAGCCCGGCGACACGCCTCTACGCGGCGGGCGGGGTGCGGGGTGCGGAGGATGTTGCGGCCCTCGCGGCCATCGGCGTCGCGGGCGCCCTCGTGGCCACGGCGATCCACGACGGTACGCTCCCGGCGTAGACAAAAGAAAGGGGCGGCCGAAGCCGCCCCATTCCAAAAGTTCATCGTCCGAGGAAGATGGATGCCAGTCGCTGGATCAGGCCCCGCGGTGCGGGCGGAGGCTCGCTCTGCCCAGGACTGCCTCCAATCTAAGCGTTCGAAGCGAAGGGGTGGGTCGCCGAGTTGCGCTGCTGGGTCACGGTCGCAGCGGTGGGCTCGCCCTTCACGGCGCGCTCGATGGAGAGCTTGGTGGCCTCGTAGTTGTACTTCTGGATCTTGGCGTCGTCGGCCGCTTCCCAGTGGATGAACACGCCGACCAGGATGAACAGGTCGTCGGCCTCATCGGCGGGGATGGTGCCCTCGGCGACGGCATCCTGCACGGCCTTGGCGACACCGTGCTGGGCGGGGCCGAACATCTGGACGGCCTGACGGGCGTCGTTGATGGTGACCTTGTTGAACATCAGGGTGTTGGGCTTGCACGGCAGGTTCGGCGCGATGACCGCGAGCAGGCTGGTGAAGCCGTGCTTGTTGTTCACGAGGCCGTTTGCGAAGGCCGTCTCGGCCGGCGAACCACGGGGTCCGATGATGAGGTCGATGTGAGCGACTTCGTTGCCATCGCCAACGAGGGCTTCGCCGACCTGGAGCTTGTTGATCTTCGCCATGTGGGGTTTCTCCCAGGAGTCTTGAAAGACGTGACCGCCCCCGGAAACGGGCGCGGCCGAAAGCTATCCTTGTTCACGGCGTCCAGCCCTCGGAGGGCCGGACCGGTTAGCCCGGATCGCGGCGCGGAACCTACTCTGGGCGTTTCCCAGGAACAACCCTGTGGGGGCGGTTGTTTTGGGCAAATTATTCGCGGCGGCCCGGAACAAATCTTTTCAAAGGGTAAACGGCTTGACGCGCCGCCGCGTCCTCGAAACGCCCTCGGCCTCAACCCAGCAGGCGGTCGAGGAACAGGGTCGCCACGGTGAAATCGGCACTGGTGCCGGGATTCAGACCGTCCGCCTTCCAGGCCGCGTCCCGGGCCAGCAGAAGCTCCACGGGGCGCGCCCCGAGGTCGAGGTCGAGGAGGGCGGCCGCCTCCTCGCGCAGGGCCTCGGCGCGGGCGTGGCCGTGCTTGCGCGCCACGTGGCTGTCGGGCACCCGGCCGAGATACGCGAGGAACACGGCCGTGGTGGTCCAGGGCTCCGAGAGCCCCCCGGCCCGGGCGGCCGCGAGGGCGGGCAGCCCGATCGTGAACACGTCGGAGAAGCCGGTCCCGTAGGCGCGTGCGATGGCATCGCGGGCGGCCGCCTCCGCCATGGCGTCGCGCAAGGCCGGCACGGGGCCCGTTGCCGTCACGTCGTGGCGGGCGGCCGTGCCGAGGCCGCCGGGATTGGCCTGCCGGATCGCCGCGTAGACATCGGCCGCGTCCGCCCCGTCGAGGGTGTCGAGGACCTGCGCGAGGGCGGTCTCCAGGTCGCCCCCGGCCTCCGCGGCACGGGCGATGGGCGCGCAGAGGAGGAGGATGCCCAGATTGGTGTTCTGGCCCACCGCCGCCAGGGTCGCCGCCATGCCGCCGCGGATACGTTCGCCGACCCGCGCCCCGGCGCGGGCGAGGTGGGGGGTTGAGACCTCGGCACTCGTGACGAAATCCGCCACCGCCATGCGATGGCCGGCGGCGTAGGCGTGGACGTTGCCGGGCTTGAGGGCGTCGAGTTCGGCGAGGCAACTTGCCCGATAGGCCGCCCCGATGCGGGTTGTCCCGAGGGTTTCGGCCTCCATCAGCCGAGGGCCGAGACGAGGCGCGGGGGCCGGGCCGCCCGTACGGCATTGAGGAAGCCGCGCGCGACGGCGAGTGCGATATCGGTCTCGGTGACCTTCTGCAGCCCCGACCAGGCCGGCATGGAATTGACTTCGAGGACGAGGAAGCCGCCCTCCCCATCCTCGACGAGGTCGATTCCGGTGTAATCGACGCCCACGGCCGCCGCCGCCCGTTCGGCGAGATCGGCGGCGGCCGGCGGCATGTCCCACGACAGGGGGCGGCCCCCGCGATGGACATTGGTGATCCAGCCGTCGCCCTCGCGGATCATGCCGGCGATGGCCCGTCCCTCGCAGACGAACACCCGGTAGTCGCGCCACAGGCCGTCGCGGCGCGCGATGTAGCGCTGGAGGTAGTAGACGCGGGATACGGCGTCCTCGTCCGGCAGGTCGTCCGGGGTCTCGATGAGCTGGAGCCCCTCCCCCTGCGAGCCGAACAGGGGCTTGAGCACGAGGGGACGGCCGGGCCCGGCCTCGCGGGCCACGATCTCGGCCGCCGCCTCGCGCTTCGACACCACGAAGGTGCCGGGCGTCGGCAGGCCGGCGCGGTCGATGAGCAGGCTCGTCATCGCCTTGTCGACGGAGCGCTCGATCCCGGTCGGCGAATTCCACACGGTGGTGCCGGAGGCGACCAGGGCGTGGAGCACGCCGAGCCGCATGGTGGTGGCCTCGAAGGTGCCGCCCGCCACGGTCCGCAGCAGCACGCCGTCCGGCAGGGCATCGGGAAAGCCCGGCACCCGCAGGGGCTCGTGCCCGCCCGTGACGATGGCCACGTCGGCCAGCGAGAACAGCACCGGTTCGGCGCCGAGATGTTCCAGGGCCGCCTTCAGGCGCGCCTTGTGCCAATTGCCGTTGTCGGCCGCGAGCCCGATCCGCATGGTCTTGTTCTCACACGATGTCCGGAACGATCCCGCCCGGTTGCGGCGCATTCCCTTGCCCCGCCCCAACGGCTGGCGTGTTCACACCGCTCTATCGGACCGCTTTCACGCGCCTCGACAGGTCGGCATGAACCACGAAAGGTGCCCTCTCCTGAAAGGAGAGGGGATCCGCGCTGCCCGCGCATAGGGGAATCCGGTCGGGCCTACGGGGAAGGGGGGGAGTCGCCCCACCCCCTCGATTCAGCTCAGCTGAACGACGCGTCCACCAGTTCCGGCATCAGCCGGCCACCGCGGAAGCTCTTGCCCGTGGTGACGGAGGTGACGATCACCTCGGCGGGGCTGAAGAGGGCCCCGTCGATCTTGTAGAAATCCCCGTTCACCCGTCCGAAGATCTCGGCGAAGGGCGCGCCGTGGTCTGCCGAGGTGGTGGAGGGCAGCTGCTCGGCGAGCTGCTTAGCGTCGGCCTCGTCGGCCTCGACGTAGAGGTGCACCCGGCCGCCGTAGATGATGGCGTCGTTGGTGCGGCCCATGGCCTGGATGAAATCCGGATGCTGGGGCGAGAGCGGCGCCGAGCCGAGGCCGTCCACGATCTTGTGCAGATCGAAACCGACGGTGTGGGCCTTGTGCAGGGCGACTTCGAGGACCCGGGCGACCACCTGGGTCGAGCCGGCGAGGCTCTGGGTCGGCGCGTAGATGAAGGTGAGCTGCTCGGGGCGAAGCCCCGTCGCCTCGGCCACCTTGGCGATGACGGAGGCCGGCGGGCCGCCGGCGGCTTCCAGCACCAGGGCGGTCTGGGTGGCGGTGTCGCGGTAGCCGAGCTCGGCGTAGAGGTCCTCGACCACGGCGACGGCCCGGCCGGGGCCGGAGCCGAGGGCGAAGAAGCCGGAATCCCCGGTCTCGTCGGCGAGCGACCAACCGGCATACTGGCTGCCGAGGCAGGCGATGACCGGATCGGACGCATGCACCACCACCGAATAGGGCCAACCCGCCACGGGGCCGGACGGCGCGATGGTGACGGTGCCGAGGCCGCCGAGGCAGATTTCGGCGATGCGACGGCCGGCCTCGATGGAGCCGCGCACGGAGGCGCCGGCATCGATCATGCGGGCGCCGTCCTGGGTCGTCACGGCGAGGCGCAGGGTCGCGGCATCGGCCACCAGGCGCTCGACCAGGGGGGCGGTGAGCGCGTTGACGCTCGGATAGGGGCTTTTCGGCGTCGTCGGACTCGTGGTCATGGGGGTCCCTCCGTCTGGGCGAGCCGGGCCCGTATGTCGGCGGCCCGGCCTCGCAACTTTTCTCGCGTGGCGGCCGAGTCCGGCCCCGCTGCGAACAGGGTGCACAGGGGCGCGTCGCGCGCCACCGTGGTGCCGGATCTTGGGCGGTCGCGAACGAAAGCCGGCCAGTCGAACGGCGGCATCGGCGCGTAGCCGGTGGCCGCGTAACAGATTTCCGTCGCCGCCGCATCCACCGGCACCGCTTCGATCGCGGTGAGGCGGCCGAGGCTGGCGGCGATGTGCCGGGTCAGCAACGGCGTCGGGCGCCGGTCGAGGACGTCGAGGGTGGCGCCGGGGCGTGGGTTGATCTCGGTAAGCCACCATTCCTCGCCCGAGACGAGGAGATCGGCGCTGGCGAGCCCGCGCAGGCCGGTCGCGGCGACGAGACGCGACACGGCGTCAATGATTCGATCCACCATGCGTGGCGGGAGGGCCTGCTCCTCGTCCCGCGCACGCATGAGGGCGCCGGCATAGCGGAACGGCCGTCGGGGCGAGGGGGTGCACCATTGCTCGGTGAGGCCGACGACGGCGAGGTCGCGCCCGTCCGCCAAGAACGACAGGGCATGGGCCCGGCCGGGAACACGGGCCTGGAAATAGGCGCCCGGCGGTGCCGGGCCGGCCGTGGCTGCGCGGATATGGGTGCCGCCCGATCCGCCCGCCTGCTTCAGGAGCCAGGCAGGGCGATCTTCCACCGGATCGCGGGTGACGGTGGGGTGGGGAATGCCATGGCGGGCGCAGAGATCCGCGAAGGCGAGCGGGTCCTTCAGGCGCGTCACAGCCTCGGGAGTGGCGCCGAGGAGACGAAACCGGCCGGCAATGGCCGCCATCAGGTCCGGGGCTCCCTCGAAGCCGCTGCCGAGGACGATCCCGAGGGGCGGCCGGTCGCAAAGCGCCGCCAGGGCATCGAGATCCCCCAGCACCGCCGCTCCACCGAGGCGCCCGTCCCCGAACCGGCCGGAGGCCGGGCGGTAATGCTCGGCGAGGGCCAGGGTGTCGGCGTCGCCGAACAGGTCGAGGACCAGGGGGCGCAACCCCGCCCGCCGCGCGGCCTGGGCGAGCGCCCGGCCGGACTGCGCGGCGATGAGGAGGCTGTCGCCTGCGCTCGTCAGCCCGCCACCTCGACCGCGAGGGTATAGGCGTCCCGGAAATCGAGGCAGAGCGGCTCCTGGGCCTCGAGCATACGGCGGAACAGACGAGCCTGTGTCTGGTACTTCACGTTGCCCACCGCCAGGGCGCCGATGCCGACGCCCTTGCCCACGGGCAGGGGGACGTCGATGGCGTTGACGTCGATGCCGGCGATGCCGGCCGGGGGCACGGCGTTCACGTCCGAGGCGACGAGGAGGTTCGGGGCCGATTCGAGGTCTTCCGCCGTGAGGATCGCGACGCCGGCGGGGCCGGCCGACAGGATCACGTCGGCCTGCCGGATCGCGGCGCGGCGCGCCTCGACGGTGGAGCCGTCGACGGCACCGACCTCGACGCCGAAGCGCCAGCGCATGGTGCTGGCGATCTTGCTGACGCGTTCCTCGCCGTCATGACCGACGATGATGGTCTCGGCGCCGTTGAGCGCCCCGATCACTGCTGCCACGTAGGCGACGACGCCCGCGCCGCCGAAGATCACGATGCGCTTGCCGGCGAGTTCGGTGTCGAACTTGGCCTTCAGGGCGCGGGTCACCTCGGCGACCATGGCGGCGCCGGTGGTGAAGGAGCCGGCCGGGTCGGCGAAGATGTGGTTGGCGAAGGGCGGCACCAGGGCCTTCCTGGCCCGGTCCACCATGTCGAGGGCCTCTTCGGCGTTCTTGCCGGCAATGAAGATGCCGGTGCGAACGCCGTCCTGGGGCGCCCGCGAGAAGATCGAGTCCTGCACCAGGGAGGTCACGTCGGGGAGCGTCGCGCCCGTGTAGGTGGCGATGGTCTCGAACCCGGCATCCACGGCCATGTTCACGTCGAACGGGCTCATGTGCTTCAGGGGCGTGATCATGTGCAGGATCGAGCGAGCCATGGTCGGTTTCCCTCCGTTCGGTCGTATTCTGTGCGAAACGTCGCGCCCCGATCGTGCGCCGGGGCGTGAAAATGTCAAAGCCGGTCGCCGCCGGATCGAGCGGTGGCACCCTAGGGCGGCACGTCTTAAAGCGGCGTCACCGTGGCGCCGGTGTTGCGCCCGCGCGCGATGATGAAGCGCAAGGGACCGGACCGCTCCAGGGAGGCGACCAAGCGATGCGCCGCGTCCTCGGACGGAACGAGGGCGAAGCCCGTCGGTCCCCACGAACTCTGGCCGTATCCGGCGATGCCCTGCGCGGCGATGGCCGCGAGAACCTCCGCCACGGCGGGACTGGCGTAGCGCCCGCCCTGATGGGGCGCGAAGTGGTCGCCGATGAGGCGCTGGATCTCGGTGATGCCCGCGCCGAAGCCCTCGGGCTCCGCCGTGGCGAGGGAGGGGAGCACCCGCATCAGGACGAGCCGGCAGATCTCGGCGGCTTGGCTCTCCGGGAAGCGCGGCAGATCACGAAACGCCGCGACCTCGCGGCTGCCGTGGACGCCGGTCATGCCGGTGTCGAGGATAAGGACGACGCGCCACGCATCCGGGTAAGCCAGCCGTGCGATCACCGGCGGTGGCGTGCCGAGGCCGTCGCGCCCGCCATCCACGATGAACCCGCCCTGCGTGAAGGCCGCGAGGCCGACACCGGAGCGGTTGCCCCGGTCGAGGGCGTCCGCGAAGGCGTCCGGCGCGAAGGGGCGGCCGGCGAGGTGCGCCAGGGCGGCGGCGGTGGCCAGGGCCAGCTGCGTGCCCGAGCCGAAGCCGGCATGGGCGGGCATCGTTTCCTCGATGGTCAGGGCGGCGTGTCCGGCGATCCCGAGATGTCCGGCCGCCGCCAGGGCGTAGGCCCGCGCGCGCTCCGCCTCCGGCCCGGTCACCGTCAGGTCGGGGGCCGCGCGTGCCGTCAGGGTGACGGCAGGCGCGTCGAGGGCGAGGCCGAGGCTGCCGAAGCGGCGCCCGAGGCCGCCATGGAGATCGAGGAAGCCGAAATGCAGTCGCCCCGGGGCTTGCACCCGCACGGATGTCGCCTCGATTCCGTCCCCTGCCCCATCCGGGATCCGCGTCACATCGATCCCCTTCTGTCCCGCTGCCGGTGCGTGGAAGGCCCGGCGGGCCGGCTTTTCCCACGGAGCGCGGACGCCCTGCAAGCGCCATCGCGGCCTTCCGGGTCGCGCGCCCGTGACGGCGTTTCGCGATGCGCCCCGTGAGAAAAATTGCACCCCCATCCCCACGGTACAGCTTCTGGCACTTGCTTGGGCGGCGGCGGCGATGCAAACGTGCCGCCCGATCGTTCGGACTGGCTCAGTCCCGCCGTGCGCGACGCCCATCATCGGGAGCGTGCGCCGGGCCCTCGATGTTCCAAGGTGCAAAGTATGGCGGCCTGGGTGAAGGGTGGTGCGACGGATGCGGACGCAGCGGTGGAAGCCGCCGCGACGCTCCTCGCTTCGGCGCAGGCGCCGATCGTTGCGGGGCTCTGTGCCGAGCTGAGCGCGGTGCGGGCGGCCTATCATCTCGCGGATGCCATCGGGGCGTCCGTCGATCCCGTGGCGGGGCCGGCCCTCTACGCCGAGCTCGGCCCCTTGAGCCGTTCGGGCGCCATGCTCACCACGCCGGCCGAGACGACGGGCCGGGCGGACGCGGTCCTCATCATCGGCAACGCCCCCTGGGAGCGCGCCGTGGTTCAGGAGATCGCCGAATCCACGCCGACGCGGGGACGGGCCGCCGGGAGCGAGCGCACCCTCCTGTCCCTCGGCGGCCCCGGCAACGGCGCCACCCGGTACGTGGCCTATCCGGCCGAGGCTGGTGGTCTCGCGGTCTCCGTGGCCCACCTTCGCGCCTATCTGAAGGGGCATCTGGCCGGCGAAACCGCCTATGGCGACCTCGCCAAGCGCCTCGCCTCCGCCCAGTACGGCGTCGTGCTGTACGATCCGGCCGAGCTCGGCGAACTCGGCGTCGAGATGCTCCAGGGCATGGTCAAGGATCTCAACGAGGTCACGCGCTTCTTCGCCCTGCCCGTCTCCGACCCGTATCAGGGCCGCGCCTTGCTCCAGCTTTCGGCCTGGACCACGGGCCAGGCGCCCCGCGTCGGCTTCGGTCGTCACCTGCCCGAGCACGATCCCTGGCGCTTCGACAGCGCCCGCCAGATCGCCGCCGGCGAGGCCGACGCCGCCCTGTGGCTGGCCTCCCTCCCCGCGCCCCGGCCCGACTGGCTCGGCACCCTGCCGAGCATCGCCATCGTGGGCGAGGGCAGCCCCGAGGCCACGGGCGATGCCGCCGAGATCGTCATCGCGGTCGGCGTGCCCGGGGAAGGCGTGGGTGGTTCCGTCTGGAACGACCGCCGGGCCACCATCTCGTACGCGCCGCCGAGCGGGCAGTCGACCGCGCTGACGGCCGCCGGCGTGCTCGCCGCCATCCAGGACCGCCTCGTGCAGAAGAAGGGCGCCTCATGCTGATCCGTATCCAGGGGGGACGGGTCGTCGATCCGACGGCCGGACGCGACGCCGTCGGCGACGTCTGGATCGAGAACGGCCGGATCGTCGCCGCCTCCGAGCGCACACCCGACCGGACCATCGACGCCACGGGCTGCGTGGTGATGGCCGGCGGCGTCGAGGTCCACTCCCACATCGCCGGCGGCAACGTGGTGATGAGCCGCCTGCTTCTGCCCGAGCTGTACACCAGCGAAGCGGCTCCCGAGGGGCACCCGTTCGCCCATGCGGGTGGTTCGGCCGCCTGGATCGGCGCGAACTACGCGCGCATGGGCTACACCGTCGCCGTCGAGCCCGCGATGCCGCCGGCCAACGCCCTCGCCACCCAACTCGAACTCGCCGACATCCCCCTGCTCGATCGCGGTGCCCTGACCGTCATGGGCAATGACGACCAGCTGCTGCAGCTCCTGCGTCAGCGCGAGGGAAAGGCGGCGGTGCGCGACCTCGTGGCCCTGTCGGTGGCGACCTCGCGGGGACTCGGCGTCAAGTGCATCAACGCGGGCGGCGCCTCGGCCTTCAAGGATGGGATGCTCAAGCTCAGCCTTGATGAGGAAATCCCCGTCTACGGCCTGTCCACCCGCAAGATCATGACCGCTTTGCTGGACGCCGTGGAAGAGATCGGCGTGCCGCATCCCCTGCACGTCCATTGCAACAACCTCGGAATTCCGGGCGCCGACGAATCCTTCGTCGACACCCTCGAGGCGGCCGAAGGCCGACGCATCCATTTCGCCCACGCCCAGTTCTACGCCTACGGCGTCACCGATCCGGAGAACCCGACCACGGGTGGGTTCCGCTCGGCGGCCGAGCGGATCACCGAGGCGATGGAGAAGCATCCCAACGCCACCTTCGATGTCGGTCAGGTCGCCTTCGGCCAGACCGTGACCATCTCCCTCGACATCCTGCGCCAGTTCGCGGGGCGCAAGGGCGCCAATCCGAAGAAGTGGATCCTCACGGCCGGCGACGCGGAGGGCGGCGGCGTCGTGCCGTTCCTCTACAAGCCGCGCGGCGCCGTCAGCTCGCTGCAATGGGCCATCGGCCTCGAACTCATGCTGCTGTCCAAGGAGCCGGAGCGCACGATCCTGACGACCGACCATCCCAATGGCGGTCCGTTCACGGATTATCCGCACATCATCCATCTCCTGATGGACAAGGAGAAGCGCGACCGCGAGATCGCCGGTCTCCACAAGATCATCGGCGAGCGCTCGGGCCTCTGCGCCATCGAGCGCGAGTACACCTTCTCGGAGATCGCGCAGCTCACCCGCTCCGGCCCGGCCAAGCTCCTCGGGTTGACCGATCGTGGGCATCTGCGCGAGGGCGCGCGGGCCGACGTCGCGATCTACCGCGACGACCGCGATCGCACCGCCATGTTCGCCCGGGCCAAGCTCGTGCTCAAGGATGGCGTCACCATCGTGGAGGACGGCGAGGTCGTGGCTTGGCGCTCGGGCCACACCCTCGAACTCACGGTCGAGTCCGACAAGGCCATGGTGGCGCGCTCGGAGACCTACCTGCAGGACCGTTACGGCACGGGTCTGGACTCCTTCTCGGTGCCGGACGAGGCCTTCCCGAAGGCCGACGTGTTCGAGGAGGTCGCATGCCTGTCTTGAAAGAAGAACGTCGCGTGAGGACGGGTGACTGAGATGACGGACCTCACCCTCAACGGAATCCCGGTGATCGACACCTTCGCCGAGGCGTTCGACGTCGCCGGCACGGCGATCATCATCACCAACGACACGGCGAAGTGGGCGATGATCGCCGCGACCACCATGACGGGGTTCGCGACCTCGGTCATCGGTTGCGGCGCCGAGGCCGGCATCGACTGCGAGCTGTCGCCCGAGGAGACGCCCGATGGCCGCCCCGGCGTGCGCGTCCTGCTGTTCGGCTTCGAGCCCAACGGCCTGAAGGATCAGCTTCTCAAGCGCGTCGGTCAGTGCATCCTCACCTGCCCGGGCACGGCCTGCTACGCCGGTGTCGACGGGCCGACGAAGATCAAGCTCGGTGGTGCGATCCGCTATTTCGGTGACGGCTTCGCCGTGGCCAAGCGCCTGCACGACCCCCTGACCGGCAAGTCCCGCCGCTACTGGCGCATCCCGGTCATGGACGGCGAGTTCCTGTGCGAGGATTTCGTGCGCGCCGTGGATGGCGCCGTGGGGGGCGGCAACCTGCTGTTCCTCGGCCGCAACCACGCCGAGACCCTGAAAGTCGCCGAGATCGCCGTCGATGCGGCGCGTCTGGTGCCGGGTGCGATCCTGCCCTTCCCCGGCGGCATCGTCCGCTCGGGCTCGAAGGTGGGCGCGCGCACCAAGGGCATGATGGCCTCCACCAACGACGCCTATTGCCCAACCCTGAAGGGGCGCGCCGGGACCGAACTCTCGTCCGAGGTCGGGGTCGTGCTGGAAATCGTCATCGACGCCCTGACCTCGCACGCCGTGGCCGAATCCATGCGGGCCGCCCTGCATGCGGCGACGGCGGCGGGGGCCGCCCACGGCCTCGTGGCGGTGACGGCCGGCAATTACGGCGGCAATCTCGGCCGCCATCATTATCACTTGAAGAACCTGCTCTCGAAGGAGCCGGCGAGCGAGGCTGGAGCGGCATGAGCACCCTCACCCTGCGCCAGGAGCCGCCGGAGCGGCTCGACCTCCTCAACATCAATCCGCTCTCGCTCAGCGGTCTCAGCGAAGCCGAGGCGGCGAAGCTGCCCGTCGGCACCAGCCGCCGTGGTCTGACCCTCGGTGACTGCTTCACCATCACCCTCGACGGTTCCGAAACCCTCGTCATCGAAGGCGGTTCGTCGCGCCTCGACCGGGTCGGCGCCTCCCTCGACGGCGGCAGCATCCGGGTCGTCGGCGATGTCGGCCAGCGCCTCGGCGCGGGCATGCGCAGCGGCACCGTCACGGTCACGGGGGCCGCCGGTCCCTTCGCCGGGTCGGGCGCGACCGGCGGCACCATCACGGTCGAGGGCGATGCCGGCGACCATGCCGGCGGAGCTGTCTACGGTGCAAAGGCCGGTCTCGACGGCGCGACCCTGATCGTCCGGGGCACGGCCGGCGATCACCTCGGCGATCGCATGCGGCGCGGTCTCATCCTCGTCGGCTCGGCCGGCGCCCATGCCGGCGCGCGGATGATCGCCGGGACCATCGCGGCGATTTCACTGGGCGACCATCCGGGTTTCGGCATGCGGCGCGGCACGATCCTGGCCGGAACCACGGGAACCGTCACCCCGAGCTTCGTCGAGACCGGGACGCACGACCTCGTGTTCCTGCGCCTCCTCGCCCGCTCGCTCCGGCCCCTGAGCGCGGAGCACGCCGACCTCGCGGCCGGTGCGCTCAAGCGCTACTCGGGCGATCTCGCGACCCTCGGCAAGGGCGAACTCTGGGTGTCGGCCGCCTGATCAGGGCTGCGACAGCGGGGCTTTCCTCTGGAGTCCCTCACGATCTTGCTTAAATTTCCCGTGCGGGCGACCTTTCCGTCCCGCCGGGAAGCCTTATCGTGCTGACCCGGACGGTTCTCCAACCCATTCCGAGATCCGGTCGATGCTTCTTCTGCTCTCGATCTGCCTGTTGTCCGATCCGTCGCGATGCCGGGAGGAGCGGATCGATCTCTCGTTCGAGGCGCGTAGCCCGACGGTGTGCCTGCGCCATTCGCAGAGCGCCCTCGCCAAATGGCAGGCCGAGCATCCCGAGTGGCACGTCAACCGCTGGCGCTGCGCCGTGCGGGGGAGTGAACCCCGCGACCTGTGATCGCCGCACCCGCGTCGGCCTCCCCTTGCGAACACGGCCCGCCTGCGCATAGACACCCACTCGGTGTCGCGAAGAGGCGTGAGATTTCCGTGGCTTACGGGAGAAATAGGCAAAACTTGGCTGGCCGATGCGCTCGCTGAAGGCTCGGTTTGCGCTCCTCCTCGGCAGCACCGCCGCCCTCGTCATCCTGGCGGCCCTCGGCGTGCTCGGTTCGATCGCGGCGGCCGAGCGGACCATCGACCGGACGTTGGCAGCGCAGGGGCGCCTCGAACTGCTCGTCGAATTGTCGGGACGCATGACCCAGTACGGCCTCGCCGCCCTGGAGGCCGTGAGCAATCCGGATGCGCAACCCGAGGGCCTGTCCGTCGCCCGCGCCAATGTCGATCACGCCCTCATCGCCGTGGACGAAGCCCTGGGCCGTAGCATCGCGGTGAGCAACGATCCCCTCGACCGGACACAATACGCCGCCCGGTCGCGGCCCCTCGCCCAACTTCGTGCTGCCCGCGCCATCCTCGACCGGCAGGTCGCGCAGGTCTTGCGTCGCTCGGACGATGAGCAGCGTAAGAATGCCATCCGGGGCGCCCTCAACGGCTTCGGCGCCATGACCGGGCAACCGCTCTCGTTTCTCATCGAAGTGGAGCGCCGCTCCATGATCGCCGGCTCGGACGCCGCGCGCGAACTCTCGGCGACCCTGCGGCTCGCCTCCCTCGCGGCCGTGGCGGTGGCCCTCGCCATCCTGTTCGGCCTCTATCGGGGCGTGACCCGCCCGACGCTGGCCCGCATCGCGGCCGTGCGTCAGGCGGCCGGCGCCATCGGACGGGGCGAACTCGACACCCGGCTCTCCGTGGCGACCCGCGACGAGCTCGGCCTGCTGGTCGCCAACTTCAACCGCATGGCCGCCCGCCTCGCCCGTCGCGAAGGGCGCCTCGCCGCCGACCGGGCGGCCCTGGAGGATACCGTGGCGGTCCGAACCACCGATCTGCGCACCGCCAATGAGCGCCTGGAAGCGGTGGACCGGTCGCGCCGTCGCTTCTTCGCCGATGTCAGTCATGAATTGCGCACGCCCCTGACGGTGATCCTGGGGGAATGCGACATCGCCGCCCGTTCGGCGGGACGACCCGGCATCGATCACGCACCGGTCTTCGCCACCATCCGCAAGCGTGCCCTGCGGCTGCAACGCCGGGTCGAGGATCTGCTTCGAGTCGCCCGCTCGGAATCCGGCCAGATCGAACTCGACCGGCGGCCCGTCCTTGCATCGGTGATCCTCACCGACGCCATCGACGGGATGGCCTCCGAGGCGGCCCGCCGCCGCGTGAGCCTCGCCCTCGAACCGATCACGGCCGATGCGACCCTCCTGGCCGATCGGGAATGGCTGCGTCAGGTTCTGGAAAGTCTCGTCGACAACGCTCTCCGGCACGCCCAAGGGCTCACCCGCGTGACCCTGGCGCTCGATGTTTCGTCCGGCGATTCAGCGATCCTCACGGTTACCGATGACGGTCCGGGATTTTCGCGGGCCGGCGAAGCCCTGTTCGAACGTTTCCGCCGCGAGAGCCCCTCGGGCGAGACCGGGTTCGGCATCGGCCTGGCCCTGGCGCGCTGGGTCGTGGAGCGGCATGATGGCACCATCCAGTTGAGGGCAGCCCCATCGGGGCGAGGCGCTCGGGTCGCCCTCGCCTTGCCGGTCTCCGACGGCACAATGACCCCCACCCATTCCATCGAGAAGGAGCCCACCGCATGACACGGGTGTTGATCGTCGAGGATGACAGCGACATCCGCGCCATGCTCGCGCGCGGGCTGGAAGCGGAAGGGTTCTCGGTGGGCGTCGCCGGCTGCGTCGACGATGCCTTGGTGGCGGCGCGCGATTCCGCGCCGGAGGCCGTGGTGCTCGACATCACGCTCCCCGACGGGTCGGGCCACGACGTCTGCCGCTCCCTGCGCGAAGGGGGCTATCCCGGCCCGATCCTGTTCCTCTCCGCCCGCGACGAGGTGCGCGACCGGGTCGAGGGACTGGCCCTCGGTGCCGACGACTACATCGTCAAGCCGTTCGTGTTCGACGAACTCCTCGCCCGCCTGCAGACGCATCTCCTGCGGCGCAAGGAATCCGAGGAGCCGCGCACCATCGTCACCGCCGGGCGCCTCGTCCTCGACCTCAACATCCGTCAGGTCGGATTCGCGGATGCGACCGCGCGTCTCACGCCCCGCGAGGCGGAGTTGCTGGCGCTCCTCATGGACAAGTCCAACCAGCCGGTGTCGCGGGGCGACATCTTCGACAAGCTCTGGGCCGGACAGGGCGGCCTGTCGCTGAATGTGGTCGATGTCTACGTGGGTTACCTGCGCACCAAGTTGTCGGATTTCGTGCGTCTGGGCGGTCCGGTCATCGTCACCGTGCGCGGACGCGGCTTCATGCTCGATCTCAAGGGGCAGGATTTTCGGCACTGAAAACGGGGAGAACGGGGTTTTTCGATGGACGTCAGGACGATCCGGCAATTTAGCGCTTGCCCTGCCGGATAGAATTGTCGATATAGCTCTCGCGACAGAAACCACTGCGCCGTCAGTGTCTTACGATCTTCTTATGATTGGTCGGGACAGTGCCGTACAAAAGAAACTCTGGAGAAACACCATGACCTGGGCTGCCCCCATCGTTTCCGAGATCTGCGTCGGCATGGAAGTCACGAGCTACGAGTCGGCCGAGATCGATACCTTCAACTAACGTTGTTGGGGCGAGCCTGAGGAGCGGGACGGCGTTGGTTCAGCCATGCATGTCGTAATCCTCGGTTCCGCCGCGGGCGGCGGCCTTCCTCAGTGGAATTGCCGCTGCCCGATCTGCTCCCTCGCCCGCGAGGATTCCAGCCGCGTCAGGCCGCGGACCCAGTCGAGCATCGCCGTCTCCCCCGATGGAGAGCGCTGGCTCCTGGTGAATGCCTCCCCCGATATCCGGCAGCAACTGTTCGATACGCCGGCCCTGCATCCGCGCGAAGGGCTGCGGCACTCGCCGATCCATGCGGTTTTGCTCACCAACGGCGATGTCGATCATGTCGCCGGTCTGTTGACCCTGCGCGAAGGCCAGCCCTTCACACTGTACGGCACGTCCGGCATCCTCGATTCCGTCAACGCCAACAGGGTGTTCGATGTGATGGCCGAGGATGTGGTCGCCCGTGAGCCCATCGGCCTCGATGCCACCTTCGAGCCCGTGCCGGGCCTGACCGTCACCCTATTTTCCGTGCCCGGCAAGGTGCCGCTCTGGCTCGAAGGCGAGACCGTCGAACTCGGCGCCGAGACCGAGACCACCGTCGGGGCGATGATTGAAGCGAATGGCCGGCGGATTGCCTATGTCCCCGGTTGCGCCCGAGTGACCGACAAGCTCAAGTCGCAACTCGACGGCGCCGATGTCCTGCTGTTCGACGGGACGGTGCTGTTCGACGACGACATGATTCTCGCCGGTGTCGGGACCAAGACCGGCTGGCGCATGGGGCATGTGCCCATGGCCGGGCAGAACGGCTCCGTTGCCTCCCTCGCCGAGGTCGAGATCGGCCGGCGCATCTTCGTTCACATCAACAACACCAACCCAGTCCTCGTGGAAGGGTCTCCGGAGCGGCTCGCCGTCGAGGCCAAGGGGTGGACCGTCGGGTATGATGGGTTGAGCCTGTCGCTCTGACGCGTCGCCGAAAAGCGATGGGGTGGCAATTTTCTGCCGACCAATTACATAACGCGCAATATAATCGCGTCTGCGGCGTCGCTGGTCTGACACGGTCCTGCGCGCCATCTAGAAGACGCCTTCAGACAAAGCCTCTTCGTCGGACTCGGATCACGCCCCATGACAGCGCCATTCCCCACGCCCGTCACCGATGAGACCCAGCGTCTGCTGAGCCCGGATGAACTCGCGGCGGCGCTGCGCGATATCGGTGCGCGGCGCTATCACAACCTGCATCCGTTCCATCGCTTGCTGCACGACGGCAAGCTCAACAAGGACCAGGTCCGCGCCTGGGCCCTCAACCGCTACTATTATCAGGCGATGATCCCCATCAAGGATGCCGCCGTGCTGGCCCGGATGGAGGATGCGGGCCTGCGCCGGATTTGGCGCCAGCGCATCGTCGATCACGACGGCGACGCCCCCGGTGATGGCGGCATCGAGCGCTGGCTCAAGCTCGCCGAGGGCGTCGGGTTCGCGCGGGACTACGTGGAATCGACGCAAGGCATCCTGTCGGCCACCCGGTTTTCCGTCGATGCCTACGTGCATTTCGTCAAGGAGCGCTCGCTCCTCGAAGCCATCGCCTCGTCGCTGACGGAGATGTTCTCACCGACCATCATCTCCGAGCGCGTCGCCGGGATGCTGAAGAACTACGACTTCATCACCAAGGACACTCTGGCGTATTTCGACAAGCGCATGACCCAGGCGCCGCGTGACGCCGATTTCGCCCTCGACTACGTTCAGAAACACGCCACCACGCCGGAGCTGCAGCGTCAGGCCATGGCGGCCCTGACCTTCAAGTGCAACGTGCTGTGGACCCAACTCGATGCCCTGTACTTCGCGTATGTGGCGCCCGGATTGATCCCGCCCGACGCCTGGACCCCCGGCACCGGCCTCGTGGCCGAGACGGCGACGGCGCAGGCGGCCGGGACCGGCACCCTCGGCCCGCACGACGTGCCGCGCCTGCCCCGTGGCGTGCGCCTGCGCCACGATGCCGTCCGCAATCAGCACGTGCTCCTCGCCCCCGAGCGGACCTTCGACCTCGACGCCAATGCCGTGGCGGTCCTCGAAGTCGTCGACGGCACCCGGAGCGTGCGCGACATCGCCGGGCTGCTCGCGGAGAAATTCACCGCCGACCGCACCGTGATCGAGGCCGACATCCTCGTCATGTTGAACGATCTCGCCACGAAACGGGTTCTGGAGCGATGAACGCCATCACGCCGAATGCCCCCGCCCTGCCGGCGCCCGTCGGTCTCCTGGCCGAACTCACGCATCGCTGCCCCCTGCGTTGCCCGTATTGCTCGAACCCCCTCGAACTCGACCGGCGTTCGGGGGAGCTCGACACGGCGACGTGGCAGCGGGTGCTGACGGAGGCGGCGGCCCTCGGCGTGCTGCATGTCCACCTGTCGGGCGGTGAGCCGACGGCGCGCAACGACATCGTCGAGATCACCCAGACCTGCGCCAAGCTCGGGCTCTATTCGAACCTCATCACCTCGGGCGTCGGTGGGGCGTTGGCCAAGCTCGACGCGCTCTACGACGTCGGTCTCGACCACGTGCAGCTATCGGTGCAGGGCGTCGACGCGGCCAATGCCGAGAAGATCGGGGGGTTGAAGAACGCCCAACCCCAAAAGTTCGCCTTCGCCGAGCGGGTGACGCAACTCGGCCTGCCCCTCACCCTCAACTCGGTGATCCACCGGGGCAACATCCACGAGGTCGAAGGCTTCATCGATCTCGCGGTGACGCTCGGGGCGAAGCGCCTCGAGGTGGCCCACACCCAGTATTACGGCTGGGCCTACGTCAATCGCGCCGCCCTGATGCCGAACAAGGCCGAGGTGGATCGCTCGATCCGTATCGTCGAAGCCGCACGCGAGCGCCTGAAGGGCCAGCTCGTCATCGACCTCGTGGTGCCCGACTATTACGCGAAATACCCCAAGGCCTGCGCCGGCGGATGGGGGCGCAAGCTCATGAACGTCACCCCGGCCGGCAAGGTTCTGCCCTGCCACGCCGCCGAGACCATCAAGCAACTCGAATTCTGGTACGTCACCGACCATTCCCTGGGTGACATCTGGGCCAATTCGCCGGCCTTCACCGCTTATCGCGGCACCGACTGGATGCAGGAGCCCTGCCGCTCCTGCGACCGGCGCGAGAAGGACTGGGGCGGATGCCGCTGTCAGGCCCTTGCCCTCGCGGGTGACGCGGCCGCGACGGACCCGGCCTGCTCGCTCTCGCCCCTGCACGCGAAGGTGCGGGATCTTGCCACGGAGGAAGCGGCCGAGACGCCGCCGGACTACACGTACCGAACCATCGGGAGTAATGTGCAATCCAATGTGCGGTCTCCGCTCAACGAGGAAGCGCCCCTTTGAAGTTCGTTCCCCTTGCCGCCCTGCTCATGCTCGCGGCGTCTCCCGTCCTGGCCGAAGGCACCTCCACCGTGGAGACCCCGGCCATGACCCCCGCCAGCACAAGTGCTCCCAACGCGTCCGACCTGTTGTTCGAGAAGCCGCAGATGAAGAACGTGCCGCCCGGCACGAAGCTCACCTACGCGTATCTGCGTCGCAGCGGCATCTCCAAGGGGCCGTTCGGGCCGCCCATGGACGACACCATCAAGCTCGGGGTCGAGCCCGGCAAGACCGCCGACGGCCGCGATATCCGCGTGGAGATGTTCTCGGGCGCCAACCGGTTTCCCGCCGGCCCGTTCGAGGACATGCCGGGCAACCCGGTGATGACGCTGTTCCTCGAGCATCACCTCATGGACATGGCCCGGGTGCTGTCGGCCAATCCGCGCTACATCAAGAACGCCATCCGCAAGGGGCTTCGCGACAACGCCACGGTGACGCCGACCACCGTGGACTATCAGGGGCAGAAGGTACCCGCCTGGCGCGTCGAGACGCAGCCGTTCGTGGATGACCGGATGAAGGAGCGCATGCGGGGGCTGGAGAACATCCGCTACACCTTCGTGACCTCCGACGCCGTACCCGGCGAATTGGTGTCCATCGAAGCGCAGTCGAAGACCGCCGATGGTGGCGAACTCCTGGAAGAGAAGTTGACCTATGTCCCGAACGCTGGTTGAGCGCGTCGCCCGGTCGGTCCTTCCGGCTGCGATCCTGGCGACGTCCCTGATGGCCGGGCCGGTGAAGGCCGCGGAATCGGAGAACGATTATCCGACGGAAGCGCGGGCCGATTACATCTTCGGCTGCATGGCGGCCAATGGCCAGTCTCGCGAATCCCTGTCGCGCTGCTCGTGCTCCCTCGACGCCCTCGCGTCGATCCTGCCCTACGACCGTTACGTCCAGGCCAGCACCGTGCTGTCCATGCGCCAGGGCATCGGGCAGCGGGCCAACGAGTTCAAATCGACCAAGGTGTTCGACGACAAGGTGGCCGAACTGCGCCGCGCGCAGGCGGAGGCCGAGATCCGCTGCTATCGCGGCGGGGCCTGACCGGCCGGGCCGACGCTCCGGTTGGATCCGGATGGCTGCTCTTGGAAAGGGCGTGGTCTGAGACGGACCACGCCCTTTTGTTTGCCCGATCGCGGCCTCAGCTTTCGCCGCGCGCGACCCGGGCCTCGTATTCGGAAATCTCGATCCTGCCCTCATTCTGAACGCGGGCCTTGTCCTCGTCGGAGATCACGTCGCCGACCATGTCGAGGCGCTTCCACAGGGCGAGGGGGGTCTCCTTGTCGGGCGTCGGCACATACCGGTTCTGCGACACCTTCTGGTACTTGTGGATGTAGCGCGGGCAATTGACCCAGGCCTTCGTCACCTCGATCCGCACGAGATACTTGGCCTCGGTGTACTCGGCCATCAGGGGGTCGTCGCGCAGCATCCGGGCATGGCCCTGGACGCGGACCCGGTGCGGGGTCTCGAAATCGATGAACAGCAGACCGACCTTGGACTGCCCCTCGATGTTGCCCATCGAATACCACATGCCGTTGCCGTCGAAGCCCGGGAACACGAGGGTGGTGGGATCGAGCACCTTCACGAAGCCGGTGCCGCCGCCCTTGTACGAGACGGTGGGCATGCCGTCCGGATCGACGGTGGAGAGGAAGAACATGTCCCGGCTGCCGATGAAGGCTGCCTCGGTCTCTCCGATCCGGTCCTGGACCCAGCCCGTATCCAGGCGCTCCGCCAGCTTGACGGTGTTGTACTCCTCCTGCAGTGCGCGATGGGCGTCGTAGTAGAGCGATGCCATTTCCGTGTCCTCCGGTTTCGGCTGCTCTCACGTGGGCTGCCGTTGCGGGGAGGAATGCCGGGATTTCTTGGAGATCACAACACCGGTGCGCCTCCTTCTCTCCTTTGGGGGAAAGGGTGGCCCGCGCGAAAAAGCCGGCGCCGCTTTCGCGACACCGGCTGTCCCACGACATGCGGCCGAGCGAAGCCCGGCCGCAAAATCCCGAAAAAATCAGTTCTTGGCCTTGTCGACCAGGGCCTTCTCGGAGATCCACGGCATCATGCCGCGCAGCTTGGCGCCGACTTCCTCGATGGGGTGGGCGGCGAGCTTGGCGCGGGTGGCCTTGAACGAGGTCTGACCGACCTTGTTCTCCAGCATCCAGTCGCGGGTGAACTTGCCCGACTGAATGTCGTTGAGGACGCGCTTCATCTCGGCCTTGGTCTCCGGCGTCACGATGCGCGGGCCGGTGACGTACTCGCCGTACTCGGCGGTGTTGGAGATGGAGTAGTTCATGTTGGCGATGCCGCCCTCGTAGATGAGGTCGACGATGAGCTTCACCTCGTGGAGGCACTCGAAATAGGCCATCTCGGGGGCGTAGCCGCCCTCGACCAGGGTCTCGAAGCCGGCCTTGATGAGCTCGACGAGGCCGCCGCAGAGCACGGCCTGCTCACCGAACAGATCGGTCTCGCACTCTTCCTTGAAGGTGGTCTCGATGATGCCGGCGCGACCGCCGCCATTGGCCGAAGCGTAGGAGAGGCCCAGATCGTGGGCGTTGCCGGACGCGTCCTGCGCGATGGCGATGAGGGTCGGCACGCCGCCGCCCTTGAGATACTCGCCGCGCACGGTGTGGCCGGGGCCCTTCGGGGCGACCATGAGCACGTCGAGGTCGGCGCGCGGCTCGATGAGGTTGAAGTGCACGTTGAGGCCGTGGGCGAACAGGAGGGCGGCGCCCTGCTTCATGTTCGGGGCGAGCGACTCCTTGTAGATGTCGCCCTGGAGCTCGTCGGGGGTGAGCATCATGACGACGTCGGCCTGGGCGGCGGCATCGGCGACGTTCATCACCTTGAAGCCCTCGTGCTCGGCCTTCTTGGCGGTGGCGGAGCCCTCGCGCAGGGCGATGACGATGTCCTTCACGCCGGAATCGCGCAGGTTCAGCGCGTGGGCATGGCCCTGGCTGCCGTAGCCAACGATGACGACCTTCTTGCCCTTGATCAGGTTAATGTCGGCGTCGCGATCGTAATAGACCCGCATGGCGGTACCTTCTCTTTTTTTGAACATGAGCGCGCCCCGGCGCCCTCATCTGAAACAGCATCCGCGCGGCCGTGCGATCCGCGCGCTTTTAGCGAGGCGATCCCCTTGACGGAAGGGGAATTGTCGCACGGCCCCGTTCTTTACCCCGCGACGGCCCTTCAGGCCGGCAGTCGCAGTCCCTCGCGGGCGAACACCGCCTGGACGGCGGGACGCTCGGCCATGGCCCGGGCATGGGCCGTCCAGGCGGGGAAACGCTCCGCCATGTCGAAACCGAGGGACGGCCCGCGCCCCCAGGTCCAGAACAGCAGCAGGTAGGGATCGGCAACGCTGTAGCGTTCGCCCAGGGCCCAGCCGCCGTTCGAAAGCTTGACCTCCGTCATGGTGAAGAGGTCGCCGCAGGTCTCGGCGCCCTTCGCCTGGATGCCCGGATAGGCCGCTTCGTCGTTCGTGTAGCGCTCGGCCCGGCGGATATGCGCGTAGGCGATGTGGTGGCCGGTGGACAGCCAGCCGAGCCACTCGTCGACCCGGGCCTGGTCGCGGGGGGCGTCCGGCCACAGGCCCGCTTGCGGGTGCAGGCGCGCGATGTGGCGCAGGATGGCGGTGTTCTCGGTGAGGACCCAATCGCCCTCCACCAGGGCCGGCACCCGGCCACGCTCGTTGACCGCGAGGTATTCCGGCGCGCGCTGGTCGCCCTGCGCGAGGTCGAGCCGGACGGTCTCGAACGGCGCGCCCGTCTCCTCCAGGGCGATGTGGGAGGCGAGCGAGCAGGCGCCGGGGGCGTAGTAGAGGATGGTCATGAGATGTCCTTGCGGCGGGACGCGACGCTACATCGCCTCGGAGCCGCGCCCCATGGCGGCGATGCCCGTGCGCGAGATCTCCACGAGGCCGATCACCGTCATCAGGCCGATGAAGCGGTCGATCTCCTCCGTGGTGCCGGTCACCTCGAACACGAAGGAGTTCAGCGTCGCGTCGAGGGTCTTGGCGCCGAAGGCGGCGGCGAGGGTCAGGGATTCCGTGCGGTGCTCGCCGGTGCCGGCCACCTTCACGAGGCAGAGTTCGCGCTCGAGGGACTGACCCTGGAGCGTCAGATCCACGACCCGGTGCACGGGAACGAGGCGGTCGAGCTGCGCCTTGATTTGCTGGATCACGGCATCCGTGCCCGTGGTCACGATGGTGATACGCGAAATGTGGCGCGCCACCTCCGTCTCGGAGACGGTCAGGCTCTCGATGTTGTAGCCACGGCCCGAGAACAGACCCGAGATGCGGGCGAGCACGCCCGGCTCGTTGTCGACGATGACAGCGAGGGTGTGCCGGTTGATGGGTTCGACCCGGACGGCGTCGGGGTAGTGGGTGTTCATCGCGTTCATGGCTTGCCCCAGTTTCAACTCTTCGATGTCTCTCAACGAAATCCGTTTGCTTGCTTCACAAGACGGATTTCCCACTTTGCTCCGACGCAACCCTCGTCCGGGTCCAAGCTGGACCCGTTCCAAGCCGCGTGATACCGCGCCGCCCATGGACAGTCGCCAACGCACGCTCGCCGCCGTGAGGCCCCACGGTCGGACCGGCGTCGAACTCGGCCCCCTCGACCGGCCCCTCGTGCGCCGCGGCGACGGTGACATTCTCTACGCCGACCATCTTTCGACGGAAGGTCTCGCCCGTAAGTATGCCGGCCACGCCGCCGCCGGTCCGCAGGCGCGGGGCGCCCTCGTGGAGGTCGATCTGGTTCTCGAGACCCAGACCTTGCGCCAAGCCCTCGGGGCCCGGGGTCCCGTGGACTACATCGTCGCCTCGCACGTCATCGAGCATCTGCCCGACGTCATCGGCTGGCTCAAGGACTGCGCCGAGGCCCTGCGCGAGGACGGCCTGCTGTTCCTTGCCGTGCCGGACATGCGCTTCACCTTCGACCGGGGCCGCACCCTCACCACCACCGGAGACCTCGTGGGCGCCCATCTCGCCGGCGCCACCCGTCCGAGCGCGGCCCAGGTCTACGAGCACTTCGCCAAGGCGATGCAGGTCGATGCCGAGGCGGTCTGGGCCGGCCGCGAAACCCGCTTCCCCCTGTTCGCGGGGCATGGACCGGAAGCCGGCCTCGAGCATGCGCGGCGCGTCCACGAGACCGATGGCATGATCGACGTGCATTGCAGTGTCTTCACCCCCGACAGTTTCACGGCCGTCCTCGGCGAGATCATCGCCCTCGGGCTGGTGCCGTTCGCGTTCCGCGAATTGACGCCGACGCCCTTCGGCGAGATCGAGTTCTTCGCCCTGCTGTGCAAATGCGAGGGCGCCACGCCCGCCGAGCGGGCCGCCTCCACGCCCCTACCCGACCGGCGGGCGCCGCGCCCGGCGCGTCCGGGCTGGCGCAGCCGCCTTGCCAGGGTGGGCCGCCTCGGCGACCCGCGTTGAGATCGGCCGAGCCCGAAGGCGCGGCCGATCTCAACCGTCAGACCAGCATCTTGCCCTCTTCCGAGATGATGTCGCCGATCTCCGCCCCGGTCTCGCCGAGGTAGTCGGACAGGATCATCTCGTTGTGGGCCTTGCCCGATGGGATCATCGGGAAGCAGTTCTCTTTCTTGTCGACGATGCAGTCGAAGATCACCGGACCGTCGTAGTCGAGCATCTCCTGGATCGCCGCGTCGAGGTCGGAGGGCTTGTCGCAGCGGATACCCTTGGCGCCGTAGGCCTCCGCGAGCTTCACGAAGTCCGGCAGGCTCTCGGAGTAGCTCTGCGAGTAGCGCGAGCCGTGCAGCAGCTCCTGCCACTGGCGCACCATGCCCATATACTCGTTGTTCAGGATGAAGATCTTGATCGGCAGGCGGTACTGCACCGCCGTCGACATCTCCTGGATGTTCATCAGGATCGAGGCCTCGCCGGCGATGTCGATGACGAGACCGTCCGGATGGGCGAGCTGGGTACCGATGGCGGCGGGCAGGCCGTAGCCCATGGTGCCGAGGCCGCCCGAGGTCATCCAGCGGTTCGGCTCGTCGAACTTGAAGTACTGCGCCGCCCACATCTGGTGCTGACCGACCTCGGTGGTGACGTAGGTCTCACGGCCGGTTTTCTGTTCGAGATTTCGGCAGGCCTCGTAGAGGCGCTGCACGGCGTATTGCGGCTTGATGATCGTGCCCGACGGCCAGTAGGCGAGGCAGTCGCGCGCCTTCCAGGTCCGGATCTTGGCCATCCAGGCGTCGAAGCGCTCCGGATCCGGCCGGGTCGGCAGGGCCTTCCACGCCGCCAGCATGTCCTCCAGCACCGCGCCGCAATCGCCGACGATCCCGACATCGACCTTCACGACCTTGTTGATCGAGGAGGCGTCGATATCGATGTGGATCTTCTTCGAGAACGGCGAGAACGCGTCGAGGCGCCCGGTGATGCGGTCGTCGAAGCGCGCGCCGATACAGACCATGACGTCGCATTCGTGCATGGCGAGGTTGGCTTCGTAGGTGCCGTGCATGCCGAGCATGCCGAGGAAGTTCTCGTCGGATGCCGGGAAGGCGCCCAGCCCCATGAGGGTCGAGGTCACGGGAAAGCCCGTCTCGGCGGCGAGCTCACGCAGCAGCGTCGAGGCGTGGGGGCCGGCGTTGATGACGCCGCCGCCGGTGTAGAGGATCGGCCGGCGCGCGCCCGCCATCAGCTCGACGGCGGCCTTTATCTGCGCTGCGTCACCCTTGAAGGCCGGCTTGTAGGTCTTGTGGCCGTTCCGCGACGGACGCTCGTAGACGCCGCTCGCGAACTGGACGTCCTTCGGCAGGTCGATGACCACGGGGCCGGGCCGGCCGTTCGAGGCGACGTAGAAGGCCTCGTGCAGGATGCGCGGCAGGTCGGCGATGGATTTGACGAGGTAGTTGTGCTTCGTGCAGTGGCGCGTGATGCCGACGGTGTCGCATTCCTGGAACGCGTCCGTGCCGATGAGGTGTGTCGGCACCTGCCCGGTGATGCAGACGAGCGGGATCGAATCGAGCAGGGCGTCGGTGAGCCCGGTGATGATGTTGGTGGCACCCGGCCCCGAGGTGACGAGGACACAGCCGACCTTGCCGGAGGAGCGCGCATAGCCTTCCGCCGCGTGGACGGCGCCCTGCTCGTGGCGCACCAGAACGTGCTTCAGGCTGTCTTGATGGTAGAGCGCGTCGTAGATCGGCAGCACCGCCCCGCCGGGATACCCGAACAGCGTATCGACACCCTGATCCTGAAACGCCCGGATGACCATTTCGGCCCCGGTCATGACCTCGCCGCCCATCGTGTCTGCTCCTCGAACTCTCGTCTGAAACCCGTGTCGGTTCTCGTCGCGGCAACAAAAAAGGGCCCCGAAGGACCCTGCATGCGCCACCATCCGGATCGCGATCCTGCTGTCAGGACCGCCCCGTCGGTGGCGCTTTCGTTACGATGAGGATGACACGCATCGGAAAACCGTCTGACCTGTCCGCTCACCGAAGCTGCGGATCGAAATTGGTGTCGCGTTTGGTAGCCGATCCGATTGCTCGGGTCAACGCGCGATTAGTCTACGGGCACTTCGCCTAGAACCGCTCCGGTTCGCGGATCGGCATCGAACTTCATGCGGCGACCGTCCTTGATCCCCTCCCCGTCCCAATGCCCATCATCGGCTTCGAGCTTGAGGATCTCCGTGTAGCCGGCGCCCTTCAGGGCCTGCTTGGTCTGGGCCGGCGTCAGCCAATCCGCCCCCGGATTGTCCGCCAGGGCGGGACCGGCGCAGAGAATCAGGCCAAGGGCGAGGCGGGCGATCCGTGGCATGCGAGGGGTCCTGTCGTTGCGGGTATGCTCGGTCCGGAACGTATTCGAAGACACCTGCGAAAACACGCGGGCATCCGCTTTCGATAGTTTGCCCGTATGGCGCTCTCCGTTCTATCTGAAAGAAGGCCGCGCGGAAGGGGCCGGAGGCTCAACCCTTCTCCCGAGAAGTGCATCGTTGAAGAAAATTGGGTCGTTGAAGAACTTGCCCGCCACCACGGCCTTCCTCGTCCTCGACGTCGCCGGCGTTCCCTGCGCCTTGGCGCGAGCGGCGGTGAGCGAAGTGCTGCCCCTGCCCGATCTGCATAACCCCCCGGCGGCCGGCGGTCCCCTGGTGGGCTTCCTCGATCTCGGGGGGACGCCGGTGCCCGTGATCGACCTCGCGCGCCTGCTCGGCTTGCCCAAGCGGGAGGGCGCGCAGGCCGACGATCCCTATCGACATCTCGTCCTCGCTGCCGGTGAGGCGATCGCCTTCCTGGTGGACCGGGTCGACGATCTCGTGGTGGTGGCCGAGGCCGAGATCCGGCCCGTGGCCGAGGCGCTAACCCTCAACGGCTGCGTCATGGCCGAGATCGGCCTTCGCGACCGCATGGTCCACGTCCTCGATCCCGCCCGCCTGCTCGGCGCCGAGGAGCGCCAGCGACTGGACGATCTCACCCGCGCCGCCGCCGCACGCCTGGCGGCTTTCGGGCCGCCGACCGCATGAGGCGGCCCGGCCCGGAATCCGATCCGGCCTTTCCCGCCCTCAAGGCGCGGATCATCGCGCGCACCGGCCACCATTATTATGCCGACAAGGACGATCTCCTGTTGGATCGCCTGCGCAAGCGCTACAGGGCCAACGATCTGACGGAGGCCGCCGCCTATCTGGGGCTCCTCGACGATCGCCTCGCGGGTCCCGCCGAATGGGCGGCCCTCGAGGCCGAGATCACCATCGGCGAGACGTTCTTCTTTCGCTACGCCGAGCAATTCGCGGCCCTTCGCGGCACCATCCTGCCCGGTCTCGTCGCGGCCCGGGCGCCCGAGCGCAGCCTGAAGATCTGGAGCGCGGGTTGCTCCACGGGGGCGGAGCCGTATTCCCTCGCCATCCTGCTGCACGAGATTCTCGGAGCCGCCCTGCCCGAATGGCGCGTCGACATCCTCGGGACCGATATCAGCACGGCGGCCCTGGCCACGGCCCGCGCCGGACTCTACGGCCGCTGGGCCATGCGGACCCTGCCGCCGGAAGAGCGCCTGCGCTACTTCGTGCCCGGTCCGATCCGCCCGGGACCGGGCCGGGAGGGCACCTACACCCTGCGTCCCGAATATCGTCGCATGGTGCGGTTCGAGCGCCGCAACCTCATGGACCTCGTCGACGGTTCCGCCGCGCCCCGGACCGACGCGTTCGACCTCATCCTGTGCCGCAACGTCCTGATCTACTTCGAGGCGGAGGTCGTGCTCGGCATCGTGCGGGGGCTCGGCCGGCGCCTGCGGCCGGACGGTTGGTTGCTCGTCGGCCATGCCGAGCCCAACCCGGACTTCGCCCAGACCCTCGATCCCGTGAATCTGCCCGGGACCGTCGCGTACCGCCCCGGCGGCCTCGGCGAGATCGCGGCGGTGCCGAAGCCTGCCGTCACCGCCCCGTGGCAGCCCGCCCTCCCGTGGATCGAGGCGGAAGGCGCCGATCCCGACGGCGCGCACGAAGCGCCCTCCCCCGATATCGCCCCCGTCGTGGAGGAACGTGCCGTGTCGAGGGATCCGACCGCGCCCTCTTGGGACGAGGCCGTAACGCACGATACGCCGGGCGACGCACTCGCCGAGATCCGCGCCTTGAGCGATTCTGGTGAGACCGCCGAGGCTTGGCGCCGGGTGCGCGCGGCCCTGCGGACCGCTCCCATGGAGGCGGCCCTGCACTACTACGAAGGTCTCCTCGCCCGTACCCTCGGGCGCGACGCGGAGGCCGAAGCGGCCCTGCGCCGCACCCTCTATCTCGACCCCGGTTTCGTCATGGCCCATCACCAGCTCGGCCTCCTCCTCCTCGCCGTGTCGCGACCGGAGGAGGGCCGCCGTTTCCTCGACAATGCCGTCCGCCTCGGGCAAGCCCTGCCCGCCGAAGCCTGCCTCGCCGAGGCCGACGGCCTCGGACCGCGGGAACTGGCGCAGAGCGCGGCGCTGATTCGGTCCGCCGCCGACGGGGCCGCGCGATGAACCCGGCCGCCGAGACCCTCCGCCGGCAGGCCCTGCGGCGGGCCAGGACGCGCGCCCTGGCCGAGCGGGTCAGGACGGTCGAGCGCGAGACGCCCTCGTCCTCGTTCCTGATCTGCACCTGCGGCGGCGATCGCTACGGCCTGCCCCTCTCGCAGGTGGCTCAGGTGATCTCCGCGCGTCCCATCACCTCCGTTCCGGGAGCTCCGGCTGCGATCCTCGGGGCCATCGCGCTCTCGGGCCGCGTGCTGAGCGTGCTCGCCCTGGCGCGCGCCCTCGGGCGCGGCGGCGCCGTGATCCCGGAGGGCGGGCACCTCGTGATCCTGCGCGCTGCCGCCCTGGCCCTGGCGGTCGACCGGGTGGAGGGGGTCCTCGCCGTGGCGGATGCCGATCCGGCGGACCGTGCCTCCCCCGAGGGGCTCGTCGATCCGGCCACCGCCGGTTTGAGCAACGAGACGGTTTCGGGCTATGCCCCGGCGGGAGCGGTCGCGAGTCGGGAATCCAAGCGGGAACCGAGCCAGCAATCCGGTTTCGTCGTCGTCGATCTGCCGCGTCTCCTGCGGCGCTACCTGTCCTGACGCCGTCCGCCGCGACGGCGTTCGTTTCCCGGAGCCTTGAGCCAGCCTGTGTCGATCTCCATCGGAAAGCGCATCCTCCTCGGCTTCGTCGCCATCACGGTGGTGGTCCTCGCCCTCGGACTCTACGCCCTCGACCAGATCGGCGCCGTGCGCGAGAACATGAACACCATCGTCAAGCGAGACCTGACGGTGGCGCGGCAACTCGACGATCTCGGCAACAAGACGCGGGACATGGGCCTGCTGCGGCGCAATGCCGTGATGGCGGCGCTCATGCGAAACCGTCCGACTTCCGAGGTCTCCCAGATCGTGGACAACTGGCGGCGTGTCGCCCAGGAGGCCGAGGCGCTCTTCGGCGAGATCGTCCGGACCGCCGGGACTTACGCCGCCACGGCACCGTCGCCGATGCGGGCGGCGGCGTGGCGGAAGCTCGGCGATACCGCCGCCGGGGCGGCCAACGATTTCAGGCAATTGCGGGCCGTGAGCGAGCCGCAATTCGCCGCCGTCGCATCCCGGGATGCCGAGGCCATCGAGGCACAGAACGACACGATCAACCGGATGCAGGATATCCTCCTCGCCGATATCGATCGGACGCGCGAGGCGTTGGACGAGGGCATCGCCGCCGGCCAGCAACGCTCGGCCGACATCTACGATCGCAGCCTCTGGTCGGTGATCCTGACGCTCGCCGCCAGCGTGCTCCTCAGCATCATCGTGACGGGGCTGATCCGGCGGGGCGTGGTCAAGCCCTTGGAAGAGGTGATGCAATTCGCCGAGCGCGTCGGCGGCGGCGACCTGTCGGGCACCCTCGAGGCGAAGGGCAACGACGAGATCGCCCGCCTCGGGCGGACCCTCAACGGCATGGTCTCGGGCCTCGCCGATCTCGCCCGGACCAACCGGGCCGCGACGGCGGACCTCAACGCGGCGGCGGCGGAGATCCGGGCCTCCGCCCAGGAGCAGGCGGCCTCCGTCGAGGAGCAGTTTGCCGCCGTGCAGGAAACGGCCGCCACGGTGGACGAGATCACCCATTCGGGCGCGCAGATCGGCAAGCGGGCCGGCGAGGTGATCGCCACGGCGCAATCCACGGCCCAGACCTCGCGGGCGGGCCTGCGCGCCGTCGCCGACACGGCGCGGGCCATGGAGGCGATCCGCGAGCAGGCGGAGGCGGTGGCGGGCAACATCGTCGCCCTGTCCGAGAAGACCCAGGCCATCGGCGACATCATCACCACCGTCAACGACATCTCGGAGCGCACGCATCTCCTGGCGCTGAACGCCGCCATCGAGGCGGCGGCGGCCGGCGAGAGTGGCCGGAGCTTCGCCGTCGTGGCCTCGGAGATGAAGCTGCTCGCCGATCAGGCCAAGGCGGCGACGGGGCAGGTCCGCACGATTCTCGGCGAGATCCAGCGCGGCATCAACACCTCCGTGATGCTGACGGAAGAGGCGGTGAAGCGCGCCGCCGCCGGCAAGACCCGCTCGGACACGACGCAGCGGACCATCGAGGAGATCACCGCCAAGGTCGATGAGAGCGTCCAGACCTTCCAGCAGATCGTGGCCTCGACGAATCAGCAGCAGCTCGGCATCGAGCAGGTGATGGGCGCCCTCCAGAACATCCGCCAGGCGAGCCAGCAGACGGCCGCCGGCACCCGCGAGGTCGAGGCGGCCTCTGCCAATCTCACGGAACTCGCCCAAGCCCTCATGACCCTGGCCGAGCGCTACCGGCACTGACACCTTCCGCCCGCGCGGCCACGATCTCACCCCGTGCGGGGATCGTGGCCGACGAAGGACTCCACCCGGGTTCCGAGCTTGCGGGAACCGGCCTGAGGCAGACCCGATACGATCCGGATGGACATCCGCCAACTTCTCCTCGCGGCCTTCGAGGTCGAGCATCGCGAGCATATCGACGCGATCCGCGCCGCCTTGGCCGCGGACGCGGAGTCGCGCGACTGGAACGACGTGTTCCGCCGGGCGCACAGCCTCAAGGGCGCGTCGCGGGCCGTGGACCTGCCGGCCGTCGAAGCCGTGGCCCACCGTCTGGAGACCCTGTTCGACCGCGTCGTCGCGGGCGGTGGCGCCCTCGACCGGTCGGCCGAGGCGGCCGTGCACCTCGCCCTCGACCGGATCGAGGCTTATGTCGGCGGCCTCACCGACGGAGCCGGCGCACCGATGCCGGACGATGCCCTGCTGGCCCTCGACCGCTGCCTCGACGCCGAAAGCCCTCTTCCGCCGGCACGGGAGCCACCCGCCCCGGCCGCTCCTCCCCCACCCGTTCCCGCGCCGACGCCGCCCGAACCCTCCGCCGAAGCCGGCGCCCTCCTGCGTGTCCCGGCCGACGCCGTCGATGCCCTGACACGGGCGAGTCACGAACTCGCCGGCGCCCTCGGGGGGGAGGCCGTCGTTGCCGAGGGGCTGGCCCGGTTGACCCGCCGCGCGGCCGAACTCGGCCTCGCCGCCGAGCGCCTGCGCGCCGAGACCACGGCCGCCCTGGATCTGCGCGGCCTCGAGACGGGGCTCCTCGCCCTGGCCCGCGAGGCGGCCGACCTGTCGCGCCTGCGCCAGACCGTGGCCACCGCCGTCGAGGCGGCGGCGGCCCGGGTAGCCGAGCAGGCCGAGCGCCTCGCCCTGGTTCCGGCCGAGACGGTGTTCGGCGGCTTCCCCCGGGCCCTGCGGGAACTCGCCCGCGAGGGTGGTCTGGATATCGCCGTCCAGACCAGCGGCCTCGATCTTCCCATCGAGCGGTCGATGCTTCAGTCCCTGAAGGACCCGGTGCTGCACGCCCTGCGCAACACCTTGAGCCACGGGGCCGAGACGCCGGCCGCCCGCGCCGCCCACGGCAAGCCGCCGGCCCTGACCGTCGGTCTCGAGGTCACCGTCCAGGGCGGTCGTCTCGTCATCGCGGTCCACGACGACGGACGCGGCCCCGACCTCGCCGGCGTGGCGGAAGCGGCGCGCCGCCGCGGCCTGCCGGTGCCGGAGGACGACCCCGAGGCGCTGCTCGCCCTGGTGTTCGAGGCCGGGCTCTCGACGGCGGCGCAAGTCGATACTCTGGCGGGGCGCGGCATCGGCCTGTCCGTGGTGGCCGACACCGTGCGGCGCCTCGGGGGACAGGTCCGCCTCGCCCCCCGCGCCCCCTGGGGCACGCGTCTCACCATGACGTTGCCCCTGTCGGCGGCGCGGCGCCCGATGGTCCTCGTCGAGGCCGGGGGTGCGACCTACGCCCTGCCGAGTGCCGCCGTCGAGCGGGTGATCCGCTTCGCGCCGTCCGAGCTCGACCGGGCCATGGGCCGGCCGGTGCTGCGTCTCGCCGCCGAGGGCAGCGCGGGCACGGTGCTGCCGGTCCTCGGCCTGCGAGACCTCCTGGGAGGGGCCTCGCCGGGGGAACCTGAGGCGGGCGGGCGTCGGCCCGGCCTCGTCCTGCGGGCCGGTGCCCGGCGGGTGGTCCTGGCCGTCGAGGCTTTGCGCGAGGTTCGGACCCACCTCGTCCTGCCGGCCCCGCCCGTCGGCGCCGATCCGACCCTGGTTTCCGGCACGGTGATCCTCGGCGACCGGCCCGTCCTCGTCCTCGAACCGGACGGGATCGTCGCCCGCGCGGCCGAGGCCGGTCTGGAGCCGCCGCCCCGGGAAATCCAGGGGGGAACCATCGCTCCGGCGTCACGTTCGCCCAAGTTCATCACCATTCTGGTCGTCGATGATTCCATCACCACACGCACCCTGGAGAAGGGCATCCTGGAGGCGGCCGGTTATCGCGTCGTGGTCTGCGTCGACGGGCAGGACGCCATCGAGCGCCTGCGCGCCGGCATTGAACCCATCGCCCTCGTCCTCGCCGATGTGGAGATGCCGCGCCTCGACGGGTTCGGCCTGCTCAAGGCCATCCGGGCGGAGGAGACCCTGGCTCGCCTGCCGGTCATCCTGATGACCTCGCGGGGCGACGCCGAGGACGTGGCCCGGGGGCTCGAACTCGGGGCCGACGCCTACCTCACCAAGCAGAGCTTCGACCAGCGCCGCCTCCTCGAGACCATCGGGCAATTGCTGTGACCGGACTTTCCACCACCGCTGCCCCGCGCGTGCGGGTGATGCTCGTCGAGGATTCCCTCGTGGTGCGTCAGCTCCTTATCCACATCGTCGGTCGCGATGCCCGCCTGGAGATCGTGGCCGCCGTGGCATCCGGTGAAGAGGCCCTGGCCGCCCTCGCGACCGCCCGGCCCGATGTGATTTCCATGGATATCCGCTTGCCCGGCATCGACGGGCTGGAGACCACCCGCCGGATCATGGCCGAGCAGCCGACGCCCATCGTGGTGGTGGCCGATGCTGTCGAGGATTCGTCCCTGCGGATCTCCATGAACGCCCTGCGGGCCGGTGCTCTCTCGGTGGTGGAGAAGCCCGTCGCCACCACCCATGCGGGTTACGAGGCCGTGGCGACGCAGATCTGCACGCAGCTGCGCATCATGGCCGACGTGCCGGTGATCCGCCGCCGCGCCATCGGGGCCGAATGGGCCGGGAAGGCCCGGGATTTCAGCGCGCCCCCGCCCGTCCCGCGCGGGGCGGCTCCGAGCCTGGTCGCCATCGCCGCCTCCACGGGCGGTCCCCCCGCCCTCGCCCGCGTCATCGGCGCCCTGCCGCTGGATTTTCCCCTGCCGGTCCTCGTGGTTCAGCATATGGGCGCGGCCTTCATGGAAGGCTTCGCCGCCTGGCTGAACGGCGTCGTCGGGCTCAGTGTCACCCTGGCGCGGGAGGGCGAGCGTCCGGAAGCCGGCCGCGTCTACGTGGCGCCGGGCGACCGCCACCTCGAACTCTCCCCCTGCGGCACCCTGCGCATCACCGACGCCGCCCCCGTCGGCGGTCAGCGTCCCGCCGCCACTGCCCTGTTCCGAAGCCTCGCCCGGAATGCGGGAGCGCGCGGGGTCGGCGTGCTCCTCACCGGCATGGGCGAGGACGGGGCCGCGGGGCTCCTCGACATGCGCCGCGCCGGAGCCATCACCGTGGCGGAGGACGAGAGCACGGCGGTGGTGTTCGGCATGCCGGCCGCCGCCATCCGCATGGGCGCCGCCGGCCACGTGCTGCCCCTCGACCGGGTGGCGGCCCACCTGACCCGGATCGTCGCCGGGGGATCGGCCTCGTGAGCGCCGCGCCGCGCCTCCTCCTCGTGGAGGATTCCGAGACCCAGGCCCTCGAACTGCGCCTGCTCCTCGAATCCCATGGCTTTTCCGTCGAGCGTTGCGCCACGGCGGAAGCGGCCCTCGACCACCTCAACACCCGCCTGCCCGACCTCGTGGTCGCCGACCACCACCTGCCCGGCATGAACGGCGACGAGTTCGCCCGGCAACTGCGCCTGTCCCTGCGCACCCGCGCCCTGCCCCTCTTGATGCTGACGGGGGCGCGGGACGGCGAGCGCCAGGGCCTGGAGAGCGGCGCCGATGCCTACGTGGCGAAATCCGCCGACCGCGACATCCTGATCCTGCGCATCCGCGCCCTCCTGCGCGAGCGTCAGGGCGGCGCCTCGGAAGGACCCGGCGCCTCGGGCTTCCGGCGCGGGCGCGTCCTCGTCGTCGATGGCAGCGCCACCTACCGCACCTTCCTGGCCGGGCTGCTCGCCCATGAGGGCCACGTCGTCAGCGCGGCCGAAAATCCGGAGGCGGCCCTCGCTGCCCTCGACGCGGACGGGGCGGCGTTCGATTGCGTCACCGTCGATCTCCTTGGCCCCGCCTATGACGGCC
Source organism: Methylobacterium gossipiicola (assembly GCF_900113485.1). Classification (GTDB taxonomy): domain Bacteria; phylum Pseudomonadota; class Alphaproteobacteria; order Rhizobiales; family Beijerinckiaceae; genus Methylobacterium; species Methylobacterium gossipiicola. The sequence goes on from NZ_FOPM01000008.1 coordinate 49,976, forward strand.
TCGCCCTCTGCCACGCCATCGACGCCCGCCGGGCGGCCGGGCTCGCCGCCCGGGTGGCGGACGTGGCCCCCGGCGCGGTCCATGCTGCCGCCTGCGAGCCCGGCACGCCGACCTTCCACATCGTCGGCATCAGCGGCAGCAGCCCGGCCAAGGATTTCCTCGTCGCCGCCTTCGCGGCGGGCGCCGACGACGTGGTGTCCAAGGTCGACGGCGAGGTGCTGGTGATGCGGGTGCGCAGCCTCGTGCGGCGCAAGCTCCTCGAAGAGGACAACCGTCGCATCGCCGGGGAATTCGGTGCCCGCGAGCGGGCCCTGGAGCGGGCCAGGGCCGAGGCCGAGGCGGCCGAAGCCCGCGCGGCCCTGGCGGGCGCCCTGGAACGGGCCAATGCCGACCTCGCCACCGCCAACCGCAAGCTCACGGATGCCCAGGCCAAGCTCGTCCAGGCGGCCAAGATGGCGTCCCTCGGGGAGCTCGTCGCCGGCATCGCACACGAGATCAACAACCCCCTCGCCTTCATTCTCGCCCACCAGAGCACCGTCGAACGGTTGATCGGTGAGGTGATCGAGGCCCCGGACGATGCCGAGGCGGGACGGCGCCTGAAGAAGTGCGGCGACCGCGTCGGCGCCATGCGGATGGGCCTCACGCGCATCCAGGACCTCGTCCTCAACCTCCGGAAATTTTCCCGCCTCGACGAGGGCGAGCGCACCCGCGTCAACGTGCCGGAGGCCATCGAGACGGTGCTGGCCCTGATCCAGCACAAGCTCGGCGACCGCATCACCGTGCGCTCCACCTTCGAGGGTCGCCCGGAGATCCACTGCACCCCGGCGCTCCTGAATCAGGTGGTGATGAACATCCTTGGCAATGCCGCCGACGCCATGCCGGAGACCGGCACCATCACGATTCTCACCACGAGCACCGACGAGACCGACGAGATCCGCATCTCCGACACCGGACCGGGTATTCCCGAAGCGTTGCGCGAGAAGATTTTCGAGCCGTTCTTCACCACCAAGCCCGTGGGAGCCGGGACCGGCCTCGGCCTCGCGATTGCCTACTCCGTCGTACAAGCGCATAGCGGCTCCCTCACGGTCGAGACCGCTCCGGGCGGCGGAGCCTGTTTCATCATCGGCATTCCCCGGCAGACGCGGTGAGCATGTCCAAAGGTACGATCCTGGCCGTCGATGACGAGCCTGACATTCTCATCGCCCTCGAAGATCTGTTCGAGGACGAATACCGCGTCCTGACGACCTCGAAACCGGTGGAAGCCCTCGAAATCTTGGCGGCCGAGCCCGACATCGCCGTCATCGTCTCGGACCAGCGGATGCCGGGCATGACCGGCGACGCCATGCTGGCGCAGGCGCGCGGCCTCCACGACGCTCAGGCGATCCTGCTCACGGGTTACGCCGACATGAGCGCCGTCATCGCCGCCCTCAACCAGGGCGGCATCACCGGCTACGCCACCAAGCCGTGGGATGCCGACCTCCTGCGCGGCGTTGTGCGCCAAGCCTACGAGCGCCACTGCCTCGGCCGGGACCTGGCCACCGAGCGCGCCTTGCTCATGGGCCTCCTCGACCAGTCGGAGGACGCCATCGCGTTCAAGGACGCGGACGGCCGCTTCGTGCGCCTCAACGCCCGCAAGGCTGAAACCCTCGGCCGGAGCGTCGCCGAGTGCCTCGGGCGGACGGAGGATGCCCTGCGGGCCGAGGCCGGCGGGGATGCGGACGATGCGTCATCGGAGGCAGATGCCGCCGCCGTCGCGGCCGGGCAACCGACGGACACCCTCCTGGTCACGGGCGAGCGCGGCCTCGAACGCTGGCGTCACGTGGTGCGGGTGCCGATCCGGGCGGCGTCCGGCGCCGTCGCGCACCTCGCCACCATCGAGCGCGACATCACCGAGCAGAAGAGCCTCGAAGCCCGCCTGCGCCAATCGGACAAGATGCAGGCCCTGGGCACCCTGGCGGGGGGCATCGCCCACGACTTCAACAACCTGCTCACCGCCATCCTGGGCAGCCTCGAACTCGCCACCCCGAAGATCGCCGATCAGCCGCGGGTGCTGCGCCTCGTCACCAACGCCACCCAGGCGGCCCAGCGCGGTGCCACCCTGACCAAGCGCCTCCTCGGCTTCAGCCGCTCGCGCGACCTGCGCCCCCGCGCGGTCGACCTCAACGCCGTCATCGCGGGCATGGCCGAATTGCTGCGGGGCAGCCTCGGCGGCCTCGTGACCCTGCGGCTCGACCTCGACCCCGCCGCCCCCGCCGCCTGCGTCGATGCCGACCAGCTCGAACTCGCGGTGCTCAACCTGTGCATCAACGGCCGCGATGCCATGCCGGAGGGGGGCTGCATCACGGTCTCGACCCGCACCGTGGCCCTGCGCGACGACCCCGATCTCGCCGACGGCGACTACGCGGTCATCACGGTGACGGATACCGGCACCGGTATTCCGCCCGCGATCCTGCAACGGGTGTGCGAGCCGTTCTTCACCACCAAGGCCCTGGGCCAGGGCACCGGCCTCGGCCTCGCCATGGTGTTCGGGCTCGCCCAGCAATCGGCCGGGCGCCTCGACCTCGACAGCGAGGTCGGCACCGGCACCCGGGTGGAATTGCTGCTGCCCCTGACCCGGATGGAGACGCAAGGGGATGTCGCCCCCGAGGCTTCGCCCCCGGTGGCTGTGCAGCCCGCCCGCATCCTCGTGGTCGACGATGACGCGGAGGTGCGCCACGTGACGGCCTCGTTCCTCAACGCCTTCGGCTATGCCGAGAGCGAGGCCGCGGATGGCCCTTCCGCCGTGACCCTGATGGAGCGGGACAGCTTCGACCTCGTGGTGGTGGATCTCGCCATGCCGGGCATGACCGGCGTCGAGTTCGCCGAGATCGTGCGGGCGCGCTGGGCCGAGGTGCCGGTGCTCATCGTCACGGGCCACGCCGAGGCCCTGCCGATCCCCCCCGACCTGCCGGTGCTGCACAAGCCGTTCGAGTCCGGCGACCTCGCGGCCGAAATTTCCCGCTTGCTCGCCCCCGCTGCCTGAGCCTCCCGTCCCGGACGTCCGCAGCCTCCGGAAGAGCCGTTGCCCCCCGGCGCTAATCGGGCCAAAGCACGTTCAACCCGTCCCGACAGCCGCAGAGCCGCCGTGCCCCCTCCTCCCTCGCAGTTGCAGACCCTGCTGCCCGATCTCGGGCAGCGCGTCCTCGTCATGGGCATCCTCAACGTCACGCCGGATTCGTTCTCCGACGGGGGGCGCTTCGCCGATCCGGAGCCGGCTCGCGCGCAAGGCCAGACCCTGGTGGCCGAGGGCGCGGCCCTCATCGACATCGGCGGCGAATCGACCCGGCCGGGCCATACGCCGGTCTCGGCCGAAGAGGAGCAGGCCCGCATCCTGCCGGTGATCCGCGATCTCAGCCAACGCCTGCCCGTGCCGATCTCCATCGACACCTACAAGGCATCCACGGCCCGCGTCGCCCTCGCGGCCGGCGCCCGCATCGTCAACGACGTCTGGGGGCTCCAGCGCGAGCCCGACATCGCCCGCGTCGCCGCCGATCACGGCGCGCCCGTGATGATCATGCACAACCGCGAGACCGTGGAGCCGGAGATCGACATCATCGCCGACATGCTGCGGTTCTTCGAGCGTTCCCTCATGATCGCCCGCGACGCCGGCATCCGCGACGCCGACATCGTCCTCGATCCCGGCATCGGCTTCGGCAAGAGCTGGGGGCAGCACCTCGAAGCCCTGCGCCGCCTGCCAGAGATCGTGGCCCTCGGTTTTCCCGTCCTCGTCGGCGTCTCCCGCAAATCCCTCCTCGGGCGCCTGCACGACACCGAGACCAAACCCGCCGACCGCCTGTTCGGCTCGGTGGCGAGCCATGTGCTGGCCGCCACCCTCGGCGCCGGAATCGTGCGCGTCCACGATGTCCGCCCCCATGTCGACGCCCTGCGGGTGGTGGACGCCGTGATGAGGGTTGAGCCATGACCGACCGCATCCTCGTCCAGCGCATCGCGGTCTTCGCCTATCACGGGCTGCTGGAGGAAGAAGCGCGCCTCGGCCAACGCTTCTACGTTTCCCTCGATTGCCGCCTCGACCTCGCGCCCGCCGGTCGTTCCGACGACGTCGCCCACACGGTGAGCTACGCCGACCTCACCGAGATCGTCACCCGCATCGCCACGCAACGGCGCTTCGCCCTCATCGAGGCCCTGGCGGAAGCCATCGCGGCCGAGATCCTGGCCCGGCACACCCTGGTCGCGTCCGTGAGCGTGCGGGTGGACAAGCCGAGTGCCCCGGTGCCGGCGGTGATCGAGGGCGTCGCCATCGCGATCACCCGCCACCGCGCCGGATACGCCTCGTGAAGACCGCTTATCTCGGCCTCGGCAGCAACATCGGCGACAAGGCCGCCACCCTCGCTGAGGCGGTGGCGCGCCTCGCCGTGACGCCGGGGATCCGCATCACGGCGCGTTCGGCCGATTACCGCACGCCCCCCTGGGGCGACACCGATCAGGACTGGTTCCTCAACGCGGCCCTCGGCATCGAGACGGCGCTGTCGCCGCACGATCTGCTGGAGGCGGGCCTCGCCATCGAGACCGCCATGGGCCGGGTGCGCGAGCGGCGCTGGGGGCCGAGGGTCATCGACATCGACGTGCTGTCCTACGAGGGCGCGACCATCACGGACGAGCGCCTCGTCCTGCCGCACCGCTTCGTGCGCGAGCGCGCCTTCGTGTTGGTGCCGCTCGCCGAGATCGCCCCCGACCTCGTCATCGGCCCCGAGACCGTGGCGCAGGCCCTGGGCAAACTCGACACCACGGGGATCACGCGGAACCCGACCTGAACGAAAGAAGCCGGGCGCTTGGGCGTCCCGGCCGTCTCGGATTGTTCAGGGCTTGGCGGGCTTGAGGAGCTTGTTGCCCTCTTCCTCCAGCAATGGCACGTCGTAGTCCCGTAACACCGCCTCGATATCGGCCCGCCGCTTGCGCAGGATCGTGTTGAGGGTCCGCTTCCAGTCGTTCTCCTCCATCCGTACGCCGAGGGCGATGCGGAAGGTGAGCGGCGGCCGGTCGGGCTCTTCGAGGAGTGGCGTCACGGTCATCGGGACGCCACTCTGCTTGGCCAGCCAGCCGGCGGCCGGCCCCCACAGGATCGCCGCGTCGATGCGCTTCTCGGCAAGATCGGAGATCACCTCGGCCGCGATGGTCTGGTGCTTGCGCGCCGGATCGAGCTGATACGGCGCATAGGCCTTCATCGCGCTTACGAGGCCGAGTTCACCCATGCGGTTCACCGGGGGCGTGCCGCCGATGACCCCGATGGATTTGCCCTTGAGGCGGGGATCGTCGAGGCGTGTCACGCCATCGAGATCACCCTTGCGGGTGACCAGAGTGTAGGCCGACCGGTAATACGGATTGGTGTGTTGAACCAACTCGCCGCCGGACGCCGACCCCATGATGACGTCGCACAGACCGGTGCCGAGGGTGTTGCGCACGAAGCCCGGCCCCTGGGTCAGCCAGTAATACCGGACCTTGACCTTCAGTTCCTCGGCGATGATCGCCGCGATCCGGTTCTCGAACCCGTCCTCCTTGCGCTCGGAGAACGGCATGTTGCCCGGATCACCGCAGACGCGCAGGGTGTCGGTGGTGACGAGGTCGGGCAGCGATTGCGCCAACGCGGGCCGCGCCCCTGCTGCGGTGAGCAGGAGCGCGACGGCGAGGCCGGTACGGGCGCCAGAGCGGATCATTAGCCGCCCAGGCACTCCTTCTCGGCCTTCCGGGCGGCCTCGGGCTTCTCTTCCTTGTCCGTCGGACGGATGCGCGGCATGGCGCCGGACGCGCGGGCCTTCAAGTAGACGTAGAGATCGTCAGCGTAGCACATGACGTTCTTGTTGTCGCCGAAGGCGGGCATCACCCGCTCCTGCCCGGCCTGCGAATCGCGCTTGCCGCCGGCGAGGATGCCGATGAACTCCTCGTAGTTGATGGTCTTGAGCGAGTCCTTCAGGGCCGGGGCGTAGGTCGAGCCCATGGCGTCGGGACCGTGACAGACGTGGCACTCGGCATGGTAACGGCGGTAGCCCGAATAGGCGTACCAGTCGAACTTCTTGCCGTCGTTGGTGATGTGGTAGGTCGGATGACCTTCCTTGTCGAAATACTTGCCGTCCTCGACCTTCACGGCAGCGAAGTTGTCGATCAGCTTCTGATCTTTGTCGGGCGCGTTGGGGTCGAGCTGGTTAGCGAGCGCCGGATCAGCCTTCTTCGCGTCCTCGGCCTGAGCCACGAAGGCCGTGGCGGATACGAGGGCGAGGGCTGCCGCGAACGGACGAAGGACGGCTCTATTGATGGTATACAACGACGTTTCTCCCGGGAACGCACTGTCGGCCGAGGACCGAGCGGTCTGCGTATAATTTGTCTAATCCTAACCAGAAAGGTGCCGGCGCAGAAATCCGCGCCGACACCCAAGTTCTTCAGATCACGTGCGACCGATTAGTTCGGCAGCGAGAAGACGGTCAGCTGGCCGCCGAGGTTGGTGTAGTTCGAGAGGGCGGCGTAGCCACCCACCGCGCCGAGACCGGCGTTCGGGTCGGTCAGGCCGGCCGCGAGGCCGATGCCGGCCCAGCCACCGACACCCGACAGGATGCCGACGTACTGCTTGCCCTTGTGCTGGTAGGTCATCACGTTGCCGATGATGCCCGACGGGGTCTTGAACTTGTAGAGTTCCTTACCCGTCTTGGAGTCGACGGCCTTCAGGTAACCCTCGAGGGTGCCGTAGAACACCACGTCACCGGCGGTGGCGAGGGCGCCGGACCACACCGAGAACTGCTCGGGGTTCGACCACTTGATCTGGCCCTTCACGCCGTCCCAGGCGATGAAGTTACCCATGCCGCCGTGGCTGCCGGGAGCCGGGTACATGGCCAGGGTCGCGCCGACATAGGGCTGACCGGGGGTGTAGGACACCCGGAACGGCTCGTAATCCATGCAGACGTGGTTGGTGGGCACATAGAACAGGCCGGTCTTCGGCGAGTAGGCCGCAGGCTGCTGGTCCTTGGTGCCGAGAGCGGCGGGGCAGATACCCTTGGAGTTGGTATCCTCACCGTTCTGCTCGGTGGAGTACTTGGCCTGGACGAGGGGGCGACCGTAGTTCTTCGAGCCCTTGTCCATATCGACCTTGGAGGCCCAGTTCACCACCGGATCGAACTTCTCGGCAACGAGGAGCTCGCCGGTGCCGCGATCGAGGGTGTAGCCGAAGCCGTTACGGTCGAAGTGGGTGAGGAGCGCACGCTCCTTGCCGTCGACCTTCTGATCCGTGAGGATCATCTCGTTGATGCCGTCGTAGTCCCACTCGTCGTGGGGGGTCATCTGGTAGACCCACTTGGCCATGCCGGTGTCGGGGTTACGCGCCCAGATGGTCATGGACCACTTGTTGTCGCCCGGACGCTGCTTCGGGTTCCAGGTCGAGGGGTTGCCCGAGCCGTAGTACATCAGGTCGAGCTTGGGATCGTAGGAGAACCAGCCCCAGGTGCAGCCGCCACCGGTCTTCCACTGATCGCCTTCCCAGGTCTTGATCGAGGAATCCTTGCCGACCGGCTTGCCGAGCGACGTGGTCTGCTCCGGATCGACCAGCAGCTCCTCGTCGGGGCCGACGGAGTAACCGCGCCACACCTTCTTGCCGGTCTTGGAATCGTAGGCGGTCACGTGGCACCGCACACCGAACTCGCCGCCCGAGACGCCGACGACGATCTTGTCCTTCACGGGCAGGACGGTGGCGGTGTTGGTCTCACCCTTCTTGGGGTCGCCGTTGACGACGGACCAGTTCACCTTGCCCGACTTGGCGTCGAGGGAGACGACGGTGGTGTCGGCCTGGTGGAGGATGATGGCGCCGTCGGCATAGGCGAGGCCACGGTTGACCGTGTCGCAGCACATGACCGGGATCACCGACGGGTCCTGCTTCGGCTCGTACTTCCAGACGATCACGCCGTCCTTGTCGAGATCGAGGGCGTAGACGATGTTCGGGAAGGGGGTGTGGACGTACATCATGTTGCCGACGACGAGGGGCGACCCCTCGTGACCGCGCAGAACGCCCGTCGAGAACGTCCAGGCCACCTGGAGCTGCTTGACGTTGCCGGCGTTGATCTGGTCCAGCTTGGAATAGCGGGTGTTGCCGTAATCGACGGTCTGGAGCACCTGCTCGGCCGGGTTGGCCGTGTGCTTCAGAACGTCTTCGTTGGCGAGAACCGGGGCAGACGCCACCAAGCCAGCGCCGAGTGCGAGAAGGTGAACCGCTCTCATGCATTCCTCCGACAAGTCTTGACACCCCGCCTCCGCGTATCTTCCGATGCGGAGGCCGATGCGACCTGCTGTTTGCGACGGGATATATTGCGCTTCCGTAGCGGGCGACCGGCGGGAAGGCCCTGTCGGGTCTTGATCCTGCCGGTCTGACCGGGGTCCGCTATCCCTTTGCGGCGCCCCTCGAAACCGAAGCTTGAATGAACTCTAAGAAAATTCTCGGGCGCGTCAACTCAGTTTATGTGAGTTTCCTGAGGCTAGGCGGTCGCCGTGGAAGCCCCAGTCTTGACGGATGTCGCTTAATGCTGCGCCGCAAAAGATGTTGCATCGCAAAAATAGCCTTTTGTCGATCAAGGCATTTTATAAGAGGGCGGCCCATTTATGCGTGAGGTGCATGAAGTTGGAGGATTTTGCTGGGTGAATGCGCCCCCTGCGGTGCTTTTGGGCCCGAATTGGAAGAGATCGTGATGCCGTTCAAAACGGTTCGGAATCGATGCATCATAATTCCACGCTTCGCATCGCCCGTGCATTGGTCCGATGCGGCGAAAATCCGATGCGGCGGATCGCGACGCCCCTCGATGCGTTGTCTCGCCGCATCGTTTCCCGCCGGATCGAGGCTGCGTACGCCCACCGATTGCGCAATTTTATGTCGCATGGATGTGGATCAATCTTGCAAGGGTTGTGTTTCCCGTGTGCTGAGTTCGTCATGCACGGTCGCATCCCGACGCTTCCGCGTTGTTCCCTCGTGACGTGAGCGGTTTCCCGTCGATCCATTCGGCCGTGGCCACGGCGAGACTCCGCTCGTCCGGGAAAGCGGCCAGTCGCGCCTGGGCGAGTCGGGCGAAGCGGCCGGAAGCCGGATCAGACGGCGATGATGCCTGGGTAGCGGTGCGCGAGGTCGGCGCGGGTCGCTTCGGCCCAGGCGCGGTCACGGGTCTCGCGCGGGCGGTCCAGGGGCACCGTGGCGACGAGGCTCGCCGGCCGACCCGAAACGAGGACGAGGCGGTCGGCGATGGCGATGGCCTCGGCGACGTTGTGGGTCACCATGAGGACGCCAACCCCGGTGCCGGCGACGCTGTCGACCACGAGGCCGCGCAGGGCCGCCGCCGAGGCGTCGTCGAGGGAGACGAACGGCTCGTCGAGGACGAGGATGCGGGGCGTCTGCGCCAGCGCCCGCGCCAGGGCGACGCGGCGTTGCATGCCCAGCGACAGGGCGCCGGGAAACCGCCCCCGCCAGGGCGTCAGGCCGAGGGCTGCGAACAGGGCCTCGAGGGACCGGCCCCGCTCCGCGCGCGGCAGGGCGAGGCGGACATTCTGCTCGACGGTGCGCCAGGCGAGGAGGCGCGGCTCCTGAAACACCATGGCGATGCCGGCGCTCTCCGGTGGCGGCGCGACGGTTCCGTCGAAGGCGGTGTCGAGGCCGAGCAGGATCCGCAGGGTCGTGGTCTTGCCCGCCCCCGAGGGGCCGATGAGGCAGGTGATTTTTCGCGACTCGACGTCGAAGGCGAGATCCTTCACGGCGTCGACGGGCTCCGGCCCGCCGGCGCCGTAGACCTTCGACCGGATCGCGACGCTCAGGGCCGCGCCGGCCTCACCGCCGGCGGCGGACATCTTATCGCCAGCGGCGGACATGGGCTTCCAGGCGCTGGAGGACGAGGATGTCGATGGCGATCATCACGCTCATGAACACGACGCTGTAGCCGACGATGGCCGCCACGTTCAGGCTCTGGACGAAGTAGTAGTTGATGGCGAAGCCCACCCCGTTGGGGCGGCCGAGCAACTCGATGACGAGGACGATCTTCCAGGCGAGCGACAGGCCGGAGCGGGCCGCCGCCACGGCGAAGGGCTGGAGCTGTGGCACCAGCACGTGGGCGATCCAGGTGCGGCGGTCGAATCGGTAGGTTCGGGCCATTTCCTCGAGTTGCGGATCGAGGCCGCGGGCGCCTTCGCGCAGGATCACCGCCACGTTGGGAAGCTTGTTGAGGACGACGGCCAGGACCGCCGCGCCCTCGTTGAGGCCGACCCAGATATAGGCCAGCACGGTGATGACCAGGGCCGGGGTGTTGAGCAGGATGAGGAGGGGCGTATCGAGGACGAGGTTGAGACGGCGCGAGCGCCCGAGGGCGATGCCCAGCAGCACGCCCAGCACCATGGCGATGACGAAGGAGGCGCCGACCCGCGTCAGCGTGAGGCCGACATTCCACCACAGGTCTCCCGAAGCGGATTCCCGGGCGATGAATGCCACCACGGCGCCGGGCGACGGCAGCAGCCGCGAACCGGCGGCCGTCGCGGCGGCCTGCCACCCGGCCAGCAGCACGAGGACCGAGACGAGACGGGTGGCGAACCCCATGCTGTTCAAGACCGCGCCGGGCTGCGGCCGGCGGCGTCAGCCATTCGTCGTGCCGTCGTAATAGAGCTTGGGCGGCAGGGTGGTGCCGGCGCCGACGAGGCGCTCGCCGCCGAGTTTTGCCAGCACGCCGTAGAGGCGTTCGCCGTCGCTGCGCTCCACCGCCAGGGGGCGGCGCGGGATGCCGGCGAGGAAATCGCGCTTCAGGGTCTCGAAGGTCGCCGCGTCGTCGGCCGCCATCAGGGGGCGGACCACGTCCCAGGCGGAGTCGTCCGTGGCGAGCATCTCCTTGGCGGCCTTCGAGGCGCGGGTGAAGCCGGCCACCGCCTCGGGCTTGGCGTCGAGGGTTTCGCCGTCGAACAGGTAGCCGATCAGCGCCATGGAGCCCGTGGCGCCAAAAGCCCGCATGATGTCGTCCGAACCGATGACGCGCCGGAACCCCTTCGGCTCCAGGCGGGCGCAGTAGGTCCAGTACAGGAGGCCGGCATCGAGCTCGCCCTGCTCCAGCTTGAGCGCGAGGAGGGGCGGCGCCCCGAACGCTACCGTGGCGTCGTTTTCCAGGTCGAGGCCGGCGGTGTCGCGGGCCTGAGCCTTGAGCAGGAGCCAGTTCTTGTCGAGGGGGCCACCGGCGACGCCGAGGCGCTTGCCCTTGAGGTCCTTCAGGCTGGCGATGGGGCTCGCCCCCGGCACCATGAGGGAGCCCTCGGTGGTGGAATAGGGGAAAAACCGCATGGCGCGGCCCTCGTTGCCGAGGCGGGCCGCCCACAGCAGGTCGCCCACGATGGTGTCGACCTGTCCGCCCTGGAAGGCGATGCGGGCGGCGTCGTTGCCCGCCAGCTTGACGACGTCGAGGGTGAAGCCGTTGGCTGCGTCGAGGCCGCGCGCCTTGATCACGGCGGCCTCCCAGGAGACCGTACCGAACGGCAGGCTGCCCACCGAGACCTTGGGGGTGTTCGCTCGTGCCGGCCGGCCGGCCAGGGGCAGCAATGCCGCCGTCGCGAGCAATCCGCGCCGTGACAGCATAGGCGTCTCCTCCTGCGGCGTGCCGGGCCCCTCACCTCCCCGGGGCGGAGGGCGGCTCTCTTGAGAATTTCAATAGAAGGTCTCGGTTCGGCCGTCCACCGGCCGACACCTGAGACCCATCGACCCGCCGCTTGCGCGGCCCCCGCGCCCGACGCAGATTCGCCCGCGAAGCCCGGCCGCGCGCGCCGGGTCACCGATCACGGAGTCCCCATGGCCGAACCCCGCGAGCTCACCTTCGACGATGCTACCATCACGGAGCGCCTCGCCCGCGAACTCCCGGCCTGGCGCCTGGAGGATGGCTGGATCAAGCGCACCTACAAGACCGCGAGCTGGAAGAGCACCCTCATGGTGATCAACACCGTGGGCCACCTCGCGGAGGCCGCCTGGCACCATCCCGACATCACGGCCTCCTACGCCTGGGTCGAGATCCGCCTCACCAACCACGCGGCCAAGGGCGTCACCGAAAAGGATTTCGCCCTGGCGCGGAAGATCGAAGAGGTGGTGGGCTGGCAGCCCGGCACCGAGGGCGGCGCCCTGGAGGGCACGCCGACGGACCCGCGCTTTGCCTACATCAAGTACGAGAAGTAGCGGCCGGTCCTCCGATGCCTGTCCCGGACGCCCGGAGCGCAGCGCAGGGCGATCCGGGACCAGCACAGGAAGTGCCGCATCGCGGCCCGATCCGGGGACAGCGAAGAAAGCGAGCCGCTGCGCGACTTTTCGTGCCGGCCCCCGGATCGGGCTCCGCTGCGCTGCGCGTCCGGGGGGACCCGCCGGATCACTCGGCCTGCTTCACCCGGCGGCACTCGGTCTTGAGGTAGCTGGTCTTGCCCACCTCATCGCGCAGGTCCGTGCGGGCGATGATCTCCTGCCAGCCGTTGGTGCAGCCGAGTTCGTTGGCGACCCGGACCTTGCGGACCTCGCTGGCCTTGTCGTCGGTGCAGGCCTCGATGGGCAGGCCGTTGGCACAGACGAGGACGACGGCGATGAAGGCGTTCACGGGCGGGCTCCGTTCGTTTCCCGTCAGGGGTACGCGCGGGGCCGGCCTTGAGTTTCAGCCGATGTCGAGCATCAGGTCCGCCGAGAACGTCCGGCCCTCGACGGGGTTGGCGACCCAGCGGGTTCGCCCGACCCTGAGGTCGTGCCCGGCGTGGAAATGCCCCGAGATCCAAACATCCGGCCGCGCGGCGTCGGGGAGATCGTCCAGCACCGTCGTGGCGTAGAAGGCCGGCAGCCACCACGGCACGCCGGGGCTTCCCCGGAACGCATCCGCCGCGGCGGTGCCGGCGGGGTGATGGGTGAGGCAAACCGTCGGGCCGGCATGGGGCTCGGCCAGGGCGCTCATGAGGGCCGCCCGCTCCGCCGCGTGCGCCGCCATGGCGTCGGCCGGCGACCAGACCGACCCGTCGCCGTTGCGGATGGAGCCCCGGAACTCCCGCGAGCCGGTGACGGGGTCGGTCATGCGCGCGGCGGCGTAGGCGATGGGATCGTCCGGCCGGTCCGGCGTATCGGGTCCGAGCCAGCGCCCGGCCAGGCTCCAATCGGTCCACAGGGTGGTGCCGACGAAGCGTACGCCGTCGAGGACCACGCTTGCGCTCCCCTGCAGCAGATGGATCGTGTGCCCCGCCGCGTCGAGGCGCGCCACTTCCGCCTCCAGAGCGGCGAGGAGCTGGGGGGCCGTGCGCCCGTCGCCGGTGGGGGCGTAGCGCTCGTGATTGCCGGGTACCAGCACCACGGGCCGGCCCTGCGCCAGGGTGAGAACGGCGGCGAGGCCGCGCTCGGGATGGCCCTCCCACAGGTCGCCCGCGCAGGCGAGCACGTCGAACGGCTGGGCCGGAACTGGAATCGTTTCGAGGCGGCGGCGTTCGAGGTGGAGGTCGGAGATCGGGAAGACGCGCATGACGAATGGGGTCCTGGGATCAGACCGTCGTGTCGGCCGCGCGCCATTCGGCGCGGGCGGCCCGGAGGATGTCGCCGGCCGAATCCGCGTTGAGGATCGCGATGCCCGCCGCCGCCACGAGGTCGGGCCACGGCGACAGGGTGGCGGCCGTGATCAGGCCGGCGGCGATGATGGCGAGGTTGGCATAGGCGTCGTTGCGGGCCGAGAGGTAGGCCGCGCGAGTTAGGCTGCCGCCGCCGTCGCGATGGCGGGAGAGCATGGTCGCGCAAGCGAGGTTGACGGCGAGCGCCGCGAGGCCCGTGAGGGTCAGCGGCAGGGGAGCGGGCGGCGTCAGGTCCGAGAACTTCTCATAGGCCGCATAGGCGGCGGCGAGGCCCGGCACCACGAGGATACCGGCCAGCACCATGCCGAGGCGCGCCCGGTTGCGCATGCTCCAGCCGATTCCGGCGAAGATCAGGAGGTTGATGGCCGCGTCTTCGAGGAAATCGAGGCTGTCGGCGATGAGGGCGACGGAGCCGATGGCCAAAGCCACGGCGATCTCGATGCCGAAGAAGCCGAGATTCAGTCCCGCCACCCGGGCGACGACGGGGCGGAGCGCGGGCGAAGCGGGGGCTCGGGTCACGGTGCGGTTCTCGTGGTGCCTCGCGGACCTCCACGCCACGCCGGTTCCGGGAGACGCGATCCCGTCGGTGGGCGGCACTGGATCGGCCGCCTCTTCGCCGATCCGCCTCGCCCTGTCGAGGGGCGGTCCGGTTCAGCGACCGGCGGTGTGGCGGCGCCCCTGCATGTCCGCCAGGGCCTGCCGGTGCTCCGGCTGGCCCGGTTCCGGAGCGCCGCTCGCCTGCGACGACCCCAGGTAAGGCGTCGGCAGGGCCGCGGCGGCAACGGGCGTCAGGGGCATCTTCCAGCTATTGGCCGCCAGAACCCGGGCCGCGTCCCAGGAGCGACGGGCGTCACGCGTCTGCGGAATCTCCCAGGATTCCGCATCCTCCCATTCGGGGGCGACGGGCGCGGCGCGGCGCGGCTGAGGGCCCTTGGCCGGCGGGGCGCGTCGATTCAAGCACGCATGGGCGCCGAAGGACGCAAGTGAGCCGAGGAGGCAGGCGCTGGAGAGCGCGATGATGTCCGGTCGCAGGGGGCCGGCGATCATGAGGGCGGCGAGTCCGCCGACGGAGAGGGCCGAGCCGATGTGCCGTGGGGCGAAGGGGTTGAACGTGCTCATGACGAGGAGTGTCGAGCGCGGATTTCAGCGTCTTCTCAAAACGATCCCTCGAATTGTATGGAACGCCCCGATGGCACGTAGTTTTCCCCGTCGTCGGTGACCGGCCCGTGGCGGAGACTGGATTCGGCGGCGCGGCTGTGCGAGGCCATCGCGGGCGCCATGCGGGTGCCATCGACGAGGGAGCCTTACGACATGTTGCCCGAACTGCGCGTCCTTTACTTCGAGGATCTCGAAGTCGGCCTGTCCGAGACCCTCAACAAGGAAATCTCCTCGTCCGACGTGGTGGGCTTCGCCGAGATCACCGGCGACCGCAATCCCATCCACCTGTCCGAGCACTTCGCGGCGCGCACGCCCTTCGGCACCCGTATCGCCCACGGCCTCTACACCGCCGGCCTGATCTCGGCGGTGCTCGGCACCCGCCTGCCCGGCCCCGGCGCCGTCTACATCAGCCAGACCCTGAATTTCCGCGCGCCCGTGCGGATCGGCGACACCGTCCAGGTGACGGTTGAGGTGGCCGAACTCGTGCCCGAGCGTCGCCGCGCCCGTCTCAAATGCACCTGCTCCGTCGCCGGCGAAGTCGTGCTGGACGGCGAGGCCCTGGTGAAGGTGCCGACGAAGGCCGAGTCCGATCCCCTCGCCATCCGCATGGGCGGACGCCCCCCGAGCGCCTGACCGTCCGGTGCGCCCGATCCCCGTCGACGATCCGACCGACCCGCGCCTTGCTCCCTACACGGCCATGCGCGAGCGCGATCTCGTCGGGCGTGAAGGCCGGTTCATCGTCGAGGGCGAGGTCACCTTGCGGGTGATGCTGTCGGAAGGGGCTCGGTTCCGGGCCGAATCCGTCCTGCTCGCGCCGGAACGCATGGAGGGGCTCGCCGAACTCCTCGCGGACCGGCCCGAAGGGGTGCCGGTCTACGTGGCGGCCAAGGCCGTGATGAGCGCCGTCGCGGGATTTCCCATCCATCGCGGCGTGCTGGCCGTGGGGCTTCGCGGGGCGGAGCCGAGCCTGGCGCTCCCACCCGCCCCGGCGCCCGGCCTCGTCGTCGGTCTCGTGGGCCTGACCAATCACGACAATGTCGGCGGCTTGTTCCGCAACGCCGCCGCCTTCGGGGCCGATGGCGTTCTGATGGATGCCGCCACCTGCGATCCCCTTTATCGCAAGGCGATCCGGGTCTCGGCGGGGGCGGCCCTGACGGTGCCGTTCGCGCGCCTGCCGGACGGTGCGGCCCTCCTCGCTTTCGCCGACGCCCACGGCCTCGTGCCCCTGGCGTTGAGCCCCGCCGGTCGCGAGACCCTGACCGACCTCACCCCACCGCGCCGCGCCCTCCTGCTCCTGGGCACCGAGGGGCCGGGCCTGCCGCGCGAACTCATGGCCCGTGCCCGCACGATCCGCATCGCCATGGCGCCGGGCTTCGATTCCCTCAACGTCGCCACCGCCGGGGCCTTGGCCCTGCACCACCTCGCGGCGGGGCGTTTGGGGTGAGGGGCGATTCCTTTCTCCGCTCGCGGGGAGAGGGCCACGGGCCCCATCGTGCCCGTGTCGAGCGGGGGCGAAGCCGACGCGCTGGTGAGGGGACGCCGTCGGACGAGACATCGTCGGGCGAGGGGATGCGCGACGATCGCGGTCCACACCGCCGTTCCGTCCCGACAACGGCCCCCATTCGCACCCCGGCGTGCGGCACGCGACAATCGGTGGCTCTTGCCCTCGACGACCTTACGCTCAAGATTGCACCGGCCGGTCGCCCGGCGGATGCGGCGCGTCCCGATCGACCCAGGGGGCTGGCGGTCCGGACGATCGAGTGGGAGTTGTGAGCGTTGCTGCAGTCACGGGACGGCTTGCGGACCCTGTCCGGACGCCGGGTCATCATCGTCGGCGCCGGTCCCGGAGGCCTCGCCACCGCCCTGTTGCTCGCGCGCGCGGGCGTCCATGTCACGCTCCTGGAAAAGGACCCGGCGGTGGGCGGGCGGACGAAGACCGTCGAGGCGCCGGGCGGCTACCGCTTCGACATCGGGCCGACCTTCTTCCTCTATCCCCAGATTCTCGCCGACATCTTCGAATCCTGCGGTGAGCGCCTCGAAGACCACGTCACCCTGGAGCGCCTCGATCCGCAATACCACCTCGTGTTCGAGGGAGGCGGGGCGATCCAGGCGACGAACGATATGGATCGCCTCGAGGCCGAAGTCGCCCGCATCGCCCCCGACGACGCCAAGAACGTGCGCCGGTTCTTCGCCGACAACCGGGTCAAGCTGAAGTTCTTCAAGCCGGTGCTGGAACAGGCGTTCCACACCCTGCGCAGCATGGCCTCCCCGGCGATGCTCGCCGCCCTGCCCTATCTCCATCCCGGCCGCAGCGTCGACAAGGATCTGCGGCGCTACTTCGCCGATCCGCGCGTGCGCCTCGCCTTCGCGTTCCAGACCAAATACCTCGGCATGTCGCCGTTCCGGTGCCCGAGTCTGTTCACCATCCTGTCGTTCCTCGAATACGAGCACGGCGTCTATCATCCCGTCGGCGGCTGCGGCGCCGTCTCGGAAGCCATGGCCGGGCTCGCCCGCCGCATGGGGGTCGATATCCGCCTCGGCGCGAGCGTCGACCGCGTGCTGTTCGAGGGCAAAAAGGCGTGCGGCGTCGTGGTCGGATCGGAGACGATCCACGCCGACGCCGTGGTGATCAACGGCGATTTCGCCAAGGTCATCAAGGATCTGGTGCCCCAGACCCACCGCCCGCGCTGGCGCGACGCCAAGATCGACAAGGCCCGCCTCTCGTGCTCGACCTTCATGCTGTATCTCGGCCTCGAAGGCCCGGCTCCGGCAAGTCTCGGCCATCACACGATCCTGTTGTCACAGGATTACGCCCGCAACATCCGCGAGATCACCGACGGCATCCTGCCGATGCAACCCTCGCTCTACGTGCAACATGCGGGCTTCACCGATGGCGGCATGGCGCCCCCCGGCCACACGAGCCTCTACGTCCTCGTGCCGGTGCCGAACCTGAAGGCCGGCATCGACTGGGCCGCCACCCGTGAAAGCTATCGGCGCCTCGTCCTCGACCGTCTCCAGGTGCTGGGTCTCGGCGATATCGAGGACCGCATCCGCTACGAGCGCATCGTCGATCCGACGGAGTGGCGCGACGAGTTCTTCGTGCACGAGGGCGCCACCTTCAACCTCGCCCACGACCTCATGCAGATGCTCTATTTCCGCCCGCACAACCGCTTCGGGCCGGGGCTCTACCTCGTCGGCGGCGGCACCCATCCGGGCTCGGGCCTGCCGGTGATCTATGAGGGCGCCCGCATCACCGCCCGCCTGCTCATCGAGGAATTGTCGGCCGGGCGCGTCGGCGCCGAGGCCGCCGGGGTCCCGACCACGGCGCCCCTGGCCGCCTCGGGCGACGCCGCGTGAGGGGTTTTTCGGGGGACCGGATCGGTCGGTCGGGAGCGGCCCGATTCGATGGACGCGTTGGAGGCGCCGTGGGTCTCCTCTCCTGGAAGGAGAGGGATAGGGTGAGGTGCGTGGCCTCTTCGGAGATGGACCACACCTCACCCCAAACCTCTCCCTCCAGGGGAGGGCGTGCCGTGGCGTCCCTTCGACGGTCCGCGCTGGGTCATGCCATGGTGCATGTTGTGACCGTTGTGGTTGGTCTCGCGGCGGCTCCCGCCTTGGCCGCCACCGTGGAGGTGACCGTCGACGGAATCGAGCCCCTGCCCTCCTCCCTCTACGTCGCCCTGTGCCAGGGCGGACTCACGGAGGCCGAGTGCCGGATGGGCCGGGATGCGCCCGTATCGGGCACGATCCAGCGGATCGTCTTCGAGGACGTCGCGCCCGGCACCTACGCCATCGCCGCGTTCCAGGACGAGAACGGCAACGGCCGCCTCGACCGCACCAGCCTCGGCCTTCCCACCGAGCCCTACGGCTTCTCGGGTCCGCCCGAGCGCACGGCCCGACCGGACTTCGCCCGTGCCCGGATCACGGTCCGCGAACCGGGTCTGTCGTTGCGCGTGCGCTTGACCCGCGCCCTGCCCCGCCGCTGACCGCCCCCGTGTCCTCCGCCGTGCCCCTGGTGGTGGTCCGGGGCGCTGCCCTGAGCTACCGCGACCGCCGCGTCCTCGACGGCATCGACCTCGACCTGCGCGCCGGCGAGACCCTCGCCCTGCTTGGCCCCAACGGCGCGGGGAAGACCTCGCTGATGCGCCTCGTCGCCGGGCGCCTCGCGCCGGATGCCGGCTCTGTGCGCATCGCCGGGCACGATCCGCACACCATGCCGGAAGCCCGCCGCGCCATCGGCTGGGTGCCGCAGGACATCGCCCTCTATGCGCGCCTCACGGTCGCGGAAAACCTCGACGTGTTCGCGCGCCTCGCCGGACTGCGCCGCGCCGAGCGCCGGGCCGCCGTGACCGATGCCCTCGACCTCACGGGGATCGCCGAGGTCGCCGGGCGCCCCGTCGGCCTGCTGTCGGGCGGCTACCAGCGCCGGGTCAACATCGCCGCGAGCCTCATGGCTCGGCCGCGCCTCGTGCTCCTCGACGAGCCGACGCAAGGTGTCGATCTCCAGGCGCGGGCGGCGATCCACGCCGTGCTCGAGCGCCTGCGCCGGGCCGGGGCGGCCCTCCTCATCGCCACCCACGATTTCGCCGAGGCCGAGCGCCTCGCCGACCGGGCGGCCTTCCTCAAGTCCGGCCACATCGTGCGCGAGGGCGCCCTGTCGGATCTCCTGGCGCGCCTGCGCGACGGTGCACCCGAGCACGAGATCGCCCTGTCGGGACTCGCCGCCGGCCCGGCCGAGGCCGCTTTGCGCCGCGCCGGCTTTACCCCCGTGGATACCGGCCTGACCTGGCGGGCACGCCCCGCCGCCGGCCGCCCGACCGACGCGGCGGCGCAACTCGCGGCGTTGCGGGACGCGGGCGTGCCCGTCGCCGAGATCCGCATCCGCGCCCTCGGCCTCGACGCCGTCTACCGCGACGTCCTGGGCCTGCGTGAGCCCGCCCCCTCCCAGGCCCTGGCGGACGCCCCATGATCGCCGCCGCTTTCCGGGTAATGCTGCTCGGCCTCGTGCGCGACCGCGCCGCCCTGATCATGGCCTTCGTGCTGCCCACCGTGATCTTCGTGATCTTCGCGGCGATCTTCTCGGGGGCGCTCGGCGACCGCATCCGCATCCATGTCGGATTGGCGGACCTTGCCCGCACGGCGACGACGACGCGCCTCGTCGCAGCCCTCGAGGCGGATCCATCCTTACGCATCACCCGCCTGCCGGCCACCGATGTGGGACAAGCCGCCGCCGCCGTGCGCCGGGGCGAGGTCGATGCCGCCCTCGTCCTGCGCGGTGATCTCGATGCCCCGCCTTCGGGGGCGACCTCCGAGGCGCCCGTGATCCTGGTCGAGAACCCCGCGCGGGCGCTCGCCACGCCCATCGCGCTTGGCCAGTTCCAGCGCGTGCTCAACGCCGCCCTGCCGGACGTGGTCCTCGGCCGCATCGTCGCCGACGTGGAGCGCTCGGGGAAGATCGGTGCCGACGAGCGGGCCTTCCTCAACGAAGCCTTCGCCGAGCAGCGTGCCCGCAAGGAGCCGTTCTCCTTCGCGTCCCTCGTCGAAACCCGGAGCACGGCCACGGGCGGCGGAAACGATCGGGTCGGCTACTATGCCGGGGCCATCGCGGCGGTGTTCCTCTTGTTCGCCGCCATGCAGGGGGCGCTGTCCCTGGTGGAGGAGTGCCAGGGCGGCCTCGCCGATCGATTGACGGCGGCCCCGGGCGGCCTCGCCGTCGTCGTGCTCGGCAAGTTCGCCTTCCTGGTCCTGCAAGGCGCGGTGCAGGCGGGGCTCATCTTCGCCGCCGCGAGCCTCCTGCACGGCGTCGATTTGCGCCCGCATTGGGGTGCCTGGATCGTCACCACGCTCCTCGTCTCCGCCATGGCGGCGGGGCTGGCGCTCGCCGCCTGCGCGGCGGCCGCCACCCGGCAGCAGGCGCACCTCGCCGCCACCTTCGGCGTGCTCCTGCTCTCGGCGGTGGGCGGCAGCATGGTGCCCCGCTTCCTCATGCCGCCCTGGCTGCAGCAGGCGGGCTGGTTCACCCCCAATGCCTGGGCCATCGAGGCCTACCAGACGGCCTTGGGGGAAGGCGCCGGCGCCGCCCTGCCGGCCTGGGCCGTGATGGCGGCGGTGACGGCGGTGAGTCTGGTGGGGGCCGTGGGGCTGGTGTCGCGGCGCGGGGCGTAATCGCCGCCGCGACGGGTTAACGCGTTGACCCGTCGGGCGAGCGGCTTAGCTTCGTGGTATGAGGGCGGCGGTCGTTCGCTCCGGGAGTAACGTCACTATGCGGGCTGGGTCTTCGGTCGCCGTCGTCGGCGCGGGGTTGGGTGGCCTCGCGGCGGCCTGCGTGAGTGCGGCGCGCGGCCATGCCGTCACGCTCTACGACAAGAACGACTGGCTCGGCGGCAAGGCGGCGGTGCTGCACGAGGGCGGGTTCCGGTTCGACATGGGGCCGACCATCCTCACCGTTCCGAAGGTGCTGGAGCGCATCTTCCAGGAGGCCGGGCGCGACATCCGCGACTACCTCGACCTGCGCCGCCTCGACCCGCAATGGCGCTGCTTCTTCGACGACAACACCCGCATCGACCTCATGGCCGACGTGTCCACCATGGCGGCGGATATGGACCGCTTCGCCCCGGGCACGGGGGCGGGGGAGGGTTATAAAAAATTTATTGAGATTTCCGAGCACCTCCACGGCGTCTCCAACAAGTTCTTCTTCTGGAAGGCGGTGGAGGATCTGTTCGACACCATCGATATCCGCGCCAACATGAACCCCGGCACCCTGCGGGACGTCCTGTCCCTGCGCATGGGCTCGTCGGTGGCCGGCACCATCCGGTCGAAGGTCAAGGATGCGCGCCTCGCGCAGATGCTCGATCACTTCGTGCAATATGTCGGCTCCTCGCCCTACGGCGCGCCGGCCGTGCTCTGCGCCATCGCGCACATGCAGACGGCCGAGGGAGTCTGGTACCCCATGGGCGGCACCCGTGCCGTGGCCGAGGCCCTGTCGAAGCTCGCGGGCGAGCTCGGCGCCACCCTGCGACCGGGCGAGGAAGTCACGGGGCTCGCCATCGAGAACGGCGCCGTGAAGGGGGTGCGGACCGCCGCCGGCACCACCCCGTTCGACGCCGTGATCTCGAACATGGATTCGGTCCGCACCTACCGCGAACTGGTCGGCGGCGCGGTCGGGCGATCTTATGAGAAGAAGAGCTTCGAACCGGCCTGTTCAGGCGTGGTGCTCTATCTCGGCCTCAACAAGCGCTACGAGCACCTCGCCCATCACGACTTCGTTTTCTCCCGCGACCCGGAGGAGGAGTTCGATTACATCTACCGCAAGGGCGAGCCGGCTCCCGATCCGACGGCCTATCTCGCGGCCCCCTCCTCCACCGATCCGAGCGTGGCGCCGGAGGGCGGCGAGGCCCTCTACGTCCTCGTCCACACGCCTTATCTCCGGCCGCACCACGACTGGACCAAGATGTTCCCGGCCTACCGGCAGGTGATTCTTGACAAGCTCAAGCGCACGGCCGGCATGCCGGACCTCGAAGACCGCATCGTCGTCGAGCGCCACCTCACACCGCAGGACATCCACGAGCGCTACAAGGTGCTCAACGGCGCGATCTACGGTCTGGCTTCGCACGGTAAGTTCATGGGGGCGTTCAAGCCCGGCAACCGTTCGCGCAAGGTCCGGGGTCTCTATCTCGCGGGCGGCGCCGCCCATCCCGGTCCCGGCATGCCCATGGTGATGATGTCGGGTTGGATCGCGGCCGATGCCCTCGACACCGACGCGCGGGGCGAGGTCAGGGCCAGCGCGTAGGGACGGGTGGTGTCTGAGCCGACCCGCTCGCCCCTCGTCTGGCGGTTCATGGTCGGGTATTTCGACCGGTTCCTGCGCCGCCACATGAACGCCCTGCGCCTCGCGCGCTGGGGCGTGCCGCGCTTTGCCGACCATCCCGGACCCATCGTGGTCTATTGTAACCACCCGGCCTGGTGGGACGCCGCCGTGGTGATCCTCCTCGCCGGCCGGTTATTTCCGAAGCGGACGAGCCACGCGCCGTTCGATGCCCAGATGCTGGAACGCTACGCGATCTTTTCCCGCATCGGCGCCTTCGCGGTCGATCTCGACTCGGCGCGGGGGGCCGCCCAGTTCCTCAAGGCCTCGCGAAACATTCTGGCGCGACCGGAGGCCATGATCTGGATCACCGCGCAGGGGCGGTTCGCCGATGTGCGGGCGCGGCCCCTCGATCTTCGCGGCGGCGTCGCCCGCCTGCCCGAACTCGCGCCCGACACCCTGTTCGTGCCGCTGGCCCTCGACTACGCCTTCTGGGAGGAGCGCGGCGCGGAAGCCTGTGCCGCCTTCGGGGCGCCGGTCCGGGGCGCCGATCTCCTCGCCCTCCCCCGGCCCGAGCGCCTCGCCCGGATGGAGGCGGCCCTGACCGACACCCTCGACCGCCTCGCCGCCGACGTCATCGCTCGCGATCCGGCCCGGTTCACCGCCCTGGTCTCGGGGGCCAAGGGTGTCGGCGGCATCTACGATCTCGGGCGGCGCCTGCGCGCGGCCCTGACGGGGCGCCGCTTCGACCCCGCCCACCGAGCGGGGCTGGATCAGGCGACCGAGGAAGACAGATTGCCGTGATCCTCGCCCTCGCGATTCTTTCGGTCCTTCTCGCCCTGCTGCCGGCGGTCCTCGCCGCCGTGAACCTCGCGGCTCTGCGGATGCGGACTTATCAGGGGCATCGCGGGTCACCTCCCTTGGAAGGAAAGGGACAGGGTGAGCTGTCTGACCGATCGGGAAATGGACCACACCTCACCCCCGCCCTCTCCTTCCAGGAGAGGGAGTCCGTCGCGCCGGAGGTCGATTCGTCCCGGCTCCCGAATTCCTCCGCCATTCCGGATGTTTCGATCCTGATCCCGGCCCGCGACGAGGCCGCCACCATCGTCGGTACTGTGCGGGCGGCACTGGCCACCACGGGCGTCACCATTGAAGTGCTGGTGGGCGACGACCACTCCACCGACGCCACCGCGTCCCTCGTGCAGGAGATCGCCGCCACCGATCCACGGGCGCGGCTCCTGGCGGTCCCGCCCCTGCCCGAGGGCTGGACTGGCAAGAACCACGCCTGTTCGGTGCTCGCCGCCGCGGCGCGGGGGCCGCATCTTCTCTTCATCGATGCCGACGTGACCCTGGCGCCGGGGGGCGCGGCGGCGCTGGCCGCCCACGCCGTCGACACCGGCGCCGCCCTCGTCAGCGCCGTGCCGCGCCAGCGCATGGAGACCCTTGGCGAGCGCCTCACCGTGCCGATGATCGGCTTCCTCCTCGTCGGCTACCTGCCGATCCCGATGATGCGCGGGTCGCTGCGCCCGTCGCTCGGGGCGGCGTGCGGCCAGCTCGTCCTCGTCGATGGCGCGGTCTACGCGGCGAGCGGCGGCCACGGCGCCATCCGGGCCTTCCTGCACGACGGCGTCTTGTTGGCGCGACTCTTCCGCCGGGCGGGGCACCGCACCGACCTCGTGGCGGGGGCGGCCCTTGCCACCTGCCGGATGTACCGGACTTGGGGCGAGGCCTGGGCCGGGTTCTCGAAGAACGCCCATGAGGGCATGGCGACGCCCCGCGCCCTGCCGGTCTGGACCACCCTGCTGTTCGGCGGGCACATCCTGCCCGTTGCCATTCTCGTCCTGGCCGGTTTCGGCCTCGTCGGTCCCGGGGCGGCCGGGCTGGCGTGCCTCGCCCTCCTCCTCTCCCTCGGGGCGCGGGCGGCCATCACCCTGGCGATGCGCGAACCCTGGACCACGATCCCGCTCCATCCCCTCACCGTCGCCGTGGCCCTGGCGATCCAGTGGAACGTGCTCCTGCGTCGCAAGACCGCCGGCGCCGCCGTGTGGAAGGGGCGGAGCTACCCGTTGAACGGGGCCTGATCCGGAGCGGTTTCGCGCAGGATCCAAGCCAAGGTCTCCGGGTCGGCTTCGGACACGGGCAAATGGAGCACGATAGGGGTCTCGTAGGGATGGCGGCTCTTCAGGGCCGCCGCGAGGGGCTCGGCCAGGGTTTCACGGCTCTTGATCAGGGCCACGACCTCGTCGGCCTGCTCCACGGCGCCCTTCCAGGCGTAGACCGAGCGCATCCCCGGCAGCACGTTGACGCAGGCAGCCAGCCGCAGCCGCACCAAAGCCTCTCCGACGCTAAGGGCGACCTCGGCATCCGGGAAGGTGGTGTAGACGAGAAGTGGACGCTCCATGCTATGGGTCTCCCAGTCGCGGACCGGCGGTACCCTCGCGGGACGCGCTCGGCTCCGGGGTGGGACCGGATCGCCACCGGGTCAACAGGGCGGACGAGGGTTCATGTCGCGGCGTTTCAACTCGATCGCGTTCATCGCGAGCCCGACGGACGATGCGCGCCAGGCCGCGGAGGCCCTGATGCGCCGCTACGACCATGTGCCCCCCGAGGAGGCGGACGTGGTGGTGGCGCTCGGTGGCGACGGGCTCATGCTCCAGGCGCTGCACCGCTTCATGGATGCCGGCACTCCGATCTACGGCATGAATCGCGGCACCGTTGGTTTCCTCATGAACGAGTATCGTGAGGAAGACCTGCTGGAGCGCCTCGAACACACGAAGCGCAGCCGCATCCATCCCCTCATGATGGAGGCTGTGGACACGGAGGGGCGCCGCCACCGGGCCCGGGCCCTCAACGAAGTCTCCATGCTGCGCCAGACCCACCAGACCGCCAAGCTGCGGATCTCCGTGGATGGCCATGTCCGCCTGCCCGAACTCATCGCCGACGGCGTGCTGGCGGCGACGCCCGCCGGCTCCACCGCCTACAACCTCTCGGTGGGCGGGCCGATCCTGCCCCTCAACGCCCGCCTGATGGCGTTGACGCCGATCTCGGCCTTCCGGCCGCGCCGCTGGCGCGGGGCACTGCTGCCGGATTACGCCCGCATCTTCATCGAGGTTCTCGATGCCGAGCACCGACCCGTGGCGGCGGTGGCCGACCACACGGAGTTCCGCCGGGTCGCCACCGTCGAGACTTGGCTCGACCACGCCACCAACCTCGTGCTGCTGCACGATCCCGGCCACAGCCTCGATGAGCGCATCCTGCGCGAGCAGTTCGGCTGAGGTCGAGCGTCGCTTCAGGCGGCGAGGTGGACCCGGATTCGGGGGCGATCGCCGCGGTAGCTCACCACGAGTTCGTCCGGGATGGCGTCTGGCGCCTCCGTGGTCGGCCCATGGGCTCCGGAGGCGGCGCCGCAGTCTCGCGCATCGCGATTCGCCTGGAACTCGGCCAGGATCGCGTGGGGCAAAGCCTCGAAGATGAGGCCGACGGGATCGGCGCGCTCGGCCTCCGTCGGGAGGACCTGCGGTTCCGCCGGCGCCTCGGCCACGGCGATGGGCAGCGCGGGAGCCTCTGCCGGGACGTGGTGTCCGGTGATCTCCACCACCGCGTCGAGAGTCCGCCGGAGGGCGGCGGCGTCGCGCAGACCTTCCTGGGCCTCGCGCCACTCCGCGTCGAGGATCGCCACAGGCTGTTCCGTGGCCGGACGAGGCGTCGGCTTGAGCGGAATAGGCGTCGCCTCGGGGAGCTCGATGGCGGCCGGCGGCAGCGCGGGAGACTGACGATCCAAGTCGGCGGATTGCTTCGGCGACTTCGCCTCCGTGGCGGTCTCTGCGAACGCCGAGGGTGCGGTTTCGACGCGGTGCTCGAGGCCGGCGTGCTCGGCCCTCGCCCGGGTCCGCTCGCGGGTCGCGTCGCGCGCGGCCTCGCGGGCCGCCTCGGCCTCGAACCGGGCCAGCAGGGCGAGAACCCCCTGGGCTTCGGTGAACGGAAGGGTCTCGCAGGCGGAGATGGCCCGTTCGATCATGAGGCACGACAGGGCGGCGCCGTGCGCGGTGCCCTCGCCCCGCCCGGCTTCGCGCCAGGCCGAGAGAGCGGCGGTGAAGGCCGGCAGGAGTTGGGACGGCAGGCCCGCCCGGCGGTGGAGGGCGGCGTAGGCCGCGCTCGATCCTTCGTGCATGAGGCCCGCCACGCGGGCCGGGGGCAGGTCGGCGAGGTCGGCCAAGGCGGTTTCGGCGAACGGCATGTGGGCCGAGAGGATCGCCCGCAGGATCAGGCCGGCATTCAGCTGCCCGTTGCGGCGCAGATAGGCGACGAGGCGGCCGAGATCCTGCGGCGATGCCCCGGCGCTGAGAGACAGGGTCGAGCGTTCGCGGGCCTCCCGTCCGGCTCGCTCGCCCCGCGCGGCCGTGAGCCAGCCCGACGCCACGGCGAGGTGGGCCATGGCCTCGGCGACCCGGTCGGTGCAGGCCTGACGGACTTCGAGGGGAAGATCGGGCCGGGTCAGCAGGGCCTCGCGCAGGGGGGCGTCGTCGCCATGGCGCTCCACGAGGCGCAGGAGGCTGCCGATGGTGATGCCGGCGGAGTGGTTGATGGCGAGCGCCGTGAGGGCGCGCGGCCCGGCGATCTCCGCCATGGCGCCCGACACGGCGTAGGACAGGTCCCGCCGCTCGGCGATAGCCTGCCGGGTGATCTCGCAGCCGATGGCAACGCCGTCGACGAGGTCGGCATCGGTGAGGACGGGGGAGTGCTTCAGGACGAGGGCGGCGATGTCGGCCACGTCTCCGGCCAGGGCGACCACGAGGGCGCGGGGTGCCGCCGCACTTGTGGCGCAAGCTTCCGCTAGGGCTCGGCGCACCTGGGTGGCCGGATCGTCGAGGAGCGCGAGGATGGTGGATCGTGCTCGCTCGGCCGTGTCCGGGGTGAGGTGTCCGTTCAAGGAGGCCCAGACCAGGGCCTTCGCGCCCTCCGCCCGCCGCGAGGGCGAGACATGCTGCGTCAGGGCGAGGAACTGGCGGATCATCATAGGCCGCTCCGGACGGTATAGAGGGAGAGATTGAGGGGGGCGGCGGCGCTCGGCGCGGCCGCGATGCCTTGTGCTGGCGAAGCGCCATGTGCGGCTGCGGTGACGAACTCGGCCGGTCGACGCGGCGGTAACGGAGCGCCGACAAGGGCGGTGCCGGCGGGCGTCCTTTCCCCGGCGGCCGGCACGGATGCCGAATTCTCCACCGCCGCGGGAGGGGGCACCGCCACGGTGGAATCGGCCGTGGCGTCCGAGCGCGGAAAGTAGGTCGGCGCCGGACGGCCGGTATCCATGGTGCCCCGCACCTGCCACAGCTTGGCCACCCCCTCCGAGACGGCGCCCTGGCGCTTGTCCGTCTGGAACAGGGAGCGCAGGCTTCCGTCGAGGCTGGCGTAGGCGGTGGTGCCCTCGGGCAGGCCGGCGATGCTCACGGTGGGGGCGGGCGGCGTCGCGGCATGGGCCGTGGACAGGAGGGCGTAGAGTTCAGCCGCGCCCCGGGCCCGGCCGGTCTTGTCGTAGAACAGGTTGCGGTTGGCGGCGGCGGCTTCGGGCATGTCGAGGGCGGCGGCCCGGGCCGGGCTCGCCTGCGCCGTGTTGATGAGCGCGACGGCGCCCCGCGCCCCGAGGACGTGGGCGGCATAGAGGTCGCCCCCCGTGGGCTCGCGGCCGAGGGCGGCCGTCAGGGCCTCGCCGTTGCGCTGGGTCAGGGCACCGGCAAGCGTCGCGGCGGTCTTGGGGTCGCGGCGCAGATCCAGGATGGTCTGGCGCGCATCGGGGTCCGCCACCGTGTAGGTGCCGTCCGGCCGCGCCGTGATGGCATCGGCATAGGCCTGGAGGCCGAGCTTCGGCCCGGCATTCTTCATGGTGCCGAGCCAGGTCTGCTCGATGAACTGGAACAGGCCCGTGGCCGAGGACGTGCCGGCCTTGGCCGTGGGATTGAGGGCGGATTCGCGCTGAGCCGTGGCGAGGAGATAGTCGAACCCGGCGCCCGAGCTCTGGGCCCCCGTGCGGATCGCGTCGATGACGGTCGCGTTCGCCCCCGTCGGGGTGCGCGTCGCCGTCTCGCGGCTGGCGCCGGTGTCACGGGGGGCGGTGGGCGTGGTGAACAGATACATGCGCCGTCCGACTGGGGCGCCGCGCCGTTTTGGCGGGGCCTTGGGCAGGTCGGTGAACGAACCGGCCTACGCATCGGACTTTGCTCTCGGTATGGTAAACAAGTGTTGAAGGGCTGCGCGATTGGCGTTGCGTCAATCCGGGGAGAGGTAGCGCCGCCGCGCCCAGCCGAGGAGGCGCCCGCCCTTGACGCGGCACCAGGTCAGGCCGCTCGGGGTATCGCTGGTGCAGCCGAACCCGCGCAGGCGCGCCCCCACGGGAAGCTGTCCCAGCGACGGTGCCTCGGCATCCGGCGCCTCGCGGATACTCAGCCCCTCGCCGAGGGGGAGGCCGGCAACGCGATAGGACTCGACGGCCGAGGCCGGTGTCGCCACGAGGACCGACGTCGCCGTGACGGCGGCCAGGAGGACGAGCACGAGACGCAGGGCGGGTTTCCTGCGGCCCCGGGATTTGCCTCGACGGGTCGTGCGCGGGGGCGGACGCCGCATCAGGTGCGGTGCACGCCCATCATCGCCGTGAGGCCGCCATCCACGGGCAGCACCGCGCCGGTGATGTAGGCCGCGCCCTCCCCCATGAGGAAGGTGGCGAGTGCGGCAACCTCTTCGGGTTTCGCGAAGCGCCCGGCGGGAATCTGGCGTTCCATGCCGGCCCGGTGGGCGGCGTAAGGCGCCATCATATCGGTGTCGATGAAGCCCGGTGCGATCACGTTCACCGTTACCCCGCGCTTGGCCGATTCGATGGCGAGCGTCCGGCAATAGGCGATGAGCGCGCCCTTGCTCGCCGCATAGGCCGCGTTGCCCGGATTGGCCCGAAGTGCCGCCACGGAACCGATGGCGACGATTCGGCCGGCGCGGGCCCGGATCATGCCCCGCACCAGGGATTTGGCGAGGCGGGTCAGGGACCAGAAATTCACCTGCATGGCGGCTTCGGCCCGATCCTGATCGAGCATGGCCGCCAGCGCGTCCGAGGATTGGCCGGCATTGTGGACGAAGCCGTGGAAACTCTCGGCCTCGACGGTCTCGCAGAAGGCGTCCAGCGCCGTGCGGTCCGCGAGATCGAGGGTGTGGGCGGTGACGCTGCGGTCGGGATGGGCGGCGGCGAGGTCCGCCACCAGGGCTTCGGCCGCCTCTCCCGAGGAGCGGTACGTGAAGGCGACGTCGTGGCCGGCGGCGACGAGGCCGCGCACGATGGCCCGGCCGAGGCCCGAGGCGCCGCCGGTGACGAGGACGCGGGTGGGCGCAGTTGCGTCCGTCATGCGGGTTCGTCCCCGAGGACGAGACAGGTGTTCTGCCCGCCGAAGCCGAAGGAGTTCGAGAGCACGCGGGAGACCCGCGCGTCGCGGGCGGTGGCGACCACGTCGAGGGCGAGAGTCGGGTCCGGCACCGCGTAGTTGATGTTGGGCGGGATGCGCCCGTGGGCGATGGTGAGGAGCGAGATCACCGCCTCGATGGCCCCGGCCGCCGTGAGGGTGTGGCCGATCATCGATTTGTTCGAAGAGATCGGCAGGCGGCCGATGCGCTCGCCGAACACGGCGGCGCAGCCCATGGCCTCCATCTTGTCGTTCTCCGGCGTCGAGGTGCCGTGGGCGTTGATGGTGTCGATGGCGTCGGGCGTCACGCCCGCATCGTCGAGGGCCGCGCGGATCGCCGCGATGCCGGGCGCCCCGTCGGGGCTGGAGCGGGTGCGGTGGAAGCCGTCGCCCTTCTCGCCGCAGCCCAGCACGTAGCCGAGAATCGTCGCGCCGCGCGCGCGGGCCGATTCGGCGTTCTCCAGCACCAGGGCTCCGGCGCCCTCGCCCATGACGAAGCCGTCGCGATTCTTGGAGAACGGTTTCGAGGCCCCTTCCGGTGGATCGTTCTGGGTCGAGAGGGCGGAGAGCAGGGAGAAGCGGATGAGGGATTCGGGGTTCACCGATCCGTCCGTGCCGATGCAGAGCGCCGCCTCCACCTCGCCCCGGCGGATCGCCTCGACGCCGAGCTGGATCGCCGTCGCCCCCGACGAGCAGGCGGTGGAGAGCGAGATCGGTGAGCCCTGCGTGCCGAAGCGGTCGGCGATGTGATCGGCTACGGTGCCGAAGATGAAGAGATCGTGCCACGCATCGAAGCGCCGGCTGGCGGCGGCGCGCTGCAGATCCGTGTAGGTGACAGCGCCGTTCTGGCCGGAGGCTTCAGCCATGGCCTGGCGCTGCGGCCACTCCATCTCGACGGGCGGCACCGCGATGAACAGGGCGCCGGGAAAGCGGCCGCGGCCGCCGATCCCCGCCTGGGCGATGGCCTCCTCGGCGGCTTCCTCGGCGAAGCGCTGCGACAGCAAGGGCGCCACCAACGGGTCGGTGTCGAGGAAATCGACGGTGCCGGCGATGCGCGTGCGCAGACCCTCGGTGGGGAAGCGCCGGATGGCGTGGATGCCCGAGCGTCCCACCGTGAGGGCGGCCCAGTTGTCGGCTTGGCCCTGGCCGAGGGAGGTCACGATGCCGAGGCCGGTGACCGCCACCAGGGGGCGGTTCTTCGTGTCGCGGGAGGAAGTGTCAGTCATCGCGTCGTCTTACACCGTTTCCCGCATGCTTCACGCCGCGCAGACGCGGATCACGCCTTCGCCGCGACGGTGGCCGACGGTGGTGATGGCGACCTCGCGGGCCGCGCCCGCGGCCACCAGCCCGGCCGCGAGGGCCGCGCCGAACGGGGCGGTCACCTCGAGGGTGTGGCCGGTGACGTCGCCCAAGGCGGTCACGGGCACACCGGGCGCGAGGCGCGCGAGGGCGGCGCCCTCCTCCGCCGTGATGCCGGCGACGCCCGTGGCGCCCGAGATCACCCGGTCGGGCGCCATGAGACCTGCGGCCCGCCACAGGGCGTTGAGGCTCGCCGCCGTGGCGCCGGGCTCGCGCCGGGAGCGGTCGCTGCCCACGGGCATGAGGCGGGCGAGGGCCTTGGCACCGCGCGCGTGGGCATGCTCGGCCGATTCGAGGACGAGGAAGGCCGCGCCGCTGCCGAGGATGAACCCGGCCTCGTCGGCGCCCTCCCGCGAGAAGACCGGTCGGAACGGCTTGGCGCGCAGGTAGCCGCCCATCTCGTGCACCACCATTACGTCGGGGCGCTCGGCGCTGTAGGAGCCGCCGACCAGCATGCACGCGACCTGCCCCGAGGCGATGCGGGCCTGGGCGATGCGCAGGGCATCGGTGCCGGCGGCCTCCTCGCCCATGAAGGTGCGGGACGCCCCCGTGACCCCGTGCACGATGGCGATGTTGCCGGCGAGCAGGTTCGACAGCTGGGCGAGGAACAGGGTCGGACGCAGGTCGTTGAGCAGGCGCTCGTTGAGGTAGGCGCCCGGATCGGCGGCGTCGCGCAACCCCGTGAGGATCGCCCCGTCCACCTCCGTGTCGCGCTCGCCGCCGCCGCAGGCGACAACGAGGTGCATGGCCGCCTTGAGGGCGGCGTTGTCCTTTAAATCCGCCGAATCGAGGGCGAGGCCGGCGGCGTAGACGCCGAGCCGCTGCCACGGCTCCATCTGCCGCTGGTCGGATTTTTTGGGGATCTGACCGTCCAGCGCGAGGGGCGCCACGGGGTGCACGGTGTAGGGCGCGAAGCGCTCCGTGTCCGTGCGGGCCGGGGCGCCGGCCGTCAGCGCTTCGAGATGGACGCCAAGGCCCTCGCCCGCGCTGGAGACGAGGCCGAGGCCGGTGACGACGACGCTGGTCATGCGGGCTCCGCCTGCGTCGGGATTGCCGCGAGCTCTAGCAGGCCGATCCGCCGGGCCCGGTCGCGCATGGGGCCGTCGAGGCCGTCCGGAAACGGCATGGTGCGAAAGCGCAACTCGGCGTTGCACAGGGGCTTGCCGTCGTGGCGGATCGCCGCCTTGGTCACGGCATAGCCCGAGCCGTCATGCTCCAGGCTCGCCTCGACCACGAGGTCCGCGCCGGGGCCGACGAAGGCCCGGAACCGCGCCTTGTCGACGCCCATGAGGAACGGCATCATCCGAAATTCGAGATGGGCGAGGATGAGGTAGCCCGAGGCCTGGGCCATGGTCTCGGTCAGGAGCACGCCCGGCACCAGGGGATGGCCGGGAAAGTGCCCTTCGAAGACCGGGCTTTCCAGGGGCACCCGTGCCCGGGCCTCGATGCGGCCGGCGGCCCGGTCGAGGGCCGTTACCGTGTCGATCATCTCGAAATATTCGAGCCGCATGATGTGACTTTCGGCGCCGATCAGGCCTTGGCGGCTTTCTCGGCAACCAGGGCGTCGATGCGGGCGCAGAGGTTCTTCAGGACGAAGTATTCCTCGGCCGGGACCTTGCCTTCGTTGACTTCCTGGGTCCAGCGCTCGAGGGGCAGCTTGATGCCGAAGGCCTTGTCCACCGCGAAGGCGATGTCGAGGAAGGCCAGCGAATCGATGCCGAGATCGTCGATGGCGTGGCTCTCCGGCGTGATGGTGTCGCGCGGAATGTCGGCGGTGTCGGCAATGATGTCCGCGACGCGGTCGAAGGTGGCGGTCTGGGTCAGGTCGGACATGCGTTCTCGCCGTGTTGTCTGGATATCCCGCCGCCCGTGAGGCCCACGCCCAGGAGGGGCGGACCCGAGGCCGGCCCATGGTGCCCGGCGCCCCCGGTCGCGCAGCATGTCCTGCCGGACGGCGCGCCGCGCCGCCGTCGAAAGATGAAGGCGGTCCCTTACACGAGGGGGGTAGGCCGGGCAACCGTGAGGCTTTCTCGCGGGCGCCGCGACATCGTGTGCGGCTGGGCATTCCACCCGCGTGCTGCGCGACCTAGATGCGCCTCCCGGAGGGATGATGTTCCGGGTTCGGCCGTGCTGGCCGCCGCATCCCCTCGCGAGATACCCATGGCTCTGCCCCCGACCGCCCCACCCTCGCGTGACTTCGATGCGCTCCCGCCGCCGCCCGGCGCCCTGACGCCGCGGGCGCAGGGAGCGGCGCGCGTGTTCCTGGTCCTGGCGCTCGTCGCCCTCGGGCTCTGGGTGCTGCATCCGTTCCTGCCGGCCCTGGCCTGGGCGGTGATCCTCGCCATTGCGTTGGGGCCGCTCTACGCCCGCGCCGAGCGGCGCTGGCCGCCGGGGCGGCACAACCTCCTGCTGCCGAGCCTGTTCACCCTCGCCGTCGCCCTGGTGTTCCTCCTGCCCCTGGTGCTGCTCGGCATCGAGGCGGCGCGGGAGGCGCACGACGTCATCGCCCTGGCGCGCTCGGCCGAGCAGACCGGCCTGCCCGTGCCGGACTTCCTGGCGCACATCCCCTTCGGCGCCCAGGCGAGCGCGTGGTGGGCGGCCAATCTCAGCCACCCGAAGGCCGGCGCCGAACTGCTGCACCACCTCGACAAGTCCACCGCCATCGGCCTGTCGCGCAGCCTCGGGGCACAGATCGTCCGGCGCGTGGTGCTGTTCGGCTTCAGCCTTGTCGCCCTGTTCTTCCTGTTCCGCGACCGGGCGTTGGTGACTCGGCAGGTTCTCACTGCGATCACCCGCCTGTTCGGCCCGCGCGGCGAGCGGGTCGCCCGCCAGATGGTGGCTTCCGTCCACGGCACCGTCGACGGCCTCGTCCTCGTCGGCCTCGGCGAGGGTGTGCTCCTCGGGATCGTCTACGTCTTCGCCGGGGTGCCGCATCCGGTGCTGCTCGGGGCGCTGACGGCGGTGGCGGCCATGATCCCGTTCGGAGCCCCCCTGGTGTTCGGCGCAGCTGCCCTGGTCCTGCTGGCCGGCGGCTCCGTGGTGCCGGCCGTGATCGTCGTGGTGGCGGGCTTCGTCGTCACCTTCGTGGCAGACCACTTCGTCCGCCCCGCCCTCATCGGCGGTACGACGCAACTGCCGTTCCTGTGGGTGCTGCTGGGGATTTTGGGCGGCGTCGAGACCTTCGGGTTGCTGGGGTTGTTCCTGGGGCCTGCCGTGATGGCAGCGCTGATTTTGTTGTGGCGGGAATTCACCGGTGGGGCAGCCGAGGCTGCGTGAGGCGCGTTCCGGCCTCGAAGCAGGTCCCCCGTCCCGCTGACGGACCAAGAGGGACGCGCCTCGGGCCGTTTGCCCTTTCTTACTGGCGCACAGCCTATGGTCGATCAACGGATTTGATCGAGGGGCCCAAGTTGAAGATTGTCCTTGCAAACGTGCCCCATCCAGCCATCGGCAGCCGTATCCCCAAAGAGCAACTGCCTCCGTTGGGGTTGCTCTCTGTCGGTGGCCCCCTCATCGATGACGGCCACGATGTCGCGTTGATTGATGCGGAACTCGGTCCGATGGCGCTGAAGGACCTCGCCGCGACAATCGTTGCACGGAGACCGGATGCCGTCCTGTTCGGTCATGCAGGCTCATCGTCGGGGCACCCGATCATCGCACAAGTCGCGGCCCGTGTTGTGCAAGCCCTCCCCGATGTCGCGATTATCTACGGCGGCGTTCATCCGACCTATTTCTGGCGAGAGATCCTCGCGCATGAGCCTTATGTGCGGGCCATCGTACGCGGAGAAGGCGAAGAGACCGTGAGACGTCTCATGAGGGCGGTTGAGTTGAACCAAGCTCTGGACGACATTGATGGCATCGCGTTCATCCGCGATGGACAGCCCGCAGCAACCCGTGCCGCGAGCGTTATCACCGATCTTGACGCCTATCGGATCGGTTGGGAACTGATCGATCACGCGCGCTACAGCTATTGGGGTGGCAAGCGAGCGGTCGTCATTCAATTTTCTCGCGGCTGTCCGCATCTTTGTAACTACTGTGGTCAACGTGGTTTCTGGACACGGTGGCGGCACCGCGACCCTGTGCGTCTGGCGAAAGAAATTGCGCGTCTTCACCATGATCATGCCGTGGAGGTCTTCAATTTCGCCGATGAAAATCCAAGCGCCGGTCGCAAGCCCTGGCGCGCCTTCCTTGAGGCTCTAATCGAAGAAAATATTTCAGTCACTCTGGTGGGCTCGACGCGGGCCGATGACATCGTGCGCGATGCCGATATTCTTCATCTCTATAAAAAGGCCGGCTTTGAACGCTTTCTCATGGGCATGGAGAATACGGATGAGGCGACGCTGAAGCTGATCCGGAAGGGCGGCACAATCGCTCGTGACCGCGAGGCCATTCGCCTCCTGCGGCAGCACGGAATCCTTTCGATGGCAACGTGGGTCGCAGGCTTCGAGGATCAGACCGATTTGGATCTATTCCGGGGGCTTCGCCAACTCATCGCGTACGACGCAGACCAGATCCAGGCACTCTACGTAACGCCGCATCGCTGGACGCCGTACTATAGGCTTGCTCAAGACCGTGCCATTGTACAGCAAGATCCAACAAAATGGGACTACAAACACCAAGTGTTGGGGATGGCTCGGATGTCTCCGATCCGCCTCTTCGTTTGGGTCAAGCTCATCGAGGCCGCCGCGCAGCTCCGCCCGAAAGCGCTCATGAGGCTGATATGGCATCCTGACCCGAAGATACGGCATGCAATCCGCTGGTATTATCGTATGGGCCGCCGAGTCTGGATCCACGAAATTCTGGAATTTGTGCTTCGAAATCGTGCGCGACCCAGCGGGCGAACAGTCTTTGACCATCTCGGGGCAGCACACGACCACGAGGAAGAAGCGTCCAGGGTGCCCCGCCCGCCGGAATCGTATCTGGCTGAGGATAAGACACGCGGTGCCGTCGAGGCCATTTGATCGGCGTTAACGTCCGCTTCAACGCCCTGTCGTCTCAAGTCGGGCAAGCCGAGATTCATCCCGAGGGACGATTGTCGAGAGCGCCGAAACGAAAAAAGCCCCATCCTCGCGGATGGGGCCTTCGTTTCACTGGGCGTGGCGAACCCTACGCCGCGAGGGACCGCAGCACGTAAGGCAGGATGCCGCCATTCCGATAATACTCGAGCTCGTCGAGGGTATCGATCCGGCAGGTGAGCGGCACGTCCTGTTTGGTGCCGTCGGCCGAAGTGATCTGCGCCGTCAGGGTCTGGCGGGGTTTCAAGTCGCCCGAGAGGCCCAGGATCGTCACGGTCTCGTCGCCCTTGAGGCCCAGCGAGGCCCAGCTCGTGTCGCCCTGGAACACCAGGGGCACGATGCCCATGCCGACGAGGTTCGAGCGGTGGATGCGCTCGAAGCTCTCGGCCACCACGGCGCGGACACCGAGCAGCTTCGTGCCCTTGGCCGCCCAGTCGCGCGACGAGCCGGTGCCGTATTCCTTGCCGGCGAACACCACGAGCGGCGTGCCTTGCGCCTGATACTTCTGCGCGGCGTCGTAGATGAACATCCGCTCACCCGAGGGCTGGAACAGGGTCCAGCCGCCCTCGACGACGTTGCCGGCCTCGTCGCGCACCATCTGGTTCTTGATGCGGATGTTGGCGAAGGTGCCGCGCATCATGACTTCGTGGTTGCCGCGGCGGGTGCCGTACTGGTTGAAGTCCTGCACCCGGACCTGGTGCTCCTGCAGATAGGCGCCGGCCGGCGAGTTCGCCCGGATATTACCGGCGGGCGAGATGTGGTCGGTGGTGATCGAATCCTGGAACAGGCCGAGGATGCGGGCCTCGACCACGTCCTCGACGGGCGCCGGGGTCTTGGTCATGCCCTCGAAATAGGGCGGGTTCTGCACGTAGGTGGAGGTGGAGTCCCACTTGAAGGTCTCGGCCTCCGTCACCTCGACGGCCTTCCAGTACGCGTCGCCGCCGAACACGTCGGCGTAGCGGGACTTGAACAGGGCCGAGGTGATGTTGGCCTCGATGAACTCCTGCACCTCCGCCGTCGAGGGCCAGATGTCCTTGAGGTACACGGGCTGGCCGTCCGACCCGGTGCCCAGGGGCTCCGTGGCGAGATCGACCTGCAGCGAGCCGGCGAGCGCATAGGCCACCACCAGGGGCGGCGAGGCGAGGTAGTTCGCCCGGACATCCGGGTTCACGCGGCCTTCGAAGTTGCGGTTGCCCGAGAGTACGGCGGCGGCGACGACGTCGTTGTCGTTGATCGCCTTCGAGATCTGAGCCGGCAGCGGCCCGGAATTGCCGATGCAGGTGGTGCAGCCGAAGCCCACGAGGTTGAAGCCGAGGGCATCGAGCGGCTGCTGCAGGCCGGCGCTGGCGAGGTACTCGGCCACCACCTGGGAGCCGGGGGCGAGGGAGGTCTTCACCCACGGCTTCGAGCGCAGGCCCTTGGCCACGGCGTTGCGGGCCAGCAGCCCGGCGCCGATCATGACGCTCGGGTTCGAGGTGTTGGTGCAGCTCGTGATGGCGGCGATCACCACGTCACCGTGGCCGATATCGAAGTTCGCGCCCTCGACGGGGTAGCGCTTGGCGAGGTCGGACGCCTTCTTGAACTCCGTCTCCATGGACTGGGCGAAGCCCGGCTTGGCACCGTCGAGGAGCACCCGGTCCTGCGGCCGCTTGGGGCCGGCCAGCGACGGGCGCACGTCGCCCATGTCGAGTTCCAGGGTGTCGGTGAACACCGGGTCCGGGGTGTCGGCGTCGCGCCACATCCCTTGCGCCTTGGCGTAGGCTTCGACGAGGGCGATGCGCTCGTCCGACCGGCTCGTGACCTTCAGGAAGTCGATGGTGCGGCGGTCGATGGGGAAGAAGCCGCAGGTGGCGCCGTATTCGGGGGCCATGTTGGAGATGGTGGCGCGATCGGCCACCGCCATGTCGTCGAGGCCGGGGCCGTAGAATTCCACGAACTTGCCGACCACGCCCTTCTTGCGCAGCATCTGCGTCACGGTGAGCACGAGGTCGGTGGCGGTGGTGCCCTCGGGCAGCTTGCCCGACAGCTTGAAGCCCACAACTTCCGGAATCAGCATGGAGAGGGGCTGGCCCAGCATGGCGGCTTCCGCCTCGATCCCGCCGACGCCCCAGCCGAGCACGGCGAGACCGTTGACCATGGTGGTGTGCGAATCGGTGCCGACGAGGCTGTCCGGATAGGCGACTTCGGTGCCGTTCTCGTCCTTGGTCCAGACCGTCTGCGAAAGGTATTCCAGATTCACCTGGTGGCAGATGCCGGTGCCGGGGGGAACCACGGAAAAGTTGTCGAACGCCGTCTGGCCCCACTTGAGGAAGGTGTAGCGCTCGCCGTTGCGCTCGTATTCCAGCGCCACGTTGTCGGCCAGAGCCTTCGGGGTCCCGAACTCGTCGACGATCACCGAATGGTCGATGACGAGATCGACGGGCACCAGGGGGTTGATCTTCTGGGGGTCGCCACCGAGGGCGACCATCGCATCGCGCATGGCCGCGAGGTCGACGACGGCCGGCACGCCGGTGAAGTCCTGCATGAGGACGCGGGAGGGCCGGAAGGCGATTTCGGTCTCGGTCTTGCCGAGGTTGCCGAGCCACGCGACGGTGGCGGAAATGTCGTCCTTCTTCACCGACCGGTCGTCCTCGAACCGCAGGAGGTTCTCGAGGATCACCTTCATGGAGAACGGCAGGGCCGTGGCGCTGGCGAGGCCCGCCTTCTCGGCATGGGGGATCGAATAATAGGTGTAGGACTTGTCCCCGACGGTGAGGGTCTGGCGGGACTGGAAGCTGTCGAGCGATGCCACGGTGAATTGATCCTCGCGAGCGGTTGGTCGAACACGCGCAGGCATAACCCGCGCCACGAAAACTGTGCTCGGCTGGGTGCGCCTCTCGGCGCGCGCCGCTCCGGGGGTGCCCGGACAGGTTGTTGCGCGAAGGGCGATTTGGACGCCCTGAGACTCGCGCGGCGCAGCCTGGGGGCGGTATAGAACACTTCGAAACTGGCCGCTACCGGTCGGCTGACAGAGGTCCACGAGTGTCTTGAGGCCGAGGCATGCCTTGGGTGGATGCGTGCGGTGCCGCGTGGACGCGGCTCGGCGCGCGGGATATTGGCTCCTCTGACCGCGCTCTGCGGGCCGGCTTCTTCCGAAAGGGAAGAAGGAAGAGCAGGTGCTGCCTGCGGCAAGGACAAGATCATCCCGTGCGGCTGACCGCCCAGAACCTCGCCGTCCGCCGCTCCGGCCGCCGCATCTTTTCGGACATCGCCTTCACCCTGGATGCGGGCGAGGCCCTGATGGTGACGGGGCGCAACGGCGCCGGCAAGTCGACGCTGCTCGCCGTCCTTTCCGGGCGGCTGAAGCCCGAGACCGGGAGCCTCATCGTCGACGACGTCGGCGAGGCGACGCTCTCCGAATGCCTGCACGTGGTCGGCCATCGCGACGGGCTGAAGAGTCCGCTGACGGCGGAAGAGAACCTCGCCTTCGCCCGCGATCTGCTCGGCGCCCCCACCGCCAGTCCGCGCGCGGCCCTGGAGGAACTCGGTCTCGGCCACGCCCTCAAGCTGCCCGTGGCCTATCTCTCGGCCGGGCAGCGGCGGCGGGTGGCCCTCGCCCGCCTCCTCGTCTGCCGGCGGCCCCTCTGGCTCCTCGACGAGCCGACGGCGGCCCTCGACGTCGCCTCGCAAGCGGTGCTCGCCGGCATGATGGCGCGTCATCGCGCGGCGGGGGGCCTCGTCATCGCGGCGACCCATCAGGCGCTCGGCCTCGACGGGGCGCGGGAACTGCGCATCGAACCGGCGCGGTCCGAGGCGACGGCCTTGCCCGATGCCTCCGTGACCCGTGACGCCGTGGCGGGAGACGTGTGGTGGTGATGCGTGCCCTGAAGGCCCTGGTGGCCCGCGACCTCGCCCTCGCCGCGCGGGTCGGCGGCTCGGGGGCTTTGTCCCTCGTGTTCTTCCTCATGATCGTCGCCGTGGTGCCGTTCGCCTTGGGGCCCGACCTCAACCTCCTGTCGCGGATCGGCCCGGCCATCCTGTGGCTGGCGGCCGTGCTCGCCACCCTCATCGGCCTCGACCGGCTGTTTCAGGCCGACGAGGAAGACGGGTCCCTCGACCTCATGACCGGAGCGCCGGTGCCCCTCGAACTCGTGGTGCTGGCCAAGGTGCTGGCCCATTGGCTCACCACCGGCCTGCCCCTGGCGCTGGCGGCGCCCCTGTTCGGCCTGCTGGTGGCCCTGAACGGGACCGCCATGGCGGCGACCAGCCTCACCCTCCTCGTCGGGACGCCGGCGCTCACCTTCATCGGCGCCGTCGGCTCGGCGCTGACCGCCTCGATTCGGCGCGGCGGCCTCATCCTCGCCGTCCTGGTGCTGCCCCTCATGATCCCGACGCTGATTTTCGGCGTTTCGGCGAGCGAGGCGGCGCTGGGCGGCACGGTGCCGTTCACGACGCCGCTCGCCATCCTGGCGGCCCTGAGTCTGATTGCCGGCGTGGTCGGCACCCTGGCGGCGGCGGCGGCCCTACGCTGGAGCGAGTGAGGCGGCGCGGGCGGTGTGACCTTCCGTCCACCGAACCGGCTTCCGTGCCGAGGGCTTGTCCCGGAGTAGGCTTCCCCCGGGAGGCCGCCCCTCCGATACGGAACGCCCCATGGTCGAGTACCCCAAGCCTCCCTTTCCGCAGCCGCCGATCCCCTATCCGGGTGCGTCGCACGCGATGAACCCGAAGCCGGACCACGGCGAGGAGACCTATCAGGGCTCGGGCAAGCTCACCGGCAAGGTCGCGCTCATCACGGGGGGCGACAGCGGCATCGGCCGGGCGGTGGCCATCGCGTATGCCCGCGAGGGCGCCGATATCGCCCTGAGCTACCTCGACGAGCACGAGGACGCAAAGGACACCGCCGCCTGGGTGGAGAAGGCCGGCCGCCGCGTCGTGCTGCTACCGGGCGACGTCGCCGACCACCGCCATTGCGCGAGCCTCGTGGACAAGACCGTCTCGGACCTCGGCCGGCTCGACATCGTGGTGAACAACGCGGCGTTCCAGAAGCTCGCCGACAGCCTCGACGACATCGAGATCGCCGACTGGGACCGGCACTACGCCGTCAACGTCCACGCGATGTTCTACATCCTGAAGGCCGCCTCGCCGCATCTGAAGGCGGGTGCGTCCATCATCAACACCGCCTCGGTGAACGCCAAGACGCCCGTGGAGCAGCAACTCGCCTATTCGTCGACCAAGGCCGCCATCACCAATATGACGGCGAACCTCGCGCGCATCCTCGGCAAGCGCGGCATCCGCGCCAACGCGGTGCTGCCGGGGCCGATCTGGACCCCGCTCATCCCGTCCACGATGTACACCGAGCAGGTCGAGACCTTCGGCTCGCAGACGCCGATGGGCCGCCCCGGCCAGCCCGCCGAACTCGCCCCCGCCTACGTGCTCCTGGCTTCAGACGGCGCCAGCTACATGAGCGGTGCGATGATCGCGGTCACGGGGGGCATGGTCACGATCTGAGCGCCGGATCGAGGGTCGGGGACGGGCCGTGTCGGTCCGGCCGTTCGGGTGCCCGTATGGGGCGGCGCTGGCTGATCAGGTCGGCGAGCCACAGGAAGGCCGCGATGGCGGCGACCTCGACGAGGAGGGCGGGCAGCCAAGCCCCGTTGGTTGCGTCGCGGACGAGGTCCAGCACCTCGTCCGCCAGGACGGCGCCGACCGCTCCGAGGGCGAAGACCGGGAGCGACGACCGGCCGAGTCGCGGCAGGAACTGATTGGGTTGGGCTGCGTGAAGCAGGCGGATCAGGGGCGCCTTCGGCAGGGCCATGACGAGGTAGGCCAAGGACAGCACGTGCAGCAGTCGGAGAGGCGATTGGTAGGTCTTGCTCGCTCCGATCCAGAAATGTTCGTGTCGGGCCAGGATCCACTCCTGGGCTGGTGGCCAGAGCGGAGCCGCTCCGACGACGAGGACGATATACCCGAGCAGCAGGGTGAGGGCGGGAACGACTAGGAGCGGTGTCACCGGAGCCCGCACGCCCCGGATCATGGCCATCCCGAGGGTGAGGCCGATGCAGAACAGCAGCGTCCAGGGAATGATGCTGAGGAGGAAGGGCTCGCCCGTCAGGGAGTTATGCATGACGAGCTGGAAATGTCCCCCGGCGATCCAGAGGAGGCCGGCGGCGCCGAGGGGAGCCCACCAGCGCCACACGGCCAAGCGAAGCCAGATGGGCGCCATCAGCATCAGCGCCACGTAGAGGCGTAGGATGGTCGAGTGGCCCACGGTTTGGCGCAGGGTCACCGCGTGCCACAGCAAGGTCGCGGGCCCTGGATTCTGCAGGAGGTGCAGATGATCCGCGTAGCCTTTGTCCGAACCGCGCAGGATGATCACCGTGGCGAAGACGAGGAGCGTCGCGGCGACGATCCCGAGGTCGAAGGCGAAGATGCGCGCGGCCCGGCGCCAGAGACCGAGCAGCAGGTTCGGGAACGGGCCGGCGGCGCGGCCACCGAAGGCCAGGGCGGTGGAGATTCCGCTCAGGAGGACGAAAACATCGGCACTATCGGAGAAGCCCAGCCGCGACGGCGACAGGGCGTTCAACTGCCCCAGCTGCAGGTGACCGACAAAGATGTTGACGAGGCAGAGGCCCCGGATCGTGTCGATGGTTGTGCGGCGTGAGGGCAATGCGGACTTCCCGGTGACGCGGCGTCCCCGGTTCCCTTTAGCTCCCTCCTCTTAATCGAAGGTTGTTGTTTTAAGTGTATTCAATTCATGGATGACGCGCTCGGCAAGCGCCGCTGTTGCGCGCACCCTATGCTGGATCGGCATCGATCCGCAGCTTCAGGATCGCGTAGGGCGGCTGCTGCCGGTCCTCGCCGTCGTTGTATTCCGGCCGCCGGTTCACCTGGGCCGACGAGATGTGAAGCCAGCGGTCGGGGGTGATCCAGAACGTGTCGGCCCAGATCAGGCGCGGGTCGGAGGCGAGGATCTCGACGCTGCCGTCCGGGTTGCGCCGGCCCACCGCGTTGAACTCCTGCAGGGCGAGGTAGACCCGGTCCTTCGAATCCGTGGTGAGGCCGCCGGTCATGCCCTTCTCGCCGAGATCCTCGACGCTGGCCGCGACCGCCGCGTC
Source organism: Methylobacterium gossipiicola (assembly GCF_900113485.1). Lineage (GTDB taxonomy): Bacteria > Pseudomonadota > Alphaproteobacteria > Rhizobiales > Beijerinckiaceae > Methylobacterium > Methylobacterium gossipiicola. Next base: position 93,459 of record NZ_FOPM01000008.1, read on the forward strand.
GGTGGCCTGCGGGTCGAGGAGGGCCGCCGTATCGACGGCGTAGAGGTGTCGGCCCATCAGGGGGGCGTAGTAGAGGCGTCGCCCGTCGGGGCTGAGTGCGATGCCGTTGGCGCCGCCCTGGACCGGGCGGGGCGGCGCATCGCCCTTCCGCTGGACCACGGCCCGGCCCTCGACGAACTTCAGCAAGCCTTTCTGCGACTTCGTGCTGGCGTGCCCGTGAAGGCAGCGCACCACCCGCCCCGTGATGAGGTCGACGGCGAGGATTGCCCCCTCCCCGTCCTGGCCCTGATCGGTGATGTAGGCGCGGGCGTAGCCATCGCGGATGTCGACGCGCAGGTCGTTCAGGGACGAGGTCGGGACGATTCCGGATTCGAGGGGCACCATCCGGAGAACCCGGTTCCGCGCGATGTCCATCTGCACGAGCTTGGCGCCGCCCTTCACCGGCGGGCCGGAACCGTCGGGCAGGCCGGCATCGAGGAGCCATAGGGTGTCGTCGCGGTCGAACACCCCATTGGGCACGTGGAAGAAACGGGCTTGCGCCTGGGCCGGATCGGGCTGGTTGGTCTCGAGATCGGGATAGGGTTTCACCGCGCCGCCGGGCAGAACCTCGCCCAGCGTGTAGGGCACCTTGGCGTTGAAGCGCGGCATCATGATGAAAGCGCGGCCGCCGCGCGCGATGGCGAGGCCCGTGGGCGTCGAGGGCGCATCGGCCGTGAAGGCGAGTTCCAGGCCGGCGGGCGTCCGATCCGTGGTCACGCGGGCCTCCGCTTCGGGCGCTGCCCGGCTCGGGCCCGCGGTGGACAGGGTGGCGGCGCCGGCGAGGCCGACGGCGAGGAGATCGCGGCGTGCGAGGGACATGATCGAGTCCGATGTTGGAGAAGGATCAGGGGTGGCCGGCGCCCCGGACCTTGAGGTCGATGGCGAGAACGGCCGGGCCGGAGGCGATGAAGAGGCGGCGTCCATCGGGGCCGCCGAAGGTGACGTTGGCGGCTTCCCGCGCCGTGGCGATCCGCCCGAGGGGCCGGCCGTCGCCGCGAAACACCCGCACGCCGTCGCCGCAGGCGGCGTAGACGCGGCCCTCGGCATCGACGGCGAGCCCGTCCGGCACCCCGGCCTCCACCGTCGCGAAGGCGCGGGGGGCTCCGAGGCTGCGCCCGTTCTCGACGGGAAAGACGTTGATCGTCCGCGCCCCTTCGGGATTGAGCGAGGCGCCGGTATCGCTGACATAGAGCCGGCGCCCGTCGGGGCTGAAGGCGAGGCCGTTGGGTTGGTCGAGGGCGTCGGTCTGCCCCGTCACCGTCCCGTCCGGATCGATGCGATAGACCCGCCGCGCCGCCTGCTCGGGCGTCAGCACGATCCCCTCCTCCGGCATGGAGATGCCGAAGATCGGGTCGGTGAACCAGATCGCCCCATCGGGAGCCAGGGCCGCATCGTTGGGCGAGTTCAGGGCCTTGCCTCCGTAGCGGTCGGCCAGGACGGTGAGGGACCCGTCGGCCTCCGCCCGCACCACGCGCCGGCCCCGATGCTCGCAGGTGACGAGGCGCCCCCGCCCGTCGAGGATGTTGCCATTGGCGTTGTCGGAGGGATCGCGGAAGGGGCGGACCGTGCCGTCCTCGCCGATGAGCATCATGCGGTTGGCCCGGACATCGCTGAACACGAGGCCGCCGAGGCGGGGCGCGTAGCACGGCCCCTCGCACCAGCGCCCGCCGTCGTAGAGCGTGGCCACGCGGGCTTCCGGATCGACCACGGCGTGGAAGTCCGGATCGTCGAACCGCAGGATTGGAGCGGCCTGCGCCAGGCGGGAGGTCGCCGCGAGGCCGAGGCCGAGGGCGGTCTGGCGCAGGAAGGTGCGTCGGTTCACGGCTGTCGGCCCTCGTGGTCGGAGCGGCGGCCGGCTCTCGTGCCGGCCGCCGGGATGGGGGTCAGCGGGCCTTTGAGGCGTCCGGCGCGGCCGGCTTGAAGCTCCAGAGATCGGTCGGCAGGGCCGCCGGGGCGTCGGGCTTGTAGAAGGCCGAATCCTGGATGCGCGAGGTGGTGACGTAGAGCGTCCCGTCCGGGCCTTCGCCGAAGGTGTCGGGCCAGCGCAGGCGCGCATCCTTGATGAGCGTCGCCGTCGCGGCGCCCTTGGCGGAGAGGTCGCGGACCTTGATGGAATCGTCCTGGGGCGAGGTGATGTACATCCGCCCATCGTGCCGGGAGATGATGAGACCGTCCGCCGGGCCGTTCTCGCCCACGGTCTCGATCCGCCCGGCGAGGCTCTTGTCGGCCAGCGCCGTGGGCATCAGGGCCTGGGTGACGCCGCCGGCCAGGGCCTCCGTCGGCAGGCTGTAGAGGGTCTTGCCCTTGATCGCCTGCCAGTAGAGCGTCTTGCCGTCGGGCGAGAGGGCGATGCCGTCGGCGGCGAACTCGACGCCACGCCCGTCCGGGCGACGCAGGGGCTTGCCCTCGTAGGTCACGGTCACGCTCTTGTCGGGCTGTGTCGAAGGATCGCCGTCGAGGACGCGGCGCGCCTTGCCGCTGTCGAGGTCCACCACCACGAGGGCGCCCTTGGCCCCGGAATCCGTGAGGTAGGCGGTCTTGCCGTCGGGTGAGAAGCGCACGTCGTTGAGGTAGGAGCCCTGTGGCGCCACCGTCTCGTCGAACGCGATGGTGCGGGCGGGCTGGTTGGTCTTCAGGTCGATCTCGACGAGCTTCGGCCCGCCCGGCACCAGGGCGCCCATGGCGGGGGCGGCGGGATCGAGGACCCAGACGTTGCCGTCGGGGCTTGCCACCACGCTCTGGACACAGACCCAATGGTCCCCGGCCGAGACCTCGTCCTTCTTGGCGTTGCGCCAGGAATTCCACGCCGCGTCGGGAAACGGCACGATCTTGCCGTTCTTCACCTCTGCGACGGAGACCTCGGTGTCCTCGGTCCAGCGCGGAAAATTCACGAAGATCCGCCCGTCCTTCGATACGGTGACGCCCGTGACCTGATGCTCGAAGCTCGCGACCTTGGTGAGGGTGCCGCCGGTATTCGCCGGCGGTGGGCTCGTCTGTGCCGTGGCCGGACTGCCGCTCAGGTTCGCCCCGGCGACGAGGGTGGCGGCGAGGCAGGTCGGGCGGACGAGGGAGAGAGGGGCGCGCGGGGGCATGGCGATCTCACGAGGGGGGCGACGCGCGATCCTCGGACGCCCGTGACGCGCGCCTCGGGCGCGGGCGGCCTGGGTGTCCGGACGCGCGACCGGGGGGCGTCGTTCGCCGGGACAACGCACGGACCGGCCACCGGGCTTCATCGGTTCTCGCCGGGACACCACCCTTCAGGGTGCGGCGAAGGCGCACCCTGAAGGGAATGCGGGCGAAGTATAATTCCGCCCACGGAGCCTCGTGGGGGGTGCCGGGAGGGAATGCTGCCGAATGATCCCGCCTTTCGAAATGCGCCGGTCAATGTCGGCTGAGTTGTAGCGAAGCATTTCATGCCAATTTCAGGCTGAGCGCAAGCCCTCGATTTCCCGGACCGCTGGGTAGGATTGAGGAGATTTTTGGTCTTACTTTCTCGTCCGTGCGTATAGTGTGAGATGTCGAATTTGTATTTGGTGCTATCGCGCGTTCGTGATCTGCGTCGCTCGGCGGGGTTGTGATCCCTGCTTTAGTATAGAGGGGGCGTTTCATCAGGGTTGTTTGGCTATTATTGAGAAAAATAACGGCTCGTTAAGGCCGTCCCTCTACACGACGGGAAGGGCATCGCGGGCGGTGGCTGGGGGAAATGTCGTGATGCTGGACATGGGAAACCGCGCGACGCTCGACGCCATCGATCGATCCCAGGCCCGCATCGAGTTCAGCCCGGACGGGACGGTGCTGACGGCCAATCAACTGTTCCTCGACCTGATGGAATACCCTCTTTCCGAAGTTCGAGGGCGGCATCACAGCCTCTTCGTTTCGCCCCAGCAGCGGGAGGACCCGGCCTATGCGGCGTTCTGGTCCGCCCTGCGCGCCGGTCAGTTCCAGGCGCGGGAGTTCAAGCGGACCTCGAAGAGCGGTCGCGAGATCTGGATTCAAGCCTCCTACAATCCGGTGCTGAACCGGGGCGGCAAGGTGGTGCGGGTGATCAAGCTCGCCACAGACATCACGGCGCAGAAGCTGCGCAACATCGCCTACGAGGGACAGATCGCGGCGATCAACCGGACCCAGGCCGTCATCCATTTCACGCCCGACGGCGTCGTCACCGATGCCAACGTGAACTTCCTCGCCGCCCTCGGCTATCGCCTCGACGAGATCAGGGGCAAGCACCACAGCCTGTTCGTCCGTCCCGAGGAGCGCGGCAGCCCGGACTACGCGACGTTCTGGCGGGGCCTGGCCGCCGGCGAACACCGGGCGGGAGAGTTTTGCCGCATGGCCAAGGGGGGAGCCTCGGTCTGGATCCAGGCCGTCTACAATCCGATCCTCGGCCCGGACGGCAAGCCCTACGCGGTGGTGAAATTCGCCACCGACATGACCGCCGCCGTGAACGAGCGGAATCGGCGGCGCGACGGACAGCGCAGCATCGAGCGGGATCTCGGACTCGTGACCGGGGCGATCGCCGACATGAGCCGGCAAGCGCACGCCAATGCCGAGGCGACGATACAAACCTCGGGCAACGTTCAGGCGGTGGCCGCCGGCGCCGAGGAATTCTCGGCCTCCATCGAAGAGTTGAGTCGCCATGCCGTCGAGGCCAAGGGCGCCGCCGACGAAGCCGTGGCTCGGTCGAGCGAGGCCGGTGCCATCGTGTCGGGCCTCACGGCGTCGGCCGACAAGATCGGCGAAGTCGTCGAGGTAATCCGCTCCATCGCCGACCAGACCAACCTGCTCGCCCTCAACGCCACCATCGAGGCGGCGCGGGCCGGCGAGGCGGGGCGGGGCTTCGCCGTGGTGGCGGCCGAGGTGAAGGCGCTGGCGAACCAGTCGTCGCGGGCCACGGAGGAGATCGGCACCCAGATCGCCGCCGTGCAGGCTTCGACGAATCAGGCCGTGCACGCCATCGAGGCCATCGGCCGGAGTATCCGCCACCTCAGCGAGATCTCGCTGAGCGTCTCTTCGGCGGTGACCGAGCAGGCGGCAGTGACCCGCGACATGTCGGTGAACATGCAGCACGCGGCCCAGAGCGTCGAGCTCATCCGGCGTACCATGGACGACATCGCCCGGGCCGCGAAGGACGTCGACGCCTCGATCCAGTCCGTCAACGGCGCGGCCCGCGCCCTCGGCTGAGCTTCCGGCGGCCTCTTATTCCAGATCCTGGAGGTGGCGCGCCGCGATGAGGGACGCCGCCGTGCGGTTCTCGACACCGAGCTTGGCGTAGATGCCCTCCAGGTGCTTGGTCACCGTGCGGGGGCTGAGGCCCAGGATTTCGCCGATATCGCGGCTGGCCTTGCCGCGCGACAACCACAGCAGCACCTCGGCCTCGCGGCCGGTGACGGGCAGGCGCGCCCGCAGGCGCTCGATCCCGGCTTCGCCGGAGTCTCGGGCGAGGCGCAGGAGAATCTCGTCGCCGGTGCCGCCGATGAGGCTGAGCGTGTAGGCGATCCCCGCCCCGTCCGCGAGGGTCAGGGGGGCGGAGGCGGTACCGGCGCGGCAGGCGAGGAGCCACGCCCGCGCCGTGGGCGGCAGGCCGGCGCCGTCCGGTGGGGCGAGGCCGGTGAGAAGACGGGCCGCCTGGGGGGTCGCCCATAGGATCGCGCCCTGCCCGTCCACGGCGAACAGAGTGCGACCGGCGGTGTCGAGGGCGGCTCGCGCACTCTGCGCCGCGCGAGCACCGGCGAGGTGCACCCGGATGCGCGCCAGGATCTCGTCGGGCGCGATGGGCTTCGTCACGTAATCGACGCCGCCCGCCTCCAGGCCCTTCACGATGTGCTCGGTCTCCGACAGGCCGGTCATGAAGATCACCGGCACGTGAGCGAGGGGGCCCTTCGCCTTGAGGCGCCGGCAGGTCTCGAACCCGTCCATGCCGGGCATCACCGCGTCCATCAGGATGATGTCGGGGGTGATCTCATCGACGAGCGCCAGGGCGAGATCGCCCGCCACCGCCACCAGCACGGTGGCGCCGGAGCGCTCGATGGCGTCGGTGAGGAAGCTCAGGGTCTCGGGGGAATCGTCGACCACCAGGACGATGTCGCGCTGGGGCTCAGGCATCGCCGGTCGGCTCCGACGCGCGCGCTCCTTCGAGGCCCGATGCCCGCGTTTCTTCCAGAACGCTCAGGACGCGGCGCAGGTCGTAGCCTTCCACAAGGCCGCGCAGGCGCGCGACGAAGGCCGTGGGCGGATCGGCCGTCTCCGCCATGGCGTCGAGCTTGCCCGCGAGGCCGCGCACGTGGCCGATCCGGGCGAGGCGCAGGAGGTCGGCGACATCCTCCGGTCGCGGCAGAACCTCGGAGAGCGGCGCTGCCGCGTCCCGGGCGGGTACGGTGGCCCGCTCCGTCCAGGCGAGATCGAGCAACCCGGCGACGACTTCCAGGAAATCCCGCAGGTCGAACGGCTTGGCGATGATGGCGTCGTGCGGGGCATCCTGCCCTCGCGACGGGCTGATCTCGTGGACGTTGGCCGACATCATGGCGATCCGGGTCGTGTAGCCCGCCTCACGCAAGGTTCTGGCCAGGACCCAGCCGGTCATGCCCGGCATGGCGATGTCGAGGAGAAACAGGTCCGGCGGGTCCGTGGCGGCGAGCGCGAGGCAGGCCGGTCCGTCGGCGGCCTCGATCACCCGCAGGCCGAGGGGTTCGAGAACCTCGCGCATGAGGCCGCGATGGGCGGCGTCGTCGTCGGCGACCAGGATGGTGCGCCGCGCGCCCGTATAGGTCCGGGACGCGTCCGGTGCCGCCTGCGCCGCCCGCACGGGCTTCGGCCGCGCCACGGAGGCGAGCATGAGGCGCAGGCGAAAGCAGGTGCCCTCCCCGACTTTGCTCTCGACGGTGATCTCGCCCCCCATGATCTGTGCCAGCAGGTGCGCGATGGTCAGCCCCAGGCCCGTGCCGGGGGTGGTGAGGGCCGCCGCCATGGTGCCGCGCTCGAACGGCTCGAACACCCGCTGGAGGTCGGTTTCCGGGATGCCAAGGCCGGTATCCCGGATCGTGAACACGGCGATCTGGCTGCGGTAGGCGAGGTCGAGGGAGACGTGGCCCTTCGGCGTGAACTTCACGGCGTTCGACAGGAGGTTGAGCAGGATCTGGCGCAGGCGCTTCTCGTCGGTGGCCACCACCGCCGGCAGGGTCTCGGGCCGGGTGAAGCGAAATTCGAGGCCGGCGCCTTGCGCCTGCAGGCGGATCATGTCGCCGATCTGGTCGAGGAAATCGCCGAGCCGGATCTCGTCGCGGTGGATCTGAAGGCGGCCGGCCTCCATGCGCGAGATGTCGAGGAGGCCGTCGATGAGGCCGGACAGGTGCTGGGCCGAGCGCCGTATCACCCGGATGCCGTTCCGGCGGGGCGCCGGAATGGTGGGGTCGCCCTCGAGCAATTGCGCGTAGCCCAGCACGGCGTTGAGGGGGGTGCGCAACTCATGGCTGATGCCCACCACGTAGCGGCTCTTGGCGAGGTTCGCCGCCTCGGCCGCCTCCTTGGCTGCCTGGAGCTTCGCGTCCGTGACCTTATGGGCGGCGATCTCGGCTTGATACAGCCCCGTCTGCCGGGCGGTCTCCTCCAGGGCGACGTGGCGGCTCTCCTGGGCGAGCACGAACAGCCACGCGACGATGCCGAGGATCACGATGAGGATGAGGAACACGCTCGTCAGCGCGGCGGCCAGCGTCGCCCGGTGTTCGGGATGTTCCGAGACCGCTCCGGCATGGACGATGCCCAGGATGAGGGCGACGGCGCTCACCAGGGTCAGCATCAGCGCGAGGTAGCGGCCGAGGGGCGCGCCGAGCCAGGCGGCGGTCCGGGCCGGCAGGAACCGGGCGAGGAGCCCCTGCGCCTGCGCGTCGAGGCGGCCATGAGGTTTGCACAGATCGCCGCAGCGGGCGTCGAGGGAGCAGCAGAGGGAGCAGATGGCGCCGCCATAGGCGGGGCATGGGGCCATGTCCTCGGGCTCGAACGGGTGCTCGCACACCCGGCAGGTGATGGCGGCGGCCCCGTTCCAGTCGATTTTCTGGGTTCGCGCGAGGTAGTAGCGCCCGCCTGTACCCCAGGCGATGACGGGGGCGGCGGCAAAGGCGACGACGAGGGCCAGCAGGGGGCCGAAGGGGGCGAGCGTGGCGCCGAGCCAGCCGAGATGCGCCGAGAAGCCCGTCAGGATGGACAGCACCATGGCGCCGGTGCCGACGGGGTTGATGGCGTAGAGATGGGCCCGCTTGAACTCGATGCCGGGAGGCGACAGGCCCAGCGGCTTGTTGACGGCGAGATCGGCGCTGATCGCGCCGACCCAGGCCGAGACCACGACGGCGTAGAGGCTGAGGGTGCTCGCCAGGGTCTTGTCGATGCCGAGTTCCATGAGCAGGAGCGCGATGGCGACGTTGAACACCAGCCAGACCACGCGACCCGGATGGCTATGGGTCAGGCGCGAGAAGAAGTTCGACCAGGCGATGGAGCCCGCATACGCGTTGGTGACGTTGATCTTGATCTGCGAGACGAGGACGAAGACGGTCATGAGGCCGATGGCCCAGGGGCCGGGCGCCACCACGTAGCCAAAGGCCACGGCGTACATCTGCGTCGGCTCGGCTGCGGACTCGGCCGGCACACCGTGGTGGAGGGCCAGCACCGCGAGGAACGAGCCGAGCAGGATCTTGAGGAAGCCCGGTCCGATCCAGCCGGCGCCCGCCGTGAGGACGGCGGCCCACCAGCGTCCCTCGCGGCCCGGCTCCGGCGTCGGCACGAAGCGCAAGAAATCGACCTGCTCGCCCACCTGCGCCAGGAGCGCCAGCAGGATGCCGGTGGCGAGGCCGAACCGGGCGAGATCGAACCCGTTCGTTCCCGATTCCCCGGGGAAGCCGAGCCAGGTGTCCACCGGCGCGCCGCCCTGCCCGACGATGAAGGCGAGCGGCAGCAGGTTGAGGACGATCCACAGGGGCTGGGTCCAGATCTGGAACCGGCTGATGAGGGTGATGCCGTAGATCACCAGGGGAATCACCGCGACGGCGCTCACGAGGTAGCCCAGCGCCAGGGGCAGGCCGAGGCTCATCCGCAGGGCGGTCGCCATGATCGCCGCTTCGATGGCGAAGAACAGGAACGTGAAGCTCGCATAGACCAAAGAGGTCACCGTCGAGCCGATATAGCCGAAGCCCGCCCCCCGGGTGAGGAGGTCGATATCGACCCCGTGCCGGGCGGCGTAGGCGCAGATCGGGATGGCGGTCGCGAAGATGATGAGCGCCACCACCACGAGGGCCGCCAGGGTGTTGGTGAAGCCTAAGCCTAGCACCAGGGTGCCGCCGATGGCTTCCAGCGCCAGGAACGACACGGAGCCGAGGGCCGTCTGCGCCACCCGGAGGCCCGACCAGCGCCGCGCCGCCTTGGCGGTGAAGCGTAAGGCGTAATCCTCCAGCGTCTCGTCGGCGACGAAACGGTTGTAGTCGCGCCGGATCGGCAGGATGCGCTGAGGATCGGACATGGCGTCGGGGCGGGCTGGCGTCGGAACGGAGTAGCATGAAACGGCCCCGCGCCGCCGAAAGTCCCGGACGATGGGGCTCCCCGCGCCACCGCTCCATACGCAAGACTGCGTATCGACCACCTCGCGCGGCACGGCCTAGCCTTTGCCCATCGATCCACGGCCACACGACGGGCCGCGCGACGACAGATGACAAGGATTCGGTCACGATGGCAGAGGATCAGGGCAACGGGCTCCCATCGGCGCTGCGGCGCAGGCTCCTCATGGGCCTCGCCGGCCTGCCGGCCATGGCCCTGATGCCACGCACGAGCTTCGCGGCGGCGCCAGCCACCGCCGCGGTGAACACCACCGGCCTCGCCGTGACCGACACCGAGGTCACGGTGGGCGTGCTCCACTCCCTGACCGGCACCATGGCAATCTCCGAGACGGGGGCGCAGCAGGCGGAAAAGCTTGCCATCTCGCAGATCAACGACGCGGGTGGCGTGCTCGGACGCAAGATCAAGATCGTGCAGGAGGACGGCGCCTCCGATTGGCCGACCTTCGCCGAGAAGGCGAAGAAGCTCCTCGTCAACGACCATTGCGCCGCCGTGATGGGCTGCTGGACCTCCGCATCGCGCAAGGCGGTGCTGCCGGTGTTCGAGCAGTATAACGGCTTGCTGTATTACCCGACTTTCTACGAGGGTCTCGAGCAATCGAAGAACGTCTTCTACACCGGCCAGGAGGCGACGCAGCAGATTCTGGCCTCCCTCGACTGGATCCACAAGGAGAAGGGCGCGAAGACGTTCTTCTTCATCGGCTCGGACTACATCTGGCCGCGCACCTCGAACAAGATCGCCCGCAAGCACGTGGAGAACGTCCTCAAGGGCACCGTGGTGGGTGAGGAATACTTCCCGCTGGGCCACACCCAGTTCAACTCGGTGATCAACAAGCTGAAGCTGAAGAAGCCGGACGTGATCTTCACCGACGTGGTCGGCGGTTCGAACGTGGCGTTCTACAAGCAGCTGAAAGCCGCCGGCATCGACCTGTCGAAGCAGCTCCTGCTCACCATCTCGGTGACGGAAGACGAGATTGACGGGATCGGCGGCGACAACATCGCGGGGGCGTACTCCTGCATGAAGTACTTCCAGTCGCTCAAGAACCCGAACAACGAGAAGTTCGTTGCCGCCTTCCACAAGATGTGGGGCGACAAGACCGTCATCGGCGACGTGACCCAGGCCGCTTATCTCGGGCCGTTCCTGTGGAAGATGGCGGTGGAAAAGGCCGGCTCCTTCGACGTCGACAAGGTGGTCGCCGCCTCCCCCGGCCTCGAATTCAAGGAGGCGCCGGAAGGCTATGTCAGAATCGACCCGAACCATCACCTCTGGTCGAAGACCCGCGTCGCCAAGGCCCTGCCGAACGGCCAGTTCGAGGTGGTCTACGAGAGCCCCGAGCTGATCAAGCCGGACCCGTTCCCGAAGGGGTACCAGTAGCATCCGCAAGCCGCCGCCGGAGCCCGTTCCGGCGGTGCGGGGCCCCTCTTCTTTCAGGAGAGGGCGCCTGTTGTGCCCCTCTCAAAGAGCCGGCGCTCGACCTCAACGGCCCGATGCTTGCGAAGTCCGCGCCGTCTGCCTCTGGAGCTCAAAACATGTTCGGCGACTATTCGCTCACGGACCTCAGCTCGATCTTCGTGATGCAGGGCTTTGCCGGGCTGATCCTGTTCTCGGTCTACACCCTGATGGCCCTGGGGCTCGCGATCATCTTCGGCCAGATGGGGGTCATCAACATGGCGCACGGGGAGTTCATGATCCTCGGCGCCTATGTCACCTACCTGTGCTCGGGCTTCTTCCAGACCCACCTGCCCGCCCTGTTCCCCGCCTACTTCTTCGTCGCCATGGCGCTGGCCTTCGTGGCGTCCGGGGCGCTCGGAATGCTGGTGGAATGGGCGCTGATCCGCCATCTCTACAAACGCCCCCTCGATACGCTGCTGGCCACCTGGGGGCTGTCGCTCATCCTGCAGCAGACCTACCGCACGGTCTTCGGGGCGCGTGAGGTCGGCGTCGAACTCCCCAGCTGGCTCATCGGCTCGGTGCAGGTGACGGATTCCATCGAAATTCCCATCAACGGCATGTTCGTGATGGCGATCACCACCCTCATCACCCTCGGCGTCGCCCTCCTGATGTATCGTTCGCGCTTCGGCGCCCAGGTCCGGGCCGTGGTGCAGAACCGGCCGATGGCGGGCGCGGTCGGCATCGACACCGAAAAGGTCGATCGCCTCACCTTCGGCCTCGGCTGCGGCATCGCGGGCATCGCGGGCTCGGCCTTCACCATGGTGGGCTCCACGGGGCCGACCTCGGGCCAGCTCTACATCGTCGACACCTTCCTCATCGTGGTCTTCGGCGGCGCCGCCTCGCTTCTGGGCACCATCGCGTCGGCCTTCTCGATCTCGCAGACCCAGTCGACCCTCGAATTCTTCCTGTCCGGCTCCACCGCGAAGGTGATCACCCTCCTCGCCGTCGTCGGCATCCTGATGCTGCGGCCGCAAGGTCTCTTCACCCTCAAGGTCCGGCGCTGAGGAGCCTGCCCCGATGATCCGCCCCGCCTCCCCTTCGACCGTCCACGACAACCCCTTCATGAAGCCGATGGAGTGGGTGAGCCTCGCGCTGCTGGCCGCCGTGATCTTCCTCGTGCTGCCGCTCTGCCTCGATGCCTTCCGGCTCAACCTCGCGGGCAAGTACCTCAGCTATGCTTTCGTGGCCCTCGGCCTCGTCATCTGCTGGGGCTTCGGCGGCATCCTGTCCCTCGGCCAGGGCGTGTTCTTCGGCCTCGGCGGCTACTGCATGGCCATGTACCTGAAGCTGGAGGCCTCCAGCGTCGAGAACACCAAGATCCAGTCGACGCCCGGCATCCCGGACTTCATGGACTGGAACCAGATCACCGCACTGCCGTGGTTCTGGAAGCCGTTCGCCAGCCTGCCCTTCACCCTGATCGCCGTGATCGTGGTACCGGCCCTGTTCGCCTTCGTCGTCGGCACCGCCATGTTCCGGCGCCGCGTCGGCGGCACCTACTTCGCCATCATCACCCAGGCCATCGCCGCCATCCTGACGATCCTCATCGTGGGCCAGCAGGGCTACACCGGCGGCATCAACGGCATCACGGATCTTCGCACCCTCAACGGCTGGGACATCCGCACCGACAGCGCCCACAACATCCTCTACTTCGTCAACGGTGCCCTTCTGGTGGCCTGCATCCTGTTCGCCCAATACGTGAAGCGGTCGAAGCTCGGGCGCATCCTGGTCGCCATGCGCGACAAGGAGGATCGGGTCCGCTTCTCAGGCTACTCGGTCGCCGGCTTCAAGACCTTCGCGTTCTGCCTCGCCGCCGTGTTCGCCGCCATCGGGGGGGCGATGTTCACCCTGCAGGTCGGCTTCATGTCGCCCTCCTTCGTCGGCATCGTGCCGTCCATCGAGATGGTGATCTACGCCGCCGTCGGCGGGCGCCTGTCCCTGTTCGGGGCCGTCTGGGGCACGTTGCTGGTCAACTGGGCCAAGACCACCTTCTCGGAGAGCTTTCCCGAATTGTGGCTGTTCGGCCTCGGCGGCCTGTTCATCCTCGTGGTCCTCGCCTTCCCCAACGGTCTGGCCGGCATCTACCGGACCTACGTGGAACCCCGCCTGACCCGGCGCGCGAAGGCCCCGGAATCCGCCCCCACCGCCCTGCCCCACGCGGCCGAGTAGGATCGCCCATGAACGCCGCCCTCCTCCCTTCGCACCCCATCGGGGCCGACCCGGCGGAAAAGGACTTCCTCCTCGCCGTGGAAGCCCTCACCGTCTCGTTCGACGGCTTCAAGGCGGTCAACGACGTGTCGTTCTACGTCGATCCGAACGAGATCCGGGTGATCATCGGCCCCAACGGCGCCGGTAAGACCACGGTGCTCGACCTCATCTGCGGACGCACTAAGGCGAGTTCCGGTTCCATCACCTACAAGGGCCAGGAGCTGACGAAGCTGTCCGAGAGCGCCATCGTGCAGGCCGGGGTGGGCCGCAAGTTCCAGACGCCGTCGATCTACGACGACCTCACGGTGTTCGAGAACCTCGAGATCTCTTATCCGCGCGGCCGCTCGGTGCTCGGGGCGCTCACCTTCAAGCGCGACGCGGCGGTCCGCGACCGCATTGAGGAGGTGGCCGGCATGATCTTCCTGAAGGATCACCTCGCCGAGCGGGCCGAATTCCTCAGCCACGGCCAGAAGCAGTGGCTCGAGATCGGCATGTTGCTGATCCAGGACCCGGAACTGCTCATGCTCGACGAGCCCGTGGCCGGCATGAGCGTCGGCGAGCGCATCAAGACCGCCGAACTCCTCAACCGCATCATCGTCGGCCGCTCGGTGCTGGTCATCGAGCACGACATGAAGTTCGTCGAGGACATCGCGCACCGGGTCACCGTGCTGCACCAGGGGAAGGTGCTGTCGGAAGGCTCCATGGAGCGGGTGAAGAACGACCCCAAGGTCATCGAAGTCTATCTCGGCCATTGAGGGGACTTAAGCGCCATGCTCCAGACCATTCCCAGCCCCTCCCCCGTTCCCCCCATGCCCTTCGTCCAGGCCGGTCCCCCGATGCTGGCGATCCGCGACCTCCACGCCGCCTACGGCCAGAGCGAGGTCCTGCACGGCCTCGACATCGCGGTCGCCCCCGGCGAGATCGTCGCCGTCATGGGCCGCAACGGCATGGGCAAGACCACGCTGATGAAGACCCTCATGGGCATCGTGCCGGTGAAGTCCGGCTCCATCGCGGTCGACGGCGCCGAGATCGGCGCCCTCAAGAGTCACCAGCGCGTGGCCAAGGGCCTCGCCTACGTGCCGCAGGGCCGCATGATCTTCTCCGCCATGACCGTGCAGGAGAACATCGAAACTGGGCTCACGGTGACGAACGAGCGTCGGGTGCCGGGGGACCTCTACGAGATGTTCCCGGTACTCCTCGAAATGAAGGGCCGGCGCAGCGGCAACCTCTCGGGCGGCCAGCAGCAGCAGCTCGCCATCGCGCGGGCGCTCGCGAGCCGGCCGAAAGTTCTGCTCCTCGACGAGCCGACGGAAGGCATCCAGCCGTCGATCATCCGTGAGATGGGGCGCACCCTCAAGAAAATCCGCGACGCGCGCGGCCTCTCCATCGTGGTCTCCGAACAGGTCCTCAGCTTCGCCCTCGATGTCGCCGACCGGGTTCTCGTCATCGAGAATGGTCACATCGTCCACGAGTCGCTGCGCGCCGACATCGACGAGGCGAAGGTCGCCCGCTTCCTCTCGGTCTGACGTTCCGGGGGCCGCGTCAGGCCCCCTCCAAAGCCGATCGCTCTTGCGCGGTGCCGGATCGCCGGTTCGCGCGAACGGGGACGCATGTCCTCAACCCAGGGAAGGGAGTACGCCACGATGGCAGAGACGCTGATCAAGGTCGATCTCACGCAATCGGCCTACGACAACGACAAGGTCCACAACCGCTGGCACCCCGACATCCCCATGGTCGCCATGGTGAAGCCCGGCGACGACTTCATCGTCGAGACCTACGACTGGACCGGCGGCTTCATCAAGAACAACGATTCCGCCGACGATGTGCGCGACATCGACCTCTCCATCGTGCACTTCCTCTCCGGCCCCATCGGCGTCGAGGGCGCCGAGCCCGGCGACCTTCTGGTGGTCGATCTCCTCGACATCGGCGCCATGCCGGAGAGCCAGTGGGGCTTCAACGGCTTCTTCTCCAAGAAGAACGGCGGCGGCTTCCTCGACGAGCACTTTCCCCTGGCCCAGAAGTCGATCTGGGACTTCGAGGGCATGTTCACGAAATCTCGCCACGTCCCCGGCGTGCGCTTCCCCGGCCTGATCCACCCCGGCCTCATCGGCTGCCTACCCGACCCGAAGATGCTGGAGACCTGGAACACCCGCGAAAAGGCGCTGTTCGACACCGACCCGAACCGGGTGCCGGCGCTGGCCACCCTCCCCTTCGCCCCCACCGCCCATATGGGCCGGCTCAAGGGCGAGGCCCGCGACAAGGCCGCGGCCACGGGCGCCCGCACGGTGCCGGGACGCGAGCACGGCGGCAATTGCGACATCAAGGACCTGTCGCGCGGCTCGAAGATCTACTTCCCCGTCTACGTACCGGGCGCCGGCCTCTCCATGGGCGACCTGCATTTCAGCCAGGGCGACGGCGAGATCACCTTCTGCGGCGCCATCGAGATGGCCGGTTGGGTCCACCTCAAGGTCAACATCATCAAGGACGGCATGCGCAAGTACGGGATCAAGAACCCGATCTTCAAGCCGTCGCCGATCACGCCGAAATTCGACGACCACCTCATCTTCGAGGGCGTCTCCGTCGACGAGCACGGCAAGCAGCATTACCTCGACGTCACGGTGGCGTACCGCCAGGCCTGCCTCAACGCCATCGAGTACCTGAAGAAGTTCGGCTATTCGGGCGCCCAGGCCTACTCGATCCTCGGCACGGCGCCGGTCCAGGGCCACATCTCGGGCGTGGTCGACATTCCCAACGCCTGCGCGACCCTGTGGATTCCCACGAAGATCTTCGACTTCGACATCAACCCCGGCGCCGACGGGCCGACGAAGTTTTTGGACGGCTCGATCCAGATGCCGCTCTCGCCGGATCTTTGATCATGCCGGTCTACGATTACGCTTGCGAGGCCTGCGGGCCGTTCACGGTCCTGCGCCCCATGGCGCAGTTTCAGGATCCCCACGACTGCCCCGATTGCGGCGCGGAATGCGGGCGCGCCTTCCTCACGGCACCCAACCTCGCTTCCATGGATGCCGGGCGCCGCAAGGCGTACGCGACCAACGAGCGGAGCCAGCACGCGCCGCGCAGATCGTCCGGGCACGGGGCGGGATGCGGCTGCTGCTCCGGGGCGAAGGCCAAGACCACGCAGCCGGCCGCCAAGAGCTTCCCCAACGCGCGGCCGTGGATGATCAGCCACTGACCTCCCTCTCCCCGCTTGCGGGGAGAGGGCCACGGCCCCCTCGCCGGGGCCGTGGCAAGCGGAGGCGAAGCCGCAGCGAGGGTAAGGACGCGCGATCGGATGAGGCTCCGGCGGCGACGCTCCTCACCTTCAGCGGCCGCCTCGCCGCGCTCCCCGACAGGGGGGAAACGCGGCCCTCTCCCCGTAAGCGGGGCGAGGGGATGTACGCATCCGCCGAAATTCATGAGGGAAAAATCGCGCCATGATGCACGGAGACATCTCGTCCAGCGCCGACAGCGTCGGCGTTGCAGTGGTGAACTACAAGATGCCCCGCCTCCACACGAAGATGGAGGTGCTGGAGAACGCTCAGGCCATCGCCGACATGGTGGTCGGCATGAAATCCGGCCTGCCCGGCCTCGACCTCGTGATCTTCCCCGAATACTCGACCCACGGCATCATGTACGACGCCGCCGAGATGTACGAGACGGCGACCACCGTACCGGGCGCCGAGACCGAGATCTTCGCCGCCGCCTGCCGCAAGGCCAAGGTCTGGGGCGTGTTCTCGCTCACCGGCGAGCGGCACGAGGAACACCCGCACAAGGCGCCCTACAACACCCTCATCCTCATGAACGATGCGGGCGAGATCGTACAGAAATACCGCAAGATCATGCCCTGGACGCCCATTGAGGGGTGGTATCCGGGTGACCGCACCTACGTCTCGGACGGGCCGAAGGGCCTCAAGATCAGTCTCATCATCTGCGACGACGGCAACTACCCCGAGATCTGGCGCGACTGCGCCATGCGGGGGGCCGAACTCATCGTCCGCTGCCAGGGTTACATGTATCCGGCCAAGGAACAGCAGATCCTCATGTCGAAGGCGATGGCCTTCGCCAACAACACCTACGTGGCCGTGGCGAACGCAGCGGGGTTCGACGGGGTCTATTCCTATTTCGGCCACTCGGCCATCGTCGGCTTCGACGGGCGCACGCTCGGCGAGTGCGGCGAGGAGGAGATGGGCATCCAATACGCGGCCCTGTCGAAGTTCCTGATTCGGGATGCGCGGGCCCACGGTCAGTCCGAGAACCACCTCTTCAAGCTGCTGCACCGCGGCTACACCGGCATGATCAACTCCAAGGAGAACCGTCACGGGCTGTCCGAATGCCCGTACGACTTCTACCGCCGCTGGATCGAGGACCCCGATGCCACCCGCGATGCCGTGCGGGCCATTACCCGTCAGGGAGTCGGCACCGAGGAATGTCCCATCGACGGTATCCCATTCGTCGGCAAGGGCGAAGGTCCGCCGGACTCAGCCTGACGGTATCGATTTCCCTCGATAAGTATCGGCCCGTTGGATGTGTTTCGCCGGGCCGATGTCGGGGCGTCGCCGATGCCTCATTGAACGAGGCGTGAGTGTTTGACGCGCGATCAGGAAGAAACGCCAGCACCTAACCTTTTGTCGGGGATTTGGAGGATTTCGTTAACCATCGGGCGGCATTGATGGGCGAAGGTCTGTCTCAGGGTTCGTCCATGTCGGTTCTGTCGCACATCAAAATACTGTACAAGTTCCTGCTTGTCGTCGGCATGATCGGCCTCGTCGTCGGAGGTTGTGCCTGGTACTCTTCCGTTCAGATGGGTGCGATCGATACGGCCTACACACGGTTCATCGACAGGGATTCCCGCGCCGCAACGAGCGCACGCCGCCTCAATCGCCTCGTCTACCAGATGGGTTACACCGCCTACCGGATGGTGGCCGAGACCGACCGGGAGGCCGTTCTGAGGGTCAGTGCCAGTTTCGAGGCATTGCCCGCTGAGGTTCACTCGCTTCTGGCCGAGGTTCGTACCAACGCGCCGTACTTCGCCCCGCGCGTCGACGCGGTTGCGGATCTCCTCGACAGCTACGTCCGCAACATCGAACTCATGCGCGCCCTGGCGGCACAGGATCGCAATGCCCAGGCCCTCGCCCTCGGGCACGAGAAGGTCGACCCCGTTCAGGAGAAGGTGTTCCTGGCCGTCCGCGCCCTCGGGAAGGACATCGAGACACGGATTGAGCAGGGCTCTGACGATTTGACCGCCCAAACCATCGCCACCCGCCGCAACACCATGATCCTGTCGGTGGGCGGCCTCTTGCTCGGGGCGCTGCTGGCGACGCTCGTGGTGATCTTCAGCATCACCCGCCCCATCGCGGGCTTGATCGGGGCGCTGCAGGGCATGGCCCGGGGCGACGTCGACGCGCGCATCCCGGAAGCCGGACGCGGCGACGAGATCGGTGCCATCGGCCGTGCCGTGGAGGGGATCAGGGCACTGGTGGCGCAGAAGGCCGCCGAGGAGGCCGAGATCCGTCGGATCGCCGATGCGGCGGCAGTAACGGCGCGTCGCCGCACCATGATCGAACTCGCCGATGGCTTCGAGGGCGCGGTGGGCGGCATCGTCGGACAATTGTCCACCGCCGCCACCACGCTCCAGACCACCGCCCGGTCCATGAGCGCCACCGCCACCGAGACCGCGAGCCAGTCCACCACCGTGGCGGCGGCGGCCGAGGAGGCGGCAGCCAATGTCGGCACCGTGGCGGCGGCGGCCGAGGAACTCGGCGCCTCCGTGCAGGAAATCAGCCGCCAGGTCGGCGGTTCCGCCGACCTGGCGCACGCGGCCGTGTCGGAAGCGGATCAGACGGTCGCCCTCGTCCAGACCCTCGCGACGGCGGCGGCCCGCGTCGGCGACGTGGTCGGGCTCATCTCGAGCATCGCCGGCCAGACCAACCTGCTGGCCCTCAACGCGACCATCGAGGCGGCGCGGGCCGGCGAATCCGGCCGGGGCTTCGCCGTGGTGGCGACGGAGGTGAAGGAACTCGCCGGCCAGACGGCGCGGGCGACGGAGGAGATCGCCAGCCAGATCACCCAGATCCAGGGGGCCACGGGTCAGGCCGTCACGGCCATCGGCAACATCACCAACCGCATCCGCGAGATCAGCGGCGTCGCCACCACCATCGCGGCCGCCGTCGAAGAACAGGGCGCGGCGACCCAGGAGATCGTGCGCAACGTTTCTCAGGCGGCCGTCGGCACCGGCGAGGTCACGGGCAACATCACCGGTGTCGCCCGGGCGGCGGAGGAAACGGGGACCGCGGCGAACCACGTCCTGTCTTCCGCCTCCGACCTGTCGCGCCAGTCCGATCACCTCGGCGTCGAGGTCCGTCGCTTCCTCGCCACCGTTCGGGCGGCGTGATCGCGCGCGGCTGATGTCGTTCGGTTGGCGAATCAGCCGAGGCGCGGGGTGCCGGCCGGAATCGCGCCGGGGGCGATGTCCCCCCGGCGGGCCGTCAGGGTGAGCCCCAACGCCAGGACGGCGATGCCGGCGCCGAGCCAGGGCAGGCTGCCGTAGCCGAGTCCCAGGGTGAGGGCGCCGCCGCCCAGGGCGGCGCCGCTGGCGTTTCCGAGGTTGAACGCACCCTGGTTCAGGGTCGAGGCGAGGTTCGGCGCGTCGGTGGCCGCCTCCACCACCCAGACCTGCAGGGGCGAAACCAGGGCGAAGACCAGGGCGCCCCAGACCGGCAGGGTCAGGATTGCGGGGATCGCCGCCCGGCTGGTGAAGGCGAACAGCACCAGCACGGCCACGAGGGCGGCAAAGCTTCCGACCACCGTCGCCATCAGATGGCGGTCGGCCAAGCGTCCGCCCGCGAGGTTGCCCAGTGTCAGGCCGAGACCGAACAGCAGCAGGGCGCCCGTCACTTCGTGCGGGGTCAAGCCGCTGACGCTGACGAGGAGCGGCGCGATGTAGGTGAAGACCGTGAACAGGCTGACGGAGGCCAGGGTGCTCACCAGCATCGGCAGCAGGACGCTCCAGCGGCGCAGGGAGCGGAACTCCCCGGCGAGGCCGCCCCGCGAGCCCGGCAGGCCCCGGGGCACGAAGGCCGCGATGGCGGCGGCCGCGATCACGCCGAGGCCGAGTACGGCCCAGAACGTCGCCCGCCAGCCCGCGACCTGCCCGAGCGCCGTGCCGAACGGAACCCCGAGGACGTTGGCAAGGGTCAGGCCGGTGAACATCAGGGCCACGGCCTGGGCCCGTTGCGTCGGGGGAACGAGGTTGCTCGCCACCACGGCGCCGATTCCGAAGAACGCCCCGTGGGCGAAGGCCGTGACGACGCGCGCGATCATGAGGGCGCCATAGGTCGGCGCAAGGGCGCAGCCGAGATTGCCGATGAGGAAGACGCCCATGAGCACGAGGAGCGCCGTCTTGCGCGGCAGCCGCGCCGTGGCGATGGCCACGATGGGAGCCCCGACGGCGACGCCGAGGGCGTAGCCGGATACGAGCAGACCCGCCCGGGGAACGCTGACATCGAAGCTTGTCGCCACCTCGGGCAGCAGGCCCATGATGACGAACTCGGTGGTGCCGATGCCGAAAGAGGCCGCGGCCAAAGCCAGGATCGGAGCCGATAACAAGCGTGGACTGGATCGCATCGAGCGCCTCGCATTCGCGGCCCCGGGCGCGAGCCACGCGGGGCGATCACGCTGCAGTGCAGCATACGGTGCGATCTAACACGGTCGCGCAGGGGCGCCGATGCCCCCTGTTTCGCGGGTCTCCCGCGCCCGGAACATGGAACCCGGTCGGAACTCAGCGCCGAGGGGCGATCGAGAATGCGAAAAGCCACCCCCGTCGGGCGGGGATGGTTTGGCGAAGGGGCGGGCGACCCGACAGGAACGCCCGAACGCGAAGAACTCAGGCGTCGGCCTTCTTGCGGGGGCCGCGACGCTTCTTCTCGGGCGCGGTGGGGGCCTCCGGCTCGTCCTGCGGCTCCGGCTCGGCGCTCGCGACCTCTTCCTCGGGGCCGGACTTGGCGAGACCCTTGCGGCGCTGCTGGCCGAGACCGAGGGCGCGGGCGAGTTCGGAGCGTTGTTCGGAATAGCTCGCCGACGTCATCGGGTAATCGGGCGCGAGGCCCCACTTGGCGCGGTACTGCTCCGGCGTCAGGCCGCGCAGGGTCAAGTGGCGGCGCAGGGTCTTGTACTGCTTTCCGTCCTCGAAGCTGATCAAGTAATCCGCCGTGATGGAGCGACGAATTTCCTGCGGTGTCGCCTTCGGCGGACCGGCCTCGGCGGCCGGTGCACCCGTGGCCGTCACGCCCCGGATCGCTTCATGGACATCGCTGAGCAGTTTCGGCAGCTCGGCGCTCTGGACATGGTTGTTGCTGACATAAGCGGAGACGATATCCGCCGCCAGGGTGATTAAACGAGCTGAATCGGATTCTGTGTCGGTCATAGGACGGATGCCACTCTTAACTTAAATCGTACTCGTTGAGAGCCTAAGCTCAGTTCTTTTCGCGATCAATGTTTTGTCGCGCCGATTTGAAGTTTTTTCGCCACTAGTTGTGGATCGGTGCTGAAATCCTCGCGCTTCACACGCAGCGCTTGGCGTCATCCCGCATGAGTTGCTGAACGTCGCTGCGATGCGAATGCCCTGCCGCGCGGTGCGCGATGTCCGAAGAAAAGCCGTCTTCCGAATCACCGGCACCGGTAAGCGTTCGCCATCGGGCGCGTGTAGCGTGTTCTACTCCCGAACGATCACGATACCGGCTCATCTTGGAGTCGACCGCCGAAATTCCATGGCCTCCCGGAAAAAATTCGTCCCGGCCATGTCGATCGACGAATTTGCCTGGGGGAGGTTTCAATACTGGCAGTGGCACGATCGAAATCTCTTGGCAATGGCATCCGGCTCCCGATACCGCCATCCACCGAAGATGAGCGATGATCCTGTGCCGTCGATTGCCGTTCGCAAGCGCACAAGAGGTCGGTGCGACGGCTCTACGAACCGCCGTCGTCCGGGGCCGTCTTTCACGGTACCGGTGAAACCCTCAATGGATACGGGCGAAGACCCATCGTCTCCATGAAGAGCCGGATGCGCCATGGATCGGCGCGCCGAAGCCCGGCAAGTCTGAATCGCGCCGTTAACCATCCGCTAACCATGCGGGCGGCAAATCTTGCCGGGTCCCAGTCCGGGGCAGCGGGGATAGCGATGAGTGAGGCGGCCACGCCGGTGTCGGGGCAAGGATCGGGGCTGGCGGGCGCCGGCCTAAGCTTCGGTCAGTTCGCGAGTTTCGCGAAGCCCAATCGAGCCAACTTCCAGGCGCTTTCGAAGCGCACCGACCTGTTCTTCGCCGCGGCCGTGATGGGCATCCTCACGGTGCTCATCTTCCCCCTGCCCGCCTTCCTGCTCGATCTGCTGCTCGCCGTCTCGATCATCATCTCGGTGCTGATCATGATGACGGGGTTGTTCATCGACAACCCGCTCGAGTTCACCGTCTTCCCGACGTTGTTGCTCGTCGCGACCCTGCTGCGGCTCGCCCTCAACCTCGCCTCGACCCGCCTCATCCTCGGCCACGGCCACGAAGGGACGGCGGCGGCCGGTCACGTCATCGAGGCGTTCGGCAACTTCGTGATGGGGGGCAACTTCATCATCGGGATCATCGTGTTCGCGATTCTCATCATCGTGAACTTCGTGGTCATCACCAAGGGGTCGGGCCGTATCGCCGAAGTCGCGGCGCGCTTCACCCTCGACGCCATGCCGGGCAAGCAAATGGCCATCGACGCCGACCTCTCGGCGGGCCTCATCGACGAGAAGGCCGCCAAGGCCCGCCGCGCCGCCCTGGAGGAGGAATCCTCGTTCTTCGGCGCCATGGACGGCGCCTCGAAGTTCGTGCGCGGAGACGCCATCGCGGCCCTGCTCATCACCTTCATCAACGTCATCGGCGGCATCATCATCGGCGTCGCCCAACAGGGCATGCCGTTCATGGGAGCGGCCAAGACCTACACCCTGCTCACCATCGGTGACGGCCTCGCCTCGCAGGTGCCCGCCCTCATCGTCTCGACGGCGGCCGGTATCCTCGTCTCGAAGGCCGGCGTGAAGGGCTCGGCCGACAAGGCGCTCGGCAAGCAGCTCGCCAACTATCCGAAGGCGCTCGGCATGTCGGCCGGCGTCATGGTGCTGCTCTCGTTCCTGCCCGGCATGCCGATGCTGCCCTTCCTGGGGCTCGCCGCCGCTTCAGGCTACGCCGCCTGGCACTTCGCCAAGCTTGCCCGCGAAGCCATGCCCCGCGATGCCGACGGCGTGCCCATGGACGCCACCGCCGTGGCGGCGGCCAAGGAGGAGACGGTGACGGATCTCCTCAAGCTCGACGACCTCAAGCTCGAGATGGGTTACGCGCTCCTCGCCCTCGTCAACGGTCCCGAGGGGCAGGACCGGCTGACCGACCAGATCAAGGCCCTGCGCCGCCAGCTCGCCGCCGACCTCGGTTTCGTGATGCCGTCCGTGCGCATCCTCGATAACGTCCAGCTCGATGCCAACGCCTACGTGGTGCGGGTGAAGGAGATCGAGGCCGGCACGGGGCAGATCTTTCCCGGTCTCTACATGGCCATGGATCCCATGGGCGGTCAGGTGCAGCTCCCCGGCCAGCACATGACGGAGCCGACCTTCGGCCTGCCCGCCACCTGGATCGACGCGTCCCTGCGCGATCAGGCCCAGCTCAAGGGCTACACCGTGGTGGACGCCGCGACCGTGGTCTCGACGCACCTCACCGAAATCATCAAGGCCCACGTCTCGGAGCTTCTCAGCCACGTCGAGGTGCAGAAGCTCCTGCGCGAGGCCTCGAAGGAGCACGGCGAGCTCCTCAAGGAGGTGATGCCGAGCCAGATCGCCTCGACGGGCATCCAGCGCGTGCTGCAGTTCCTCCTCGCCGAGCGCGTCTCGATCCGCGACATGGGCTCGATCATCGAAGGCGTCGCCGAGGTCGCCGGTCACCTCAAGAACCCGCGCGACATCGTCGAGCACGTGCGCGCCCGCCTCGGCCGCCAGATCTGCGCCCAGTATCAGGGGGCGGACGGCATGTTGCCGATCATTACCCTGTCGCCCGCCTGGGAGCAGGCCTTCCTCGACTCCATCGCCGGCGACCGCGACGAGCGCTACCTCGCCATGCAGCCGTCCAAGCTCTCGGAATTCGTCAACGCTGTCCGCGATCAGTTCGAGACCGCCGCGCGCATGGGCGAGATGCCGGTCCTCGTCACTTCGGTCCAGTCCCGCCCGTTCGTCCGCTCCATCATCGAACGCTTCCGCCGCGAGACCCCGGTCATCAGCCAGGCGGAAATTCATCCCCGCGCCCGCCTGAGGACGGTGGGATCGGTGTGATCCTGGCGGCCCCCGCGATACAAAAAGAAGACCCGCTTCGCGTCCGCCTCGAAAGGATCGGATGCAAGCGGGCCTTCGGAATCGAAAAGCCTTCGGGCGCGAGCGCCTTCAGGATCGTGGGATCACACGCGGGCCTTGCGAATCCGCGCGTCCAGGGCGTTGGGATCGACGCCCGGGGCGGTCAGGGGCGCGGCGGGCGGCGTCTCCACGGGGGAGCCGCCCTTGATGGCGTTGGCGAGGCGGTTGCGCTCGTAGAGCAGCACCACGATCACCGAGATGAGGAACGGCAGCCAGAAGTAGAACAGCCGGAACACCAGAAGCGCGGCGATGATGGACGGGCGCGGGAGGTCGGGCATCGCCACCACGAAAACGAGTTCGAACACGCCGAGGCCGCCGGGGGCGTTCGACACCAGGGCGGCGGAGAACGAGGCGAGGAACACGGCGAGAACCACGAGGAAGCCCGGATTTCCGGCCTCCGGAAGGGCAAAGTAGATGATGCCGGCGGCCCCCAGGAGTTCCAAGGGAGCGGCGATGATCTGCCGGATCATGATCTGAGGACGCGGATATTCGAGCTTGAACGACCGGATCGTCAGGGGCCTGAGGCGCAGCAGCGAGCCGATCACATACAGGGCGACGAAGCCCAGCAGGGCGATGCCGAGGGTGCGGGCGGTCGCCGGATCGGTGAGCACCGAGGGCAGATAACCGTTGAGGCGGGTCAGGGTGTCGGGCAGGGCCACGAGGACGAAGCCGCCGAGCAGGATGGTGCCGAGGCCGAAGGTGAACGAGCACAGGGCCACCAGCACGGCGACCTGGGCCGCCGACAGGCCCTTGGCGGTATAGGCGCGGTAGCGCACCACGGCGCCCGAGAACACCGAGGCGCCGATGTTGTGCGACAGGGCGTAGGTGGTGAAGGAACAGACCGAGACGAAGAACCACGAGATGTGCTTGACGCCCAGATGCAGCAGGGCGATGCGGTCGTACCAAGCGAGGGCGGCGTAGGCCACGAGGGTCGCGAGGCCCGCCAGGAGGAAGCGGTGGAGCGGGATCTGGGCGAAGCTGCCCTTGATCTCCGCGATCGAGATGCCGGCGAGCTCGCGATAGAGCAGGTAGCCGGAGACCACCACGGCGGCGAGGCCGATGATCGGCCAGATGAAATCGCTGATCTTCTTCATGATCGACAGGTGAGCCCCACTTAAGCGGGCCCTCCCTGCACGACGTGATCCGGTACCGCAAGCGAACGGCGCGGGCGGGCAAATCCGGGAGGAAGCCGGCACGAGGGCGCTGATGGCAGCCGATCATGACGGTTTCGTGCCGGAGTGCCCCGCGGTGCGGCTTGCCGTCAGGCGCGGATGCGTGACAGGCCGATTCCATCCATGGCTGCCTGATCGCGGGCGGCCTCGGCGGCGCGCTCGGCGCTGCGCTCGCGGTCGTCAAGGATCTCGATTTTCTTCAGTTCCTCGAACGCTTCTCCGAGTTCGGCCTTGGCCTCCGCCAATTGGCCTTCGAGGGCGGCGGCGGACTGGCGCATGTTGTCGCGGCGCGTCGCCGCCGCGCGGGCATAGGTCGGATAGGCGAAGTGGCCGACGTCGGTGATGCCGGCGCGGCCCTCTTCGTGAGCGACTTCGCGGTCGAGTTCGAGGGCCATGCGGGTAAAGTCGGCCATCATCATCTCGATCTGCGTCACGCGCCGACGCTTCTCGTCGACCTGGAAACGCCGCAGTCGGATCAGCGTGTCACGCGATTTCATCTGATGGGTCCACTCCACGCAACGCACGCACGTTCCGGGACAGCCCGCCCCCGGCCCAAGCGGCGTGGGGGCGTCGTTCAGGAATCGCCGACGATCTCGGCGAGGCGTGCGTAACCCTCACCGATCGAAGTTGCTTCTTCCTTACCCTGACCCAGAAAAGCCTCGATATCAGGCATCAAAGCGATGGCTTCGTCCACTTCGGGCGACGCGCCGGCCCGGTAGGCCCCCAGCCGGATCAGTTCCTCCATGTCGGCGTAGGTCGACAGCACGCGCCGGGCGCGCTTGACCGTGGGCAGGTAAGCCGGGTCGCAGGCCTTGGGCATGGTGCGCGAGACCGAGCGCAGGACGTTGATGGCCGGGTAACGCCCGCGTTCGGCGATGCCGCGCTCCATCACGATATGCCCGTCGAGGATGCCGCGCACGGCGTCGGCCACGGGCTCGTTGTGATCGTCGCCCTCGACCAGAACGGTGAACAACCCCGAGATCGCCCCCTGCCCCGTGCCGGGGCCGGCCCGCTCCAGCAGGCGGGGCAATTCCGAGAACACCGTCGGGGTGTAGCCCTTGGCGGTGGGCGGCTCGCCGGCCGCGAGACCGATGTCGCGCTGGGCCATGGCGAAGCGCGTCACGGAATCGATCATGCACAACACCTGCGCGCCCTGATCGCGAAAATACTCCGCTACCGCCAGGGTCACGTAGGCGGCGTTGCGGCGCATGAGGGCCGGCTCGTCGGAGGTCGCCACCACCACCACGGAGCGGGCGAGCCCGGCCGCGCCGAGGTCGTCCTGCAGGAATTCCTGCACCTCGCGGCCGCGCTCGCCCACGAGGCCGATCACCGCGACATCGGCGGCGGTGTAGCGGGCGAGCATGGACAGCAGCACCGACTTCCCGACGCCGGAGCCGGCGAAGATGCCCATGCGCTGGCCCGCGCACATGGTCAGGAAGGTGTTGATGCAGCGGATGCCGAGATCGAGGGGCGGCCCGACCCGCTTGCGGGCATGGGCCGGGGGCGGATCGGCCCGCAGGGGATAGATCGCCGGACCCGCCTCCAGGGGGCCGAGGCCGTCGATGGGGCGGCCCAGGGCGTCGATGGTGCGCCCGAGCCAGGCGGCCGAGGGCCGGAGGGCACCGGCGGCCTCGTCGCGGACATAGGCCGGACAACCCCGGCGGACGCCTTCGAGGGAGCCGAACGGCATGGCAAGCGCCCGTTCGCCCTGGAAGCCGATGATCTCGCAGGGCACGGCCCCGGTTCCCGTCTCCACGGCGATGTCGAGGCGGCCGCCGAGGCGCATGGCGGCCACGGGGCCGGCGACTTCGACCAGGAGGCCGCGGATGGCGACGACCCGGCCGTAAACCTCCATCTGTTCGATCCCGGCGAGGGCTGCGCCCGCGTCGGAAAGGCGCGCCCACGTACCAATGGCAGGTCGGTCGGTCATCGGCGGTTCTCTCAACCCTTCGTTTACCTCCTTCCTTAACACTGCGACCATCGGGCCGGTAGCAAGCCCTTCGCCCTCACGGTCGGGGGGACGGTTTTTCTTCGGGGGCGTCCGCATCTCGCGATGACGTGTTCCGGAAGGCACAGGTTTCGGCCCGGTACGGTCTTTGGGGCGCTTGGGGGAGAATCTTCAGGTGATGCATGAAGCGGCGGGACGGCCTGTGGAGAACAGACAGCCAACCGTCGCGGGGATCACCCGAAACGACGTCCAAATCGCCGCTTGGCCGGTGAATCAGGTTTTGTTAACGATTAACCACTAGCGTTTAACGTCACTGACGAGGGAGCGTCCGCCGCGGGCCGGTAGCGGACGACGGCGGGGGTGTGCCCGTACGCTTGCACACGACCGGCTGGGCTGGGGACCGACGATGCGGGTACTTCTGATCGAGGACGATAGCGCGACCGCGCAGAGCATCGAGCTGATGCTCAAGTCCGAGAGCTTCAACACCTACACAACCGATCTCGGTGAGGAGGGAATCGACCTCGGCAAGCTCTACGACTACGACATCATTCTGCTCGACCTGAACCTGCCCGACATGTCGGGCTATGAGGTGCTGCGCAACCTTCGCGTCGCCAAGGTCAAGACCCCGATCCTGATTCTTTCCGGCATGGCCGGGATCGAAGACAAGGTGAAGGGCCTCGGTTTCGGTGCCGACGACTATCTGACGAAGCCGTTCCACAAGGACGAGCTCGTGGCCCGCATCCACGCCATCGTGCGCCGCTCGAAGGGCCATGCCCAGTCGGTGATCACGACGGGCGACCTCATCGTGAACCTCGACCAGAAGACCGTCGAGGTGTCCGGAGCGCGGGTGCACCTCACGGGCAAGGAGTACCAGATGCTGGAGCTCCTCTCCCTGCGCAAAGGCACGACGCTGACGAAGGAGATGTTCCTCAACCATCTCTACGGCGGCATGGACGAGCCCGAACTCAAGATCATCGACGTATTCATCTGCAAGCTGCGCAAGAAACTCGCCAATGCCAGCCAGGGCAAGAACTACATCGAGACCGTTTGGGGTCGCGGTTACGTCTTGCGCGAACCGAACGAGGGCGAGGAGCGCATCGCCGTCTGAGGCGGCGTCGGCTCGAGCCGACGCTTTCCCTCCGGGCTCGTCGGGCGACGGGAGTTTTCTCGGACGCGACCGGAGACGAAAAAAGCCCCGCGCGAGCGGGGCTTTTTTCATGCGCATAGCCATGGGATTGCGCAGCTCGGTTTGTCCCCGCGCGCCGCGCTGGCCTCGCGATCCGGTTCCGGAGCGTTCGACCGCAACCGGATCTCGATCGCTCCGAAGGAAGCGGATCGAGATCCGAGGCCGGCGTTCTTACAGTCCGACGACCCGCCGCAGCGGAGGTGCCGCAACCGACGGGGCCGGGTTGTAGAGGCCGCGGTGGCGAGGGTTCGGCACGAGGCGGTCCGTGAGGCCGATCACCGTCTCGGCGGCACCGAGAAGCAAGGCGCCGTCCGGGGCGAGGCTGGCCCCGATCCGGGCGAGGACGTCGCCCTTCGTCGCCGCGTCGAAATAGATGAGCACGTTGCGACAATAGACGATGTCGAAGGTGCCCAGCGCGTCGAACGAGTGCAGCAGGTTGAGGGGACGGAAATCCACCATCTGGCGCAGGGGGGCGGAGATCCGCCACTGCTCGCCGACCTGCTCGAAATGCTTGATCAGCAGTTGCACCGGCAAGCCGCGCTGTACCTCGAAATGGCTGTAGAGACCGGCCCTCGCCTTCTCCAGAACCTCCGTGGACAGGTCCGTGGCGATGAGATCGACGGACCAGCCGGCAAGACGCGGGGCGGCCTCGCGCAGCAGCATGGCGAGGGAATACGGCTCCTGCCCCGTCGAGGCCGCCGCGCACCAGATCCGGATACGACGTTGAGCGGCCCGTCGGGCCATGGCCTCGGGCAACAGTACGTCGCGGAACAGGTCGAACGGTGCCTGATCGCGGAAGAAGAACGTCTCGTTGGTGGTCATCGCCTCCACCACGGCCTTCTCTATGGCGCCATCGCGGCCGTTCTTGAGGGCGTTGGCGAGGTCGTGGAGGGTGGCGAGGTTGAAGCGGCGGCACACGGGGCCGAGGCGGCTCTCGATGAGATAGCGCTTCTCGCCGCTGAGGGCGAGGCCCGAGCGGGTCTTGAGGTAACCGCGCAGGAAATCGAATTCGAGGTCGGTCATGCGCTCTTCCCCGTCAGCAGATTGCGCAGGGCGCCGCCGATCTCGCCCAGCGGCAGGATCGCCTGGGCAAGCCCGGCCTTGGCGATGCTGCCGGGCATGCCCCAGACCGTGCTGGTGGCTTCGTCCTGGGCCAGGACGGCGGCGCCGGCCTCCGTCAACGCCCGGGCGCCGTTGGTTCCGTCCGAGCCCATCCCGGTGAGCACCACCGACAGGGCGGAGGCTCCGAAGATCGTGGCCGCGTCCTGGAACAGCACGTCGACGGCGGGGCGGCAGAAGTTGACCAGGGGGCCGTCATGGAGGCGGATCGACACGTCGGGCCGTCCGGCCGCGCCGGAGAGGCCCATGTGACGACCGCCCGGAGCGACGTAGATCCGGCCGGGCTGGAGCCGCTCGTCGGCCTTGCCCTCGGCGGCCGGCAGGCCGGTGCGGGCGCCGAGGTGTTCGGCGAACACCGCTGTGAACACCGGCGGCATGTGCTGCACGATGAGCACGGGGAACTGCTTCAGGGTCGCGGCGCCGATTTTCTCCAGGACCTCCCCGACGGCTCGGGGGCCGCCCGTGGAGGCGCCGATGAGCAGGACCCGCGGCGCCACGGTGGCGCGCGCCTTGGGGCGCAGCACGAGGGGGCTCGTCGGCTTCAGGGCGGAGACGGGTGCCGGTTGGGCCACCATGCCCATGGGGCTCGCGATCGGCCCACGCTTGCGGGCACGGGCGCTACCGAACAGGCGCACCCGTTCGATGAGTTCCGTCCGGAAGGCGTCCGAGGTGGTGACGCCGCGGTTGCTCTCCGGCTTGGCGAGGTAATCGACGGCCCCGAGGGACAGGCAGCGTAGGGAGATGTCTGCGTTCCGGGTGGTCAGGGTCGACATCATCACGACCTGGACGCCGGGGCTCTTCGCCAGCAGCAGCGGCAGGGCCTGGGTGCCGTCGAGTTCCGGCATGTCGATGTCGAGGAGGATCACGTCGGGGTCGTGGCGGGCCATGGATTCCACGGCGATGCGGCCGTTGGAGGCCGTGGCCACGACGTCGAAACCGGCTTCTGCGATCCACCGGGCGACGAGGCCCCGCACCACGGCCGAATCATCGGCGATCATGACCCGGATGCGCGCGCCCGCGGCGGCGGCGGCCGGCCCCGGGGATTGCGGGTGGGAAAGCGTGTTGACTGCCAGCATGGATTTGGCGCCTCGACTGGGCGGAACTGTAGAGCGGTGGTGTCCGTCCGGCGGGCCGCTCGGCGGAGGCCGTCTTCAGAGCGAGGGGATCGCGTCGGCGAAGCCGACCTGCGCGAGCTTCGCGGTGACGATCTCGCGATCGAACGGCTTCATGATGTATTCGTCGGCCCCCGCATGCAGGGCGCGGGCGATGGCGCCGATGTCATTCTCCGTGGTGCAGAACAGCACCTTGGGCTTCTCGCCGCCGGGGGTCTGACGCAGGGCCTTGAGGAAGTCGTAGCCGTCCATGGTCGGCATGTTCCAGTCGAGGAGGATGGCGTCCGGCATGGACTCGCCGCAGGCGGCGAGGGCCATCTGTCCGTCCTCGGCCTCGCCGACCTGGAAGTTCATGGTCTCGAAGATCCGGCGCGCCACCTTCCGGATCACGGCGGAATCGTCGACGACGAGACAGGTCTTCATCGGTGTGTCCCCGTGGAATACGAAAGGCTCGGCGAGTGCCGCGGCGGAATCAGGCCGCGCCGGCCGTGAGATTCGGCGTGCCGAAGGCAAGCAGCGCATCGACGTCGAGGATCACCAGCAGGTGTCCGTCGAGGCGGTGGACGCCGAGCGACAGGTCGCGCCAGCGCGCATCGAGGTTGATCGGCACGGCCTCGTGGGTGTCGGTGCCGAGCTTCAGCACCTCGCCGACGCCGTCCACGATGAGGGCGAAGGTCTCGCCGCCCTGTTCGAGGCCGATGGCCATGCGCCCGGTTTCGCCTTCCCGGTCCGGCAGGCTGAGGCGTCGGCGCAGGCACAGGGCCGTCACCACGCGGCCGCGCAGGTTCAGGAGGCCGACGATCTCCGGGGGAGAGAGCGGCACCGGCGTCACCCCGGCGGGAATGAAGACGTCGTGGACCCGATTGATGGCGAGGCCGAACATGGTCTCGCCCACGAACACGGTGACGAAGTCGGTGGTGCCCGCCTCGGCGCGCGTGGCGTTGCTGTTTGCGGCCTGCATCATGGATGGAAACTCCGATCGAGCGCGAGGGCCGGCGTCAGGCGGCGTTGGAGAGGGTCTGGACGTCGATCTCGGCCAGCGCCGCGATGAGGCCGCTGCGGTCGAATTTCGCCACGAGGTCGACGATGGAGAGGGTGCGGGCCCGGGCGATGGCATCGGGGCCGATGGTGCCCGAGAGGCCGATCACCGGCAGGCCGGAGACGCGTCCCTCGATCTTGCGCATGGCGCCGACGAGGTCGAACCCGTTGCGGCCGGGCATCTCGAGATCGCAGACCACCATGTCGATACGGCCGTTGGACAGGAGGGCCGCCACGGCCTCGTCGGCGCTGCCGGCCGTGACCACCGCGTAACCCGCCGCCTTGAGAACCGGGGACAGCATGTCCCGGAAGAACGCCGAGTCGTCCACCAGCAGCACCGTCGCGGCCTGCTTGACCGCCTTCTTGGAGCCCCGTGCCCAGTCGTCGTAGGCGAGCGGCAGGAAGTGGGCGATGTTGATGATCTCGGTGGCGCGGCCCCGCAGGACGGCCGAACCGATGAGGTCGGAGCGATCGGCCGAGATCTCCACGTCGAGGCGCTCCTCGACGATGTCGACGATCTCGTCGACCACGAGGCCCATGGCCCGCTCGCCGTCCGAGAACACCACCAGAGCCTGGGACCCGGTTTCGCGGATGGTGATGGAGGCGTCCGCCGGGACGAGGGGCATGAGCCGGCCGCGATACTGGATGAGCGGACGCCCGCCGACCCACTCGACCTTGGAGGCCTCGATCTCCTCGAGACGGGTGACCAGGGAGAGCGGCACCGCCTTGTAGCTGCCCGCCCCGCCCTTGAAGACCAGGAGCGTCGCCTTGGCGTCGGCGGCCTCGATCTCCTCGGCCTCGGCTTCCACCGGGATCGCGCCGGACTGGGCGCTCTGGCTGACCTGCTGGGCGATGCCGTTGGGATCGACGATGAGCACCACGGCGCCGTCGCCCAGGATGGTGTTGCCGGCGAAGAGTGGCAGATGGCGCAGCTTCGACGACATCGGCTTCACGACGATCTCCTCCGTGTGGAACACCTCGTCCACGAGGATGCCGAAGCGCTGACGTCCGACCTGGGCCACCACCACGAAGCCCGAATCGATGGTGCTGGCGGGCGCGGCCTGGCCGAGGACACCCGTGAGGGTGACGATGGGCAGCAGCCGCTCGCGCAGGCGCAGGACCGGCGAGCCGTTGATGCGCTCCACCTGCTGAGCCGTCGACTTGTCGACCCGCACCAGTTCCAGCACCGCCACCTGCGGCACGGCGAAGCGCTGCTCGCCTGCCTTGACGATGAGGGCGGCGATGATCGCCAGGGTGAGGGGGATCTTGATGGTGAAGGTGGTGCCGCGCCCGAGCTGGGTGTTGATGTCGATGACGCCGCCGATGAGCTCGATGTTCGTCTTCACCACGTCCATGCCGACGCCGCGGCCCGAGACGGAGGTGACGGCGGCGGCGGTGGAGAAGCCGGGGTGGAAGATGAACTTCGCCACCTGGGCGTCGGTCATGCGCTCGATTTCGCCCTGCGACGCGATCTTGCGCTCCACGGCCTTGCGGCGGATGGCGACGAGGTCGAGGCCCTTGCCGTCGTCGGCGATCTCGATGGTGATGGTGCCGCCCTCGTGATAGGCGGACAGGCGGATGGTGCCCCGCGCGGGCTTGCCGGCGGCCTTACGTCCGGCCGCGTCCTCGATGCCGTGATCGGCCGAGTTGCGCACCATGTGGGTCAGGGGGTCCTTGATGACCTCGAGGACCTGACGGTCGAGTTCTGTCTCGGCGCCGCTCATGACGAGCTCGATCTGTTTGCCGAGTTCCGATGAGAGATCGCGCACCACGCGCGGCAGCTTCTGCCAGGCGTTGCCGATGGGCTGCATGCGCGTCTTCATGACGCCTTCCTGCAGCTCGGCGGTCACGTGGGAGAGGCGCTGCAGCGGCACCTTGTAGGTGGAATCGTCGTGGCGGCGGGCGATCTCGAGGAGCTGGTTGCGGGTCAGCACCAGCTCGGACACCATCGTCATGAGGTGTTCGAGGGTATCGACGTTGACGCGGATCGTCTGAACCTTGGCGACACCGCCTTCACCGCCCTCGGAGGCGGCGGGGGCGGCCTCCTTGGCCTGAGCCTTTGCGGGCTCGTCGTGCACGACGGCCTTGGGGGCCGGAGCCGGAGCCGGGGCGGGTACCGGAGCCGCGACGGCAGCCGGGGCCGGGATCGCCGGCAGGGGGGGGAGCGGGGGAAGGTCGTCGAACGAGTCGGGGCCCTCCGCCTCCAGGAAGGCGCGTTCCAGATCGTCGAGGCTGACCTCGCCGGGCTTCAATTCGCGCGAGACCGGTTCGGGAAGCTTGATCTCCGGCACGGGAGCCGCCACGGGAGCGGGCGCCTCCATCGGACCGGCGGACATCACATCGAGGGCGTCGATGAGGTCGCTGTCGCTGCCCGCCGGCTCCGAGCCGGTGTTCTCGAGGTCTGCGAGAATCGACTTCAGACGGTCGAGGGTCACGAGAATCAGGCTCACGGCGGCGCCGGTCACCGGCATGCCGTCGCGGAACTGCCCCATCAGGGTCTCGGCGGCGTGGGCCAGGGCTTCCAGGCGCGGCAGGCCGAGGAACCCGCAGGTGCCCTTGATGGTGTGGACGAGGCGGAAAATGTTCCGAAGGATCGTCTGGTTGTTCGGATCCTGCTCGAAACGCACGAGTTCGGCATCGACCGTGTCGAGATGCTCGGCGCTCTCGGTCAGGAACTCACGCAACAAGTCGTCCATGACGGGCACTCAGTCCAGAAACGCACTACGGTTTGTGCAGTCCGACCATGTACCCGAATGGGTTAGTGAAGAGTTTCCTTGCGCAAGGTCCGTCCAGGGAAACTGAGCGATGTCCGCCGCCGCACCCCTCGGTGGCCATTTATGGTTAATGAAATCTGTGCTCTCCTCCCTGTCGGAGGATCGCCCGATCGGACGCCGGAAACCTCGTCGTACGCCGTTGGGAATGCCGGGGCGGCGCGATGGGATCAGGCGAGGGCGGTTTCCGGCGGCTCCTCGTCGGAGACCGGGGGCTCGTCCACGGTTTCCGTGGCCGGCTTCGGCGTCGGCAAGGCCTCGATGGTCACCGTGTCGCCCGTGATCGAGAAGCGGACATCCATCTCGGCGGCCCGCGCCACGAGGCCGGCATAGAACGGCAGGATCGCGTGAGCGTCCACGGTGCCGTTCTCTGGTGTGCCGGCGATGAGGGCTTCGACATGGGGCGGAATGCGCGCGTGGGAGCCCTTGGCGGTGAGGACGATGCTGGGCGCCTCGCCGTCGCCCGTGACGGTCACGTCGATGAGGCCGCCGCGCGGGATCGCGCTCTGGGCGATCACGACGAGGTTGAGGATCAGCTTGACCTTGTTCTTCGGGTAGAGCGCCTGGGGAGCCGACCAGGCGAGCTGGGTCTTGTCGTCACCGAACATGCCGCGCGAAACCTTCTCGGCGTCGGCGAGGTCGATGGAGGCCCCGGCCGAGCCCGCCGCCCCGAAGGCAATGCGGGCGAACTGGAGCCGCGCCGAGGCTTGGCGCGCGCTCTTGGCGATGAGTTCGAGGGCGAACTCGCGCATGGAGGCATCCGACTCGTCCTCGAGCACCTCGAGGCCGTTCACGATGGCGCCCACCGGGCTGATCACGTCGTGGCAGACCCGGGAGCACAGCAGTGCCGACAGGTCGAGGGCGTCGAGTTGGACGAGGGTCATCTTGCGCTCCGCGCGAGGCACTTCTGGGGCCGCGGGCGATACGACCGAATGGACGCGGTCGATCGCCAACGGCACCGATAGACGCCGCCCGTTGCTTTGAAAAGCCGGAGCGCAGGCGATCCGGCGGGTCGGAAAAGCATCCAGCGCTCCACGGGCCGGGTCGACATCCCGACCATGCCGGGGCATGAGGAAAAAATCATGCATCTCGATGCGCCGACGCGCGACCGTATCGCGGCAACACTCACCGAGATCGCCTGCGAGGCGGGCGAGATCCTCCGGAGCTATCACGGCGGCGACTGTCCGCACGTGCTCAAGCGCGACGGATCCCCGGCGAGTCTGGCCGATACGGCGTCCGAGGCGATGATTCTCGCCGCCCTCGCGCGCCATTGGCCCGATATTCCCGTTGTGGCCGAGGAAACCGCCTACGACCGCCCGCCCTCGGAGCTGTTCTTCCTCGTGGATCCCCTCGACGGAACCAGGGATTTCCTCGCGGGCAACCACGAATACAGCGTCAATATCGGCCTCGTGCAGGGCGACCGTCCGGTGGCGTCGGCCCTGGCCGCCCCCGGTCTCGGTCGGGTCTGGGGCGGCGGCGCCGACGCTTTCGAGGCGGCCATCGTGGCGGGCCGTCCGGGGGCGCATCGGGCCATCGCCGTGCGGCCCGTTCCGGCCGACGGACTCGTCGCCCTCGTGAGCAACCGCCACGGCGATGCCGAGACGGAGGCTTGCCTGTCGGCCCTGCCCCTCGGCGGCCGGCGCGGCGCCGCTTCCGCCCTCAAGTTCTGCCTCATCGCCTCGGGCGAGGCCGACATCTACGTTCGCTGCGGCCCGACCATGGAGTGGGATACGGCGGCCGGCGACCACGTGCTCACGAGTGCCGGAGGCTGCGTCGTGGTGTCGTCGGGCCAGCCGATCACCTATGGCCACCACGCCCGCCATTATCGCAACGGCCCCTTCGCGGCCCTGGGCGACCGCACCTATGCGAGCCGCCTCGCCCTGCCGGCCCGCAGCCCCGCTCCGCGCCGGACCGTGGGCGCCACGGCCGAATCGCTCCGTCCGGTTTCGCCCGCGCGTTAACCATATATTGACCGTCTTTCGCGTCATGATCGGCGCCGGTCGGGCGGGCACGCGATCTCGGTGCCCCGGTCCGGCGGCCTTGCCGGGACGCCGCCCGGCACCGCACGCGACGAGGCAGCATGCTGACATCTTCCTCCCCTCCCCGGGCTCGGCTGGGGGCCGGTCTCGCCCTTGCCGCGATCCTTTCCGTCGGCATCGCGTCCGTCCCTGGCGGTTCGGCCCTCGCCCTCCCGGCCCGGACGGCCCCCCCTGCCCCGGAGGCATCCGGGCCCGGCACCTTCCGGCCCGCCGAGATCATCGACAACGGCCACCGCTTCTTCGGCTCGATGTCCCGGGGCCTCGCCCTCACGGTGGAGGAGGCCACCCGGCGTTGGGGCGAGCCGAACGGCTACATCCTCGGCCAGGAAGCCTCCGGCGCCATCGTGGGGGGCGTCCGCTACGGCGAGGGCACCCTCTACACCCGCAACGCCGGCAAGCGCCGCATCTACTGGCAGGGGCCGTCCATCGGCTTCGACGTCGGCGGCGATGGCGACCGCACCATGATGCTCGTCTACAATCTGCCGGCGGTGCAGGGCCTCTACCGCCGCTTCGTCGGCATCGACGGCTCGGCCTATTTCATCGGCGGCTTCGGCATGACGGCGGTGACGGCGGACGAAGTCGTGGTGGTGCCGATCCGCACGGGGGTCGGGGCGCGCCTCGGCATCAATATCGGCTACCTCAAATTCACCGACCGGCCGACCTGGAATCCCTTCTGAGGCAGGTGTGGCATGCCGACCCTCGCCCCACACGACAAGGGTAGGATAAGCGTGCCGACAAGGGGGCCGGCTCCGGCCGATCCCCCCTCCGATCCGACCCAACGCATGAGCAGGCCCGCGTGATCGAAACCGTCATGATCTTCGTGCTCGGCTTTCTCGCCGCTGCTCTGTGCGCCCTGCTGCTGCTGCCGGCGGTGAACGCACGGGCCCTGCGGCTCTCCCAGCGCCGGATCGAGGCGCGCCTGCCCCTGTCCGTCTCCGAGGTCGCCGCCGAGAAGGATCATCTGCGCGCCGAGTTCGCCGTGGCGCGCCGTCGCCTGGAGCGGCGGGTCGAGGCGGTGCAGGCCGCCCGCCACGCCGACCTCGCGGCCATCGGCGCGCGCACCCTGGAGGCGGCGACCCTGTCCCGGCAGGTCGAGGCCGGGACCGCGATGCTTCGGGCGCGCGAGGCTGAGATCGCCGAAACCCGGACCGCGCTCGCGAGCGTGGAGCACGACCTCGCCGCCGCGCGGGCCGATGGCGCCGTCGGCCTGGCTACCCTGCAGGTCTTGGAAGACGCTCACAGGGACCTCCTCGACGATCTCGCCCTCCAGCGCCACCCCGTCCCCGCCCCGGACGCGACGGGCATCGACCTCACGGCGCGGTGCGCCGCCCTCGTTGCCGAACGCGAGACCCTGCGGGCGAGCCTCGCCGCCGCCGAGGACGCCCTGGCGCAGGCCGTGGCCCGCACGGCGCCGCAGGACGACGACACCGCCGCCCTGCGCCTGCGGATCACGGAGGTCGCTGACACACTCATGCGCCGCGAGCGCCTGCCCGCCGTCGGGGCCTTTCCCCTCGCGCAATCCTGACGACGATCCCCTGAACCCGCGCCCCGGTCGGCCGTTGCGTCACGTTCAGGCCGCGGCGTAGATAAACGCACTTTCCCATGCGCCGCCGCGCCTGTGCCTTGTTTCGACCACGCAAGCGCATCATCCGATCGCGCATTCCCACCTGATCTGAAGACGGACCGCGCCCCTATGGCCAAAACCCTGACATCGCTCGCCCTCGCCCTGGTCGCCACGGCCTCCCTCGTCGGCGCCGCCACGGCGCAGACGGCGCCCCAGACCAAGCGCGGCAACGAGACCCTGAAGAAGTACTGCACCGGTGATTACCTGACCTATTGCGGCAATCTCTCTCCGGACGATCCGGCCATGGACAAGTGCTTCCAGACCAACTGGGCCAAGCTGTCCGAGAACTGTCGCCGCGCCATCGACGCCTACGAGAAGACCCCCGGCAACAAGAAGTAATCGCTTCACCGCGACGGCCCGCGCAGCGGGTCCGGATCGCCCACGGGATAAGCGGGGCCGTTTCCCTCGCGTCGCGGCCCGGCACCCGCTATGGTGCCGGGCAACCGCGTGCCGGACACCCAAAGCCCCGATGCCCCTTCGCCTGCGTTCCTTAACGATCCTCGCGGCCTTCGGCCTCGTCGCCCTTGGTGCTTCCGGCTGTGGTCGTCGCGGCGGCCTCGAGCCGCCGCCTGGCAGCGCCGCGCCGACGCTGCCCGCCTCGCGAACCTCCGCGAACGTGGCCGCGCCTGCGAGCCCCCGTGCCCTGCCCCAGAGCGTCGGCCTCGGCGGTGGAACGGCCACGCCCGATTCCGATGCCGTGCGGGCCGGGGACGAACTCGATTCGGCCGCCGTGGCGAGCGGCGGCACCGAGGCGCCGGTCTCGACGACGCGTGGGGCCAAGCGCGGCTACGTCGTGCCAAAGCAGCCCTTCTTCCTCGATCCGCTCCTCTAGCCCGCTCGTGCCGGCCCTCCGGGGCCCGGCCGATCCTGGCTCATCGTCTCAGGCCGGCCTCAGAGGCCGGTGTCCAAGGCACTCCGATGCACCATTTCCATTATCGCGACGGGCGCCTCGCCGCCGAGGATGTCGACCTGACGGGGCTCTCGGCCGAAGTCGGCACGCCGTTCTATTGCTATTCCACCGCCACCCTGGAGCGACATTACCGGGTGTTCGCCGACGCCTTCGCGGGCGACGATGCCCTCGTCTGCTACGCCATGAAGGCGAATTCGAACCAAGCGGTGCTGACCACCCTCGCCCGCCAGGGCGCCGGCATGGACATCGTGTCGGAGGGCGAGTTGCGCCGGGCGCTCGCCGCCGGGGTCGATCCGCAGAAAATCGTGTTCTCGGGCGTCGGCAAGACCCCCGGCGAGATGGCCGCCGCCCTCAAGGCCGGCATCTACTGCTTCAACGTCGAGAGCGAGCCGGAACTCGACGTTCTGTCGGGGGTGGCGGCAAGCCTCGGCCTCATGGCGCCGGTCTCGATCCGGGTGAATCCCGACGTCGATGCCGGCACCCACGCGAAGATCTCCACGGGCAAGTCCGAGAACAAGTTCGGCATCCCCATCACCCGGGCGCGGGCGGTCTACGCCCATGCGGCCACGCTCCCCGGCCTCGCCGTCTCGGGCGTCGACATGCATATCGGCAGCCAGATCACCGACCTGGCCCCCTTCGACCACGCCGCTCGGCTCCTCGCCGGCCTCGCCCGCGATCTGCTGGCCGACGGGCACGCCCTGCACCACATCGATTTCGGCGGGGGGCTCGGCATCCCGTACCGCGACGACAACGCGCCGCCGCCCGATCCGTCCGCCCTGGCGGCGATCCTGCGCCCGCATTTCTCCGGCCTCGGCCTGCGCCCGGTCTTCGAGATCGGCCGTATGATCGCTGGCAATGCCGGCATCCTCGTCACCCGTGTCCTCTACGTGAAGCGCACCGAGGGGCGGACCTTCGTCATCGTCGACGCGGCCATGAACGACCTCATCCGCCCGACCCTCTACGACGCCTTTCACGGCCTGCGTTCCGTCGTCGAGCCGGGGCCGCAGACGCCCCGGCTCGTCGCCGACGTGGTCGGCCCGGTCTGCGAGAGCGGCGACTACATCGCGCTCGGCCGCGACATGCCAGAGGTGGCGCCGGGCGATCTCATCGCCGTCATGAGTGCGGGCGCCTACGGCGCCGTCCAAGCCGGCACCTACAACACCCGCCGCCTCGTGCCCGAGGTGTTGGTGCGCGGCGCCGACTGGGCCTTGGTGCGCCCGCGCCAGACCTACGAAGAGCTGATCGGCCTCGACCGCGTGCCGGGCTGGCTGGTGGAGGGCGCCTGATCGGGCACTCGCCCGATGTTGAACAATCGGGCGAGCTTCTGCCGTTAAGACAGTGTTTCTTAGGCGGCCAGATCCGCTTCCAACCGGTGAGTCGCCTCATCCGGTAGATCGAGGGCGTCGGCCAAGTCCTTGAGGAATGTGCGTTCCTGCAGAGTGTCGGGATCGATGGCGAGGCGGGCCGCCGCATAGATGCGTGCCGCCTGCTCGGGATTCGTCACCCGTTCGGCGATGTCGTCGGTGTCCGCCGGATCGGCGAGTTCGGCTTCCAGCCAGCGGCGGCCGTCATCGCCGATGCCCGCCGCCGCCAGGGCGTCATCGAGGCGCTTGCGCTCGCCCGCATCCACCAAGCCATCCGCCAGGGTCGCCGCCACCATGGCGCGCAGCATGGTCCGCGCCTCGTCCTCGCCCACGGTGGCGTGGTCGAACGGTGTCGTGCCGGCCTTCTCGGCCGACGCCTCGGCGCTCTTTGACGCGGAGGTGGTTCGCAGGGCCTTGGTGGCGAGGCCAACCACCAGGGCGAGACCGCCGAGGGCTGCCGTTGCGGCGAGACCGGTGCGGCGGGTGCGCACCAGCGCATCGACCATGCTCTGCGCCTCGGAATGCTGTGCTTCTGACATCGGATGCGCTCTCCCGTTCGTGATCGTGAATCGCTTCCCAACCGCGCGAGGGGGCGGTCGGTTCAGATCGCCGCCCGGTTCCGCCTCGGCCTGGGCTGATTTGACCCGATCGCCCCCGGCGGCCACCATGCTAGCTTGCCCATCCGGCGCCCCATGGCGTCACAGGAGCCAGACACGATGGCCGAGGCCGACCCGGTGACGTCCGGTGCGACGCGCGATCCCGGCGTGGGGGAGACCACCGCCCCGCGCGGACGCCTCGACCGCCTCGTGTCCCGGTCGCAGGCCGCGCTCCTGTGGGAGGGGGCCTGGCCGATCCTGTGGCGCGGCCTCGGCGTCGGGCTCGCCTTTCTCATCGCATCCTGGCTCGGTCTCTGGCTCGACCTGTCGCCGCTCTGGCGCCGGATCGGCCTCGCCGCCTTCGCCCTGGCCCTGGTCGCCGCCCTCTTCCCCCTCGCGCGCCTGCGCCGTGCGAGCCGACGCACTGCCCTGGCGCGGATCGACCGCGAAGCCGCCGGCGGCGATGGCGGCCTCGCCCATGGCCCGGCCTCCGCCATCGAGGACACCCTGGCGCTCGGAACCACCGACCCGGCGACCCGGGCGCTGTGGGCCTTGCATCAACGCAGGTCGGCGGAGGCCGTGGCGCGGCTCAAGGCGGCCCCGCCCCGGCCCGACATGCCCCGGCGCGACCCCCTAGCCCTGCGCGCCGCCCTCGTTGTGGCCGCCGTCGCGAGCCTGTTCGTCGCCGGACCCGAATGGCGCCAACGCCTCGCCGGGGCGTTCGACTGGACCCTGCCGCCGCCGCCCGCCCCGAGCTTCCGGGTCGATGGCTGGATCGACCCGCCCCTCTATACCCGCCTGCCGCCCCTGGTGGTGACCCTGGAGGGCGCCGAGCAGCGCCTGCGTGCGCCGGTGAACTCCACCCTGGTCGTCCGCATCGCCGGCCATGGGGAGGCGACCGTGGAGCCCCGCGCCGGATTGAAGCCCCTCCCCGGCAAGGATGGCGCCGGCAAGGATGGGCCCGGGAAGGAAGCCGGCAAGTCGCCCCGCGCCGACCTGCGCGAGGACCGGTTCCAGCTCACCGGCGGCCTCGCCGACCTCACCATCACGGCGGGCGGCCCGCCCCGCCATCTGATGATCGAGACCATCCCCGACATGGCCCCGGAGGTGCGCCGCATCGGTGCCCTGGAGGTCAACGGCCGGGGCACCTTCAACCTGAGCTACCGCGCCAAGGACGATTACGGCATCGCCTCGGCCGAAGGGATCGTCGAGCCCCTGGCCGGCACCCGTGCCCTGGTGCCGCCGCCCCGCATCGCCCTCGCGCTGCCGGGTGACGCCAGCGGCGAAACCGACACGAAGACCCTGGTCGATCTCACCGACAATCCATGGTCCGGCGCCCGCGTGCGCCTCACCCTGGTGGTGAAGGACGAGGCCGGCCAGGAGGGCCGCACGGAACCCGCCGAGATCATCCTGCCGGCCCGCATGTTCACGCAGGCCCTGGCGCGGTCCCTGGCGGAGGAACGCCGCCGCCTCGTTACCGCCCCCGACGAGAGCCGGGGCCGGGTGCAGACGGCCCTGGATGCGCTCCTCATCGCGCCCGAGCGGTTTACGCCGCAACCGAGCGTGTTCCTGGGCCTCAAGACCGCGACCCGACGCCTGCGCGCCGCCCACGACGACGCTGCCCTCCTGGAGGTCGCCGACCTCCTGTGGGAGATGGCCCTGAAGATCGAGGACGGCGATCTGTCGGATGCCGAGAAGAGCCTGCGGGCGGCCCAGGACAACCTGAAGCAGGCCATCGAGCGCAATGCCCCCGACGAGGAAATCCAGAAGCTCACCCAGGACCTGAAGAAGGCCCTCGACGCGTTCATGAAGAACATGGCCGAGCGCCAGAAGGATAGGAGCGCGAAGCCGAAGGCGGACGGACAGCCGAAGAATCAGGGTGGCAAGACCGTGACGCCCGACGACCTCGACAAGATGCTCAAGGACATGGCCGATGCCATGAAGCGTGGCGATACGGCCGAGGCCCAACGTCTCCTCGAACAGCTGCGCGAGATCCTCGAGAACCTCCAGACCGCCGAGCCCGGCGCCAAGGGGAACCAGCCCGGCCGAGAGATGGCCAAGCAGGCCGACGAGCTCGACAAGCTTTCGCGTGAGCAGCAGGACCTGCGCGACCAGACCTTCAAGGATGGCCAGGACAAGGAAGGCCAATCCGGCCAGCCGCGTCCCGGCCAGCGTCCGCAGCGGGGGCAGCCGCAGCGGGGGCAGAAGGGCCAGCCGGGTCAGGGCCAGCAAGGCCAGGATCAGCCGGGGCAAGGTCAACAGGGGCAGGGTCAGCAGGGACAAGGCGGCGAGGGGCAGGCGGGGCAGGGCGAGCGCCAGCAGGCCCTGCGCGAGCGCCTCCAGGATCTCCAACGTCGGATGAAGGACCTCGGCATGGAGGGCGAAGAGGGCCTGTCCGAAGCCGAGGACGCCATGCGGGAAGCCGAAGACGCCCTCGGCCAGGGGCGCGAGGGCGATGCCGTCGACGCTCAGGGGCGCGCCCTCGATGGGCTGAAGCGGGGCGCCGAGGGCATGCAGAAACAGATGCAGGAGATGGCGGAAGCCGAGGGCGAGGGAGAAGGCCAGCAGGAAGGCGGGCAGAACCCGAGTCAGCAGGGGCAGGCCGGCAGCTCAGAGAACGA
This sequence comes from Methylobacterium gossipiicola, assembly GCF_900113485.1. GTDB lineage: Bacteria > Pseudomonadota > Alphaproteobacteria > Rhizobiales > Beijerinckiaceae > Methylobacterium > Methylobacterium gossipiicola. The sequence continues at coordinate 137,668 of NZ_FOPM01000008.1, forward strand.
TCCCCTCGGGCGTCCCAACAAGGGCCGCGACATGACGAGCGGTAAGGCCCGCGTACCCACGGCCGACGAATCCGCCGTCCAGCGCACCCGGCGGATCATGGAAGAGCTGCGGCGCAAGCTCGGCGATCCGAGCCGCCCGCGTGAGGAACTCGACTATTTCGAGCGCCTCCTGCGTCGGAACTGACGCCGCACCGAGCCCCTGGGCGCGGGAGGCACGACGCGACATATGACCACCCTACCCCGAGCCGCGAGACCCTGACGCCGTGATCTCCTCCAACACCCTCGTCCTCCTCGCCTGCTTGGCGGTGGCCGTCGTGCTCCTCCTCGGCCTCGCCAACATGATGCGGGGCGGCAGCGCCAACCTTTCGCAGAAGCTCATGCGCCTGCGCGTGCTCCTGCAATTCCTCGCCATCGTGCTCATCATGGGCGTGGTGTGGTGGCGCTCCGCCTGAAGACCACGTCCGGCGCGGCGGTGTGGCGGGGAGGTCTCACCGCCGATCTATCGCGGGCCGAGGCGTGGATTACGCGGGCTGCGCCCTGACACGCCTCGATCCCCCCATGCTAGACCTGACCGGTACAAATGGATCGGTCCTCGATGCACTCCCTTTCGTCCCGCCTGCTCGCCGGCACCCTCGCGCTGGCGGTCCTCGCCCCGGGCCAGGTCGCCTCGGTCATGGCCGCCGACCTGCGCGGCCCCGGTCTGCCCGCCGCCTACGCGGCCCCGGCCCAGCCCTTGAGCATCGTCTCCGAGGTTCGCATCGGCGGCGCGGTTCAGGACCCCGGCAGCGCCGAGCGCGACACCAACAACATCAACGGCGAGATCCTGTTCGCCAAGCCGCTGGTGAGCCTCGATCCGTTCTGGCAAGCCTTCGTGCCCCGTCCCACCGTGGGCGGCAGCTACAATTTCGGGGGGCGCACGAGCTACGCCTATATCGGCGGAACCTGGAGCGTGGACCTGTTTCCCAAGACCCTCAACAATATCGTCTTCCTCGAAGGCTTCTTCGGGGCCGGCTTCCACGACGGCCATACGGGTCCGAAATCGACCACGCCCTTCGGTTTCAATTCACTCGGCTGCAATCCCCTGTTCCGCGAGGCGGCGGCCCTGGGCTTCCGCATCACCGAGCGGTGGAGCATCATGGCCACCGTCGAGCACATGTCGAATGCCGGCCTGTGCGTGAACAACCGCGGCCTGACCAATTTCGGCGGCAAGATCGGTTACACCTTCTGACCTGATACGATCTTTTGCTGACCTCGTAAGATCCCTCGGCTCATCGGACGCGCTCCTTGGTCACGCTCAACCGCATCTATACCCGCACGGGCGACAAGGGGACGACGGCCCTGGCCAGCGGCGAGCGCCGCTCGAAGGCCGATCTGCGTGTCGAGACCTACGGCACAGTGGACGAGACCAATGCCTGCCTCGGCCTCGTCCGACTCCACGCCGACCCGGCCCTCGATGCCATGCTGGGGCTGATCCAGAACGATCTGTTCGACCTCGGCGCCGATCTGGCCACGCCCGAGACCGGGGAGCCCCTGCCCTACGAACCCCTGCGGATGGTGGACGCCCAGGTGAAGCGCCTGGAAGCCGATATCGACGCCCTGAACGCCAATCTATCGCCGCTCAAGTCCTTCGTGTTGCCGGGCGGCTCTCCGGCGGCGGCGGCCCTGCACCTCGCCCGCACGGTGTGCCGCCGGGCCGAGCGCCTCGCCGTCGCCCTCGCGGCCACCGAGGGCGAAAACGTGTCGGCTCCAGCCCTGCAATACCTTAACCGCCTGTCCGACTTCCTGTTCGTGGCGAGTCGCGCCGCCAATGCCAACGGCGCCGATGACGTGCTCTGGGTGCCCGGCAAGAACCGCTGACGAGAACCGCTGACGGCCCTTCGATCCCCGGGTGACGTGATCCGAGGGGCGGTCGCCGTGCGATCCGGCTGGGGTGCGTCTGCGCACCTGCGTTGACAAGGCCGAAAGCTCATCGTTACGGTCCGCCGCCTCAATCGTGAGGGTTCTGGATCACCGGGCGTGCCGGGGATCCTCCGCGCGCCGCGCCGGCCCTCCCCAAGAATATCCCGCGCGGAGGATAGTGACCGCCATGAAGGTTCTGGTGCCCGTCAAGCGGGTCGTCGATTACAACGTCAAGATCCGCGTCAAGGCCGACGGCTCGGGGGTCGATCTCGCCAACGTCAAGATGTCGATGAACCCCTTCGACGAGATCGCCGTCGAGGAGGCGATCCGCTTGAAGGAGAAGGGCAAGGTCACGGAGATCGTCGCCGTGTCCATCGGCCCGCAGCAGGCGCAGGAGACCCTGCGCACGGCCCTGGCCATGGGGGCCGACCGGGCGATCCTGGTGAAGACCGATGGCCTCGTGGAGCCCCTGGCCGTGGCCAAGATCCTGAAGGCCCTCGTCGCCAAGGAGAACCCGGAACTCGTCATCCTCGGCAAGCAGGCCATCGATGACGATTCCAACCAAACCGGCCAGATGCTGGCGGCCCTCCTCGACTGGCCCCAGGGCACCTTCGCGTTCAAGCTCGAATTCGGTGACGGCGCCATCGACGTGACCCGCGAGGTCGATGGCGGCCTCCAGACCGTGAGCCTGAAGCTCCCGGCCATCGTCACGACGGATCTGCGCCTCAACGAGCCGCGCTACGCCTCGCTGCCGAACATCATGAAGGCGAAGAAGAAGCCCCTCGAGGAGCTCGCTCCCGATGCCCTCGGTGTCGACGTCACACCCCGGATCAAGGTGCTGAAGACCGTCGAGCCGGCCGGCCGCAAGGCGGGCGTCAAGGTCGAGTCGGCGAAGGTCCTCGTCGAGAAGCTCAAGGTCGAAGCCGGGGTCATCTGACCCGGATTCCGCCTCTTCGCCTTAATCCCCCGTGCGCGACCCGGCGCCGCCCTGGCGACGGGTCCCCGGTCCATAGATTCCGAGGATTCTCCCCCGCATGGCCACCCTCCTGTATCTCGAGCATGACAACGGCGCGGTTCGCGACGCCAGCCTGAAGGCCCTCACCGCCGCCGTCCAGCTCGGCGGCCCCGTCCACGCCCTTGTCCTCGGCTCGGGCAGCCGCCCGGCCGCCGAGGCCGCCGCCAAGCTCGACGGCGTCGAGAAGGTGCTGGTGAGCGAGGACGCCGTCTACGACCATGCCCTGGCCGAGCCCACCGCCGCCGGAATCGCGGCGATCGCGGGCGCCTACGACGTGATCCTCGCCGCTGCCTCGACCACGGGCAAGAACGTGCTGCCGCGCGTCGCCGCCCTCCTCGACGTCGCCCAGATCTCGGACATTATCACGGTGGTCTCGCCCGACACGTTCGAGCGCCCGATCTACGCCGGCAACGCCATCCAGACCGTGCAAGCGACGGAGGCCAAGAAGGTCATTACCGTGCGCACGGCCGCCTTCAAGGCCGCCGTCGAGGGCGGTTCGGCCGCGCCCGTCGAGGCCGTCTCGGCTGCCGCTCCGGCCGCCGGTGCTTCGACCTTCAAGGGCGAGGAGATCGCCAAATCCGATCGGCCCGAACTCGCCGCCGCGCGCATCATCGTCTCGGGCGGCCGGTCGCTAGGGTCGGCCGACAAGTTCAAGGAGCTCATCGAGCCCCTGGCCGACAGCCTCGGCGCGGCGGTGGGCGCCTCGCGCGCGGCCGTGGATGCGGGGTACGCTCCGAACGACTGGCAGGTCGGCCAGACCGGCAAGGTGGTGGCGCCCGATCTCTACGTGGCGGTGGGCATCTCCGGCGCGATCCAGCACCTCGCCGGCATGAAGGATTCGAAGGTCATCGTCGCCATCAACAAGGACGAGGACGCGCCGATCTTCCAGGTGGCGGATTATGGCCTCGTCGGCGATCTGTTCCAGATTGTCCCCGAGTTCCAGGCCGAGGTCGCCAAGGCCAGGGGGCAGTAGGAGTTTCGGGGCCAGTCAGCGTCACGGTCCGGGGTGCCCTGCGGGAGAATCTCCCCCGACGGGCTGCCTCCGGCCCGGAAATGGTCTAAGATTCTGACGCGACGCGCGTTTTGAGGGCCGCAAACCGTGCCTGTCCCGGACAAACCCGGGCGAGGCCGGAAGCGCTTCGGAGGTTTGGATTCACCGCATGGGCATCGATATCAGGACCGTCGGGATCGTCGGGGCCGGGCAGATGGGCAGCGGCATCGCCCATGTCTGCGCCATGGCGGGTCTCGACGTCCGGTTGAACGACCGCGATCCCGCGCGCATCCGCAGCGGGCTCGCCACCATCGACGGCAACCTCGCCCGTCAGGTCGCCAAGGGCACGATTGCCGAGGATCTGCGCCGGGGGGCCGTCGCGCGCATCGTCGGGGCCGAAAGCTTCGATGACCTCGCTGTCTGTGACCTCGTCATCGAAGCCGCGACGGAGGACGAGGCGACCAAGCGCCAGATCTTCAGCGCCCTGTGCGGCTCCCTGAAGCCCGATGCCCTCGTCGCCACCAACACCTCGTCCATCTCCATCACCCGGCTGGCGGCGTCCACGGATCGGCCCGAGCGGTTCATCGGCATCCATTTCATGAACCCCGTGCCGGTGATGCAGCTCGTGGAGCTGATTCGCGGCATCGCCACGGAGGACCCGACCTACGAGTCGGCGAAAGCCTTCATCGCCAAGCTCGGCAAGACCTCGACGATGTCGGAGGATTTCCCGGCCTTCATCGTCAATCGCATTCTGCTGCCGATGATCAACGAGGCGATCTACACCCTGTACGAGGGCGTCGGCTCGGTGGAATCCATCGATACGGCGATGAAGCTCGGCGCCAACCATCCCATGGGGCCTCTGCAGCTCGCCGACTTCATCGGCCTGGACACCTGCCTGTCGGTGATGCAGGTGCTCTACGAGGGGTTGGCCGATTCGAAGTATCGCCCCTGTCCGCTCCTCGTGAAGTATGTCGAAGCCGGCTGGCTCGGCCGGAAGGTCAAACGCGGTTTCTACGATTATCGCGGCGAAACGCCGGTTCCAACGCGCTGAGAAGCGGGTTCGATCATAAGAAAGCCCGGCCACGCGTGATGCGGGCCGGGCTTTTTCCATTCAGGCCGTCACGGGTTTCAGCGGGCCGAATTCGTCGAGGGCTGGGTGTTGGCCGGAACGGTGCTGCCAGTGCTCGCCGGCATGTCCGACTTGAGGCCGTTGTTGGGCTGGTTCGCGGCGCCCGGATTCTGGGTGCCGGCCGTGGTCTGAGCCGCGTAATCCGTCGGGGACTTGGCGCCCTGCCAGGACATCAGCCCGACGATGGCAACGGCCAGAAGAGCCAGGCTGCCGACGAGGACGAGGAGGACGGGCTTGCCCCTCTTGCCCTGGCGGGATTCCTGCGGGTGAAGCTGCTGTACCATTCCGTCCCCTCGTGGCTGGCCCGGGCTCACGTGAGCCTGGGCATCCGATCACCGAATGGGGGACAAACGCAGGGTTGGATCGGAGGGTTCCTGAAACTCAGCGACCCGTCACCAGCATGATCTTCCCGAGATGCGCACTCGACTCCATGAGTTCGTGGGCCTTGTCCGCCTCCTCCAGGGGGAAGGTCGCGTGGATGATCGGCCGGATGGTGCCGGCTTCGAGGAGGGGCCACACATCGTCCGCGAGCCCGCGCGCGATGGCGGCCTTTTCGGATTTCGGCCGGGCCCGAAGGGTCGCGCCCGTGAAGGTGAGGCGCTTCATCATGATCGGCGTCATGCTGAACGCGTCGACCTTGTAGCCCTGCATGAACGCGATCTGGACGAGGCGGCCTTCGATGGCGAGCGCCGAGAGGTTCTTGGCCAGATACGGAGCGCCGACCATGTCGAGGATGACATCGACGCCGTTGCCGTCGGTGAGGGCCTTCACCCGCTCGACGAAATCCTCCTCCCGGTAGTTGATCGCCGCCTCGGCGCCGAGGTCACGACAGAAATCGCACTTCTCGGCCGAGCCCGCCGTGGCGAAGACCCGGGCGCCGTGATGCTTGGCGATCTGGATCGCCGTCGAGCCGATGCCGCTCGACCCGCCATGGACCAGGAAGGCTTCGCCGGGTTGGAGGCGGCCACGCTGGATCACCGTGGAATAGACAGTAAAGTAGGTTTCCGGGATGCCGGCGGCCTCGACGAGGGACAGGGGCGCGGGGCGTGGCAGGCACTGTCCGGCTTCCGCCACGGCGAACTCGGCATAGCCGCCGCTGATCGTGAGGGCACAGACCTCGTCGCCGAGGGCGAGGCCGTCCACGTCCGCCCCGAGGGCGACGATGCGGCCGGCGACTTCGAGGCCCGGGATCTCGGTGGCGCCCTTCGGCGGCGGATATTTGCCCTCGCGCTGCTGGATGTCGGGCCGGTTCACGCCCGCCGCCACCACCTCGATGAGCACCTGACCCGGCCCGGCCTGGGGCAGCGGCACCGTCTCGATGGCCAGGACCTCGGGGCCGCCGGCGGCGGTGAACCGGATCTGGCGCATGGTCTCGGGCAGGTTGGCGGTCATGGGCTCTCTCCTCCGGGCAACCCAGCCGTCATGGGCGGCCCCGGGGCCGTTTGGCAAGGGAGCGAATGACGGGTGCAGGATCTCAGCGGGTGCCGTACATCCGGTCGCCGGCATCGCCCAGGCCCGGAACGATGTAGCCGTGGTCGTTGAGGTGGCTGTCGATGGAGGCCGTCCAGATCGGCACGTCAGGATGGCTCGCCTGCAGGTGGGCGACGCCCTCGGGGGCGGCAAGGAGGCAGACGAAACGCAGATCTTGAGCGCCGCGTGCCTTCAACAGATTGATGGCCGCCGCCGCCGAATTGCCGGTGGCCAGCATCGGATCGAGGACGAGGACCGTGCGGTCGGCGAGGTCCGAGGGGGCCTTGAAGTAGTATTCCACCGCTTCCAAGCTTTCGGGGTCGCGGTAGAGTCCGATATGGGCCACCCGGGCCGAGGGCATCAGCGACAGCATCCCGTCGAGGAAGCCGGTGCCGGCCCGCAGGATCGGGGCCAGGACGAGCTTCTTGCCGGCGATCTGAGGCGCCTGCATTGCCTGGATCGGTGTCTCGATGGCGACGGTTTCGAGGGGCAGGTCGCGGGTCACCTCATAGGCCAGCAACATGCCGATCTCGTTGAGGATCTGGCGGAAGCCCTTGGTGGAGCGCGCGCGGTCGCGCAGGAGCGTCAGCTTGTGCTGGACGAGGGGGTGATCGACCACCCGAACCGCCGCGTTCGCCATCGTCCGCTTCTCCCCGCGCCGCATCGGCGACGGGCCGACCGGACAGGAACTGCATAGATCATACCGTTGCCGCCCGCGATGGGCCGATCCCATGAAAGAAGGTCCCCGGCCCTTGGCCGGGGACCTCTCGGACATCGGGACCTTCCGGAGAACCCGTCATACGAACGCTGTTTGATCCCTTCGGAATGGCGGAGTTCGACTGTCCTCACACGATGCGCGGGCTTCGGGGTCCGGTCTCCGCTTCAATCAAGCGAAACCGTATCAGACCGAACGAGTGGTGTCGGTGGCGCGCTTCTGAGCCATGTAGGCGTCGAATTCCTCGCGGTCCTTCGCCCGCTTCAGGCCCTCGACATATTCGGAGAACGCACGGCTCTCCTCGGCCAGCGCCCGGCGCTGGGCATCAAGGCGGTCGAGCTCGGCCCGGCGATACTCGTCGAAGGCGCGGTTTCCGGTGGGGCCGACGCCATTGGCAGCCTCGTAGGCGGCGGCAAAGCGCGAGCGACCCCGGCCGCCGGACTGCCAAGCCGAACCCCAGGCGCTGCCCCGGTCGGCGAGCCCCCGGAGTTCGCTCAAAGCCGGATAGCCCGCAACCTTCCAGGCGACGTAGGCCGCGGCGAGGGGCCACCAGTATATGAAGCCGACCACGATGGCGCCGATCTCTAAGGAGCGTTTGGGAAACGGGCCGCTCCGGCAGGTCTTGCCCGTAGCCCAGGGGGAATTGGAGGAAAGACTCACGGCTCACGTCTCCGATGTTAATGTGAACGACATTCACTTGCGGATGCGGAGCTGGGCTTTCAAGGGGCGAGCCGCGGAATCGCTTGGTCAGGCCTGGGGCGGTCCGCCAGCACCGTGCACGAGGGCGAGGACGCCTGCGCGCAGGAGTTCGTACTTGTCCGGCACCCCTGGTCCCTTCGGCAGATGCCCGGAGGCGGCCAGGGTCGCGAGACCGTGCGACAGGGCCCAGACCTCCACGGCGATGAAGCGTGGGGCGACACCGCCGAATCCGTCTGGGAACGTCGCCTGCAGGGCCTCCACCAGGAGGTCGAACGGGCTCGGGCGCGGCCCGGCCTCGCTGTTCGGCGTTCCCGCTGCCAGCCCCCGCGTTTCGAAGATCGCCGCGTAGTAGCCGGGCTCCTCCTCCGCGAAGGCGAGATAGGCCTCGCCCATGCGGGTGAACCGCTCGAGCGGCGTACCCCGGGCGGCGAGCGCCCGGGCGAGGCGCTCGGCGAGATCGGCGAAACCGCGTCCCGCCACCTCTTCCAAGAGGGCTTCGCGGCCGCGAAAATGCCGGTAGAGGGCGGCCGGCGTCACTCCGACGAGGCGGGCGGCATCCACAAGGGTGAACCCCCCGATCCCGCGCTCGGCGATGAACCGGCGGGCCGCCTCGATCAGCGCTTCCTTGAGGTTGCCGTGGTGGTAGCTGCGCCGGTCGTCGGGGCCTTCGCGCCAGGGTCGCACGCCAATGTCCTCATGGGGGCGCCCCATCACGAGAGGCGGGCGGCCATACGGGATGGGGCCGCATCCCTCCCCTACCACGCGCGTGGCGTGAATTGACCCCGTTCTGTCGATCAGTAGACGGAGCCCACAGCCGCGACGCAGGGGCGCAACATGCGCTGACGTCAGAGCCGGAACAGCGACCCCGCCGCGTCGCGGGCGGCGGTCTTGGCCTCCCGGGCTGCTTCGAGGCGCGCGATCTCCCGTGTCAGGAGGGCGATGCGCTCGGACAGGTCCGCCACCGACAGGGTGTCGAGGGGCTCGCCGATCCGGTGTTCGGGGGCCGGTTCAGGGCGAAAATCGTCGTCGTGCATGGAATCCTCCTCCCTCACCACGGCTGCCCGGCACCGAGGGGCCCGAGACCGAGATGTCGTGCCACGGTGGCGCCGATATCGGCGAAGGTCGAGCGTCCGCCCAGGGGACCGGGCGCGATTTCGGGGCCGAAGGCGAGGATCGGCACCTGCTCGCGGGTGTGCTCGGTGCCGGTCCAGGTCGGGTCGTTGCCGTGGTCGGCGGTGATGACGCAGAGGTCGCCGGGCCGCAGCACGGCCCGGATCTCGGGCAGCCGCGCGTCGAAGGCTTCGAGTTCGGCGGCGTAGCCCGGCACGTCGCGGCGATGGCCATGCTCCGTGTCGAAATCCACGAGGTTGAGGAAGACGAAGCCGCCGTCCGGCAACTCGTGGAAGGCGGCGAGCGCTGCGTCGAGGCAGGCGGCGTTGCCGGCGGGCTTGATCTCCCGGCCCGTGGCCCGGTGCGCGAAGATGTCGCCGATCTTGCCGACGGTGACCACGGCCCGGCCCTGGGCCGCGAGGCGGTCCAGCAGAGTCTCTGCCGGAGGCTCGACGGCGTAGTCCTTCCGGTTCGCCGTGCGGCGGAACCCCGCCTCGGCAGATCCGATGAACGGCCGGGCGATGACCCGGCCGACCCGGTGGGCATCGCAGAGGTCGCGGGCGATGCGGCAGGTGGCGTGGAGGCGGTCCAGGCCGAACGCCGTCTCGTGGGCGGCGATCTGGAACACGCTGTCGGCCGAGGTGTAGCAGATCGGCTTGCCCGTGCGGATGTGTTCCGCTCCGTAGCGCTCGATGATCGCGGTTCCGGAGGCATGGCAATCGCCAAGGATGCCGGGCAGCCCCGCCTGCGCAACGAGGTCCGCCACGAGGTCCGGCGGGAAGGCCGGCACCGTGTCCGGAAAATGCCCCCACGGTTCGCGCACGGGCACCCCGGCGATCTCCCAATGGCCAGACGGCGTGTCCTTGCCGGCGGCGGTCTCGACGGCGTGGCCGTAGGCCCCCGTGACCGCGTCTTCGGGCGCGAGGTGCGGTGGCAGGCGCCCCGTCGCGCCGTGTGCCGCGAGGCCGAGGCCGAGGGTTGCGAGGTGCGGCAGGCGCAAGGGGCCTCGGCGCAGGCCCGCCCGGTCGCCGCGCCCGGCGGCGCAGGCTTCGGCGATGTGGCCCACGGTGTCCGAGCCGGCATCGCCGTAGGCGTCGGCATCGGGGCCGCCGCCGATACCGACAGAATCGAGGACGATGAGGAAAGCGCGGGGCATCGCGTGTCTCAGGCCGGGACCGGTTCGGCGGTCGCGTCGCCGCGCAGGTCGAAGGCGGCGGCGAACAGGGCCTGGGTGTAGGGCTCGCGCGGATGGGCGAAGATCGCCTCGGCCGGACCTTCCTCGACCACGCGGCCGTTCTGCATGACGAGGACGTGGTTCGCCAGCGCCCGCACCACCTTGAGGTCGTGGGAGATGAACAGATAGGCGAGGCCGCGCTCGCGCTGGAGGTCGCGCAGCAGGGTGACGATCTGCGCCTGGACCGAGCGGTCGAGGGCCGAGGTCGGCTCGTCGAGGACGATGAATTTCGGCTTCAGCACGATGGCGCGCGCGATGGCGATGCGCTGGCGCTGGCCGCCGGAGAATTCGTGGGGGTAGCGGTCCATGGTCGCGGGATCGAGGCCCACATCGTCAAGGGCCTCCGCCACCGCCGCGACGCGCTCGGCCCGGCTCCTGACGGCGCCCTGCACCACCAGTCCCTCGGCGACGATGTCGGCCACCGTCATGCGCGGCGACAGCGACCCGTAGGGGTCCTGAAACACCACCTGCATGTCGCGCCGTACCGGCCGCAGGGCCGCCGGGGACAAGCCGGCGATGGAACGGCCGAGGAACACGATGGGACCCTCGCTATCCGTCAATCTGAGGAGGGCGAGCCCGAGGGTGGTCTTGCCCGAGCCCGACTCGCCCACCACGCCCACCGTCTCGCCCGCCCGCACCCGCACGGACACTCCGTCGACGGCCTTCACGTACCCGGCCGCGCGTCGCAGCAGGCCCCGGCGGATGGGAAACCACACCTTGAGGGGGCCGGCGGCGAGGAGTTCGGTGGCATTCTCCGGCACGGGGTTGGCACGGCCCGTGGGCTCGGCGGCCAGAAGCCGCTGGGTGTAGGCGTGCCGGGGCCTGGCGAAGATGTCGGCCGTCGCCCCCGCCTCGACGATGCGCCCCTGCAGCATGACGCAGACGGAGGTGGCGATGCGCTGCACGATGCCGAGGTCGTGGGTGATGAACAGCATCGCCATGCCCAACCGTTTCTGCAGGTCGGCCAGCAGGGTCAGGATCTGTGCCTGCACGGTCACGTCGAGGGCCGTGGTCGGCTCGTCGGCCACCAGCAGGTCGGGCTCGCAGGCGAGCGCCATGGCGATCATCACCCGCTGGCGCTGGCCGCCGGAGAGTTCGTGCGGATAGGCGGTGAGGCGCCGCTCGGCGTCGCGCAGACCGACGAGGTCGAGGAGTTCGAGGATGCGGGCCCGCGCCTTGCGGCCCGACAGGCCGCGATGCACCTCCAGCACTTCGCCGATCTGGCGCTCGATGCTGTGGAGCGGGTTGAGGGAGGTCATGGGTTCCTGGAACACCATGGTGATGTCGGCGCCCCGCACCTTGCGCAATTCGCGCTCCGGCAGGGCGAGGAGGTCCCTGTCCCGGAACAGGATGCGGCCACCCGGATGATACGCGCTGCCGTCGAGGAGGCGTAGGATCGACAGGGCGGTGACCGACTTGCCGGAGCCCGATTCTCCCACCAGCGCCAGGGTCTCGCCCGGCGCGATGGTGAAGCTCACCCGGTCCACCGCCAGGGTCTCGCGGTCGCGGGAGCGGAAGGCCACGGACAGGTCCTGGACGTCGAGGAGCGTGTCGGTCATCGGGCGAATGTCATGAAGCGGACCGGGGTGGCGCGTCGGAAACCGGGTTATAGCGCGCTCCGCCGTGACGGGCGAACGGCGATCCGCGATTGATCGGACGCGGCCGTGCCCTAAAACCCGTCGGGTGATCGTGCCGCGTTCCGCCCTCCCCGCCCTTCTGCTGTGTCTCCTCGGTTCCGCGCCCGCCCTCGCCGTCGCGTCGGAGGGCGGCGAGACCGTGGAGCAGGCCCTGTGCCGCCTCATCGAATCGTCCGCCAAAGCGCGCGCCCTGCCGGTGCCGTTCCTCACCCGGCTGATCTGGCGTGAGAGCGCGTTCCGGGTCGGCGCCGTGAGCCCCGTGGGGGCGCAGGGCGTGGCGCAGTTCATGCCCGGCACGGCCCGCGAGCGCGGGCTGACCGATCCGTTCGATCCCGAGCAGGCGATCCCGCACGCGGCCCACCTGCTCGCCGACCTCAACCGCCAGTTCGGCAATCTCGGCCTCGCGGCGGCGGCCTACAATGGCGGCCCCGGCCGGGTCTCGGCCTGGCTCGCCGGCACCGGCGGCCTGCCCATCGAGACGCGCAACTACGTCCTGGCCATCACGGGCGCCCCGGCGGAGGATTGGCGCGCGGGGGCGGGCGTCGAGATGCCGGAGACGGACAAGAAAGCTGATTCGCCGAAGCCCGAACCCGAAAAGACCTGCCTGCAGGTGACGGCGGCCCTGCGCATCCCGTCGCGCGGCGACCGCTTCGCCCTTGGGGGCAACGAGGGGCCGGCGGCGCCCTGGGGCATCCAACTCGCCGGCAATTTCTCCAAGTCCCTCGCCCTCCAGAGCTTTTCCCGGGCGCGAAAACTCTACACCAGCGTGATCGGCGAGGTTCGGCCGATGATCATCGGCACGCGCCTGCGCAGCCGGGGCACCCGGGCGTTCTACCGCATCCGCATTCCGGCCCAGAGCCGTGAGGCCGCCGACAAGCTGTGCGGGCGGATCCGCGGGGTCGGCGGCGCCTGCCTCGTCCTGCGAACCTGAGTCTTCGTCGCTCGCGAAACCGATTTGGCGCCCCGGCGCCATCAAACCGCCGTGTGCGCCCTGTCACAGGGGATGTCGCCGCCTTCAGAGAGATGCATGACCCGGGTTCTCGCCGTCCTTGCCAGCCTCCTCGGTCTCGTCATCGTCGCCGCCGGCATCACCGCCTGCTCGCCCCTCGCCCTGTTCGATGCCATCGGCCCCCGGGACCAGGGCGGCCGTCTGAGCCTGCACAATGCGGCCTTCGGCTCGCATGCCCGCCAGCGCCTCGACGTGTTCACCCCCGTGGCGGCCACGGGCGGCGCGCCCGTGCTGGTGTTCTTCTACGGCGGCTCTTGGAAGAACGGGACGAAGGAGGATTACGCCTTCGTCGGTCAGGCGCTCGCCGCCCAAGGGTTCGTGACGGTGCTGCCCGATTACCGGCTCTATCCGGAGGTCCGCTTTCCCGATTTCCTCGACGACGGGGCCGAGGCCATTGCCTGGGTCAGGGACAATATCGCCCAGTATGGCGGTGATCCGCGTCGGATCGTCCTGGCGGGCCATTCGGCGGGCGCCTACAATGCCGTGATGCTGGGGCTCGACCCGCGCTACCTGCGCCGGGCCGGGGTCGATCCCAAGGTCGTTCGTGCCATCGCGGGCCTGTCAGGGCCTTACGATTTCCTGCCGCTGGATGCCGGTACCGCCCAGGAGGTGTTCGGTCAGGCGCCCGACAGGGCCGCGACCCAACCGGTGAGCTTTGCCGGCCCGCATTCCCCGCCAGCTTACCTCGCCACCGGCGACACCGACAGCCTCGTACGCCCGAGCAACACCCGCAGCCTCGCCGCCCGCCTGCGCGAGGCCCGCGTGCCCGTGCAGGAGCGCGTCTATGCCGGGCTCGACCATTCCGACACCCTGCTCGCCCTGTCGGTGACGTTCCGTTCCAAGGCCCCGGTGCTGGCCGAGATGGCGGCCTTCCTGCGGCAGTATTCCGGCGGCGAGCGCGTGCCGGCCCGGACGGTGAAACGCTGAGGGCCGGGGGCGACCCTTATCCCCGTCGCAGGCGGTCCCGCGTCGCCTTGTGGTCCGGCGCATCCGAAAATGCCTTGTGCATCGCGGTCCAGAGGGGCGTGCGCGCCATCGTTTCGTCGAGGGGAAGGGCACGCTGGATCAGGCCATCGGCGCGGCGGCGCTGCGGATTGGTGTTGAGCCAGGTGTTGGCGTTGGTGATATCCCACGTCAGTACGTTGAGGGTCGCGGGCTCGTCCAGCACCACGTCGAGGAAGCGACGGGCGAGGTCCGACACTGCCCGGTCCCGCGCCGTGAGGTCCGCGGGAAAGTCGCGGTCGTTGACGTCGAGTTCCGTGACCTCGAGGGCGAGACCGAGGTCCGCGACCGCCTTGAGAAATCGGCGCAGACTCCCCTGATTCAGGGGATGCTTGGCGTAGAGGTGGCCTTGCAAGCCGAGGCGCCGGATCGGCACCCCGCGCCGGACCATCCCCTCCAGGGTCCGCAGCACCATGGCGCGGCGCGGCGCGATCCAGTCGGCGTCGAGCTCGAGGTCGTTCTCGTTCCAGGCACCCGCCGCCGCCGGATCGGCCTCGTGCTGGAGCGCGAAGGCGAGATCGACGAAGCGGGGGCCGAGGGCGGCGAGCCAGGGCGTGGCTTTCAGGCCGTCGGCGCGGCCGCTGTCGGGGCCGCAGATCTCGTTGACCACGTCCCAGGCCTCGATTCGGCCCCGGTAGCGCCCCGCCATGGCGCCGATCCATTCGCGGAGAAACCCTTCCGCATCCCGTTCGATCCGGGGCAGCGCCCAGGCCGGAACGCCCTCGTGCCAGACGAGGGTGTGGCCACGCAGGCGCTGGCCGTTGGCGCGCGCGAAGGCGGCCGTTTCGTCGGCGAAGGAGAAATCGATGGGGCCGGGCGCTCGCCACGCATAGGCGAGCTTCATGGCGTTCTCGGGCACCAGGACCCCGCATTCCCGCGCGAGGACCTCGCCGTAGGCGGGGTTCTGGCGGAGCGGCGTGATGTTCACCGCCGAGCCGTACGCGATCCCCTTCTTGGCCGCCGCCGCGTTGAGGCTGTCGGCGGCCCAGGACCCTCCCACCGCCGAAGAGCCTTGCTCGGCCGAAGCCGGGCCGGTGGCAAGCGCCAGGGCACCGCCGAGGATGGCGCGGCGGGTCAGCCTCATGGAATCTGGGGCGGGATCGGGCGCGGACGCCGGTCGGCCCCGATGGCCACGAAGGTGAACAGACCCTCCGTCACCTTCTGGGTCGCCTCGCTCTCGCGCTCACGGCGCCAGACCTCGACCTGGATGCCGAGGGACGTCCGGCCCACCCGTACGATCCAGGCATAGATGCTGACCTCGTCGCCGACGAAGACCGGGCTGTGAAAGGTCATGGCCTCCACCGAGATGGTGGCGCAGCGCCCCCGCGCCCGCCGGGCCGCGACGTTGCCGGCGGCCAGATCCATCTGACCCATGAGCCAGCCGCCGAAGATGTCTCCGGCCGGGTTGGTGTCCGACGGCATCGCGATGGTGCGCACCACGGGCGGACCCCGGTCGGTCGGCTGCTCGGTGGATGCGGGGGCGAGGGAGGCGGTGGTCATCGGTCCGTTCCGGCTGTGCGGGAGACCAGCCTATTGCAAACCACGCGCCGTTGGGGGCCAGCCCCTGACATCACTCGGACAACGTGAACACCACGAGGGCGTCGCCCGTGCCGAAGCCGGAGCCCTTGGTGAAGGAAGCGCCACCCGCCGCGACGGCGACGTACTGGCGGCCGTCGAGGGCGTAGGAGATGGGCGGCCCGCCGATGCCGGCCCCACACTGGAACCGCCACAGCACCGCGCCGGTCTTGGCGTCGTGGGCGTCGAGGTGTCCATCCTCCTCGCCGGAGAACACGAGGCCGCCGGCCGTAGCCAGGGTGCCGCCCGACAGGCGGCTGCCGGCCTTCACCGACCACTTGATCGCCCCGCCCCCGCCAAGATCAATGGCCGTGAGGGTGCTGAAGGACGGCTCGCCCTTGGCCTCCCCGGTCTCGGTGTAGCGGATCGCCGGGCGGTCGCCGGACGCCGGAACCGTCTTAACCCGGTAGGTCGTGGCCCCGTGCCGGACCTGGGCATAGGCGGTGGCGGCCGTGGGATCGTAGGCCACCGGATGCCACGAGATGGCCCCGAGGGGACCGGGGCTCACCACCGTGCCGGCGGCGGTGGGCGGGGCGTAGAGATTCTTGTGTTCGATGAGGGGCGCCGAGCGGGTGAGCAGCTGTCCGTTCGCGCGATCATGGACGTAGAGCCAGCCGGTCTTCGACGCCTGCGCCACGGCCTTCACCGGCCCCTGCGGCGTCGCCTGATCGAGGAGGAAGGGCGGGCTCGCGACATCGTAGCCCCATTCGTCGTGGGGCACCTGCTGATAGTACCAACGCAGCTGCCCCGTCTTCACGTCGAGGGCGACGAGGCTCATGGTGTAGAGGTTGTCGCCCGGCCGCGAGAGCCCGAAATTCTGCGGCGCCGGATTGCCGGTGCCGACATAGATCAGGCCGAGATCGGGATCGTAGGCCGGGGTCATCCAGAGCGAACCGCCGCCGACCTTCCAGGCGTCCCGGTGGGCCGGGGCGGCGGCCCTCTCGGCGGCGATGTCACGGTGGAGCGGCACCCCGTCGGGAGTCTTATCCACGAACTCGCCCTCCCAGCCGTCGGCCTTGGTCACGTACCAGCGCCAGCGCTCCGCCCCCGTCTTTGCGTCGTAGGCGGCGAGCCAGCCGCGTCGGCCGTAGCCGCCCTCGATGCCGACCACGGCGCCGCCGTCGAGCCCACCCTTCTCGTCCTCGACATGGAGGCCGTAGCCGGCTCCCGCGACACCGACGATGACGAGGCCGTCCGCCACGAGCGGCGGCATCTTGAAGCCGAGGCGACTCGAACCCTGAACGGTGCCGACGCCGAGTTTGTCGGCGAGCGCCGAGGCGGTTTCCGACTCGCCCTCCTCCGGGCGCACGGCCTCGTGGTCCCACACCACCCGGCCGGTCTTGGTGTCCAGGGCGATGACCCGCCCGTCCATGGTCGCCTCGAACACGAGGCCGTCCGAAACGGCGACACCCCGGTTCGAGGGCGGCCCGAAGATCTTCTCCGTGCGGGCCTTGTGGGTGTAGGTCCAGCGCACGGCCCCGGTCCGCGCGTCGAGGGCGGCGACGTGGTTCTGCGTCGTCGAGACGTAGAGGGTGCCGTCCACCATCACGGGCTCGGCCTGGAAATAGCCGGTGATGCCGGTCTGGAAGATCCAGGCCGGGCGCAGGCGTGCCACGTTACCGGCGTCGATGGCGGAGAGGGCCGAGAAGTGCCGGTTGGTGTGGTCGCCGCCGAACATCGGCCAGTCTTGCGCTGCGCAGGGGCCGAAGCCCCACAGGGCGAGGGAAGAGGCGGCGAGCAGGCCCCGGGTGATGCGGCGAGCCATGGCGTTCTCCTCGGAGGTTTTCGCTGGGCGCCGCTTCGATGGCGACACCCGTCATCGTTCTGGTTAGGCGAGGCGGGTCGCGGGAAGCAATCCGGCGAAGGCACGCAGGCCACCGACCGGTCCGGGCTGCGTCCCACAGATGTTGTATTATTGTCACGACAAGCAACGCGCCTCGGGAACTCTGGAACGAGTCGAGCTTGGCCGTGGAGGATGCTGGAATTATTCGAAATTAGGGGACCTGAGAACCGCAGGCCAGCCTCTTGACCGAGGCTGAAGGCTCCCCCTAGCGCGGCCCATTCCGTCCTTAATGGTTTGCGTTCGTGCCACACGTGATCGATCCCCTCGACAAGTCATCCTCGTTCCGCGCTCCGGCCCTCCTCACGGTTGCGATCCTGGGGGCCGCCCTCGGGACGAGCGCCGGCTCAGCGGCGGCTCAAGGCGCGGCGGATGCGAGCCAGGAGGTGCGGCTCGACGAACTCGCCATCGCGGGCAACGGGATTCCGTCACGCAAGGCCGACGGCTACCTCGCCCGCGACGGCGTGAGCGCCACGCGCACGGATACACCCCTACGGGAAGTGCCCCAGACCGTGGTGGTGGTGCCGGCTCAGGCCCTCGAAGACGCCGCCGCCACCCGCGTCGACACCGCCCTCGACCTCGCGGGTGTCGGCCGCGCCAACAATTTCGGCGGCCTCGGCCTCACCGAATTCACCATCCGGGGTTTCTCCACGGGCGAGTATTACCGCAACGGCTTTCCCATCAACCGCGGTTATCCGAACGCGCCGGACGTCGTCTCCATCGAACGCATCGAGGTCCTGAAGGGCCCGTCCGCCTTCCTGTACGGGCGCGGCGATCCGGGCGGAACCTTCAACATCGTCACCAAGCAGCCCCTGGCCGAGCGGTCCCTCGCCATCGGAACCCAGTACGGCAGCTACAACATGAAACGCAGCACCTTCGACGCGACGGGGGCGCTCGATGAGAACGGTCAGGTGCTGGCCCGCGTCACGGGTGCGGTGGAGGACAACGGCAGCTTTCGCGATTTCGTGCGGAGCGACCGCTACTATCTCGCTCCGGTCATCGCCTGGAAGCCGAGCGCCGACACCACGGTCACCTTCGAGGGTGAGTTCATCAGCGCCGCCCAGACCCTGGATCGCGGCATCGTTCCCTTCCGGGGCGACCTGCGCGCCGTGCCCCGCAGCCGCTTCCTCGGCGAACCCGCCATCCCGCCCGTGCATAACGACAACGCCCTGGGGCAATTGCGGATCGAGCATCGGCTCGATCCCGATTGGGTCGTGACGGCGGGCGCGCAATTGCTCGGCGGCAACCTCAAGGGCAACGGCGTCGGCGTGACCGGTGTCCTGGGCGATGGGCGCACCCTGCGGCGGGCCTACGAGTTCCGCGACCTCACTTGGTCCGACCTCGACCTGCAACTCAACCTCGCGGGCAAGTTCGACACTGGCCCGTTCCGCCACACCCTGCTGACGGGGCTCGAATACGACAGCTACCGCTACCGCGAGGTGTTCAACCGCTCGAACTCCACCGCGAACCCGTTCTTCCTCGATCTCCTGAGCCCCCGCTACGGTCAGGCCCTGCCGCCCATCACCGCCGCCGTCACCAACTTCCTCCAGAACACGCAGAGCTACGCCGGCTATGTGCAGGATCAGATCGACCTGACGCCGCGCCTCCACGCCCTGGTCGGCGTGCGCGTCGAGGATGTCGGCCTCGTCACGAACAACCATCTCAACGGCGCGACGACGCGCATCCAGGGTACGGCGGCGACGCCCCGGTTCGGCCTCACCTACGATCTCCTCGACACGGTGTCGGTCTATGGCAACTACGCCCGCTCGTTCCGTCCCAACGGCGGCACCAGCCGGACGGGCCAGCCCTTCGCGTTCGAGGAGGGCGAGGGCTACGAGGTCGGGGCCAAGGTCAGCCTCCTCGACAATCGCCTCAGTGCCACCGCCGCCCTGTTCGACATCCGGCGCAGCAACGTCCTGACCGCAGATCCGATTGACCCGAACTTCAGCGTCGCGGCCGGCGAAGTCCGCAGCCGTGGCTTCGATCTCAGTGTAGCCGGTTATCTGGCGCCCGGCTGGCGGGTGATCGGCAGCTACGCCTACGTCGATGCCGCGGTGGTCCGCGACAACACCATTCCGTTGGGAACCCGGATCGCCAACATTCCGCGCAACAGCTTCGCGGTCCAGAGCGTCTACGAGTTCCAGGGCGGCGACCTGCGCGGTCTCGGCCTCGGGGCGGGCCTCACCTTCGTCGATCAGCGCGTGGCCCAGACCGCCGTCACGACGTTCAAGCTGCCGGACTACACCCTCTTCAACCTGATTTCGTACTACCAGATCACTCCGGAGGTGCGGATCTATCTCAACGTCGACAACGTGTTCGACACCACCTACTTCGATCGCGCCTGGCAGAACCGTTACGCGACCCCGGGCCTGCCCCGCACGATCACGGGTGGCGTCGCGGCCCGGTTCTGACCGTCGCTCCGTGATCCTCCGGATCGCGGGGAAACCTCCGCTCCGGCGGGATACCGGTCTTACCGGAACGCCATCACGAGGGCCCCGACGGCGATGGTCCACAGGGCCAGGGTCGACCACACGGCGCGCCGCCGGCTGGCGCGGGCGAAGGCGTCCAGGCGGTCGGCATCGCTCGTGCCGGCTTCGTCGAGGCGCACGAGGATGCGGCGCAGGCGTTGCGCGAGGTCGGGGAGGTCCGTGACCACGTCGGTGAGGGTGAGCGCCGCGCGGCCGACGCCCTCGATCCGGCCCACGGGGCCGAGGTTGCGGGTGATCCAGCTCCTGACCACGGGCTCGGCCCCGGTCCACATGTCGAGTTGCGGATCGAGGGAGCGGGCCACCCCCTCCACCACCACCATGGTCTTCTGCAGCATCACCAGTTCCGTGCGCGTGCGCATGTCGAACAGGGCGGTGATGTCGAACAACAGGGTGAGCACCTTGGCCATGGAGATCTCGTCGGCCCGGCGCTGGTGGATCGGCTCGCCGATGGCGCGGATGGCCTGGGCGAAATCGTCCACGGAGTGGTGCGCCGGCACGTAGCCGGCCTCGAAATGCACCTGCGCCACGCGCTTGTAGTCGCGTAGGATGAAACCGAGGAGGATCTCGGCGAGGAAGCGCCGCTCGTTGTGGCCGAGCCGCCCCATGATGCCGAAATCCACCGCCACGAGGGTGCCGGCCGCATCGACGAACAGGTTCCCCGGATGCATGTCGGCGTGGAAGAAACCGTCCCGGATGGCGTGGCGCAGGAACGACTGGATGACGGCGCGCCCGAGCGCCCGCGCATCGTGCCCGGCCGCCTCGATGGCGGCCCGGTCGTTCAAGGGGATACCCTCGATCCACTCGCTCGCGAGCACGTCGCGCGCCGTGTGCTCCCAATCGGGCTTGGGCACCCGGAAATCGGCATCGTCCCTGGTGTTGTGGGCGAGCTCCGACATGGCCGCCGCCTCGAGGCGGAAATCCATCTCCATGGTCACGGAGCGAGCGAGGATCTCCACCACCTCGCGGGGGCGCAGGCGCTCGGCCTCCGGCGACAGGGCGTGGACGATGCGGGCCATGAACCGCATGACTTGAAGGTCGCGCTGGAAGCGCTCGCGCACCCCCGGCCGCATCACCTTGACGGCGAGCACCCGCTCGGTGCCGTCGGGATCGATGACGTGCGCCTTGTGGACCTGGGCGATGGAGGCCGCCGCGATGGGCGGGCTGAACGAGACGAACAGGCTCCGGACCGGTTTGCCCAGGGCCGATTCGATCACCTGCAAGGCGACCTCCTGCGGGAACGGCGGCACGCGGTCCTGCAGGGTTTCGAGGTCACGCGCCGCGTCGAGGCCGACGATGTCGGGTCGGGTGGCGAGGAACTGCCCGAACTTGACGTAGGACGGCCCGAGCCGGGTCAGCGCCCGCTGCAGGGGGCCGGCCCCGGTGCCGAGGCCCCGGCGCTCCAGCAGCCGACCGGCCTTCAGGACGAGGCGCAGGTGCGGCGGCAGATCACGGGTTTCGATGAGGGCGAGACCGCCCTCGCGGGCGAGGACGAAGCCGACATGGGCGCCCCGGAACAGGGAGGCGAGCATCAGGCGAAACGCCCGCTCACGAGACCTTCCAGCCCGAATGGATCGCCACGATGCCGCCCGACAGGGGGCGGTGGCTGACATGCCGGAAGCCGGCGGCCTCGATCATTCCGGCAAAACGGCCGGGGCTCGGGAACTTGCGAATGGACTCCACGAGATAGCGGTACGATTCCGCGTCACCCGCCACCTTGGAGCCGAGGCGCGGGATCACGTGGAACGAATAGGCGTCGTAGATCCGGTCGAGGACGGGGAGATCGACCTTCGAGAATTCGAGGCAGAGGAAGCGTCCGCCGGGTTTGAGGACCCGGTGAGCCTCGGCCAGCGCCCGGTCGATGCGCGGCACGTTCCGGATGCCGAACGCGATGGTGTAGGCATCGAAGCTCTCGGGTGGCAGCGGCAGCGCCTCGGCATTGGCCGTGACGAAGTCGATGCGCCCGGTGAAGCGGTTCCCCGCCCGCTCGGCGCCGACCCGCAGCATCGCCTCGTTGATGTCGAGCACGGTAACCTGCGTCGCCGGGCCGCCCGCTTCGAGGGACCGGAACGCGATGTCGGCTGTGCCGCCGGCGACGTCGAGGTGCCGGAACGGCCGGTTCTGCGGCGGGCGCAGCATCGAGATGAGCTGCTGCTTCCAGGCCCGATGTAGACCGCCCGACATGAGGTCGTTCATGAGGTCGTAGCGCTTGGCGACGGAGCGGAACACGTCGTCGACGCGGGCTTGCTTCTCGCCCAGAGCCACCTGCTCGAAACCGAAATGCGTGCGCTCGTCCGGGGGGGACCGCTCGGGCTGACTCATGAACCTCACCTCTTGGGATCAGCGTCATAGCGAAAGGCGTGGCGGATCGCCATGTCCCCGGGACTGTCGCCGGCACCGCACCCCGCCCCCGCCGATCCGCCCCGGAGAGCCATGCCCGAACTGCCCGAAGTCGAGACCGTTCGTCGGGGGCTCGAACCCGCCATGGTCGGTGCCCGGATCGCCCGCGTCACCCTGCGCCGGCCGAACCTGCGATTTCCGTTTCCCGACGGCTTTGCCGAGCGCCTGGAGGGCCGCACGGTTCTTTCCCTCGATCGGCGGGCGAAATACCTCGTGGCGCCCCTCGATTCCGGCGAGGCGCTGATCCTGCACCTCGGCATGAGCGGGCGCTTCGACGTGGCGATGCCGGACGGCCGGAATCTCTCGCCGGGGGATTTCTACCTCGAAGGCGCCTTGGGCACGCCGAAGCATGACCATGTGGTCATCGCGCTCTCGAACGGCGCCACCGTGACCTACAATGACGCGCGCCGCTTCGGCTTCATGGACCTCGTGCCGACGGCCGATCTCGCAACCTGCCGGCACTTCGCCGCCATGGGGATCGAGCCCTTGAGCGACGCCCTGACGCCCGAGGCGATGGCGCGTTTGTTCCGCCACAAGATCACGCCCCTGAAGGCCGCCCTCCTCGACCAGCGGCTCATCGCGGGCTTGGGCAACATCTACGTCTGCGAAGCCCTGCACCGGGCGGGCCTCCATCCCGAGACGCGGGCCGGGCGCCTCGCCGACGCGGACGGCGCTCCCACCCCCGAGGCGCGCCGTCTGGCGGCGGTGATCCCGCAGGTCCTCGCCGAGGCGGTGGCCGCCGGGGGCTCGACCTTGCGCGATTACGCCCACACGGACGGCAGCGCCGGGGCCTTTCAGCACGCGTTCCGGGTCTACGACCGCGCGGGCGGACCCTGTCGGACCGCCGGTTGCTCGGGGTTCATCGCCCGCATCACCCAGGCCGGTCGCTCGACCTTCTATTGCGCGACCTGTCAGATTCGTCCGGGCGAGTAATGGCGCGGGTCGGATGTGTCGAGATCGTGTTTTGATCCGCCATGATCGGCATCGGGGCCGGGCGAAGGATGGATTCCGTTAAGACGTCCTTCGTAGTTCTGTTCGATCGATCGCCTGCGTGTCTTCCGTTCGGGCCCGTCGCCGGAGTTGTGCGTAGACCCTATGCATCCCATCCCCGCCAACGAAACCGAGCGCCTCTCGGCTCTGCATGATCTCGAGGTTCTCGATACGGCGCCGGATTCGCCGTACGACGCCCTCTGTCGCACGGCCTGTGCCCTGTTTCACGTGCCCATGGCCACCGTCACCCTGGTCGAAGCGGACCGGCAGTGGTTCAAGGCGAGATGCGGCTTCACCGCGGGCGAGACCGCGCGTGAAGGCTCGTTCTGCACCCACACCATCCTGTCCGACGAGGTCCTCGTGGTGGAGGATGCGCGGGTCGATCCGCGTTTCGCGACGAGTCCCCTCGTCACCGGGGACCCCCATGTCCGCTTCTATGCCGGCGCGCCGATCATCCTCAGCCCGGGCATCCGGGTGGGCACCGTCTGCGTCCAGAGCGACGCGCCGCGCACGTTCTCCGCGTGCGAGCGCACGCAATTGGCGGATCTTGCCACCATGGTCGCGGCCCAGCTCACCTTGCGCCGTACGGAGGCCCGCCTGAGGGACAGTGAGGCGCATTATCGCCTACTCGCCGACAACACCTCGGACATGATCGTCCGAGCCGATCCCGAAACCCGGCGCCTCTACGTCTCCCCGGCGGCACGGATGATCCTCGGGTACGAGCCCGAGGAACTCATCGGTTCGCGCCCGGTCGATCACATCCACCCCGACGATGTCGCGTCCTTCAACCGCGCCCTGGCTGGCCTGGGCGAGGGACGGACGGATCGGGCGGTCACGCGCCAGCGCTACCGTCGCAAGGACGGCTCCTGGGTCTGGGTCGAGGTGACGTTCAATCCCACCCGCGATGCCCTGACCGGACAGGTGACCGGCTATGTGGCGGCGGTCCGCGACGTATCCGAGCGTGAGGAGGCCGCGCGTCGGATCCGTCACATGGCCCGGCACGATGCCCTCACGGATCTCGCCAACCGCACCTTGTTCCGTGAGCGCCTGACGCAGCGCCTCGCCGCGATCCGCGCGGGCGCCCCCGGCTTCGCGGTGCTGTGCCTCGACCTCGACCGCTTCAAGGCGGTCAATGACGGGCTCGGGCATCAGGCGGGCGACGCGCTCCTGTGCCGGGTCGCCGAACGCCTGAAGGGGCTGGTGCGCGACGGGGACACCGTGTCGCGGCTGGGCGGTGACGAGTTCACCATCCTCCTCGCAGCCAGCGATCGGGCCGAGGACGTACGGCATTTCGCGCGCCGACTCGTCGCTGCGATCCGCGAGCCCATCGATCTCGACGGGCAGCCGGTGATCGTCGGGATCAGCGTCGGGATCGCCCGGGCGCCCCGGGACGGAACGGAGCCGGACGCCCTCTACCGAAACGCCGACCTCGCCCTGCACCAGGCCAAGGCCGGCGGCCGGAACACCTTCCGGTTCTACGAGCCCGGTATGCATTTCACCGGCCCGGAGGTCGCGCAGGCGGCGCGATAGGGCGCCTGCCGCCGGGGCACGCCGCCCCTCACCAGCCGCGCGTTTCCTCACCCGTCGGGCGTCGTCCCCCGGGGGTCAGCCGGTCGATCACCTGCGGCAGGGCCTCGGCCAACTGGCTCAGAAGCGCGTCGCGCGGCAGGCCCGTGCGTTGCGCCAGGGTGTCGATGGTGTCGGGACCAAGGGCATCGGCCAGCTGATGCGGTTGCACCGGACGGTTCTCGCCGTGCCCGATCCAGGATTCCATCAGGTCGCCGAGGCCGCCACGTTGGAAACGGTCGATGAGCCCATCGAGGCCGCTCTGTCCGTCTCCGGCTTCGTGGTCGAGGCGCGCGTAGGGACCCGCGCCCGGATCGCGTCCGTCCCCACGGTCGCCCGGTCCGTCGAGCATGCCGGCGAGATCGCTGAAATCGCCCCCGCGCCCTCCCCGTAGCGAACCGTCGTCCCGGCCGCGATCCTGTCCGAAGCCGCCGAGATCGCCGTCGTCGTAGCCGCCGGGGGCGCGCTCGGATGGCGGTTCGTTGTGCCGCGTCCGGGCGCCGCCGCCCAGAATGTCTCCGAGGCCTCCGGCTCCCTTGGAGAGGAGGAGCATGAGGAGCGCCTGGACGATGGGCGAGAGGCCACCGCCCTGGCCGCCGCTCCGGTCATCGCGACCGCCGCCCAGAACCTGTCCGAGTACGCCGCCGATCACTTGATCGAGAAGGCCCATGTGTTTCTCCCATCCCGTGTGTGGTGCCGCTCGGGTGTCGTCGCCGCCCTATTGCTGACGGCTGCCGCCCGTGGCGGCCCGGTCCTTCGGCGGCAGGTGATCGAGGGGGTTGGTCCTCGCTCGGCCCGCCGATCCGGTCACCGTTGTGGAATGGTCGATGGCCGTGGGCGGCGAGACCTGGCCCGTCGGCCGGTCGGCGGCGGCGTTCCGCGACGGCAGGGTGGCGGGGGTGGGCTGGTCGTTGGGGTTGGCCACGGACTGGGCCACGGCCGTGCGGCTTCCCAGGGGGCTCACCAGCATGCCGAACGCGGCGGAGACCGCGAGGCCGGCGACGAACAGGCCCGTTGCCGCGGTGCCGGCGCGGGGCCGCAGGGCATGGCGTCGGCGGGCGGAGGTGGTGGTCATGATCACGGCGATCTCCGGAGAGGGACGGGAGCCGGCATCCGAGGATGCCCGTTGCCGAATCAAGCCGGGCGGGACCGGGCGGTTCCCCTCAGCCCTTCCGGCGTCCGCCGCCGCCCTTGTATTTCGGCTTCTGGCCGCCGAGTCCCTGCGTCGAACGGGCCTTGGGCCGCTCGGCCCAGAGGGGGGCGGTGCCGCCGAGGGGTAATTCCCGGTCGGTGCCCGGCCCCATATTGTCGAGGGTCGGCTTCGAGATGCGGCTGGGCTTGGCGCCGTAGCGCCCGGCCTCGCGTTCGATGTCGCCCTGGCGCGCCATGGGATCGTCGGAGACGAGGAGTTCCGTGGCCTGCAGGCGCTTGAGCTCGTCGCGCAGGCGCGCGGCCTCCTCGAAGTCGAGGTCGGCGGCGGCGGTCCGCATCCGCTTCTCGAGGTCGGCCATCACCGCCTTGAAGTTATGGCCGATGGTGACGGCGTCCTTGGCCAAGCCGGTATCGACCTGGACGTGATCGCCCTCGAACACGCTCGACAGGATATCGCCGATGCCGCGCTTCACGCTCTGCGGGGTGATGCCGTGCTCGGCGTTGTAGGCGAGCTGCTTCGCGCGGCGGCGCTCCGTCTCCGCCATCGCCCGTTCCATCGAGCCGGTGATCTGGTCGGCGTAGAGGATGCAGCGCGCCTCGGCGTTGCGGGCGGCGCGGCCGATGGTCTGAACGAGCGACGTTTCCGAGCGCAGAAACCCCTCCTTGTCGGCGTCCAGGATGGCGACGAGGGCGCATTCCGGGATGTCGAGGCCCTCGCGCAGGAGGTTGATGCCGATGAGGACGTCGAAGGCGCCGAGCCGCAGGTCGCGGATGATCTCGATGCGCTCCAGGGTGTCGATGTCGGAGTGCATGTAGCGCACCCGCACGGAGTTCTCGTGCAGGTATTCTGTGAGATCCTCGGCCATGCGCTTCGTCAGGGTTGTCACGAGGGTCCGGTAGCCGGCCTGCGCCACTTCCCGCACTTCGCCCAGGAGATCGTCCACCTGGGAGCGCGCGGGCCGGATCTCGATGACCGGATCGACGAGGCCGGTGGGGCGGATCACCTGCTCGGCGAAGACGCCGCCGGTCTGCTCCATCTCCCACTTGGCCGGGGTCGCAGAGACGTGGATCGATTGCGGCCGCATGGCGTCCCATTCCTCGAACCGCAGGGGGCGGTTGTCGAGGCAGGACGGCAAGCGGAAGCCGTATTCGGCCAGCGTCGCCTTGCGGCGGAAGTCGCCCTTGTACATGCCGCCGATCTGCGGAACCGTGACGTGGCTCTCGTCGGTGAACACGAGGGCATTGTCGGGCAGGTATTCGAACAGGGTCGGGGGCGGTTCGCCGGGTTTGCGGCCCGTCAGGTAGCGGGAATAGTTCTCGATGCCGTTGCAGGCGCCCGTGGCCTCGATCATCTCGATGTCGAAGGTGCAGCGCTGCTCGATGCGTTGCGCCTCGATGAGCCGGCCCATCCGGGTCAGCTCGTCGACCCGCTGCTTCAGCTCGGTCTTGATGCCCTTCACCGCCTGCTGGAGGGTGGGGCGCGGCGTGACGTAGTGCGAGTTGGCGTAGACCTTCACGAATTTCAGGTCGTTGATCTTCTTGCCCGTGAGCGGATCGAACTCGGTGATGGACTCGATCTCGTCGCCGAACAGGCCAATGCGCCAGCCGCGATCGTCGAGGTGGGCGGGCCAGAGTTCGATGACGTCGCCGCGCACCCGGAAGGTGCCGCGGGCGAAATCCGACTGGATGCGCTTGTATTGCAGGGCCACGAGGTCGGCGATGAGCTGGCGCTGCTCGATCTTCTCCTCCAGCGACACCGTGAACGACATGGCGGTGTAGGTCTCGACCGAGCCGATGCCGTAGATGCACGAGACCGAGGCGACGAGGATCACGTCGTCACGCTCCAGCAGCGCCCGGGTGGCGGCGTGGCGCATGCGGTCGATCTGTTCGTTGATCGACGATTCCTTCTCGATGAAGGTGTCCGAGCGCGGCACGTAGGCCTCGGGCTGGTAGTAATCGTAGTATGAGACGAAATACTCCACCGCGTTGTCGGGGAAGAAGCTCTTGAACTCGCCGTAGAGCTGCGCCGCCAGGGTCTTGTTCGGCGCGAGGATCAGGGCCGGGCGCTGGGTCTCCTCGATGACCTTGGCCATGGTGAAGGTCTTGCCCGAGCCGGTGACGCCGAGCAGCACCTGATCGCGCTCGGCCTTCTTCACCCCGTCCACGAGTTCCGCGATGGCACGGGGCTGGTCGCCCGCCGGCTGGAACTCGGAATGGAGGCGGAACGGCTTGCCGCCCTCGGACTTCTTCGGCCGCTCCGGGCGGTGCGGGGTCCAGTTCTTCCCGTCCTTGAACAGGGGATTGCCCTCGGTGAGCAACCGCGACAGGGCCTCCACGGTGGCCGAGACCCCATCGGTGGCGAGCGACGTATCGCCGTCGTCCGCCATGCCTTCGGGGCGCGGGCCGTCCTCCGGCGGGGTGAGGCCGAGGGCCTGGGCCAGGGCCGGATCGACGGGGGCCGCATCATGGACGAACGCCGCCTGCGGCGCCTCGCCGAAGCCTTTGGCCGCTTCCGTCCCGCGCTTCGGCGCCGCCTTCTTCGGCCGTCCGGGCCGCTCCGGGGCGGGCGGCGGGGTGTTCTCCACCACCGGCAGCCGGTTGCGGTTGAGGGCCGGGCTCAGCAGGGCGGCGAGGTGCTCGTCGAGGGGCTGAAGCTCGGGCTTCGACGCCTTGGGCGCCCTGGATTTGGAACCCGTGGCGGCGGGAGCCTCCATGACGGTCGAAGAGCGCGGTTTTTTCGGGGCGGCCATACGGAAGATATGGGCCTCTTCCGCTGAGCCGGGAAGGGTCTCGCCCCGCCCCACCCGAACGAACCCCCGCCCGGCCATTGCGGGACCTCGGCCCTCTGCGTCCCACACATGGCTCGACCGCGCCCGCGAACGCTCCGCCGTCGAGACCGTTGATCCGTCGGGCGCCTTCGCGACCACGGAGTTTTTGAGTTCATGACGGGAACGGCTCTCATCGCCGGTGCCAGCGGCATCGTCGGCAACAACCTCGCGCGCCACCTCGTGGAGACAGGCTGGACGGTGCACGGCCTCGCCCGCCGGCCCATGGACATCGCGGGTGTCACGCCCGTAGTCGCCGACCTCACCGATCCGGCCTCGCTCACGGCGGCCCTGGCGGAGCTGCGCCCGACCCACGTGTTCCTCACCACCTGGATGCGCCAGGCGACGGAAGCCGAGAATTGCCGGGTCAACGGCGCCATGGTCCGCAACCTCCTCGACGCCCTCGGGGCGGCCCCCCTCGCCCATGTCGCCTTGGTGACGGGGTTGAAGCACTATCTCGGGCCGTTCGAGGCCTACGGCAAAGGCACCCTGCCCCAGACCCCGTTCCGCGAGGATCAGGATCGTTTGCCGGTCGAGAACTTCTACTATGTGCAGGAAGACGAAGTCTTCGCGGCCGCCGCGCGGCGCGGCTTCACCTGGAGCGTCCACCGGCCGCACACCATCGTGGGCTATGCCCTGGGCAACGCCATGAACATGGGGGTGACGCTCGCCGTCTACGCAACGTTGTGTCGAGAATCCGGGCGGCCGTTCCTGTTTCCGGGCTCGCCCCAGCAATGGAACGGCCTCACCGACGTCACCGATGCCCGGCTGCTGGCCCGCCACCTCGCCTGGGCCTCCACCACGCCGCAAGCCGCCGACCACGCCTTCAACGTGGTGAACGGCGACGTGTTTCGGTGGTCGTGGATGTGGGGCCGCATCGCCGCGTGGTTCGGGCTGGAGCCGGCCCCCTATTCCGGCGCGGCGGCGCCCCTGGAGCAGCAGATGGCGGGCGCCGCGCCCCTGTGGCGGGACCTCGCCGAGCGGCACGGCCTCGTGGAGCCGGACCTCGACCGCCTCGCCTCGGCCTGGCACACGGATGCGGATCTCGGCCGCCCCATCGAGGTCGTCACCGACATGAGCCGCAGCCGCCGCCTCGGCTTCCTCGACTATCAACCGAGCGACGACGCCTTCTTCGACCTGTTTTCACGGTTGAGGGCGGAGCGCATCATTCCCTGACGCAACGCGACCCCCGGCTGGACAGGCCGGGGGCGGGAGCCCAGATGACGGGCGAATCATCGACCGGATCGACACCGATGCAGCCGCAGAGCCCCGAAAAGCCCGAACTCGACGACGCGACCCTGGCCTTCGCCGGCCGGGTCTTCCAGTTCGCCCGCCTGGGACACACGCAGGAACTGGCCGATCTGTTCGGCCAGGGCCTGCCGGCGAACTTGCGCAACGACAAGGGCGACAGCCTCTTGATGCTCGCCGCCTATAACGGGCAGGCCGAAACCGCGCGGGCGATCCTCGAACATGGCGGCGATCCGGAACTCGCCAACGATCGGGGCCAGACGCCGCTCGCCGGCGCCGCCTTCAAAGGCGACCGCGCCATGGCGGAACTGCTCCTGGCCCACGGCGCCCTCGTAGACGGCCCCGGCGATGGCTCCCGCACGGCCCTGATGATCGCCGCGATGTTCGACCGCATCGAGATGATCGACCTGCTCCTCGCCCACGGCGCCGACCCGGACCGGCGCGACGGCGCCGGCCTCAGCGCCGCCGAGATGGCCCAGTCCATGGGCGCCGTGCACGCCCCGGCCCGCCTCGCCCAGGCGCCACGTTCGCAGTCCTGACACGCCTGCACAGGGGGCCGATCGGGTGTATGGAGCGGATCGGTCCGCATCCGGCCCCATTCGGGCTCCGGCCCGTGCTTGGCCCGACGAGTGCATCATGACCCGCCCGCTCCAGAACCGCCGTATCCTCCTTGTGATCGGCGGCGGCATCGCGGCCTACAAGGCCCTCGACCTCATCCGCCGCCTGCGCGAGCGCGGGGCGCAGGTGCGCCCGCTGCTCACGAAGGGCGCGCAGGAATTCGTCACGCCCCTGGCCGCCGCCGCTCTTGCCGGCGAGCGCGCCCATACGGACCTGTTCGACCGGGCGGAGGAAGCCGATATCGGCCATATCAAGCTCGCCCGCGACGCCGATGCCATCGTGGTGGCGCCCGCCACCGCGAGCCTGATGGCTCGGATGGCCACGGGCGAGGCCTCCGACCTCGCCGCGACCGTGCTCCTCGCCACGACCCTGCCGATCCTCATCGCTCCGGCCATGAACGTGCGGATGTGGCAGCACCCCGCGACCCGGCGCAACCTCGCCACCCTGAAGGGCGACGGTGTCCGGGTCGTCGGCCCCAACGACGGGGCCATGGCGGAGGCCGAGTTCGGCCCCGGACGCCTCGCCGAACCCGCCGAGATCGCCGACGCCGTGGAGGCGATGCTGGCCGGGGGCGAGACGGCCAACGGCTTCGGCTTCCTCGCCGGGCGGTCGTCCCCGACTGCCGCCCCCCTGACGGGGCGCCGCGTCCTCGTCACCTCCGGGCCGACCCACGAGCCCATCGATCCCGTCCGCTACCTCGCCAACCGCTCGTCGGGCCGCCAGGGCCACGCCATCGCGGCAGCGGCAGCGGCGGCCGGGGCCGACGTCACTCTGGTCTCCGGACCCGTCCAGATCCCCGATCCGACCGGGGTGCGGGTGATTCGCGTCGAGACCGCCCGCGCCATGTTGGCGGCCGTGGAGGAGACCCTGCCGGCCGACATCGCGGTGTTCACCGCCGCCGTCGGCGATTGGCGTCCCGCCACCGTGGGGGCGGGCAAGATCAAGAAGGACGGTGCTGAACCGGCCCCCCTGGTCCTCGTCGAGAATCCCGACATCCTCGCCACCGTCGCGGCCCGGACGAGCGACCGTCCCACCCTCGTGGTGGGCTTCGCCGCCGAGACCGACGATGTGCTCGCCAACGCCCATCGCAAGATCGCCCGCAAGGGCTGCGACCTCCTCGTCGCCAACGACGTCTCGGCCGCAGGCGGCGTCATGGGCGGGCGCGACAACACCGTCCATCTTGTGGGCCGCGACGGTTCGGTGGAGACGTGGCCGACCCTCGACAAGGACGAGGTCGGGCGCCGCCTGGTCACGCGCTTCGCCGCGTTGCTGCCCGCATGACGCAGCGCGACAAAAACCTGCGGAGCCAAGTTGCGGCGCCGCGCGTTAAGGCTTGACTAACCCGCTATCCGGCATCATTTCGGCGTCGCCTCCGACTTCGCCCCGTGCCGGTCGTGCGGCTCCATAGGATCTGACTGAACCAATGCCCAGCGACAGTAGTCGATGGACCGTGCCGTTGTCGGCCGTCCGCGTGCGCCAAGCCTGATCGCTGGATCGGGTTCGCCCGCGACCGGCCTGTGATGGCCGGTCGAGCGAGGTGAGCCCATGACTGTCTTGAAGCTTTCGTCCCTTCCGGCTGGCCTCCGTCCGGACGCCATTCGCACCAATCTCCGTTTCCCCACCGAATTCCGACTGCCGACCCCCGGGCGCCGGTCCCTCCGCAAGGCCCAGGCCAATCCGTCGCGCGCCAAGCCGTCCCGTCCGAAGACGGGCCGCGACGCCAACGTCGCCCTGATCATGGCCGTGATGATGAGCCTCGTCTTCGCACCCGTCCTCGGGATGCATCTGTTCGCCACCTTCGGGGCGATGGAAAAGGCGCAGAAGCCCGCGCCCGAGGTGGTTTCTCAAGCCGTTCGCACCTTGCCGCCGGGCTGACCCGGCGGCATCGGATCCGTCAGGCGGTTCCTTGGGCCGCGGCGTGCTCGGCGGAGAGGGCGGCGTCCTCGGCCGCGATCCGGGTGGCGGCGGGGCGCCCATTGGTACGGGCGATGTAGTCGCGAATCGTCGGGGTCTCCGGCACGAGCTTGAAGCTCGTGGTCCAGCCCAGGGCCGTGCCCCAGAGGATGTCGGCGGCGCTGAAGCGTTCGCCGAGGAGGTACGACCCCTTCGCCAGGGCTTCCGTCAACGTCGTCATCACGGTGTCGAAGTCGCCATAGGCCGACATGGCGCGGGGACCCGCCTCGCGTTGCAGCGCCCGGTCGATGACCGCCGGCTCGAAGCTCGATCCATAATAGACCATCCAGCGCAGGTACGGTCCGCGCAACGGGTCGTCGAGGCCGGGCGCGAGGCCGGCCTCCGGGAACAGGTCGGCGAGGTAGAGGTAGATCGCCGCCTGCTCGGTGACCACGGTGTCGCCCCGGGTGAGGGCCGGCACCTTGCCCATGGGATTGACGGCGAGATACGCCGCCGCGCGGTGCTCGCCCGCCTTCATGTTCAGGACGTGCAGCCGGTGCGGCGCACCGAGTTCGGCCAGGAGAACGCGGACCCCCGTCGAGCGGGTCTGGGGCGCATGATAGAGCGTGATCGCGGTATCCAAGTCTCGACCTCTCGCAAATTGGCAGCTGCAAGGTCGTCGCCGGAGGCGCCGGGGTCAACCGCCCCGGCGGGTCGCCACGGCCTGGGCCAGGAGGCACAGGATCTCGAACACCAGGGTGGCGCCGGCGAGTGCCGTGATGCCGGACGGATCGAGGGGCGGGGCGACCTCGACGAGATCGGCCCCGACGAAATCGAGGCCGCCCAGCGCCCGCACGAGGAACAGCGCCTCCCGGCTGGTGAAGCCGCCCATTTCCGGGGTGCCGGTGCCAGGGGCATAGGCGGGGTCGAGGGCGTCGATGTCAAAGCTGAGATAGGTCGGGCCGTCGCCCACCACGGTCCGCGCCTCAGCGACGATTTCGGGCAGGCCCCGCACCATCACGGTATCCATGGGGACGATCCGCACCCCCTGCCCCCGCGCCCAGTCCAGTTCGTCGGCGGCATCGACGCTGCCGCGCAGGCCGATCTGAATCGTCCGCTTCGGATCGAGGACACCGTCCTCGATGGCCCGGCGGAACGGCGTGCCGTGGGTGAGCCGGCTGCCGTCATATTGCCCATCATCGGTATCGCTGTGGGCGTCGATATGGACGAGGCCGACGGGGCGGCGACGTCCGAGTGCCCGCAGGACCGGATAGGTCACGAAATGGTCACCGCCGACCGAGAGCGGGACGATGCCGGCCTCGGCGAGGGGCGTGTAGAACGCCTCGATGCGCGATGCCGTCGCGGCGACATCGATGGGGTTGACGCAGACGTCGCCGAGATCGGCGCAGGCCGCGAGGTCGTAGGGGGGCACGCCCGTCGCAGCGTTGAGGGCCCGCGTACCCGTGGAGGCGTCCCGCACGCCGCGCGGCCCGAGGCGGGCGCCGGGGCGGTTGGTGGTGGCCCCGTCGAACGGGATGCCGATGAGGCCGATGTCGATTCGGCCCGGCGCCTCGGCGGGGGCGAGGACCGGCAGGCGCATGAAACTCGACACCCCCGAGAAGCGCGGGCTCGCCATGCCGGAGGGCGGGTGATACCGGGCGATTCGCGCGGCGTCGACTTCGTTCGCCATGGGGCCTTCCCTTCCACTGGGCGGCGAATCATCACCCGTGGGCGACGCATCGATCAAGGCGCTCCTTCGGCTGGAAGACAGGGCCATGACGGTTCCGTTGACGGATCGGCGGCGCGTGGCTATAGAGCGCGGATTGCCGACGGTCGCGGTCAGTTCTGCCCGTCGGCTTCGCCATTGCCCGAACAACCTGCACGCGATCGTACGACACACCGGCCTGCGGGCTCGTCGGGATCGCCTCAAACGTGATGAGGATGCCCCATGGCCAACACCGTGTCGGCCAAGAAAATGACCCGCAAGATCGCGAAGCGGACCGCTGTGAACCGCTCGCGCCGCAGCCGTATGCGCACCTTCGTCCGCAAGGTCGAAGAGGCGATCGCCGGTGGCGACCAGACCACGGCCCTGTCCGCCCTGCGGGCCGCCGAGCCCGAGATCATGCGGGCTGCCCAGCACGGCATCGTGCATAAGAACAATGCGTCCCGGAAGGTTTCGCGCCTCGCGGCCCGGGTCAAGGCGCTCGCCGCCTGACATCGTCTTCCCGAAGACCCTTTGCGAAGAAGGCCCGGCAGTGATGCCGGGCTTTCTTCGTTTTCGGCTGTCCGCTGTCGAGCCTGGACGATTCGTCGCCAGGGCGGCGCCCGGATGCGCGTGTCGCCGCGCGCCAACCGCAGGGTTGCGTTAACGATGTTTGGAAATGTGGCGTGTTGTCGAGTCCTAACGCCAAGTGTAACTTAACGATCGCTTGCGAAAACCCGGCAAACCCAACGCATCTTCGAGTCGAGGGTGAATCGTGCACAAGCTCGTGCAGTCCATTCGACTCGTGTCCCCAAGCCCAGAGCGCGAGACGTGCTTATTTCGCTATCCCCGTTCATCCCGTTGTTAGGAGAACCGTAGCTTATTGTTGATAGGCTGGTTTCATCGGCAAAAAGTGACGGGGTCCCGTTGACTTCGTTGCGAACATCTGGGTCTCGCGAATGGCTCGCGGGGCATGACGTCAGTTCAAGTGTGCGTACGTTCCGGCGGCGGCTCTCCGTCTTCGGCGCGAGGAGAGCGATGATGCATGTCGATGGTAGCGTGTCCGACGCCGAACCGGTCATGAGCGGCGTGACCGGCACCGATCCGGTGGCCGCCTGGGCACGGGTTAAGCGGCGCCTACGGGCGGAACTGGGTGAGGACGTGTTCGCGAGCTGGTTCGCCCGGCTCGAATTGCTGGACGTCTCCGGCGGAACGGCCCGCCTCACGGTGCCCACCCGCTTTCTCAAGAGCTGGATCGAATCCCACTACCTCGACCGGGTCCTGAACACCTTCCGCAGCGAGATAGAGGATGTGTCCCGCATCGACGTGTCGGTGCGCGGTCCAGCCGCCGCCCGCCCCGCCGCTGCCGCCGCGAGCATCGCGCCGAAGCCCGCTCAGGCGCCGAGCCCCCTCGCCCGACTCCAGGCCGCCGGCGCCGGGGTCCCAACCGCCGGCGAGGCCGACGCCGAGTCCGCCGCCCCGGCCAGGACCGAGGGCGCGTCCGGAGACCTCAACGGTGCTCCCCTCGACAGCCGTCTCACCTTCGCGAGCTTCGTCGTCGGCCGGTCCAACGCCCTGGCGCATGCGGCCGGCGAGCGCGTGGCCCGTCACGACGGCCAGGGCGCGCTCTACAATCCGCTCTACCTCCACGCGGGCGTGGGCCTCGGCAAGACCCACCTCCTCCACGCCATCGGGCATTCCGCCCGCGAAGCCGGCCGCCGGGTGATCTATCTCACCGCCGACCGTTTCATGTACGGCTTCGTCAATGCCCTGAAGACCCAGAACGCCCTGGCCTTCAAGGAGCGCCTGCGCGCCATCGATCTCCTCATCCTGGACGACGTGCAATTCATCCAGGGCAAATCGATCCAGGCCGAGTTCGGTCACACCCTGAACGCCCTCATCGATGCCGGCCGCCAGGTCGTGGTCGCCTCCGACCGGCCGCCGGCCGAACTCGAATCCCTCGAAGAACGGGTGCGCTCGCGCCTCGCCGGCGGCCTCGTCGTCGAGATCGGGACCTTGGACGAGCAGCTGCGCACCTCGATCCTCTCGGCGCGTCTCGCCGCCGTGCAGGTGTCGCATCCGAGCTTCGAGGTCTCCCCCACGGTGGCGACCTACGTCGCCCGGTCGATCACCGCCAATGGCCGTGACCTCGAAGGTGCCGTGAACCGGCTCCTGGCCCACGCCACCCTCACGGGGGCCGTGGTCACCATGGAGACGGCCGAGGCAGCGATCCGCGACCTCGTGAAGAACCGCGAGCCCAAGCGCATCAAGATCGAGGACATCCAGAAGCTCGTGGCCTCGCGCTACAACGTTTCGCGCTCGGACATCCTGTCGGAGCGGCGCACGGCCGCTGTGGTCAAGCCGCGTCAGATCGCCATGTACCTGTCGAAGGTCCTGACCCTGCGCTCCCTGCCCGAGATCGGCCGGCGCTTCGGCGGCCGCGACCACACCACGGTGCTCCATGCCGTGCGCAAGATCGACAAGCTCATCGGCGAGGACAACGTGCTCAACGACGAGGTCGAGCTCCTGAAGCGAATGCTGCAGGATTGATCGAAGGTGCGGGGCGCCACGCACGGCGCCCCCGAATCATCTGCGGGATAGCGGGCCTCTCGCACTTGCGTTCACCGGGAGCGTTCGCCAAGTTCAGCGGCCACGGTGCCAGGGCGGACGCGGAGGCCTCAGCGCGACGCCGCGTCCGCTCCGGCGACGCTCGACGAAAGACCACGAGTTCAGACCATGAGAGTGACTGTCGAGCGCGCGGCCCTCCTTCGTTCGCTCGGCCACGTGCATCGCGTGGTCGAGCGCCGCAACACGATTCCGATCCTCTCGAACGTGCTCCTGCGCGGCGGTCCGTCCGGCCTGGAGCTGCGCGCCACCGACCTCGACATTGAGGTGACGGAGACGATTCCCGCCGATGTGGCGGATCCCGGCGCCACTACGGTTCCGGCGCACGTGATCTACGACATCGTCCGCAAACTGCCCGACGGTGCCCAGGTCTCCCTAGAGACCAGCGGCGAGAGCGGCCAGATGACGATCCGCTCCGGGCGCTCGCGCTTCTCCCTGGGCGCCCTGCCGGAGGGCGATTTCCCCGACCTCGCGGCCGGCGAATTGCCGAACCGCTTCACCCTGGCGGCGGCCGACCTCAAGCGCCTCATCGAGAAGACGCAGTTCGCCATCTCCACGGAGGAGACGCGGTACTACCTCAACGGCATCTACCTTCACACCATCGAGTCCGAGGGCTCCCTGAAGATGCGGGCCGTCGCCACGGACGGTCACCGCCTCGCCCGCGTCGAGATCGAGGCGCCCGACGGCAGCCGCGACATGCCGGGCGTCATCGTGCCGCGCAAGGCGGTGGCCGAGATCATCAAGCTCGTTGAGGATGGCGGCGAGGGCGTCGAGATCGACCTGTCGGCGGCCAAGATTCGGTTTCGCTTCGCCAGCGGCGTGGTGCTGATCTCGAAGCTCATCGACGGCACCTTCCCGGATTACCAGCGGGTGATCCCGGCCGGGAACGACAAGTTTCTCACCGTCGAGCGCGATCAGTTCGCCCGCGCCGTCGACCGGGTCTCGACCATCTCGTCCGAGCGCGGTCGCGCGGTGAAGCTCGCCGTGCAGGAGGGCCGTCTCGCCCTGTCCGTCAACAATCCGGATTCGGGCAGCGCCACGGAAGAACTCGACGTCGATTACGACGCGCCGCCCCTCGATATCGGCTTCAACGCCCGCTACCTCCTCGACATCACCGGTCAGCTCGAGGGCGACACCGCCCTGTTCAAGCTCGCCGATCCCGGCTCGCCGACCCTGATCCAGGACCGCGAGGGCGCCCCCGCCCTCTACGTGCTGATGCCGATGCGGGTGTGACCGCGACGGGGTCGTCCATCCCCACCGATACGGCAAACGCGGATTCTGCCGCGGGCCGGGGCCTTCGCCTCACCCGCCTGATCTGCCGCGACTTCCGCAATCACGCCGACCTCGACCTCAGCGTCGGGCGGCGCTTCGTCGCCCTCGTCGGCGAGAACGGGGCGGGCAAGACCAACCTCTTGGAGGCCGTGTCGCTGTTCTCGCCGGGGCGCGGCCTGCGGCGAGCCGATCTCGCCGGCATGGCCCGCATCGGCGGCGCGGGCGGATTCGCCGTGTCCATGACCCTCGCGGCGGGCGAGGCGGAGCATCGGGTCGGCACCGGCTACGAGCCGCCGGGTCCGGACGGGCGCTCGGCGCGCCTGTGCCGGATCGACGGGGCCACGGCGCCCTCCCCCGTGGCGTTCTCCGAGTTCCTGCGGGTGGTGTGGCTGACCCCCGATTTCGATGCCCTGTTCCGGGGACCGGCCGGCGACCGCCGCCGCTTCCTCGACCGGCTGGTTCTCGCCGTCGATGCCACCCACGGCGCCAGGGTCAACGCCCTGGAGCGGGCCCTGCGCTCGCGCAACCGCCTCTTGGAGGAGCGCCCCAACGACGGGCAATGGCTCGACGCCATCGAACGCGAGGTCGCCGAACTCGGCGTCGCCGTGGCGCTGGCCCGGCGCGAGACCACGGAGCGCCTCGACCGGCTCATCGCGGAGGGCCGCGACGACACTCAACCCTTCCCGTGGGCGGCCCTGCGGCTGGAGGGCGACCTCGACGACCTCGTGGCCGTCTGGCCGGCTCTGGAGGCCGAGGATCGCTTCCGCATGGCCCTGCGCCAGGGCCGGGCCCGCGACCGCGCCGCCGGGCGCACCCTTAGCGGCCCCCAGACCAGCGATCTTGTGGTGCGCCACGGACCCAAGGACGTGCCCGCCGCCACCGCCTCCACGGGCGAGCAGAAGGCACTCCTCATCGGCCTCGTCCTCGCCCATGCGCGCCTCGTCCAGGCCATGTGCGGGATCGCGCCCCTCGTCCTCCTCGACGAGGTCGCCGCCCACCTCGACCCACGCCGTCGCGCCGGCCTGTTCGAGGCCCTGGACGCCTTGTCGGGGCAGGTCTGGATGACCGGGGCCGATCCGGCTTTGTTCGCGGAGCTTGAGGGGCGGGCCGATCGGGTGCAGATCGTCGACGGGCGCGTCGCGCCTGTCTGATTCCCCGGTGCGCCTGTGTCGATCTCCAGCCTCATCCTGTTCGCGGCCATCTATGCCGTGGCCGTTGCCTCCCCCGGTCCCGGCATCGCCGCCCTCGTGGCCCGCGTGCTGGCTCGGGGCACCGTCGGCATCGGCGCGTTCATCGGCGGCTTCGTGATCGGCGAGCTTTTCTGGTTCGGCATCGCGGCGGGCGGCGTCGCCCTGCTGGCGGACTCCCTGGCCGTAGTCTTCGTGGTCCTGAAGTATGTCGGCGCCCTGTATCTCGCCGTCCTCGCCTGGAAGGCCTGGACCGCCCCGGTCGACGGCATCACGGGCGCTC
Source organism: Methylobacterium gossipiicola (assembly GCF_900113485.1). Lineage (GTDB taxonomy): Bacteria > Pseudomonadota > Alphaproteobacteria > Rhizobiales > Beijerinckiaceae > Methylobacterium > Methylobacterium gossipiicola. The sequence continues at coordinate 177,240 of NZ_FOPM01000008.1, forward strand.
CCTTCGGGGGAGACAGCCCGGTGCGCGCGTTCCTGGGCGGCCTCGTCATCACCCTCGGCACCCCGAAGGTGATCCTGTTCTTCCTCGCGCTCCTGCCGGGCCTGGTCGATCTCGACCGCCTGACCGCGTCCGGCTTCGCCGAGATCGGCATCACCCTCGTGCTCGTCCTGAGCGGCATCCTGTCGGCCTATGCCGCCGCCGCCGCCCGCGCCCGGCGGATCTTCACTTCGGTTCGCGCGCGGCGGGCGATCCAGCGCGGCGCCGGCACCGTGATGGCGAGTGCGGCCGTGGCCATCGCGACGCGGTGATCCCGCGATCGCTCGAACAAGCGGTCGCGGGATCGGCCAGCCCGCGCGGCGCTTGAGGACAACCGAACGCCGCCATTCCGAAGGAATTCAGCGGCGTTCGAATGAGGGGTCAGGCGAGGGCGGACGGAATGTCGGTCCGGGAAAAGTCGTTGCCGATGAACAGCAGCGGGACATCGTGCGCCCGTGCGCAGGCATAGGCGAAACAATCGCCCATGTTGAGTTGTGCCGGATGGCCACGTCCCTTGCCGTAGCGGGCGTAAGCCGCAAGCGCGCCGTGCGCTTCCGTGTCGGTGAGGGCGACCACCCGGATACACGCCTGCTCCAAGAGTTCCCGAACCTCCCGCGCGGCCGCTTCCACCGATAAGCCTTTCTTCCTGCAAACGGCGCTGGCCGTCTCGAAGATGGCGAGGGCCGAAGTGATCGGGCGGTCCGCCGCTTCGAGGCAGCGAAACAGCGCGACGTCCTCCTGTTCTCCGGTGAGGACCGCCACCATGGCTGACGCATCGACGAACATCACGGCTCGCCGTTGAGCTCGTCGAAGAAAGCCTTGTCCGCGTCCAGCCCCGTATCCGGGTGACTGGCGATCCGTGCTCGTGCCGGCCGCATCCGCTCCAGCAGCGAGGGCTTGGCCTCGAGTCGCTCGACCTCACGCGTGAGGGCGATCCGCACCGCCTCGGTCTTGCTGACCCGGGCGAGGGCCGCCACCTTCTCGGCGAGGCGATTCACCTCCTCGCTTCGGATGTTGAGAGGCATTAGGATCGCTCCCGTGTAGACGGTGCGATGCTAGTGTCTACACAGTGGCCGTTCAAGCCGCCCTCCCGGACACCTCACCCAAGGTTCGCGATGACAAGCCGTCTCGACGAGGCCCGCGCCGCGTTGAAAAAGACCTTCGGCTACGACGACTTCCGCCCCGGCCAGGACGAGGTCATCGGCTCGGTCCTCGACGGCACCGACGTGTTCGCGGTGATGCCCACGGGGTCGGGTAAGTCGATGACCTACCAGTTGCCCGCCCTCGTGGAATCGTCCCTCACCGTGGTGGTCTCGCCGCTCATCGCCCTGATGCACGATCAGGTGCAGCAGATGCTCGGCTTCGGCGTCGCGGCGGCGACCCTCAACTCCTCCGTGGCCGAGGCGACGGCGCGCGAGACCTGGCGCCAGATCCGGAGCGGCGATCTACGGCTCCTGTTCGTTTCGCCCGAACGGCTGATGATGGAAGGGTTGATGGACGCCCTGCGGGGCGCCGGGGTGCGGCGCCTCGCCGTCGACGAGGCGCATTGCGTCTCACAATGGGGACACGATTTTCGCCCCGAATACCGCGACCTCGCCCGGGCCCGCGAGGCGCTTGGCAACGTCCAGACCGTGGCGCTGACGGCCACCGCCGACAAGGCGACGCGGGCCGACATCACCGAGCGGCTGTTCCCGGCGGGGCGCGAACTCAAGGCCTTCGTCCATTCCTTCGACCGGCCGAACATCCGTTTGACCTTCGTGCCGAAGGACAACCCCACCCGGCAGATCGAGCGCTTCCTCAAGCACCGGCGCTCGGAGAGCGGGATCATCTACTGCTCGTCGCGCAAGCGCACGGAGCAACTGGCCGAGACCCTGGCCAAGGACGGCTTCAACGCCCTGCCCTACCACGCCGGCCTCGACCAGGGCACGCGCATGAAGAATCAGGACATTTTCCTGCAGGAGGACGGGGTGGTGATAACCGCGACCGTGGCCTTCGGCATGGGCATCAACAAGCCGGACGTCCGCTTCGTCTGCCACGCCGACATGCCGTCCAACGTCGAGGGTTACTATCAGGAGATCGGCCGCGCCGGGCGCGACGGCCTGCCCGCCGACACCCTCACCATCTACGGCCTCGACGACATGGCCCTGCGCCGCCGCCAGATCGACGAGAAGGAGGTGCCGGACGAGCGCCGCCGCGTCGAGCGGCGCAAGCTCGAAGCGATGATCGCCCTGTGCGAGGGCGCCACCTGCCGCCGACAATCCCTCCTCGCCTATTTCGGCGAGGCGAGCGAGCCCTGCGGCCGCTGCGATCTCTGCCGCTCCGGCGTCTCCCTCGTCGACGCCACGGTGCCGGCCCAGAAGCTGCTCTCGGCCATCGTCCGCACGGGCCAGCGATTCGGCGCGGCTTACGTCTGCGACGTGGTGCACGGTAAGGAGTCGGACCCGATCCGCCGCAACGGCCACACCGCCCTGAAGACCTTCGGGGTGGGCGCCGACAAGCCGATAGCGGCTTGGCGCGCCATGCTGCGTCAACTGTTCGCGGCGGGAGCCGTCTCGGAGAACGGTGACGGCTTCGGTGGCCTATCTCTTACGGACAAGGGCGAGGCGATTCTGTTCGGCCGCGAGACGATCCAGATGCGGCCCGACCCCGAGCCGAAGGTCGCCGAGCCCCGCGACCGCAAGCGCGCTGCCTCTCGCGAAGATGCGAGCCTCGATCTCGATCCCGCCACCGAGGCCCTGTTCCAGCACCTGCGCGGCTTGCGCGCCACCATTGCGCGGGCGGAGGGCATCGCCGCCTTCATGGTGTTCCCCGATCGCACCCTCATCGAGATGGCGCGGATGAAGCCCGTCGATCTCTACGCCCTGCGCACGGTCCACGGCGTCGGCGAGCGCAAGCGCGAGGCGTATGGCGCCCGCTTCGTCGAGACCATCGCGGATTTCCTGTCGCATGCGCATGCCGGATCGGCCTGATGCGGTTTCGCACTCGTCGGATCTGATCCGGATCGTGTAGGGACGGGGTTCGCCGCCCTCTTCGCCGAGGAGCGCCCAAGCCCCTGGACCGGACGGACAGTCTCATCCCCGACGACGCTCCCCCCACCGAGATCCGGCCGCGCCAAGAATTTGAGGCCAGCCAAGAATTTGAGGCCAGCCGAGAAGCCCGGGCCAATCGAGAATCCCGGCCGCGTCAAGTCTTCTACATGCCGGGTTTCGACCCACGCGCGCCCGAGACCTATTGGGGGCTGTTTCGCCGGGAGAGCCGGCTCACCGCCGTCCGGCGCGACATGGCGATCACCGTCGGGGATCCCGTGCGATCCGCCGACGGCCTGCGCGTCGATTGGCGCGTCGAAGCCGACGGCGCCGAGACCCGCTATACCCTCCTGCGCTGGGACGACATCGTCGCCGCCCGGTTTCCCCGTGGCAACGCACGCCGCCTGCTCGCCGTGCCGGCCCTGTGGTGGCGCCTCGGCCGCTCGGGTTATCTGCGGCCGTTCCGTAAGGAGGCCCGGCGCTTCGCCCGGGTGATCCTCGGCGTCCACCTCATCTACCTCGTCCTCGTCGCCCTCAGCCTCGGCGCCGCCATCGGGCTCGCGCGGCTGTTGCCCCTGCCGCCCGGCCCCTGGGCCGTCGCCGCTACGATCCTGGCGGTGCCGGTACTCGCTTACGCCATTCTGGCCGGCCTGATGGTGGTGACGCGGGGCAAGCCGTTCTACGTGGCCCATCTCGTCGACGACACCGCCTTCACGCACGACCACGCCAGCGGGGCCGAAACGCGGATGCACGGGCGCCTCGACGCTTTCGCGGACGTCATCCGGGCGGCAGAGGAGGACGCGAGCGAGATCGTGGTCATCGGCCATTCCTCATCGAGCTTCCTCGGCCTCGAAGCCCTCGATCGGGTGCTCGCCCGCGATCCCGAGTTCGGCCGGCGCGGTACGCCGGTCTCGTTCGTCAGCATCGGCAGTGTGATTCCCTGGATCACCCTCGATCCCCGCGCCGATGCCGTGCGCGCCTCCCTCACCCGCGTCGCCGCCTCGAAGGCCATCGGCTGGCTCGACGTGCGGGCGAAATGGGATTGGCTCTCCATCCACCAGCGCAATCCCTTGAGCGCGTCGCGCCTCTCGACGCCCGTGTCGCACAGGCCCGTCGAGATCCATGTCCGAATCGAGGATCTGATCGAGAAGCGCATCCTCCAGCGCCGCAAGTGGAACCTGTTCCGGATGCACTTCCAACTGCTCATGTCGAGCCGCGATCCGGGGGCGTTCGACTACATCGCCTTCGTCGCCGGGCCCGAGCCGGTTCACGCCGCCATCCGGCGCTGGCGGAAGGTGTCCGCCCGGCCCAGGGCACGTGCCGTCGGCCGATCCCCCCGCGCATGAGGGGCTGCGCACGTCCGCGAGGCGGGTCCGGGTTGCCAGGGCGCTCCCTTACCCTCTAGAGCCGTCTCGACCGAGACGGACGCGCAAGGCGAGGCGACTTGCGAGGCATCGTGTCGAGAGGGTTCGCATGTTCCGTAACGATGTTCCGATCACTCCCGAACTCGTGCGCCAGCACGGCCTGACGCCCGACGAGTACGAGCGCTTCCGCGGCCTTATCGGCCGCGACCCGACGCTGACCGAACTCGGCATCGTCTCGGCCATGTGGAACGAGCACTGCTCGTACAAGTCTTCCCGCAAGCATCTGCGCGGCCTGCCGACCAAGGCGCCGTGGGTGATCCAGGGGCCGGGCGAGAACGCGGGCGTCATCGATATCGGCGACGGGCTGGCTTGCGTCTTCAAGATGGAGAGCCACAACCACCCGAGCTTCATCGAGCCCTACCAGGGCGCGACCACGGGTGTCGGCGGCATTCTTCGCGATGTGTTTACGATGGGAGCCAGACCCATCGCCGCCCTGAACGCCTTGCGCTTCGGCTCGCCGGACCATCCCCGCACCCGTCACCTCGTCTCCGGCGTGGTGGCGGGCATCGGCGGCTACGGCAATTCCTTCGGCGTGCCGACGGTGGGCGGCCTCATGGGCTTCCATTCCCGCTACGACGGCAACATCCTCGTCAACGCCATGGCGGTGGGCCTCGCCCGTACCGACGCGATCTTCTATGCGGCGGCCACGGGCGTCGGGAATCCCATCGTGTATCTCGGCTCGAAGACCGGCCGCGACGGCATCCACGGCGCCACCATGGCGTCGGCGGAGTTCGACGACGCCTCCGAGTCGAAGCGCCCCACCGTGCAGGTCGGCGACCCCTTCGCCGAGAAGCTGCTGCTGGAAGCCTGCCTCGAACTCATGGCGTCCGGTGCCGTCATCGCCATCCAGGACATGGGTGCGGCGGGCCTCACCTGCTCGGCCGTCGAGATGGGTGCCAAGGGCGATCTCGGCGTCGAACTCCACATCGAGAAGGTTCCGGCCCGCGAAGAGGGCATGACGGCCTACGAGATGATGCTGTCGGAGAGCCAGGAGCGCATGCTCATGGTGCTCAAGCCCGGCCTGGAAGCCGAGGCGGAAGCCATCTTCGTGAAGTGGGGCCTCGACTTCGCGATCATCGGCCACACCACCGATACCCTCCGCTTCGTGGTCAAACATGACGGCGTCGTCATGGCCGATCTGCCGATCAAGGAACTCGGTGACGAGGCGCCGCTCTACGACCGGCCGCATATCGCCAACACGCATCAGCCCGTGGTCCTGGCCTCCGAAGTGCCCGAGACCGTGGGCAGCGCCGAGGCACTGAAGCGCCTCATCGGCTCGCCGGACCTGTCGTCGAAGCGCTGGGTCTACGAGCAGTACGACCATTTCATCGGCGGCAACACCGTGCAGAAGCCCGGTGGCGACGCCGCCATCGTCCGGGTCGAGGACGGCCCCAAGGGCCTTGCCATGACGGCCGACGTCACGCCGCGCTACTGCGAGGCCGACCCCGTCGAGGGCGGGCGGCAGGCCGTGGCGGAGGCGTGGCGCAACCTCACGGCGGTGGGCGCGACGCCGCTGGCCATCACCGACAACCTGAATTTCGGCAACCCCGAGAAGCCCGAGGTCATGGGCCAGCTCGTCGGCTGCCTCAAGGGCATCGGCGAAGCCTGCCTCGCCCTCGATTTCCCCGTCGTGTCGGGCAACGTCTCCCTCTACAACGAGACCAACGGTGTGGGCATCCTGCCGACCCCCACCATCGGCGGCGTCGGCGTGCTCGCCGACGTGACCCGCCACGCCACGATCGGCCTCAAGCGCGAGGGCGACGTGCTGGTGCTGGTGGGCGAGACTGCCGGCTGGCTCGGCCAGTCCGCGTACCTCTCGGTCATCGCCGGTCGTGAGGAAGGGGCGCCGCCGCCCGTCGATCTCGCCGTCGAGCGCCGCAACGGCGACTTCGTGCGTGGTCTCATCGTTTCGGGTCAGGTCGACACCGTTCACGATCTCTCGGATGGCGGCCTCGCCGTGGCTCTCGCCGAGATGGCCCTGGCGGGCGGCCTCGGCGCCGCCCTGCCCGAGGTGCCGGCGGGGCTCGCACCCCACGCCTACCTCTTCGGTGAGGATCAGGCCCGCTACCTCCTCGCCGTCGATCCCGAGACGGCCCCCGACCTCCTCTACAGCGCCTCGGCCCAGGGGATCGACGCCCTCGTGGTCGGCGTCACGGGCGGCGACACCCTGACGCTGCCCGGCGGCGAGACGATCGCCGTCGCGGCGTTGCGCGAGGCCCATGAGGGCTGGCTGCCGGCCTACATGGCGAGCCAACCCGCGGGCGTGACCGCCTGAAAGGCCGTGGCCGCCTGAAGCCATTTCACAGGAGTTGATCCCATGCCGATGGATGCCCGCGAGATCGAGGCGATGATCCGGGAGGCCCTGCCCGACGCCCGGATCGAGATCAAGGATCTGGCCGGGGACGGTGACCACTACGCCGCCACCGTCCTGTCCGCCGCCTTCAAGGGCAAGACCCGGGTGGCCCAGCACCAGATGGTCTACGGCGCGCTGCAGGGGCGCATGGGGGGCGTGCTGCACGCCCTTGCGCTCACCACGGGCGTCCCACAGGATTGATGGACTTCCCCGGCATCCCCGAGGGCGGACGGATGGACCAGTCGAGCCTCTACGATGACGATATCGTGACCTGGGCCGAGCAGCAGGCTGCTGCCGTGCGCGCCCTCGCATCACGGCCCGATCTGTCGAACGCCCTCGATTGGGAGAACGTCGCCGAGGAGATCGAGAGCGTGGGGCGGTCTCAGATCCATGCCGTGGAAAGTCTGCTGGCCCAGACCCTGGCGCATCTTCTCAAGCGACTGTCCGCCCCCGGCGTCACCGCCGGGGATCATTGGCGCGAGGAGGCCGGGACGTTCCAGATCACGGCGATGGGTCGTTACGAGCGGTCCATGCGGCAGCGCCTGGACTGGAACAAGATCTGGTCCTCGGCACAGGCCTTGGCCACTCTCGGGCTGATCCGGTACGGGGACACCCTGATCCCCAACCTCCCCGTTCAATGCCCCCTGGGGCCGGACGAACTTCTCGTCAGCCCGTTCGATCTCGATGCCGCCCAGCGGCGTATCGCGGAATCGACGGTCTTGAAATCCGCCCGCAAATCCTGACCTCACCCGTACCGAACGACATCAAAGACAGGCGAAGCTCCCATGACCGATGCCAACACCACCATCAAGGCCGAGATCGAGTCCCAGGACGTGGTCGTGTTCATGAAGGGCACGCCGCAATTTCCCATGTGCGGCTTCTCGGGTCAGGTCGTGCAGATTCTCAACTACCTCGAAGTCCCGTTCAAGGGCGTGAACGTCCTGGACGACATGGCGATCCGCGAGGGGATCAAGGCTTTCTCCAACTGGCCGACGATCCCGCAGATCTACGTGAAGGGCGAGTTCGTCGGCGGCTGCGACATCACCCGCGAGATGTTCCAGTCGGGCGAATTGCAGCAGTTCCTGTCCGAGAAGGGCATTCCGGTGAAGGCCGCCCCCACGGCCGCCTGATCCGGCGCAACGCGGTTCGAGACGGAAAAGGGCGCCATGGGCGCCCTTTTTTATTTGAACGGCCTCACCGCCGGGCCGTTGGTTCATCGATCGGATGAACCCGGAGGCGCGCGATGTACGATGTCGTCATCGTCGGCGGCGGACCCGCCGGCCTCAATGCCGCGCTCATCCTCGGACGCTGCCGCCGGTCGGTACTCCTCCTCGACGCCGGAACGCCGCGCAACGCCGCCAGTCCGCGCAGCTGGGGCCTGTTCACCCGCGACGGCACCCCGCCCGATGCCCTGCGTCGGCAGGCGCGGGCCGACCTCGCCCGTTATCCCGACGTCGAATACCGCACGGCCGAGGTGACGCGGGCCCGTCGCGAGGGCGACAGCTTCGCCGTCGAGTTCGGCGACGGCGCGACCGAGCGGGCGCGTCGGCTGATCCTCGCCACGGGTTTGCGCCAGGACCTGCCCGAGATCGAGGGGTTCGACACCTACTGGGGGCACGGGGTTCATACCTGCCCGTATTGCGACGGTTACGAGAGCCGCGACCGACCCCTCGTCGCCTACGGCTCCGGCCATGCCGGCCTCGGTCTCGCCCTCGAACTCACCGTCTGGAGCCGGGACGTCACCCTGTGCACCGACGGGGATCCAGGAAGCCTGTCGGCGGCCGACCGCAGCCGCCTCGCCCGCACCGGCATCGCGGTGGAAGACGGCGCCGTGGCCCGCCTCACGGGACGGAGCGGCCGTGCGGAGCGCCTCGTCTTCGCGGATGGGAGCGAGCGGGCCTGCCGCGCCGTCTTCCTCGCGCCGGGGGGCACCCGCCCCTCGCCCCTCATCGCTCAACTCGGCTGCGATCTTTCGCCGAAGGGCACTGTGCCGACGGGGGATTACGAGAGCACGAACGTGCCCGGCCTCTACGTCGCCGGCGATGCCTCACGGCGGGTCCAATTCCTCGTGGTCGCGGCTGCCGAAGGGGCCATGGCGGCCTTCGCCATCAACACCGACTTGCTGAAGGCCGAATCCGCACGCCTGGGTGGCGCCTGAGCGAGCCCCGACGTCGCGATCCTGAGGAATCGAATGCAGTTCGTCTGTTCGTTTTACCGCCGGCCCCATCGGTGATTCGGTGGGCGGGGCCAGTCGAGAGAAATAGGGCGAGTTTGAGGCAACTTCTGGGCGGCTCGGAACGATGCCTCCGCCCATGGCTGGCTCATGGAGTCCGCCCCGTTCGCGAACTAAGTATTCACGTGTGGGGCCACACGCGAAAAATCGCCCGATCCACGCAATCGTAAATTAACCGTCAATTGCGGCGTGCATTCGGAACTCGTTGGCGTTATCCACGGTTTCTGCCAGTGACCGGGTCGCGGCTCCCTTTGGAGTCCTCAACGGCGCCGGGTCGGTGAACGCCATGCCAGTGTTCGAAGCCAAAAATCTCGATGCGGAGTTCGAAGGCCACGGGTTCCTCGCCGCCATCCTGCACCCATCGCAGGAGGCGCGGGCCAGGGCGCTGACACATGGACGCAACCGGGCGGCGCGGCCTTCCATGATGGCCGACCCCATGACCATGGAGACGCGCTTTCCCCCGTCCCCGCGCCAAGCGGAGATCGAAATCCAGGCGACCTGATCGCGTTCGTCGTGTCCGCCGCGCCTACCAGGTCTGAGCGGTGATGACACCCTGACGGGTCACCACGGCCCAGGCTCGGCCCCGACGCTCGATCGTCTCGATGCGGCCGACACCCGGTACCGTGTCGCCGATCCCGACCTCGACGAGACGACGCTTTCGATCCTCGAGGACTGCCACGCCATCGTAGACTTCACGCACGGCCCAATTGTCCGTGGCTGCGGGTTTCGGGACCGCATGGGCCTTCGCGTCCGCGATCGCCCCTGTTTCCGTCGGCTCCGAAACGACCTTGGCCGCGACGGGCGTGGCCGGAGCCGGGACGGGCGCCGCCGCGCGCTTGTCGATCTGTGCCGTCAAGGCCGCGAGGCGTCCCGTGTGATCCTTCTCGATCTGTTCGAATCGCTCGCTCATGGCGGTCAACTTCGCCGTGAGCCCCTGCTCGGCCCGTGCGATGCGTTCCAGGGTCGCGGTACCACGGGTGCGGGCCTCGCCGCGTCCCGCGTCGATGGTCTCCTGTGCATGGGCGAATTTCTTGCTGAGTTCGGCGAGGGCGGCGCCGACGCGGTCCGTCTCCGCCTGCGCCGCACCGAGGCGCTGCTGGATCGTCGCGAGCGCCGGGGCCGTGTTGTCGTCGGTCGCCGCAACGAGACGGGTGGCGCCGGCGCCGACGAGACCGCCCAGAACCATGGCAACCGCGGCGACGCCGTGGAGGCGCGGGTCGAGCCACAGCCGCCGGGCTGACGTCGCGAGGGGCGCGGGCTTGGCGTCGGCCTTCGCCCGCGCGCCCATCACCGCCTGCTTCAGCAGCCCTTCCGGCGAGGTGTCCGGCGCCGTGCCCACCGTATCCGTCATGACCCATGCTTCCCGAAGAACTCTGAAAGCATGGGTTAAGGATGCTTGTTTACCGAAGCGTTACCATACCGCTTCGGAAAGCCAGGGTTGGATTGCGAGACCCCGCGTCAGGCGGCCAGTCCCCGCTTGCGCAGGAGGGGATCGATACTGGGAAGCCGGCCACGGAAGGCCGTGTAGGCTTCGCCCGGATCGCGCAGGTTGCCCGCCCCGTAGACGTACTTGCGCAGGCGTGCCGCCGTCTCGGGGTGGAAGATATCCCCGGCCTCGCGGAACGCATCGAAGGCGTCGGCGTCGAGCACCTCCGACCACAGGTAGCTGTAGTAGCCCGCCGCGTAGCCGTCGCCCGAGAAGATATGGGCGAAATGCGGCGTGCGGTGGCGCATGGAGATCTCGGCCGGCATGGCGATGCGCTTCAGGGCCTCGGCCTCGAAGGCCAGGACGTCGAGGCCGTCCTCGCCCGCGCTCGACAGGTGCAGGGTCATGTCGACGATGGCCGACGCGGTGTACTCCACCGTGGCGAAGCCCTGGTTGAAGGTGCGGGCCGCGAGGAGGCGCTTCAGCAGATCCTCCGGCATCGGCTCACCGGTCCGGTGGTGGCGGGCGTGGCGGCGCAGGACCTCTGGCTGTTCCAGCCAGTGCTCGTAGAGCTGCGAGGGCAGCTCCACGAAATCGCCCGCCACCGCCGTGCCGGCAAGCAGGGGATAGGTCACGTCGGATAGGAGCCCGTGCAGGGCGTGGCCGAACTCGTGGAACAGGGTCCGGGCATCGTCGAAGGACAGCAGCGTCGCCTCGCCCTCGGGCGCGCGGGCGAAGTTCATGACGTTGACGATGATGGGCCGGACGGTGCCGTTGAGGCGTTCCTGCGAGCGGAAGGCGCTCATCCAGGCGCCGCTGCGCTTGGAAGCACGGGCGAAGTAGTCGCCCAGGAAAACGCCGACCTCCGTGCCGTCGGCATCGCGTACGGCCCAGGCGCGCACATCCGGGTGATAGCGCGGCACGTCCGGCAACTCCTCGAACCGCAGGCCGAACAGGCGCGTGGCCGTGTCGAAGGCAGCTTCGATCATCCGATCGAGGGAGAGGTACGGCTTGATCTCGCCCTCGTCGAGGCTGTGCTCGGCCCGGCGGAGCTTCTCCGCATAGTGGCGCCAATCGTGCCGCGCGAGGCTGAAGTTGCCGCCCTCCGCCTGGATCAGGTCCTGAAGCCGGTCGCGCTCGGCGGCGGCCTGCCGGTGGGCCGGTGTCCAGACATCGCGCAGCAGGGCCGTGGCGGCATCGGGATTGCCCGCCATGGTATCGGCGAGCTTGAAATGGGCGAAGCTCTCGAAGCCGAGGAGCCGGGCCCGCTCGGCGCGCAGGGCCACGATCTCGGCGATCAGCCCGCGATTGTCCGTCTCGCCCCCGTTCTCCCCGCGCTTCGACCACGCCTCGTAGGCCCGCTCGCGCAGGTCCCGCCGGGTGGAGAACACCAGAAATGGCTCGATGAGGGAGCGCGACAGGGTGATGACGTGGCTGTGCTCGCCGCCGCGTTCCCGGGCGGCCGAGGCCGCAGCGTCGCGCAGGAAGTCGGGTAGGCCGGCGAGATCCTCCTCACCGTCGAGGGGCAGGGCGAAGCCGCTCTCGTCGGCCAGCAGGTTCTGGCTGAAACGGGTTCCGAGTTCGGCCATGCGGCCGGCGATCTCGGCCATCCGCGTCTTGGCGTCGGAGGCAAGGTCCGCGCCCGAACGCCGGAAGCGCGTGCGGTAACGGTCGAGGACGCGGCGCTCCTCCGGTCCAAGGGCTTCGGCCTCGGCATCGACGGCCGAGATGCGGGCCCAGAGGTCGGGGTTGAGGTAGATGGCGCTGCCGTGGCGGGCGAGGCGCGGCGTGATGGCGCGCTCCACCGCCTGGAGGTCGGGGTTGGTGTGGCTGCCGCTGAGGTTGAAGAACACGCCGGCCACCCGGTCGAGGTCTTGCCCGGCCCGCTCCAGGGCGCCGACGGTATTGCCGAAGGTCGGTGCGTCGGGATTGTTCGCGATGGCCGCGATCTCGGCGTTGTGGACGTCCAGGGCCGCCTCGAAGGCCGGGAGGTAATGGGCGGGCGCGATGCGCTCGAACGGCGGCAGGCCGTAGGGCGTCGCCCAGACGGGCTCCGCGAACGGTCCGGTGGCGGCGTCGGGGGTCACGGGAGCGGCGGTCATGGCTGTCCTGGCGTTCGGGGCGGTTCTGCGGCGGAACCTAAGGCCCCGTCCGTCCGGGCGCAAAGGCCGGCGCGCGTCATTGCGCGGCGGCTGTTGCTCGGCTGCTCTTGTTCCGTCCCCTCGATGCCCCGATCGTGTGCGCCCCGGACGGCCACGGCGCGACGACCGTGGCGGCCGGACAGGATCGGATCCGGATGTCTTCGCGCCCCCTCGCCGCCCTGATCCGTCGCGGGGTCGCCCTCACCAGCCTCTTCGCGTTGTCGGCCCTCTCCCCGTCATGGGCGCAGGCCGAAACGGTCCCCCCGGTGCCGCCGGCCCGCCCGGCGGACCTCACCGAGCCGCCCGCCCCAGTCGTCGAGGCCCCGCGCCCGCCCGAGCGTCCGCCCGAACTCTCCGGCCCGGCGGCAAGGTCCGAAGCCACCAAACCCGATGCGACGAAGACCGAGGATGGCCCCCTCACCCCGCCGCCCGGTTCTCCACCCCCCTTGCCCCCGGCCCGCCCGGCCGAACTCTCCGGCGAAGCAGCCCTCGCCCTCACGGTGTCGGCGACGGACGACACGGCGTGCCGGCGGCGCCTGGAGCGCCTCGGGGCTCGCTTCGAACCCCTGCCCGCCCTGTCGGACGGCCAGTGCGGCGCCGCGCGGCCCCTGAAGCTCACGGCCCTCGGCGACGGCCTCGCCGTGACGCCGCCCGCGACCCTGGTCTGCGGTGCCGCCGAAGCCCTGGCGCGCTGGGCCGTCGAGGCGCAGGTGCTGGCCGAGCGCGACCTGTCCCGCCCCCTCGCGGGTCTCACCCTCGGCACCACCTATCTCTGCCGGGGACAGAATCACGATCCCGAGGCGAAGCTCAGCGAGCACGCCTTCGCCAACGGCATCGACGTGATGGCGTTCAGCTTCTCCGGGCGCCCCGACATCGCGGTGGCGTCCCTCCCCGAGGGAACGCCGGAGGCGGCGTTCCTGGCGCATGCCCGCGCCACGGCCTGCGGATTCTTCCGCACGGTCCTGGGACCGGGCACCGACGCCGCCCATGGCAACCACCTTCACCTCGATGAGCGCGAGCGCACCGCCGGCCACCGCCTCTGCCAATGATAGCGGCCTGAGCGGAACGCCTTCACGCCTGGAACGGCTTCGTGTCTGGAGCGGCTTCATGTCTGGAACGGCTTGGGGGCCGTCGCGCTTGTTCCGCCGACATGGGCGGTGGCGCCCCGGCACGGATACGGACTTCGAACGATGCGGCGATTTTCGACGGTGGGCGGTGTGTCCCTGTTGGCCCTGGCCTGTCTTGTCGGCGGCGCCTCGGCGGCTCCCGACAAGCAGCCCTCGAAGGAGGCTCCCGTTCGGTCGGAGCCGACCCGAAGCGACGCGCCGCCGGCCCTGACCCGCGAGAGCATCGACGCCGCCGTCTTCACCGAGGGCGCCGAGCCCAACGGGAGCGAGACGGAGAAACCCAAGAAGGACACCGCGAAAAAAGCCGACGACAAGCGCCCGGACCCTATCCTCGTGAAGGTGCAGGTTCTGCTGGACCGGGCGCATTTCTCGCCCGGCGCCATCGACGGCCTCGACGGCGACAACCTGCGGGGCGCCCTCTCGGCCTTTGCCGTCGCCAACGGCCTGCCCGCCACGACGAGCCTGAACGCCGCCCTGTTCGACACGCTCAAGGCTACGCGCGCGGACCCGGTGGTGACGGACTACACCGTGACCGAGGCCGATGCCGCCGGCCCTTACGTCTCCAAAATCCCGCCCAAGATGGAGGATCAGGCCGATCTCGACACTTTAGGCTACACCAACGCGCGCGAGATGCTGGCCGAGCGGTTCCACATGGCGCCATCCCTCCTCGAAGCCCTGAACCCCGGCAAACCGTTCGACAAGGCCGGCACGGTGATCGCCGTCGCGGCGGTGCCGCCCCTGGAGACGGGCAAGCCGAGTGCCGAGGACAGGAAGCGCATGGACAAGGACGTCGTCCGGGTCACCGTCGACAAGGAGACCCGCCATGTTCGGGCCTTCGACAAAGCGGGCAAGCTCGTGGCGTTCTACCCGGCCTCGATCGGCAGCGAGGAGAAGCCGGCGCCCTCGGGGGAAGCCACCGTCAAGGGCGTCGCCTTCGCGCCAACCTACACCTACAATCCGAAATACGCGTTCAAGGGCGTGAAGGCGAAGGAGAAGTTCGAGATCAAGCCCGGCCCGAACAATCCCGTGGGCGTGGTGTGGATCGACCTGTCGATCCCCTCCTACGGCATCCACGGTACGCCGGAGCCCGAGAAGGTCGGCAAGACCGAATCGCACGGCTGCATCCGCCTGACCAACTGGGACGTGCGCGATCTGGCGGGCCGGATCGAGCCCGGCGCCAAGGTCACGTTCGCGGAGGATTGATCCGGAAGAGCCCCGCGAGGCCGACGAGCGCGGCGTCGCCGAGGAAGGCCAGGGCGGCGGTGGCCGTGGTGCCCTGAAGCATCGGCACGATGTTCTGGTTCTGCAGACCGGCGACGATGGGGGTGCCGAGCGTGTTGGCGCCCGCGAGCGCCCCCACGGCGGCCGTCGCGACGGCGAGCACCAGGGCCGTGCGCAGACTCTCGACGACCTCCGGCGCGGCGAGCGGCAGCTCGACCCGGGCGAGGATTTGCCGCCGGGTCAGGCCCATGGCCTCGGCCGCCGCCTTCGCATCCGGTGGGACGGCCGCGAGGGCACCCGCCGTTCCGCGCAAGAGCGGCATCACCCCGTAGGCGACGAGGGCCAGCAGGGTCGGGGGACCGCCGAAGCCGAGGATCGGCAGGGCAAGGGCCACGGTGACCACCGGCGGCACCGCCTGCGCGCCGGCCGCGAGGGCGTCGAGGGCCGGGCGCAGGGGCGCGGCGCCTTCGCGGGTCGCGAGAATACCGAGACCGATACCGAGGATCGCCACGAGGGCGAATCCCGTGCCGGCGAGGACGAGGTGCTGCCCGGCCAGGGCGAGCAGGCGATCGACGTCGAGGGCCCGGCGTGGCGCCTCCCCGAGGGCGCCCGCGATCCGGGTCGCCACGGCGGGGTGGCTCATGGCCGCGAGGACGAGGCCGGTCGCCGCCACGGAGACGAGGGGACGACCGCTCATGCCGGATCCCGCGCGCGCATTCGGTCTTCCAGGGTGCTCAAGGCGCCCTCAACCGTGAGCGACAGGGCCACGATGGGGATCGCCCCGAGGAGGATGAGGTCGGGGGCGAACTGGGCCATGCCGTCGAGGACGATTCGGCCGAGGCCCCCCGCGCCCACCAAGGCCCCCAGGGTGGCGAGGCCGAGGGCCTGCACCGCCGCGACCCGCAGGGCGCCGACGAGCTGGGGCGCCCCGAGTGGCAGGCGCAGGCGCAGGAGGATCTGCGTTTCGGTGAGGCCGAGGCCCCGCGCCGCATCGAGGCTGTCGCGGTCGGGCGCCCGCAGGGCCGCCGTGAGGCCGCGCCAGAAGGGCAGCAGTAGATAGGCCGCGATCCCCACCATGGCGGGAGCCGGCCCGAGGGCGGAAAGGCCCAGCTCGCGCAGGGCCGGCGCGAGGCGCAGCAGGCCACCCGTGAGCGCCACGAGGGCGCCGAGCAGGGCCACCGCCGGAATCACCTGCACGCCGCCGAGCACGATCGCCACGAGATCCTGCCCGCGCCGCCACGCGGTGAGGGCGACGGCGGCCGGGATCGCCAGCCCCAGGCCGCCGCCGGCCAGGGCGAGGTGCTCCCATAGGGCGGCGTGGACCGTCTCGCGCCGGGCCGCGTATTCGATGGCGAGGGACAGGGCGTCGAAGGCGCCGGCCCGACCGGCGAGGACGAGGGTGACGAGGAGGCCGCAGGCAACGCCGGGGCCGAGGCCGGGGCGGCGGACGCGTCGCGTGGCGAGCCCGAAAGCGGTGGCGAACCACAGGGCCGCGAGCCAGGCCCCCGCTCCGAGGCCTGCCCGCGCCGCCGGGGGTTGATCCGCCATCCGCAGGGCGGCGCCGTGCCCCAGCCCCCAGGCGAGGAGACCGCCGGCCGCGAGGATCAGCGCCAGGGCGACGCCACCCGCCCGCCGTCCGGACGACGCGGCGAGGAGACCGGCCGCGACGGCGCCGCCGCCGAAGATCGCGGGCAACGCGGGGCCGAGGACGGCTGCCCCCGTCACCGGGACGCCGGGCACGAGGCGGTTCGCCGCGACGACGAGGAGCGGTTCCCGGAGGAGAACCCACGCCAAGCCTGCCACGGCGATGAGGGCCGCCACGACCGAAAGGCGGCGCGACGGCGCGGCGCGGCCCCTCGCGACGGGTGAAGGGGGCCGGGTCATAAGAGGCCGCGCGCGGTGAGGTGGGCGCGCGCCACGGCCTCGGCCACGGCGCCTTCCACGGTGATGCGGGCGTTGAGGGCCCGCAGGGTCGGGGCGTCGAGCGCCGTGAAAATGCGGGCGAGGGCCGGTCGGATGTCCGGATGGCGCGTGAGGATTTCGGCGCGGATCACCGGGGCGACCTCGTAGACGATCTGCGCGCCCTTCGGGTCGCCCATCACCACGAGGTCGAGAGCATCGAGGGCGCCGTCGGTGCCGTAGACCATGCCGGCATTGATCCCGCTGATGCCCTGCGCCGCCGCCCGCGCCGTCACCGCCGTGTCGCCGCCCGGCAGGCTGACGATGCGGTCGAGGGGCAGGTGGAAGCCGTAGGCCGCTTCGAAGGACGGCAGGGCGGCGGGGCTCTCGACGAACTCCGTCGAGGCGGCGAGGCGGATGGACCCGGCCGTCACGGCGCGGGCGAAATCCGCCATGGTGGCGAGGCTTTCGCGGCGCGCCAATGCGCCGTTGACGGCGATGAGCCAAGTGTTGTTGGCCGGCGCCCGCTCCAGCCAGACGAGGCCGCGCGCGGCGTCGGCCCGGCGGATGGTTTCGTAGGCGCCCTCCGAGGTCTTCCAGGCGGGATCGTCCACCGTATCGGTGAAGAAGGCGCCGTTGCCGGTGTATTCCGGCGCGAGGTCGATCTCGCCCGCCAGCAGGGCCTTGCGCAGGATGAGGGTCGGCCCGAGGCCGAGGCGACGTACCACCGTGAGCCCGAGGGCTTCGAGGGCTAGGGCGATCATCGCCCCCGTCAACGCCCCCTCCGTGTCGCTCTTCGACGCGACGACCACGGGGGCGGCTCCCCTCGCCGGCCGCGTGGCGAGGATGGCGGCTCCCGCGAGGCTTCCAAGCGCCATGCGTCGGGATGGGGAGCGGGACGCGGCGCGATCCGGCCTGTGATTCGTGGGCGCGACTCGCGGTGGCGGTGTCACGAGCGTTAGAGACGCAAATGTATCACTTCGTAACATCCATGGTCCTTGGCGACGCTCTAACCCGGTGAGGCGCTTGACACGCCCGGCGGAACGGGCGACGGCTCGCTACGTCCTTGAGGAGTCTCCGCTCCCTGGGATCATCGGCTACGTTGTCGTGCTCACGATCCATGACGCCGTCCAGCGGCGCCAGGGGTCGGTTTCGAGACTCCATCTTTGCAGCAAGCCTCCTCTGCATACGACGTTCCGGAGTCCGGAGCGGATCGAAGGGAAGAATCCTCGGCGTGAGTGCTCAAGTGAACGAAGACCTTTTGAACGGGGCTCGCGTGCTTGTCGTCGAGGACGAGGCCGCGATCTCGATGCTCCTCGAGGACATGCTGCTCGATTTCGGCTGCACGGTGGTTGGCCCTGCCGCCCGCCTGTCCACGGCCCTCGAAATGGCCGCCTCCGAGACGTTCGAGGTTGCGATCCTCGACGTGAACGTGGCGGGCGAGCCGATCTATCCGGTGGCCGAGGCCATCGTGAAGCGCAACCTCCCCATCGTGTTCTCGACGGGCTACGGCGGCGCCGGAATCCGCGAGCCCTTTCGTGATCGCCCGGTGGTGCAGAAGCCGTTCAGTCAGGCCGATCTCAAGCGCACCCTGCTGGCAGCCGTCGCCGCCGCGCGGGGCTGAGCCTCACCGCTCCTCCAGGG
The DNA here is from genome assembly GCF_900113485.1 of Methylobacterium gossipiicola. Lineage (GTDB taxonomy): Bacteria > Pseudomonadota > Alphaproteobacteria > Rhizobiales > Beijerinckiaceae > Methylobacterium > Methylobacterium gossipiicola. Next base: position 195,770 of record NZ_FOPM01000008.1, read on the forward strand.
GAAACGCGTCGGCCACATGCCTCGGCCAGCGCCGGGGGGGCACCAGGACCGCATCCGCCCGCAGGGTGAAATCGGCGCAGGCCGGATGCGCCGCGAGCCAGGCCCGGGCGGCCCGTGAGAACCGCGACCGCTTGCGGCCGTCGATGGCCGCCAGGGCGGTGTCCAGGGTCGCCCGCGCCTTGACCTCGACGAACGCGATCGTGCGTCCGCGCCGCATCACGAGGTCGATCTCGCCGCCCGCCGCGCCGTAGCGTCGGGCGAGGGGCCAATAACCCTTCAGCATCAGCGCCAGGAGCGCCCGTGTCTCGCCCGACAGGCCGCGCCCATGGGTCGCGAGGCGCCGCTCCGCGGCCCTGTCGTGGCCCTCAGGCGTCATCGTCGGACCGCCGCGACAGCGCCAGGGCGCGGGCATAGACCACGCGGCGCGGCTGGCCGGTCTCGTCGGCCACCAGGGCGGCGGCATCCTTGATGGAGTGCCGGGCGAGCGCGGCCTGGAGCGCCGCATCGAGACCCGCATCGGTCTCCGCCTCGCTGGGTTCGTCCGTGGCCGTGCCGATGATCACCACGATCTCACCCTTCGGTGCCCCCTCCTCCGCGAAGGTCGCGGCGAGGTCGCCGAGGCTGCCGCGCCGGATGGTCTCGTAGAGTTTGGTCAACTCGCGGGCGACCGCCGCCGGACGCCCGGCGCCGAGGATGTCGGTGGCGTCGCCAAGCATCTCCGGCAGGCGGTGGGGCGATTCGAACAGCACCAGGGTGCCGGGCACCCCGGCGAGGGCTTCGAGGCGGTTGCGGCGGGCGCCCGCCTTCTGCGGTAGGAAGCCCTCGAAGAAGAACCGGTCGGTGGGCAGGCCGGCCGCCACGATGGCGGTCATCACCGCCGAGGGGCCGGGAATCGGCGTGATGCGCAAGCCCGCCTCGATGGCGGCCTGGACGAGCTTGAAGCCGGGGTCCGAGACGAGGGGCGTGCCTGCGTCGGACACCAGGGCCAGGGCCTCGCCGGCCTGCATCCGGGCGATCATCCGCTCGCGCACGGCGGCGTTGGAATGCTCGTGGTAGGCCACCAGCGGCGTGGTGATGCCGTAATGCATGAGCAGCGTCCGGGTCACCCGCGTGTCCTCGGCCAGCACCGCATCGGCCGCCGCCAGGGTGGCGAGGGTCCGGAACGACACGTCCCTGAGGTTGCCGATGGGCGTCGCGACCACGTGCAGACCCGGATCGAGGGGCTCGGCCTCCGCCGCCAGGCCGAAGGCCGTGAAGGTCGAGGCGGGTTTGGAGACCGTCGAGGAGCCATCCCTGCGGGGGCGGCCGGGCTTGTCGCTGCGCTGTGTCATGGCGGGGACCATGCCATGCCGGCCCCCTCGGGCGGAATGCACGCACCCATCGGCACGCACATTTACTTTTCGCGCCCACACACCCACCCTGGATCGACGACCGACGACAAGGGACCGCGATGGAACGCGCGAAGTGGCGACTCTCGGGCCTCGTGAGCGGCGGCGCCCTCGTGCTGGCGACCCTGACGGGCTGCATCGGCGGGCCGGACGCAGATGCGCGCCTCGGACGCCGGGCGCCGCCGGTGCTGGCCGAGGCCTCGCCGGACGATGGCCTGCCGCCGGCGAATACGGGGCTGCCGCTCCCTGCCTCTCCGGGGACCCGGATCGGCAGCGGGCCGGTCAAGGTCGCCCTGGTGGTACCGCTCACCGGGCCGGGGGCGGCCGTAGGGTCGGCTCTGCGCAACGCCGCCGAACTCGCCGTCGAGGAGTTTCAGAAATCCGATCTGCAGATCCTGGTCCAGGACGATCGCGGCACGCCGGAGGGCGCCCGCGCGGCGACACAGACGGCCCTCGCCGATGGCGCCGAACTCGTGCTCGGTCCGCTCTTCGCCGCCAATGTCCAGGCCGCCGCTGGGGCGGCCCGCGCCACGGGCAAGCCGGTCATCGCCTTCTCGACGGATGCTGCGGTGGCGGCGCGCGGTGTCTATCTCTTAAGCTTCCTGCCGCAGGCGGAGGTCGACCGCATCGTCGGGGAGGCCGTCGCCAAGGGACGGCGCTCCTTCGCGGCCCTGATCCCGGACAACAGCTACGGCAACGCCGTCGAGGCGCAGTTCCGTGAGGCGGTGGCGCACAAGGGCGGTCGCCTCGTCGGCATCGAGCGCTATGCCCCCGGCAGTCCTGGTCCGGCCGTGGCCCGGCTCGCCGGCCTCATCACCGGCGGCGGCGCCCAGGCCGATGCCCTGTTCCTGCCCGATACCCCGGACGGCCTCGCCAGCCTCGATCCGGTGCTGACGAAGGCTGGGTTCTCGCCGGCCCGGGTCAGGCCCCTCGGTACGGCGGTGTGGAACGATCCCAGGGCCTTCGCCCTGCCCGCCCTCCAGGGCGGCTGGTTCGCCGCTCCCGATACCGCCGGGTTCGCGGGCTTCTCCCAACGCTATCAGGCCCGCTTCGGGGCGCCGCCGCTCCGCGTGGCGACCCTGGCGTACGATGCCGTGTCGCTCGTGGCGGCGCTCAGCCGGCAATACGGTTCGCAGCGTTTCGCCGACGCGACCCTCACCAATCCAGCCGGCTTCTCCGGGATCGACGGCACCTTCCGGTTCCGGCCGGATGGCCCGAGCGACCGGACGCTCGCCGTGTCCGAAATCCGCAGCGGCGCCCCGGTGGTGATCAGCCCGGCGCCGCGCGTGCTCGGACGGCCCGGAACCTGAGTTCTACGCCGCCAGGGCGGCCACCAGGGCGTTGAGGACGGGCGCCCCGCGCGGGGTGGCGGCGATGCGGCCGTCGGGGCGGCGCACCACGAGGCCGTCCGTCACGAGGCCGTCGATCCGGGCGGGGTTGAGGGACCGGCCCTTCAGGGCGGCGTAACGGGCAGGGTCGATCCCCTCCGCGAGGCGCAGGCCCATCATCAGGAACTCGTCCCCCTGATCGGCGGCCGACAGGGCCTCGGTCTCGACGATGCCGTGGCCGTCCGCCTCGACCCGGGCGAGCCAAGCCTCGGGCGCCCGCTCGGTGACGGTGCCGAAGCGACCCCCGGGGCCGACGAGGCGGCCATGGGCGCCGGGACCGATCCCCGCATATTCGCCGTAGCGCCAATAGAGGAGGTTGTGGCGCGACTGCGCACCGGGGCGGGCGTGGTTGGAGATCTCGTAGGCGGCAAGCCCCGCGCGGTCGCAGACCTCCTGGGTCACGTCGTACAGGGCGCGGGCGTGGTCGTCGTCGGGCGGCACGAGGCGGCCGGTGGCGGCGAGCCCGAAGAACGGCGTGCCGGGCTCGATGGTGAGCTGATAGAGCGACAGGTGCTCGGCCGCCCGCGCGATGGCTTGTTCCAGTTCGGCCCGCCACGCCGCCACGGTCTGGTCGGGGCGGGCATAGATGAGGTCGAAGGAATAGCGCTCGAAATGCGTGGCTGCGACCGCCACCGCCGCCATGGCCTCCTGTGCCGTATGGAGCCGGCCGAGGCCCTTAAGGGCAGCGTCGTCCATGGCCTGGACGCCGAGGGACACGCGGTTCACCCCCGCCGCCCGGTAGCCGCGAAACCGCTCGGCCTCGACGCTCGTCGGGTTCGCCTCCAGGGTGATTTCGATGTCCTGGGCCGTCGCCCATGCCCCCGCGATGGCGTCGAGCAAACCCGCCACGGTGGCGGGCCGCATCAGGGACGGGGTGCCGCCGCCGAGGAAGATGCTGGAGACCGTGCGGCCCGGCGTGCGCGCCGCCATGTGGGCGATCTCGGCCCGGAAGGCCGCGAGGTAGCGCGCCTCGTCCACGGGTGCGTGGCGCACGTGGCTGTTGAAGTCGCAATACGGGCACTTCGCGGCGCAGAAGGGCCAATGGACGTAGACCCCGAAGCCCGCGTCGCGGGTCGGATGGTCCGGGCCTGTCGGTTCGGTCATGCGGGCGATGTGCGCGTGCGGGCGGCGTTTGGCAATCCCGGTCTCCGATGGCGCAGGGCCACCCGGAAAGTCCTTCCGTCCCGAACTGGGGCATCGGAGAGCATTTTATTTTCGCATCGCGCGCATTGTCTTCAGGCAAGATTAACCAAGTCGCCGTTTACTCACAGTCACTTACGATCAGTTCCTCCCACGACGGCGAACCCTGTTGCCGCCTCGGAGCCGCGCGCGGCGTCGCACGGGTCCGTGACCGGCGACGGCTGCCCGAACGGGACCCGCGTCACGAGTCGAGTTCCCATGACCTATGTCGCGCTTCGCTCGCGCCGCTGGCCGCAGCAGGACCGCCGCCGTCGCCGCAACCGTGCCCTGCTCGCCGTTTCGGTGGGGGCCCTCGGCCTCGTCGGTGCCCGCCTCTCCGGCTGGGGCGAGGGCCTGCCGCAGGAGCGCCCGGCGGAGCCGTCGCGCGTCGCCGTGGCTGCCGAACCGGCGGTTCGGCCCCTCCCGGCAGCCTATGCCTGGATGCTCGATCCGACACCCGCCCTGGGAAATTCCGGTCACGCCGTCGCCCTGCCCCTGGCCTCCGACTTCCAGCGATTCGCCACGGCGTCCGTAGCGTCCCCGGCCACCATGGCCCAGGCGGAATCGCCGGCCGAGCCCGCGATCCCGGCCGCGCGGATCGCCGCCACCCCGGCGGCCCTGCCGGAGCGGGTCGCTTTGGCAACGCCCTTGGCGACGCCGCTGCCGGTGCGGCGCCCGGCCGAGTTCCGGCGCGGGCCGGTGAGCACCCCCGTGGCCGTCACCGCCCGCCTCACCCGGCGTCCGGCGATGCCCTCGACCCAGAGCGTGTTCCGGGCGGCCGGGGTGGAGGAGCCGTCGCTGTTCGACCGTCTGTTCGGCGACGCCCCCGCTCCCACGGCCCTCGGCTACGCCGCCGTGGAGACGGCGCCGGACGCGATTCCATCGCGCCAACGCCTCGTGCCAGCCCCGATGGCGGGGGCCGGGATCGCGGTCTACGATATCAGTGCGAGCCGCGTGACCCTGCCCAGCGGCGAAGTGCTGGAGGCGCATTCGGGCCTCGGCCCCGCCCAGGACAATCCGCGCCACGTGCACCTGACCATGCGCGGGGCGACGCCGCCCGGCACATACGACCTGCGCGAGCGCGAGGCCCTGTTCCACGGGGTGCGGGCGATCCGCCTCAACCCCGTCGGCGGTCCCGCCGCCATCCACGGCCGGGTCGGCCTCCTGGCGCATACCTACATGCTCGGACCCAGCGGCGCCTCGAACGGCTGCGTCGTGTTCCGCGACTACAACCGCTTCCTGCAGGCGTTCCTGCGCGGTGAGGTCCAGCGCCTCGTGGTGGTGGCCGGCAACGGCCAGGACGGCCCGCCCGCGAGCGGCCGCCGCTACGGCATGGCCGACCGCTCGCAGAACGGTGGGTGATTCAGACGGGCCGCCGCAGGCACGCCTGCGCCAGCAGCACGAAGGCGCGCGCCCGATGCGAGAGGGCGTCGCCCGTCTGCCAGTCGACGCCGTGCTTCTCGTCCGAGGAGATTTCCCCGAAGGTACGGTCGTGCCCGTCGGGCAGGAAGAGTGGGTCGTAGCCGAACCCGCTGGTCCCGCGCGGAGGGACGATCTGCCCGAATACCCGGCCCTCGAAGGTCTCCGTGTGGCCGTCCGGCCAGGCGATGACGAGGGCGGAGACGAAATGCGCCCGGCGAGTGGTGTCGCCGCGCTTCTCGATCTCGGCGGCGACCCGGGCCATGGCCCCGCCGAAATCCTTGGACGCCCCGGCCCAGCGCGCCGAGAACAGGCCCGGCGCACCGTCGAGGGCATTGACGCAGAGGCCCGAATCGTCGGCGAAGGCGGGCAGGCTGGAGGCTTGCGCTGCGGCATGCGCCTTGATGGCGGCGTTCTCCGAGAACATCGTGCCGGTCTCGTCGGGCTCGGGCAGGCCGAGTTCCCCGGCCGAGACCGCCTCGACGCCGAAGGGCGCCAGCAGCTCGCGCATCTCGACGAGCTTGCCGGCATTGTGGGTGGCGATGACCACCCGGCCGGTGAGGATGCGATGCTGGCTCATACGAACTCCGTTTGTTTCCTTCGGAATGGCGGAGTTCGGCTCCGCTCAAACGCCGCGCGGACTTGCTGATTCAGCATCCGCCTTGGTCGCGAGGACGCCGAATCAGGACGTCGCCTTCTTGTCCGAGGGGGGCTGCGCCAGGGCCTGCTTCTGCAGGGCGACGAGGCGCTCGGTTCCGCCCTTGGCCAGACGCAGGAGGGCCAGGAGTTCGTCTTCCGAGAATGGCTTGCCCTCGGCGGTGCCCTGAACCTCGACGAGGCCGCCCGATCCGGTGATCACGAAATTGGCGTCGGTCTCGGCCCCTGAATCCTCGGCGTAATCGAGGTCGAGCACCGGCACGCCCTTCACGATGCCGCAGGATACCGCCGCCACGTGGTCGCGCAGGGGGTCGATGGAGATGATGGAGCGGGCGCGCATCCAGGCGAAGCAATCGTGCAGGGCCACCCAGGCGCCGGTGATGGCCGCCGTGCGGGTGCCGCCATCGGCCTGGATCACGTCGCAATCGACGGTGATCCCGCGTTCGCCCATGGCCGGCAGATTGGTGACGGCGCGTAAAGACCGGCCGATGAGACGCTGGATTTCCTGGGTGCGGCCCGACGGTTTGCCGGAATTCACCTCGCGTCGGGTGCGCTCGTGAGTGGCGCGCGGCAGCATGGAATATTCGGCGGTGATCCAGCCCTTGCCGGAACCGCGCAGCCACGGCGGGCCGCGCTCTTCGAGGGAGGCGGTGCACAGCACCTTCGTCTCGCCGAAGGTGACGAGGCAGGAGCCTTCGGCGTAGCGGGCGACCGCGCGCTCGAGGGTGACGGTGCGCAGTTCGTCGTTGGCGCGCTTCGAGGGCCGCATCGCCGCTCTCCCGGTTCAGATCTCAGGACGCGGCTCTTAGGCGCCGGGGCCGGGCCCGGCAACGCCTTCGAACGAAAAGGGGCGCCCCCGGGGCGCCCCTCGCTCTCAGTAGAAGTGGCGACGGCCGTAGCCGTAGTGATGATGCCGGTGGTGGCCGAAGTGACGGCCGAAATGGTGGCGGCGGTGGCCGTAGTGATGGCCGAAGTGGCGGCGGTGGCCGAAATGGCGGTGATGATGATGGTGACGGTGGTGGCGCCAGCCGCCGTACTGCACCTGCGTGAGGGCTTCGGCCGGGCCGGCGACCTGGGTCGAGACCATGGCGGGCGCCGCCTGAGCGCCCTGAGGGGCGGCAACGAACATCGCGCCGATCATCGCCAGGACGATGGCGAGGGACCGGACGAGGCCGGGACGGGAGGGGGTGCGCATGGAGGACTCCTTCGAAACGCAACGCGGGATCGGCCGTCGGCGGGCCGTGGGGCGAGCGCAGGGGAACGCACGATCCGCCGCGATGGTCTCAAACTTTTTGCCGAGGAAATTTTCATTGGAGCCGGGATTAAGCCCGAGCCGCCGCCCGGCGCTCCGATGCCGCGCCCGTGTCTTGTGTCGGGACCGCCGGGCGGACACAATCGGGTGCCCAGGAAAGACCCCGTGACCGAGCCCGTTCGTCCTTTTTCCTCTCCACAACAAGCCCAGGTTCTCACTGCGCTGAATGAACGCGCCCGCGAGATCTTTCGGCAGATCGTGGAGAGCTACCTCACCAACGGCGAGCCCGTGGGGTCGCGCAACCTCGCGCGCATCCTGCCCATGGCCCTGTCGCCGGCCTCCATCCGCAACGTCATGGCGGATCTGGAGCATTCCGGGCTCATCTACGCCCCGCACGCCTCCGCCGGCCGCCTGCCCACGGAACAGGGCCTGCGCTTCTTCGTCGACGGCATGCTCGAACTCGGCGATGTCGGGCGCGACGAGCAGGTGCGGATCGAGGCGCAGATGCGGGCGGCGGCCTCCGGACACACCTTCGACAGTGCGCTCGCCGAAGCCTCGACCCTGCTGTCGGGGATCTCGCGCGGGGCCGGGGTGGTGCTCACCACGAAGACCAACGTGCATCTCAAGCACATCGAATTCGTGCGCCTCGACCCCGCCCGCGCCCTGGTGGTCCTCGTCTCCGACGACGGTTCCGTGGAGAACCGCCTCCTCGACCTGCCCCCCGGCCTGCCGGCGAGCGCCCTGCAGGAGGCGTCGAACTACCTCAACGCCCGCCTGCAGGGCCGCACCCTCGGGACCCTGCGGGCCGAGATCGAATCCGGCCGTCAGGCGATGAAGCGCGAACTCGACGCCATCACCGAGCGCCTCGTCGATGCCGGCCTCGCCGTCTCCGTCGGCCCGTCGGACGCGCGCCAGCTCATCGTCCGAGGCCAAGCCAATCTCCTCGACGATCTTCGAGCCGCCGAGGACCTCGAACGCATCCGCCTTCTGTTCAACGACCTCGAGACTCAGAAGGACGTCATCGAACTCCTGTCCCGGGCCGAGGGCGGCGAGGGCGTGCGGATCTTCATCGGCTCGGAGAACAAGCTGTTCTCGCTCTCCGGCTCGTCGATGATCGCCGCGCCGTTCCGCGACGGGGCGCAGAAGATCGTCGGCGTCGTCGGGGTGATCGGACCGACGCGGCTGAACTATGCGCGCATCGTCCCCATGGTCGATTACACCGCCCGGGTGGTCTCGGGGCTCCTCGACCGCAACCCGCGGTGAACGCCAAGAGGGCGCGGCCTCGCGGCCACGCCCTCCCGGCTCTCGATGTCGACGGGATCAGCCCCGGATCACGTCCACGATCTCGTAGGTGTCGGGATCGACGATGACGATGTCGTCGCCGACGAGGACGTAGCGGTAATCCTCGTATTCCGGCACGATGCGGATGATGTCCGGCGGGAGGTCGTAGAGGGTGTAGCTGCGGGCGATGGCCGTGCCGACCGTGAGGGCGAAGGCCCCGGCGGCCAAGCGCGGGATGCCGCGGCGGAGCACGCTCTGGCGGAATTCCGTCCGCTGCGGCGCGCCGAGGCGGCCATAGGCGCCGCGCACGGCACCCCGGTCGCCGCGGTCGCGACCACCCCGGTCACCACGGGGGCCTGCGTCGCGGTCCCGACCGTCGCGATCCGCGCGTCCATCCCGATCGGCCTTGCCGCCGCGATCGTTCCGGTCGGCACCCCGATCGGCCTTGCCGTCGCGATCACGGTCGCCTGCCTTGCCGTTCCGGTCCTTGCCGTCCCGGTTCTGGCCATCCCGCTCTCCCGGTCCGTCGCGATCCATGCGGCCCTGGCCGGCCTGACCGGGGCGGGTCTCGCCGCCACGCTCCGAACGGCCTTCGGCGCCGCCGCGAGCCGCGCCACCGGGGGCTGCGCCGTCCGGGCCACCGCGTTCGGCCGCGCCCGGGCCACGCTCGGCTCCAGCCGGTCCGCCGCGCTCCGCACCACCCGCCGCGCCCCCGCGCATGCCGCCACCCGGTCCGCCTCCGCCACCGGGGCCGCCCGCTCCGCCCGGCCCGCCCGCGCCGCCGGTCGGTCCGCCGCTGGCGCCCGGCCCGGCACCACCCGCTCCACCTCCGGCGCCGCCACCCGCGCCGCCGGGGCCACCCTGCGCGAAGGCCGTCGTCGCGCCGAACACAAGGGCCGCCGCTGCGACCGTGCTGCGAAAGAGCTTGCTCATACGTTCGTTTCCCGCCTCATCAACCGATGACGTCCTCGACGCCCAGACGCAGCCGCAACGAGGAAATCTGGAAAACCGTTCCAGGAAATCTTCCCCTGATCATGCCGGGAGCCGTTTGGGCACCTCGAATGCAAGGCGAAAGCTTGAGCGTGCGCCGTCCACACCCGCGATACGGGTTCGACAGGTCGCGACGACCATCACGGTGTTGTGACCCTTGTGAAATTTCGCCCGACGCTTAACGTCGGTCCGAGGCGTCTCACGCGCGGACCCGGCGGCGGGGCGATCCGGGCCGACGTCTTCGTCAAACAACAAGAACACGCCATCGGAACCGGGGAGAAGCGCATGTCGAGCGGAATGGGAGTGGCGACGCCGAGGCCGGACGAGGCGGCGGACAACCGCCGGCGGATCAAGGCCATCGTGGCGTCGTCGTCGGGCAACCTCGTCGAGTGGTTCGATTTCTACTGTTATGCCTTCTTCGCGCTCTACTTCGCGCCGGTGTTCTTCCCCGAGGGCGACGACACGAGCCAGTTGCTGAAATCGGCGGCGGTGTTCGCGGTGGGCTTCTTCATGCGGCCCATCGGCGGGTGGCTGTTCGGCCGCCTCGCCGACCGGCTCGGCCGCAAGACTTCGATGATGATCTCGGTGCTCATGATGTGCGCCGGTTCGCTCATGATCGCCGTGCTGCCGACCTACGCCACCGCCGGCCACCTCGCCCCGGCCCTGCTGCTCCTCGCCCGGATGATCCAGGGCCTGTCGGTGGGCGGCGAATACGGCACCAGCGCCACCTACATGAGCGAGATCGCCATCAAGGGCCGGCGCGGCTTCTTCGCCTCGTTCCAGTACGTCACCCTCATCGGCGGCCAGCTGCTCGCCTCCCTCGTCCTCATCATCCTGCAGAGCTTCCTCACCGCCCAGCAACTCACCGCCTGGGGCTGGCGCATCCCGTTCGTCCTCGGCGCGGTGGCGGCCGTCGTCGCCCTCTACCTGCGCTCGTCGCTGACCGAGACCGCCTCCAAGGCGGACTTACAGTCGAAAGAATCGGGCACCTTCTCGGCCCTGTTCAAGCACTGGCGCGCGTTCTGCGTCGTCCTGGCCTACACGGCCGGCGGCTCGCTGAGCTTCTACACCTTCACCACCTACATGCCGAAATATCTCTTCAACACGGCGAAGATCGACAAGGTCACGGCTTCGCAGATCTCCACGGCGGCGCTCTTGGTCTACATGCTCATCCAGCCGTTCTTCGGCTGGCTGTCCGACAAGATCGGCCGCAAGGCCAACATGCTGCTCTATAGCGGCCTCGGCACCCTCATGGTGGTGCCGCTGATGACCGCCATCGGCGGCACCACCAACCCGATCGCGTCCTTCGCCCTGATCATGATCGGCCTGACGGTCATCAGCTTCTACACGGGCATCTCGGGGATCGTGAAAGCCGAACTGTTCCCGACCCAGGTGCGGGCGCTCGGCGTCGGACTGTCCTACGCCGTGGCCAATTCCCTGTTCGGCGGGACCGCCGAGATGGTGGCCCTCTACCTGAAGCAGGTCGGCTCCGAGAGCACCTTCTTCTGGTACGTCACCATCATGCTCGCCATCGCGTTCGTGGGCTCGCTGATCATGCCGAACCCCAAGCGCCACGGCTATCTCGACGGCGACGGCACCGTCGAGGAGGCGCTGGGAGCCAAGGGCCGCGTCGTCCACGCCTGACGGGAACGGGCGATGCTCATACGAACTCCGATTGATTCCTTCGGAATAGCGGAGTTCGGTTTCGCTCAAGCGCCGCGCGGGCTTGCCGATCCAGCGTCCGCTTTGATCAAGCGGACGCTGGATCAGGCCAGACCGAGCATCGTCCGCGCCTCGGCCGGGGTGGCCGGCCGCGCCCCGTGCCGGGCGCAGAGGTCGACGGCGATCCGCACGAGTTCGGCATTGCCGTCGGCGAGCCGCGTCTTCGAGACCCGGATGTTGTCTTCCAGCCCCGTGCGGATGCCGTCGGCGCCGCGCGCCAAGGCCCAGCCCATGACCTCGGCCTGATTCCGCCCGATTCCCGCCGCCGTCCAGGTGGCGCGGGGCAGGAGGTGGCGCAGTTCGGCGAGCAGGAGGTCGAGGAGGCGTTCTTCCGCCGGGAGGGCATTCTTCACGCCCATGACGAACTGCACGTGCGGGCGCTCGTCCATGAGCCCCGCCTCCACGAGGCGGCGCGCGCCGTGGAGGTGCGACAGGTCGAAAATCTCGATCTCGGGCCGCACGCCGTGGGCCTTCATCGCCGAGGCGAGGTCGGTCACCAGGGCGGCCGGGTTCTCGTACACGATGGTGGGGAAGTTCACCGACCCCGTCGACAGCGAGGCCATGTCGGGCCGCTGCGGCAGGGACAGGCCGCGCGCCGCAGGATCGCGCCCGCGCCCGCCGGTGGAGAATTGCACGATCATGCCGGGGCATTGCGCCTCCACGCCGGCCTTCACGGCGGCGAACAGGGCCGGATCGGATGACGGGCTTTCGTCCGGGTTGCGGACATGGATGTGGACGAGGGAGGCGCCGGCCTCGTAGGCGGCGCGGGTCGAGGCGATCTGCTGTTCGGGCGTCACCGGCAGGGTCGGATTGTCGTTGGTGCGCGGGACGGAGCCGGTGATCGCGACGGCGACGACGACGGGACGCATGGCGTGAACCTCCTCCGCGGCGACCTTTTCCGACCGCCCTGCCCCCTCATCCCCCGCGCCGCCCCGTGGCGTCAACGCGTTCGGCGGGAGCATGGTCCGCCGAAGGGGATGCCGGTTCGGCGAAGGAAAACGAGGCTCGCGCAGGGGAGAGCGATCAGGCGGTCTCGCCCAGCATGGCCCGGCGCTGCCGGTCGAGTTCCTCGCTGTAGCGCTTCAGGGTGTGGCTTTCCGTCAAGAGGCCGACCACCCGCTGCGTATCGAGGCTATCGACGACGGCCAGCGCCTCGCTCTCGGCGCGGTCGAACGCCGCCGCCGCCGCCTTGGCGTTCATGTCCGGCGTCAGGACATCGCCGCGCTGGCGCAGGAGCGACGCGAGGGTCGGTATGGTGCCGTCGGCATCCCGCGCGGCCGCATGGGCCTCGGGCACCCGGATGAGACCCGCATAGCGCCCGGCCTCGTCCACCGCCACGATCCGCGAGGGTGATCCGAGGGGATGGTCCGCGAGAAACGCCGCCAGCGGCATGGCGGCCGGCACGGTGGCGACCTCCCGCCGCATCAGGGTGTCCACCGTCAGGGTCCGGATCCAGCCGACATCGTGGGCGCTGCGGATGCTCTCGCCGCGCAGGTGGAAGCGCCACGTGGCGAAGGAGTAGCCGAAGGTCTTCCGCACGGCGAGGGAAGAGGCGATGACCGACACCAGCACCAGGCCGGTGATGGGAAAGCTCCCCGTGAGTTCGAGGGTCAGGAAGGTCATGGTCAAGGGGCCGCCGATGACCGCGACGGCCAGCGCGCTCATGCCGATCACCGCATAGGCGAGGGAGGTCGGCGCGAAGGTGGCGAGGCCCGGCACCAGGTCCGCGAACAGGCCGCCCGCGAGCGCCCCGAGGAACAGGGACGCGAAGAACAGGCCGCCCCGGAAACCAGAGCCGATGGAAATTGCCGAGGCGGCGGCTTTCGCGAGGAACAGGAGGGCGAGGCCGGCCACGCCCAGCCGCGTCGCGGGGTCGCCGAGATGCAGGTGCAGCGCTCCGTGGCCGCCCGAGAGCACCTGCGGCGAGACCGCGACGGCCAGGGCGCCGACGCATAGGCCGCCAAGCGCCGGCGCCACCGGGGGCGGGAGCCGGCTTGCCCGGATGCCGGCCTCCACCAGGGTGACGCCACGCATGATCGCGATGCCGAGGGCGGCGCAGGCGAGGCCGAGGCCGAGGGCCGGCAGGGTGTCGGCGGCACTGATCGGCCGGGTCGCCAGGGCCTCCGCCCCCTCGACGGCGACGAGGGGCAGCCGCGCCGCGAGGGCGCCCGCGACGACGCTGCCGCTCAGGGCCGCCACCACCACCGGGGTCAGGGTGGCGATGGAATAGGTGCCGATGATGAGTTCGAAGGCGTAGAAGGCCCCCGTGAGGGGCGCCCCGAATGCGGCCGCGATGGCGGCCGCCGCGCCGCAGCCCACCAGGGTGCGCTGGTCGCTCCGGCGCAGTTCGAACGCCCGCCCGAGGCGCGACGCGAGGGCGGCACCGATCTGGGTGTAACCGGCCTCGAGACCGACGGAGGCGCCGCTCCCGTTCGAGATCGTGTTCTGGAGGGCGACGAGGCCCGACCCCCGCACGGACATCCGGCCGCCATGCAGGGCATTGGCCTCGATGGGGTCGATGACGGCGTGGGGGCGCCGCCCCCGCCATCGGGCGAGCCAGAGACCGAGGAGCCCGAGGAGGACGCCCCCCGCCGCCGGCGCGAGGAGAAGGGTCGGGGCCGACAGATCCTGGGTGGCGCTGAGGCGGGCGCCGTGCGGCAGACCGTAGAGCCATTCGCGGACCGTCTGAGCCGCCAGCCCCATGACCGCGACGGCGATGCCCGCGCCGCACCCCGCTAGCGCCGCCAGGACGACGAGGCCGATCTCGCTGCCCCGTACCAGGGCCCGCACCCGGGCCGGGGCCTGGGCGAACACGAGACCGTAGGGCGAGCGCGGTGCCTTCATCTGGGACGGTGTAAGTGGGCCGCGCCGGGGCGTCGATCCGTTTCGGGGGCGGACCCCGCTCGCTTCATCCACACAATCTCCCGCAGATTGCCACCAGGCGCTTGAAAAGCCCGGCGGCTCACGATACAGCCCCCTCAGTGCCGCCGTAGCTCAGTTGGTTAGAGCACCAGATTGTGGATCTGGGGGTCCCCCGTTCGAGCCGGGGCGGTGGTACCATCGATTTCTCGAAGGTCCGGAAGGGGTTGGCGCTAGCGCCGACCCCTTTTTTTCTTGCGCGGTCTCGGATGCGCGGCCAGGCTCCGGCGGCTTGTCTGAAGGACAGCGAGGGGTGGAAACGAAAAAAGGCCCCCGCGAGGGAGCCATTCTTCAATCCATCCAAACCACTATGAAGTGGAATGGTGGGCACTACAGGGTTCGAACCTGTGACCCCTACCATGTCAAGGTAGTGCTCTACCGCTGAGCTAAGCGCCCTCACCGGCGGCGTTCCTCGCCGGTGAGGGGGCTATAGCTTCTCGGTTTCGGGGGCGCAAGCGCAAAGGCGGCTTCCGATCGATCTTCCGCACGTTTCCTTCGATGCAACGGCGCGCCCCATTCTTGTGCGCCGCGTCTCAAAGTGCGCTAAAGCCCGTGGCCGACGGTCCGAGAGGATCCCCGAGAGGGCGCGCCGACCCTTCCGGGACGGCGACACCATCGAGCAGCGGTGAGGAATGCGATTCTACGTCGATTACGACCAGGGTGATGAGATCCGGTGCTGGGTTGTCCCGGACAATCCCCTGGCCATCAGCCGCGTCTTCGTCGCCGTGGAGGGACGGCGCGTCGCCGAGGTCGCCGCCTCGATCACCGATGACGGCATCCGCGCCAATGGCTGGCACTCCACGGGGCAGTGCGTGTTCCGGCTCACCCCGGAAGAAGTCCCCGGCTTGGCCGAGGCCGGGCGCGTCGAGATCTACGACACCGACACCAACGTCCTCATCTACCGGCGCAGCCGCCGGGAGGGCTTGCGCACCGGCAAGGTTTTGTTCGTCGACACGAGCATCAATCCGGAGACCCGTCTGCCGGCGGTCCTGTTCGACTGGTTCCAGCAGAGTTACCTCGGTGTCGGGCGCCTTTCGGACGAGGTGCTGCGGGTTCTGTTCGAGAGTCCGTGGCTGTCGTCCTCGCTCATCACCGGGTCGATCATTGTGCCGCGCTACGAAGGGTTCTTCGCCAGCGACAATTTCCTCACCACGGCCCTCGTCCACGATCCCTACGTCGAGATGGCCACCCGGATGCTCTGGCTGAAGGCGCGGACCGCCCTGGCCGTCGATCCGGCCCAGGCCTGGCGCTTCGGCCGCCTCGCCGAAGCGGCCGATTTCGCCGGCGACTACGATTACGACGACGTGAAGAGTCTCAAGCGCTTCTTCCGGATGATGCCGGAATCGGCCTACCGCCTGCTCTACAATCCCCTGGCGCGCCAGTTCGGCACCAAGCTGCCCGACGACCGCCTCACCCCGGGCAATTCCATCGTCGCCATCGAGATCCTGGCCCGTGTCGGGATCGTCGGCCACCGCGCGTTCTACGAGGCGTTCTGCACCACGGTGTTCGACCGCCTCGGTATCGAGGCCGCCGTGCCGGAGCCCGAGCCGATTCCGGAGACGGTCCTGGCCCTGGCCGCGCGCCTGCGCGGACTGCGGGTGGCGCAGGACATGCTGGTGTTCGACGTCGCCATGGCGGATGCCGTGCACGGGGCCGTCGCCAAGGGGTGGACGGTCTGAGCGTGGGGAAAGTGCCCGCTCCGCTGGTCGCCCGCCTGCCCGGTGGCGTGCGTGCCTTCACGACCGACGGGGAGACCCTGCGCCTCGATCTCGCGGGGATCGGCCTCGACGGTGCCTGGGTGACGATCCGGTTCCGCGTTCCCGGTAGCGGCGGCATCGGTCGCCTGCTCCTGACCGTCTTGGCACACGGAGATCAGGGCGCGATCCTTCCGGAGGAGGCGTTGGGGGGCGACGCCTTCGCCTGGACTGGCCGACTGCCCGAGGGGGGGCGGGCCCTCGTGCTCACCCCCCTGGCGCCGGGGAGGCCCTTCGCCGTCGCGGATGTCGTGATTCGCCGGCGCGGGCGCCTCGCCCTCCTCGCCCGCGCGGCCCTACGCAGTCCCCCCCGGACCGTTCGGGCCTTGTACTGGCGTAGCCTCGGCTTGAAGGTGCGGGGGCGCGGCCTCCTCGGCGCGGCGCTGGCCCACCGCCGGGGCACGGGCTACCAGGCCTGGATCCGGCGTTTCGACAGCCTCGACGCCGCCGGGCGAGCCGGCATCCGCGCCACGGCAGCGGCCTGGGAGGCTCCCCCCCTCATTTCCATTTTGATGCCGGTCCACGATCCTGCCCCACGGGTGCTCGAAGCGGCCCTGCGCTCGGTTCGGGCACAACTCTATCCCCATTGGGAGCTCTGCGTCGTCGACGACGCGTCCACCGATCCGGCGGTGCAGCGGCGCCTCGCCGCCCATGAAGCCGCCGACCCGCGCATCCGGGTGATGCGGCGCGGTGTCAACGGTCACATCGCGCGGGCGACCAACGATGCCCTGGCCATGGCCCGAGGGGCCTACGTCGCGTTCCTCGACCACGACGACGCCCTGGCGGAGACCGCCCTGTTCCACGTCGCGGAGGCCGTCCGGGCCGATCCAAACCTCGTGCTCGTCTACAGCGACGAGGACAAGATCGACGGGCGCGGGCGCCGTTTCGAGCCGCATTTCAAGTCGGGCTTCGACCGCGAACTGCTCTACGGGCAGAACTACATCAACCACCTCACCGTGATCCGGACCGACGCCGTGCGGGCGCTCGGCGGCCTGCGGCCCGGCTTCGAGGGCAGCCAGGACCACGACCTGCTCCTGCGCCTCACCGCCGGGCTCGCGCCGGAGCGGGTTCACCATATCCCGAAGGTGCTCTATCACTGGCGCGCCGCCGGGGGCTCCGGCACCTTCTCGGACCGGGCCCTGGCGCAGGCCGAATCCGCCCGATTGCAGGCACTCGCCGAAGTGGCCGCCGCGTTCGGGGCCAGGGCCGAACGCGGGCCGCTCGGCTTCAACCGCCTCGTGCGGCCCCTGCCCGATCCGGCGCCGCGCGTCTCGGTGGTCATCCCCACCCGCGACCGGGCGGATCTCCTGGCGCAGGTGCTCGCCGGGCTGTTCACCGCCACGGATTATCCGGATCTCGAGGTCGTCGTGGTCGACAACGACAGCCGCGAGGCGGTCACGCAGGCCCTGTTCACGGCCCATGCGGGTGAGACCCGCCTGCGGGTGCTGCCGGTGCCGGGGCCGTTCAATTTTTCGGATTTGTCGAACCGGGGCGCCGCCGCCGCGACGGGGACGGTCCTGCTGTTCCTCAACAACGATGTCGAGATCGTCGAGCCCGGCTGGCTCGCCCAGATGGTGTCCTGTGTCCTCGATCCGACTGTCGGGGCGGTGGGAGCCAAACTGCTCTATCCAGACGGCACCCTCCAGCATGGGGGCATCGTCCTGGGGGTTGGCGGTGTGGCGGGCCACAGCCATCTCGGCCTGCCGGGCGAGGAACCGGGCTATTTCGCCCGGATGGTGCTGACCCAGGAAGTCTCCGCCGTGACCGGAGCTTGCCTCGCCGTGCGTGCGGCGGTGTTCGAGGAGGTCGGCGGCTTCGATGCCCGGCACCTCGCCGTGGCCTTCAACGATGTGGATCTCTGTCTGCGCCTGCGTGCGGCGGGCTACCGCAACGTCTGGACGCCGCATGCGCGCCTTATCCACCACGAATCAAAGAGTCGCGGCCCGGAGGATACGCCGGAGAAGCGCGCCCGCTTCGAGGCCGAGACCCGGGTGATGCAGGCGCGCTGGGAGCCGCAGCTTCGGGCCGATCCATATTACAATCCCAATCTCTCCCGGGCGTCGGCGCACTTTCGCCTCTGAGATGCGTCCTTCGGCCTGTTGCGCTGCGGCATGGAATTGGTGTGATAGGGGGCGAGCGCCGCTGCACTGCGGCAGCCTCCTCTGCGATCTCGTGTTGAGTGTGACTTCCAGGGTACGGCGCTGCCTTGGAATTGCTCGAAGTCGGGATGATAGAGGCGGCAAGGCCGTGGAAACCGCGGCGTCTTCCGGGCGCAGGGCCCTCGAGCCCGCACCCGATCCATCCCGGTATTCCGAGGGACCCATGACCGATCCGCGTCAGTCGAATTCGAAGTCGCGTTCCGGCACCGAGGGCCTTGTCATGCCGTCTCGGAGAGAGTCTCCGAAGATCCGCAGAACGTAAGCGGACCGATATCTCGATCCGCCGGTCTTTCTTCATCGAAACCGCGCGGATCATTCAAAGACCACGCCCGAGCGAACCGATGTTTCTCGCGCGATCCTCGCCCGTCCCCTCCCCCGTGTTGGACACCATCCCGGTGCCATACTAAGGATCGGACGGATTGCCCGGCCTCCCGCGGCCGGTCTCGTTCCCCGTTCAAGAGCGCGTGCGAATCGAACGTGACACAACGTACAGACATCGCGATCATCGGTCGTGCCTGCCGCCTTCCGGGTGCCTCGAATGTCGAGGGTCTGTGGCAGCTCCTGACGGAAGCCCGCTGCGCCGTCGGCCGGATCCCCGAGGATCGCTGGTCGCTCAGCCGGTTCGGGCATCCCCGAGCCCAGGAGCGCGGCAAGAGCTATACGTGGTCGGCCGGTGTCCTCGACGAGATCTGGGCGTTCGATCCGGGCGTGTTCGGCATCTCGCCGCGCGAGGCCGAGCAGATGGATCCGCAGCAGCGGCTCCTCCTCGAACTCACCTGGGAGGCCCTGGAGGATGCGGGCCTGCGCCCCTCGGCGGTGGCCGGCACGCAGATCGGCGTGTTCGTGGGCGCCTCGTCGCTGGATTACGGCAATCTGCGCATCCTCGACACCGCTTCGGGTGATGCCTACGCCGCCACGGGCAACACCCTCTCGATCCTGTCGAATCGCATCTCCTACATCTACGACCTGAAGGGTCCGAGTTTCACCGTCGACACGGCGTGCTCGTCGTCCCTCGTCGCCCTCGACGCGGCCGTGGCCGCCATTGCCAGCGGCCGGATCGACACGGCGGTGGTGGCCGGCGTCAATCTCCTGGCGAGCCCGTTCAACTTCATCTGCTTCTCCAACGCCCAGATGCTGTCGCGGCGCGGCCTGTGCAGCGCCTTCTCGGCCCAGGCCGACGGCTACGTCCGTTCCGAAGGCGGCGTTGTCCTCGTGCTGCAATCGGCGAAGGCGGCGGCTCGCGATGGCAACACCGTGCGGGGCGTCATCGCGGCGAGCGGGGTCAATTCGGACGGTCGCACCACCGGCATCTCCCTCCCCTCGGGCTACGCGCAGGGCGCGCTCCTGGAGCAGGTCTATCGTGAGGCCGAGATTGACCTCGACAAGGTGGTGTTCGTGGAAGCCCACGGCACCGGCACCCCCGTGGGCGATCCCATCGAGGCCGGGGCCATCGGTGGCAAGCTCGGGAAGCCCCGCCGCGCGCCCCTGCCCATAGGCTCCATCAAGACCAATATCGGCCACACCGAGCCGGTCTCCGGCCTCGCCGGCCTGCTGAAAGCCAGCCTCGCCCTCGAGCACGACCTCGTGCCCGCCTCCCTCCACGCCGCCGAGCTCAACCCCGACATTCCGTTCGGCGACCTGAACCTGCAGGTGGTGAACCAGCCCCTCGCCATCCCGCGCGGGCGCACCGAGCGCTTCGCCGGCGTCAATTCCTTCGGCTTCGGCGGCACCAACGCACACGTCGTCCTGACCGATGGTGAGCGCGTCGCGGCCGAGACGGCTCCGGCCGAGGCCGGCGGTGCCCCCGAGGTTCTGTTGCTGTCGGCCCAAAGCCGCGCGGCCCTCAATGAGCTCGCCCTCGATTACGCCGACCGCTTCGATGGGGCCGCCCCGGCGGAGGCGGCGCGCATCGCCGCCGCCGCCGCGCATCGCCGCGAGCGCCTGTCCTCGCGCCTCGCGATCCCCCTCGACGCCGACCTGCCCAGCGTCCTGCGCGCCGTCGGCGAGGCCGAGGACACCGAGGCCGCTCTCATCGGCACCGCCGTCGATCGCGCCGCCGAGGTCGCCTTCGTGTATTCCGGCAACGGCAGCCAATGGGCCGGCATGGGCCGCGAAGCCTACGAAGAGAACGCGGTCTTCCGCGCGGCCTTCGACCGGATCGACACGCTGTTCCTCGACCTCGCCGACTGGTCGCTCAAGGAGGCCCTGTTCGCCGAGGATCTCGAGACGCGCCTCGTCCTGACCCGGGTGTCGCAGCCCCTGATCTTCGCGATCTCCAGCGCCTCGACCACGGCCCTGCGCGCCCGTGGTCTGCATCCGAAATACGTCCTCGGCCACAGCGTCGGCGAGATCGCGGCGGCGGAAGCTGCCGGCATTCTCAGCCTCGAACAGGCCGTGAAAGTGATCTTCTTCCGCAGCCAGCATCAGGAATCGACGCGCGGCCTCGGCACCATGGCGGTGCTGCTGGCCCCCGTCGACGAGATCGAGCTGTTCCTCGCCGATTACCCGAGCCTCGACATCGCCGCCTACAACAGCCCCAAGGCCGTCACCGTGGCGGGGCCGGTGGCCGATATCGACGCCGCCATGAAGGCGCTCGCGCGCAAGCGCCGGCGCGGGCGCAAGCTCGACCTCGAATATCCCTTCCACGGCCGGCTCATGAACCCGACCGAGAAGCCGCTCCTGCGCGATCTCGCCGGCCTCAAGCCCCATGCCGGTACCACCGCCATGGTCTCCACCGTGACCGGCACGGTCCTGCCGGGCGCCGAGTTCGGAGCCACTTACTGGTGGCGCAACATCCGCGAGCCCGTGCGCTTCGCCCAGGCCGTGCAGGAAGCCACCCGCCAGGGTGCGCGCGTGTTCGTCGAGGTCGGCCCCCGCGCCACCCTCCTGTCGCATATCGGCGACGCCATCGAGCCACTCGGCATCGAGAACGCCACCATCGGCGTGCTCCATCGCAAGCAGGCCGGCGGCGATCCCATCGCTCGGACCCTGGCCGCCGCCCTCGTGCAAGGCGCGGCCGTCGATGAAGCGACGGTGTTCGGCCGGAATCCGGCGGGCGACGTGTCCCTGCCGCTCTATCCCTGGCAGCGCCGCACCTTCCGCCTCGCCGAGACCACGGAGGGCGTCGGCGCCACCACGCCGCGCGCCTATCATCCCCTCTACGGCGCCCGCGTCACCCTCGACGGCCTCGAGTGGCACGGCCATGTCGACATCGCCACGGTGCCGGAGCTCGACGACCACCGCATCGACGGTCAGGCGATCCTGCCGGGCGCGGCCTTCATCGAGATGGCGCTCGGCGTCGCCCGCGAGGCCATGCGCAGCGACAGCGTCGTGTTGGCCGAGTTCGAGATCCAGTCGCCGATGGTGTTCGGCGAGGACTCCCTGCGCGAGGTCATGGTTCGGGTCTCGGGCTCCGGCAACGGCATCCAGATCCTGAGCCGTCCCCGCCTGACCCAGGCCGCGTGGCAACTCCATGCGGCGGCCAAGATCGTCGACGGCACCTTCCAGGCGCCCTCGCGCCAGGACATTCCGGAGCCCGGCGAGCAGGCCGTGGACGGCGAGGCCCTCTATCGGATCGCCGCCGCCTCGGGCCTCGGCTTCGGTCCGAGCTTCCGTCAGGTCGCCCACTCCGCCCGCCTCGACGAGACCACCATCGTCTCCGAACTCCTGCCCGCGGAGGCCGATCCACGCTTCGGCCTCGTGCCGGCGCGCCTCGATTCCTGCTTCCACGGCCTCATCCTGCTGTTCGCCGGCCTCATGGGCGAAGGCTCGACCAAGGCCTATGTGCCCGTGCGCTTCGGCGAGATCCGCTTGGTGAAGCCCGGCGCCGTCATCGCGCGGGCGATGATCAAGACGCGCCGCGCCAACGAGCGCAGCATCCTGGCCGACTTCACCCTGGTGGATGCGGCGGGCGAGGTGATCGCCACCCTGCGCGAGGGCCGGTTCCAGGCCCTGCGCGCCAAGGGCGGCAATGAACTCGCTGCGTATGCCATCGCGCAGCGCCCCGAACGCGCGACCGAGCCCACGGCGATCCCCCTCGACCGGCGCCAGCGCATCGCCGAGGCCGTGAGGTCCCCGGCCAAGGCGGCCTTCGCGGCAGCCGACGCCCCCCTCGCCCCCGGCCACCTGCTGCTGGAAGGCTGGGCCACCTCCATGGCCTACCGCCTCGCGGAGGGGCTGCAGCGCTCGGGCGCCGTCGCCATCGACGAGCGCGTGCCCGAGACCATGCGCCCGTGGCTGCTCAACGCCCTCTACGCCCTAGAAAGCAGCGGCCTCGCCACCCTGGCGGGTGACCGTTGGACTCTGCGCAAGGACGTGACCCTGCCGGCGCCCGACGAGATCATGCGCTGGATCGCCGCCGATCATCCGGACCTCTCGGCCGAACTCGTGCTCACTGCCGATATCGGCGCCGTGGTTGGCCGCCTGCTCGCGGGCGATCTCGTCCACGCCCCGACCCTATCGCAGAACGCCCTCGACGCTTTCATCCTGCGCAGCGCCACGGCCCGGGCGTCCGCCGATGTCATCGCCCGGATCGTCGAGGCGGGCGCCGCCGCCCTGCCCCGCGATCGCGCCCTGCGGGTGCTGCAGGTCGGGTTCGGCCCGCTCTCGGCCCAGGCCGCTGCCTTCGCCGACGGTATCGAAGCGCAGCTCTCGGTGTTCGAGGCCGACCGGCGCCTCGCCGAGCGCGCTCGCCTCGCCCTACCGCGCGGCGTCACGATCATCGAGGACGCGGCCGAGCTCACGCCCGGCGGATTCGACGCGATCCTGGCCAGCGACGTGCTGCACCGCTCCGCGCGCGGCGTTCTGCAGGGCGTCGCCGATGCCCTGGCCACGGGCGGCTTCCTCATCGCCGTCGAGCCCGGCGCCTCCCTGTTCCGCGACCTCGTGTTCGGCCTGACCCCGGACTGGTTCGAGGTCACGGGCGACATGCCCATGGGCCGCCTCGACGACATCACCGGCTGGCAGCGTTCGCTCAGCGACACCGGCCTCGTGCGTGTCGCCGTCGATCGCGCGGTCTCCGATAACGGCGACGACCTTCTCCTCATCGCCGAGGCCCCCGTGCGCGCCAAGCCCGCCGCCGGGCAGACCTTCGCGTTCATCATCGGCTCGCACGACGCCTACGCGGCCGAGACCGCCTCGTCCCTGGCGACCCTGCTGGTCGCGGGCGGAGTCCACGTCTCCATCATCCTCGATTCCGAGCAATCCCTGCTCGAACTCGAGCGCGAAACTCCCGACACGGTGGTGTTCCTGGCGGGCGCCTTCAACACCGAAGGGCCGGCTTCCGACCGTCTGCGCGACCGTTGCCTCAGTCTGAAGCGCTGCGTCGAGCACCTCGGCAGTCGTCAGACCCGGCTCTGGGTGGTCTGCCCCGGCGCCACCCGCGACGACGGCGACGCCAACGGCTCCGTGGAGGCCGGCGTCTGGGCCTTCACCCGGACGCTCGCCAACGAGGTCGCCAACCTCGATGTCCGCCGCATCGACGTCACCGATGCCCTCACCACCAAGCTCGCCGCCGAGCGTCTGCGTGACCTCATCCTGTCGGGCACGGACGAGACCGAGATCGTCCTCGATCCCGACCAGACCCGGGTGATCCGGTTCTCGCCGGGGCAGGTGTCCCGCCGCCCCGCCGCAGATGCGGTGCCGGCCCCCGCCGCTCGCCTGGAGCGCAGCAACACCGGCGGTCTCAACGAGATGGCCTGGGGCCCGGCCGAGCGCCGCGCACCCGGACGCGGTGAGGTCGAGATCGCCGTCGAGGCGACGGGCCTCAACTTCCGCGACGTCCTCTGGGCCCTCTCGATGCTCCCCGAGGAAATCCTGGAGGACGGCTTCGCCGGTCCGCGCCTCGGCCTCGAGGTCGCAGGCCGCGTTCTCTCCGTCGGCAAGGGCGTCAACGCCTTCAAGGTTGGTGACCGCGTCGTCGCCTTCGCGCAGTCGGGCTTCGCGACCCATATCGTCGTGCCCGAACTCGTGGTGGCGCCGAGCCCTCCCGGCCTCGATCCGCAGGCCGCCGCCACGGTGCCGGTGGCCTTCCTCACGGCCTATTACGGCCTCGTGAGCTGCGCCCGCCTGCGGCGCGGTGAGTGGGTCCTCGTCCATGGCGGCGCCGGCGGCGTCGGTCTCGCCGCGCTCCAGATCGCCAAGCTCAAGGGGGCCCGCGTCATTGCCACGGCCGGATCGCGCGAGAAGCGCGCCCTGGTGAAGGCGCTCGGCGCCGAGCACGTCCTCGATTCGCGCTCCCTCGCCTTCGTTGACGATGTCCGCCGCATCACCGGCGACGGGGTCGGCGTGGTCCTGAACAGCCTGTTCGGCGAAGCCATGGAGCGCAGCCTCAACTGCCTCAAGCCGTTCGGACGCTTCATCGAACTCGGCAAGCGCGACTACGTCGCCAACACCCATATCGGCTTGCGTCCGTTCCGCCGGAACCTGTCGTATTTCGGCGTCGACCTCGATCAGGTGCTCCAGCACCAGGGCGAGGACGGGGCGCGGCTGTTCCGCGAGGTCATGGCCCTCTTCAACGAAGGCGGCTTGAAGCCCCTGCCGTACCAGCCGTTCACGGCGGACGAGGTTTCGGACGCCTTCCGCCTCATGCAGCAATCGGGGCATGTCGGTAAGATCGTGATCGCGCCGCCGAAGGCCGGAAGCGTCATGACGGCTCCGACCTCGGCCTTCTCCATCGACGCCGAGGGCGTTCACCTCGTCACCGGCGGTCTGGGCGGTTTCGGTCTCGAAGCCGCGCGCTGGCTCGCCGACAGGGGCGCGCAGCACATCGTTCTCGTCGGCCGAAAAGGGGCCGAGAGCGACGAGGCCAAGGCGCTCCTGGCCGAGCTCACGGGGCGCGGCATCGAGGTCCAGGCCAAGGTCTGCGACATCACCAGCCGCCAGGGGGTGGAGACTCTCCTGGCCGAGGTCGAGCGCGGCGGCAGAAAGCTCGCCGGCGTGATCCACGGCGCCATGGTGCTGCAGGACGGACTCATCGCCAATATCGACGCGGCGGCCCTCGACGCGGTCATCCGCCCGAAGGTGATCGGCGCCGAGCACCTCGATGCGGCGACGCGCTCGCGCAGCCTCGACTATTTCGTCCTGTTCTCCTCGGCCACGACCTTCATCGGCAATCCCGGCCAGGGCTCCTACGTCGCCGCCAACGGCTTCATGGAGGGGCTCGCCCGACGCCGTCGCAAGGCTGGTTTGCCAGCCCTCGCCGTCGCCTGGGGCGCCATCGGCGATGTCGGTGTCCTCGCCCGCAACCGCGCCGTGATGGAGACCCTGGCGGGTCGCGTCGGCGTCACCCCCATGGATGCCCGCCACTGCCTCGACCTCATGGCCGAGGCCCTGAAGGGCCAGGGCAGCGCCAGCGACGACGCGGTCATCGCCATCGCGTCCATGCATTGGGGCAAGGCCCGCGAGCGCCTCGCCACGATGAAGAGTCCGAGCTACGTCGAACTCGGCTCGGATCAGCAGATGGAAGCCGGTACGGTGGCGGCCATCAACATCGGCACCCTGCTCAAGACCCAGGACATCGATACGGTGCGCAAGACCGTGGCCGACGCCATTGTCGAGGACATCGCCCGCATCCTGCGTCTGCCGAAGGACGACATCAGCCGCGTGCGCCACCTGTCCGAGATCGGCCTCGATTCGCTCATGGGTGTCGAACTCGGCGCGAGCCTGCAGGAACGCTTCGCCCTCGAAGCCCCGCCTTCGGGCATCTCGTCGGGCCTGACCGTGAACGAACTCACCGAGACCCTGATCCAGTCGATCTCGGCCCCCGTGGACGAAGCTTCGGCCGCCGTCATGAGCCTGGCCCAGCGCCATGCCAGCGAGGGCGTCGACGTCCGGACCCTCGAACCCTTCCACGCGCTGGTCGAAGAGAACAGCCTCGTGATCAAAGAGATTCTGCCATGAGCAATCCCGCCAGACCGGACGGCGGGCGCGCGGCGCTCGCGGGCTTCGTCACGAATCGCCTCGGCCGCAACACCAACCGGCCGGCCCCCGCCCGCGCCTCCGCACGGCCGGCGGCCGACCCCTCGGTGCAAAACTTCGAGACCCTGCCGGGCTACCGCGAGCTGCGCCTGCAGCGCTCGGCCGCCGATCTCATCGGCCTCGGCAATCCGTTCTTCCGCGTCCACGAGACCAAGGCCGGCGCCAACACCCGCATCGCCGGCAAGAGCTTCGTCAACTTCTCGTCCTATGACTATCTCGGCCTCAACGGCCATCCGGATGTGAACGCCGCCGCCGCCAGGGCCATCGAGGAGTTCGGCACCTCGGCGTCCGCGAGCCGCATCGTGGCCGGCGAGCGCCCGGGACACATCTCCCTGGAACAGGCGCTCGCCGACCATTACGACACGGAAGCCTGCGTCGTGATGGTGAGCGGGCACGCCACCAACGTCACCACCCTCGGCGCCCTGATGGAGCCGGGCGACGTGATCTTCCACGACGCGCTCTCCCACAACAGCATCGTCACGGGGGCACAGCTCTCGGGGGCTCAGCGCCGCTCGTTCTCCCACAACGACCTCGACGCCCTCGAGACCCTGCTGGGCGCCACCCGGCACGAGCACCGCCGCGCCCTCATCGTGGTCGAGGGCCTCTACAGCATGGACGGCGATGCGCCTGACCTCGCCGCCCTCATCGCCCTGAAGCAGCGCTACGACGCGTGGCTGATGGTGGACGACGCCCACGGCCTCGGGGTGCTGGGCCGCACCGGTATCGGTCTGGCCGAGCATTGCGATGTCGATCCGCGCGGGGTCGACATCTGGATGGGGACGCTGTCGAAGACCCTGTCCACCTGCGGCGGCTACATCGCCGGACCGTCGGCCCTCATCGAATATCTCAAGTGCACGGCGGGTGGCTTCATCTACAGCGTCGGCCTGTCGCCGCCGCTGGCCGCCGCCGCCGAGGCGGCCCTTGCCCTCATGCATGCCGAGCCGCACCGGGTCGAGCGCCTGCGTCAGAACGGCAACCTGTTCCTCGCCTGCGCGAAGAAGCACGGCCTCGACACGGGCACGAGTCTGGGCCTCGCGGTGATCCCGGTCATCGTCGGCGACTCGCTGAAATCCGTCACCCTGTCGGACCGCCTTTACAAGCGGGGCATCAACGTGCAGCCGATCATCCATCCGGCCGTGCCGGAGCGCGCCTCACGCCTGCGCTTCTTCATCACCTCCGAGCACACGCCGGAGCAGATCCGCGAGACCGTGGATGCCGTGGCGGAAGAGTTGCATGAGATCGAGAAGGGCGGCTCGCTCATCGAGCAGCTGATGGCGAAGCGCGGTAAGCCGTAGGGTTTCCGCTTCCCACCGACCCAATGAGAAACGGGC
The DNA here is from genome assembly GCF_900113485.1 of Methylobacterium gossipiicola. Classification (GTDB taxonomy): domain Bacteria; phylum Pseudomonadota; class Alphaproteobacteria; order Rhizobiales; family Beijerinckiaceae; genus Methylobacterium; species Methylobacterium gossipiicola. The sequence continues at coordinate 223,186 of NZ_FOPM01000008.1, forward strand.
CCGCGAGGGCCCGTTTTCATGTCCGGAAGGTTGTCGCGCTCAGCGGGAGACGCTGTAGATCGACGCGCCGGCGGCGACGGGGGCGGTGACGGTGGAGAACACCGAGAGGACCTTCTGGACCTCGGTGAAGGGAGCGTTGGAGACGTAGACGAGGTCGCGGTTGCGCATGCGGAAGGCCTGGGTGAGGAACAGGCTGTTGGGATCGCGCATGTTGATCCGGTAGACCACGGGCACCAGGGGCGTGCCCAGCAGCGGGCTGCCGGGCTTGAGGCGGCGCACCACGGCGGCGGGCTCGAACCGGAACACGAAGGTGCCGGCCGGGTCCGCCTGGAAGTCGGACAGGCCGCGTGCCTTGGCCAGGGCCTGGGCCAGGGTGATGCCCTCGGCCTGGAACGGCAGCTCGGTGGAGTTGCCGAGCGCGCCCACCGCCAGGAAGGTCTGGGGATCGCGCACGAGGGTGAGCACGTCGTTGGGCCGCAGGAAGATGTTTTCGCGCGGGTTGGAGACCACCGTGGTGAGCGGCACCGTGGCGGTGACGTTGCCGCGCGACAGCCGCACGAAGGTCTCGTTGACGGGGGCCCTCACGCCGCCGGCGGTGGCCACGACGTCGAGGAGGCGGTCGCCCTTGCCCGAGAGCGGCACCCGGGCGCCGCCCACGGCCTCGCCCGAGACGGTGACGCTCTGCGAGATCGGCTTCGTCACGGAGACGAGGACCTGGGGCTGGATCGCCTTGCCGGCGAGTTCGGTCTCGATGAGGGCCTGGACGTCCTGGGGCCGGCGGCCGGCGACCTGGATGCGCCCGGCATACGGCA
>NZ_FOPM01000001.1 GCF_900113485.1 Methylobacterium gossipiicola
CAGCGTCGTCTGATCGCGCTCAGCGCCGACAACAAACCGTCCCATGCCCGCCTCCGGTCAACCCGGAGAAGAGTACCATCTTCGGGGGGTTGACACAGACAGGGTCGAATGAGGAAGCTGCCGGCATAGGCGAGGACCGCGCAGACGAAACTGACGCAGGTCAGAGAGTTCCACCCGCGCGCGAGCCACGACAGGATTTGGGCAGAGCCGGAGGATTGCGGGCCGACTGTGGTTTGCGGGGAGGGCTCAATCCCCGGAATGTTATCATGCATTCGTGATGGCCCCATGGCCCCCGGATCGTACGGATGTTCCACCCCGCTCCGAGCCGGAGTCCGATTCATCTGTCCTCGCTATCATCCGTAGGGGGACGATACGGATCGTGGTGGTCCTCGAGCTGAAGCATAGGGGACGACGTGGTGCGGAAGACCTCGATTGTCACCACGATGCGCGGTCCCCCACTCCTCACCGTACTACCGGCATCGCCGGCATGCCGATCAATGGTCGAACCGACTTCCGGCGGCCTGATCGACATATTCTAACGATCCATGGGGGGGCGGCCTCGTCGAGGGCCTGGCAGGGAGCTCGCGCGACCCGTGTCCGACGAGCATCCGATCCAGAGGCTGCCAGGTGCAGACCTTCCCCTCATACAGTCCGCCCTTGAAAGATACCGTTAGGTCGGTATCATGACGGCGATCGGGCGCCTCGGCGTCATCGGGCTACGAGCATGGCGTCCGCATCCCATCGCAAGAAGCAACCTGAGCGCGTCCGACGCACCCTGCTCGATTGCGCCGCCAAGCTCGCCCTGGAGCAGGGGCTCGCCGCGATGACGGTGCAGGGGGTCTGCCACGCCGCGGGCGTCACCAAGGGCGCGCTGTTCCACCATTTCGCGAGCAAGCAGGCCCTGGTCGAGGGCGTCGTCTCCGACCTGATCGGCCAACTCGACGCCGAGATCGACGCGGCGATGGCGAGGGACCCAGAGCCGTACGGACGCTACACGCGGGCCTACGTCGACGTCACCCTGCACGACCCGATGATGACGGAGGGCGGGCAGTGGGCCGCCCTGCACATCTCGATCCTCGCGGAGCCGGCCTTGCGCCGGATCGTTTCGGACTGGTTCGCGGAGCGACTGTCCCGCCATCACGGCACCGACGGCGGAGCCGAGCTCGAACTCGTCCGCCTCGCCGCCGATGGCGCCTGGCTCGCCTATCTCGTGCGCGACAGGCCGAGCGATCCCGTGCCCGCCCTCGACGCGCTCCGGGCGCGTCTCGTCGCCATGACACTGGCCGGACGACCGGGATCCGCTGGCGACGATCGGGCCTGAACCATGGCGTATCCCTCAATGCCCGAACGCGAGGCGGCGGATGCCGCGATCGGGCCCCCGGCCCCCGTCGCCGCGACGCTCGGGCGGCCCGTCAGGCACGATCCGCGCGTCGCCGTGGCCGCGCACCGGCAGTCGCCCCCGCTCGGTGATCGAGAGCGGCCCGCGCGAAACCTTCTGGCCCGCGACGGCGCCGACGCGCGTCGCGGGTGCAAGGCCGTCTGACGGCCCGGCATCAACGGACGATCCCCATGTCGACTTCCACTCTTCTCCGCCGGATGCCGAGCCTCCTCGCCGTCACGGGTCTCGCCATCCTGGGTCTGCAGGGCTGCAAGCCGTCGGCGGAGGGCCAATCCGCCGACGGACCCGGAACGGCGGCCTCTCCCCCCGAGGTCTCGACGGTCATGGCCGCGGCGGTCACGGTGCCGCGCACCCTCGACCTGCCGGGTCGCCTGAACCCGATTCGTGTCGCCGAGGTCCGAGCCCAGGTCTCCGGCATCATCCATGAGCGCACCTTCGAGGAAGGCAGCCTGGTGGCCAAGGGCGACGTCCTGTTCCGCATCGACCCCGCCATCTACCGGGCCGAGGTCGATGCCAAGGCCGCCGCCCTCGCGCGGGCCGAGGCAACCAAGGTCCAGGCGCAACGCCAGTCGGAGCGCACGGAGACCTTGCTGGAGCGCCAGGCGGCGAGCGCCGCCCAGCAGGACATCGCCGTGGCCGCCCTGCGCCAAGCGGAGGCCGACGTCGCCAGCGCCAGGGCGCAGCTCGCCCGCGCCCGGATCGACCTCGACTTCGCCACGGTGCGCGCGCCCATCGCCGGCCGCATCGGCCGGGCCCTGGTCACCGAAGGGGCGCTCGTCGGCCAGGGCGACGCGACCAAGCTCGCGCTGATCCAGCAGGTCGACCCGATCTTCGCCGACTTCAACGCCCCCACCGACAACCTCGGCCGGCTCGCCTCGGGCAAGGAGGAGACGGAGGTGCATCTGGTCCTGCCGGACGGCTCGCTCCATCCCGACGCCGGGCGGCTGCTGTTCACGGATGTAAGCGTCGATCCGGGCACCGGGCAGGTCTCCTTGCGTGCCAGTTTCCCGAATCCGAAGGTCGCCCTGCTGCCGGGCACCTATGTCCGCGTCCGCGTCGCGCAGGGCACGCTGCCGGGCGCGGTCATCGTCCCGGCCCAGGCCATCCAGCGCTCGAGCGCCGGCGTCGCCCAGGTCTACGTCCTCGCCGAGGACAGGACCGTCGCGTTGCGCCCCGTCCGGGCGGGGGCGCTGACGGAGGCGGGTTGGATCGTCGAGGACGGGCTGAAGGCGGGTGAGACCGTCGTGGTCGAGGGCTTCCAGAGGCTTCAGCCCGGCATGGCGGTCAACCCGTCGCCCTGGCCCGCGCCCCGGACGACCTCCGCCTCCGCGAAGCCCTGACCGACCACGGCACCGGACCGCCAGGATCGCCCGACCATGACCCGCTTCTTCATCGACCGCCCGATCTTCGCCTGGGCGATCTCCATCTTCATCATGCTGGTGGGCGCCATCTCCATCGCCTTCCTGCCGGTCTCGCAATACCCGGACGTCGCCCCCGTCACGATCCAGGTGACGGCGACCTATCCGGGTGCCCCGCCCGAGCGGCTTTACGACGGCGTCACCCGCATCATCGAGGAGGAGCTCAGCGGCATCCCGGGGTTGATGTATTTCGAATCGACCAGCGACACCTCCGGCATGGCCCAGATCATGGCCTCGTTCGCGCCGGGCTCGGACCCGTCGAAGGCGACGGTGGCGGTGCAGAACCGGATCAAGCGCATCGAGGCGCGTCTGCCTCGCGCCGTGACCCAGCAGGGCGTCACCGTCGAGGAGGCGAGCACGAGCTTCCTCCAGTTCGTCACCGTCTCGTCCAAGGACGGCTCCCTGAGCGAGACCGACCTCGGCGACCTCGCCGCCCGCCGACTGCTGGGCGAACTGCGGCGCGTGCCGGGGGTGGGCCGCGCCACCCTGTTCTCCTCCGAGAAGGCGCTGCGCATCTGGATCGATCCGGTCAAGCTCGTCGGCCTCGGCCTGACGCCGGGCGACGTCACGGCGGCGATCGGCGCGCAGAACGCCCAGGTGGCCTCCGGCATCGTCGGCGCGCAGCCGGCGACGTCAGACCAACGCATCGCCGCCAACGTGCTGGTGAAGGGGCAACTCACCACGGTGGCCGAGTTTGGCGAGATCGTCCTGCGGGCCAACCCCGACGGGTCGTTGGTGCGCCTGCGCGACGTCGCCGAGGTCGAGCTCGGCGGCCAGTCCTACACGACGCAGACCCGCCTCGACGGCCGCCCCGCCGCCGGCATCGGCATCCAGCTCGCCCCCGGTGCCAATGCCCTCGCGGCCGCCAGCGGCGTCAAGGCGAAGCTCGCCCAGCTCCAGCGGACGCTGCCGGCCAATGTCCGCATGACGGTGCCCTACGACACCACGCCCTTCGTCGAGGTGTCGATCAAGAAGGTGCTGATGACCCTCGCCGAGGCGATGGCGCTCGTCTTTGCGGTGATGTTCCTGTTCCTGCAGAACGTCCGCTACACCCTGATCCCAACCATCGTGGTGCCGGTGGCGCTGCTCGGCACCTGCGGCGCCCTGTTGCTCGCCGGCTTCTCGATCAACGTGCTCACCATGTTCGGCATGGTGCTGGCCATCGGCATCCTCGTCGACGACGCCATCGTGGTGGTCGAAAATGTCGAACGCATCATGGGCGAGGAAGGTCTTCCCCCGAGGGAGGCGACCGCCAAGGCCATGGGCCAGATCACCGGCGCCATCGTCGGCATCACCGCGGTGCTGGTCGCGGTGTTCGTGCCGCTCGCCTTCTTTCCGGGCTCGGTCGGGGTGATCTACCGCCAGTTCGCGGTCAGCATGGCGACCTCCATCGCCTTCTCGGCCTTCCTGGCCCTGTCGCTGACACCGGCCCTCTGCGCCACCCTGCTCAAGCCCGTCGAGGCCGGGCATGGCCACGCGAAAGGTGGATTCTTCGGCGGGTTCAACCGTCGCTTCCGCGCCGGCACGCTCGCCTATCGGTCCGGCGTCGCCGGGTTGCTGCGCCGGCCGTTGCGGGCGCTCCTCGTCTACGCCCTGCTCGTCGCCGCCCTCGGCTGGGGCTATGGGCGCATGCCGTCGAGCTTCCTGCCGATCGAGGACCAAGGCTACGTCATCGTCGACGTGCAGACCCCGCCGGAATCGGCCACCGGCCGCACGCTCGACGTCGCCAAGCGGATCGAGGCGCATTTCGCGAGCGAGCCCGGGATCGACAGCCAGACCCTGCTGCTCGGCTTCGGCTTCTCCGGCCAGGGCCAGAACGCGGCCATTAACTTCGTCGGGCTGAAACCCTGGGGTGAGCGCGGGCCGAACGACGGGGCCGACGCCATCACCGCCCGCGCCAACGCCGCGCTCGGCGGCTTAGCCGACGCCCTCGCCATGTCGCTGGCCCCACCGGCCATCGACTCGCTGGGCAATTCCAGCGGCTTCGCCTTCCGCCTCCAGGACAAGGGACAGCAGGGCCATGCGGCGCTGGCGGCGGCGCGCGACCAGTTGCTCAAGGCGGCGAGCCAGAGCCCGATCCTACAGGGCGTCTATGTCGAGGGGTTGCCGACGGCGCCGCAGATCGAGCTCGTCCTCGACCGGCAGAAGGCGAACGCTCTCGGCGTCACCTTCGCCGACATCAACGACGCCCTCTCGACCAGCCTCGGCTCGGCCTACGTCAACGACTTCCCGAATCAGGCGCGGATGCAGCGGGTCATCGTCCAGGCCGAGGCCTCCCGCCGGATGAAGGCGGAAGATCTGCTCGATCTCAACGTCCGCAACGCCAGCAACCAGATGGTGCCGCTCCAATCCTTCGCGCGGGTGCAATGGACGATGGGCCCGGCGCAGGTCGTCGGCTTCAACGGCTATCCGAGCATCAAGATCTCGGGGACCGCCGCGCCGGGTTACGCCAGCGGCGACGCCATGGCGGAGATGGAACGGCTGGCCGGGCAATTGCCGCCGGGCTTCGACTTCGCCTGGACCGGGCAATCGCTGCAGGAGAAGCTGTCGGGCTCCCAGGCCGTCTACCTCCTCGCCCTGGCGCTGTTCTGCGTCTTCCTGTGCCTCGCGGCGCTCTACGAGAGCTGGTCGATCCCCCTCGCCGTGATGCTCGTCGTGCCGACCGGCGTGGTCGGTGCGGTCTTCGCCATGCTGCTGCGGGACATGCCCAACGACGTCTACTTCAAGGTCGGGCTGATCACCGTGATCGGCCTGACGGCGAAGAACGCCATCCTGATCATCGAGGTGGCCAAGGATCGCGTCGGGCGGGGCCGGTCCCCGCACGCGGCGGCGCTGGAGGCCTGCGAGCTGCGCTTCCGACCCATCGTCATGACCTCGTTCGCCTTCATCCTGGGCGTGGTGCCGCTCGCCGTTGCGACGGGGGCCAGCATGAACAGCCAGCGGGCCATCGGCACCGGCGTGCTCGGCGGGATGATCACCGCGACGGTGCTCGCCGTTTTCGTCACGCCGCTCTTCTACGTGCTGATCGCGCGCGCCTTCCGGTCACCCCCCGGAACGGTCGATTTCGAGGAGCCGGCCCCATCCGTCGGGCAGGGCCTCCCCGCGCCGTGAGGAGGATCGCTCTCTTCGAGCCTCACGCCCGGCAAAGCCCTCGAAGCATGACTGCCCGGGCGCCGCCATCGCCGTGGGCCTGCCCTCCCGTCTTCCCCGAAGGACCGATTGTCGGGACCGGCCTCCCGGGGATCACGCGGCCCGAAAACAGCGGTGAATCAGGCCGGACAGGGCGGTGCGCAAGTTCGCGGTGCGGGCGATCGGATCGATCTCGGAGGTGAACAGGCGAAGGATGAGGCCGTGGCGCTGGACGCGGTCCGGCTCCAGGCCGACGGCATGGACGCCGTCCTCCGATGCGGTGAATCGGGCCGAGATCCAGCCCGCCGGTTCGATGTGGACCCGCAGGGGATCGCCGGGGGCGATGGCCGAGGGCGCGGCCGTGATGCGCAGACGTGCCGTCGCCATGCCCAGGCTCGCCAGCACGCCGTCGTAGGTCGCGCCTCCGATCCGGATGCGAACCGGCTCCTCGAGCGCGAACTCTTCGGAACCGCGCGGACGCTCGAAGCAGACGAGGAATGCCACGAAGGTGAACACCATCGCGACGCCCGCCCAGATCAGGTTGAAGTAGTCGAGGGGCGAGATTTCCGTCGCGCCGTAGGGCGAAACGAACGACCAGAGGATCGAGGCCGCCGAGAGGAGGCTGATGGCACCGAAGCCCGCGGCCATCCGCCAGCGCACCGTCGAGACCGAACGGTCGCCCCCCTTGTCGGTGACCTTGAATGGCCGTCCGAACGGCCGGATCGCCGCCGAAATCAGGGTGAAGGTGATGGCGAGGGCCGTCATGATGTGGGTCACCTCCATGAACAACGGCAGCGTGCGCCGTCCGGAGACCCAGCCGCTATAGACCCAGAGCGCCAGCAAGGCCGGCAGACCGTAGCGCAGGAACGACAGGTAGTCGGCGTAGAAGGCCGGCATGTCGAAGAACCAGTAGATCGACGGAGCCACCAGCATCAGCACGATGAACGGCTTGCACAGCCAGTTCAGGACGCCGTGCAGGTAATGCAGCCGTTCCATCAGCCCGTAATCCGGGCCTCGGAAGGGACCCTGCTTCAGCAGCGCCACCTGGATCGTGCCGAGGCACCAGCGCGTGCGCTGGGTGATGTATTCCGGCAGTCCCTCGGCCGAGAGGCCGGCGCTCAGGCGCTCGTTGAGCCAGTGCGTCCGGTAGCCATGGCGCATCAGCGAATAGGTGAGGTTGATGTCTTCGCAGATCGCGTCGTGCGGGAAGCCGCCCATGGCGTTCACCCGGTCGCGGCGCACGAGGAACGAGGTGCCGACGCAGAAGGCACAGCCCCACGCATCCTTGGCCGGCTGGAACACGTCGAAGAAGATGCGCTGGTCGTCGACCCAGGCGTCGGCGGCCATCAGGTTGTGCTGGATCGGGTCGGCGTTGAAGAAGAATTGCGGCGTCTGCACCACGGCGCAGCGCGGATCGTGGAACAGCCCGACGGCGCGCTTGAGGATGTTCGGCGCCACGGCGAAATCGGCGTCGAGCACGAGGATGATCGGCGCGTTCGTCCGCGCCGCCGTCAGCCGCAGGGCGTTGTTCAGGTTGCCCGCCTTGGCGCCCTTGTTGTCCGGCCGCGTGAGATAGTTCGCCCCGACCTCCGCGCAGAACGCCTTGAGCCAGTCGCGGCGGGTGTCGTCGCACACCCAGACGGTCGCGTTGGGATAATCGACGGCGAGCGCCGGGATGATCGACTTCTCCACCACGTCCAGCGGTTCGTTGTAGGTGCAGATGAAGATGTCGACCGCCGGCCACGCGCCGGAAGCCGCGAGCTTGGCCTGTTCGCGATCCGCCTCGGCCGAACGATTCTTGAACCGGAACAGGATGACGATCGACATCAGAGTGTAGACGATCGCCACCATCTCGAAGGCGAAGAAGAGGTACGGCCACAGCTTGTCGATGCCGGGCTCGATCCGCGGCAGGGTGTCGTGCCAGCGCCAGAGGGCGTAGCAGACGATGAACGTCGCCGTCACCGCGCCGAACAGGATACGGGCCGCCGCGCTCGTCCGGTTGAGCAGGCCGCCCATCACCAGCAGGCCGAGGAGGATGCCGAGATCCAAGGTGAGGACCGCGGCGACGTCGGTGGGGGCTTCGAACATCGTCTAATCCACGCTCCGGCCGGTGAAAGGATTCCAGCCCGTCGCCGCGAGGGCCGCCCAGGCGGTGGCGCCGAGATGGGGCCGTCTGAAGTAGAAGAAATCCGGCCCCTTGCTCCCCGGCCCGATGGCGATGCCGGTGGTGAGGCGCGGCACGTCCGTCGCGTAGAGATATCCGGACGGCGAGACCTGCCCGGCGAGGCCGTCGAGGAGCCGCGCGGCGTCCGGCCCCCGGCCGAGGGCGCGCAGCGTCAGGGCGGCCTGTGCCGTGCCCTCGCTCCAGGTCCCGTCCCGATCGCCGTCGAAATCGAAGCCGCCGGGCACGGCCATGTGGGCCTCGGCGTAGGCCATCGCCCGGCGCCAGGCTGGCGGTGCGTTCGCCACGCCGACGAGGGGCCAGAGTTGCGTGTCCAAAGCCACATGGTCCGTCGCCCGAGGGCCGCCGTCGGGCTTGGTGCCGAGGCGGAACAGCCCGGGATCGGACACGAACATGGCATCCAGGAAACCCCGCGCCGTGGCGGCCACGGCAGAATCCTCGGGGCGCCCATCGAGGCGATGCAGCCAAGCGGCGACGGCGTGAACGTCGAGATTGTGCTCCGTGGATTTCCAGGCGAGTGCCGTCTGCCCTGGGTCGAACCCATCGACCCCGCCGGAGAATCCATCGGGCGCGCGCCGGTCACGGGCATGCGCGCCGATCCAGTCCAGCATGCGCCGTGCGCCCGCGCGATATCCGGCCTCGGGGGCCATCCCGTCGAGGGTGAGGAGCGCGAGGGCCGCCCAGGCCACGTTCCCGGTGGCGCTCCCGTCCTGATAGGCGTCCTCGGCCCACCGGTTGTGCTCGGCGTCCCACCAACCGGGCAACAGGGCCGGGCCGTCGCCGACGGGGCCGGCGCGGTAGGCGTTGCGCACCCGCCCGTCCGAGAAGGTGCGGTCGTGCGCCAGGGCGTGCAGGAGCGCGTCGCCGATCCGCCGGGCGTGCGCGAGGTCCCCGCAGGCGACGAGGGCGATGGCGGCGAGGGCGTTGTCGTAGGTGAAGGCCGATTGGCGCAGGGGTGGCGGGAGTTCCGCCTCGTCCTCGCCCGGCCGGTAGCTCGCGACCAAGACCGCACCGGGACCCGCCGCATCGACGCCCGCGCGGAGCGCCGTGCAGTAAGGCGCGGGCCCTCGCGGACCGTCCGCCGCGGCGATTGCCTGCGTTACACCGGCCGTGCTGGCCATGATCGCCGGTCCCACGGCGGTAAGCGCCAGGGCGATCCGCCGGATCACCGCGAGGACTCTGCCCGAGGATCCAGATGCGGCGTGTCGGAGGCCGCGTCGGCATCGCCGACCGGTGCGATCCAGGCCGTGACCCGACGCACGTGATGGGACACGGAGTCCGCCATATCGCGGACGTTGGTGCGGACCATGGTCCAGCCGGCCTGCGCCTCCGGTCCGGTGAATCCGGACGCCACCGCCTTCCAGGCGACGGAGGCGGACGGAATCCAACCATTCTCGCGGGTGATGGTCACCCACTGGCCGACGGAGCACGGGCTGGTCCGGGCTTCGGGCCGGTTCCGCGTGACGGTGGTCTCACCCTCCGGGCGCTCGAGGCGGACGAGCACGTACATCTCGCGTCGCTCCGTCTGCGGGAACGGGACGGCGTAAAGCTGGTCGGTCTTGTCGCTCGTTTTGGGGAGGATCTCGCTGACGCGGCCCGGCTGCGCGGCCCCTGAACCCGCGGTGATCGTCACCGGGGTTCCGACGGCCAGATCCTGCGCCTGCCGGTACGAAAAGATCCCCACCGCGAAGGCTTGATCGCAATCGACCAGGGTGGCGACCGAATCGCCGGGATTGACGTGGCGCCCCTGGGCCGCGCCGAGGCTCAGGACCACGCCGCCATTGGCCGCGCTCAGCTGCGCGTCAGTCAGACTGTCCAGGCGCTTCTTCTCGGCGTCGAGGAGGGCGGCCTGCGTCTTGAGGCTGGAGGCGAGCTGGGTCTCCTCGATGGCGAGGCGCTGGGCATCGAAGGCGAGGTCGCGCCGCTTCTGCGTGAGCACCGCGAGGCTGTTGCTCTGGTTTCCGACGAAGACGTTCTTCCGCACGGCCGCGAGTTCGGCGACCTTCTGCGAGAGCTTCGCGGTCTCGGCCTCCTTGTCGTATCGGGCGGCCTCGAGCTTGAATTGCGTCGGCCGCAGAAGGTCGATGCTGGCGGTGTTGCGGTCGACCATCGATTGCTGCCGATCGACCACCGCCTTGGTCGATTGACCCTCGGCATTGGCAACGGCGACGCGGGCCTTGGCCTCCGTCACCTCGCCGTCGAGCTTCGCGACGGTCTGCTCCACCTGGCGCTTGATTTCGGCATCGAGCGCCGCGACGTAGGCTTCGTCCGATTCCCGTTTCTGGCGCGCCGCCAGCAGGGACCCGCGCAGTTCGGAAACCTTGCCGTCCAGGATGATCAGGGTGGTGCGGTCGATGCGGGCATTGTGAATCCGCGCCACCGTCTCGCCGGGCGCCAGCCGCTGCCCGACCCGAGGCAGGACATCACTCATCTCGCCGGCGATCGGCGCCGTGAGGAGGCTGATCGGTGCGTTGATCACCGCCCGATCCGATTGATCGGCCAGGAGCGGCGGAAGCGTCGCCGTCGTCATCAACAACGCCAGGACCGTCGCGACCGAATACGCCGACACACGCACCACGCGCGTATGGCCGGGCTTGTGCCCGCTGTGCGGCGCAGCAGGAGAGTTCCCCGGAGCGGGACCAGACGGGTTTACAGTCATGAGACGGTTCCTCGTGAAGAGAAAAGCAGAGCCTGCGGTCGCGATAGTCCCGAAACTTCGCGAGCGATGTCGTTCGGGACCACGCGCGTCGGCGGCGCGTTCCTCACGCCCAGCCAGCCTCTTTTCGCGATGCTGGCGATCGGTTTTGATTAAACGATAGTTAACACGCTTTGACGAATGTTTTGCCTAAATATTCTGAGTAGAAATCAAATATATGTGAGATGTAATGGCAGAATTTTGGTCGAATGTGACGCTCGTATGTCAAGTTATTTTATGGGCATCTTTTGGGCGGTGAGTCGTTTGATCCGCCAGGCCATGATTTTTTTCGCGCTCCACGCCTCCGAAGCGCCATGACGGCGATACGGATGCAATTCTAGTCGTGCCTCACAAAACTCCCGCTTCCGGATGCTTCTCGCCCGTAAGACGAGGATGCAGCGCAAGCTTTCAAGAGAGACACGCAATTGCGCTCGATATCATTGGCTCCATTCCGCAGACGCGCCCTCAACGGCGGTGCAGCAAAAAGCGTTCCGTCAAGAAAACGTTAACGCCTCCGCCGATCGTCCCCGTGGCCGACCATCGCGCGATCACGCGCTTCGGCGTTCGGTCATGTCGCGGAATGGGGAGGAGTGTCTCTCCGGCGGGTTGGATCGTCGGCCGAGGCGTAAAACGATCACCTGGAACGGCGCGAGGCCGGTACGGTCCCGAAGCGCCGAATGAACCGCGCCGGGTTTTCCGCCAGCGATGATGTTTCCCGACTCGCGGGTTCTCGCATGCTTTGCATGGAACCGGCCCGCCCCCATTACCTGACGGGATGAGGGAGCGATCGCCGTCGTATACGGAGTGGCCGGTCCCTGGCGCCCTCTGCTTCGCCGTCCGGTCCCCGCGCTGGGGCATCGAGCGGAACCCGGTCTCCGGTGTCGCGACAGGTGCCTGCCTTCGCAGACCGCGTGGAGCCGAAATCGAAGTAAGATGACCGGTCTGCGGTCTACGCCGCCGCCCGCCGCTCCGGATACAGCGACAGCAATCCGTCGGCACTCGCCGTCGCGACACCGCGCTCGGTGATGATGCCCGTCACCAGTCGGGCCGGGGTCACGTCGAAGGCGGGATTGGCCACGGGGGAACCGGGCGACACCACCTCGATGGTCGCGAAGGCGCCGTCGGGCAGACGGCCCGTGAGGTGCGAGACCTCGCGGCCGTCGCGCTCTTCGATGGGGATCTGCGCGACGCCGTCGTCGAGGGTCCAGTCGATGGTCGAGAAGGGGAGGGCGGCGTAGAACGGAACCCGGTTGTCCGAGGCCGCCAGGGCTTTGAGATAAGTGCCGATCTTGTTGCAGACGTCGCCCGAGGCCGTGGTGCGGTCGGAACCGACGATGCAGATGTCGATGCGGCCGTGCTGCATGAGGTGGCCGCCGGCATTGTCGGCGATGACCGTGTGCGGCACGCCGTGGGCGTTGAGTTCGAAGGCCGTCAGCGCCGCGCCCTGGTTGCGCGGTCGGGTCTCGTCCACGAAGACGTGGACCGGCACGCCGGCATCGTGCGCGACGTAGATCGGCGCTAAGGCCGTGCCCCAATCGACGGTGGCGAGCCAGCCGGCGTTGCAATGGGTCAGCACATTGACGGTGCGGCCGGTTCGGGCGTGAATCTCGCAGAGGATCTTCGCGCCATGCATCCCGATGGCGTGGCAGCTCTCCACATCCTCCTCGGCGATGTGCCCGGCCTCCGCGAACGCGAAGGCGGCTCGCTCCGAAATCGGCACCGTGCGGAGCTTCGCCGCCACCCGGTCGAGGGCCCAGCGCAGGTTGATCGCCGTGGGACGGGTTTCGGCCAGGAACGCGACCGCCCGCTCGATGCCCGCATCCGACGCGTCCTCGGCGAGGCCCAAAGCCAGGCCGTAGGCGGCCGCCACACCGATGAGGGGCGCACCCCGCACCACCATGGTGCGGATGGCGACGGCGGCGTCGTGCATCGAGCCGAGGCGCTTCAGCTCGAACGCGAAGGGCAGGCGGGTCTGGTCGATGACCTGGACCGAGACGCCATCGGCATCGGGAAAGATGGTGCGGTAGGGCTGGCCGTCGATCTTCATGAAGCGCGTCCGAGCGGGGAGGGGCGCCCGAGCCTTTACGTCAGAACAGGCGTCGGAGACCAGCCGGCACGAGGATGACGGTGGGATCGGTCTCGATCAGATCGCGCACCATGCCGGGGATCTTGACCCGTAACGGCTCCCCAGTCGGGGCTTCGGTCGCCAGGCCGGGAATATTAAAGTCCAGCACGAACAAGACCTTTTTCTTCGGCCCAGGCACAGGAGGCGACGGCAGGATTGGGTATCGGACGGTTTTCCTCGGCCGGCGCCCGGGATCACCGGGCGCCGTCGCTTTGCCGAGCGTTTAAAAACGCACCGCCCGCACCCGGCGCACCTGCGGGATCGTTTCGATCTGCTTCAGCACCGCGTCGGAGACCGGAGCGTCCACGGCGCAGAAGCAGATGGCGCTGCCGCCTTCCTCGTCACGGCCGAGGTTGAACGTCGCGACGTTGACGCCCGCATCGCCCAGGATGCTGCCGAGCCGGCCGATGAAGCCCGGCTTGTCGAGGTTGCGTACGTAGAGCATGTGGCGCGCGAAGGCCGCGTCGATGGCGATGGAGCGGATCTCGATCACCCGAGGCTTGCCGTCGTGGAACACCGTGCCGGCGGCGTCGCGGGGCATGTCCTCGGCGATCACGGTGATGCGGATCACCGATTCGAAATCCGTGGCGGCACCCTCGCGCTTGATCTCGTCCACCACGATACCGCGTTCCCGCGCGAGCGCCGGGGCCGACACCATGTTGATGTCCTGTAGGAACGGCCGCAGCACCCCGGTGATCGCCGCCGAGGTCAGCGCCCGGGTGTTCATGCCGGCCACCGCGCCCTCATAGGTGATGCGGATACCCTTGATCGGCGCCTCCGTCAGCTGACCGAGGAACGAGCCGAGCTTGTCCGCGAGGGCCACGAACGGCTTCAGGCGCGGGGCTTCGTCGGCCGAGATCGAGGGGAAGTTGATGGCGTTGGTGATGGCTCCGTGGAGCAGGTAGTCCGACATCTGCTCGGCGACCTGCAGGGCGACGTTCTCCTGCGCCTCGTTGGTGGAAGCCCCGAGATGCGGCGTGCAGATCACGTTCGGATGTCCGAACAGCGGGTTCTCGGTGGCGGGTTCCGTCACGAACACGTCCAGGGCCGCGCCGGCGACGTGGCCGGAATCGAGGGCCTTGCGCAGGGCGGCTTCGTCGACGAGCCCACCACGGGCGCAATTGATGATCCGCACCCCGCGCTTCGTCTTGGCCAGCGCCTCGGCCGACAGGATGTTGCGGGTCTTGTCCGTCATCGGCACATGGAGCGTGATGATGTCGGCCCGCGCGAGCAGCGCGTCGAGTTCCACCTTCTCGACGCCGAGTTCGACGGCCCGTTCCGGTGACAGGTAGGGATCGTAGGCCACCACCTTGAGCTTCAGGCCGATGGCCCGATCGGCCACGATGGCGCCGATATTGCCGCACCCGATGACGCCAAGCGTCTTGCCCGTCAGTTCGACACCCATGAAGCGGTTCTTCTCCCACTTGCCGGCCTGGGTCGAGGCATCGGCCTGGGGCAGCTGGCGGGCCAGGGCGAACATGAGCGCGATGGCGTGCTCGGCCGTGGTGATGGAATTGCCGAAGGGCGTGTTCATCACGATGATGCCGCGGGCTGTCGCCGCCGGTACGTCGACGTTGTCGACACCGATTCCGGCGCGGCCGATCACCTTCAGGCGGCTCGCTTCGGCGATGACCTTGCTGGTGACCTTGGAGGCCGAGCGAATGGCGAGGCCGTCGTAATGCCCGATGATGGCGGCGAAGGCGGCCTTGTCCTTGCCGAGGTCGGGGATGAAATCGACGTCGATGCCGCGATCCCGGAAGATCTGCACGGCGGCGTCGGAGAGGGAATCGGAAATCAACACCTTGGGAGCAGCCATGATGGCCTCCGGGTTCAAGCAAACGGGGGATTTCGGGGGACGCGCAGGACACCTCGCCCGCCCTCTCGCTGGACCACCGCCACACGATTCGCGGGCGGCGCGGGTCCCCTCTGCTGGAAGGAGAGGGACAGGGTGAGGTGTGTGATTTTTCCGGAGAAGTCGCACGCCTCTCCCCAGCCCTTTCCTTTCAGGAGGGGGAGCCGGTCGAGCTCGAGTCCGCCCCAAATCGACGGATTGGCGGCGCAATCGTGAGCGTGCGGAAGCCCGGCGCCTCTCCCTGAGTGTCTCTCACAAAACTCCCGCTGCACCGTCGCCTTCAGGGCGAGAACCGTCCAGGGACGGAGGTTTTGTGAGGCACTCGAACAGGGGAAAGGAGCGAGCCGTCCTCAAGCGGCTTGCGCGAGCTTCGCCTTCTCGGCGGCGAAGGCCCAATCGAGCCACGGCATCAGGGCTTCGAGGTCGGACGCCTCCACCGTACCGCCGCACCACAGGCGCAGGCCCGCCGGAGCGTCGCGATAGGCACCGATGTCGTAGGCGATCCCCTCGCGGTCCAGGGTGTCGGCGATACCCTTGGCCACGGCCGCGACGGCCTTGTCGCCCTTCGCCAGCACGTCCGGATCGGTGATCACCAGGCAGACGCCGGTGTTGGAGTACGTCGCCGGGTCGGCGGCGAGGTGGCCGATCCAGGGCGTGCGCGCCACCCAGTCGTGAACCACCTTGGCGTTGGCGTCGGCCCGCGCATAGAGGGCGTCGAGGCCTCCGATGCCCTTCGCCCAGGCGAGGGTGTCGAGGTAATCCTCCACCGCGAGCATCGAGGGCGTGTTGATGGTATCGCCCTTGAAGATGCCTTCGATGAGTTTGCCGTCCTTGGCCATGCGGAACACCTTCGGCACGGGCCAGGCCGGGGTGTGATCCTCGATCCGCGCCACGGCGCGGGGCGAGAGCACAATCATGCCGTGCGCGGCCTCGCCGCCCATGACCTTCTGCCAGGAGAAGGTCACGACATCGAGCTTGTCCCAGGGTAGCGGCATGGCGAAGGCGGCCGAGGTCGCGTCGCAGATGGTGACGCCTTCGCGGTCGGCGGCGATCCAGTCCGCGTTCGGAACCCGCACGCCGGCGGCGGTGCCGTTCCAGGTGAAGATCACGTCGTTGTGCTTCGTATCCACGGCCGAGAGATCGGGCAGGATACCGTATTCGCCGACATGGACCTTCGGGGAGATCTTGAGCTCCTTCAGGGCGTCCGTGACCCATTCGAGGCCGAACGCCTCCCAGGCCAGGACCTCGACGGTCCGCTCGCCCAGCATCGACCACATGGCCATCTCGACGGCGCCGGTATCGGAGGCGGGAACGATGCCGATGCGGTAATCGGCCGGCACCCGGAGAACCTCACGGGTGAGATCGATGGCTTGGCTGAGCTTGGCCTTGCCGAGGGCGGAGCGGTGCGAACGTCCGAGGGCCGCGCCTTCGAGGGCCTGGAGGCTCCAGCCGGGGCGCTTGGTGCAGGGGCCGGACGAGAAATTGGGCACGCGGGGGCGCGTGTCGGGTCGGCTCATGATCGTCATCCTTCCAGATGAAAGCTCCTCGTTGGGGAGGAGTGTCCCACCCACAGGGATGAACCTCGGCCGTGGCCGAGGCAAGTTTCTTTTTGTTAGCGCCGGATGAATTTTCGTGAACGCCGTTTGAGAGGGCGTTCGCGGGGTCACGTCGTCCTGTCGGGGGGCGAGGAGCGACCTTCGGATGGGGCGAGGAGGTCGGGTCGGCGTTCGCGGGTGAGGCGCAGGGATTCGGCCGCGCGCCACTTCGCGATGGCGCCGTGGTTGCCGCCGGTGAGCACCTCCGGGATGGTCCGGCCCTCCCATTCGCGCGGGCGGGTGTAGTGCGGATATTCGAGGCGGCCGCCCTCGAAACTCTCGTCCTGACCGGAGGCTTCCTTGCCCATGACGCCGGGCAGCAGCCGCACGCAGGCGTCGAGCAGCGTCAGGGCGGCGATCTCGCCCCCCGACAGCACGTAATCGCCGATGGAAACCTCTTCCAGGCCGCGCCCGGCGATGACCCGCTCGTCCACCCCCTCGAACCGGCCGCAGACGATGACGACGCCCGGCCCCCGGCTCAAGGCGCGCACCCGGGCTTGGCTCAAGGGGCGACCGCGCGGGCTCATGAGGAGGCGCGGTCGCGGATCGTCGGGCGCCGCTGCCGCGTCGATGGCAGCCGCCAGCACGTCGCAGCGCAGGACCATGCCGGCACCGCCGCCGGCCGGCGTGTCGTCGACGGCGCGATGGCGCCCAAGTCCGTGCTCGCGGATCGCCCGGGCTTCGAGGGACCACGTTCCCCGCGCCAGGGCGTCGCCCGACAGCGACAGGCCGAGGGGGCCGGGAAACATCTCGGGGTAGAGGGTGAGGAGGGTGGCGCGCCACGCCGGACTGATTTCGGTCATGGCGTTCCATGACGCGGGCCGGGTCCAGGGGTCAACGGAGCAACGATCGACGGAGGAGGGTGAACCCCGCCCGGAAGGGGGCGTTTACGGCGAGGCGGTATGGAGACGCACCATGATTCACTGCTTCGGCCTTGCCGCTGCCCTCTTCGCCATACCCCTTGCCTTGCCGGCCCTGGCCCTGGAGCCCTTGGGTCCACCGGGCGCACCGGCCTCCGCCTTTCCGGATCCCGACCGGCCCGTGGCGGAAATCATCGCGCCGCTCTGGGCGTCCGAGGCCGAGCGCGACGCCGCCGACGAGGTCGGTCAGGTGGCCCGCCTCATGGACATCAAGGCCGGTCAGACCGTGGCGGATATCGGAGCCGGCAGCGGCTACTACGCCGTGCGGCTGGCCGAGCGGGTCGGCCCCGAGGGCCGGGTCTTCGCCGAGGACATCACGCCGCTCTACCTCGCGGGGCTGGAGCGGCGCCTGCGCAAGGCGGGGCTCGCCCAGGTCACGCCCGTGCGCGGCGAGGCGCACGACCCCCGGCTGCCGGCGGGATCGCTCGATGCGGCGGTCCTCGTCCACATGTACCACGAGATCATCCAGCCGTTCGGCCTTCTCTACAACCTCGCGGCGGCGATGAAGCCCGGCGGCCGCGTCGGCATCGTCGATGCCGATACGATCCCGTCTCGCCACGGCACGCCGTTGCCGCTCCTGCGCTGCGAGCTCGGCGCCATGGGGTACCGCGAGATCTCGGTGACGGTCCTGCATGGCGGCTCCGGCTACCTCGCGGTGTTCGAGCCTCCCGCCGTCGCGGCTCGGCCGGCGCCGGCGACGATCCGATCCTGCCCCGATACGGTGACGCGGACCAATCCCAGGACACGGTGAGGCCTTCGGGCTTCGCCGAGCGACCTTCACCCTTCCGTAGGGGGACGGCCCTACACTGCCGCCTCCTTCAGTCCCCCCTCCGGAGATGCGGTGTGATCCTCGGCCTTTGGCTCGACCTTCCGGTCTGGCTGATCTTCACCAGCCTGGGTGGCATCTTCACAGGAGCCGTCGTCGTTCTGGTGCTCCTGACCAACCTGCCCTGGACGCGCTCCGCCATGCTGCGCCTCGGCACCGGCATCGTGCCGACCTACTTCACGGCGATCTCGGTGCTCCTCGCCCTCCTCACGGGCTTCGTCGCCAACGATGCCTGGGAGCGTCAGCGCCAAGCGGCGCGGGTGGTGCAGAACGAACGCTCGAATCTCCTGGCGACGCACGACCTCAGCCTCGCCACGGTGTCCGACATGGCGGAGATCCGTGCCGCCCTCGTGGACTACGCCGATGCCCTCGTCGCCGATGAATGGCCGAAGATGACCGATGGCCTGTCGTCGCCCCGCGCGGGGACAGCCCTCGGGCGACTCATGACGGTGGCGGCCGATCCGAAGCATGGGGTGTCGGGCCAAGCCGCCCATGCTCTGCTGCTCGACGCTGTGATGAACCTGCGCACCGCCCGTGGTGAGCGCCTCGCCCTCGCCGACGCTCAGGGCGATCAGTCGAAATGGCTGACCCTCATGATCCTCGCGGGGTTGACCCTCGTTGCCATCGGCCTCGTGCACCTCGAACGTCCCGTGGCCCAGGTGACGACACTGGTCCTGTTCTCCGCCGCCATGGTGACGACCCTTGGGGTGATCGCCTTGCATGAGCGCCCGTTCGACGGCCCCCTGGCCTTGAGCCCGGCCCCCATCGAACGCGCGAAGGCCGTCATGCTCGAGGGCCGCGATTAGGAAGCGGCAGGCGTCGGCCGCAGCGCCGAGCACATGAAGCCCGACATCACAGAAAGCGGCGCGGATCGAAGGGCGCCAGGGCAATTTCAGGCGCGACGCCGCTGACGAGCTGGGCGACGAGGCGCCCGGTGCGCGCCGAGCCGACGAGGCCGACATGGCCGTGCCCGAAGGCGTAGATCACGTCCGGCACGTTCCGCGACGGGCCGATGCAGGGGCGGCCGTCCGGCATGCTCGGACGATGGCCGAGCCAGACTTTCAGATTGTCCGCCGACACCGTTCCGGCCAGGGCCGGGAACATGGAAACGAGGTGATCGCGCAGGATCTCCGCGCGCTTCCAGTTGGGCACGGCCGAGAGGCCGGCGAACTCGACCTGACCGGCGGCGCGCAGGCCCCCGTTCATGGGGTTGACGATCATCTTGGCGTCGGAGGCCATGACGGGCGTGCGGGGGCCGGCCGCCGCGCCGGGGATCATCACGTGGTAGCCGCGCTCGCTCTCCAGGGGCAGCGGATCGCCGAGGGTGGCGGTGAGGGCCTTCGAGCGTACGCCGGCCGCCACCACGGCGGCATCGCAGGCGATGTCCCCTTCCTCCGTCGTGACCGCGAGGAGGCGTTCCCCGTCGCGACGGAAGCCCGTGGCGCGGGTCGTCCGATATGTGGCGCCCCGCGCTTGGGCGAGCGCCGCGAGGGCGGCGACGTAGCCGCCGGGATCGCGGCAATGCCCCGCTTCCTCGACCACAAGGCCGAAGGTGTAGCGCCGATGGAGGTCGGGTTCGCGTTGGCGCAGCTCGTCGGCCGAGAGTTCGAGCCATTCGACGCCCACGGCGCGGCGGATGCCCCAGGATCGCGCATCGCCCTCGAAGGCCGCCCGGTCGGGATAGACGTGCAGGACGCCGCGTCGCTCGATGAGATGGGGCACGCCGGCCTCGGTGGCCAGGCCCGCATGCAGCTTCGGCGCATCGACCAGCAGGGTCCGCATGGCCTGCGCCGTCCCTTCGATGAGGGTCGGATTCCGGGCTGCCAGGAGGAAGCGGATCAGCCAGGGCATGACCCTGTGCAGGTAACGCCAGCGAATCGAGAGCGGGCCGAGGGGATCGAGGAGGAAGCCCGGGACCTTCTTCCACATGCCCGGTTCGGCCGGCGGGATGACGGAGTGTGAGGACAGCCACCCGGCATTGCCGTAGCTCGTGGCGTGCTCGCCGCCCGGCTCACCCGGATCGACCACGGTGACGCGATGGCCCCAGCGCAGGCACTCGATGGCGCTCACCGTCCCAACGGCGCCGGAGCCGATGACGACCACGTGCCGAGCTGTTCCTGCGGACATCCGCTGCTTCCTGGCCGGGGGCGTTCGCGGCTCTTGGGAATTGAAGGCCGGCACGAAACCGACGCGCACCGAGCGTTCGAGGCCGACCCTACGCGGGCTCCTCGGGCGGGCGCGGTCCCGCGGGGGCGAACAGATCCTCGGGGGGATCGATCACGATCCGGCCGCCGGCGATATCGAGGTTCGGCACGAACGCCTTGGTGAAGGGCAGGAGGGCGGTGGCGCCGCCGAGAGCCGGCTTGATTTCGATGAGATCGCCGCCGCCGTAGTTCGGCACGTCCGCGACGGTGCCGAGATGCGTGCCAGTGGTGTCGATCACGTCGAGGCCGACGAGATCGGCCGTGAAGAATTCGTCTTCGTCCTGCGTGGTGCCGAGGCGCTCGCGCGGCAGATAGAGCGCCAGCCGATTGAGCGCTTCGGCGCCCGTCCGGTCGGCCACGCCCTTGACGCGGACCACGAGGAGATCGGGTGACGCGCCGCCGGCCTGGCGCACGTCCGTCAGTTCGATGCGGCGCCCATCCGCGCCGAGCAGCGGCCCGTAGGACGCGATGGCCTGGGGAATGCCGGTGTAGGATTTCAGGCGAATCTCGCCGTTGAGCCCATGGGCCCGGCCGAACTCGCCCATCTGGACGAGGCTCGGATCCGTGGCGGGCAGAGGCCCGTCGGCGTCGGGCTTCGGCCGGTGGGCCGAAGTCGAACTCGTTTCGCCGATGCGTCCGGGACGCGCGCGGCGTCCGCCGTCCCCGTGGGGCGTCGAAGGGGGACGGCGGGCCATCGCGATGCGCCTTAGGCCGCGGCGTCTTCGGCCGGGGCGGCGGCCTTCTCGGCGCGCTTGGCGGCGCGCTCCTTGGCCTTCTCGCCGGGCTCGGCCTTCTGCGGGTTGTTACGGGCCGGGCGCTTGGCGAGGCCGGCGGCGTCGAGGAAGCGCAGGACACGGTCGGTGGGCTGGGCGCCCTTGGCGAGCCAAGACTGGATCTTGTCGGCCTCGAGCACGATACGGGCCGGATCGTCCTTGGCCTTCATGGGATCGTACACGCCGACCTTCTCGATGAAGCGGCCGTCGCGGGGCGCGCGGGCGTCGGCGACGACGATGCGGTAGTACGGGCGCTTCTTGGCGCCGCCACGGGTGAGGCGGATCTTGAGGGACATGTTGACTACTCTCTGTCTTTGATCGCGTCGAGATTCGCTGCGATCGTCTGGTGATGCCGGATGACTTCCTTGACCACGAAGGCCAGGAAGGTTTCGGCGAAATCGGGATCGAGCTTGGCGTCGATCGCGAGGTTGCGCAGGCGGGTGATCTGCCGCGCTTCCCGCCCGGGATCGGAGGCGGGCAGGCCCTTGCGGGCCTTCAACTCGCCGACCCGCTGGGTGCAGCGGAAGCGCTCGGCGAGGAGATAGATGAGGGCGGCATCGAAGTTGTCGATGCTCTCGCGCAGGCGCAGGAGCTCAGGGTCGATGCCCTGCGCCGCCATGGTTTCTGGGCCGCCCGTCATTTCTTCTTACCGGGCATGAAGCCACCGAGGCCCGGCAGGCCCTTGCCTCCGAGGCCCGGAAGCCCCGGCATTTTGCCCGCGAGACCGGGCGGCATCGGCGGCAGCTTGCCGCCGAACTGCTTCTGCATGTCGGCGATCATCTCGGGCGTCGGCTCGGGCATGCCCGGGGGCAGGCCCGGCATCCCACCCGGCATTCCGCCGCCGCCCATTCCGAACATCGAGCCGAGCGCCTGGCCGATGCCGCGCTTGCCCGAGCCCATGGCCTTCATCATGTCGGCCATGGTCCGGTGCATCTTGAGGAGCTTGTTCAGCTCCTCGACCTTCGTGCCCGAGCCCGCCGCGATGCGCTTCTTGCGGGAATTCTTGAGGATGTCGGGGTTGCGCCGCTCCTGCGGCGTCATCGACGAGATGATGGCCCGCTGGCGGGCGAACATCTTCTCGTCGAGGTTGGCGCTCTCGACCTGCTTCTTGATCTGGCCCATGCCCGGCAGCATGCCCATGAGGCCGCCGATACCGCCCATCTTCTCCATCTGGGCGAGTTGCATCGCGAGGTCGTCGAGGTCGAACTTGCCCTTGCGCATCTTCTCCGCGGTGCGGAGCGCCTGCTCGTGGTCGATGGTCTCGGCGGCCTTCTCGACGAGCGAAACGATGTCGCCCATGCCGAGGATGCGGTTGGCGACGCGGGCCGGGTGGAATTCCTCCAGGGCATCGACCTTCTCGCCCGTGCCCACGAGCTTGATCGGCTTGCCCGTCACGGCGCGCATGGAGAGGGCGGCGCCGCCGCGCGAATCGCCGTCCATGCGGGTGAGCACGATGCCGGTGACGCCGAGGCGCTCGTCGAAGGCCCGCGCCGTGACCACGGCGTCCTGACCCGTGAGCGCGTCGGCCACCAGCAGCACTTCGTGCGGATTGGTGGCGGCCTTCACCTCCGCCGCCTCCTGCATCAGGCCCTCGTCGAGGGTGATGCGGCCGGCGGTGTCGAGCATCACCACGTCGAAGCCGCCAAGCCGCGCCGCATCCATGGCGCGCCGGGCGATCTGCACGGCCGACTGGCCCGCGACGATGGGCAGGCTCTCGACCTCGACCTGGGCGGCGAGGATCGCCAACTGCTCCATGGCGGCCGGGCGGCGGGTGTCGAGGGAGGCGAGCAGCACCCGGCGCTTGTCGCGCGAGGCGAGGCGGCGGGCGATCTTGGCCGTCGTCGTGGTCTTGCCCGAGCCTTGGAGGCCGACCATCAGGATGGCGACGGGGGCCGGCGCGTTGAGGTCGATGAGCCCGGCCTCGGAACCGAGCATGGCCGTCAGTTCGTCGTTGACGATCTTCACGACCATCTGGCCGGGAGTGACCGACTTGACGACGATGGCGCCCACCGCCTTCTCGCG
This sequence comes from Methylobacterium gossipiicola, assembly GCF_900113485.1. Lineage (GTDB taxonomy): Bacteria > Pseudomonadota > Alphaproteobacteria > Rhizobiales > Beijerinckiaceae > Methylobacterium > Methylobacterium gossipiicola. Next base: position 23,141 of record NZ_FOPM01000001.1, read on the forward strand.
CACCTTCTCGGTGAAGCCGCGCACCACTTCGAGGGCGACGTCGGCCTCCAGCAGGGCGCGCCGCACCTCACGCAGGGCGGCGGTGACGTCGGCTTCCGTGAGGGCGCCGCGGCGCGTCAGTCCGGAGAGAATGCCGGACAGGCGATCGGACAGGCCTTCGAACATGCGTCAGGCTCCCTGGACCAGGATCGTCACGGCGTCACGCATCACTGGTTGATGCCCGCGCTCTCGGCCCGCCGTGCCTGGAGGCTGTTCTCGAAGCTGCGCACGGCGCGGGCGAACTTGTCGCGGCATTCCGGATTGCAGAAGCCCACGACGGCGCCGTTGTAGAGGGTGAGGGAATCAGCCGCGATGGGCTTGCCCGACCAGGGGCAGACGTCGTTCACCGCATCCTCAATGCGGAGCGGCGTCTTCGACGTGTCGGGCGTGGCGTGGGGCATGCGGCCTGCGAACGATCGGTGGCGTGACGCCCTCTCTCCAACGCGAAGCTCGCCCGAGGGCGCATCGCGCTGTCGGGCGTTGACCTCCGGCCTCAGGGGACCGGTCGGCGTTCGTGCTGACGATGGAATCGTCTGGAATGTCGGAGTTCGGTTAGGACGGGATCACAGGCGAGTCAAGGTCTTAACGATTTCCGCCGGGGAGCGAGACGCATCAGATCGAGGTTTCGGGGTCGGTTTCATCGGTCTGTGGCAGGCCGGGCAATTGGACCAGATTCCGGTCGCTCACGGCCAGAACCTTGAACAGGCTGCCCATGCCGCGCCGGGTCGGGTCGATGAGGCGCGAGACGGCGGCGGCGATCTCGGCCGCCTGCTCCGGCGTGGCGCCTGCGCTCAGGCGTTCGGCGCGCTGGTGCAGCCCCAGGGCCTGAAGGAAATCGCGCTGATCGACGGGGCCGTGCACCCGCGCGCCCTCGCCCGAGGCGGCGCGCGCGAGGGCGGAAAAGTCCACATGGGTGGTGAGGTCTGCGCTGCCGGGCGCCGCCAGGGGATCGACGAAGCGGTGCTCCGCCACGGCCTGGAGCGAATCGCCGAAGCCCGGCCGGGCATGGCCGTAATCGATGGCGAGGAGCGCACCACCGTCCCGTACGAAGCGGCGGGCAAGATCCCGCATCGTGTCGAGGGCGGCGCCCGGCAGGGTCAGGATCACCCCGAGGGGCGCGCGCACCGTGAGATGGGGATCGGGCTCGGCAGCGAGGCCGAAGGCGAGGCCCTGCCCATCAGGTGAGAGACCGACGCAGCGCTCGTGCCAGCCCCGTTCCCCACGCTGGAATTGTCGCACCGGCAGCGCATCGAAGAATTCGTTGGCCACCACGATGGCGGGTCCCGGCGGCAGGGTGGCAAGATCGTCGTGCCAGGTCGGCGCGAAGCCCGGCAGCCGCTCGGCCTGCGCCGCCTTCAGCACCGGGCTCGTTTCGACGAGGTGCAGGCGGGGGGCGAGGGTCGGGGCGACGCGCGACAAGGCCCGCAGGGCATCGGCCATGAGGGTGCCGCGTCCGGGGCCGAGTTCCACCAGGGCAAGGTCGGCGGGCGCGCCCATCTCGCCCCAGACCGACGCGATCCAGAGTCCGATGAGTTCGCCGAACATCTGGCTAATCTCGGGAGCGGTCACGAAGTCGCCGGCCGCGCCCAGGGGATCGCGGGTGCGGTAGTAGCCGTGCACCGGATGCCCGAGGCAGAGATCCATGTAGCGCGCCAGTGGGATCGGCCCCGTGGCGAGGATTTCTTCGCGGAGCAGACCGAGGAGGGGGGGCATCACGAGGGCTCGGTCCGGGCCTGGGTGGTCGCGCGGGGCGCTGCGACGCCCCGCAGGGCGAGCACGATGGTCGCGACGCCGATGAGCGCCATGGGCACGCAGAGCAGCATGCCCATGGTGATGCCGCCCAGGGGCCAGCCCTCGGTGCCGAACAGGTAGCCGAGCTGTCGGTCGGGCTCACGGAAGAATTCGCAGAATGTCCGGGCGAGGGCGTAGCCGAGGACGAAGATGCCGCTGAGGAGGCCGGGCCGGCGGAAACCGAACCGGCGCACGGCGAGGGCCATGACGACGAACAGCAGGGCGCCTTCGGTGGCCGCCTCGTAGAGCTGGCTCGGGTGGCGCGGCAGGGGGCCGCCCGACGGAAACACCACGGCATAGGCGAAGTCCGGGGCGACGCGGCCCCACAATTCCCCGTTCACGAAGTTGGCGATGCGGCCGAAGAACAAACCAATGGGGACCGTGACGGCGGCGAGATCGAACAGGCTGAAGGGTGGAAGCTTTCGGACCCGCGCGAACAGCCCCATGGCCAGGACGGCGCCGAGGAAGCCGCCGTGGAACGACATGCCACCGTTGCGGATGGCGAGGATTTCCAGGGGGTCGTTGAGGTAGAGCGGCAGGTTGTAGAACAGCACGTAGCCGATGCGACCGCCCAGCACGACGCCCAGCGCCACCCAGACGATGAGGTCGTCGATCTCCGTCAGGCTCGGCCGCCGGCCCGTGCCCCAGAGGCGGTCGGTGGCCACCAGCCTGCGCGCATAGAACCAGCCCCCGAGGAGGCCGGCGATGTAGGCCAGGGCATACCACTTGATGGTGATCGGCCCGATGGCCAGGGCCACCGGATCGATGGCGGGAAACGGCAGGGCGAGGAGGGGTGGCATCGGCAGGCATCCCGGTCCGAGCGTCCCTGGGCGAGGTCCTCGACGCGGCGTCGGCCCATAGGCCCGGTCGCGCGTCGAGGGGATCGTCGGGCCACTCCGTGTTCGGGCATTGGACGCGCGGAGCGGGGTGCGTCAAGGCCGAGCCCTGCGCTGGACTCATATCGACCCGAGCCCCTCCGCCTCAATCGTCCCCGGCCTGTATCAGCAGGAGGCCGTGGCCGTCCGGTCCCGCCAACCCGGCCATGCGACCGTCGCGGGAGAGAATGACGGGGTATGCCTCGGACAATCGCGCGAGGAGGCCCGGCAAATCGTTCACGAGACAGTGAAAGCGCGTCGTGAACCGGTTCCGGGCGGATGAGGCCCGAGGCGGGGGCGGAGCGCGGTAGTGGAGCAACTCCACATGGGGTGTCTTCGCCCGCGTCGGCGCGAGGGCGATCACGTCCACGACCGGGTCGGCAAGGCCGTCGAGGGCGGCCTGTTCGGGGCCGCGGTTCAGCCCCCGTGTGCCGAGTTCGAGGCCGAGCCCGTCGCGGAAGAACGCGATGGCGGCGTCGACGTCCGTGACGACGATGGCGGAATGATCGATGCCGGCAAACAGCTCCGTCGCTCCCGCCCAGGGCGATCCGGCTCCCCCATGGGGAAAGGCCAGCAGTTCCAGGGGATGCCCATCGGGATCACGGATTTTCCAGGCCATGACCCCCCCCGAAGAGGCTGGCAACACGCGCGGGCCGCCCTGCGAGATCGGGGTCGGGGCCATCCGTTGGATCTGCGCGTAGGCCCGCGCCATATCCGTGACCACGATGGCGGCGTGCTGAAATCCGGTTTCGTCGGCACCGGCATCGACGGGACCGTGGCGGCCCGGCGCATCGAAGGCGAGGAACGCGATGGTCTGTTCCCCGAGGCCCATCCGTAGGCATTCCCCGCTCGCATCGGGCAGATCGAGGGCCTCCAGCAGCGGGACGGGAATGCGCTCGATGGGACCGAGGCGCCGGAACCCGAGGCCGTCTCGGTAGAACGCTTCCGTGCGGCCGAGGTCGGCGACGGTGCGGCCGAGGCCGAGAACGGCGTCGACGCGGGGTCTCACAGGAGCTTGGCCCCGCGCTGATTGACGTAGATCGCCATCAGGCGCTGGCCGACGCAGAGGAACAGCCGTGAGCGGTTGCGTCCGCCGAAGGCGAGGTTCGCCACGGGGGCGGCGGTGAGAATCTTGCCCAGAAGTTTGCCGGACGGGTCGATGCAATGGACCCCGTCGCCGGCGCTCGACCACAGGTTCCCGTCCACGTCGCAGCGGAAGCCGTCGGCGAAGCCGGGCTCCACCGTGTGGAACACCCGGCCCCCGCTCAGGGCGCCCCCCCGGCCGACGACGAAGACCCGCAGATGGCGGGTCGGCTCGGCCGCGAATTGCAGGCCGCTCTCGGCGATGTAGAGCCGGCTCTCGTCGGGCGAGAAGCACAGCCCGTTGGGCCCTTCGAAATCGTCGGCCACGATGGTGAGGTGGCCCGTGCCCGGATCGAGGCGATAGACCCGCGCCGGCAGTTCCGGTTCCTGCTTGCCGCCCTCGTAATCGGTCTGGATGCCGTAGGGCGGGTCGGTGAACCAGATCGTTCCGTCCGACTTGCAGACGATGTCGTTGGGCGAGTTGAGGCGCTTGCCCTCGTAACGGTCGGCCAGCACCGTGACGATGCCGTCGAGTTCGGTCCGGGTGATGCAGCGCCCGCGATGGGAACAGGAGAGCAGCCGCCCCTCGCGGTCGCGGGCATGTCCGTTCTCGAAATTCGCCGGTGCGCGGAACACGCTGACGCCCCCGTGCTCGCTCCAGCGCATCACCCGATCGTTGGGCAGGTCGGAGAACAGCAATTCGTCCCGGTCCCCGAACCAGACCGGCCCCTCGCACCAGCGGAACCCCTCGCCAAGGGTTTCGAGGGGGGCATTGGGCAGCACGAAGGCGGCGAAGCGCGGATCGTGGATCTCGAAGCCGTCCATGGCGACGATTCCTCAGGTAAAGCGGCCGGGGCGGTTTACCGTCGGTGCAACGTCGAGGCCAACCACCATCATGGTACACGGCTCAGGGCCCACGGTGCCGGAGAGATGGCCTTTCCGGCCGTCGCGCGCCTTGGTGTTCTGGTCCTCACCGAACATGAGTTCGCCCGGTCCCATCTCCACCCGGTGGCCGTCCATGGTCTCGACGAACCAGCGCCCGGAGAGCACGGCGATCCATTGCGGCTTCGGATTCTCGTGCCACTCGCCGACCCAGCCGACGGGCAGGACCGTGAAGGTGACGCCCGCTTTCTCGGGATCCTGCTTGTCGTTCCATTGCGGCGCCACGTCTGGGCCGACTCCCTGAAACTGGAAGTTCGTTAGGCTGAACTGCTCCTGGCGGCTCGATCCGTCGGCATCGGTGTAGACGTGCCAATAGGGGATGGATGGCTTTGCCTCGGTCATGGCCGCGACTCCTTGCAATTACGGATGAATCTCTGCGGCCTGTAGGCCGCTCGCGAAAGGATGGCGGACGACGTCCGTGGCGGGGGCGTAGCTGCCGCCGATCACAACGAGGAAAAGGCCGCCGACGAGGCCGAAATTCTTGAAGAAGTCCCAGAAATGCGCCCGGCCCTCGCCGTCGCGGGACCAGAAGTCCGGAAACTCCCAGAAGCGGTGAAACAGGACCGCCGTCACGGCGCAGAAGCCCGCGAGCACGAAGGCCCCCAGGCGGTCGCCCCACCCGGTCACGATCATCACGGGTGTGATCGCCTCGACGAGGATGCCGAGGACGAGGAGCAGGCCCGGGAAGGGCAGGGGACCGGAGGAGGCCTGACCCATGGCCTCGTCCCAATGGACGACCTTGTCGTAGGCGCTCAGGGGAAACAGACAGACGAGGCAGATCTTGGCGAGGAGCGGCACCGCCACGAGGTCGAGCCAGGTCAATGCCGGCCCCCTCGGTGGCCGGAACGCGAAGGGACCGCTGTGTGGATCATCGGGGCTCCTGGCAGCCGCCCGACGCCCATTCGTGGGGCGCGCGGCGTGCCCCTGTAACGCTGGGCGCCCCGTGCGGTTGCGAGGCCCGCCCTTCCAAGTCTCTCCCCCGCATTCCATGTTCGGGGCGGAACGGGTGGGATTGCTTCACGTTGGCCGTGTCGAACGCCCCAACCTCGACCGTTCGGCAAGGTCCCCATGTCCCAGGATCGTTACGACGTCATCGTCATCGGGAGCGGTCCCGGCGGTGGATCGCTCGTGTCCCGCCTCGCCCGCACGGGCAAACGCATCCTCCTTCTCGAACGCGGGGACTATCTGCCCCGGTCGCAGGCGAACTGGGACGCCAAGACGGTGTTCGTGGACGGCGCTTATCAGGCCAAGGAGACCTGGTACGGCGGCGATGGCCGGCCCTTCAGCCCGGCCCTGCACTACTATGTCGGCGGAAATTCGAAGGTGTACGGCGCGGCGCTCCTCAGGATGCGCGAGCGCGACTTCGAGGCCGTTCGTCACGTCGATGGCATCTCACCGGCCTGGCCCCTGGGATACGACGTGTTCGAACCCTACTACACGGAGGCCGAGCGCCTGTTCGCCGTCCACGGCGACCGGGGCGAGGACCCGAACGAGCCGTGGGCGAGCGCGCCCTACGATCACCCGGGCGTCTCCCACGAACCGCGCATCCAGCGGCTCTCGGACGATTGGGCCAAAGAAGGGCTCAATCCCTTCCATCTGCCGCTCGGCATCAAGCTCACGGAACGCAACGGCCGCCCGACGCCGACCAGCACCTGCATCCGCTGCGATGCCTTCGACGGATTCCCCTGCCTCCTCAACGGCAAGGCGGACGCGCAGGTGATGACCGTCGATCCGACGCTCGCGGCGCATCCCAACGTCACGCTCCTGGTCAACGCCTACGTGTCGCGCCTGGAAACGGATGCGTCGGGCCGCCGGGTGACCTCGGTTCACGTCACCCGCGAGGGCCGGGAGGAGCGCTACGGCGCCGATATCGTCGTGGTGGCCTGCGGTGCCCTGTCGTCGGCCCTGCTGTTCCTGCGCTCGGCCTGCGCCGCGCATCCGAACGGCCTCGCCAATGGCTCGGATCAGGTCGGGCGCAACTACATGCGTCACAACATGTCGGTGCTCATGGCCCTTTCGAAGGAGCCGAACGACACGGTGTTCCAGAAGACCCTGGCGGTCTCGGATTTCTATTTCGAATCGAGGGCCTGGGAGTACCCGATGGGCCTGATCCAGATGTGCGCCAAGACCCATCCGGACCAGATTCGCGGGGAGGAATTTCCGAAATGGACGGGGTTCCTGCCTGATGCGCCATTCAACATGGTGGCGCGACACGCCATGGATTTCTGGCTCCAGAGCGAGGATCTGCCGCATCCCGACAACCGGGTCAGCCTCGACCGCGACGGGCGCGTGATCCTCGATATCGCGGAGAACAACCGCGCGGCCCATGACCGCTTACGCAACACCCTGGAGGGGCTGCTGGAGCCGGCGGGCGCCTACACCTACCTGTTCGAGCGCTCGCTCTACCTCGGCAAGAACATTCCCTTGAGCGGCACCGCGCATCAAGCCGGCACCCTGCGTTTCGGCACCGATCCCCGTTCTTCGGTGCTCGATCTCAACTGCAAGACGCATGAGATCGACAACCTCTACGTCACCGATGCGAGTTTCTTTCCCTCCATCGGGGCCGTGAACCCAACCCTCACCATCGTGGCCAACGCGTTGCGGGTCGCGGCGCATCTCGAAGAACGCCTGGGCTGACAGCCGGGGCCTCGACAAAGACAATCCGCCCGCCCCGAGGGGCAGGCGGATCACAAGGCCCGCGCGGCGCTCGAGCGTCGCCGAACTCCGCGATGGCGAAGGCATCGAACGGCGTTCGTACGAGGGAACCGACGGGCCGGGTGTCCCGGGCCGCCGGTCATGCTCGCGGGATGCGCGATCAGGCGGCCCGAACGGTGGCGAGGAACTGATCGACCTCGGCCCGCAGGGTTTCGGATTGCCGTGCGAGGTCGGCGGCGGCCTGCTGCACCTGTCCAGCCGAACGCCCGGCATCCTCGGCCGACTCGGCCACGGCGGCGATATCCTGCGTCATCGCGCCGGTGCCGGCGGAAGCCTGCCCCATGTTGCGGACGATCTCCTGGGTGGTCACGCCCTGTTCCTCGACGGCCGCCGCGATGCTGCCGGTGACCTGGCTCATATTCTGAATGCGGGTGGCGATGCCCTGGATGGCGCCGGCGGCTTCACCGGTCGCGGACTGGATCGCCTCGACCTGCTGACCGATCTCCACCGTCGCGCGGGTGGTCTGTTCGGCGAGGCTCTTCACCTCGGCGGCGACGACGGCGAAACCGCGCCCGGCCTCGCCGGCCCGGGCCGCCTCGATGGTGGCGTTGAGGGCCAGCAGGTTGGTCTGACCGGCGATCTGCGACACCATCCCGACGACGTCGCCGATGCGGGCGGCGGCGGCCGAGAGGCGGCGCATGGTCTCGGCGGTGCGGTCGGCCTCGCCCACGGCGGTGCGGGACACGTCGGCGGCCTGCTCGATCTGGCGGCCGATCTCCTCCACGGTTGCGCCGAGTTCCTCGGCCGCCGCCGCGACGGCGTTGACGTTCTCGGCGGTCTCATGGGCCGTGGTGGCCACGGAGCCGGAGCGCTGGGCGGTGCCGGCGACCGTGGTGATCATCCGGTCGGAGGCCGTGTTGAGGCCCGAGGCGGCCTGCGAAACCGTGTCGACGATGCGACCCACGGACCGCTCGAAGCCGTCGGCGAGGTTCGCCAGCAGGACACGGCGATCGGCCTCCTCACGCATCCGCGCCGCTTCCGTGGTCTGCAACTGACGCGCGGCGTCTTCGAGGGAGATGTCACGGATGGTGACGACGGCCCGGGCGATCTCGCCGATCTCGTCGGCGCGCTTGGCGCCGGGTACCTCGGCCAGGACCTCGCGGTGGGCGAGGGCGCGGAGGGCGCGGGTGAGGTCGGTCAGGGGCCGGACGATGCTGCGTGCGAACAGCAGGCCGAAGATCGAGGTCACGACCAGGATGCCGAGGGAGACGTAGATCAGGGCCTGCGTCAGCGTTCCGACGGATTGCAGGATCTCGTCCTCGGATTGCGTCGCCGCGAGGGTCCAGGGGGAGCCCATGACCGAAACCTTCTCCGTCGCGGCCATGCGGTTGCCTTCGGCGACGGCATAGGAGAATGGCCTGCGGTCACCCAGCAGGGCCGGGGTCAGGCCCAGCGCGGCGGCTTCCGCGCCGGCCTTGACCGTCGCCAGGAGCGGCGGGTCACTGCGCAAGCGTCCGTCTGCGCCCACGGCCACCACCTGCCCGGTGTCTCCGAGACCGCCGCGATCGGACAGGGTCCGGTCGAACAACACAGGGGCCACGCGCATCACCACGAAGCCGACGCGCGAGGCGGCCTGACCCGTGCCCATGGCGACGTTGGCCCGGCGGGTGATCGCGCGGCCGAAGAAGGCCGAGGGACCGCTCCCTGCGGGATAGGCCGAGAAATCCTCGTACAGGGTCGCGTCGGCATCCGCCGCCTTCAGGCGCTCGATGAGGCGCGACAGGCCCGTTCCGGCCAGTTCCGCATCCGACAGGGTGTGCGAGAAGTCCGCACCCTTGGTGGTGGTGTAGACGACGCGTCCGTCCTCGGAGACGAACAGGAGATCGGCGTAGCCGGGGCGCTCGATCAGCTTGCGTGCGACCTCCTGCACCTTCGTGTGCCGGCGGCTGTACATGGTGCCGGTCGCTTCGGCCGTCAGACGGTCCTCCGGCTTGGCCCCACTCGTATAGGCCTGGACCGTGGTGGCGAAGTCGGGCTTGGCCGGGTCGAGGGCCTCGACGAGATCCGCGAAGTTTCCGGCGATCTGCGGGTTGGCCGCCGTCGTCACGAGATCGCCGAGTGCCCGCTCGGCGACGAGTTCGATACCGATCTTACGTCCCGTCACCGCAAGTTGCAGCCGATCCTGCGCCGCCTCGACCAGGCCGGACTTGGCGAACGACCAGCTCAACCCAGCGAGGGCCGTGGCGCTGACGAGGGCGAGGCCGATGGTGATGGCGGGGAGGCGGACTTTGAGGCTGGAGAGAGCGGACATGAAGGCACACCGTTGGAGGGTGCCGGCAACATAGACATAAGTTTATAAGAAAGACTTATCGCGCGAAGGCTCGACCGGTCTCGTCCTACCGAGCATCGGCATTCGGGCGTTCTCGGCCGACCTTATTATGTTCCGAGCTTACCCATTCATGTAAAGTGGACTGCAATCTGTGCGCGAAGCGGCAGTATAGTTTTCGGGTTGCACGATCATGCCGTCTCGGTGACGAGACCGGCGGCTTCCGTTGGGCTGGATCGATCGTCCAGGAACATCCGGTAGGCTGGATTATCGGTCTCGTCGATGCAGGGATAGCCCAGAGCTTCGATGGCCGTGTCGAAGCGGGCGCGCTCCGTCGTCGGCACCCCGATCCCCGCCAGAACCCGGCCGTAATCGGCGCCGTGGTTGCGGTAGTGGAACAGGGTGATGTCGAAGCCGTCGCCGAGGCCGTCGAGAAACTTCATCAAGGCGCCGGGACGCTCTGGGAACTGGAAGCGGTAGAGGCGCTCGTCGGCCAGACCCGTGGCCCGGCCGCCGACCATGTAGCGGACATGGACCTTGGCCATTTCGTTGTCGCTCATGTCGAGGGCGCGGTAGCCCGCCGCCGCCAGTTCGGCGATGAGGGCGCGCTTCGCTCCTGCCCCGCCCGGCAGGTTGATGCCGACGAAGATATGCGCCTCGCCGCCTTGCGCCGAGCGGTAGTTGAACTCGGTGATGGCGCGGGGGCCCAGGGTCCGGATGAAGGCCCGGTAAGCGCCCGGCCGCTCGGGGATCGTGACGCCGAGCAGAATCTCGCGCTCCTCGCCGATCTCGGCGCGTTCGGCGATGTGGCGCAGGCGATCGAAGTTCAGGTTCGCGCCGCTGGAGATCGCCACCAGGGTGCCGGTCCCAGCATCGGTACCGATCCCCTCGCGCGCGCGCGCCGCGTAGGCTTTCGCGCCCGCGAGCGCCAGGGCGCCCGACGGCTCCGAGATGGCGCGGGTGTCGTCGAAGATGTCCTTCACCGCCGCGCACATGGCGTCGGTGTCCACGGTGATGACCCCGTCGAGGTGTTCGCGGCAGAGGCGGAACGTCTCCTCGCCGGCCTGGCGCACGGCCACGCCGTCGGCGAACAGGCCCACCGTCGGCAGGGTGACGCGTTCATTGGCGGCGAGCGCCGCCGCCATGCAGGCGGCGTCGTCCGGCTCGACGCCGATCACCTTGGTCTCGGGGCGCAGGTACTTCACGTAAGTCGCGATCCCGGCCGCCAGGCCGCCGCCGCCGATGGGCACGAAGATCGCCTCGATGGGTCCCGAATGTTGGGTCAGGATCTCCATGCCGATGGTGCCCTGACCGGCGATGACGTCGGGATCGTCGAAGGGATGCAGGAAGGTCAGGCCGTCGCGGGCCTCCAATTCGCGGGCATGCCCAAGGGCCTCGTCGAAGGCGTCGCCGAACAGGATCACCTCGGCGCCGCGCGCCCGGCAGGCATCGACCTTGATGGCCGGGGTGGTGCGGGGCATCACGATGACGGCGCGCACATTCAGGCGCGCGGCGGCGAGCGCCACGCCCTGGGCATGGTTGCCGGCGGACGCGCAGACGACTCCCCGGGCCAGGACCTCGGCGGGCAGGCCCGACATCTTGTTGTACGCGCCCCGCAGCTTGAACGAGAACACCGGCTGCAGATCCTCGCGCTTCAGCAGCACCGGGCGCCCGAGGCGGGCCGAGAGGCGCGGCATCGGATCCAGCGGGCTCTCGATGGCGACGTCGTAGACGCGGGCGGTGAGGATCTTGCGGATGTAGTCGGTCAAGGAGTCACGGGCTCCGGCGGTGGTGCGGTGCGGAAAACTCTCGCCCGCACATAGGCTCTTGTGGGGCAAGAAGCGAGGCACCCGCCCGTGCGGCGCCCGCCCGCAACCCTCGGGGCACTCATTCGGAGGCTGAAGCGAGGGGCTTCTCCATCAGGATGGCGTGCGACGTGACGGCTCGCCCTTCGTAGCGTTTCACCTCACCCGTCGTTCGGAAGCCCATTCGCCGCCAGAAGCCACAGGCGGGATTTGTCTCGATGACGGCAATCCGTACGGTTGTGGCGCGCAGATCGGTCCGGATGAGGTGTTCGGCACGATCGTAGAGCGCGCGACCGAGGCCGATCCCATGAAGGCTTTCGCGGACGGCCAAGAGACCGATGAAGGCGACGTTTGGTGCCGGGTAATGGGCGATGATGTCCAGCAGCCCGACGGGCGATCCGTGTCGGTACATGACGAAACTATGCTTGTTCCGGACATGAGACCCGGGAGGCAAAGCCGTTACGAACTCGGTCGCGGCGCCGTCTCTCCGATCAACGCCATCGACACATCTCGAATAGGCCCGAAGATCGTCGAAAATGCTCTCAACGTCGGCGAAGCTGTTTTCGGTGACGCGCGACAAGCGCAAAGATGACTTTGACATGTGCGAGCCGGAAATTTACCGTTGCTGGGTGCGACATCGCTCATAAATCGGGATCGGCCAGACCAGAAATTCGTTTCCGACTAGAAATCGCGAAACCCCGTCGGCAGGCCGTCGATGCTCGTCGTGTTCTTCTCGGCCCGGTACGCGCGCAGCCCCTCTTCGCCCTTGGCCTGCGCCCAGCGGTCGAGGGTGGGGCGCTCGCCGACATGGTCGAAGAACGGCACGGCATAGCCGCAACTCGTCTGCACGAGGTCGACGGTGAGAAAGACGATCTGGCGCGCGCCAGCGGGCTCCGCGCCCCCATGGAAACGGTCGAGGAAGGCCGCGTAATCGGGCGTCCCCCGGAACGCGATGCGGCCCTGGCCATAGAGGCGCAGAATCATGGGCGCGCCGTCGAAGGCGCACAGCATGATGGTCAGGGCGCCGCCGGCCTTCACGTGGGCCGCCGTTTCGCTGCCGCTGCCGGTGAGGTCGAGATACGCCACAGCGTTCGGGCCCAGCACGTGCAGATGGGCGGTGGAGCGCGGTGAGATGTTGACCCGCGTCCCCGTCGCGCAGGAGCCGGTGAAGAAGATCTTCTGGGTTTCGATGAAGGCCCGATGCGTGTCGGTGATCGCCGGGAACTGCATTGCCATCGGAGCCTCGCCGGTTGGAATTCAGATCAATGGGGCTCTCACTTGTCGCGCCCGCCTCAGCCGATCCGCTCGATCAAGGCGGCGATCCAGATCAGGGCGGCGATGCCCTGCGCCGAAAACGTCCCGGCCGAGGCCAGATCCTTGACGATCCCGATCTTCGGATGATGGCCGGGATGGAGATGGTCGCACAGTTTCTCGATGGCGGTGTTGAGAAATTCCGCCGCCAGCATCAGGAGCAGGCTTGCCAGCAGGGCGACGCGGACCCAAAGGGTCGTGCCGAGGAGCAAGCCGAGGGGGACGCCCAGGACGAGCAGCACGAGTTCGAGGCGAACGGCGCGTTCCGTGCGGGCGCCGTGCACGAGGCCGCGCCAGGAATTCAGGAAGGCGAGGTAGAGGGCCAGCATGGTCAGGACCGCGTCGGGGCCGCGCGGGCGATCCACTTGGCCAGCAGCGGGCCGGTGATGAGCACCACGAACAGCCGCAGGGTCTGCACGGCGAGGACGAACGACACGTCCGCCTTCGAGCCCACGGCGATGATCGCCACGGAATCGAGTCCACCCGGACTCGTGGCGAGGTAGGCCGTGAGGAGATCGATGGGCAGGAGGTAGGTGAGACCGAAGGCCCAGACGGCGCAGAGGGCGATGACCCCCACGGTCGCCACCAGGATGCCGGGCAGGGCCGCCACGGTTTCCGCCAAGGTTTCCCGGCGGAAGCGCAGGCCGACATACCAGCCGATGGTCGCGTAGGCGAGGTCGAGGAGCGGCAGCGGCAGGGCCATGCTGACGAGGCCCAAGGCATGCAGCAGGGCGCCGAGCAGCATCGGGCCGATCAGGGCGGCGGCGGGCAGCCGTAGAAGGCGCGCGAGGCCGAAGCCGGCGGCCGCGACGGCGAGGGTCGCCAGCACCGCGAAGGGCGCGGCGGTGGCCGGAGCGGGGGCCGGGGGCGCCGAGACGTCGGTGAGGAGGCGCGCCACCACGGAGGCCGACAGCACCACGGCGACGACCCGGACATATTGCATGAACGCGACGAGGCGCGGATCGGCCCCGTATTCCTCCGACATCGCCACCATGGCGGCGGCCCCCCCGGGCGAAGAGCCCCAGGCGGCGGTGGTGCCGGGCAGGATGCGCAGGCGGGTGAGGGTCCAGCCGACCACGGCCCCGGCCAGCACGGTGACGAGGACCACGGCGAGGATGAGCCAGCCATCCTCCGTGATGGTGGTGACGATCTCCGTCGTCACGGCCTTGGCCACGAGGCAGCCGATCATCGTCTGGGCGGCCATGAAGCCGGCGCGCGGCACGGCGAGGCCGGCTCCACCGACGCCGAACGCGATGGCGGCGAGCATCGGTCCCAGCAGGAGGGCCGCCGGGAAATGCCCCAGGCTGAGGCCGTACGCGAGGGCGCCCGAGGCCGCCACGAGGGCCGCCCAGAGGCCGAGGGACCGGAGATGGGGCAAGGCGGGAGGCCGGAGCGGGGAGGGAAACAGTACCGTGCGCGCTACACCGGATCGGCCACGCTGTCACGGCGATCCCGCGCGGGGCGTGAGCCACGCACGGGCCGCAGGACCCCGTCGTCGCGGCAAGCGGTGGTGCCGGCGGGTGCGTGGGTGCGGAAGAAGGCGGCGAGGTGCGACAGGCCGGCCCCGCGCGGATCGCTGGCGCGCCAGGCCAGGGCGACGGTACGGCCGGGGCCATCGACGTCGAAGCCCCGCGTCACGGTCAATCCGCTTGGATCGGGGGCGGCCGGCACGGCGAGCGCCGGCAGAAGGGTGTAGCCGGCCCCCGCCGCCACCATGGAACGCAGGGTTTCCAGGCTCGTGGCGTGGCGCCCGGCGGCGCTGCCGGCACCGCAGGCCGCTACCGTCTGGTCGCGCAGGCAATTGCCCTCGTCGAGAAGGAGGAGATCCGGGCCGGCGATATCGCGGGCGCGCAGGGCACCGCCCCGCGCCAGGGCGTGGTCGGCGGGGCAGGTGAGGAGGAACGGCTCGATGAACAGCGGCGACACCGCCAGCCCCGCCGTCGGGATCGGCAGGGAGAGCAGGGCCGCGTCGATCCGCCCATCGCGCAATCCGTCCAGAATCTCGGCCGTGCGGGCTTCGCTCAGCGCCAGGGCCAGGAGGGGAAATTCCTGGCGCAGACTGCGCAGGATCAGGGGGAACAGGTACGGCCCGAGGGTCTGGATCGCCGCCAGGACGAGGCGGCCCGTAAGGGGCGCCCCGCGCCCTTCGCTCGCCAGCACCAGCAGGCGCTGGGCTTCCGCCAGCACTGTCCGGGCCTGCCGGACGATGCCCTGGCCGGCGGGCGTCAGCATCACCCGGCGGTTGCTGCGCTCGAACAGGACGATCCCCAAAGCCTCCTCGAGCTTGCGCACCTGCACGCTGAGGGTCGGCTGGCTGACATTGCAGCGTTCGGCGGCCCGGCCAAAATGCGTCTCCTCCGCGACGGCCACCACATATTCGAGATCGCGCAGGGACAGGCCGGACAGGTTCATAGGCTGTATCTATCAGAACCTTTGCCACGATGCATTGGCCAAACGATCGCGGGCGGTTCATAAGCCTGTCTCAGAACCATTCCAGGGTCGATGCGTCGGACGGCGCGCTTGGCTGACGTCGCATCCCCGGTCCGTTTTTTCGTAAGGAGTGCTCATGAGCGATCAACGCCCGATTCTGACCACCCGTCAGGGCCATCCGGTCCGCGACAACCAGAGCACCCGCACGGTGGGCGAGCGCGGCCCCGCGACCCTCGAGAACTACCAGTTCATCGAGAAGATCACGCATTTCGACCGTGAGCGGATCCCGGAGCGCGTGGTCCATGCCCGCGGCGCTGGCGCCCACGGTTGGTTCGAGGCTTACGGTAAGATCGGCGACGAGCCGGCTTCCAAGTACACCCGTGCCCGCGTCCTCAACGAGACCGGCGTGAAGACGCCGATGTTCGTGCGCTTCTCAACCGTGGCGGGCGCCAAGGAATCGCCCGAGACCGAGCGCGACCCGCGCGGCTTCGCGGTGAAGTTCAAGACCGTCGACGGCAACTGGGACCTCGTGGGCAACAACCTCAAGGTCTTCTTCATCCGCGACGCGATCAAGTTCCCCGACATGATCCACGCGTTCAAGCCCGATCCGGTGACCAACCGTCAGGAGCCGTGGCGCTTCTTCGACTTCGTGGCCCAGCACCCCGAAGCCATCCACATGGTCACGCATCTGAAGTCGCCGTGGGGCATTCCGGCCAACTATCGCGAGATGGAAGGCTCGGGGGTCAACACCTACAAGCTCGTCAACGACCAGGGCGAGGCCGTGCTCTGCAAGTTCCATTGGGAGCCGAAGCAGGGTGTGCGCAATCTGACCTCGGCCCAGGCGTCCGAGATCCAGGCCAAGGATGTCGGCCACGCGACCCGTGACCTCTACGACAACATCAAGGCCGGCAACTTCCCCGAGTGGGAATTCTGCGTGCAGATCATGCCGGACGGCCCGAACGATCACCTGTCGTTCGATCCCCTCGACGACACGAAGCTGTGGCCCGTCGATCAGTTCCCGCTGCTGCCCGTCGGCCGCATGGTCCTCGACCGGGTGCCCGACAACTTCTTCGCGGAAGTCGAGCAGTCGGCCTTCGGCACGGGCGTGCTCGTGGATGGCATCGACTTCTCGGACGACAAGATGCTCCAAGGGCGCACGCTGTCCTACTCGGACACCCAGCGTTACCGCGTCGGCGCCAACTACCTCCAGCTGCCGATCAATGCGCCGCAGCCCGGCGTGAAGGTCTATTCGAACCAGCGCGACGGCCAGATGACCTACGGCGTCGACGGCACCGGCCCGAACGCCCACATCAACTACGAGCCCTCGACGCTCGCCGAGGGCCTGCGTGAGGCGCCGAAGCCGGCGAAGGACTACCATCAGCCGGTGACGGGCAATCTCGGCCGCTACCAGACCTCGCGCACCGAGGACGACTACACCCAGGCGGGCGTGCGCTACCGCTCGTTCGAGGCTTGGGAGCGTGACGATCTCATCGCCAACCTCGTCGGCGACATGAAGCAGTGCCCCGAGCCCATCCAGCTGCGGATGGTCTGGCACTTCTGGCATGCCGACGAGGATTACGGTCGCCGCGTCGCCGAGGGTGCCGGCATCGATCTGGAGAAGGCCAAGGCCCTGCCGCCCCTGCCGGGGCGCGCCGCCCCGGGCAAGCGTCTCCAGGCCGAGACCTACACGGATGGCAGCCAGGCCCACCGCGTCGCCGCCGAATAAGGTTTTCGCGGTCTCGACGTTCAGCCCCGCATGGCCGCCCGGCCGTGCGGGGTTTTTCGTATGTCTGGGATTCTGGAGGGATCATCCCTTCGGCGGGCGTCGGGCAGAGCCAGACGAAGCGCTTAACGGGTGCCGACGGTCCGGTTTCGCCCGGCGCCGAGGCTGCACAGCCACGCGGCGGCGGCGATGAGGCAGAACAGGGCGACGGAGGCACCCCAGCCGCCGGTGAGGTCGTGGGCGAGGCCGAAGCCGAGGGGGCCGAGGGAGGCGAGAGTGTAGCCGACGCTCTGCGACATGGCGGCGAGGTCGGCCGCCCCGGCGGTGTCGCGGGCGCGCAGGACGATGATGGTGAGGCCGAGGCCGAACAGACCGCCGAGGCTGCCGCCGAGCAACATGCCGAAGGGCAGGGCGAACGCGAGAGGTCCGAAGACGAGACCGAGGATCGTCATGACGGCGAGCGCCAGGAGGGCGGCGGCGTAGAGGCGCTGATCCTTTGCCCGGGCGGCGAAGGACGGCACGAGGAGGGCGAAGGGCGCCTGTCCGATGCTCATGAGGGAGGCGACGAACCCGGCCTCGGTGGCGTCGAGGCCCCGGCTCTGCAACACCACCGGCAGCCAGCCGAACAGGATGTAGGCCAGGGACGATTGCAGGCCCATGAAGCCGGTGACTTGCCATGCCAGGGGATCGCGCCAGAGCGGCCGGCGACGTACGGCGCGTTCGGCCGGATCCGGCCTGCGAGCGAAGGGGATCCACGCCAGGGTGGCCATGAGGGCCGGCAGGCCCCACAGGCCGAGAGCAAACGACCAGCTGTCCGTCGCGCGTGCCAAGGGCACACTGAAGCCGGCCCCGGCGGCCGCCCCGAGGCATAGGACCATGGTGTAGAGTCCGGTCATGAGGCCGACGCGAGCGGGAAACTCGCGCTTGACGAGTCCCGGCAGCAGCACGCCCGAGAGCCCGATGCCGAAGGCGGCGAGGCAGGCGCCGATGAACAGGGGTTCCAAACCGCCGAGTCCACGCAGACCCGAACCGAGGGCGACGACGGCGACCGCGAGGAGTACGCCCCGGTCTGCGCCGAGGCGTCGGATCACCACGGGGCCGAGGGTGCAGGCGAGGCCGATGCACAGGACCGGCAGGGTGGTGAGGTAGGCCGCTCCCACATTGCCCAGCCCCGTGGCCGTGCGGATCGCATCGAGGAGCGGCCCGACGGAGGTGAGGGCCGGCCGCATGTTGAAGGCGACGAGCATGATGCCGAGGCCGAGGAGGAGGGGACGCAAGGCGCCGGTCGATGACGTCATGCGACGCGACGGCGCGCGGCTATGGCGAGGAGCAGGGTAAGGCCGAGGAGGAGCCAAAACGGCGCGTCGCCGAAGCGGGCATAGACCGTGCGCTGCTCCAGGCGCACGGGCAGGTCGGCGTCGAGGACGCCTTCCACCCCCAGCGGCAGGCTCGCGGTGATGCGGCCATGGGCATCGACCACGGCCGAGATGCCGGTGTTGGCGTCGCGCACCAGGGGCAGACCCTCCTCGACGGCGCGGAGACGGGCCTGCGCGAAATGCTGGCGCGGCCCCGGCGTGTCGCCGAACCAGGCGTCGTTGGTGAGGTTGAGGATGAGGCCCGGCACCGGCGGCGGACCGTTCGGGCTCGCCTCGGGCACGATGGCGCCGGGGAAGATCGCCTCGTAACAGATGGTGGCGGCGATGGGGGGCAGGCCCGGCACCGACAGGATGCGCTGATGCGCCCGGTCGCCGGGCGTGAAGCCCCCCGGCACCGCGACGAATTGCCGGATGTGGAGGGCCCGCAGGGACGCGTCCAGGAAGGCCGGCAGGTACTCGCCGAAGGGAACGAGGTGGACCTTGTCGTAGGTGTCACCGAGCTTCGGCCCCGCCGCCAGGGTGAGGATCGAATTGAAGAAATGCGGGCGCCCGACTTCCGGCGGCGTGTCCGCCCGGGCCGCGCCGGTGATGAGGTGCTTGCCCGGCGGCAGGGCGGCGGCGATGCGGGCCAGGGCGTCCGGATCGCGCTGAATGAGGAACGGGAAGGCCGATTCCGGCCAGATCACGTGGGTGACGTCGGTGAGGCCAGAGCGATCCGGGGCGGCGGCCCGATCGCTGAGTTCGATATAGCGG
The DNA here is from genome assembly GCF_900113485.1 of Methylobacterium gossipiicola. GTDB lineage: Bacteria > Pseudomonadota > Alphaproteobacteria > Rhizobiales > Beijerinckiaceae > Methylobacterium > Methylobacterium gossipiicola. The sequence continues at coordinate 42,250 of NZ_FOPM01000001.1, forward strand.
TCGAGGATATCCGCCCGGTTCTCCGGGCGGAACTTGACGTCCTGATTCAGGTTCGGCTGCACGAGGCGCAGGCGGATGCCCGGCACCGTGGCATCCGGCCCTTCGGGCAGGCGCGTCAGACCGTGGAACGCCATGGCGGCGAGGACGAAGCCCGCGGCGAGGGACGGCCCCAGGCGCGCCCGCAGGGTCGCGCCCGTGGCAAACGTCGCGGGCGCGGCGGCCACGAGGACGGCGAGGAGCGTGAGGCCGTAGAGGCCGATGCCGGCGGCACTCTGCATGAGCCAGAGGTTCTGACCCAGCGCCATGCCGAGGGTGTTCCAGGGAAACCCGGTGAAGAGGTGGCCCCGCAGCCACTCGCAGGTCGAGAGTCCGAAGGCCAGGGCGAAGATCCGCCCGGCGCCGGGGGACCAGACGAGGCGGGCCAGGGCGAACCCGACGCCATAGAACAAGCCGAGGACGGCCGGCAGGCCGATGACGCCGAGGGGCAGGGCCCAGGCGAATTCGTCCGCCTCGACGAGGAAGGCCGAGCCGAGCCACCACAACCCGGCCGTGAGGTAGCCGAAGCCCCAGGCCCAGCCGATGAGGCCGGCTTTGCGCAGGGTCTGCCACCTGCCCCGGCCGGTGGTGGCCCCGTCGAGGAGCCAGACGGCGACGCAGAGGGCGACGACGAGGGCCGGAAGGGCGCCGAAGGGCGGCATCGCGAGGGCGCCGACGGCCCCAGCGCCGTAGGCGAGGGCCAGCCGGCGCCAGCCCGCGCTCAGCATCACCCCCTGGGCGACGAGCGCGAACAGACCCGGCGCGGCCATGGTGGCCGGCATGGCTTCGGTGCGGCTCATCGGGCGTCGTGCCTCGCGGGCGCGCTCACGAAGCGGGCGCTTCCAGACCCGGATTGGCGGCGGGCGGCGGCAGGGCCAGGGGCACCACGGCTCCGATCCGGGCATCGCCGCGCTGGAGGCGCAGGCGCTTCACCCGGCGCGGGTCCGCGTCGAGCACCTCGAAGGCGAGGTCGCCCGGACCGGCGATGAGTTCGCCACGCGAGGGCACCCGACCCGCGAGGGTGACGATGAGGCCCCCGATGGTGTCGATCTCCTCGGCCATCTCGCCCACCGCCGCGACGAGATCGACGCCGCTGGCCTCCGACACCTCGGCGAGGCCGGCGCGGGCATCGGCCACGAACACCTCACCCTCGCCCTCGACGCGCTGCACGAGGCGCTCTTCCGACACGTCGTGCTCGTCCTCGATGTCGCCCACGACCATCTCGATGAGATCCTCGATGGAGATGAGCCCGTCGGTGCCGCCATACTCGTCGATGACGAGGGCCATGTGGGTGCGCGTCGCCTGCATCCGCACCAGGAGGTCGATGGCCGGCATCGACGGCGGCACGAACAGCACCGGCCGCTGGATGCGGGCCGAGGCGAGGGTCACCGAAAGATCGACGTTGCCGAGGTTGAGGTTGCCCAGGGATTGCCGGTTCCGGCGCGGGCTCAGGGGCACGTCGTCCGCCAGTTCGATGGGCGCGCCCGCGCCGCGACGGCCGCCCGCTTCGGCGCGGGCCGCGATGTGATCGACGAAGTCGCGGATGTGGACCATGCCCTTCGGATCGTCGAGGGTCTCGCCGTAGACGGGCAGGCGCGAATGACCGTCCGCGCGGAACAGCTTGAGCAATTCGCCGAGCGTCGTGTCCATGGAAACGGCGACGATGTCGACGCGCGGAATCATCACGTCGTCGACCCGTACCTTGTGCAGGCCGAGCACGTTCTTGAGCATGGCCCGCTCGATGGGCGAGAATGCGTTCTCGCCCGAATCCGGCTCGGCCAGCCTGTCCTCGATGTCGTCGCGCAACGAATCGCGCGGACGCAGGTGGAACACGTGCAGCAGACGGTCGTACCAGGGCTCACGCGCCTGAGCCTCGCCGTCATGCGCGCTGGGCGCGGCCTGGGCCGCGCCGCGACTTCGATCGTTCGTCATGTCTCTCTGATCTGGATTGGCAGGATGCGCTGCCGCTCAATCGGCGTAGGGATCGGGCACGCCCAGGGTGCCGAGGGCCGCGACCTCGAGGGCCTCCATGGCCTCGGCGTCCGCGTCGCCCGTCTCGTGGTCCTGACCGAGGAGGTGAAGGGTGCCATGGACCAGAAGGTGCGCGAGGTGGTGGCTGAGCGGCTTCGACTGCTCGGCACTCTCGCGCAGCATCGTGTCATACGCAAGAACGACATCGCCCAACGGGCGCGCCATTCCCACATGGGGGGGCTGCGGCGGGCTCGGAAACGACAACACGTTGGTGGGCTTGTCCTTGCCCCGCCACGTCTTGTTCAGGGCCTGCACGGCCGCGTCGGTGGTGAGCAGGATGCTGACCTCGACGGCGTCGCGTGGCGCGTCGGGCGCAATGGCGAGCCCCGCCGAGACGGCCCGGATCACGAAGGCTTCGAGATCGGGCACCACCGTGTCCCAGCGTTCGTCCTCGACGGCGACATCGATCTCGGGCGTCGGAATCATGCGTTGGGCCGGCGACGGGGGTTCGGGTTGCGGTCGGATTCGTGCTCGCCGTGGGCGGCCGATTCGTAGGCGGTGACGATGCGGCGCACGAGGTCGTGGCGGACCACGTCGACGTCGCGGAAGGTGACGCGGCCGATGCCCTCGACGCCGTCGAGGATGTTCACGGCCTCGACGAGGCCCGAACGCTGGCCCGGCGGCAGATCGATCTGACTCGGATCGCCCGTGATGATCATCCGGGAGTTCTCGCCCAGACGGGTGAGGAACATCTTCATCTGCATCGACGTGGTGTTCTGCGCCTCGTCGAGGAGCACCACGGCGTTGGTGAGGGTGCGCCCGCGCATGAAGGCGAGGGGCGCGATCTCGATGACGCCCGTCTGCAGGCCGCGATCGACGTGGCGCGCCTCCATGAAGTCGTAGAGCGCGTCGTAGATCGGGCGGAGATACGGATCAACCTTCTCGCGCATGTCGCCCGGCAGGAACCCGAGGCGTTCGCCGGCCTCGACGGCGGGACGCGAGAGAATGATGCGTTCGACATGGCCCTGTTCGAGCAGGGAAACGGCATGACCCACGGCGAGCCAGGTCTTGCCGGTGCCGGCCGGCCCCTCGGCGAAGACGAGTTCACGACTGCGCAGGAGCTTGATGTAGGCGTCCTGGGCCGTGTTGCGGGCGCGCACGGCGCCGCGCCGCCGGGTGGCGATCTGGTCGAAGACCGGCCGGTCGGGCTCGGCACTGACCTCCGCCGCCGGGAACAGCGTGCCCTGCTGGGTCGTCTCCTGGATCGCGCCGTCGACGTCTCCGAGGGTCAGGGCGGTGCCGCTCGTCCGGACGCGGGCATAGAGCCGTTCGAACACCTTGCGGGCCTTTTCCGCCGCTTCGGGCGAGCCCTTGATGACGAGGTGATTGCCCAAGGCCGTGGCGGTGACGGACAGACGCCGCTCGATATGGGCGACGTTCTGATCGTACTGACCGAAGACGAGGCTCGCGAGACGGTTGTCGTCGAAGGTCAGGGACGCTTCCACCAATTCGACGATCTCGCCCATGCGTGCCGCCGGGCCGCGCCCGCGCAACGGGCTACCCCGGCCGATCCCATCAGATGCTGACACGCCACTTCCCTTCGCTGATGGACGAATCGGGCCGGTCCATCCGCTCAAGCCGCCACCGCCGCATCCGCGACGGCCTCGCCGAACAGGCTGTTGGAGCCCGCGCGTACGATCCGCACGGGCACCACGGTCCCGATGGTGGATGTGGGCGCGTCGAACTGAACGGGGAGGAGGTGCGGCGTCTTGCCGGCGACCTGACCGGGATGGCGCCCGGCCTTCTCGACCAGCACGTCGACGGTCGCGCCGACGAACGAGGCGTTGAAGGCGTGGCGCTGCGCGTCGAGCAGGGTCTGGAGCGCCTGGAGGCGGCGGTTCTTCACGTCCTCCGGTACCGCGTCGGCCCACTCCGCCGCTGGCGTGCCGGGGCGGGGGCTGTACTTGAACGAGTAGGCGCTGGCGAAGCCGATATCCGAGACGAGGCGGAGGGTCTCCTCGAACTCGGCCTCGGTCTCGCCGGGGAAGCCGACGATGAAGTCCGACGACAGGGCGATGTCGGGCCGCACAGCGCGGACGTCGGCGATGAGGGCGCGGTAGGCGTCGGCCGTGTGCTTGCGGTTCATCGCCTTCAGCACCCGGTCCGAGCCCGACTGCACCGGAAGGTGCAGGAACGGCATGAGGGCTGGCAGATCGCCATGCGCGGCCACGAGGTCGGGCGCCATGTCGTTGGGGTGGCTGGTGGTGTAGCGCAGGCGCAGGAGGCCCGGCAGGTCCGCAATCACCCGCATCAGGTCCGGCAGGGTCGCCGCCCCGCCATCGAGGCCGACGCCGTGATAGGCGTTCACGTTCTGGCCGATGAGGGTGATCTCGCGGGCACCGCCCTGAAGGAGCTTCTCGGCCTCGGCGCGGATCGCCGCCACGGAGCGGGAGACCTCGGCGCCACGGGTATAAGGCACGACGCAGAAGGCGCAGAACTTGTCGCAGCCCTCCTGCACCGTGAGGAAGGCCGTGGCCCCGAGGGTGCGCCGCGCCGGCAGGTGATCGAACTTGTCCTCGACGGGGAATTCCGTGTCGACGACGCGCTTGGTGCGCGACCGGGCCAGGAGATCGGGCAGGCGATGATAGTTCTGGGGACCGACCACCACGTCGACGGTGGGCGCCCGCGACAGGATTTCCGCGCCCTCGGCCTGGGCGACGCAGCCAGCGACCACGATGCGGGTGTCCTGGCCGGCTTGCGCCCGCTCGCCCTTGAGGACGCGCAGGCGGCCGAGTTCCGAATAGACCTTGTCGGCGGCCTTCTCACGGATGTGGCAGGTGTTCAGGATGACGACATCGGCCTCCTCCACCGTCTCGGTGGCGGTGTAGCCCTCGGCGCCGAGCACGTCCGCCATCCGCGTGGCGTCGTAGGCGTTCATCTGACAGCCGTAGGATTTGACGAAGGCTTTCTTCAACAGTCCGGTCCCGACCCGCTTCCGTTTGAGCCCTTAGCACGGTTCACGCCCGCCGTCGCGACCCCCGGACCTATGCTTACAGGGCCGGCACGCCGGTTACCGCCTCGTTCGGCCCGGCTTCGGGCCGCGTGCGCGCGCCGTCCCAAATCACGCCCATGGGCGGACGTCCGGTGACCGCCCGCTGCAGGGCCTCGCGAACGGAGGCTTCCGCCAGGGCGGTGGCGCGCTTGCGGTCGGTGCCGGCCTCGAACGCGATGGGCGCCCCCCAGACCACATGGACGTCGATGGGGCCTTTGTCGAAGAATTCGGCGAGGTGGGGGGCGAGTTCCATATCGCCGTACCAGGCGATTCCCGGCCGCTCGGAGCGCACCAGGGGCAGGCCGTTGCGACGGGGATAGGTGAGGGCCAGGGGCTGCAGGCGGATGCGCTCGGGGCCGCCCGTCGATCCATCGATGGCGGCCCGCGCCGCCCCCACCAGGGAGGAGCGAAACGGCAAGAGGCGGGTGCCGTCCCCCGTTGTCCCCTCGGCGAACAGCACGATGAGGTCGCCGCCCGCCAGACGGTTGGCCACGGTGGTGTTGACGGCGGCGGTCGCGGTGCGCCGGGTGCGGTCGATGAACACCGTGCGCTGGAGCCGCGCCAGGGTGCCGATCACCGGCCAGCCGGCAATCTCGGATTTCGCCACGAACGACAGGGGGCGCAGGGACCCGAGGACGAGGATATCGAGCCAAGAGACGTGGTTGGCGAGCACCAGGGCCGCTTCGCCCGGTGCTGGCGGGGTGCCGCTCTGGGTCACGCGCACGCCGAACAGGCGCAGGAAGACGCGGTGGAACCAGGTCGGCAGATGCCCGGCCAGCCGGCCGCGCCCAAAGCGCAGGCTGAGCAGATGAGGCCCGACCATCGCCGCGAAGGCGAGGGCGCAGAGGGCGAGGCGCAGGATCGTGCCGAGGCGCGTCATCGGACCGCCCGACGCGTCACGCCAACTCGGCCGTCATGGTCAGGGCGGTGGCGCGGGTGCCATCGGCGCGGGCATAGTAGCCCGTGCGTTCGCCGACCTGCCGGAAGCCCAGGCGCGCATAGAGTTTCAGGGCAGGCGCGTTGCCTTCGTCGACTTCGAGATGGACGTGGCGCACGCCCGAAAACGCCAGATGGGCGAGATGGTCGGCGACGAGCCGCCGGCTGAGGCCGTTGCCCCGCATTGCCGGGGCGAGGACCACCGTGAGGATCTCGGCCTCGTCCGCCGCCCGGCGCGAGAGGACGAAGCCCTGGATGGCGCCGCCTTTCCACAGGGCATGGGCCTCCGTGGAACGCTCGCACAGCATGCGCTCGAACTCGTGGGCGTCCCAGGGGCGGGCGAAGGCGGTGGCATGGAGCCGGGCGAGGGCCCGGGCCTGCCCCGAATCGCGCAGGATCGCCACGTAGGGCGCACCGCCCCACGCCTCCCACCAGGCGGACCAGAGATCGAAGGGCCAGAACGGAGCCAGCGGTCGCGTCATCGGCGGGCGAGCCTCGCGTGATCCTGGGGCTGCGCGTCGGGGCCGCGCAGGTAGAGGGGACGGGCCAGGGCCTGGGCCGGATCGGCGAGCATGCCGAGGGACGCGATCCAGGCGATGTCGGACGCGCCCGTGCCGGCGAGCCGCACGTCGAGGCCGCGCGCCTTCAGCACGGCGGCGAGGGCCGGGGCGCCGGAGCCGACGAGGGTCACGTCTCCGTCGAGAAGTGCGGCCGCCTCCGTGACGGGCAGCAGGCTCGGGGGCACCACGATCCCGTCGGCCATGCTCATGGCCTGGAGGTAGACGGCGCCGTGCCGGGCATCGATGGCGGCGACGATGAGGCCGGCGCCGCCGAGCGCCAGGAGCGGGGCCAGCAGGGCCGACAGGGTGGTGACGCCGACGACGGGGATTCCGGCGGCGAGTCCGATGGCGCGGGCCGCCGACAGGCCGACGCGCAGGCCCGTGTAGCTCCCCGGTCCCACGGTCACGGCGACGCGGTCGATGGCCTCGAACCCGCCATCGACACGGGCGACCACGCGCTCGATCATGGGCAGCAGGGCCTCGGCATGGCCGCGCCCGAGGACCATCGACTCATGGGCGAGGAGATCGTCGGATGCGTCCGTCGCGATGCAGACGGAGCAGGCGTCGAGCGCCGTATCGATGGCCAGGATACGCAACGTCACTCCCGAACTGCGCGGCGCCAGGAGCCGAGTGTCCTCCCGCCGGGGGCGCCATGGTAAGACAAAAACGGCCGCCTCGTCAGAGCGGGGCGGCCGTTTCCGTTGGATTGGCGGGCCGGTGTTGCCGGATTGCGCCGGCCGATGCCCCATTCGGCGCCCGCTCGGTCAAAGCGGTCGCCGAATGGGCAAGCCCGGCGGCGTTCGGGCGAGGGCGCTTTCCGCCAGACCGTAACGAACCAACGGCGTTCGGATCAGATCGCCTGGACTTCGCGGATCTCCGGCAGGAAGTGACGGAACAGGTTCTGCACGCCGTGGCGCAGGGTGGCGGTGGAGGAAGGGCAGCCCGAGCAGGCGCCCTTCATCTCGAGGTAGACCACGCCCTCCTTGTAGCCCCGGAAGGTGATGTCGCCGCCGTCGCCCGCCACGGCGGGGCGCACGCGGGTCTCGAGCAGATCCTTGATCGTCACCACGGTCTCGGCGTCGGCCGGGTCGAAGAACTCTTCCGCGTCGTCGTCGCCCGGGCTCGTGCCCGCCGCCAGCACCGGGGCGCCGGACTGGAAGTGCTCCATGATGGCGCCGAGGATGGCGGGCTTCACCTGCGGCCACAGGTTCTCGTCCTCGGCCTTGGTGACGGAGATGAAGTCGTGGCCGAAATAGACGCCCGCCACGCCCGGAACGTCGAACAGGCGCTGGGCGAGGGGCGAGCGGGCGGCGGCCTCGGCGTCGCGCGCCTCGAAGGTGCCCTGGTCGAGCACCACGCGACCGGGCAGGAACTTCAGGGTGGCGGGGTTCGGGGTGGCTTCGGTCTGGATGAACATGGTTCGAAAAATCCTCGTCCGCTGCGCCGGTTCAAGGCCGGCCGGGAGTGATGCCGGATTCCTGCGGCATGGCTCTCCCATGTGGACCGCGGGGCGCGTTTTCTCAACTGCGCGGCGCGGATCGCGCACCGCCCGCCCGGGTTGGCAAACATCGTCCCCTCGTGTAAGGCCCCGGGCAACTCAAAACAGGATGCCGAAATCCTGACGCACGCGGTCCCATCCGGGGATCGTCGGGCGCGCACCGGCAGGACATGACCGATGAACATCATCCAACAGCTCGAGCAGGAGCAGATCGCTGCGCTCGGCAAGACCATCCCCGATTTCCAGCCCGGCGACACGGTCATCGTGAACGTCAAGGTGAAGGAAGGCGAGCGCACCCGCGTTCAGGCCTACGAGGGCGTCGTGATCGCCCGCTCCGGCGGCAGCATCAACGAGAACTTCACCGTCCGCAAGATTTCCTACGGCGAGGGCGTCGAGCGCGTGTTCCCGCTCTACGGACCGCTGATCGACTCCATCGTGGTCGTCCGTCGCGGCAAGGTGCGTCGCGCCAAGCTGTACTACCTGCGCGACCGTCGTGGTAAGTCCGCCCGTATCGTCGAACGCGCCGATCGCCCCGCCGAGAAGGCCGCCAAGGCCGATGCCTCGAAGGCGAACAAGGACGCCCGCAAGGCCGAGAAGGCTGCGAAGTCCGCCGCGAAGACCGCCGCAGCCGAGTAAGGTTTTTCGTCCCTGGACGAACGGAAAGGCCGGGCGGATCGCCCGGCCTTTTTCGTTTTCGGAGCCGCCGACGAAAGGTCCACGTCAGGAGAGGCGGATGGCCAGCTACAGTGCAGACGTGTCGTGGCGCTTGGCGGAAGGCGAGGATTTCGCGCTGGGTCGCTACAGCCGCGGGCACACGATCGCGTTCGACGGCGGGATCACGCTGCCGGGGTCCGCATCACCGCACGTCGTCGGCAAATGGGCCGTGGCCGAGGCCGTCGACCCCGAGGAGATGCTGGTCGCAGCCCTCTCCGGCTGCCACATGCTGAGTTTCCTGCACGTGGCGCGGCTGGCGGGCCTCCATGTGGTCGCCTATCGCGACCACGCCGAGGGCACGATGGCCGAGATCGCCCCAGGCCGGCAGGCCGTGACGCGCGTGGTGCTCAACCCACGGATCGTCTGGTCGGGCGAGACGCCCGATGCCGAACGTCTCGCCCGACTGCACCATGCGGCGCACGAGGCCTGCTTCATCGCGAATTCAGTGACCACCGAGGTGGTGGTGGCCGCCTGACATCGCCGGCGGGTCGGCTCATCCCCGCTGCAGGGCCTGCAGCACCTTCGCGCCGGGACGTCCGGTCACCGGCATGCCGAGGCTGCGCTCGACGTCCTTGATGGCGTCGCGGGTCTTGGAACCGACCTTGCCGTCGGGCTCGCCGACATCGTAGCCACGCGCGGCCAGCCGGGTCTGGAGGTCGCGGCGCTCGGCGCGGGACAGGGGCGGATCGTCGGTGGGCCACTCGGCCTGGATGCCGGGGCGCCCGCGCAGGCGATCGGACAGGACCGCGATGGCCAGACCGTAGGATTCGGCTGCGTTGTAGGAGTAGAGCGCGTCGAAGTTCTTGGTCACGGCGAAAGCCGGACCGTCGACACCGGCGGGGATCAGGATGCCGATGGGCGCGTCACCCGTGAGGGGGCGGCCGTCGATGCGGGTCACGCCCATGGCGGCCCAGTGGGCGACGGCGTGACGGTTCTTGCGGCCCGCAGCACTGGCGTTGAAGCCGCGCGGGAGGCGCACTTCGTAGCCCCAGGGCTGGCCGTTCTGCCATTTCGCCACGCGCAGGAAATTCGCCGTGGAGGCGACGGCATCGGGGACCGAATCGACGAGGTCGCGGCGCCCGTCGCCATCGCCGTCCACGGCGAGGCGCTGATAGGTGGTGGGCATGAATTGGGTCTGGCCGAAGGCGCCGGCCCAGGAGCCGGTGAGGCGGGACGGATCGATGTCGCCGCGCTCGATGATCTTCAGGGTGGCCATCAGCTCGCCCTTGAAGAACTCCTTGCGGCGGTGATTCGCGCAGATCAGCGTGGCGAAGGACTGCACCAGCGGCATCTTGCCGAGGTTCTTGCCGAAGTTCGATTCGACGCCCCACACCGCCGCGATGGTGTGACGATCGACGTGGTAGCGGCTCTCGGCATTGGCCAGCGCCTGGGCGTGCTGCCGCATGGCCGCCTTGCCGTCGTCCACGCGCTCCTCGTCCACCAGGGCCGCCATATAGTCCCAGATCGGCGTCTTGAACTCCGGTTGGGCGGAGGCGAGTTCGAGCACCTTCGGATCGTACTGGATGCCGTTGGTGGCGGCCCGGAAGGCTTGCGCCGAGATGCCCTGCGCGGCGGCCTGCGATTGCAGACCGGCGAGGCAATCCTGAAAATCGGCCCGGGCCGCCGGGGCGGTGGCGGCCCCCGCGAGGCAGAGGAGGGCGGTGAGCGTCGCGCGCGGCGTCATGGGCGGTCTCCGGAGCGGGTGAGTCTCCCCACCGTTAAGGCGTGCTCAGGGTAAACGAACCATGAGCACGCACCATCTCGGCGGCGATCACGAAGCCCGGACGGCGCGCGGAGCCCTCCTCAGGCCCAGCCGCGGGCCGCGAGCTTCGCCTCGTAGGCATCGATGGCGGGCGCGCGCTTCAGGGTCAGGCCGATCTCGTCGAGGCCGTTGAGCAGGCTCTCCTTGCGGCCGGAATCGATCTCGAAATGCAGGGTGCCGCCGTCCGGGCCCCGGATGGTCTGGGCTTCGAGATCGATGGACAGGGTGGCGTTGGCGCCACGCTCGGCATCCTCGAAGAGCTTCTCAAGGTCTTCGGGGGAAACGGTGATCGCCAGGATGCCGTTCTTGGCGCAGTTGTTGAAGAAGATGTCGGCAAAGCTCGTGGAGATCACGCAGCGGATGCCGAAATCCGTCAGCGCCCACGGCGCATGCTCGCGCGAGGAGCCGCAGCCGAAATTGTCGCCGACCACGAGGATCCTGGCGTTGCGGTAGGCGGGCTGGTTGAGGACGAAGTCGGGATTCTCCGAGCCGTCGTCGCGGTAGCGCATCTCGGAGAACAGGCCCTTGCCGAGGCCCGTGCGCTTGATGGTCTTGAGATACTGCTTGGGAATGATGCGGTCGGTGTCGACGTTGACGATCCGCATGGGCGCCGCGACGCCCTCCAGGGTGGTGAATTTTTCCATTGCTCGGGCGCCGTCCGGTGCGAGTCCGTATCGGAGGGCTGTCTAGCAGCGTGCGCCGATCACCGAAACCGGCGGTGGATGCGTCTCGCGAACGTCGTCGCCCTGTCCTATGCTGATTCGATAGGACGCAGCCGGAACGAGCCCATGACCGAGACCGCCAACCAGTTCAAGAAAGCGCCGAAACGCAAGAAGGAGAAGACGCGCTCGGTCTCCGTCTCGCCCGAGATGCGCCAAGCCTATGCCGACCTCATCAAGCAGAAAGAGGAGCGGGAGGCCTATGCCCAGCACCTGCCGGGCAACGACAAGGGCCGATAGAGACACGGCCGAGCGACGCCGCCCCCGCCGGTTGGCGGAGACGGCGCCGGTGGTCTCGACGATCAGGCCTTGCGGCCGGCCTCGACGACGTCCTCGACCGTCCGCAGGCCGGGGCGCGGGGAATTGACGAGGCAGGCCATGTTGCCCGGCGCGTGCTGGTTCTTCCACATCTTGGTGTGGGCCTGGGGAATCTGCTCCCAGGGGAAAACCTCGCTCATGCACGGGTCGATCTTCTGATCGATGATGAACTGGTTCGCGGCCGAGGCCTGCTTCAGGTGGGCGAAGTGCGAACCCTGGATACGCTTCTGGCGCATCCAGACGTAGCGGGCGTCGAAGGTGATGTTGAAGCCGGTGGTGCCGGCGCAGAACACGATCATGCCGCCGCGCTTGGCCACCAGGGTCGAGACCGGGAAGGTCGATTCACCGGGGTGCTCGAACACGATGTCGACGTCGTTGCCCTTGCCGGTGATGTCCCAGATCGCTTTGCCGAACTTCCGGGCTTCCTTGAGCCAGGTGTTGTATTCGGGCGAGTTGACCTTCGGCAGCTGGCCCCAGCAATCGAAGTCCTTGCGGTTGATGACGCCCTTGGCGCCGAGGCTCATGACGTAGTCGCGCTTCGAATCGTCGGAGATCACCGCGATGGCGTTGGCACCCGAGGCGGCGCAGAGCTGCACGGCGAACACGCCGAGACCGCCCGAGGCACCCCACACGAGAACGTTCTGGCCCGGACGGACCGTGTGCGGCGCGTGGCCGAACAGCATGCGGTAGGCGGTGGCGAGCGTCAGGGTGTAGCAGGCCGCCTCTTCCCAGGTGAGGTGCTTGGGGCGGACCATGAGCTGGCGCGACTGCACCCGGCAGAACTGGGCGAACGAGCCGTCACCGGTCTCGTAACCCCAGATGCGCTGCGAAGGCGAGAACATCGGGTCGCCGCCGTTGCACTCCTCGTCGTCGCCGTCATCGCGATTACAGTGGACGATGACCTCGTCGCCGACCTTCCAGCGCTTCACCTTGGCGCCGACCTTCCAGACGATGCCCGAGGCGTCGGAACCGGCGATGTGGTACTCGCCCTTGTGCACGTCGAATGGCGAGATCGGCTCGCCGAGACCGGCCCAGACGCCGTTATAGTTCACGCCGGCGGCCATGACGTAGACGAGAACTTCGTCGTCGCCGATGTCCCACACGGGCAGGACTTCGAGCTGATGCGACTCTTCCGGCGGCCCATGGCGCTCGCGGCGGATCGCCCAGGCATACATCTTGGCCGGCACATGACCGAGGGGCGGAACTTCGCCCATCTCGTAAAGATCCTTGATTTCCGTCGTGCTCGAAGCAGCGCTCGCCGCCATCTTGGCTCTCCCTAAGCTTGTTCTGAGCGACCCTATATCGGCGAACCCGAACCGCTCCAAGGCCCCACAAAGGCTATGAAGACGAGACGCTTGTGGGCGGATCGCCCTCGGTGGAGCGGTTTCCGGCTGCATTTCATATTCTAATGGTCGTCGATCATCGCCGATGATGTCTGTTTTTGTGGTTTATCAAGTGGTTAGGGCCGTTTCTGAGGTGCCCGTACTTGAGAGGCCCTTCAATTCGCTTGCGAGGCGCATCTAGAATTTTTCCAAGCATTCCTGGGTCAAGGTCGCCTTGCTCGACCTGCGAGCGGATGACGGACCGCGACGGCTTGGTTAGGGTGCCGCGCATCACGCGCAGACGAGCGCGGCACACAATCGAACGGAGTCGAGTGGAATGAGCGCGAACGCGACCGTCGCCGAGGTCAAGCGCGACAAGCCCTGGATCATCCGGACCTATGCCGGGCATTCCAACGCCAAGGAATCGAACGCGCTCTATCGTGGCAACCTCGCCAAGGGCCAGACCGGCCTGTCGGTGGCCTTCGACCTCCCGACCCAGACGGGTTACGACCCCGACCACGAGCTCGCCCGCGGCGAGGTCGGCAAGGTCGGCGTCTCCATCGCGCATCTCGGCGACATGCGGACTCTGTTCGACCAGATCCCGTTGCAGCAGATGAACACCTCGATGACGATCAACGCCACGGCGCCGTGGCTGTTGTCGCTCTACCTCGCGGTGGCCGAGGAGCAGGGCGCGCCGCTGTCCGGCCTCCAGGGCACAACGCAGAACGACATCATCAAGGAATATCTGTCGCGCGGCACCTACGTGTTCCCCCCCGCGCCCTCCCTGCGGCTGACCAAGGACGTGATCCTGTTCACGACCAAGGAAGTGCCGAAGTGGAACCCGATGAACGTGTGTTCCTACCACCTGCAGGAGGCCGGGGCGACGCCGGTGCAGGAGTTGTCCTACGCGCTGGCCATCGCCATCGCGGTTCTCGACACCGTCCGGGCCGATCCGGATTTCGACGAGGCGAGCTTCGCCGACGTCTTCAGCCGCATCTCGTTCTTCGTGAATGCCGGCATGCGGTTCGTCACCGAGATCTGCAAGATGCGGGCATTCTCGGAGCTTTGGGATGAGATCGCCCAGGAGCGCTACGGCATCACCGATCCGAAGAAGCGCATTTTCCGCTATGGCGTTCAGGTCAATAGCCTGGGCCTGACCGAGCAGCAGCCGGAGAACAACGTCCACCGCATCCTCATCGAGATGCTGGCGGTGACGTTGTCCAAGCGTGCCCGGGCGCGCGCCGTGCAGTTGCCCGCCTGGAACGAGGCCCTCGGCCTGCCGCGTCCGTGGGACCAGCAATGGTCCATGCGGATGCAGCAGATCCTGGCCTTCGAGACGGACCTCCTCGAATACGACGACATCTTCGACGGTTCGACGGTCATCGACGCCAAGGTCGAATCCCTCAAGGCCGAGACCCGCAAGGCCCTCGAGGAGATCGGCGGCATCGGCGGCGCGGTGGCGGCCGTCGAGACCGGTGCCCTGAAGCGGGCGCTGGTCGAATCCAACGCCAAGCGCATCTCGGCCATCGAGGCCGGCGATCAGGTCGTGGTCGGCGTCAATAAGTTCCAGGCCGGCGAGCCCTCGCCGCTCACCGCCGGGGAGGGTGCGATCTTCACCGTGTCCGAGACCGTCGAGATGGAGGCCGAGCAGCGCATCCGCGCCTGGCGCGCCCAGCGCGACGAGAAGGCGGTGGAAAAGGCGCTCGCCGACCTCGAGGCGGCGGCCCGTTCGGGCGCCAACATCATGCCGGTGTCCATCGCCGCCGCGAAGGCCGGCGTCACCACGGGCGAGTGGGGCGGACGCCTGCGCCAAGTGTTCGGCGAGTACCGCGCCCCCACGGGCGTGACCCTCGAGACCGTATCGTCGGGGGCGGCCGAGGAGGCGAAACTCCTCATCGCCGATCTCGGTGAGCGGTTGGGCGAGACCCCGAAGCTCGTCGTCGGCAAGCCCGGCCTCGACGGCCATTCCAACGGCGCCGAGCAGATTGCGCTGCGCGCCCGCGATGTCGGGTTCGACGTCACCTATGACGGCATCCGTCAGACCCCGACCGAGATCGTCGCCAAGGCGAAGGAGACGGGCGCCCACGTCGTCGGACTGTCGATCCTCTCCGGCAGTCACGTTCCTCTCGTGCGCGACGTGAAGGCGAAGATGCGGGAAGCCGGCCTCGACCACATCCCCGTGGTGGTGGGCGGCATCATCTCGCCCGAGGACGAACTGGTCCTGAAGAACATGGGCGTCACGGCGGTCTACACACCGAAGGACTACGTCCTCGACACCATCATGGTCGGCATCGCCAACGTGGTGAATCGCTCCCTGGACAAGCAGGCCGCAGACAGGGCGGACGGTGTCGGACGACGGAACGCCGCCGAGCAGGTGTTCTGAGGCGACCCTGAATCTCCCATCCCCCAGGTTTCCGAAGGGATCATCCCTTCGGCGGGTGTCGGGCAGAGCCCGACATCTTCGCAGGGCCAGTTTCTCAAGAAGCCTTGCCTGGACCCGCGAAGGGCTTGCCCTTCGAGACCCGGGACGTTTCGGGGACGATCTGCGCATCACGGACACATCATGTTCCTTGCCCCGCTGGTTGCCGTCCCCCTCGCCGCCGGGGTGAGCGCCGGGCTGATCCTCGCGTTGCGGCCGCTGCTCCAGCGCTATGCCCTGGCCCGGCCCAATGCCCGCTCCAGCCATACGGTGCCGACGCCGCAGGGCGGCGGCATCGCCATCGTGGGGGCCGTCCTGGCGAGCGTCGGCGCAGTGCTGGCCGTGCGCGGGGCCGGTTACGACGCACTGGAGGCCCTGATCCTCGCCCATGCGGTCGTGGCACTCACCGTGCTCGGCGCCGTCGACGACCTCAGACCCCTGCCGGCAACCCTCCGTCTCGGTGTGCAGGCCCTCGTGGTCGCCGGCCTCGTCTTCGCGGTGGGCGGCCGATTGGCGCCGGGCCTGCCCTTTGCCGTCGAGCGGGCCGGCGCGATCCTCGCCGGGGTGTGGTTCGTCAATCTCGTGAATTTCATGGACGGGCTCGACTGGATGAGCGTGGCCGAGTTCGTGCCTCTCACGGCGGCCCTCGTCTTCCTCGGTGCGGCCGGCGGCCTGCCGTTCCTGCCCATGCTGGTCGCGGCGGCGCTCCTGGGAGCGTTGCTCGGCTTCGCGCCGTTCAATCGGCCGGTGGCCAAGCTGTTCCTGGGGGATGTCGGCTCCCTGCCCATCGGCCTGCTGGGGGCGTGGCTGCTCCACCGCCTCGCCGTCGAAGGGGGCCTCGTCGCCGCCCTGCTGCTGCCCTTGTATTACCTCGCGGACGCGACCCTGACCCTGATCCGCCGGGCCGCGCGGCGTGAACCGGTGTGGCAGGCGCACCGCTCGCATTTCTACCAGCGCGCCACCGACAACGGTCTTACGGTTCCCGGTGTGATCCGGCGGGTCTTCCTCCTCAACGTCGCTCTGGCGCTCCTCGCCGGGGCCACCTTGTTTTGGCCGTCCTGGCCGGTCACCGTCCTGGCCTGCGGGGCAGGTGCTGCCCTGGTGGCCGGCATCCTGCATGGTTTCGCCCGGCCAGCCTGATGAAATCAGGGTTCGAAGGGCGAGCCCTTCGCGGGTCCAGGGCGGAGCCCTGGAAGATCCAGGGGGGACCATGAGCGGAGAGCTCATCGCGTTGACGGGAGCCACGGGCTTCATCGGCCGTCATCTGCTCACATCCCTCACGGCGCGGGGCTACCGGGTGCGCGTCCTGCTGCGCCGGCCCGTCGCGGTGCCGGAGGGGGCGAGCAGCGCCGTGGTGGGCGACCTCAGCCGGCCGATGAATATGGCGGCCGCCCTGGCGGGGGTCGACGCCGTCGTGCACTCGGCGGGCCTCGCCCACGCCATGTCGGGGACGCCCGAGGACGACTACCGGGCCTCGAACCTCGACGCCACGCGCAATCTCGCCGAATGCGCCGCCCGGGCGCGGGTGCGCCGGTTCGTGTTCCTGTCCTCGATCCGGGCTCAGAGCGGCCCCGGTGCCATGGGGGTTCTGCGCGAAACCGATCCGGCCCAGCCGACGGACGCTTACGGCCGCTCGAAGCTGGCGGCCGAGCAGGCGCTCGCGGGGATCGACCTCGATTGGGTCGCCTTGCGGCCCGTCCTCGTCTATGGCGCCGGGGTGAAGGGCAACATGGCCGCCCTCCTGCGCTTGGCCCGCACGCCTTATCCGCTGCCGCTTGCCGGGTTCGGAGCGCGCCGGTCCCTCGTGTCGGTGGAGAACCTCGCGGGCGCCGTCGCCACGGCGCTCGGCGCCCCAGGCCCCCTCGGACGCGCCTTCGTGGTGGCCGAGCCGGATCCGCTCACCCTGCCCGATATGATCGCCGCCCTGCGCCAGGGCCTCGGTCAGGCCCCGAAGCTCATTGCCGTGCCCCCGGGCCTCATCGGCCTCGCTTGCCGCCTCGCCGGGCGGGAGGAAGCCTACGCGCGGCTCTCGACGAATCTCGTCGCCGAAGCCGAGGGGCTGACGGCCCTCGGCTGGCGCTGCGAAAAAACCACGCGTGAGGGGCTCGCGGTCTTCGCCCGTGCCGAGGCGGCATGAAAAAGGCCCGGCGCCTGGCGCCGAGCCCCTGAACACCGTTCCGCTGCCGAATCTTTAGCGTCGCACGTCGATCACATCACCCGAGCGGCTGTCGATCACCACGGAGATGTCGTCGCCGCGACGGTCGGAACCGCGCACGATCATCCGGGGGCCACGCCGTTCGACGCCGTCGACATCCGCGAGGCCCTCGCGCCGAGCGATCCGGGTGGCCTCGCCGCGGGTCAGTTCGCTGCGCGGCGGACCGCGGTCGTCGTAACCACGGCGATAGCCCGGATCGACCTGAACGCCGCCCGGCCCGATGGAGATGCCCTGCGCGAAAGCCGGAGCTGCGGCAAGGCCGAGGGCCATGGCGAACGCGCTCCCCACCAGAAGCTTCGAAACACTCTGCAAGATCGTCTCCTCGGATCGTCCGATACGACCGGGCGAGGCCGGTCGGTTCCTTCACCTACATTAGGGTCGGGACCTCAATGACCAAGCGCGGCCGTTGGTTCCCGGGATTCTTGCGGGGCCATTGCCGAAGCGGTGGGGGGAGTTTCGGAGCAGAGCGGCGCCGTGGGGCGATTGTGAAAATCGGGGATCGCTTCGCCGAACACGGCCTCGGCCGCCGCCCGGTCGTTCTCCGCCACCGCCGTGCGCAGCCGGGCGATCCAGCCGTCGAGGACCGTGCGGTCGGCGAAGATCGGGCGCGCTGCCATCACCCCGTCGATGCCGTCGAGGGCGACGCGGGGCTCCTCGCGGGCGAACAGAATTTCGTTCAGGCGCTCGCCCGGCCGTGAACCGGTGTGGACGATCTCGATATCGACCCCCGGTTCGAAGCCTGCCAGCCGGATCATTCGCTCGGCGAGGTCGCCGATGCGCACGGGCTGGCCCATCTTGAGGACGTAGACGGCCGCGCGCTGGTCGGCCCCGTCGGCGCAGGCGACGGTTCGGGCCTCGCGGTCGGCATGCGAGGCGGCGGTGAGTACGAGGTCGGCGGCTTCCCGGACGGTCATGAAATAGCGCACCATGGCGGGATCCGTCACGGTGACCGGCCCGCCGCGGGCGATCTGGGCCTTGAACACCGGCACCACGGACCCGACGGAGCCGAGGACATTGCCGAAACGCACGGCGATGAGCCGGGTCGGCGTCTCCCCCTCGGTGCAGTCTTGGGCGGCGTCGTGCGCCTGCGCCACCATTTCGGCGAAGCGCTTCGTGGCGCCGAGCTGCGACACGGGCTCGATGGCCTTGTCGGTGGAGATCATCACGAGGGCACGCGCCCGCACGGCCAGGGTGGCGTCCGCGACGTTGATGGAGCCGAAGACGTTGGTCTTCACGCCCTCGGTCCAGTCGCGCTCGAGGTAGGGCACCTGCTTGAGGGCGGCGGCATGGAACACGTAGTCGGGCCGGAACTCCGCGAAAACGGTGTGGAGCCGGTCCGCGTCGCGGATATCGGCGAGGACACCGGTGACGTTGGCCTCGGCCAGATCCGGGCGGCTCAGGATGCCATGGAGGGCGGGCTCCGAACTTTCGATCACCAGAACGGCGGCGGCGCCGAAGGCCACGGCGCGGGCGCAGATCTCCGATCCGATGGAGCCGCCGCCGCCGGTCACGATGACCCGCTTGGCCGTCAGCAGCCGCTCCAGGCGCGTCCGATCGATGGTGACGGTGGGGCGCAGGAGCAGGTCCTCGATCTCCAGGGGGGCGAGCCCGGCATCGCGCATGTTCTCGCCGAGGCTCGTCACCCGCGACAGGGGCAAGCCGAGGCGGCGGGCGCGGGCGATGAGGTCGTCGGGCTCGGCCTCGGGCGCCAGCGCGCTCGGCACGGCGACGAGGCGGCGCACGGGGGTGCCGTCGCGGGCGAGGTCAGCCACCACCCGTTCGAGGTCGGCGAAGGCGCCCAGCACGGGGATGCCCCGCATGGTCTGGCCGGTCTCGTCGATGCGTGGCGACAGGATGCCCTTCGGGGCGATGCGGCGAATGGCGCCGGACTCGATGGCCCGGACGAGGATGTCGATGTCGGTGCCGCGTCCGAGCAGCAGGGTCGGCGTGGTCGCCGCCCGGGCCTGGCTCTGCCGCGAGCGGGCGTATTTGAGGTAGCGGAAGGCGAGGCGAGGCCCGCCGAGCAGGAAGATCTGCAGCACCCAGTAGAGGCCGATGGCGATCTTACCGAAAAAGTAGAAGCCGTACATCGTCGAGGAGACGAGGACGTAATCGAGGACGAGGAGAGTCAGCGCCAGGACGCTGGCGGCGCGGACGATGCCGGCGAGGTCGGGCAGGGACGCGAAGCGCCACTTCGTCCGGTACAGTTTGAACCGGCCGTAGACGAGGGCGGCGAACACCACGAAGGGCGGCAGCAGCAGGGGCAGGGCGTGCAGTCGCTCTGCGAGCAAGTCGCCGTTGAAGCGGAACACGAAGGTGAGGATCACGGCCAGGGCGGTCGCCACGCAATCGTGGACCACCATGACGGCGTGCTTGAGGGTGCGCTGGTTCATGAACTCCGGCCCGAACGGGCCCCGGCCGTGGCGGGTATCGGCGCCCCGCCGCGCCCTGTCAACGCGGCGTCAGGGGCTGGGCCGCAGTGCCTTCAGGACCGCGTCGTCGGTCTCGTCGATGTCGGGGGCATCGATGTGGCGAAACCGGGCCTGGATCAGGCCGAAAGCCCCAAAGGCGAAGTGGCCCGCCGCCACCACGGCGAGCAGAGCCCAGCCGTATGGCTGCGCCCTGAGAGCCGCGAAGGCGCCGGCCAAGCCTTTCACCTCGGATGATGCCTGATGCCACGCCGCCGCCAGGAAGAATCCGCCGATGATGAGGAAGGCGATGCCGCGCGCCGCGTAGCCAAACTGCCCCACGGGCTTCGCCCAGCGGCACTGTTCCGGGCCGAGCTTCAGGCGGTCCGTGACCTTGCCGGTAGCGGCCTTGACCAGGAAGGCGACGCCGCCCGCCATCACCCCGAGGCCGACGAGGGCGACGAGCCAGAGGCCGAAGGGTTTGGCGAGGAGCCACGCGGTCCAGTCCTGCATGCCGTCGCCGCTGCGTGCCTGACCGAGGCCGAGCGCGAGACCGCCGGCCGTGACGGTGAGGCCGGTGTAGATCGCCGCGCTGCCGATATGGGCGGCCCGCACCACGAGGCCCTTCGGCGACGTGCCGCGTCGGTCGGCATCGGTCAGACCCTCGACGAACCGCCACAGGGCGAAGCCGAACAAGCCGACGGCGATGAGTCCGACGAGGACGGGGCCGAACGGGCCGGCGAGCACCCAGCGGATGGCACTCTCACTGTCATCGGCCCGTCCGCCGCGCCCGAGGGCGGCCAGAAGCGCGAGGCCGCCGACGATGCAGTAGACGATGCCGCGTGCGCCGTAGCCGAACCGGGCAAGGCGTTCGATGACGTTCCGGCCGAGGTACTGCACGGGAATCCTTCAGGGTGTCGCGACGCTTACTCCCCCGAACGCGCGACCTTGCCCGACAGTGCCACGTAAAATCCGAGTCCGTCGCCGGCCGGCAGGGTCTGGAGGCGGTCGACCAGCCCCTTGCGCTTGGCGTCCAGCAGCAGGCGTCCGGTGGGCTGGAATAGGGTCTCGCCCCCACCCTCGGGTGGCGGATCGAGGCGCACCGCCACGGTCTTGCCTTTGCCGAAGCGACTGCGCTCCAGCATCTCGTTCAAGGACGCCTCGGCGGTCGGCCGATTGGCGCCGCGCAAATCGAGCACGGATTCGGCATCGGTGACACCGAGGGACCCGCGAAGCTTGTCGGCGTAGAAGTCTTCGAAATGCGGCAAGGACGAAACCCCGGCATGGGCGCGTCGGGCGGCGCCCGGAGCCATGATCCTGAACTGATCGGCCGCCTTCGTCCAGGCATCCGGCGGAACCGGATCAGACGATGCGGCGATCGAGGCGCAGGATGCGGCAGGGGGCGCCGGCGGCTGCGGCCGGAGCGTGCGGCGCGCGGATCAACAGGGCCTCGGCCTGACCGAGGACGGAGAGCATGGAGGAATCCTGTCGGTTCTCCGGATGGACGATCGGCAGCCGGTCGGGCGCCGTGTCGAGGCGGGCGCGGAGATAATCCTGGCGGCCGTCATTGGCCGGCATGTCCTGGCCGAGGGTCGCGGGCTCGCTGCGATCCTCGCCGGCACGCGGGTCGCCGAGCAGCGCCCGGATCGCCGGCACCACGAACAGCAATCCGCACACGATGGAGGAAACCGGATTGCCGGGGAGGCCGATCACCGTCGTGGCCCCGAGGCGCCCGTGCATGAGGGGCTTGCCGGGGCGCAGGGCCACCCGCCAGAATCCGAGTTCGAGTCCTTGCCGGGTCAGGGCCGATTGCACGAGGTCGTGGTCGCCCACCGAGGCGCCGCCCAGGGTGACGAGGATGTCGGCGCGGGCCGCGACGGCGCGGGTCAGTGCCTCTTCCAGAGCCTCCAGGGTGTCGCCGACGATGCCGAGGTCCAGGGTCTCCGCCCCGGCTTCGCGGGCGAGCGCCGCCACCGCCAGGGCGTTGGAGGCGACGATCTGGTCCCAGCGCGCCGGCTCGCCCGGCGCCACGAGTTCGTCGCCCGTGGCCAGGATCGCCACGCGCGGGCGTCGCCGCACGGTGAGCCGGGCGTGGCCGGCGGCAGCCGCCAGGGCGGTGCGGCGCGCGTCCAGGGTCTCGCCCGGATGCAGGAGTGTGTCGCCCGCGCGAAAATCGAGGCCGCTCGGTCGGACGAAGCGACCGGCCGCGACGGATTCGCGGGCCACGACCCGCCCATCTTCGGCCTCAGCATTCTCCTGGATCAGGATCGCGTCGGAGCCGTCCGGCACCGGGGCGCCGGTGAAGATCCGCACGGCTTCGCCGGCTTCGAGCCTTCCCGTGAAGCCGTGGCCGGCGGCACTGGTGCCGACGATCCGCAGCGTCGCCGGGCAGGTGGCGATGTCCGCTGCGCGCACGGCGTAGCCGTCCATGGCGGAGGCGGGAAAGGGCGGTTGGGTGCGGGTCGCCCGCACGGCTTCGGCGAGGGTTCGCCCGGCGGCCTCCGCGATGGCGACGGTCTCGGGCGCGACGGGACCCGGGAAGCCCGCGAGGATTCTGGCCAGGGCCTCCGCGACGGGAATCGGCCCACTCAACCGGCATCCTCCGCGAGGTAGGCGCCCGAACGCCCGCCATCCTTGGCCAGTAACCGGATGCCCTCGATGCGCATACCCCGGTCGGCGGCCTTCACCATGTCGTAGATGGTGAGACACGCCACCGAGACGGCGGTCAGCGCCTCCATCTCGACGCCCGTCGGGCCGAGCACCTTCACCTCGGCGGTGACGACGAGGCCCGGCAGGGTGTCGTCCACCTCGCAATCGACCCGGACCTTGGAGATCAGCAGGGGATGGCAGAGGGGAATGAGTTCGTGGGTGCGCTTGGCCGCCATGATGCCGGCCAGCCGCGCCGTGCCGATGACGTCGCCCTTCTTGGCGTCGCCCTCGCGGATCAGCGCCAGGGTTTCGGGTAGCATCACCACGGTGCCGACGGCGCGAGCCGTGCGCGTGGTGGCGGCTTTGTCGGAGACGTCGACCATATTGGCGGCGCCCGCCGCGTCGAGGTGGGTCAGTTCCGCCATCGTGGTGTCCTCACGCGTCCCCGAACAGCAGGTGCCGGGTCGCCGCCGTAACGTCGTCCTGCCGCATCAGGCTCTCGCCGACCAGAACCGTGCGCAAGCCGTTCTGCCCCAAGCGCACCACGTCGGCGTGGCCCGAGATGCCGCTCTCGGCCACCGCGATGCGGTCTTCCGGCACGCCGTGGCCGAGGCGGATCGCCGTCTCGAACGAAACTTCGAAGGTCTTCAGGTTGCGGTTGTTGATGCCGACGAGCCGGGTGCCCAGGGGGATCGCACGGGTGAGTTCGTCCTCGTCGTGGACCTCGACGAGGACGTCCATCCCGAGGTCGTGCGCCGTTTCGACGAGGGCCTGCGCTTCGTCGTCGTCGAGGCAGGCCATGATGACGAGGATGCAGTCGGCGCCCCAGGCCCGAGCCTCGAACACCTGATAGGGCTCGAACAGGAAATCCTTGCGCAGGACCGGCAGCGAACAGGCGTCGCGGGCCTGGGTGAGGTAATCGGGTTTGCCCTGGAACGAGGGCGTGTCGGTGAGCACCGAGAGGCAGGTGGCGCCCCCCGCCTCGTAGGCCTTGGCGATGGCGACGGGATCGAAATCGGCGCGGATGAGGCCCTTCGACGGCGACGCCTTCTTCACTTCGGCGATGAGGGCCGGGCGACCTGCTCCGATATGAGCCGCGATGGCATCGGCGAAGCCGCGTGTCGGCTCCATCCCGGCGACGCGCTTCTCGAGCTTCGTCTGCGGCAGCCGCAGCTTCGCCTCGGCGATCTCGCGGCGCTTGTAGGCCTCGATGCGGGCGAGCACGTCGGCGCGGGAGGGGGCCGCCGTGTCGTCGGTCGCGGGATCGGACATGAAACGGCCTTCAGGCGTTCGAGACGGTGACGAGGGCAGAGAGCGTCGCGCGGGCCGCGCCGGAATCGAGGGCGTGCTGCGCCCGTTCGACGCCCTCGTGGAGCGTCGTGGCGGCGCCGGCCACCACCAGGGCGGCGCCGGCATTGATCACCCCGATGTCGCGGTAGGCGTTGCGAGCCCCTTCCAGCACGCCGTGCAGGGCCGCGGCGTTGTGGTCCGGATCGCCGCCGCGCAGGTCGTCGAGGCTGTGGAGCGTCAAACCCACCTCGCGGGGATCGAGGGTGGCGTGGGACAGGTGGCCGCCGTCCAGGGTCACGACGGCCGTGGGGCCCGTGACGGTGATCTCGTCGAGGCCGTCGGAGCCGTGGACCGTCCAGACGCGCTCGCTGCCGAGTTCGGCGAGCACCCGCGTCAAGGGCTCGGCCCAGGCCGGAGCGGACACGCCGAACAGCTGGTGCTTGACCCCGGCCGGGTTGGCGAGGGGCCCGAGGAGGTTGAAGATCGTACGGGTCGGCAACTCGGCGCGTACCGGAGCCACGTGCCGCATGGCGCCGTGGTGGGTCTGGGCGAACATGAAGCACAGGCCGGCTTGGGCGAGGCAGCGGGCGAGGCCGTCCGGGTCGAGGCCGATGCGGACACCCAAAGCCGCGAGGACGTCCGCAGCACCCGAGCGCGAGGTGGCGGCGCGATTGCCGTGCTTCGCCACCGGCACGCCGCAGGATGCCGCGATCAGCGCGGCGAGGGTCGAGACGTTGTAGCTGCCCGAGTGATCGCCACCGGTGCCGACGACGTCGATGGCGCCCGGCACGGCGGCCACGGGCAGCATCCGCGCCCGCATGGCCTCGACGGCGCCGATGATCTCGTCGGGTGTCTCGCCCCGCACCTTGAGGGCGACGAGGAAGGCTCCGGCCTGGACCGGCGTGACCTCGCCGGACAGGAGATCGTCGAAGGCGCGCCGCGCCTCGACGCGGTCGAGGCTGGTGCCGGCGGTGACTTTCGCGAGGAGCGGCTTGAACGAATTCACGGGACCGGATCCGGGGCCGTTTGGAACGAGACCAATCGGTTCTGATGGTTCGTTCAATGCACGCCGGCCCGGCCCTTGTCACGCGCCGCGTTCCAGGCCGCCGCGATGTCCAGGAAATTCCGCAGCATCTGCGACCCATGATGCGACAGGATGCTTTCCGGATGGAACTGCACGCCGTGTACGGGCAGGGTCGTGTGTTGCAACCCCATGATGAGCCCGTCGGCTTCCGCCGTCACCGCAAGGGTTTCCGGGCAATTCGAACGCTCGACCACCAGCGAATGATAACGCGTCGCGTCGAACGGGCCGTTGAGCCCGCGAAAGATGCCCGACGCCCGGTGTTCGATGCTGGAGACCTTGCCGTGCATGGGGGAGGGCGCCCGCACCACGTCGCCGCCGAACGCCTGCCCGATGGCCTGGAGCCCGAGGCAGACGCCGAAGATCGGAATCTCGGCCGAAAGGTCGCGCACCACGTCGAGGCAGATGCCGGCCTCGTTGGGCGAACACGGCCCCGGCGACAGCACCACGGCGTCGGGCGCCCGCTCGCGGATGTCGGCCACCGTGAGGGCGTCGTTGCGTACCACGTCGATGGTGCCGCACAGGGGGCCGATCAGGTGGACGAGGTTCCACGTGAACGAGTCGTAATTGTCGATGACGAGGACGTTGGACATCGGTCGCTCACTGGTCATGGACGGTGGTTTGGCCGTCCGGGCCGGCTCGGTCAATCGCGCCGCCTACTGCCCCCGCCGCGCCCGGCTCGCATACATCACGGCGTCCTCCGCCGCGCGGAACAGGGCTTTCGCCTTGTTGACGCATTCCTGCTGCTCGGAGGCCGGATCGGAATCGTAGACGATGCCGGCGCCGGCCTGCACGTGCATGCGCCCGTCCTTCACGATGGCGGTGCGCAGGACGATGCAGGTGTCCATCTCGCCGCGCGCTCCGAAATAGCCGATGCAGCCGCCATAGGGGCCACGCTTCTCGCGCTCCAACTCGTCGATGATCTCCATGGCGCGTACCTTCGGAGCGCCCGAGACCGTGCCGGCGGGAAAGCCCGCCGCCAGGGCGTCGAGGGTGTCGTGGCGCGGGTCGAGCTCGCCCTCGACGTTGGAAACGATGTGCATCACCTGGCTGTAATACTCGAGGAAGAACGACCCCGTGACGGTGACGGAGCCGATCTTCGCGACCCGACCGACATCGTTGCGGCCGAGGTCGAGCAGCATGAGATGCTCGGAGCGTTCCTTCGGATCGGCCAAGAGTTCGGTGGCCAAAGCCTTGTCCTCGGCCGGGGTGGCGCCGCGCCGCCGCGTGCCGGCGATGGGCCGGATGGTGACGCGCTGATCGCGCACCCGCACCAGGATTTCGGGCGACGAGCACACCACCTGGAACGCCTCGAAATCGAGGTAGCACAGGAACGGGGCCGGGTTGGTGCGGCGCAGGGAGCGATAGAGCGCCATGGCCGGCAGGGTGAAGGGCGCCTCGAAGCGCTGGGACAGCACCACCTGGAACACGTCCCCGGCGACGATGTACTCCTTTGCCCGCGCCACCATGCCGAGATACGCCTCGGCCGTGGTGTTCGAGACGGGCTCGGGGTGGGCGAGGGTGCGCGGGTCGAGGCGGGCCTCGACGGGCAGGGGGCCTTCAAGGGCGTCGGCCACCCGCTCCAGACGGGCGAGCACGGTCTCGTAGGCGGCGCGGGCGGAGATTCCGGGTTCGGGCCGCACGGGGCCGACCACGGTGATGACGTCCCGCACGGAATCGAACACCACCATCACGCGCGGACGCACCAGGATCGCGTCCGGCACCCCGAGGGGGTCGGGGTTCGGGGCGCCGAGGTTCTCCATGGCCCGCACCATGTCGTAGCCGAGATAGCCGAACAGGCCCGCCGCCATGGGCGGCAAGGTCTCGGCGTCGCCATCGGCCCCGATGGCGCTCTCGGCGATGACGGCGCGTAGACCGGCGAGCGGCGCCAGATCCTGCGCCACGAAGTCCGACAGGCCGGGATCGCGGGCGATCTCGGGGCGCCCGTCGCGGCAGCGCCAGGCCAGATCGGGATCGAGGCCGATCATCGAGTAGCGCCCGCGCACGGCGCCGCCCTCAACGGATTCGAGCAGGAAGGCCGGCCCGGAATGGCGGGCCCGCAGCTTCAGGAACGCGGCGACGGGCGTCTCCAGGTCCGCCACCAGGGTGAGGTTGAGGAGGGTCGGGCGGCCCGCCTCGTAAGCCTCCGTGAAGGCCGCATCGTCCGGGGCGTGGGTCATCGGTCGATCAATACTCGCCGCCGATGGCCCGGCGGAAGGCCGTCTGGTTGACGGTGATCCCCACGGACTTCTGCACCTCGCCGATATACTCGCCGAGGACGTCGTCTGCCAAAGCCGCCTCGAAGCGTTTGGCGATGGCGGCATCGGCCGGGGAACCCGAGACGTAGGCCGGCATGGTGGCGGCCGTGACCTTGAACACGGCACGGCGCTCGCCGGCTTCCGCGGAGGCCGACTTGTCCACGGGGGTGGCGAAAATGCGGTTCACCACGTCGGCGGTGAGATCGCCCTTGGGCTGGTTGCGGGCGATGTCGGACACGGTCTCAACGGTGAGGCCGGCCGACTGCGCCACGGCCTCGAGGGTCTCGCCCTTATCGAGGCGGTCGGTCAGTTCCTTGGCCTTCGCGGCCAGAAGCCGTTCCGTCTCGGCGGTCTTCCAGCGGGCCGCGACTTCGTCGCGGACGCTGTCGAACGGCTTGTCGTGGGCGCGGTCGATATTCGTCACGTCGTACCAGACGTAACCGCCGGACTTCGTGCGCAGGGCCTCGTTGTCGCCGCCGACCTCGGCCCGGAACAGGGCCGCCAGGGTGGTGTCCCGGTCGGGAATGCCCTCGACGAGCTTGCCTTCGGCGTCGATGCCTTGCGCGCTCATGCTCGCGGACGAGACGAGGGGAAGGTTTCGCTCCTTGGCGATGTCGGCGAGGGGCTTGGTGTTGGCGCGGGCGTCCTCGATGGCGTCGTGGGCGGCCTCGATGCCGTCCGTGGCCCGCTCGAGGGCGATGGTCTTGGCGATGTCGGCCTGGACGTCGGCCAGGGGCTTCAGGGTCTCGGGCTCGATGGCGGTGACGCGCAGGAGCACGGTGCCGAAGCGGCCCTTCACGGGCTGGCTGACCGTGTCCTTCGGCAGGGCGAAGGCGGCATCGGCCACGGGTTTGTCGAACAGTTCGGCCTTGGTGAGGGTGCCGAGGGTGAGGTTCTTCGCGTCCGCGCCGTTCTGGGCCGCCACGGCTTCGAAGGGCGCTTCGTTGGCCTCGATCGTCTTGCGGGCCGCCTCGGCCGAGGCTTCGTCGGGAAACACGATCTGCTGGATCGTGCGGCGCTCCGGCGTGCCGTACTTCGCCTTGTCGGCCTCGTAGCGCTTGGCGATGTCCTCCTGGCTCACGGCATCGGGCTTGGCCATGGCTTGAGGATCGAGGACCAGGAGGTTCACCGCCCGGGTCTCAGCGGCGCGGAACGCGTATTTGTTCTCGTCGTAATAGGCCTTCAGGGCCTCGTCCGTGGGCGCCGGGATCGCGCCGACGACGGAGGGGGGCAGCATCACGGCGGCAACGGCGCGCCGCTCCGTCGTGTAGCGGTGGACCGCCTCGCGCAGAGCCTCCGGCACGTGGAGATCGGACGCCACGGCCTCGGCGAGCTGGAGGCGGGCGGCGACGGCGCGCTGCTCGCGCACGAAGGTGGTCTCGTTGATGCCGGCGCGCTGCAGGGTCTGGAAGAACAGGGCCGGATCGAACTGGCCGTTGGCGCCCTGGAAGCTCTTCTCCTCGCGGATGGCGCGCAGGACGGCGGCGTCCGGGATGCTGAGGCCGAGGGTCGCGGTCTGTTGATCGAGGGATGCTTCGCTCACGAGCTGGGCCAGAACTTGGCGGTCGATCCCCAAGGCCCGCGCCTGGTCCGGCGTCAGGCTGCGACGGGTCTGGCTCTGATAACGCTGGAGCTGATTCTGGTAGGCGCTGCGCACGGCTTCCGCCGAGATCGAGGTCTTGCCCACCGTGGCGACGCTGGACGTCGAACCCGCGCGGAAAAACTCCTCGACGCCGAAGATCGCGACGCCCGCGATCAGGAACACGAACACGACGGAGAGGATGATCTTGCCGAGCCAGTGCTGGCTCGCCTTGCGCATATTCGTCAGCATCGGGTTCCGGTTCTTCGTCTCGGCGGATGGGAGCGGCCGGGCCGCGATCATCCTGAAGGCCGTCCGCGATAGACCATCCGGGCGCCGCCGCAAAGGCCGGCCCCGGCACGCTCGGGTTTGGCGCTGCCCGGCCAATCTGGTAGGGGCGGCGTGAAGCTTGACCCAGATGAGATGCGGAGCGGAGATTCATGACCAAGGCGGGGCGACGGCCTCTGGTTGCGGGCAACTGGAAGATGAACGGTCTGCGCAGTTCGGTCTCCGTGGTGGAGGCGGTGCGCAACGGCCTCACCCCGGCCATCCACGACGCCGTCGACGTGCTGATCTGCCCGCCCTCCACCCTCATCTCGTCCTGCGTGGCGGCGACCTACGGGTCGCCCATCGCCATCGGCGGCCAAAACCTGCACGCCAAGCCGAGCGGCGCTTTCACGGGTAGCATCTCGGCCGAGATGCTGGCCGACCTCGGCGCCTCCTACGTTATCGTCGGCCATTCCGAGCGCCGCGCCTACCACTACGAGACCGATGACGGCGTCCACGCCAAGGCGCTCGGGGCGCGCCGCGCCGGCCTCTGCGGCATCATCTGCGTCGGCGAGACGCGGGACGAGCGCGAGGAGGGGCGCACCCTCGACATCGTGCGGGCCCAACTCGCCATCGGTGTCCCGAAGGGCGCGACGGCCGCCGACACGGTGATCGCCTACGAGCCGGTCTGGGCCATCGGCACCGGCCTCACCCCGACGCCGACGGATGTCGCCGAGGTCCACGCCTCGTTGCGCGAGATGCTCGGCCGGCTCATCGGCCCGGAGGCCGAGAAGGTCCGCATCCTGTATGGCGGCTCGGTCAAGCCGAGCAACGCCCGCGAACTGATGGCCGTCGAGAACGTCGATGGCGCCCTCGTGGGTGGCGCCAGCCTCGTGGCGGACGACTTCCTGGGGATCGTCAACGCTTACGCCCCTTGAGGCGGCTGCCGGTTGGCGTTCGCGGGCATTCTCGTGTAACAGCCGACCAAATATGTGGCCGGCGCGGATGCGGCGCCGTGCCCGGCCCCTCCCGCGCGTGCCCGAATTGGTGACGCCCCTGGATAAACGATGCAGACCGTCCTGATCTCGATCCACCTCATCGTCGTCCTCGGCCTCATCGCCGTGGTCCTGCTGCAGCGGTCCGAAGGGGGCCTCGGTCTCGGCGGTGGCGGCGGCGGCGGTGTCTCCGGTTTCATGACCGGACGCGGCCAGGCCAATGCCCTGACCCGGGCGACGGCGATCCTGGCGGCCCTGTTCTTCGCCACCAGCATGACCCTCGGCGTCATGGCGCACCGCTCCGCCGCCCCGCGCTCGATCCTCGACGGCGCCGGCAATGCCCAGCCCGCCGCGCAGCCGAACGCCGGCAACCTCCTCGACACCCTGCGGCAGAACCAGGGCGGCGCCCAGGCCCCCGCCGCGCCGGCAGCACCCGCGGCACCGGCCGCCCCCGAGGCGCCGCAGTCGCGCTGATCCCGCTCGGGGCGGTCTCCCGCCCCGCAATCATCGCGGACTCGAGTCGCCCGTATCCGCCGGACGGCCGTCCCTCGGCTGCCCGGACGGACGTTCCAGATCGACGCCCCCGTTCCGCCGAGACTTCGCGCATGATCCGCTTGCGCGGGGGATAAGCGTTTTGCGGTTTGGCGAATCGCCCACCCTTGTTTATGGACCGAGGCCCATGACGCGGTACGTTTTCATCACCGGCGGCGTGGTCTCCTCGCTCGGCAAGGGTCTCGCATCGGCCGCCCTCGCGGCCCTGCTCCAGGCGCGCGGCCACACGGTCCGCCTGCGCAAGCTCGACCCATACCTCAACGTCGATCCGGGCACGATGAGCCCGACGCAGCACGGCGAGGTGTTCGTCACCGACGACGGCGCCGAGACGGACCTCGATCTCGGCCATTACGAGCGCTTCACCGGTCTGCCGGCGACGCGGGCCGACAACATCACCACCGGCCGGATCTACCTCGACATCATCACCAAGGAGCGGCGCGGCGACTATCTCGGCGCCACCATCCAGGTGATCCCGCACGTCACCAACGCCATCAAGGCGTTCGTGCTCGAGGGGAACGAGGCGTTCGATTTCGTACTCGTCGAGATCGGCGGCACGGTGGGTGACATCGAGGGTCTGCCGTTCTTCGAGGCGATCCGCCAGCTCGGCCAGGAATTGCCACGCGGCGCCACGGCCTTCGTGCACCTCACCCTGCTGCCCTATATCCCGTCGGCCGGCGAGCTGAAGACGAAGCCGACGCAGCACTCGGTGAAGGAGCTGCGCTCCATCGGCATCCAGCCCGACATGCTGCTGTGCCGCTGCGACCGGCCGATTCCCGTCGACGAGCGCCGCAAGCTCGCCCTGTTCTGCAACGTCCGTGAGACGGCCGTCATCGAGGCACGCGACGTCGCCTCCATCTACGACGTGCCGCTCTCTTACCGCGAGGCCGGTCTCGACCGCGAGGTTCTGGCGCATTTCGGCCTGGAGCCGAAGGGCGAGCCGGATCTCACGCGTTGGCAGTCGATCTCCGAGCGGGTCCGCAATCCCGAGGGCGAAGTCTCCATCGCCATCGTGGGCAAGTACACCGGCCTCAAGGACGCCTATAAGTCCCTCACCGAGGCCCTGACGCACGGCGGCATCGCCCACCGGGTCAAGGTCAACCTCGAATGGATCGAGGCCGAGGTGTTCGAGCGCGAGGACCCCGCGCCGTTCCTGGAGGGCATCAACGGCATCCTGGTGCCTGGCGGCTTTGGCCAGCGCGGCGCCGAGGGCAAGATCCGGGCGGCCCGCTACGCCCGCGAGCGCAAGATCCCGTATTTCGGCATCTGCTTCGGCATGCAGATGGCGGTGATCGAAGCGGCGCGTTCCCTGGCGGGCGTGCCGGCGGCCAATTCCACGGAATTTGGCGAGACGGCGGAGCCCGTGGTCGGCCTCCTCACCGAGTGGCTGCGCGGCAACGAGCTGGAGCAGCGGGCGGCCGCCGGCGACCTCGGCGGCACCATGCGGCTCGGCGCTTACGACGCGACGCTCCGCCCCGACACCAAGATCGCCGAAATCTACGGCACCACCACCATCTCCGAGCGCCACCGCCACCGCTACGAGGTCAACATGGCCTATCGCGAGTGCCTGGAAGCGAAGGGCCTGCGCTTCTCCGGCCTGTCGCCGGACGGATTGCTGCCCGAGACCGTGGAGCATGTCGGCCACCCGTGGTTCATCGGCGTGCAGTTCCACCCGGAGCTGAAGTCCCGCCCGTTCGAGCCGCATCCCCTGTTCGAGAGCTTCGTCGGCGCCGCCATCGTGCAGAGCCGGCTGGTCTGAGAGACGCGATGGTCTCGATCTCGGGGCTACCGGCCTTCCTCGCCTACATGGCGACGGCTTCGGGACTCATCGCGCTCTATCTCGGGGTCTACCTTTCGGCGACGGCCCATCGCGAGATCGCCCTCATCCGGGCGGGCAACGGCGCGGCCGCCCTGGCCCTCGGTGGCAGCCTCGTCGGCTACACGCTCCCCCTCGCGGTGGCGATCTACAACGCCCAGACGCTCCTCGATTGCATCATCTGGGGTCTCGTGGCCCTTCTGGTCCAGATTGCGATCTACTTCGCGGTGCGCCTGATCCTGCCCGACCTGTCGCGGCGAATCGACGAGGACCAAGCCTCGGCCGCCATTCTGCTCGCGGCCTTCTCCCTGGCGGGTGGCCTCGTCGATGCGGCGTCGATGACCTACTGACGGACACTGCGATTCGCGGCGGGACGGATTTCGCCGCCCGGTTCTTCTCCGGGGTTGCGTCAATGCTTAGCTTTCGCGGACGCGACAACCGGTCGCTTCGTTGGAGGGCCGTGCGCGGCGCGCCGGATCGAGGATGACCGTCTCCCCCGAAACCACGACGCCCCCCACGAAGCGTTCGCACTCCGTGACCCTGGTGCTGATGGCCGGTGCCGGTGCGACCGCCCTCGGTTTGGCGCAGATCGATCGATCCCAGCGCGAGGAGGACGTCCTGGTCTATCCCAACCCGGACGCCTGCAGTGCGGCCGGTATCCGCACGGAGGCCGATTGCCGGCGGGACTATGCCCTGGCCCGGGCCGCCTATCCCGAAGGCGCGCCGCGCTACGCCACGGAAGCGCAGTGCGAAGCCCACCACGGTCGCTTTCATTGCCTTCCGGGCCGCCTCGTCGCACCGAATGCCACGGGGAAATTCGTGCCCATGATGGCGGCGTTCCTCGTCGGTCGTCGACCCGAACAGGATCTCCCGCCGCAGCCGGTCTACGACCACCGCCCGGGCGAAGCGTCCGGGGGAACCGCCCATGGTGGCGGCGGCTACTGCACCGGCTGGGGCGGCCGCGTCGTCACCGGGAGCGGCGGCACCGCGTCGAGCGGGCGTGTCGCTTCGGCCGCCGTCCGGCAGGCGGGGTTCGGCGGCTTCGGGGCCACCGGGCGCGGGTTTTCATCGGCCCATGCGGGCGGAACGAGCCGTGGGGGTGGCGGCTGATGCGCCGCGTTTTCCTCGGCGCCCGGCCCGATTGGCGCGACACGGCCCGCGCCAACGGCTTCAGCTTCAGCGGCGCCGATGGGGCGGAATACTGGTCCGAAGGGCATGCCTACGCCTTCACCCTGGAGCAGATCGAACGCGATATCGAAGCGGTCAGCGCCGAGCTTCACGCCCTCTGCCTTGCCTTCGTATCGGACGCCGTGGAGGATGAGCGCATCCTCGCGTCCCTGGCTCTGCCCGAGCACGCCTGGGACACGATCCGGACGAGTTGGCGGCGCGGCGATCCCTCCCTCTATGGACGCCTCGACTTCGCCTATGATGGACGCGGCCCGGCCAAGCTCCTTGAATACAACGCCGATACGCCGACCGCCCTCTACGAGACCGGGGTGTTTCAATGGCTGTGGCTGGAGGAATGCCTGGTCTCGGGCCGACTTCCATCCGGAGCTGATCAGTTCAACACCGTCCGTGAAGCGCTGATCGCCCGGTTTCGCAGCATCGCGCCCGGCGGCGACATCGCGTTCACAGCCTATGCGGATGTGCCGGAGGACCGGGGCACGGTCGCGTATCTCGAGGATTGCGCCCGTCAGGCGGGTCTTGCGACGCGGTTCCTCGACCTCGGCGATCTTGGGCTCGGGCCGGATGGCGGCCTCGTCGACCGCGTGCTGAGTCCCATCCTGCTCCTGTTCAAGCTCTAC
Source organism: Methylobacterium gossipiicola (assembly GCF_900113485.1). Lineage (GTDB taxonomy): Bacteria > Pseudomonadota > Alphaproteobacteria > Rhizobiales > Beijerinckiaceae > Methylobacterium > Methylobacterium gossipiicola. The sequence continues at coordinate 76,469 of NZ_FOPM01000001.1, forward strand.
CCGTACGAATGGGCGTTCGCGGATCGGTTCGGCCCGGCTCTGCGGGACACCCCGTCGCGGCTTCTCGAACCGCCCTGGAAGGCGGTTCTCTCCAACAAGGGCTTGCTCGCCCACCTCCATGCCCGCGAGCCCGGCCACCCCAACCTGTTGCCGGCGTTCTTCGAGGCCGATCCGGAGAAAGCCCGCCTCGGACGGTCCTTCGCCCGCAAGCCCTTGTATGCGCGCGAGGGGGGCAACGTCCTCCTCGTCCGGGACGGGCAGGTTCTCTCCCGTGCCGGCGGTCCCTACGGCGCCGAGGGGTTCGTTCGCCAGGGGTTGGCGGAGTTGCCCGACCTCGACGGGTGGCGCCCCGTCATCGGGTCGTGGATCGTCGGCGATGCCCCGGCGGGCCTCTGCGTGCGGGAGGGGCGGGAGGCCGTGACCACCGACGCGGCCCTGTTCGTCCCGCATTTCATCGAGCCCGTGTGACATTGCGGCGCCGCTTTCGAACCGGGATGTCGGACCTATCTGGATCGGGCGTGGTATCAGACACCGACCGTCGGCGTTCGACGCGGCAGAGAGGGTGTCCCGTTTGACCGAGATCCTGTTCTACCATCTGCAGCACCAGCCCCTCGAACGCGTGCTGCCGAGCCTCGTCGAGCGGTCCCTCGAGCGGCGATGGCGGGCGGCGATCCAGCCGGTGACGGAGGAGCGCCTTCAGGCCCTCGACGATGGATTGTGGACCTATTCCGACGACAGTTTCCTGCCCCACGGTACCGACCGGGAGCCCGACCACGCGACCCAGCCCGTCGTGCTGACCCTCAAGGACACCAATCCCAACGGCGCCGCCATCCGCTTCCTCGTCGAGGGCGCGCCGCTGCCGGCGGATGCCGGCGGTTACGAACGCCTCTGCGTGCTGTTCGACGGCACCGATCAGGAGGCGTTGCTGCGCGCCCGCGAGCAGTGGCGCGAGGCCAAGGCCGCCGGCCATGCCATCGCGTACTGGCAGCAGGACGAGGACGGCCGCTGGCAGAAGAAGGCCTGATGCGGCCCCCGAGAGGACATCCCATGAAACGCCTCGCCCTCGGCCTCGCGGCCCTGCTCATCGCCACGACGCCGCCCCTCGCGCAATCCGCGTCCCACGGCGAGCGCCCGGCCGGCGAGGCGCGCCGCCCCCCGGAGGCGCGGGCGCCGGAGGGACGCAAGCTCCCGGCCGACGCAGTGACCGAGCACAGCGTCACCCTGCCGGACGGGCGGACCCTGGCGTTCACCGCGCGGGCGGGCAGCCTCCCCCTTGTCGACGAATCCGGCAAGCTCCAGGCCGAGATCGCCTTCATCGCATATACGATGCCGAACCGCGAAGGCGCCCCGCGGCCCGTCACCTTCGCCCTGAACGGCGGCCCGGGCGCGGCCTCGGCCTACCTCAACATCGGGGCCATCGGGCCGTGGCGCCTGCCGGTGGAGGGGGCGAGCATCAGCCCTTCCGCCCCCATCGGACTGGTACCCAACGACGGCACCTGGCTCGATTTCACCGATCTCGTGTTCATCGATCCCGTGGGCACGGGCTACAGCCGGGCGGCGGACGGTGACGCCAAGAAATACTGGAGCATCGACGCCGACGCCTCGGTCCTGGCCTCCGCCATCGCCCGCTGGCTGCGCACCAACGAGCGCATGGCGTCCCCGAAATTCTTCGTCGGCGAGAGTTATGGCGGCTTCCGGGGGCCGCTCATCGCGGGCAAACTCCAGGAGGAGATCGGGGTCGGCCTCTCGGGCCTCGTCCTCCTGTCGCCGGTCCTCGATTTCGGCTGGCTGCAGACGCCGCGCACGACGCCCTGGGGGCATGTGCTGAAACTGCCCTCCTTCGCCGCCGCCGCCATCGAGCGCGCGGGCGGCACCCCGACGCGGGCAGCCTTGGCCGACGCGGAAGCCTACGCCACCGGCCCGTATCTGGCCGATCTCCTCAAAGGCCCGTCCGACACGGCCGCCGTCGCGCGCCTCGCCGACCGGGTCGGAGCGCTCGCAGGTCTCGATCCGGACTTCGTGCGGCGTCAGGCCGGGCGGCTCTCGGCGAGCGGCGTCCAGCGCGAGATCGGCCGCGACACCGGACGGGTCGCGAGCGCCTACGACACGGGTGTCACCGGCTGGGACCCGGACCCCACCGCCCTGTCGTCGGGCTTCGAGGACCCGTTGCTCACGGGGCTTCAGGCGCCACTCACGAGCGCGATGATCGCCCTCTACACCGAGCGCCTGAACTGGAAGGTGCCGGATCTCCGCTACGAACTCCTCAACGGGGCGGTCAATCGCGGCTGGACCTGGGGCGGCGGGCGCATGGCCCCCGAAGCCCTCGGTGCCCTGCGTGGGGCGCTCGCCCTCGACGGAAACCTGCGGGTGCTCGTGGCCCATGGCTTCACCGATCTGGTCACGCCCTACTTCGCCTCGAAGCTTCTCATCGACCAGATGCCGGCCTTCGGCGGAGGACGTTTGAGCCTCGCCGTGTATCCGGGTGGGCATATGTTCTACTCCCGCCCCGATTCGCGCGCGGCGTTTCACGCCGATGCGGCGGACCTGTTCGCACGGGCCCTCGCCGCGCGGGGCAAGCCGCCGGAAGACCAGACCACTCGCAAGGACCTGCCGTGATCGTAACGTCCCTCGCTCGGTTGCCGGTTCTGGCCCTGGCCGCCTGGGGATTGTCCGCCTGTGCCGGCTCGGAGACCCTCGTGCCCGAGCCTGCGGCCGTCGTCGCGCCGGCCCCGAAGCCGAAGCCCGTCGCGACCTTCACCGGCCCGGTGCTCAACGGCGATGGGGCCTGCTCCGGTCCTGTGCCGACGGTCGCCGCCGCCATCGAGCCCGGCATCGGTGAATGCGACCTCGTGCGCCTGAAGGGCAAACCGCCCACGGACGTGCTCGTGGGCGAAGGCCGCGCGGGCCGTGAGGTGCAGGTGCTCTACACCGAGCCCGGCGCCAAGGAGTTGTACTTCTTCGTCAACAACCGCCTCGACCGGATCGTGAAGTAGCCGCGCCTCCACCAGACGCCGTTCGTCGTCCTCGCATGGGTGGGGTTCGGCTTGCCTCGAACACCGCGCCGGATCAGTAGCTCGGCACCAGCCGTTCACCCGGCATCGGCGCCTCGAAGTGGAAGCGCAGGCCCGCCGGATCGTAGTCGATGGCGACGACGGCGTTGCATTGCTGGGCGAGGACGCGCTGCAGAAGGGTCGATCCGAAGCCCTTCCGCTCCGGGACGGAAACCCGTGGCCCCCCCGTCTCCACCCAGTCGAGGACGAGGGTGCGGCCGGCTTCCCCTTGTGTGACCGACCACGTCACGGTGATCCGGCCATTGGCTTGCGACAGGGCGCCGTGCTTCGTCGCGTTGGTAGTGAGTTCATGGAACGCCATGCCGGCCGGCACCGCGAGATCGGCGGCGAGTTCGACGGACGGACCGTCGAGGACGATGCGGCGGCTGCCCGCGACGCCGTAGGGGCCGAGTTCGTTCTGCAGCAATTCGTGCAGCGGCGCCGTCTGCCAGTAATCCTCCGTCAGGAGGGTGTGGGTCTTGCCGAGGGAAACGATGCGGTCGGAGAACGACTGATAGAACGTCTCGACGTTCTTCGTGCTGCGCGCCGTGGCGCCGAGCAGACCCTGCACCGTCGCCAGGGTGTTCTTCACCCGGTGATGCAGTTCGCGGATGAGGAGTGCCTGCCGCTCGTGGGTCTTCTGCCGTTCGGCGAGGTGGGCTTCCACTTCCCATTGCCGGCGACGCGCCCGCAGGGCCGCGCGCACGGCACTGGCGAGGATCGACGGGTGGAACGGTCGTTCGAGGACCGTGACGTTGCCGAGGAGTTCCGTGAGCCGCTCGTCGGGCGTTGCCCCGCGAAGGGTGAGGAGCACGAACGGAAAGTCCGACCAGGCCGGCTGGCCCTCGACCCATTCGGCGATGCCGCGACGGTCCGATTTCAGGAGCGCTTCCTCTGTGATGACCGCGCAGGCGGCCTTGTCGAGGCCGGCCACGAGATCCGCGAGGCTGGTCTCCACGCGCGACGCGACGCCGACCTCGCGCAGGATCGCCTCGGCGACCTTGCCGTCCCGTCCGACGGGGGCGAGGACGAGGACGACGGCCTCACGATCCGGCATGGGTTTCACCGGTGAGAGATGCACCGGCCTCGGGCTTCTCCGTCAGGAGATCGCTACGGTCCCCCGCGAAGGTCGGAACCCCGGTGAGGACGCCGCGAAACCCCGTCAGTGCCGCGCCGACGCGCAGACCGCCCCGGTCGATCCGGTATTCCCGGATCGTGTCCTCGTGCGGTCCCGTGCGCTTCTTGAGCACCGAGAGCGCCCGGCGCACCCGGCCGGAGGTCTCGAAGAACCGCAGCATCACCACCGTGTCGCTGACATAGGTGACGTCGACGGGGGTATCCATCCGGGCCACCATGCCGTGCTGGGCGAGGATCAGGATGGTCACCACGCCATGCTGGTTCAGGTAGGTCACCAGTTCGTGGGTCTGGAGCAAAAGGGCGGGCTGGCCCGTCATCGCGCTCATGTAGCCCGTGAGGCTGTCGACGACGACGATTCGGCAGCCCTCATTTTCGACGGCATCGCGGATGCGCGCGCCGAAATCCCCCTGCGAGACGTCGGCCGGATCGATCTGCGTGATCTTGAGGCGGCCATCCGCGACGTGCCCCTCGAGCGCCATGCCGACGCCGGCCGCCCGGCGCATGAAGATGCCCACCGTCTCGTCGAAGGACAGGACGAGGGCGCGCTCGCCCCGTTCGAGCCCAGCCACGAGGTAGCTGAGGGCGAGGGTCGATTTGCCGACGCCCGATGGCCCCATCAGCAGGGTGGTGGTGCCTCGGTCGAGGCCGCCCCCAAGGAGCCGGTCGAGTTCCGGCACCTTGCCGGGCACGGTCTCGGGGGTGAACACCGTATGCTGCCCGGCGGCCACGAGGCGCGGAAACGCCCGCATCCCGCCCTTCTCGATGGTGAAATCGTGGTAGCCGCCGAGGTATCGCGTCCCGCGCATCTTGATGACGTTCAGGCGCCGTCGCCCGGCACCGTAATCCGGCGTCACCTGCTCGAGCCGGATCACCGAGTGGCTCAAGGAATGCAGATTGAGGTTGTCGTCCCGCGCGCTGAGATCGTCGAGCATCAGCACGGTGGCGTCGTTGAGGAGAAAATAGCTCTTCAACGCCAGCACCTGGCGCCGGTAGCGGAGGGACCCTTGCGACAGCAGGCGGATGTCCGACAGGCTGTCGAACACCACCCGCGTCGGGCTCACGCGCTCGATTTCAACGAGCGCCATCCGCACGGTCTCGCCGAGTTCGAGATCGGACGAGTGCACGAGGCTCTGCTGCAGCTCCGCGTCGCGGCTGAGCTCGGGCGGCACGAGTTCGTAGATGTCGATGCCGTCGAGGGACCAGCCGTGGCGCTCGGCCACGGAGAGAAGCTCGCGACGGCTCTCCGAGAGGGTGATGTAGAGGGTCCGTTCGCCGAGGCGCGCGCCGGCCATGAGGAATTGCAGGCCGAGGGTGGTCTTGCCGCTGCCCGGTCTCCCCTCGATGAGGTGGGCCCGCTGGGCGGCATAGCCTCCGTTGAGGATGTGATCGAGGCCCGGCACGCCGGAGGCAATGGGCTCGGCGTCGGTGATGGTGGCGGTCATGCGGGAATTCTGTCCATGGGCCCTTCACGCATCATAGGGACGAACCGGGTCGGCCGTCTCGACCCTTAACGCGCGAGGCCAGCATCGGGCCACCGCCCTCGGGGCCGTTGAACGGGTGGGAGCGGGCGCGGTTCCGCCCAGGCCGTCGCCGCCCACAGCTTTTCGCCCTCGCGTGGCCGAGGCGCTTCGTCGGTGCACTCTTTGCTTGCGGCGGGTTCGCCCTTTGCCTCTGGGCGGTCCGCCCTTTGCAGAAGCGTGCGAGCGCCGTATCACGGCCACCTCGACCGCGTGGGGCGGTCCGTCCGGGTCGGCCACGCCCGCGAAGCCCTTTCGAGCCGACGGAGCCCGGATCCACCGATGCGCGAACCGAACGCGATCGATTTTTGGCGCGGGCTCGCCCTCGTCACGATCTTCATCAATCACATTCCGGGCAACACCTTCGAGCGCTACACCTACTCGCAATACGGCATCTCGGATGCCGCCGAGCTGTTCGTGTTCCTCGCCGGATGGTCCATCGGCATCGCCACGCGGGGCCGGGACGGACGGCCGGAGCCGCGCCTGAAGACCGTGCTGCGGCTGCTGTCGCGGACCATCGAGGTCTACCGGGCGCAGCTCACCATCATGACCCTGGCCCTGGCGATCATCGCCGGCACCGCCCTCGTCCTCGACAATCCCCTGCTCCTCGAATGGCACAATGCCGGGGGATTCTTCGCCGATCCGATCCAGACCGTCGTGGGCTTCGTGCTGCTGACCCACCAACTCGGCTTCTTCAACATCCTGCCGCTCTACGTGGTGCTCATCGGCATCGCGCCCGTCTTCGTCCTCCTCGCCCGCGTGAGCCGCGTCGCGGCCCTGGCCCTCTCCTTCGGCCTCTACGCCACGAGCCTCGTCTTTGAGTGGAACTTGCCGTCCTGGCCGGGGGAGGGGGACTGGTTCTTCGATCCCCTGTGCTGGCAACTCCTCCTCGTCCTGGGCTTCGTCGGCGAGGATCTCAACCGCCGCTCGCCCTGGCTGCGGTCGTGGGCGCAGCGCCTCGTGCCCCTCGGCATCGCCATCGTCGCCACGGGCGTGATCCTGGCGGTCTACGACATCCGGCCCGATCCGGTGCTCGCCCCCGAGCCGCGCCTGTTCTTCACCTTCGACAAGACCTACCTGACACCGGCCCGGCTCATCCACTTCGTCGGCGTGCTCCTGGCGTTCCAGACCCTCTACGGCGTGCTGGCGCCGCGCCTCGGCCCCGTGACGGGGTACCTCGCGAGCCTCGGTCGTAATTCCCTCGCCGTCTTCTCCATCGGATCGCTCCTCAGCCTCGCCGGCCAACTCATCCGCTTCCGGGCGGGTGGCGGTGTCCTCGTTGACGTTTCCGTCGTAGGATCGGGCCTGATCGCACTGGGTTTCACCGCATGGTTCGTCGAATGGCGCTCCCGCAAGCCGCGGCCTTCCTCGCCGCAAGCCTGACGCTCGCCGCGTCCGGCGCGTTGGCCCTGGCCGAGCCCCTGGTGGCATCGTCCGCGCCGTCGGGCCTGTCCGGCCCCCCTACGGTGGTATCGCCGCCCAAGACCGTGTCGAGCGGCTCCGAGGCCCTCGACGTCAGCCTGTCGCCCGAATGTCGGGTGCCGGGCTCACAGCTCTATTCCCTGGCCCGGCTCGGAGCGGTCAAGCTCGCCCTGAAGGAGAAGCGGGCGGTTCGAGTGCTCACGATCGGCGGCTCCTCCGCCGGCCTCGGGGCCGCGACCACCTATCCGGTCAAGCTCGAAACCGCCCTGGAGCGCTCCCTGCCCGACGTCGACGTGGTGGTGGAGAGCCGGGGCATGCAGGGCGAGATCGCCTCGGGGGCCGCCGAGCGCCTGCGCAACATGGTTGCCGAGGTCGAGCCCGATCTCGTGATCTGGCAGGTGGGGACCCACGACGCCCTCGCGCGGGTGGATGTCGAGGTGTTCGCCACGGCGCTGGCCGAGACGGTGCAGTGGATCAAGAGCCACGAGATCGACGTCGTCCTGGTCAATCCCGTCTACACCGCCAGTCTCGCGGCCGACGAGTATTACAATAGCCTCGTGCGCACGGTGCAGGACGTGGCGTCGCGCGAGGGCGTGCCCCTGGTGCAGCGCTACGAGGCCATGCGCTACCTCTCGGGGTTGGGCCAGAAGGGGGAGGGGCATCTCCTCGGTTCGCAGTTCCGCCTCAACGAACTCGGCATGCGCTGCATGGCCGAGCACGTCACCCGTGCCATCACCCTGTCGCTGCTTCAGACCGATCCCGGGGCACCCGCCCCCGCGATGGCGCCGCCCCGCGATGCGGCGGTGAAGGCGGCTTCGCCGCCGCCATCCATCTTCGTGCGGCCGGGGGACTGACCGGCGGCAGCGGGCCGTTCGCGGCCACTTAACCGGGTCTCAAGGCCGCCGCGCTAGACCCGACGCCATCGGTCGGGACCCTGCGGATGAGAATGGCAACGGATCGCATCGGCGCCATCCCCGAACGGGCGTTGGCGCGCCTTCTGGCCATACGCACCGGACCCGCGCGCGCCGCCCTCGACGTCTTCGCCATCCGCATCGCCGCGGCGGTCTTCGCCTATGGTGCTCAGGTGCTCATGGCCCGGCTCATGGGCGGTGCCGAGTACGGGATCTTCGCCGCCGTCTGGGTCTGGATCGGGATTCTGGGGCATTCCGCGACCCTCGGCCTGTCCCAGGGGGCCTGCCGCTTCCTTCCGGCGGATGCGGCTTTGGGGCGGGACGACGCCGTGCGGGGATTTCTCGTTGGCGGTGCCGCCGTCACCATCGTGGGCGCCGGGGCGGTCGCGGGCCTCGGACTCCTGGTACTATCTGCCGAGGGCTCTCTCCTCGCGGGTCCCTACGGTGCTCCCATCTTCCTCGCCGCCGCCATCCTGCCCCTGTTCGCCCTCCAGGACTTTTGCGAGGGCGTCGCCCGCAGCCAGAACTGGGCGGTTCTCGCCATCGCGCCGCCCTACCTTCTGCGCCAGGGCCTGATCATGGCCGCCATGCTGGCGGCGGTGGGGTTCGGTGCCCCGACCGAGGCATGGGTCGCCGTCGCCTGTACCCTCCTCGCCACGGCGCTCGCCGCGACGCTGCAGGCGGGATGGCTGATCGCGCGCCTGCGTCTTGCCGGCCCGCGCGCCTATCACTGGCGAACGTGGCTGCGGGCCTGCCTGCCCATCGCCCTGACGGACCTCGCCGGCGCCGGGTTCAACGTCGTCGACGTGGTGATCCTCGGCTTCCTCGTGCCGCCGGCCACGGTGGGGCTGTATTTCGCCGCCACTCGCATCCAGCAATTCGTCGCCTTCGTGCATTTCGCCGCCTCCGCCGCCACGGCGCAGCGCTTCACCGCGCTTCAGGCCGCCGGGGACCGTGACGGCCTTGCCGCCCTGGTGCGGATGCAGGCGGCGCTGACCCTGGCGGCGACCCTCGCCATCGGCGCCGGTCTCCTCCTCGCCGCGCCCCTGCTGCTGGGTCTGTTCGGGCCGGACTTTCGCGACAGCCTGCCGATCCTCGCCGTCCTGATCGCCGGAAGCGTCGCCGCGAGCCTGTTCGGTCCGGGCGAGGATCTCCTGACGATGCTCGGCGGCGAGGGAATCTGCGCGGCCATCACCGTCGCCATGCTGGGTCTCGCCGCCGGACTCTGCTGGATGCTCGTTCCACCGTACGGCGTCATCGGCGCCGCCCTCGCCATGGCGGTGGCCGCCACGGCCCGGGGCCTCGCCATGGCGGTGGCTGCCTGGATGATCCACGGGCTCGTGACGCCCGTCTCCCTCGGCCACCTCCGGAAAGCCCCGCGATGAGCGTCCCGCGCCGCAGCCCCGCCGCATCCCGCGCCCCGGCCTTCGCCATCCTTACCCTCGCCGATCTCGAACGGGACGGCGCCGCCTGGGACGTCCTCGCCGACCGGGCCGTCGACCTGCATCCGCACTACACCCGCCATACCCTGTCGGCCCATCGCCGGGCGGGTCTTGCCGCCGCCGACCTGCGGATCGTCGTCGTGCGCTCCGGGGCGCGCCTCGACGCGGTCATGCCGTTTCGCCTGACCTACGACCTCTGCGGCCTCGGCCGCCCCGTCGCCCGTCCGTTTGCGTCGCCCTTCGTCACCGCGGCCCTGCCCCTCGTCGCCGATGGGCCGGACCTGCCCGCCACCCTCGCGGCCCTGGCGGCGGGCCTGCGCGCAGCCTCCGAGGGGCGACCGTGGCGTTGGCCACTCCTGGCGACGGACACCCGGTTGGGCCAGGCCCTCCGCGCCGCCCTGAAGGACGAGGGATGGGCACTCGGCAAGGTCGCCGCCTTCGCGCGCCCGATCCTCGACCGGCGCGCGAGCCATGACGCGTTCGTCGCCGGCCATCCCAACCGCGCCCGCCTGAAGGACCTGCGCCGCCGCCAGCGCCGTTTGTCGGAGGCCGGCTCCGTCACCCTGGAAGCCGCCACCGGGGGCGAGCCCCTGCGGGCCGCCGTCGACGCCTTTCTCGCCCTGGAGAAAGCCGGGTGGAAGGGTGCGGCGGGCAGCGCCATGGCCTGTCGCGGCCCGCATGCCGCCTTCGCGCGGGCGCTGTTCGCCGAGGGGGGCGGGCCGGTGGGGGCGCGCGCCGACGTCTTGATGCGGAATGGGCGCCCCCTCGCCATCAGCCTCGCCCTCGTGGCGGGCGGGACCGCCTGCCTTCTCAAGACCGCGTATGACGAGGCCGAGCGAGCCGGGGCGCCGGGCCTCGTCCTCGAGGCCGAGATCGTGCGCGCCCTGCACGAGACCGCCTTCGCCGACCGGCTCGATTCGGCGACCCTGGCCGGCTCGGCCCTGGAAAGCCTTTATCCCGAGCGGGAAACCATCGCCGAGGTCGTGGCGGTGCCGGCGGGCGGCATCGTCTCCCTGGATCGGCGTATCCGTCTCGCGCGCTTCGAGCACGCCGCCCGGGCCGAGGCCAAACTGTGTTTGGCGGGACGTGGTGTGGTTCAGAGGTTGATGGGCCGGCGCTGATGCCCCACATCGGGGCCTGCGACTGGCCCAGATCGGTTCGCCAGATAGGAAGCGCCGAATGTTCCGCTCGACCCTTGCCCTTACCGGAGCCTTGTTCCTCGCCATGACCACAGCGTCGTCCGCCGCCGAGACCGTGTCCCTGCCCTCCGGGCTCCAGTACCGCGACGAAGTCGTGGGCACCGGCCCCGAGCCGAAGGCCGGCCAGAAGGTCAGCGTGCATTACACCGGCTGGCTCGACGACAACGGCAAGCCGGGCAAGAAATTCGATTCCTCGAAGGATCGCGGCACCCCGTTCACCTTCACCCTCGGGGCCGGTCAGGTCATCGCCGGCTGGGATGCGGGCGTCGCCACCATGAAGACCGGCGGCAAGCGCACCCTCATCATCCCGCCCGACATGGGCTACGGCCCCCGTGGCGCCGGTGGCGTGATCCCGCCCAACGCCACCCTGATCTTCGACGTCGAGCTGCTCGGCGCCAAGTAACGCCATCCCGGGCGGACGGGCTTTGCGTCCGCCCATCCGTCGACAGTGAAAAGGCCGGATCGGGATGTCCCGATCCGGCCTTTTTTGTGAGTTGCGTCCGACGTCGCGCATTCGAGGCCGGAGAGCGTCGATCCCAAGATGTCGAACGGGATCGGCGTTTCGTCTCTTCCGAACTCCGTTCGATTGCTTCGGAACTGCGGAGTTCGGCTTCGCTCACGCGCCACGCTGGCTTTGGAAATGGTCTCCGCTCCGAGCGAGCGGAGACCGTGTCACTCGCCCGAGAGGGCGGCCTTGGTGCGCGACCACCAGCCGGCACGCTTGGGGCGATCGGGATCGAGGGGCGTCAGCACCACGGCGACGGGCTCGGGAGCGGGCACCCGCGGGGCCGGCGCCTCGACGGCGGCCTCGGATTCCTGCCGCGCGGACGCCTCGGGGGCGGCCGGAGCGACATCGACCACGGCCGCATCCGGCGCGGGAGCCGCCGGGGCATCGACCGGCACCACCGGCAGGTCGACGGCCGTCGACTCGGCCGCCGCTTCCCGAACCTCGTTCACGGCTTCGACGCTCACCGGTTCTTCGCCACCCGCGAGGACCGTGGGGGCATCCGCCTCCGTGGCGGCCGTCTCCGTTGCGGGTTCGGCAGCATCGACGGCGGCCTCGTCGGATTCGCTCGCCGTCTCACGCGAACGGTTGTCACGGTCGCGGCCACGGCCGCCGCGACGGCCCCGACGACGACGGCGGCCGGAGCCGTCATCCTCGCCGGTGGTGACGATTTCGATGGAGCTTTCGACCTCGGACGCGTCGCTTTCGCTCCGCTCCCCGGCGCCGTCCGTCTCATCCTCGTCGGTGTCCGAACGGCCCTCGTCCTCGCCGCCTGCCTGGACACCGGTATCCTGACGTCCACCCCGGCGGCGCCGGCGCCGGCGACGGCCGCGACCTTCCCCGCCCTCGCTCGCGCCCTCACGGGCTTCCTCACCCTCGGGGGCTTGGGCTTCGACGTCGGTCTCGGCTTCGGCCTCGACGACCTCGTCCTCGAACTCCTCGTCGTCCTCGGTCTCCATCGCGGGATTGATGGCGATGGCGCGCACGCCCGTCACGGCGCCCTCGGCGCGCACGGCCGGCTCGCCCCGGTCGAGCTGGAACGCCGACGTGGCGGCAAGGCGCTCATCGGCCGCGATGGTGATGGTGACGCCGAAGCGCACCTCCAACTCGTGCAGATGGCCGCGCTTCTGGTTCAGGATGTAGAGCGCCGCCTCGGTGTGGGTGCGCAGGATGAGGTTGTGCGAGGCGCTCTTAAGCAGAGACTCCTCGATGGCGCGCAGGATCTGGAGGGCCACCGACGCGGTGGCGCGCACAAAGCCCGAGCCGCCGCAATGGGGGCAGGGGAGCGACGAGCTCTCGAGCATACCCGTACGGATGCGCTGGCGGCTCATCTCGAGGAGGCCGAAGGGCGAGATGCGGCCGACCTGGATGCGGGCGCGGTCGTTCTTCAGGCACTCGTTGAGCTTCTTCTCGACGGCGCGGTTGTTGCGCTTCTCCTCCATGTCGATGAAGTCGATGACCACGAGGCCGGCGAGATCACGCAGGCGCAGCTGGCGGGCGACCTCCTCGGCCGCCTCCAGATTCGTGCGCAGGGCCGTGTCCTCGATATCGTGCTCGCGGGTCGAGCGACCCGAGTTCACGTCGATGGAGACGAGGGCTTCCGTCGGGTTGATGACGAGGTAGCCGCCGGACTTCAGGGTGACGTGGGTCGAGAACATGGCGTCGAGCTGCTGCTCGACCCCATGGCGCGCGAAGATCGGCGTCGGGTCGCGGTAGGGCTGCACCACCTTCGACTGGCCGGGCATGAGCATGCGCATGAAGTCGCGCGCCTCGCGGTACGCCGCGTCGCCCGCCACCAGGATGTCGTCAATGTCCTTGTTGTAGAGGTCGCGGATGGCGCGCTTGATGAGCGAGCCTTCCTCGTAGACCAGGGCCGGCGCGGAGGACGAGAGCGTCAACTCGCGCACGCTTTCCCACAGGCGCATGAGGTATTCGAAGTCGCGCTTGATCTCGGGCTTCGTGCGTGACGCGCCGGCCGTGCGCAGGATGACGCCCATGCCTTCCGGCACCTCCAGATCCTGGGCGACTTCCTTCAGGCGCTTGCGGTCGGCGGCCGACGTGATCTTTCGCGAGATTCCGCCGCCCCGGCCGGTGTTGGGCATGAGCACGGAGTAGCGGCCGGCCAGCGACAGGTATGTGGTCAGCGCCGCGCCCTTGGTGCCGCGCTCTTCCTTGACGACCTGCACCAGAATGATCTGGCGGCGCTTGATCACCTCCTGGATCTTGTAGTGTCGGCGGTAGGTGCGCGGACGCTCGGGGATCTCGGCGAGGGCGTCGCCGTTGCCGCCGATCTGGGCGATCTTGGGCTCGCGCTCGCCGTCCTCGCCCTCGTGATCCTCGTCGTCGTCCTCGTCCGAGTCGTCGTCATCCTCGTCCTCGGATTCGTCGTCGTCCTCGTCCTCCTCCTCGGACTCGTCGGCGTCGGCGTCGGATTCCTCCTCGGTGACGTCCGCGACCGCGACGGGATCGGGCGAGGCTGCCATGGGGGCCGCCTCGATGGCGAGCTCGGCCTCCGGGACGTCCGCCGTTTCGGCGACGGTCTCCTGGGGAGCCCGGTCCTCGGCCTCGCTTGCGGCTTCCGGCGTCAAGACGGCGGCAGCCTCGGCGTCGACGGTCGCGTCGGATCCGGTGGCGGGTTCGGACACGGGCAGGTCTGCCGATGCATCGCTGCCGGTCGCGATGGGAGCCGCCTCGATCCCCTCGCCCTCGTGGGATGCGACGTCGGCAGGGCTATCCACGGCCGAAGTCTCACCGGCGGAGGCGTCGGCCTCGGCGGTGGAATCCTCCACGCTCACGGTCTCGGCGGTCTCGGCCGCCTTGGCGGCGGCTTCGGCACGGCGCCCACGCGAGCGGCGGCGGGGCTTGCGCTCCTCGCGCTCGCGGTGCTCCTCGGCCTCGCGCGCCTCGTCTTCCAGCAGGGCCTGCCGGTCGGCCAGGGGAATCTGGTAGTAATCGGGGTGGATCTCGCTGAAGGCGAGGAAGCCGTGGCGGTTGCCGCCGTACTCGATGAAGGCCGCCTGGAGCGAAGGCTCCACCCGCGTCACCTTGGCGAGGTAAATGTTGCCCCGAAGCTGGCGCCGGTTGGCGGCTTCGAAATCGAATTCCTCGACCCTAGAACCGTGGACCGTGACGACCCGGGTCTCTTCCGGGTGCATCGCGTCGATGAGCATCTTGTTGTTGTTGGCCATGACGAACTTTCGACAGGGCGGGCGACGTCCTCCTCGAACCGAGCGGCTCCGGTGGCGTGCCGCCCCGTCCCGGCCCATCGGGCCGGACGAGGGACGCGCGCGACGACCCGATGCGGATCGCCGGAGCAGTGGGGAAGGGATTGCCGTCAACCGCCGTTGGGCGCCGGTGATCGGCGCGCGTGGGGTTGATCCTGGCCAGGGCAGACGGGACTGAGGCGCCACGCGAAACGCGTGCGCGTCGAACACAGGCAACGGCGACCGATGCTGTGTGTCCTCCCATCTCTCTCCCTGACCTCGCGAAGACTCTTTGGACCGGATACCGCCGGCCTCGGATTTCGAAGTACGCCACGGGCCGTGAGGCCGCAGCGTTGACCGTCTCCCGCCCGGCTCGATGAAGCGCCGGCTGGCGTGTCGCGGGAACCGACGGCGAAGACGGTCGAGGAAAGCCTCGAAACGTCCGCGGGCCGCGGAGCACACCGCACGGCACCGGGAAGGGTACAGCTTCATTACAGATCGTCGCAGGGATTTGGCAAGGTATAAACACGGCTATCCAAGGGGAAGTCCTTGCTCGAGCGCGGGATGGACCGGATTTCGGCGGGCCCGTGGACTGTCCGGCTCGCCGCGTGCATCGCCACCGGGCGCCCGCTTCCGCATCCGGCCACCTGTCGCCCACCGGCCACGACAGCTCCGAAACACCGGCTGCGACGCAAGGAACAGTTAACCACACCGGCCGTATCGCTTAACCGGACGCCCTCGGAACCGGAACGCCGGACCATGCTCGCATCCCATCGCCTGCTCCGGTCGCTCGTCCTCGCCGCGAGCCTCGCTTTCGCGACGGGCCTCGCCGCCCAGGACGGCGACAGGACGGGCCGCGCGCCCGCCGCCGTCGCCATCGCGGCGGAACTGTCGAGCGGCGGCGCCGGAATCACCCGGCTGACCCTCACCCTGTCGAAGGCCATCGAGGCGCGGGCCTTCGTCATGGAGCGCCCCGACCGCGCGGTGATCGATCTGGCCGAGGTCAACTTCCAACTCGGCGCGGAGACGGGGCGCAAGCGCGAAGGCGTCGTGCAGTCGTTCCGCTACGGCCTGTTCGCTCCCGGCCGCTCGCGCATCGTCGTCGACCTCGCCCAGCCCGCCGCCGTGGGGGCCATCGCAACGACCACCCGGGCGCGGGACGGCGCCGTGCTTCTCACCGTCGAATTCAAGCGCACGGACCGCGAGAGCTTCCGCCGCGCCGCCGTGGCGAGCGATCCGGCGCCCCAGGCCCGCAAGGCCGTTTCTCCCGATGCCGCCAGCGATACCCGGCCGCTCATCATGGTGGATGCCGGCCATGGCGGCACCGATCCGGGCGCCATCGCGGCCACGGGGGTGTTCGAGAAGGACATCGTCTTCGGCTTCGCCCAATCCCTCGTCGCCCGCCTCGAGGCGAGTGGGCGCTATCGGGTGCGGATGACCCGCGACCGCGACGTGTTCGTGCCCCTGTCCGAGCGCGTCCGGATCGCCCGCGAGGCTAAGGCCGACCTGTTCGTCTCGATCCACGCCGATTCGATCCAGTCCGCCCCCCAGGTGCGCGGTGCCACCATCTATACGGGGTCGGAAAAGGCGACGGACGCCGAATCGGCGCGCCTCGCCGAGCGCGAGAACCGGGCGGATGCCGCCGCCGGCACCGAGTCGAACGAGGGGCCGGGACATGTCGCCGATATCCTGCAGGAATTGACGCTGCGCGAGACCCGCACCTTCTCGTCCGGCTTCGCCAAGGGCCTGATGGCCCAGCTCGGCCCGGTGATGGAGATGAGCCCGAAGCCTCATCGCGAGGCCGGCTTCGTCGTTCTGCGCTCGCCCGACGTGCCCTCCGTGCTCGTCGAACTCGGCTACCTGTCGAGCAAGCACGACCTCGATCTTCTGCAATCGGAAGGCTGGCGCGCCGAGGTCACCGGCGGCATGGCGAAGGCCATCGACGCCTTCTTCGGCAACCGCACCTCGCTCACCCGGCCGAACCCGCCCCGCCGCTCCGCGGCAATCGCCCCAGTTTCACCATAGAATGAGAGTGAAACCGGGGCTCGCGAAGCCCCGGCTCGTCCGGTCTCGCGAGTTCGATGGGAACGGCCGCGCGGGAAGCTCCTGAGCGAACGCCGCCCTTTTCCATGCCTGCCGCCTCGATGAGGCGGTGCGCGGCCCCTTGCCGGGCCGGCGGCCAATTCAGCGACGAACGGAACCCGGATGCGCCTCGTCCTTCGTTTCTTCGGCTTCCTGTTCAGCATCGGCGCGATGCTGTTCGTGGTCGCCTCGGCCGCCGCGGCGTTCTTCTACTGGAAGTACAGCCAGGATCTGCCGGATCACGCCGCACTCGCCAATTACGAGCCGCCGGTGATGAGCCGCGTGCACGCCGCCGACGGGTCGCTGCTCGCCGAATACGCCACGGAGCGCCGGCTCTATCTGCCGATCCAGGCCATGCCCAAGATCGTGGTCGCGGCCTTCCTGTCGGCCGAGGACAAGAACTTCTACAAGCATGGCGGCGTCGATCCCGAGGGGCTCGTGCGCGCGGCGCTCACCAACTTCAAGAGCGGCAAGAAGCAGGGCGCCTCGACCATCACCCAGCAGGTGGCCAAGAACTTCCTCCTCAGCCCGGAACAGACCTTCGAGCGCAAGATCAAGGAGGCGCTCATCGCCTTCCGGATCGAGGCCACCTATTCGAAGGACAAGATTCTCGAACTCTACCTCAACGAGATCTTCCTCGGCACCCTCGTGCCCGGCCGCAATCTGCACGGCGTCGCGGCGGCGGCCCTCGATTATTTCGGCAAGTCCGTTCACGAGCTGACCATCAACGAGGCGGCCTACCTCGCCGCCCTGCCGAAGGGGCCGAACAACTACCATCCCTATCGCCAGACCCAGAAGGCCCTCGATCGCCGCAACGAGATCATCGGCCTGATGGCCCAGAACGGGTACATCACGAAGGAGGAGGCCGAGGCCGCCCGCAAGATGCCGCTCGGCGTCAATCCGCGCGTCGCCTTCGCCAACGCCGCCAACGCCAACTACTTCACCGAAGAGGTTCGCCGCGAGATCGCCGAGCGCTACGGCGAGAAGAAGCTCTACGAGGGCGGCCTGTCCGTGCGCGCCACCCTCGATCCGAAGATGCAGGCCTGGGCGCGCAAGGCTCTCGTCGACGGCCTCGTCCGCTACGACCAGTCCCATGGCTGGCGCGGAGCGCAGGCCAAGGTCGACCTCACCGGCCGCGATTGGGGCCTGGCCGTGGCCGAGGTTCCCGCCTTGGGCGACGTGCAGCCCTGGCGTCTCGCCGTGGTCCTGAGCACCACCGGCGGCTCCGCCCAGATCGGCCTGCAGCCGCGCCGCGAAGCGTCCGGTCACGTCTCTAAGGATCGCGAGACCGGCACCATCGGACCGGACGGCACCCGCTGGACCGGCCGCTCTCCGGCCGCTGCCCTGAATCCCGGTGACGTGGTCTACGTCGAGGCCATGGATGGCGGACGGGGCCAGTACCGCCTGCGCCAGCGTCCGGAAATCTCCGGCGCCATCGTGGCCATGGACCCCTATACGGGTCGCGTCCACGCCATGGTGGGCGGGTTCTCGTACGACGAGAGCCAGTTCAACCGCGCCACCCAGGCGATGCGTCAGCCCGGCTCCTCGTTCAAGCCGATCGTGTATTCGGCGGCGCTGGACAACGGCTACACCCCGTCCTCCATCGTGCAGGATTCGCCCATCACCATCGAGGCGGGTCCGGGCCAGGAGGCGTGGACGCCCTCGAACTACGATGGCAAGTCCGGCGGCCCGCACACCCTGCGGTACGGCATCGAGCACTCGAAGAACCTGATGACCGTGCGGCTCGCCAAGGATGTCGGCATGCCGCTCATCGCCGAATACGCCCGTCGCTTCGGTGTCTACGACGACATGCTGCCGGTGCTGCCCATGTCACTGGGAGCGGGCGAGACCACGGTGATGCGCATGGTCACCGCCTACTCGATGCTCGCCAATGGCGGCCGACGCATCCGCCCGACCCTCATCGACCGCATTCAGGACCGGGTCGGCGAGACCATCTACAAGCACGATGCCCGCAAATGCCTCGGCTGCGACGCCGAGAAATGGTCGGGCCAGGATGAGCCCAAGCTCGTGGACGATTCCGAGCAGGTCCTCGACCCGCTCACCGCCTACCAGATGGTCTCGATCATGGAAGGTGTGGTCCAGCGCGGCACCGCGACGATCCTGAAGCAGGTCGGTAAGCCGCTCGCGGGCAAGACCGGCACCACCAACGACGCCAAGGATGCGTGGTTCGTCGGCTTTTCGCCGGATCTCGCCGTCGGCGTCTATCTCGGCTTCGACAAGCCGCGATCCCTCGGCGACCGGGCCACGGGTGGCGGCCTCTCGGCGCCCATTGCCCTCGACTTCCTGAAGCAGGCCCTGAAGGACAAGCCGCCGACTCCGTTCCGGGTGCCGCCCGGCATCAAGCTCATCCGTGTCTCGGCGTCCACGGGCATGCGTGCGGGGTCGGGCGAGGGCGCCGGCACCATCCTCGAGGCGTTCAAGCCCGGCACAGCGCCGCCCGACGCCTACGTGGCGCCGGCCGCGCCGGCCCCCGCGGCCAGCCCGCCGCCGGATGCCGACCGCGCCGCCCAGGCCGGAGGGTTGTACTGAGGGGTTCGAAGGGCTTAGCCCTTCGCGGGTCCAGGACAGAGCCCTGGGCTTTCGTCGGGCTCTGCCCGCCCCCCGAAGGGCTGATCCCTTCGGTATCCTGTTTTTCAGGGGCCCTTCCGGGCGAGGGCGAGGGCCGCGAGCTTGTCGATGTCGAAGCCGGTTTGCGGCACCTCGACCATGAAGCGCTCGGCGATCTCCGAAATGACGAAATCCGGTCGGACCCGCGCGATAAGGTTCCAGTCGATGCTCGTCGACCAGAGGAAGTGCACCTCCCGGAAGGTGTCGGCGAAGAACGGCGTCAGGGTTCCGGTGCCGCCGTTCGGGGTGTGGTGGGCATAGGAATCGCCGAACAGGACGAGGCATCGCGGATCGAGGCCGGGGGCCTCGTTGCGGAACACCGCGTAGGCGCCGATATGCGCGT
The DNA here is from genome assembly GCF_900113485.1 of Methylobacterium gossipiicola. Classification (GTDB taxonomy): domain Bacteria; phylum Pseudomonadota; class Alphaproteobacteria; order Rhizobiales; family Beijerinckiaceae; genus Methylobacterium; species Methylobacterium gossipiicola. The sequence goes on from NZ_FOPM01000001.1 coordinate 95,908, forward strand.
CGCGGCCGCGTCCCTCCGCCTCGAAGGCGGTGATCAGCGCGTTGGCATGGACACGCCGCGCCGGGCTCGCGAACAGGCAGGGTTCGGCGACCTCGCAGCGTTCGGGGTCGAACTTCGCGCCGAGGTCGCCGGCATAGACTGCCGGCGAGCCGATGCGGCGCGCGGCAAAGTCGTAGCGCGGGCGCACGCCGAGATGGCGGCAGATCTCCGCATAGGCGAGCCAGCCGCCCGCGAAGGTCCAGTGCGTGTCCGTGTGCCGGTAGAGCGCCGTGTCCCCCGCCCGTGCCCGGAAGGGGCGTACCAGATCGACGAGGGAAGCCCGTGCGGGTGAGAATCTCAGCCAGCGTTCCAGGCGCAGGGCCGGCGACCGGGCGGGATCGAGGCCAAGCCCGCTGAAGCCGTGATCATGGATCGCCAGCTTCTCCGGCGCCACCACATGCGCGTAGCGGATGCCGCGTTTCGCCAGACGCCGGGCCCGCTCTTCGAGGAGGCGCCGCCAGAGCCAGAACGTGGCGCGGGGAACCCCCGGCCTGTCGTATTGCGCCGCGACGGCGTTGCTGCCGCCGACAAGAAACAACCAGCCGTCCCGGCCGACATGGACATCGGGATGCTCGGACGGATGGCGTTCTTCGGGACGGGGGATCATGCCCGTTCTGTAGCCGGCCCGACGCGGCGACGCACCCTCACGGGCGGATCGCGGGCGCGTTGCCCTCAGTGATGGGTATGACCGGCGGGGGCGGCCGCGGCGGCGGCGTTCGGGCTCATGGCGCCGATGGGGGCCACCGCGAACGTCACCGGCACCGTGCCGGCCCGCTCGAACGTCAGGGTTCCGGAGACCGGCTCGCCGACCTTGGGAGCGGATTTGAGGTCTTCGAACATGAGGTGGAAGCCGCCGGGTTTCAGGTCCACGGTCTGGCCCGGCGCGATGGCGAGCCCTTCCGGCACCGCCGCCATCTTCATGACGCCGCCCGCCATGGTCATGGAATGGATCGCCCCCCGGCCCGCGATGGCGACGGCCGCGCCCGTGAGCCGGTCGGCCTGGGTACCGGTGTTGGTGACGCGGACATAACCACCCGCGACCTTTGCTCCACCCGGCGTCGCCCGCATCCACGGGGTCTCGATGCGCAGGTCTCCCGCCGTCGTGATCTCACCCGCATGCGCGAGAGCGGCGAAGCCGAGGGCGGCGACGGTCGAGACGGCGAAACGAAGGGCGGTGCGGTGGCGCTGAAGCATCGGACGATCCGGTGGTATCGAAGGGGGCGACGGACGAAGATCGACCGGCGCTCGAGGACCATGCCCGCAAATCCGTCGTGCGCAAGGGCACGCCGTCGCGCGGTCGCGGGTTCTGGGACTGGAGGCCTGCCCAATCCGGTGCCGATCTCGTCGCGCCGTGCGCCCCGGGGCGGCGTCATCGGAGGGCACGAACGAGGGACGATCGCGGCGGTGGTGCGGGGGGCGGAAATAGAGGTTCTTTACCCGTGGGTTAGATCATTCCCGGCAACCCTGTGCGCGGTCGGTTTCGCCATCCTCGAATCCCGCGCGGCCGGCGTGATCGAGGTCTTCGTCGGTCCGGTCGTTGCATCCGACTGTGCTGTGGCCCTGGCGGCACGGTCGCGGGGAAGTCATCGCGACGGCCGAGGGCGCCATATTGTGGCCCGGACGCCATGAGTTCTTAACCGCACCCCGACACGTTCGCGGCAAGGGGCGTTCCGAAGCCGATGTCTCCCATCGGTGTCCGGTCCTCACGCCGCACCCAACGTCAGCCCAGAGTTCACCCGATGCTGAAACAGGCCCTTTCCGCCCGGTCTCTCGCCACCCGGTCCCTCCTCGTGGCCGCATCCGTCGCCCTCGCCGGCGGCACCGCCACGGCGCGCGAAGCCGGGGGGTTCGCCCAGGCCGAGTGGGCGCAGGATTATGCCGCGCCGACCACCATGCAGGTGCATCGCTCCACGACGCCGATCCTGTCGCCCCAGACCATCGCGGCGACGGAGCAGATGATCGAGCGTTACCGCGACATCGTGAACCGTGGCGGCTGGAGGCCGATCAGCGGGGCGGACCGCCTGCGCATCGGCTCCAAGGGGCCTGCCGTCGCCGCCCTGCGCCAGCGCCTCATCGTGTCGGGAGACCTCGATTCGGCCTCGGGCGGTTCGGGCGTGTACGATTCCTACGTGTCGGCCGGGGTGAAGCGGTTCCAGGCCCGCCACGGCTTGAGCCAGACCGGCGCCATGAGCCCCGCGACCCAGGCGGCCATGAACGTGACGGCGGACGTGCGCCTGCACCAGCTCGAGATCAACGTCGTTCGCCTGCGTTCCTACGCGGGCAACCTCGGCAACCGGTTCGTCATCACCAACATCCCCGCCGCCCTGGTGCAGACGGTGGAGAACGGCCAGGTCGTCACCCTGCATGCGGCCGGCGTCGGCAAGATCGACCGTCAGTCGCCGATCATGAACACCAAGGCGACGCAGATCAACTTCAACCCCTTCTGGACGGTCCCGGCTTCCATCGTGAAGAAGGACCTCATCCCCAAGATGCAGAAGGATCCGACCTACCTCACGGAAAACAAGATCCGCATCTTCTCGGGCGAGACCGAGATTTCGCCGGCTTCCGTGAACTGGAACTCGGACGAGGGCACGCGCTACCGCTACCGTCAGGATTCGGGCGCCGACTTCAACTCCATGGGCATCGTGCGCATCAACATCCCGAACCCCTACGGCGTGTTCATGCACGACACCAACACCAAGGGCGTGTTCGGCGACGACTTCCGCTTCATCTCGTCGGGCTGCGTCCGTGTCCAGAACGTGCGCGAATACATCACGTGGCTCTTGAAGGACACGCCCGGCTGGGGCCGCGAGCAAGTCGAGCAGGCCATCGAGAGCGGCAAGCGCGTCGACGCCACCCTCGCCACCCCCGTGCCGGTCTACTGGACCTACATCACCGCCTGGGCGACCCCCGACGGGGCCGTGCAGTTCCGCGACGACATCTACAAGCGCGACGGTGTGAACGTGCCGTCCACCCTCTCGGCCCCGACCCCCGTGGCCAGCGCCGAGCAGGTGCCGAGCTTCGAGCCGGGCGACGAGGAGAATTGATAGGGCTTCCGCTCGATCGAAGCGGAAGCCATCAAAACCCGCGCGGCGCTCGAGCTTGGCCGAACTCCACCATTCCGAAGGAATCAGGCGGAGTTCGCCCGACGAGGCGCGCCGGGCGCCGTTTCTCCACGGTAGACCAAGACCGGCGGCGGGCGAGCAATCGTCCGCCGTTTTCGCGTTCGGCAGGCATCGGGCCGAACTTGTCGTGGCGGCCGATTTCCATGGCGGTGGCATCGCGTCGCGGTTCGCCCGCCGAAGCCGGTCCGCCGGAGGGGCGACGTCTCCGATCGGACGCGCCCGCAGGGCGGCGCGGCAGCGCGATTCGGCTGCCCCGGGTGGTCGAAACTCAAATTTTTTCGAACGGCACACCAAATTCGTGTGCCTTGGACTCGTTCCGCCGCCCGTGTAATAAAATGCCCATCGAGCGTCCGTCCGCCCTAACGCCAGCGGAGAACGGACGCCTTCGCCCGTTCAACAATCGAGGCTTTCCATGAGCGCCGGTACTGCTGCCGACAAGCACTTCTCCAATTCGTTCTTCAGCGCGTCGCTCGCCGACGTCGATCCGGAAGTGGCGGCCGCCGTCGGCCAGGAACTCGGGCGTCAGCAGCACGAGATCGAGCTCATCGCCTCCGAGAACATCGTCTCCAAGGCCGTTCTGGAAGCCCAGGGCTCGGTCCTGACCAACAAGTACGCCGAGGGTTACCCGGGTCGTCGCTATTACGGCGGCTGTCAGTTCGTCGACATCGCTGAGAACCTCGCCATCGAGCGCGCCAAGCGCCTGTTCGATTGCGGCTTCGCCAACGTGCAGCCGAATTCCGGCTCCCAGGCGAACCAGGGCGTGTTCATGGCCCTCATGCAGCCGGGCGACACCTTCCTCGGTCTCGACCTCGCGGCCGGCGGCCACCTCACCCACGGCGCCCCCCCGAACGTCTCGGGCAAGTGGTTCAAGCCCGTCTCCTACACCGTGCGCCGCGACGATCAGCGCATCGATATGGAGCAGGTCGAGCGCCTCGCCCACGAGCACAAGCCGAAGGTCATCATCGCGGGCGGCTCCGGCTATCCCCGTCACTGGGACTTCGCGAAGTTCCGTGAGATCGCCGATGCCGTCGGCGCCTACTTCTTCGTCGACATGGCCCACTTCGCCGGCCTCGTCGCCGCCGGTGTGCACCCGTCGCCATTCCCGCACGCGCATGTCGCCACCACCACCACCCACAAGACCCTGCGCGGTCCGCGCGGCGGCATGATCCTGACGAACGACGAGGCTCTGGCCAAGAAGTTCAACTCGGCGATCTTCCCCGGTCTCCAGGGCGGCCCGCTCATGCACGTCATCGCCGGCAAGGCCGTGGCATTCGGTGAGGCCCTCAAGCCCGAGTTCAAGATCTACGCCCGTCAGGTCATCGAGAACGCCAAGGCGCTCGCCGACACCCTGATCTCGGGTGGCTACGACATCACGTCGGGCGGCACCGACAACCACCTGATGCTCGTCGATCTGCAGAAGAAGGGCCTGACCGGCAAGGCGGCGGAAGCCGCCCTCGGCCGCGCCGACATCACCTGCAACAAGAACGGCGTGCCGTTCGATCCGCAGAAGCCCACCATCACGTCGGGCATCCGCCTCGGCACCCCGGCCGGCACCTCGCGCGGCTTCGGCGTCGCCGAGTTCAAGCAGATCGGCGGCCTGATCGTGGAAGTGCTCGACGCCCTCGTGGCGAAGGGCGAGGCGGGTGATCCGGAGGTCGAGGCCGCCGTGAAGCAGAAGGTCCACGCCCTCACGGACCGGTTCCCGATCTACGCATGAGTTGCCTGCGGTGTTCGCGCTTAACGCGTGCACCGCAACACGCTAAGCAAACGGCCACGGATCGTTCAGGTCCGTGGCCGTTTTCACGTCTCGATCCCACAGGTGGCCGCCCGATGCGCTGTCCCTATTGCAGCGGTCCCGACACCCAGGTGAAGGACTCGCGCCCCACCGACGACGCCATCCGGCGCCGCCGCGTCTGCCCGGATTGCGGCGGGCGCTTCACCACCTTCGAGCGGGTGCAGCTGCGCGAACTCACCGTGCTCAAGCGCTCGGGCAAGCGCGTGCCGTTCGACCGCGACAAGCTTCAGCGCTCCATCGGTGTGGCCCTGCGCAAGCGCGCCGTCGATCCGGAGCGGATCGAACGCCTCGTCAGCGGCATCACCCGACAGCTCGAGAGCAGCGGCGAGGCCGAGATCGCCAGCGAAGCCATCGGCGAATTGGTGATGGAGGGGCTCAAGGGGCTCGACGACGTCGCCTACGTGCGCTTCGCTTCCGTCTACAAAAATTTCCGCGAGGCCAGCGACTTCAAGGCCCTGCTCGGCACCCTCGGCGAAGCCCCGCCCGAGCCGCCGCCGGAGACGGACGACACCGTGACGCCCCTGCGCGCCAAGCCCCGGTCGCGCCCATGAGCGACACCGACATGAGCGACACCGATGCCCGCTTCATGCGCCTCGCCCTGGCGCTCGGCGCCCGCAACCTCGGGCGAACCTGGCCCAACCCGTCCGTCGGGGCCGTGGTGGTGAAAGATGGCTGCATCGTCGGCCAGGGGGTGACCGCGATCGGGGGGCGACCCCATGCCGAGCCGCAGGCCCTCGCCATGGCGGGCGAAGCCGCCCGCGGCGCCACCCTTTATGTGACCCTGGAACCGTGCTCGCATCACGGTCGTACGCCGCCCTGCTCCGACGCCATCGTGGCGGCCGGAATCGCCCGCGTCGTCACCGCCCTGGAGGACCCGGACCCCCGCGTCGCCGGGCGCGGCCATGCCCGCCTGCGCGAGGCCGGGATCGCCGTCGAGACCGATGTGGCGCGCGAGGACGCCGCCCGCGACAACCTCGGCCACGTCACGCGGGTCACGCGGGGGCGCCCGAGCCTGCACCTGAAGCTCGCCCGCACGCCCGACGGCTTCGCCGCCGGGGCACCCGATCAGCGCTTGCGCATCACCGGCCCCATCGCGGACGGCGCCGTGCATCTCTGGCGGGCCCATGCCGACGCCATCCTGGTCGGGATCGGCACAGCCCGGGCCGACGACCCATCCCTCACCGTGCGGTTGCCCGGCCTGTCGGCGCGTTCTCCCCTGCGGATCGTCCTCGATTCGAACCTGCGTCTTCAGCCCTCTACCCACCTCGTACGGGGGGCCTGCGACATTCCCACCCTGGTGATCACCACCCGCAACGCGCCCGCTCACCCGAAACGAATGCTCGCCTCGTTCGGCGTCGAGGTGCTGTCCGTGGCCGCCGATTCCACCGGCCGGATCGATCTTTCCGCCGCCCTGGCGGCCCTGGGCGAGCGCGGGCTCACCCGCATCTGCTGCGAGGGCGGCCCCCGCCTCGCCGATGCCCTGGCGCAGGCGGATCTCGTGGATCTCTGCACCGTCATCACCGGCCCCGCCCCCCTTGGCAGCAGCGGCCTGCCGGCCATCGGCCCATACCTCGACGCCAGCCTGTCGCGGGGCCATCTCAAACCCGTCGAGACGCGCGACTATGGCCCCGACCGCGCGGTCACGTATGAGCGGAGCGTCTAGATGTTCACCGGTCTCGTCACGGATGTCGGACAGGTCGTGGGCGTGCAGGGCGACGACCGCCTGCGCCGCATCCGCATCCGCTCCGCCTACGATCCCGCCACCATCGCGCTGGGCGCCTCCATCGCCTGCTCCGGCCCCTGCCTCACGGCCGTCGCGGTGGAGCCCGTCGCGGGCGGCTGTATCTTCGATGTCGACGCCGCCGCCGAGACCCTGGCGCTCACCACCGTGGGCACGTGGGGGCAGGGCACGCGGGTCAACCTCGAACGCTCCCTCAAGATCGGCGACGAACTCGGTGGCCACCTCGTCACGGGACATGTCGACGGGCGGGCGGAGATCGTCGCCCGCGATCCCGTCACCGGCGGGGAGGGCGATCCGCAATGGGCGCCGAGCGACCGCTTCACCCTCCGGGCTCCGAAAGACCTCACGGCCTTCATCGCCCAGAAGGGGTCCGTCTGCCTCGACGGCACGTCGCTCACGGTGAACAGCGTGGCGGACGACCTGTTCTCCGTGCTCCTCATTCCCCATACCCTGGCGGTGACGACCTGGGGGCAGCGCCGCGCGGGCGACGCCCTCAACCTCGAGGTCGATCTCATCGCCCGCTATGCCGCCCGCCTCACACAGGCTCAGGCGGCGTTGGCGCGCTGAGCCGCCCTCTCCCGCCGACTTGTCCGTCCTGCGCCTTCGGTCTATCGCTCGCCCCTTCCGATCGGACCGATCCGGGCGCGGCGTGAGCCGCGACCGCCCGGCCGGTCCAGGGCGGCGCACGGGCGGAAAACCCACATCGCCGCATCTTAGAAGGCCCCAGAATGGTTTCGACCCCACCCGCTTCCCGTCCCTCGCCCGCCATCGTGAAGGGGGCGCGCGTCCTCGTGGTCGAAGCGCGCTACTACGAGGAACTGGCCGATGAGCTCCTGGCCGGCGCGCGGGCGGCCCTCGACGCCGCCGAGGCGGAGACGACGGTGGTGACCGTGCCGGGCGCCCTGGAGATTCCCGCCGCCATCGCGATCCTGACCGAGGCCGCCGCCCGCGCCGGTCAGCCCTACGACGCCGCCGTGGCGCTGGGCTGCGTCATCCGGGGCGAGACGGGACATTACGATATCGTCGCCGGCGAGAGCGCCCGCGCCCTGATGGATCTGTCCGTCGCCGGCCTGCTGCCGCTCGGCAACGGCATCTTGACGGTGGAGACCGAGGCTCAGGCCTTCGCCCGCGCCCGCGTCTCCGAGATGAACAAGGGTGGCGGCGCCGCCGAGGCGGCTCTGGCGGTGCTCGCCCTGAAGCGCGCCGCCTCCGCCGCCCCCGTCGGAGAGGATTGAGCGCCATGGCCAAGATCATCGAGCGCAGCGGCGCCCGTCTCGCCGTGGTGCAGGCCCTCTACGAGATGGAGATCGCCGGCAAGGGCGTCATCGAGGCGGTGGCCGAATTCGAGACCTTCTGGATCGGCCAGACCATCGACGGGATCGAGCATCCGCCGGCCGAGACCGCGTTCTTCCGCGATCTCCTGCGCGGCGTCGTCGACGAGCAGCGGGCCATCGACCCGAAGCTCGACGCCGCCCTGGCGCAGGGCTGGCCCCTGAAGCGCATCGAGGCGGTGCTGCGCGCCATCCTGCGGGCGGGCGCCTACGAACTCATGCATCGCCGGGACGTGCCCGCGAAGGCCGCGATTTCCGAATACGTCGACGTCGCCCACAGCTTCTATGCCGGCGACGAACCCGGCATGGTCAACGCCGTGCTCGACAAGGTGGCGCGCGAGGTCCGGGGCCAGGAATTCGCGGGTCTTCCGGGTTCGGGCCTGCCGGGCTCGGGCCGGGCGTGAGCTCCGACCGTCCCACCGAGGACGGCCTCATCGCGCGCTACTTCGCGCCGCTCGCCGGCCCCGGTGCCGACGGGATGCGCGACGACGCCGCCACCCTGACGCCGAGCCCCGGTTGCGACCTCGTCCTGACCACCGATGCCATCGTGGCCGGGGTGCACTTCTTCCCCGACGACCCGCCGGCCGCCATCGCCCGCAAGGCGCTGGGGGTGAATTTCTCGGATCTCGCCGCCAAGGGCGCGATCCCGCGCGGCATCCTCCTCACCCTGGCGCTGCCCGACGACTGGACGGAATGCTGGCTCGCCGCCTTCGCGGCCGGTCTCGGCGACGGGCTAGCGGAGTTCGGGGGCGAACTCCTCGGGGGCGACACCGTGCGGGCCGCCGGCCCCCTGAGTCTCGGGGTCACGGCGCTCGGCGAGGTTCCCACCGGTACCCTGGTGCGGCGGATGACGGCTCGCATCGGTGATGTGCTCTGCGTCAGCGGCAGCATCGGCGACGCCGCCCTCGGGCTGGCCCTGCGCCGTTCGCCGCCGGCGGATTGGGCGGATTCCCTCGGCGCGCAAGAGCGGGCCGCCCTCATCGACCGCTACCGGCATCCACGGCCCCGGCTCGGCTTGGCGCCGCTGCTCCGGCGGCACGCCCGGGCCGCCATGGACATCTCGGACGGCCTCGCCGGCGATCTCGCCAAGATGCTGAAGGGAGAGGGGCGCTCCGCCGAGGTGCGTGTCGCCGACATCCCCCTGTCGCCCGCTGCCGCCCGTGCCCTGGGTCTACGGCCCGACCTCATGGAGACGGTCCTCACCGGCGGCGACGATTACGAGATCCTCTGCGCCGTTCCGCCGGAAGCCCTCGCCGCCTGCCGCGCGGAAGCCCTGGCCCTCGGCCTGCCGCTCCAGCCCATCGGGATGGTGACGGGCGGCGAGGGGCCGCCGGTCTTCGTCTCGGCGGACGGCCTACGACAGAGCTTCGGGGTCGGCTCCTTCAGCCACTTCTGACGCTTCATTCTCGGGCTCGGGATCGGCCGTCCAGTGGGTGGCGAAGGCCGCGAGATGGCGCGCATCGGCGAAGGCCATCACGGCGACCTGACGTTCGGCCGGCATCCCGCCGGGGTAGGGTGCCAGCAGCACGGTTTCCTGGGAGAACTTGGCGCCGGGCGTCTTCTCGGCGATCCAGGCCTCGGCCTCAGGCGTGAGACGGGTCGGGTCGGCGGCATCGCGGGCGCGCGAATCCGCCCGCAGCACGAGGACGTAGGGTCCGAGCGTCGGATTGCGCTGCTGCAGGGCCTGGATGATGTCGATCATGATGTGTTCCGTGAGCGCTGAGCCGTTCAGGAGAGGCCGCCGGGGCTCCGTGCCAGGACATTGCGGTTGGCGCGGGCTTCCTCTCCTTACAGAAGAGGACGTCCGTCGCGGTCCATGTCACAAGCGTCGTGGTTTGCGAATCGCTGCCGATACTCGGCGAGTCCCGACCTCAGTGCAGTTTCACCCGCGACTCCGTGCGGCGGGTCAGGGCGCGCGCGAAGGCATCAAGCGCGGTCTTCACCGTGCCGTGCAGGGCCTGCTCGTGCATCTTGTAGAGCGAGCGGTACATCATCCGGGCGAACAGGCCGGCGATGAACATGTTCTTGCCGCGCACGAATCCCATCAGGCTGCCGACGGTGGAGTATTCGCCGAGGGATACCAGGGAGCCGAAATCGCGGTACTTGAACGGCTTCAACGGCTTGCCCGCCATCTTGAGCGGAATCGCCTTGATGAGGTAGCTCGCCTGCTGGTGCGCCGCCTGGGCACGGGGCGGGATCGGCGTCTCCGAACCCGGCTCGACCAGATAGGCGTTGTCGCCGATGGCGAAGATGTCCGGATCGCGGGTGGTCTGCAGGGTCGGCGTCACCACGAGCTGGTTGTTGCGCGTGGTCTCGAGACCGCCGATGCCCTGGAGGAACGGCGGCGCCTTCACGCCGGCGGCCCAGACGACGAGTTCGGAGGGGATGAAGCCGCCATCGGCGAGCTGAACCCCATCGGGTCGCACTTCCGTGACGCGGGCGTTGGTGCGGACTTCGACGCCGATCTTGTTCAGCAGGCGCATCACGTCCTGCGACATGCGCTCGGGCACCGCCGGCAGGATGCGCGAGGCCGCTTCCACCAGGGTGATCTTGAGGTCCTTGTCGGGGTCGATCCGGTCGAGACCCGTGGAGGCGACATCGCGGGTGGTGCGGTGGAGTTCGGCCGTGAGTTCCGTGCCCGTGGCGCCCGCGCCGATCACCGTGACGTGGAGCTGGCCCGGCCGCACGGGGCCAACCTGGGTGTGGGCTCGCAGCATGCCGTTGATGAGGCGCTGGTGGAAGCGGATCGCCTGATCCTGGGTGTCGAGGGCGATGGCGTTCTCCTTCACCCCCGGTGTACCGAAATCGTTGGTGGTCGAGCCCACCGCCAGCACCAGGGTGTCATATCCGATGGAGCGCACGGGCGTGACCTCGCGCCCCTCGGCATCGTGGCTCGCGGCGAGCTGAATCGTCCGCGCCTGCCGGTCGAGGCCGGTCATCTCGCCGATGCGGTAGCGGAAATGGTGGCGGTGGGCGTGGTGGAGGTAATCCACGGCGTGGTGGCCGACATCGAGGCTGCCGGCCGCGACCTCGTGGAGCAGCGGCTTCCAGATATGCGTGCGCGCCCGGTCGACGAGGGTGACGTGGGCCTTGCCGGACTTGCCCAGCGAATCGCCGAGCTTCGTCGCCAGTTGCAGGCCGGCGGCACCGCCGCCGACGACCACGATGCGGTGCAGGTTGTCCACGGATTCGCCCGGTACCATGCGCTTGTCGTCCTGCGTCTCGTCGTTGGAAGGGGCGGGTGCCGGAGGAGGCACCATCGCGAAGGCCGCGGCGGGCCCGTCCGTTCCGCCTTACCTTGGAACGTCTTTATTTTGTGGTCGGCCCCGTCCGGGTCAACAAAATTGTCCACGCCCGCTCAGGTCGGGGCACCGGGTTGGCGCAGGGGATGGGCGCGCGCGAACGCGTCCTGCGTCAGGCAATCTTCTGCGATGCGCCGAACCGTCGGGTAGGGCGCCGTCTCGACGCCGAAGATCCCGGTGCCGACCCAGAGGCTGACCAGGCAGAGATCGGCGTGGCTTAACGCATCCCCTTGCGCGTAGCGCCCGGTGCCGGGCTCATCGACGAGGCGGGTCTCGAGGGTTCTGAGACCGGTCTCGAACCAGTGGCGCACGAACTCCATCATCGCCTCCTTCGGGAGACCGTAGGTCTGCATGAGGTAATTGCGGACCCGTGGCACGTAGAGCGGATGGGTATCGCAGGCCACCACCTGGGCCAGTGACCGGGCCCTCGCCCGTGCGCGAGGATCGGCCGGCAGCAGCGGCACGGCGGGGTGCACATCCTCGAGGTAGTCGAGGATCGCGAGGGATTGGGTGAGGGGCGGTCCGTCGCCGTCGAAGAAGGCCGGCACGGCGCCCTGCGGATTGATGGCGAGGAAGTCGGGCTTGAACTGGTCGCCCGCATCGAGGTCGATGAACGTCTCCTCGCACGGAATGCCCTTGAGGTTGAGGGCGATCCGCACCCGGAACGCGGCGGCCGAGCGCCAGTTGCCGTACATCTTCACGTGGCCGAGGTCTCCGTTGCGCGGCCGACCACACCCGACATCCGCGCCCGCCGCAAGCCCCGCCCGTGTCGTCCCTGTCTTGAAACCGACGCCGTGACGGTGATCCTGCTTGTCGGTGTGCGGAATTGGCAGGACCCGATTCCTCGCGCATAGCGACGTGGTGGCGCAATCCCGGGCTCGATGCCCGATGGAGGGACGGACATGCAGATCGAAACACCCTATCTCATGTTTCTCGGCGATGTGCCCGACACCCTGGCGGCCAAGACCGCCTATGGCATCAAGGACTGGCGGCCCGAATGGTGCGTCGGCCAGATGCGCCTCCCCGGCTGCGCCGCCGATCTCGGCATTCCCGATCTGACCCTGGACGAAGCGATGGCGAAGGGCTGCCGCACCCTGGTCATCGGCGTCGCGAACGCGGGCGGCATCCTGCCCGGGCATTGGGTTTCGGAGATCGTCGCGGCGCTCAATGCCGGCCTCGACATCGCCAGCGGTCTGCATGCGCGGCTCGGCGCCGTGCCGGAGATCGCGGCGGCGGCGAAGGCCAACGGGCGCCAGCTCCACGACGTGCGCCACACCCACGAGACCTTCGCCACCGGCAAGGGCACGAAGCGCCCCGGCAAGCGCCTGCTCAGTGTCGGCACCGACTGCTCGGTGGGCAAGAAATACACCGTGCTCGCCCTGGAGCGTGGGATGCGCGAGCGCGGCCTCGACGCCGATTTCCGGGCCACGGGGCAGACCGGGGTGTTCATCTCCGGGCGCGGCGTCGCCATCGACGCCGTGGTGGCCGATTTCATTTCCGGCGCCGTCGAGTGGATCGCGCCCGCGGCCGATCCCGATCATTGGGACCTTTTGGAAGGCCAGGGCTCGCTGTTCCACCCGTCCTTCGCCGGGGTCAGCCTCGGCCTGCTGCACGGCGCCCAGGCCGATGCCTTCGTGGTCTGCCACGAGCCGAGCCGCACCACCATGCGGGGCGTTCAGCACCCGTTGCCGACCATTCGGCAGGTGATCGACCTCACGGTGCAGCTCGGGCGCCTGACCAATCCCGACATCCGGCCGGTTGGGATCGCGGTCAACACCCAGAGCCTGGAGGAGGGGGCCGCCCGCGCGCTCCTGGCCGATCTCGCGCACGAGCACGGCCTACCGGCCACGGACCCGGTGCGCTTCGGCGTCGACGCCATCGTCGATCGCCTCGTGGCCGAGTTCCCGAAGGCTGCCGCATGACCCGGATTCTCGAAGCCGCCATCGAACGCTTCCCCATCGCGGGGGCCTTCACCATCGCGCGCGGCAGCCGCACGGAGGCCGTCGTGGTGGTGGCAACCGTTCGCCAGGCGGACGGTTCGATCGGGCGTGGCGAATGCGTGCCCTATGCCCGCTACGGCGAGACCGTGGAGAGCGTGTGCGAGCACATCCTCGAACAGGGGGATGCCGTGGCGGACGGCGCCACGCGCGCCGATCTCCTCACCCTCATGACGCCGGGGGCGGCCCGCAACGCCCTCGACTGCGCCCTGTTCGACCTCGAGGCGAAGCGCCTCGGCCGTCCGGCCTGGGAGATCGCCGGGCTCGAAGCCCCCCGGGCCGCCGTGACCGCCTACACCCTGAGCCTCGGCGATCCGGACGGCATGGAGGCCGCCGCCCGGAAGGCCGCCGCCCGTCCTCTGCTCAAGGTCAAGCTCGGGGGCGCGGGTGATCCGGAGCGCATCGCCGCCGTGCGACGCGGCGCGCCCGAGGCCCGTCTCATCGTCGATGCCAACGAGGCGTGGCGGCCCGAGACCCTGGAGGCCAATCTCGCGGCCTGCGTCGCGGCGGGCGTCGAACTCATCGAGCAGCCCCTTCCGGCCGGTGAGGACGATCTCCTCGCCACCATCGCCCGACCGATCCCGATCTGCGCCGACGAGAGCCTGCACGACCGTGCCGGCCTCGATGCCCTGGCCCGGCGCTACGACGCCATCAACATCAAGCTCGACAAGGCCGGCGGGCTCACGGAAGCGGTGATGCTGGCGCGGGAGGCGCGCGCGCGCGGATTTTCGTTGATGATCGGCTGCATGGTCGGGACCTCCCTGGCTATGGCGCCGGCCATGCTGCTCGCGTCCCAGGCCGACTATGTCGACCTCGACGGTCCGCTGCTCCTCGCCCGCGACCGCGATCCCGCCCTGGTGTTCGCGGGCAGCACCGTGCACCCGCCGACCCCGGACCTGTGGGGATAGGCGGCGACCTACGAAACCACCGCGAAGTCCGTCGTGGCGGAGCGCCGGCGCACCGGTTCGAGGGCGCATCGGGTCTGGTTGCGGCCCCCGGCCTTGGCTTCGTAGAGGGCGCCGTCGGCGCGCCGGTAGAGGTCGCTCGCCGTGCCGGCCTCGTCCGAAGCGGCCGTGGCGCTCGCGAGGCCGATGCTCACCGTCACGGAGCCCGCCGGCAGGGAGGCCGAGGCCACGGTGAGCTTGGCCACCTCCGCGTGGATTCGCTGCGCGACGTGCAGGGCACCCGCCTGATCCGTGTCCCTGAGGAGCAGGACGAACTCCTCTCCGCCAACGCGGAACACCACGTCCTCCGATCGATGGACGCTTGCCGCGAGGCGCAGTCCGAGGCCAACCAGCACCGCGTCGCCGACGGCATGGCCGTAGCGATCGTTGAAGCGCTTGAAGTGATCGGCATCGACCACGAGCAGCGACAGGATTTCCCCCGTCTCGACGGCGACCTTCCAGGCTTCATCGAACGCCGTCTCGAACCGGCGTCGGTTCGACAGGCCCGTGAGGGCATCCGTGTCGGAGAGGCGCGCCAGCGTCGCTTGAGCCTCGGAGCGTCGCTGCAACTCTCGCCCGAACAGCAACGACAGCCCGACGGTGAGGCCGCACAGCACGAGCACGATGGAGCTGATGACCAGGGCCTTCTCGCGCCATTCCGCTTCGACCGCGTCCGCCGACAGGGCGATGCTCAGGATGAAGGGCAACTCGCCGACGCGCCCGAAGGTATGGTGCCGCACGATCCCGTCGCTGAAGGTCGGACTGACGAACGTGCCCTTCCCGTCCCGGAGGAACCGCTGAAAGTTGGGCGTCTCGGCGGAACTCTTACCGATCAGGGAATCGTCGTAAGGATAGCGCATGACGCGCGTTCCATCCGCTTGGTAGAGGTTGATCAGGCCGAGATGCCCGAGGCCGATATCCCGGAACAAACGACTGAAATAGCTGAGCCGAAGACTGGCGACGGCGACACCGCCGAACGAACCATCCGGTTTATCGACCCGCCGGCTCAGGATGAGTGCTGACGTCCCGGTGAGGATCGTGACGATGGGCCGGCTGATATGCAGGCCGAGGTTTGCCTGGTCCCGATGCGCCTTGAAATAATGGCGCTCCGCGATCCCGGGAATTTGACGGGGCGGCAGCGCGCCGCTCTCGATGACGCTGCTCCCATGCTCGTCGAAGACCACGATCGCTCCCATGTCACGCGCGGAGGTGGCCCGATCGAAGAGGAGCGTTTGCCGAAGTTCGGGATTCATCTGCGCGACGCCGGGCTGCGCGAGGCTCTCGATGAGGCCCTGGAGTGTGAGATCGATGATCTCGACATTGCGCGCGATGTCGCGGTCGAGGAGTTGAAGCAGGTTGCTGGCGTTCAATTCCGCCTTGGTCCAGGCGTCGCGCCGCAGGTCGAGGAGCATGAGGGCCGAGACGAGCAGCATGCCGATCGGCGCCAGGATACCCAGGACGATCCAGGTCTTCGCCGAGCGGAGGGTTCGCATCAGGGCGTGTTGACCAGTCTGCACGCAACACCTCGGATCTCAGCCGTGTTGCTAATCTAAAATCATCACGGACAAATTAACACTGAGGCGGGCATCCATTTTTTTAGCAGCGCCTCAATAACAAACGTTTGTATTCAAATGCGGATACAAGCTCGTAATGCGTCGGTTCCGGCGGGCTATTGTCGAATTCGACCGGCGCACCGGACTCCGCGACGAGTGCCTTCCCGGGGGTACGGGTTCGAAGCCCTCGACGAGTGGACGGGACACGAGTGCCATCGGTCGCTTACGACGAAGCGAAGGGTGAAGATCAGGCCACGACGTCGGCGAGGCCCATGTCGCAAGGGACCACGAACCATGGGGCGCGCGGGCCGCTTCCGGTGCGTTTCGGTTCGCCTGGGGTGATCCGGAGTGTCGTTGCTCGATGTCGCGCGCGACCTCGTTGTGGAACACCCAGGCGGGGTCGTGGAGTCGATGCCCCCGGTTCGGTGCTCAGAGGTCGATGTCGCTGTCGTTTCCCTATCGGGCGACGACGCCGCGCCAGGCGGGGCGCCGGTCCGCCTCGTCCAGGGTATCGCCGGAGACGGCGGGCTGGGACACGAGGTGACGGGCGAACACGTCGGCGCCTTCGCGGGCGATCCGCTCGCGGACCTCCGGCGCCATGGCGTCCCAGGCCGCTGTGAGACTTTGGACGGGCAGTGCCTGGAGGGGCGAGACCTGCTGGGCGGCGGCCCGCAGCGACGCCGCCGGCTGGGCGGGGGCGTCGTCCGGCCTGTCTTTCAGGATGGCGAGGTAGGTGAGACCGCCGATCACCAGGGCGGCGCGAAGGGGAAACAGCATGGATCGGTCCGGGTCCGTCCCCGAAGGGCCAGGGGGGTGATCGTCAGCAACGCACGCGAACGGTAAAGCGGACATGATCCTGGCGGAACGACTCTCCACAATGGTGAATGGTGATTTATCGGCGCCGTTCCGGTGCTGACCCACCTGTTTTATGCCTCGGCACCGGCACGAGATCCAATCGTCCGGTTGCACCGATCCAAGATGCAGCCCTCTGCGCAAATGTGGTTACCTTCCGGAAAGCATACGCAAACAGGCCGCCCCACAGCCGCAACACTCGCTTAAGTCCGGTCTGCGACGGTTCGAACAGTCGAGTTCTAGTCGAGCCAAGGGGCGTCGGACGGGCCATGTCGGGCTCCATCCGCGCTGTGCGTGTCGGTGTTGCGTATCTACGGTGCCCTGGTTTCCCTCATCGATGCCCGCCTGGCGGGCCTCGTTCACGAATCGGTCGCGGACGATGCCGCCGTGCGGTTTCGCCACGAACGTTTCCTCGTCTCGCGGCTCGCCACCGGCCTCGTGATGATGCTGGCCCTGCCGCCCTACTGGCTCCTGCGCGGCGTGCCGAGCGGCGTGGAATCGCTGGCCATCGCGAGCCTGCTTCTGCCGGTCTTCGCCGCCGTCCTCCTGTCGCGCACGGGTGTCCTGTGGGTCGCCCACGCCATCTCGTCGGTGGGCCTCACCGGCCTCGTGGTGTGCCTCGCCATGCTGACCGGCGGGGCAAACTCCGCCGCCGCCATCTGGCTCGTGGCGATTCCCCTCGAAGCCGTGGTCTCGGGATCGCGCCGGGCGACCCTGGCCGCCGCCCTCATCGCCGCCGCCGGGGCCCTCGCCGTCGCCTTCCTGCCGCCCCTCGGGGGTAGCGGGATCATGATGGACTGGTCGCGCAGCCTCGCCATGCCGGTCTTCGCCATCACGGCCATCGGCCATATCGCCGCCCAGGCCATCGAGCATTTCCGCCATGAGGGTCGGTGGCTGGCCAAGCTGCGCGACAACGAATTGCGCGACCGGACGCTTCTATCGGCCATCGACGACCTCGTGACCTGGCACGACCGCAACGGCCGGGTCATCGAGGCCAGCGCGTCGTCGGCCCGGTTCGTCGGCGCCGAGGCGAGCCGCCTGCGCGGCCATGGGCTGCTCGACCGCGTCCATATCGGCGATCGGCCGGCCCTGCTGCAGACCCTCAGCGATGTCGCTGCTCACGGCCAGCCCGCCACCGTCCAGTTCCGCCTCCAACTCGATGCCGCCGCCGTGCGGGCCGAGGGCGCACCGCGCATGATCTTCGCCGAGATGCGCGCCCACCGCATCGACGGCGCCCGCACGGGCCTGTCCGATGCCGGGTCGAGCGTCGTGGCCGTCACCCGCGACGTCTCGGAGCATCATCGCCACGCCGAGGAGTTGGAGCGCGCCCGCGCCGAGGCCGAGCGCGCCGACGAGGTGAAGAGCCGTTTCCTCGCCACCGTGAGCCACGAGCTGCGCACGCCGCTCAACGCCATCATCGGCTTTTCCGAAGTGCTGGCGGGTGAGGGCGCCATGACCATCGCGCCGGAGCGCAGCCGGGAATACGCCGGCATCATCGGTGATTCGGGCAAGCACCTCCTCGACGTGGTCAACACCCTCCTCGACATGTCGCGCATCCAGAGCGGGCATTTCGACTACGCGCCGGAGACCTTCGACCTCGACGCCCTGGTGCGGACCTGCTGCGATCTCATGCAGCTTCGGGCCGAGAAGGCGAAAGTCGTCCTCGTCCGCGCCATGGATGCGGGGCCGATCCCGATCACGGCCGACCTGCGCGCCTGCCGGCAGATGATGATCAATCTGCTGTCGAACGCCGTGAAGTTCACGCCGCCCGGGGGCCGCGTGGAGATCGCCGTGCGACGGGTCGGCACGCAGCTCGATCTCATCGTCAGCGATACGGGCATCGGTATCGCCGCCGCCGACCTGCCCCGGGTCGGAGACCCCTTCTTCCAGGCGCAGAGCGACACGCATCGCTCGCATGAGGGGACCGGGCTCGGCTTGTCGGTGGTGCAGGGGCTCGTCGGCCTGCATGGCGGGGCCATCGCCATCGAGAGCGTGCCGGGGCAGGGCACCAGCGTCATCGTCACCCTGCCGGCGGAGTGCCGCGCGGAGGCGAACCTCGCCGGCCCGGCGCCCATCCGCACGGCATCGCGGGCGCCCGGCACCGTGGCCGACCGGTCGGTCGCGACGAGCCGGCGACCCATCGGCCTGTTCGACGCGTCGCCCGAGCCCGTCCGCGAAAGCTACGTGCCCGGCGCGGTCTCGCCCCTGCGGCGGGCCGGATGAGCCCGTGCCCTGAACTTCGGCGGCCCGTCGCCGCTCCCCCGGCTCGCCCCTTCCGCAAGGAGGGGGCGAGCCGGCGCGTCTCATCGTTCCGTCGCCGCGGGGCGACGCGGCCGATGGCGTCGCCCGTGCAACCGTCCTGAGGAAGCCGCCATGCGCGATCAGCGCGAGATCATCGTTCCGCCCCAGCCGCGTGGCCCCCGGGCGGATGCCGCCACCCGGCGCCAGCGTGCCGCCGCCGACGAGCACCCCCGGGGCTGGCTCGCCGATCTCGGCGCCATCGGTGGTTGGGCCGGGCGCCTCTTGATGAACCGGCCTGGCGACGTGGCCGGCTTCGTCGTGGTGGTGGGCGCCGCCGCCTTCATCTCCCTCAATGCCCTGGGCTATCAGGCCGGCCGTCATCCGGCGCCGATTTTTCCGAAGCTTCCGCCACGCCAGACGGCCGAGAAGCCGAGCCCCCGCCGCGTCGAGGCGCCGAAGGTCGAGGCGGCGAAAACGGACCCGATCAAGACCGACGCGGCGAAGACCGAGATCGCCAGGGTCGAGGTGCCGAAGCCGGAGGCCGCGAAGGCCGACACGCCCCGGATCGCCCTGATCCAGCCGACGCCACGTCCGATCTCGCGGGACACCCTCGGCGAAATCGCCCGCGCGGGCGAGACCACCTCGTCGGTGACGCCGAAATCCGATCCGGCCGTGGCGAAAGCCCAGCGTGCCCTGGTTAAACTCGGTTACGGCCCCCTCAAGGCCGACGGCATCCTCGGCACGGGCACCCGCGCGGCCATCGAGCGGTTCGAGCGCGACCGCAAGCTTCCGGTGAAGGGCGAGCCCACGGGGCGGACCTTGCGCGAACTCGCCGCCCGCGCCGCCAACGCGCCGGGGTGACGGAATTCACGGCATCTCCCTCGGCCGATACGGTGTCGGCTCGATGGAAGGGACGACTGTCCCGCGAAGCTTATCCGGCGCTTGCGGACAAGCGACATCCGTCATGCCGTGGAATCGAACGGCGTTCGTCTGAAAAGTCGGCTATAGCCGGCCGATGGCACGCTTGCGTTCGGATTTCTGGGTCTCGGCACATTTGCGCCGCCTCGGCGTCGAGGGGATCGCGGCCGTGCAGCGACGGCGCGGCGCGGCGGAGGCGGGCGCGATCTTCGTCAAGGTCGATCGCCTCGACGGACGGGCCGACCTCTACGGACCGGCGCCGCAATCCCTCGTCGATGCGGAATCCGATTCGGACCGCCGCTTCGTCGCCCTGATGCAGGCGGCGGAGCCGCCCGACGTCGAGATCCGCCTCGGCAAGGAATTGCGCTTCGACGACGACCTCTGGATCATCGAGATCGACGACCGCGCGGGTCGCCATCTCCTCGATCTCGCCGAGTAGGGCGAAAGCGCCCCGAGATCGTCGCGCTCAGGACGTCTGCCGCGCGCGGCCCGGAAGAGCGGGGCGCGCCGGGGCCCGCTCGACGGCGCTTGGCGAGACGCGAGGCCGGGCGGCATCCGGCGCGTTGTAGGGCTGGTGCGCCCGTGGATCGCCCGCGCGGTCGGGGAGGGCGGTGCCCAGGATGGCGCCGAGGAGGTCTCGGGCGGCCGGGCGCTCGACCTTGCGGAACAGCTTGACCAACGTGAACACCCGGTCGACGGAACGCGCCACGGCCTCGTTCAGGGTGAGGAAGACGTAGACGGCTTCCTCCTCGTGCAGCCCGGCGGCGCGCAGGGCGAGGGTGAGGAGATCGTAGCGGACATGGGGGTCCGGTGTCGTCGCGAGGAAGTCCCGGCGCAGGCCGAGCATCTCGGCGAGCGCACCGATGAAGCCGGCGACGTCGCCGCGTCCGGAGAAGCCCATCAGGACCGCGCCGGCTTCGCGGGGCGGGGCCGGGCAGGGGCGCAGGTTCGCCGTCCCCGCCACGGCCTCGGCGATGGCGTCGCGATGGTCCTCGTCGGCGAGGAGGAACAGGGGGGATAGGTCGGCGGGCGCCAGATCGGTGCGGGCGAGGAGTGCTCGACCGAGTTCGGCCGAGCGGCGGCCACGGCCGACGAGACGCGTGAGGGCTTCGGCGCTGAACGTGATGCGGGTGTTGTGCGCCAGCGCCATGTCGACCTCGGGCACATCGCGCGCCGCCAGGGCATTGGCGGTGGCCCGGTTGAGGTCGGCCCGTCCGGCGAGGGCGGCGCCGAGATCGGCCCCGTCGGCCAGGGCCGCTTCGATGATGGAGGGCGTGAGACGGGGAGCCTGGGCCACGACGACATCGCGAATCTTGCCGCCGCGCGCGGCCAGCGCCGCCAGCAGGCCGGGAGGCGTTTCGGCGAATCCCGCGAGCTTGTGGGCGACGATCTCGGCCGTTTCCTCGTCGACGATGGGGATGAGCCCACCCGCCAGCGCCTCGAAAGCCTCGACGGTCTTTCGGTCGCGGAACGGAGCCGACAAAAACAGGTCCGTCTGCACCCGCAGGATCACGGGTTTAAGATCGAGGGTGTCGAGGCGCGACAACTCGATCAGGCCGGAAAGGTCCGGCGCATCGTCGACAGATGGGTGCATGGCACTTCGATTACGCAGAACTCGCTATCAAAAGACTTAGCGAGTTTGCGTGAATCAGGCTTTAACCCTCCGAAGGCCGTCCGTCTCAGCTTGCGCCATCCCCGCAAATCACAGGCGCGGCCCAAGCCGGGGGGCGGGCGGAGGAAATGTCCGCCCGCCCTGGGCGTCGCGCTCCCCGGTATCCGTGCCGGACCCGGGGAGACGACGCATGGTGTGACCGCGCTCAGTGGAGCGGACGGACTTTTCCGCTGCCCGCCTCGGCGGTCTTGTCCACAGATTTGGGCAGGGGCAGCACCACAGGGCTCGCCGTTCCGGCCGGCATCGGGGTGGCGGGAATCGCGCTCGGGACCACGGAGGCTGCGCCGTTCGCCTGGGGTTTCGCCCCGTGATTGGCGGCGGGGATGCCCGACTTCGCCGTATCGAGGGGCAGAACCGCAGGGGCGTCCGGTGCCTTGGTGTCCTCCGGGGCGGCCTCGGAGGGACCGGCCAGAACCTCCGTCGGCGCCTTCCAAACGAAGGCGTCGAGACGGCCGGTGACGGGCGAGATCGGCGCCCAGGTCTCGGAGGCGATGCCGTCGGCGATCCACAAGGGATCGCGCGGGGCGTGGGCGGCGCGGGCGAGCCACTCGCGGGCGCGGGCCGAGCCGGAGCCGTGCTCGGTCTCCTCCAGGCGGGCCATGGCGAGGCAGGTGCGGACGGAGGGGCGGTCGTTCAGGAGCGGTGCCAGAACCTCGCGGGCCTTGGCGAAGTCGCGGGCGTCGTAGGCCGTTTGCGCCAGGGCGAGACGGGCTTCCGGATGCCACGACGAGATCCGCGCCAGATTCTCGGCCTTGGCGAGGCGGTCGCGGACGGAATCGCCCGTGCGCAGGGTGATGTAGGTCTTGGCCACGTCCGGATGCGGTCCGGCGCGCCAGGCAGCTTCGAGCACCTTGCCGGCCCGGCGCAGGTCGCCCCGGCGGGCGAGGAGGCGCCCGGCCAGAACCGCCGCCGGCACGAGGTCGGGGGCGAGCTTGACGGCGCGCATCACCCGCTCGGTGGCGGCCTCCGGCTCGCCGGCCTCGCGCTCCTGGGCGGCGGCGGTGAGCAGGACAGCGCGCTGGCGCCGGGAGACGCTCTTCTCGATGAGGCCGAGGGAGGCGCGGCGCTCCACGGTCTCCGTGGCGCCGGTCCAGTCGCCATCCGCGCATTGCGCCTCGAGAACGGCCTCGTTGGCCCAGGTGACGCTCGGGGCGAGGCGGGCGGCCTCGGCGGCATAGGCACGGGCGGAGACGTCGTCCTCGCGGCGGCGGGCCTCGACGAACAGGCCGCGCAGGCCGAGCACCCGGGTCTCGGGATCGTCGACCATGCGCTGGAAGGCGGATTCGGCTGCCTCGCGGTCGCCCGAGATCTGCGCGGCCTGCGCCTTCAGGAGCAGGGCGAGGGGTTCGGAACCGAGCAGGCGCTCGGCGTCGTTGGCGTGGCGGCGGGCGGCCATGGGATCGCCGGAGCCCACCGCGACCATGCCGCGCGATAGGGCGGAGTAGCCCTTGGCCCGACGCCGCTCGCGCGAACCGCGCACCAGGGTCTCGGGCAGGGTGATGAACCCACGCACGATGGCCCAAATGAAGCCCACCACGATGGCCGCGATGAGCACACCGATGAGCGCG
The DNA here is from genome assembly GCF_900113485.1 of Methylobacterium gossipiicola. Taxonomy (GTDB): domain Bacteria; phylum Pseudomonadota; class Alphaproteobacteria; order Rhizobiales; family Beijerinckiaceae; genus Methylobacterium; species Methylobacterium gossipiicola. The sequence continues at coordinate 118,986 of NZ_FOPM01000001.1, forward strand.
ATGGCAAGGCTGATGACGACCTCGTAGCCGCTCCACACGATGGTGACGGTACCGGGGTGGTCGGCGATCCACGTCGCGCCGTAGGCGGCGACGGCGAGGAGAGCCAGGAAGGCGAGAGCGCGCCACATGGGATCAGAAACTCCTGGGCGTGTCGCCGGTCATGCCGACGGCGCCGTAATCCGGGAATGGGAGCGACCGGCGCTCCCGTCGATGCAACGTTTGTGGGGCGGCGTTCAACGGGGGGCGCTCGCCGTCGGCAGCCCCTTGAAGGCCTCAGCCAGCAGGGCCTGGGCCGCCTCGCCTGCGGCCGCGCGGGACTTCAGCCGGGTGCCGAAGTCGCCCGCCTCGGCACGGATGGTCTCCGGCAGGACGGCGAAGGCCTGGGCGGCATCGCCGATCGCGCCTCGATCGAGGGCATCCTGGATCTTCGGCAGCGGATCGGCGGCGGGGGCCGCGCCCTGGCCGGACGGCGCGGGGGTATCGACCTTGCGGACCTGGACGATGGACTCGGCCATGCTCAGGAGTTTCTGGCTGAAATCCCCGGTTTCCGCCACGGACCGGACCTGGGCGGCCCGGCGGCTCGCCGCGATCTTGTCCGCCACCGTGCGGAACTCCGCCGCGAGGGCGCGGGCCGTCGGCGCGCCGCGATCGGCGAAGACCGCCAGGGCCGTGAGGCGCGCGGGGTCGCCGGGCTCGTAATTGCGCAGGGCCGTCAGGGCGTCGGCATAGGGCGCGCCAGTGTTCAGGGCCGTGACGATCCGGTCCGCCGCCACCACCCGCAGGGCCGCCTGGACGGTGGCGGTTTCGGCCCGGGTCGACACCGCCTTGTCGAGGCCCGCGATCTTCTCGCCCTGGGCCTGGATCTGGGTTTCGACCTGCCGTTCGATGCCCTTGGCGGCTTCCGCGGCTTGCGTCCTGGCGGTCTCGGCCGCCTGCTGGCTCGCCTGGGTGGCCGCCTGGACCTTGGCGTCGAGGCTCTGCTGGGTCTCGGTGAGCTTCTGACCGAGGCCCTGGATCGCATCGGCATTGGCCTTCGCGCGGGCGTCGAGGGCCGTCTGGAGGGCCGCGAGCTTCGGCGCGAGGTCGGGTTGCTCAGCGGGCTTGCCGGTGGCGGCGGCCTTGGTTTCCAGGGCCTTGAGGCGGTCGGCCAAGGCCGTCACCTCGGTGTTCGTGGGCGCCACCGCCATGCGGGCGTCGCCGCCCTGCTGGCCCGGCTCCTCCTGCAGGGCCGAGACCCGCTGGTCGAGGCTGTCGAGGCGGGCGACGAGGTCGGCCGGTACGGTGGCGTCCCGTGGCGCGGCACCCTCGGTGGGGGCCGGCGCCGCACTGGCCTTCTTCAGGGCCTCGCGGGCGGTGGAGACGGCCTCCGGCACCGCCTTCACGGCCGTCTCGTTGGCGGCGACGCGCTGCGAGAGGCGCGCGACCTCGTCCTTGGGAGCGAGGGCCGCGATCCGCTGGTCGAGGGCGGCGAGGCGGCCGTCATCGCCCGGCGGCAGGAGGCCCGCGCGTTCGATGCCGAACAGCAGGCCGGCGCCGATGACGCCGCCGAGGAGGCCGGCGGTGGCGACGGAGCCGAAGCCCGGACCGCGCGCGGCGGGGGCGGCGGCCGGCGTCGGAGAAATCTTGGGCGTCGTGCCGCTCGCGGCTTTGGTCGAGTCACCCATCGAACCAAGGGGAGAGGTCTTCGCGTCCGAAGCCTTCGCGTCGCCCGGTTTCGGCGCCGCGTTCGGCGTGGGACCCGCGCCCATCGGGGCGGCTTTCTGGGCCGGAGGCGGATCGGGCAGGCGCTTGGCCTTCAGGTCGATGATCGGACCATCCGTCACCGCGCCGGCCGGCTTGGCCGGCGTCGGGCCGCTGCCCGGGAAGGTCGCGGTCTTCGGGCTATCCTTGGGGGCGTCCTTGATCGCGTCGGGTTTGCCCGGCTCGACCTTCGCATCCTTGACGGGATCGGGCTGCTTGCCGGGCTGACCCGGATTCACCGCGCCGGGCTTCGCGTCGGACGGCTTGCCGATCTCGACCACCTTGGGGGCCTCGCCGGGTTTGAGACCCTCGGCGGATTTCGGGGTGTCGGCGGCCTTGGCCGAATCCCCGGGCTTCGCGGCGCCCGGCTGGATCGTCCCCGGGGTCGCCGGCTTGGCGCCTTCACCGGGAAGACCTGCGGGCTTGCCCCCGGCGGGGTCGGGCTTGCCCGGACTCGCGTCGGTCTTCGGCCCCGTCGCGGTCGGCGTCGTGGGAGAGGCGGGCGGCTTCGCGGCCTCGGGCGCGCGCGGTCCGGGATTGTTGCCCGGCCGGTTGGCGTCGCTGTTGGGTGGTTTCACGGCTCGTTGCTCCCTTCCGGACGCTGCCGTTGTCGCCTGCACCGGGTTGGCACCCTCGGGTCTCGGCGATCGCAGCCCAGCTTGTTGAATTCGTCCTAGCACCACGGCCCGCGCCTGAGCGAGGCCCTTCCGTCAGGTTCCCGCCATCAAACCTGCGAGAAGAGCCTCCTCGTCGGGACGCGCGGCCACGACATAGGGCCTCAGCCCCGCCTCCACCAAGGGCGCGGCCACGTCGTCAGACAAGCAGTAATGCTTGAGGGCGCCGAAAGCTCCGCTTCGGTCCGCATCCCCCGCCAGACGAAGGGCGGTGGCGGTGCTGCGCCTCGAATAATGCAACACGGCGTCGAGTGTCGGGGGCTCCGTTCCCAGGGCCGTCGCCACTGTGGGGGGCAGGACCGGAACGGCCTCGGCCGCATAGGCGACGAGGGGGGTCACGGCGTATCCCGCCGCCCGGAGGGAGCGGGCCGGTTCGGCTTTGCCCTCGGCGCCCGCGACATGGAGGAGGGCGCTGCCCGCCGGCAGGCTCGCCCGGACAAGGGCGGCGAGACGGACGGCATCGCCGCCGGCCTCGCGCACGTCCGTCAAGTCGGCGCGGCGCGCCAGGGCGGCCGTGCGGCCTCCCACCACGAAGGTCGGCAGGCTGGCGAACCGTATCCGGTCGGCCTCCGTCAGGGCCGCGACGCCGTTGGCGCTGGTGAGCAGGAGGCCGGCGAACCGCCCCTCGGGCAGGGCCGCTCCCGTCGGACGGATCTGGAGCACCGGGGCCACCAGGGGATCGTGCCCGAGGGCGCTGAGGCGCTGTCCCGTCCGCGTCGCCCCCGGCTCCGGCCGCGCCACCCAGATCCGCATGCGGTTCCATCCCGTGTCCCGTCGTTGCCCTGATACCGCCGGGCCGGCTAGGATGCACCGGTCGCGTTCACCCGCCCGGGGAAGCCTTGGCGGTTTCTTCACACGGCGGATGCAGTGATCTTCCATCCTCACCCTGTCTTCGGTCCGGATGCCCGTCCGCGCATGAGTGTTGTCGCCCCATGAACGTCCTCGGCATCGAAACCACCTGTGACGAGACCGCCGCCGCCGTGGTCGCGCCCGGCGAGGGGGGGCGTGGACGCATCCTCTCCAACGAGGTCCTGAGCCAGATCGCCGAGCACGCGGCCTATGGCGGCGTGGTGCCGGAGATCGCCGCCCGCGCCCATGTCGAGGTGCTGGACCGGTTGATCCAGCGTTCCCTCGATCAGGCCGGCCTGCGTCTGGCCGACATCGACGGTATCGCGGTCGCGGCCGGGCCTGGCCTCATCGGCGGCGTGCTCATCGGCCTCGTCACCGCCAAGACCCTGGCGCTGGTGGCACGCAAACCCCTCATCGCCGTGAACCATCTCGAGGCCCATGCCCTCACGGCCCGGCTCACGGATGGGATCGGCTTCCCGTACCTGCTGCTCCTGGCGTCCGGCGGCCACACCCAGCTCGTGGCGGTGAAGGGCGTCGGGGACTATGTGCGGCTCGGCACCACCATCGACGACGCCATCGGCGAGGCTTTCGACAAGGTCGCCAAGCTCCTCGGCCTCGGCTACCCCGGCGGCCCGGAAGTCGAGCGCCTGGCCGAGACCGGCGATCCCGAGCGGTTCGCCCTGCCGCGCCCCATGCTGGGACGGCGCGAGGCCAACTTCTCCCTGTCGGGCCTGAAGACCGCCCTGCGGATCGAGGCGGAGAAGCTCGCGCCCCTGTCGAGCGTCGATGTCGCCGATCTCTGCGCGAGCTTCCAGGCGGCGGTGGTCGATGTCATCGTGGATCGCTTGCGGGTGGCCATGCGGGATTTCGCAGAGGTCGCCGGTCATCCCACCGCCCTGGTGGCCGCCGGGGGCGTCGCCGCCAACGGTGCCATCCGGCGGGCGCTCAGCGCCCAGGCCGGCGAAGCGGGCCTCGCCTTCGTGGCGCCACCCCTCTCCCTCTGCGGCGATAACGGCGCGATGATCGCCTGGGCCGGCATCGAGCGCCTGCGCCTCGGCCTCGTCGACGACATCACCGCCCCGGCCCGCGCCCGCTGGCCCTTCGCGGAGCCGAAAGCGGTTGCCTGATGCCGCGCGGGAGCACTGGCGCGACCTCGTGGAGCGCCGATTGCCGCAAGCTGCCCGACCGGATTGGCCGGTCCACCGCGACCATTGCTTTGCCCGCATCCTCCTCGACAACACCTGCGGCGGCCCCTGGCGCGAGAGCGTCCCGGCGCCGGCCTGGGCGAATCTGACCCTGAACGGGCTCGATGCCGCCATGGGGCTCGGCGAGGCGGTGCTCGCGGGCCGGGCCGATTTGGGCTGGCTGAACCGCCGATCCCTGGCCCTGCGCGGCAAGCTGCGGGGATCGGGGCCGGTCGCCCCGTCGCCGGAAGGTCTGCGCGACGGCGACCTCGTTCTCCGGCCGTGGCAGGCGGAGGATGAGGCCGCCCTCGCGGCTTTGAGCGCCGATCGCGACGTGATGCGCTATTTTCCCTCGACCCACGACGCGCAGGAGAGCAGGGCCGAGGCGCGCAGCTTCGCGCATCGCTTCCGGGTCGATGGTTTCGGCCCTTGGGCCGTGACGGTGGCGGGCGAGGGCTGCGTCGGCCTGGTCGGCGGCGCCCGGGTGATGCGGGTGATGCCGTTTCCCGGCGGCGAGCGCCCCGGTGAAACCGTGGAGTTGGAATGGCGCCTCGCCCGCCCGGCCTGGGGACGGGGCCTCGCCACCCGTGCGGCCCGCCTCGCCCTGCACGATCTGTTCGGGCGCTGCGGAATCGCCGTCGTCGTCGCCTTCACGGCGGCGGACAACGCGCCCTCCCGCCGGGTGATGGAACGCCTCGGCATGATTGCGGACGGCAGGTTCGAGCATCCCGCCCTGCCGCCGGGGCATCCCTTGCGAACCCATCTGCTGTACCGTCTCACGGCGGCATCGTTCGAATCCGGAAGGCTTGACGCGTGACCACCACTCATCCCTCGGACGCACGGGTCGGCGTCGTCGGTGGCGGCGCCTGGGGGACGGCGCTGGCCAACGCGGCGGCGGCGGCGGGGCACGACGTCACCCTATGGCTGCGCGATCGTGAGGCGGCCCGGAGGCTGCAGGAAGCCCGCGAGAATGCCCGCTACCTACCCGGCGTGCCGCTCCACCGCCGCATCGCGGCGACGGGCGAGGCCGATGCCCTCGGGGCGGCCGCAACGATCCTCCTCGTGGTGCCGGCCCAGACCGTCCGGGGCGTCCTCGCCGACCTGAAGCGGGCGTTCGCGCCGGGCGCCGCCGTCGTGCTCTGCGCCAAGGGCATCGAGCGGGGCAGCGACAGCTTCATGAGCGCGGTCGCCGCAGAGTGCCTTCCCGGCACGCCCATCGCGGTGCTGTCCGGCCCGAGCTTCGCGGCGGATGTCGCCCGCAATCTGCCCACCGCCGTCACCCTGGCGGCGGACGATGCGACCCTGGCCGCGCGCCTCGCCGCCACCCTCTCGGGGCCGACCCTGCGGGTCTACCACACCGACGACGTGCGCGGCGTCGAGGTCGGCGGGGCGGGCAAGAACGTGCTGGCCATCGCGTCGGGCATCGTCGCCGGGCGGGGTTTGGGCGAATCGGCCCGGGCCGCCCTCATCGCCCGGGCCTTCGCCGAACTCATGCGCTTCGCCCGCGCCTATGGCGGTCGGCCCGAGACCCTCATGGGGCTGTCGGGCCTCGGCGACCTCGTGCTCACGGCGTCCTCGCCGCAATCGCGCAACTTCGCCTTCGGCCTCGCCCTGGGGGGCGGCGCAGTGCCGGAGGAGGCCGCCGGCGGCAAGCTCGCGGAAGGCGCCCACACCGCCGCCGCCCTGGTGGCCCTCGCCCGCGCCCGCTCCGTCGAGATGCCCGTGGCCGAGGCCGTGGCCGCCATCGTGGCCGGGGAGGCCAGCGTCGAGACCGTCATCGCGGCGCTCCTGGCGCGGCCCCTGCGGGGGGAGGCCGAATGACCGCGGGGCCGATCCACGCCTTTTTGGCCGGCATCGGCCGCGACGGAGCCGGGCGGCGGCTCTCCGACGTGCTCGCCTTCGACGAGGCGCGGATCGAAGGCGTGCACGATTTCATCCAATGGTGCTTTCCGCTCCGTGAGGCGAGCCGGGCCGTGGCGGGCGCCCCGGTCCTGACCCGCGCCGAGGCCGAGGCCATCCGGGCCGACCCGGTCGCCCGCGCCGGTTTGCTTGCCGGGCGGGACAGGATGATGTGGTTCTACGCGACGACGACGAGCTGGTTGCGCGCCCACGACCACAACCACCTGCGCATCACCCGCATCCTCCACGCTTTGAGACATCTCCTCGGACCGGAGGAGGCCCGGGCCTTCCACGCCTTCGTGCGCGACCGCAATGCCGAGGCCGGCGGACCGGTGAACGCGAACACCCTGGACTATTGGGCAAAGGCCCTGGCGGGGGACTGACGGCCACGCTTCCCCGATGATAAGCCACCGGCCGCGTCCCGGAGATCCCCATGGCCCATTGGCTCTACAAGTCCGAACCCGTCACGTGGTCGTGGGACCAGCAGGTGGCGGCGGGCGCCGCCGGCACCCACTGGAACGGCGTGCGCAACCACGTGGCGAAGAAGAACCTCCAGGCCATGGAGGTCGGCGACCTCGGGTTCTTCTACCATTCCAACGAGGGCAAGGCCGTGGTGGGGATCGTCGAGGTGATCCGCCCCTACTATCCGGACGATTCCGATGCCACGGGCCGCTTCGGCATGGTGGACCTGCGCGCCGTGGAAGCCTTCCCCCGGCCCGTCACCCTCGACGCCATCAAGGCCGAGCCGCGCCTTGCCGCCATGGTGCTCGTCAACAACTCGCGCCTGTCGGTCCAGCCGGTGACGGAGGAGGAATGGGCCATCGTCCGGGCGATGGGCGGGCTCGCCTGAGGGTGAACCTACCCCTGCCGCTGGGCCTGGGTCACGGCCACGTGGATAAGTTCGGCGAGTGTGCGGACGCCGAGCTTCTGGCGCATCTGCGAACAGGCGTTGGTGACTGTCTTGTAGCTTACCGACAGGTCGCTCGCGATGGCGCCGTAGGACTTGCCCTGGGCCAAACGCGCCAGGATCTGCTGCTCCCGCGGGGTCAGCTGGGCTTCGGGCGTGCGGCGCGGGTCCGTGCGCAGCATGGCGACCTCCGTGGCGAGGCGCCGGTCGAGGTAGACCTGTCCCGCGCGCACCCGGTCGAACGCCTCGAACAGCTCGCCCGACGCATGGTCCTTGAGCACGTAGCCGAGGGCCCCGGCCTCCAGGGCACGGGCGACGATGACGGGATCGTTGTGCATGGAGAAGACGAGGATCCGCACCTTCGGATCGACGTCGCGCATCCGCCGCACGAGGGCGAGGCCAGCGAGGCCGCTGCCCTGGAAGGTGAGGTCGCAGATCACCATGGCGGGCTTCAGGCGGTGGAAGGCGCGGTAGCCGGCCACCACCGTGGTGGCCTCGGCGATGCGCTCGACGCCCGCATCCTCCAGCACTCGGCGGCAGCCCTGGAGCACGATCGGGTGATCGTCGATGACGAGGACTGGCGCCTGCGTCTGGATGGTGGGAATCGCGTTCATGCGGGGGGAATCGCGCTCGTGTCCTCGTGCCGTTCGAGATCGAACGGAATCCTGATCCGGACAACCGTTCCGGGCGACCCGTTGTCAAGCGTCAAAGTGCCGCCGAGGGCCTCCACGCGTTCGCGCATCCCCGACAAACCGAGTCCGATACGGTGATCGGGGGCAATGCCGCCGCCATCGTCCCGGATGCTGACGGTGAGGTGCGCACCGGTTTCGTCGTGCGCCTCGCGCGCCTCGACGGTGACGTTCCGGGCGCGGCCGTGCCGCACGGCGTTGGTCATGCTCTCCTGGATGCAGCGGAACACCGTGAGGTCGGTGACGTCGCCGTAGCCGGCGCCGAGGCCGTCGAAGGTGCCGGTGAACGTCGTGCCCGAATGCCGCCGGGTGAAATCGCGCAGGAGCAGCACGAGGCAATCCGGCAAGGGTACTTGGCCCAGGGCGTGCGGGCGCAGGCGGTTGAGGAGGTCGCGGTTCAGGGTCTGAACCTGTCCGACGATGGCGCTGATCTCGCCGGCGCGCTGGGCGAGCTTGGTTCGGTCGGGTTCCGACTCGGCCTTGGCCATGCGGACCACCGAGGCTGCGTTGGCTTCGAGGGCGAACAGGCAGGGGCCGAACTCGTCGTGGAGTTCCAGCGCCGTGGCCCGGCGTTCGTCGTCCTGGGCCGAGAGCAGCTGGCGGTTGAGCCGGCGGTTGGCCGCCCGGGTTTCGGCAAGCGCCTGGGCGACGCTGTTGAACCGGGCGGCGATGACGGCGAGTTCCCGCGAGGCGGGGGGCGCGAGGCGGGCGGTGTAATCCTGACGTTCGAGTTGGGTTAGGCCCTCGGCGAGTTGAGTCAGGGGGGCGAGCACCCGGCCGAACGCCACGTAGAGGGCGGCGAGTAACCCGAGGCTGACGAACAGGCTCGCGAGGGACAGGAACACGGCATAGCCCCAGACCTCGTCGATTTCGTCGCGCGGCTGGGTGGTGATCCGCGCCGTGCCGATGCGCCGGCCCTGGACCTCGATGGGCAGATCGTGCTGCCGCGCCTCGGGGGCGATGAGGGCGACGAACCAGGGCGGCGCCTCGTAGGCGTGCCGGTGCGGACGCGGGGACGGGGCTGGAACCGGCGTCCCCGACGCGTCGAGGACGGCGACGCGCACGTGGCGCAGTCCCTGGACGCGCAGGCGCAGGGTCTGCAGCAGGGTGTCGGGCGGGGCCGTCTGGGCGAGATCGATGGTGTCGGAGACGAGAAGCTCGACATTGGCGAGTGCCGCCTTCATCTCGACCTCGACGGCGGAGCGCGCGTTGAGCACGATCACGCCGCATGACAGGAGCGCCGCCAGGAGATCGATGGCGAGGACGAGGACGATCATCCGCGTGCGCGTCGGCCAGCGTGCCCAGACAGTGGGGCGGGCGGTCCAGCCGGGCGGGCTCGATGCGGGGGCCGTCGTCATGGGTCGGGGTGCCGGCATGGGAGGGGAGGGTGCCTCGCTTGTAGACGAGTCCCGTCGCGATGGAACGCGCGGCGTCCCGTCGAGCCATGAACCCGGCGGATGGCTGATGCCGTATCTCGACGATCCGGAGAGCCGCTGGAGCCTCGGCGGCTTCGGCGCCGGAGCCGAGTTCGGCCATGCCCCCGGCGAGCCCGTGACCAAGCTCGGGGCCTTCGCCCGCGCGAGCCCGCGCGGCGCCATTCGTCTCGACGGAACGGGCGATTGCGTCCCCGTGGCGTACGAGACCGGTTTTCGCGATGGCTGGAGCCACGCCGTCGCCCTGTGCCGTCCCGTGGCGACGGGGCTGGTCCGGGGCGCGGACGGCGTCACCGCCCTCGGTTCCGATGCCGGCGCCGTGTGCCCGCAGGACCGTGAAACTCTCCTGTTCGACCTGGGCATCGGGCTCCCGCAGGGGTGGGTGGCCGTGCGGACCCGCGAGTCCGACCAGGTCGCGGCCCTCTCGGCGGCGTGCGGTGCCTCGGCCTTTGCCCAGGGCTCGCCGGTCGCGGCTCTGCTGCTCGAACGTGCGGTGGATGTCGTGGTCGTGACGCCGCTCGGGCGGATCGAGGTTTTCGCCGGGCGAGACACCAGCTGCCCCGGCGGTCCGCGCGCCTTCGTGGTTCCGGCCGTGCTGCGGCTGGGGCGGACGCACGCGGCGACGGCCCCGATTCCACCGGGTCTGGTGCCCTGTGCCCACCTGCATCCGCCGCATCCGTGCCGCGATGCGCGGGGGCGTCCGATCCCGTTCGACACGGCACGCCACGCCGCGTTCCAGGCGCTCCTGATGCGCTGGGGTGACCCGGACGGCTTCGTCCTCAAGCGGCGGCTCCTCGCCGGCGAAACCCTGCCGCGCGATGCGGACCGCCGCGCCCGCGCCGTGGCACGGGTTGCCACCGTGCAGGGACTGGCGGTTCGAGCCGGTCCTGAAGCTCGGCGCAAGGTCGGGGCTGCGTCGTCCCGGGACGGGCCGAAGTCGAGGCACGACACCACTTCTTAAAGCCCCGGCTTTAATCCGGTCCGATACGAACATTCTCGGGCTTCGACTGTCGATCGGGTGTCGGACATCTTCATGCCCCAATGTCGGGATCAGTTGGCGGAGGTTGCACCGCGTCAAGGACCGGGTCCGGTCGCGGGGTGCGTTCGGAATGAGTCCTCGCTGATGTCGATCGCCATCGATCCGTCCGAAATGCGCACGCCTACCCGCGTCCCCGTGAAGACCGGCGCGTCCTCGCGGGCTGGGCGTCTCGCCGTCCTGACGGTTCTCGGCGGTGTCGGTCTCGTCGGCCTGTCGGCCGGCGCCTACTCGATGCTGTCGGGCCTCGCCGGGCCCACGCCCTCTGGGGTGAGGATCGGCCACGTTTCCGCCGATTGGCCGGACCTGCGCGACGGAGTTCCGGCGCTGGTGTCGACGGCGGGTCGTACGGACTTGGTACCGTCGACGGCGAACGAACCCATCTCGGTCAGGACCATCGTCTCGGAGCCCACCGTCGCACCCGAGGGGGCAGCGCCGCAGGCGAAGCCCTTCGAAGCGAGGTCGAACGAGGTCACACCCGTCGAGGCCAGCGCCCCGGAGGCCAAGCCCCTGGAAGCTATACCCGTCGAGGCGAAGGCCGTGGATGTCCCGCGTCCTGCCGAAGCCGCCAAGCTCGCGAGCATCACGCCCGCAGCGAAGCCCGCGCGTCTGCCGGTCATCGAGAACGCCGCTCCGGTGCCGCCCGCGCCGATGGCCCCCCTCGTCGAGAAGGCGCGCCCCGCCCCCCTCGTCGCGCCGACGGCCCGCGAGACCACCCGCGCCCGCACCGCCCCGGACAACACCTTCGCGGCGCTTCCCCCGGCCTCCGCCACCCCAGCAAGCACGGCGAAGCCGAAACCCGCTGCCGTGGCCCACGCCAAGCCCCCCATGGCCAAGCCCACGGCCAAACCGGCCGCCGAGACCGCGAAGGTCGCGAGCGCGCAACCCGCCCAGGCCGCCGAGCCGGAGGGCGAGGACACCGAGGTCTTCGGCGTGAAGGTGCCGTCGCTGGCGCCCGTGGGCCGGAAGCTCGTCGAGGGCGTCGAAGCCCTCGGCGACGCCGTGAAGCGGTTCCCCGAGCAGTTCTGATCCGCATCAGGGGCGACCGCTCCCGGCGATTGCCTCAACGAAGAAGGGCGCGATCCCGGTCAGGATCGCGCCCCTGTTCGTCTGCCTCCGAAGCGGTGCCGTTACATCTTCGCCCGGCGCGGCTTCTTGGCCATCTCGCGCTCGTGGCGGGCGCCGCGCGGGCTCTTGAAGCCCTTCGGCCCGTTCGCCTCGGCCTCGCCGCCGTCGAGGATCGCTTCGACCTGAATCTCAGGTGAGCCGTTCTGCGCGAAGGTCTGGGCGAAGCGCGAGGCGGCTCCGCCCCGGACTTCGAACTTGGTTTCGCGGTCGAAGATCCGAATGGCACCGATTTCCTGGCGACCGATATTGCCGCGCCGGGTCAACATCGGCAGCAGGCGGCGCGGGTCGGCGTTGTCACGCCGGCCAAGGTTGAGCCGGAACCACACGGCGGGACCCTGCGCCTCGATACGGTCGGAATCGGCCGGGTCGTAAGCGGGGCGCGCCCGGCGCTCGGGGCCGGCGCCCGGATCGGTGACGTCCTCGGGCTCGGGCAGGCGCGAGCGATAGATGCGGGCCAGGGCCGCGGCGAGTTCCTGGGGCGTGCGCTGCGACAGCAGCATCTCGCCCATGGCGACGTCCTCCTCGGCCGGAGCCTCGGTGAAGATCGGGTCCTGCCACATCCGCTCGCCGTCGAGCTTGCGGATCTCGTCGGCGGTCGGTGGGCCGACCCATTCGGCCGTGACCTTGGCGATCATGAGCATCTGCTCGGCGCGCCGCCGCTTCGAGGCCGGGATCAGCAGGACGGAGGTGCCTTTCCGGCCGGCGCGGCCCGTGCGGCCGGAGCGGTGCTGCAGCACCTCGGCATCGTGCGGCAGGTCGGCGTGGATCACGAGGCTGACGGTGGGCAGGTCGATGCCGCGCGCAGCGACGTCGGTGGCGACGCAGACCTTGGCGCGGCCATCGCGCAGGGCCTGGAGGGCGGCGTTGCGCTCGCCCTGGCCGAGTTCGCCCGAAAGCGCCACTGCGGAGAAGCCGCGCTCCGTCAGCACCGCCTGGAGGTGGCGCACGGCGTTGCGGGTGTTGCAGAACACGATGGCCGTGGGCGCATCGGTGAAGCGCAGGGTGTTGACCACCACGTGCTCGATCTCGCGCGGCACCACCCGCACGGCCCGGTAGGTGATGTCCGAGTGGCCGCGCTCCTGGCCCTTCACGGCGATGCGCAGGGCATCGTTCTGGTAGCGCTCGGCGAGCGATGCGATGGCCTTCGGGAGGGTCGCGGAGAACAGCAGCGTCCGCCGTTCCTTGGGCGTGACGGAGAGGATGAACTCCAGGTCGTCGCGGAACCCGAGGTCGAGCATTTCGTCGGCCTCGTCGAGGACGACGACGCGCAGATCCTGGGTGGCGAGGTTGCGGCGCTCGAGGTGGTCGCGCAGGCGACCCGGCGTGCCGACGACGATATGGGCGCCGTCATTGAGCTGGCGGCTCTCGCGGCGCGGGTCCATGCCGCCCACACAGGCGATGACCCGGGCGCCGGTCTCGGCATAAAGCCACGCCAATTCGCGCTCGACCTGAAGGGCGAGTTCGCGGGTCGGCGCGATGACGAGGGCCAGCGGCGCGCCGGCCGGGCCGAAACGCTCTTCGCCATCCAGGAGGGTTTCGGCGAAGGCGAGCCCGTACGCCACGGTCTTGCCGGAGCCCGTCTGAGCCGAGACGAGGAGGTCGCGCCCCTGCGCGGCCGCTTCGATCACCGCATTCTGGACGGGGGTGGGGTCCAAGTAGTCGCGCGCGGCCAGAGCTCGGGAGAGCGGGGCCGGCAGGGTCGGAAAGGGCACTGAGGAGCCTTGGGGCAGCAGGCGAGAATCCCGTGAAGGTGTCCGCGCCGCGCGCGAATCGATCCCCCGAGACGTGATTCCGGCCTCGAACGGTTACGGATGCGGGACGTTGTATCCAAAACCGAACGGCTGCGCCATCGCCGCGCGCGCATGGGAGGTCTCTCGCACAGTTAAGTCTCCTCTCCGCGCCGGGCCATGGTGTTCTTCGCCGTTCCGGTGTTCATCATCCGCCCGTTGATCCGATGAATCCTTGAGCGCGGCAGGGCCCCGTGAGCGACGTTCTCATCATCGGCGCGGGGGTCGTCGGCCTCGCCGTCGCCCGCGCCCTGGCGCTGCGCGGCCACGCCGTCGTGGTGGCCGAAGCCGAGGGGGCCATCGGCATGGGCGTCTCGGCCCGCAGCTCGGAAGTGATCCATGGTGGGATGTACTACCCGGCCGGATCGTTGCGCGCCCGCCACTGCGTCGCGGGCGCCCAACGCCTCTACGCCTTCTGCGCCAGCCACGGCGTGCCGCACCGCGCCTGCGGCAAGCTCATCGTCGCCACGCAAGCCGCCGAGCACGCCGCCATTGCGGCGATCCACGCGCGCGGCCTCGCCAACGGCGTCGCGGGTCTCACGCTCCTCGACGGTGCCGAGGCCCGCGCCCTCGAACCGGCCCTGGCGTGCGTCTCCGCCCTGCACGCGCCCGGCACCGGCATCGTCGACAGCCACGCCCTGATGCTCGCCCTCCAGGGGGACATCGGGGATCGCGGCGGGGCCATTGCGTTCCAGAGCCGGGTCACGCGCCTGATCCGGACCGATGGCTTCTGGCACGCGCGGGTGAACGACGACGATCTTCCCTTCGATGCCGTGGTCAACGCCGCCGGCCTCGGCGCGCAGGCCGTGGCGGCGGGCGTCGAAGGCTATCCGCCGACGCGCATTCCACGCCGCGTCCTCGCCAAGGGCAGTTATTTCGGCTGCCTCGGTCGCCCGGCCTTTTCGCGGTTGATCTATCCCGCCCCCGTCGAGGGGGGACTCGGCATCCACCTCACCCTCGACCTCGCCGGGCGGATGCGGTTCGGCCCCGACGTCGAATGGGTCGACGCCGAGGATTACGCCGTCGATCCCGGCCGGGCCGAGACCTTCGCCCACGCGATCCGGCGCTACTGGCCTGGGTTGCCCGACGGCGCCCTCACGCCGGATTACGCCGGCATCCGCCCCAAGCTCACGGGGCCGGGCGAACCGGCGGCGGATTTTTGCATCGACGGTCCGGCCGAGCATGGGCTGGACCGCCTCGTCCACCTGTTCGGCATCGAGAGCCCCGGCCTGACGTCGAGCCTGTCCCTCGCCGACGAGGTCGCCGACCGGCTGTTCGCGTGATGGCCGTCAGCCGCCGAATCGCTCCGTACGGATGGTGCGCGGCTCGAGGCCGGCCCCGACAAGAAGGTTGGACGCGGCCGTGACGAACGGGTTGGCGCCGCAGATGAAGGTGTGACGCGGGCCGCCGAGGCGTTTCAGCGCCGTCGCGATCACGGCGGCATCGATGCGCCGGCCCCCATCGCCCGTGAGGTGCAGCATGAGCTGGAAGCCCGCTTCGGTCTCGGCCCGTCGAACGAGTTCGGCATGGGCCAGAACCTCGTCCACGGCGCGCGCGGAGTAGAGCAACAGGGCCGGAACCTCCGGGGCGGCGACGGCCCGGTGGCGCAGCATCGCCAACAGGGGCACCACGCCGGAGCCGCCCCCGACGAGGAGGAGGGGGCCGCCATCCTCCGGGCGCCAGACGAAGGCGCCACCGATGGGACCGCGCACCTCCAATGTGTCACCGACCTCCGCGATGCCGTCGAAGAACCCCGAGACCTCGCCGTCGGGAAGACCGTCCACCAGGAGTTCGATGGTGCCGTCGTCGCTCGGCGCCGACGCGATGGAGTAGCTGCGCCGGGCCTGATAGCCGTCCGGCGCCGTCAGGCGGACATCGACGTGCTGCCCGGCCACGACCGGCCGGTCGAACGCCACGGCAAGGCGAAAGCTCTTCACCCGGCGGGTGACCGGAGCGATGCCCACGATGGTGGTCTCACGCCAGGGGAGCCGGATCGCGTCAATCACCGGTGAAGCGCTGCTCGCGCCAGGGATCGCCGTACATGTGATAGCCGCGCATCTCCCAGAAGCCGCCCTCGTCCTTCTGGGTGAAGCGCAGGCCCTTCAGCCATTTGGCACTCTTCCAGAAGTAGAGGTGTGGCACGAGGAGGCGCGCCGGGCCGCCGTGATCGAGGCTGAGGGGGGCGCCGTCGTAATGCGTCGCCACCATGGCCCGGCCCCCGGTGAGATCGGCGAACGGCACGTTGGTGGTGTAATCGTCGTAGCCCTCCGCGAGGGCATAGGCGGTGGGGGCCTCGACGCCGGCATCGGCCAGAAGGTCGTCGACGCTCACGCCTTCCCAACGGGTGTCGAATTTCGACCATTGCGTCACGCAGTGGATGTCGCCGGCCCAGCGGGTGCGCGGCAGGCGTTCGAACGCCGTCCAGCTCCAGCTCTTCAAGGGCCGCGACCCGGCCCGCAGGGTGAAGCACCATGTTTCGAGGTCGATCCTGGGATTGGGACCGATCTGCAGCACGGGGAAATCCTCCGTCCGGGTTTGGCCCGGCGGCAACCGGGTCCGTGTCGCCTCCGGCGGTGGTCTCCCGGTGAAGCCCCGCGTGCTCATGGTGTCTCCATCATCGCAATCGACCCCGGCGGATCAACGATCCCGCATCACGATCCACAGGGCGTGGATCATGCCCGGCACGATGCCGAGAATCGTCAGGAGGATGTTGAGCAGGAACTGCAATCCGATGCCAGCGGTCATCAGGACGGCGAGGGGAGGCAGGAAGATGGCGAGCAGGATGCGAACGAGATTCGACACGAGAACTCCGCTGGGACGTCAGCCGTGGACCGGCGCGAGGCTAACGACGCGACCCATTCGATGGTTTCCGGTTCGAGTTTCTAAACCTCTCGGTGTCTAGCTCTGGACCGAGCGCAACGCAGCCCGGTTTTCATGGCCAGAACGCTTATCAAGGACGTCGAGCACGCCGTCGCCATCGGCACAGACCAGCACCGCCGCGCGATGCTGGACCGAATCACGACCCTGTTCGGCGATCACGCCCGCCACCTCGGCGAGGCCGAGATGAAGCCGTTCGAAGCGATCATGCTGCACCTCGCCCGCAGCGTCGATTCGGCGAGCCGGGCGATCCTGGCCGGAGCCATCGCGGATATCGCCAACGCGCCGCGCAGCGTGGTGCGGGATCTCGCCTACGATCCGGACAGCATCGTCGCCGGACCGATTCTCGCCAGGTCCGTCCGCCTCGCAGACGAGGATCTCGTCCGCATCGTTCGCAGAGCCGGCCTCGAACACCTCGACGCGGTGTCTCGGCGCCGGATTCTCAGCGAACAAATCACCGAAATCCTGGTCACGCGGGCGGCAATCGCGGCCGTGCGGCGCATTGCCGGCAACGAGGGCGCCCGCCTGTCGGAGGCCGGTTTCCGCTTCCTGATGCAGCGGGCGCAACACGACAACGTCCTGCGGGCACTCCTCGACCTCAGGGCAACCCTGCCGACAGGGTGTCGCGTCTCCTTTCCCGAGCCGTTGTCGTTCGGGAACGGGATCGACCGCGACGAGCAGGCCATCGTGGCCCTCGTCGCCGAAAGCCGGATCGACGAAGCCCTCGCGGTGGTGGCCCGCGTCGCCGGCGTTCCGTCGGATCGGGCGGTTCAAGCCTTCCAACGGGCGGACCTCGACCGTCTGCTCTTTCTCACGCGCTCCGCCGACCTTGGATGGGGCACCCTCAAGCACCTGATTCAGGCCCGCCCCGGCCGCCGCCTGCAGCCCGAGGAGATGCGCGGAGCCTTCGAGGCGTTTCAGGCCCTGCCCGTGGCCACGGCGCGGCGGTCCGTCGGGTTCGTCACCGCCCCGGACACGAACGAGCCGATCGCCAAGGTCGCTTGACGCGTCCGGTCCCCCGCTCCACCCCTCCGGACAGGAGGGCGCCGTGCTCATCGACCTGTTCCACTACCTGACCACCCCGGCGCCCTGGGCGCATCGACGCGGCGGCCACCTCCGGGAAAGCGTGCTGCTCCGATCGCGTTCGCGCCGGTGCCGTGCGGCTTGGGCTCCCCATCTCGCGCAGGCCCGCGCCGTGGTCGCGCAAGCGTGCGAGGAATTGCCCCGGACACGGATCTGCGTGGTCCTCGGTTCGGGGCTCCTCGACGACGTGCCCTTCGAGCATCTGGCCGCTCGCTTCGCTGAAATCCGCCTCGTCGATGTCGTGCATCCCTGGCCGACGCGCTGGGCGGTCCGCGGCCGGTCCAACGTCACCCTGGTGACGGCCGACCTGACACGGCCCGGCGCGGTCCTGGCTGAGGGCGGGGGCGGCAGCGTCGATCTTGTGATCTCCGCCAATCTGCTGTCACAACTGCCGATCCTGCCGGTGGCCCGCTCCGGGGCGTCCGACCCTGACCTCGGGGGGCGGATCGTTCGCGCGCATCTCGACGGTTTGTCACGCCTCGCCGCGCGCGTCTGCCTCGTCACGGACGTCGAGCAACGGGAGGAGGATCGCGATGGTCGGGAGACCGACCGCCTCGACCTCCTCCACGGCGAGATCCTGCCTCGGCCCGACGAGTCCTGGACCTGGGACCTCGCCCCCTTCGGCGAGACCGCGCGGCATCGTCGCCTCGTTCATCGGGTCCAGGGGTATCGGGATTGGCACGCTGCCTGCGCGCGGAGCCAGCCCTGAACGCGGAAAGCCGCCCAGCGGGGCGGCTTTCCTGATTCGTGAGACGGGCCGATTACTCGGTGACGGGCGCCGTGTCGGCGGCACCCACGGGGCCGGGTTCGGTCCCTTCCGTTCCCTCGAAACGGGCGCGGCGGCGGCGGCGGGGCTTGGGAGCGGCCACGGCTTCCTCGCTCGCTGCCGGGACAGCGCCCTGGGCGGCCGGTTCTTCGGGGGCACGGGGCTCGGTTGGTCGGGGTTCGGCGACGCGCTCGGCCGGGATCGGCCGGGGCGGTGTCATGAGGAAGGCGGGCAGGGCCCCGACATCCTCGGCCGGGGCACGTTCGGCTTCCTCGCGACGGCGGCTGCGACGCGGCGGAGCGTCGGCCGAACGACGGGGTTCGGGCGCCTGGAATTCCTGTCGCGCCGGCTCCTGCCGGACGGGCTCCTGTCGGATCGGTTCTTGTCGAACCGGTTCCTGCCGAACCGCCTCTTGCCGAACGGCTTCCTGTCGGGGTGCCTCGTCACGTGACGCATCCTGACGCGGTTGATCCTGCGGGTCCGCCCCGCGGCCGTTCTCGAACCGTGCCGCCCCGTTGCGCCGTCCGTAATCCTGACGCGGCTGCTCCTGACGGTCCCGGTCGCGGTCCTGGCGCGACTGATCCTGACGACCGTAATCGGGGCGCGGATTGTCCTGCCGGTTGTAATCCTGGCGCGATCCATCTTGGCGCTGATTGTCGAAGCGCTGCGGGCGGTCGTTGCGGTTGTTGAAGCGGTCGCGTCGGCTCTGCCGGTCGGAGCCACCGTCCTGCCGTCCGTAATCCTGGCGCTGATGGTCCTGGCGGGCGCCGTCCTGTCTCGGACCGTCTTGCCTCTGCGAATCTTGCCGCCCCTCGTAGCCCTGCGGCTGATAGGCACTTGGCTGCGCCTGCTGGCTGGGGTCGGTGTAGTCGTCGTTGTAGGCGTGGGCCGCGTAGCCGAGGGGCGCGCCCTGATCGTCGCCGCCATCCTCGTCGCCGTCATCGTCGAAGCCGTTGCGGGCGTAGCCGCCGGCCTGCTGCCGGTTCTGCTCCTGCGCGCCGGAGATGATGCGGAAATAGTGCTCGCCGTGCTGGAAATAGTTCTCCGCCGCGACGGGATCGCCACTGGCCTGCGCGTCGCGGGCCAACTGGGCGTATTTGTCGGCGATGTGCTGGGCCGTGCCGCGAATCTTGACGTCCGGACCGTTCGATTCGTAGGACCGCGTCAGCGGATTGGGACCCTTGGGGCGGTTGCGCCCGCGCATCCGTCGATTTTGATTTGGTCTCATCGGTCTCGATTGACCCTCGTTCATACGGGAACGTGTGGTGAGGCGATCCGGAACCCGGCCGTTTCGAGCCGAAACCGGCCCTGGCCCGGTCGGCCCTGGAATGAGGGCCGAGGGATCCGGTTCGTCCAGTCCGCGATCGGAATCGGAATACGCCGTGCCTGTTGTCTGTCCCGGTGCACCGAGGCTCGCACTCGCGTTCAGGCGCTCTTCGGTTTTCAGGCTCTGAATGATCGAGCGCCAGCGCGTCGTCTCGTTTGCACGCCGGCCTGATCGTGGGAGATCGCCGAGAGGCGCAGCGGGCTCAAAAGCCGGCATTGCCCCTGCCATGATCCGTCACGACGGATCGATGTTCGATCTACCCGAGACCCTAGCGGCTCCCGCACGGGCCAACAAGCGTTTTTTCACGCGGTCCTGTGACGTTTGGACGGTTTCCGGGGGACAAAGCCGTCAGTTCTGGGTGAACGCGACGACGCGCGCATGCCCGGCGAGATCGTGGGTGATGTGCCCCGGGGCGAGGCCCGAGGCGCGACCGAGGGCGCGCACGGCCTCCGCCTGAACGTGGCCGACCTCGAACAGCAGGGTGCCGCCCGCCGCGAGCCGGAGCGGCCCCGCCGCGACCTCGGCGAGGATGCGCCGATAGGCGTCGAGACCGTCCGCGCCGCCGTCGAGGGCCGCCATCGGATCGTGGTCCCGCACCTCCGGGGCCAGGGTCGCGATGGTGGCGGCGGGAATGTAGGGCGGGTTCGACACGATGAGATCGAACGCCCCCGCGAGGCCGGCACTCCAGTCGGTCCGCACGAAGCCGGCTCGGCCGCCGACGCCGTTGGCGCGGGCATTGGCGCGGGCCTGGACCAGCGCGGCCTCCGAGCGGTCGACGCCCACCCCGAAGGCCCGGCGACATTCGCTCAGCAGGGCCACGAGGATGCATCCCGAGCCGGTGCCGAGGTCGAGGATCGTCGCCGCGCAGGTTCGATCCGGCAGGCGGGCGAGGGCCGCTTCCACGAGGGTCTCGGTGTCGGCGCGGGGCACGAGGGTGTCAGGGGAGAGGCCGAAGGGAAGGCCCCAGAACTCCCAGGCGCCGACGATTCGTGCCACCGGCTCACCGGCGCGGCGCCGGGCCAGGGCCTGCGTCAGGGCTTCCGCCCCGGCGGCCCCGATGGGTTGGGAGCCGCCGAGGATGAGCTCCGTCCCCGTGAGGCGCAGCACGTCGAGGACGAGGAAACGCGCGTCGTTGTCGCCGATCCCGGCCTCGGCCAAGCTCCGCGTGACCTGCCGCAGGGCCTCGGCGCGGGTCGTCTCGGGCGTCATCGCGGTCAGGCCATGCCCTCGGCGGCGAGGAGTTCGGCCTGATGCTCCGTCACCAGGGCATCGACGAGTTCGTCCAGGGCCTCGCCGGCCAGCACTTCTTCCAATTTGTAGAGCGTGAGGTTGATGCGGTGGTCCGTCACCCGCGCCTGCGGGAAATTGTAGGTGCGGATGCGCTCCGAGCGGTCGCCCGAGCCCACCTGCGACTTGCGATCGGCGGCCCGGGCCGCATCCTTGGCCGTGCGCTCGGCGTCGTAGAGCTTCGCCCTAAGGAGCGACATGGCCCGCGCGCGGTTCTTGTGCTGCGAGCGCTCCTCCTGGACGAAGATCACGATACCGGAGGGCAGGTGGGTGATGCGGATCGCCGATTCCGTCTTATTGACGTGCTGTCCGCCCGCGCCCTGCGACCGCATGGTGTCGATCTTGAGGTCGGCATCGTTGACGACGATGTCCACCTCCTCGGCCTCGGGCAGCACCGCCACGGTGGCGGCAGAGGTGTGGATGCGCCCCTGCGTTTCGGTGTCGGGCACGCGCTGCACCCGGTGGGCGCCGCTCTCGAACTTCAGGCGGGCGAACACGCCCTTGCCCTTCACCTCGGCGATGACTTCGCGGTAGCCGCCCACGGTGCCCTCGCTCTCGGAGATCACCTCCACCCGCCAGCCCTTGGCGTCGGCGTATTTGGCGTACATCCGGAATAGGTCGCCGGCGAACAGGGCCGCCTCGTCGCCGCCAGTCCCGGCGCGGATTTCGAGAATCGCGGATTTCTCGTCCGCCGAATCCTTCGGCAGCAGGATGAGTTGCAGGGCGCGGTGCGCCGCCTCCAGCCCGTCCTCGGCCTCGGGCTTCTCGGCGGCCGCGAGGCTCCGCATCTCGGAATCCCCCCCCGGCTCGTCGATCAGCGCCTGAATATCGGCGAGGTTCGAGGCCGCCGCCCGGTAAGCATGGATCGCCGCCACGACGCCTTCCAGCTCGGACAGTTCGCGCGAGAGCTGGACGAACGTCTCGGAATCGGCCGAGCCGGCGCTCAGGGTCGCGGTCACGATGTCGTAACGCGTCAGGATGGCGTCGAGGCGCTCGGAAGGAATGGGGGTCATCGCCCGTGGGGTACTCTCAACTGTGGATTGGGGTGGCGGCGGGTCGGTCCAGGGAGCGTGAAGCCCGCTAGATGGGAACGCCGTGCGCCTTGGCGAAGGCGCTGAGCGCCGGCCGCAGGCTCTCGCCGTCGCCGGCCCGCGCCATCTCGGTCTCGATGAGGTCTGCCACGGCGCTCGCGTCGAGGTTGAGCACCATGGCCTTCACCGGGCCGATGGCGGCGGGCGACATGGAGAGGTGGCGGAAGCCGAGGCCGATGAGGGCCATGGCCTCCAGAGGCTTGCCGCCGATCTCGCCGCAGACGGTGGCCGGGCAGCCGGCCGCCGCCGCCCGCTCGGCGATGAGCCGGAAGGCCCGCAGGGCCGGTACGCTCAGGGTGTCGAAGCGCCCCGCCACTCGGCGGTTCTCGCGATCGACGGCGAACAGGAACTGCATGAGATCGTTGGAGCCCACCGACAGGAAGTCGGCGGCCCGGGCGATCTCGTCGATCTGGAACAGCAGGGAGGGCACCTCCACCATCACGCCGAGGCGGCAGACACTCGGCAGGGGATGGCCGTGCCTACGCAGATGCGCCATCTCGCGTTCCACGATGGCCTTGGCGCGGGTGAACTCGTCCACCGTCGCCACCATGGGGAACATGATCTTGAGGGGGCGCCCGCCGGCGGCCTTGAGCAGGGCGCGCAACTGCACCCGCAGCAAGGCCGGGCGGTCGAGGCCGATCCGGATGGCACGCCAGCCGAGCGCCGGGTTCTCTTCTTCCAGCGCCGGCATGTACGGCAGGATCTTGTCGCCGCCGATGTCGAGGGTCCGGACCGTCACGGGCAGGTCGCCCGTCGCGGCGAACACCGCCTCGTAGAGCGTCTGCTGTTCGGCGGCCGACGGCATCCGCTGGGCGACCATGAACTGAAGCTCGGTGCGGAACAGGCCCACGCCCTCGGCCCCCGTCTCGGCGAGGTGGGCGAGGTCGATGAGCAGGCCGGCATTGAGCTGAAGGCCGATGGCGACCCCGTCCCGGGTCACGGCCGGCTGGTCGCGCAGCGCCCGATACTGCTCCTGGCGCTTGGCGCGGACGCGGACCATTTCGCCGTAGGCCGCCTCGATCTCCGGCCCGGGGCGGACCTGGATCTCGCCGGTGGCGCCGTCGACGATGATGGCGTCGCCCGCGTCGCAGAGCGCCGTGGCGTTGGCGATCTCGCCCACCGCCGGGATGCCGAGCGCCCGGGCCACGATGGCGATGTGGCTCGTCGGCCCGCCTTCCTCCAGCACGACGCCCCGCAGCTTCGCGCGGTCGTAGTCGAGGAGGGCGGCCGGCCCCATGGAGCGGGCGACGAGGATCGCGTTCTCGGGCAGCACCCGCTCGCCGTTGCCCTCGTGGCCGATGAGGGTGCGCAGGAGCCGGTTGGCGAGGTCGTCGAGGTCGTGCAGACGGTCGCGCAGATAGGGGTCGCTCTGGCGCATCATCCGGGCGCGGTTGTCCGACTGGACGCGCTCGACGGCGGCCTCGGCGGTCAGACCCGATTGCACGGCCTCGCGCATCCGGCGCAGCCAGCCCTTGTCGTGGGCGAACATCCGCACGGTCTCGAGGACCTCGCGCGATTCGCCCGTGCCGATGCTGTCACCGCGCTCCACGAGGTCGTCGATGGCCGAGCGGACCTCGCCGATGGCGAGCTCCAGGCGCTCCACCTCGCGGTCGACGTTCTCGGCGATGAGCTGCTTGATGACGATGCGCGGCTCGTGCAGCACCACGTGCCCGAGGCCGATGCCGTCGGCGAGCGCCACGCCGCGCTGGCTGACAGCGCGCCGCGTCGCCGGGCCGCTTCCGGGGGCGAGCGCCTGCAGCTCGCCCGAGGCGATCATCTCCGACAGCACCATGGCGGTGGTCTGGAGCGCCTCGATCTCCTCCTCGGAATAGACCCGGTAGGTCTTGTTCTGCACGACGAGCACGCCGAGCGTATTGCCGGCGCGCAGCAACGGCACGCCCAGGAAGGCGTGGTACGCCTCCTCGCCCGTCTCCGGGCGATACGAGAAGGCCGGGTGGGACTGGGCGTCGGAGAGCGACAGGGGTTCGGCCGTCTGCGCGATGAGACCGACGAGGCCCTCGTCGGAGCGCATCCGGGTGAGGTGGACCGCCTCGCGGTTCAGGCCCTCGGTCGCGAACAATTCGAGGATGTTGTCGTTGCTCAGCACATAGACCGAGCAAACCTCCGCGATGACGTTGGCGGCGATGAGGGTGACGATCCGGTCGAGGCGCGCCTGTGGGCTGACCGGCTCCGCCATCGCTTCGCGGAGACGGCGCAACAGAAGGCGCGGTCCTCCAGGCGCAGCGGGCATGGTCTCCTCGATCCGGCTTCGGCTTGCACGAAAGGCCGCGCAAGAATCGTGCGCGTGGCAAGGGCGCGTCTTCGAAGCCCCACCCCGACCCGGCGCGTGCTCCCGGTGTCCCGCGGGGACCCCGGTGCGGCGGCGTTTCGAGAGCGGCGCTCAGGCCTGGTCGAGGCCGTATAGCGAGTGGAGCGTACGCACGGCAAGCTCCGTATAGGCCGCGTCGATGAGAACCGAGAACTTGATCTCGGAGGTCGTGATCGCCCGAATGTTGATTCCCTTTTCGGCTAGCGCCCGAAACGCCTTGGCGGCGACGCCCGCGTGGCTGCGCATGCCGACGCCGATGGCCGAGACCTTCACCACGTCGGTCGCGCCCTCGATCTGGGCGAACTCGATGGCGCCGTCCTGGGATTTCAGGATCTGGCGGGCGCGGTCGTAATCGGCCGACGGGACCGTGAAGGTCATGTCCGTCTTCGACTGGTCGCCCGACACGGTCTGGATGATCATGTCGACGTTGATATTGGCATCCGCCAGGGGGCCGAAGATCGCCGCCGCGATGCCGGGGCTGTCCTTGACCCCACGCAGGGTGATCTGCGCCTCATCCTTCGAGAAGGCGATCCCGGTGATGATCTGCTGTTCCATGGTCTCGTCCTCGTCGCAGATGAGGGTTCCGGGGCGGGCATTGTCGGGCGGGTCGAAGCTCGAGCGCACCGTGGTCGGCACCCGGTGCACCATGGCGAGTTCGACGGAGCGGACCTGGAGCACCTTGGCGCCGAGCGACGCCATCTCGAGCATCTCCTCGAAGGTCACGCGCTCCATGCGCCGGGCCTTCGGGACCACGCGCGGATCGGTGGTGTAGACGCCGTCCACGTCCGTATAGATGTCGCAGCGCTCCGCCCCGATGGCGGCCGCGACGGCCACCGCGCTGGTGTCGGACCCGCCGCGTCCGAGGGTCGTGACCCGGCCGGTGGCGTCGTGAATGCCCTGGAACCCGGCGATGACCGCGACCTCGCCGCGCTTGAAGCCGGCGTCCAAGCGGGCGCCGTCGATGCCCTCAATGCGGGCCGAGCCGTGGGCGTCGGAGGTGAGGATCGGGATCTGCCAGCCCTGCCACGAGCGGGCGGGGATACCGGCCTTGCGCAACGCGATGGCGAGCAGCCCGGCGGTGACGAGTTCGCCCGATGCCACGACGGCGTCGTATTCGGCCTCGTCGTACAGGGGAGCGGCATCCTTCACCCAGGCCACGAGCTCGTTGGTCTTGCCCGACATGGCCGAGACCACGACGGCGACCTCGTAGCCGGCCGCGACCTCGCGGGCGACGTGGGCCGCGACGTTGCGGATGCGCTCGACATTGGCGACGGACGTACCGCCGAACTTCATCACCAAACGGGCCATGCAGCGTCCACGTCGATTCTTGTGGAAAGGGAAACCGGGATCGAGCGAGCCTGAAGACCGCCCGCGTCGCCGCGCGGCTGTACCGGATAGGGCTTCGGCGGGTACAAGGGCCGCCCGGACCTGTCAACAATCGGGGCGCCCCGCCCCGTGACCGTTTGCCGGGACTGTTTTCGCGCCGCGATGCGCCCACATCCTTCGCCCCTGCCTTGGCCCTTGCGCCCGAGCCCGACGGACCCGATGACCGGACCCCATTCTGCCTCCATCGACCGCGACGAGGTCGCCCGCTTCGAGGCCATCGCGGCGACGTGGTGGGACCCGGCCGGCCCCATGGCGGTGCTGCATCGCTTCAATCCCGTGCGGCTCGCCTATATCCGCGACGCCGCCTGCGGGCATTTCGACCGCGACCCCAGGGCGCCGTTTCCCTTGAGCGACCTCACCATCGTCGATGTCGGCTGCGGTGGCGGCGTCCTGTCCGAGCCCCTGGCGCGGCTCGGCGCGCGCGTCACCGGCCTCGATCCGGCCCCCACCAATGTGGCGGTGGCGCGGGCCCATGCGGACGCCGCCGGGGTCGGCGTCGATTACCGGGCGCGGACCATCGAGGACGTGGTGGCCGGAGGAGAACGCTTCGACATCGTGCTCGCCATGGAGGTGGTGGAGCACGTGGTCGACCGGACGGCCTTCGTCGCCACCGCCTGCGCGGCGGTGAAGCCCGGCGGGCTCCTGTTCGCCGCGACCTTGAACCGGACCCTGCGCTCCTACGCGCTGGCCATCGTGGGCGCCGAGTACGTGCTCGGCTGGCTGCCCAAGGGCACCCACGATTGGGACAAGTTCGTGAAGCCGCGCGAATTCGTGGCGGACGTCGAGGCCGCCGGGCTCTCCGTCACCGATACGACCGGCGTGGTGTTCAACCCCCTCGACGGGTCGTGGCGGGCGAGCCGCGACACGGCGGTGAACTACATGATCGCGGCTCGGCGGGACTGAACTCCGGCCCCCGGCCGCCGTTGACCGGGTCAATCCGGAGGTCCCTGATGCTCGAGAAGATTCCCCATGCCGTCGGCGAGGCCCTATCGGGCCTGAAGGCCGGTCTCGCTTCGACCACCTATCACGCCGACTTCGCCGATGTTCCCGAGACGGTGCGGCTGACGAGCCCGGCCTTCGCGGACGGCACCCCGATGCCCGCCCGATTCACCCAGGATGGCGAGCGCACGTCGCCGCCGCTCGCCTGGGACAATCTGCCGGCCGGCACCGCCCGCGTCGTGATCCTCGTGGAGGATGCGGGCAGCCCGACGCCCCGGCCCCTCGTGCACCTCATCGCCTGGAACCTCATGCCGGAGGCCGGGGGCCTCGCCGAGGGGGCGCTGCCGAGCCCAGGCGGCGCGCATCAGGCACAGGATCTCGGCCGGAACAGCTTCCTGCAGGACCAGTGGCTGCCCCCCGATCCGCCCACGGGGCACGGGCCGCACAACTACCTGTTCCAGATCTACGCCCTCGACGCGCCCCTCGCCCTGGATGCCTCTCCGGGCCGGAGCGCGGTGATCGAGGCCATGCGCGGTCACGTGCTCGCCAAGGGCAGCTTGACGGGCACCTACGCGCGGACGTGAGGACCGTCTCGGCCGACCTTCAGTGTTGCGCCGGAGGCCCGGTCCGGTGCAAGGCGCGGGAAATCGACGACGATCGGGGAGAACGCGTTTCCATGAAGGCCCTGCTATGCACCCGCCTCGGTGGCCCCGAGGACCTCGCCATCGCGGAGATCGCCGAACCCGTGGCGGGACCGGGCGAGGCCGTGGTGCGGATCACCCTGGCGGCGCTCAACTTCTTCGATACCCTCATCATCGCCGGGCGGTATCAGGTGAAGCCGGAGCTGCCGTTCTCGCCGGGCGGCGAGGCCAGCGGTGTCATCGAAGCCCTCGGCCCCGGCGCGGAGGGCTTGGCGCTCGGGGACCGGGTCATCGTCCACCAGAAATTCGGCACCGCCCGCGCCCGCATCGCCGTGGCAACGCGCCACCTCACCCGGATTCCCGAGGGCGTCTCCGACGAGCAGGCCGCCGGCCTCACCATCACGTACGGTACCTCGCTCCACGCCCTGCGCGACCGGGCGAAGTTACAGCCAGGCGAGACCCTGGCGGTGCTTGGAGCCTCCGGCGGCGTCGGCCTCGCGGCGGTGGAACTCGGAGCGATCCTCGGCGCGCGGGTCATCGCCTGCGCCTCGTCGCCGGAAAAGCTCGCGGTCGCTTGCGCGCACGGGGCGACGGAGGCGGTGGATTACGCCGCCGACAACCTGCGCGAGGCCCTGCGCACTCTGACGGAGGGCCAAGGGATCGACGTGATCTACGATCCCCTCGGGGGCGACTACGCCGAGCCGGCCCTGCGGTCCCTCGGCTGGAAGGGCCGCTACCTCGTGATTGGCTTCGCCGCCGGCGACATCCCGCGCATTCCCCTTAACCTCGCCCTGCTCAAGGGCATCGATATCCAGGGCGTGCACTGGGGCGTCTTCGTCGACCGCGAGCCGGAGGCCCACGCGGAAAACCAGCGTCAGCTTCTCGCCTGGGTGGCGGAAGGGCGCCTCACCGCGAAGGTCCACGGGGTCTATCCCTTGGAGGACTACGCCGAGGCGCTCGGCATCCTCAAGCGCCGCGAGGCCGTGGGGAAGGTGCTGCTGCGGCTGTGAGCGCGGCCGGGTTCGAAGAGCTATGCCCTTCGCGGGTCCAGGGCGGAGCCCTGGAAAGGACGTCGGGCTCTGCCAGACACCCGCCGAAGGGATGATCCCTTCGGTATCCCGGGCTCCCGTGTCGGGTTGCTTCAGAGCAGCCCCTGCGCCTTCGCCAGGGCCACGAGGTCGTGCTGCGGCCGGGCGCCGATGTGTTGGATCACCTCGGCCGCCGCGAGGGCGCCGAGGCGGGCGCTGGCGGCGTTGTCGAGGCCCCGGGCATGGCCGGCGAGGAAGCCCGCCGCGAACAGGTCGCCCGCGCCCGTCGTGTCGACGACTTCGCGCACGGGCGAGGCTTCGACGGCGCGGATCTCGCCGCCCTTGACCACCAGGGCGCCGTCGGCCGAGCGGGTCACGAGGCCGAGGAGGTGCTTGCCGCGGGCGTCGCGCTCGTCGCGCAGGGCCTTGAGGGCGACCTCCGCGTCGTCGGTTTCGTAGAGGCTCTGCAATTCGCCGATATTGGCGAACAGGATGTCGACGCTGCCGTCCCGGATCAGGCCCAGGAACTCGTCGCGGTAGCGGCCGACGCAGAAGGCGTCCGAGAGGGTGAGGGCCACGGCGTTGCCGGCTGCATGCGCGATCTGCACGGCCTTGCGGAACGCGTCCTTGGCGGCCGGCGGGTCCCAGAGGTAGCCTTCGAGGTAGGTCACACGGGCGCTGCGGACCGTCGCCTCATCGACATCGGCCGGCGAGAGATTCTGGCAGGCGCCCAGATAGGTGTTCATGGTGCGCTCGCCGTCGGGCGTCACCAGGATGAAGCAGCGGGCCGTGGCCGGGCCGTCCGTCGCCGCCGCCACGGGGAAGTGCACGCCCGTGGCCTTGAGATCGTGGGCGTAGAGGCCGCCGAGTTCGTCGTTCCGGACCTTGCCGATGAAGCCGGTCTTGGCGCCCAGAAGCGCGGCGCCGACCGCCGTGTTGGCGCCCGAGCCGCCCGACACCACGGTGGCCGGCCCCATGGCGTCGTAGAGGGCTTCCGCCCGCGCCTCGTCGATGAGCTGCATGGTGCCCTTCGGCACCCCTTGCGCGGCGAGGAAATCCTCGTCCGCGCGGGCGATGAGGTCGACGATGGCATTGCCGAGGACGAGGAGGTCGAGGGAGTCGGGCATCAAACCGTCCAGTCTGGCCGGGGGAAGGGATCGGCCGGGCTGTGGCATCGCCCCTGCCGGGGGTCAAGCGACGCAGGAACGCCCCGGCGCGCTACTGCAGCGCCTTCACCTCGCATTGCGCGTAGTCCGACGCCGCCTTCACGTAGGCATTCAGGGCCTTCACGTAGGCTTCCGCCAGGGGACGGTAGACGGCGATCTGGGCGTTGTAGGCCTTGATGGCGTCGTTGTAGCTGTAGGCTTCCCAACCGGGACAGCCGCCCTTGGCGTCGAGGCAGGGGGGCTTGGCCGGAAAGGCCGGCTTGTCCGGACGTGCCTTGGCCGGCGGTGGTTCGGCGCGGGGGCACTCGGCTTCGGCCGCTCCGAGGGTGAGCAGGAGCGCTGCGCCCGCGGCCAGGATCGTTCTCATCGTCGCGTCCCCTCGTCGGCTCAGTCGGCGCTCCCTCATGCGGGAGCGGGCGCGACGCCGCAAGCTGGGGTCAGTTGGCTGCCACCGCATCGCGGGTCCGGCCCCGCGACGGTCCGCTGCCCCGGCCGAGGCGGTCCCAGGCGAGGCGGGCGGCGTTCAGGGCGGGGAGCGTGAGCCCGAGGGCGAGGACCCACCAGGCCGGGCGGATCATCGTCGGAAACGCGAGATTGGCTTGGAGTACTCGCTCGGCCGGAATACCGGAGGCGAGACCGTACCACGCCGCTTCCAGACCGGCCGTCGCCAGGGCGACGCCGACGGCCAGCAGACTTAGGGTCAGCGGATTGCTCGGCCAGCGCCGGGCCTGGAGGGCGCGCCAACCCATGAGGAGCAGGAACGCACCGGTCCAGAACACCGGATCGGACACGTCGATCTTGGCTTGCAGGAAGTAATGGACGAGGCCCAGCACCGTAAGGAGGTAGACGGCCTTGTGCAGGCGCGGCCATGCCTTGCCCAAGCGCCGGATCATCCCGTCCGTCGAGGTCACGCCGAGCACGACGAGGCCCAACAGGGCGACGAACCCGATGGTGAGGTAGATCCGGCTCACGATCTCGGAGACCACCTTGGTCAGCACGAAATTCTGATCGACCACGTAGAGCCCGAGGTGGATCAGCGCATAGGCCAGGGCCGTGAGCCCGAGCATCCGCCGCACCAGAATGAGTTTCGGCCAGTTCGCGATGCGCCGCAGGGGTGTGACGGCCAGCGACAGCAGCAGGAAGCGCACGGCCCATTCGCCGGTGCCGTGCAGCAGCTCCGTGATCGGCTTGGCGCCCAGCGCATCCGCCGCGTAGGCGGCCGCGAGCCACAGGCCCGGCGCGAGGGCGGCCAGGAAGGTCGCGAGCTTGAGGCCGGAGAGGCGGCCGGCGCGGTCGCGCCAGGGCGCGGAGACGGCGGGGAGGGCGGGCATGGCGGGGTCCGAACGCGGCAAACGGCTCGAGACCGTTCGGGCGTATCTACGTGGCAGAGGCCCCGGAAGTTACGCTGGGCGACGTGTGGTCGCACACGACAGCGATGTCGATGCGAAACCTCGGGGACGATGCGGCGGCCGGCGGCGTGCTGTATGGCGGGGGGCGAAATTCCGTTACAGGCGTAGCGTTTCCCCATGCCCGCATCGAAGCCGTCCCCCGCCTCCCTTGAGGACCTCGACGCCGAAGGCGCCCGGCGCGAGCACGCTGCCCTCTCCGAGAAGATTGCCGAAGCCGACCGGCTCTATCATGAACTCGACGCGCCCGAGATCACGGATGCCACGTATGACGCCTTGCGTCGGCGCCTCGAAACCATTGAGTCGAAGTTCCCGGATTTGGCCGGTACGGGTGCGGCGAGCGCGTCCGTCGGGGCGAAGCCGTCCGAGAAATTCGCCAAGGTGCGGCACGCCGTGCCGATGCTGTCGCTCGGCAACGCCTTCGCGGACGAGGAGGTCGAGGAATTCGTCGCCCGGGTGCGCCGGTTCCTGAATTGGCCCGAGGACGAGACCCTGGCCTTCACCGCCGAGCCGAAGATCGACGGCCTGTCCCTGTCCCTGCGCTACGAGGGCGGGCGCCTCGTCACCGCCGCGACGCGGGGCGACGGCGAGACCGGCGAGGACGTGACCCGCAATGCCGCCACGGTGGACGACATTCCCGAGAGGCTTCTCGGCGACGACGTGCCGGAGATCTGCGAGGTGCGGGGCGAGGTGTACCTCTCGCACGCGGATTTCGCCGCCATCAACCAGCGCCAGGAGGCCGCCGGCAAGGCCCTGTTCGCCAATCCCCGCAACGCCGCGGCCGGGTCGCTGCGGCAACTCGATCCCGAGATCACCCGTTCGCGGCCGTTGAAGTTCTTCGCCTATGCCTGGGGCGAGATGTCGGCCCAGCCGGCGCCGACCCAGCACGGGATGATGGACGCGTTCCGGCGCTGGGGCCTGCCCGTCAACCCGCTCACCGTCCGCTGCGCGCGAGCGGCGGACATGCTCGCGCATTACCGGCGCATCGAGGCCGACCGGGCCAACCTCGGCTACGACATCGACGGCGTCGTCTACAAGGTCGACGACCTCGCGCTGCAGCGGCGGCTGGGCTTCGTTTCGCGCTCGCCGCGCTGGGCGCTGGCCCATAAGTTCGCCGCCCAGAAGGCCCTCACGGTGGTGGAAGACATCGAGATCAATGTCGGCCGCACGGGGTCGCTCAATCCCCTCGCCAAGCTCCGGCCCGTGACGGTCGGTGGTGTCGTGGTGTCGAACGCGACGCTCCACAACGAGGGCTACGTCCAGGGGGTCGGCGGCGACGGCGAGCCGATCCGGGACGGGCGGGACATCCGCATCGGCGACACCGTGGTGGTGCAGCGGGCCGGCGACGTGATCCCGAAGGTCATGGATGTGGTGCTGGACAAGCGCCCGGCGGAATCCAAACCCTTCGTGTTTCCCGAGACCTGTCCCGCCTGTGGCAGCCGGGCGATCCGTGAGATCAACCCGCGCACGGGCAAGCCCGACGCCGTGCGCCGCTGCACCGGCGGTCTCGTCTGCCCGGCTCAAGGGGTGGAGCGTCTGAAGCATTTCGTCTCGCGCAACGGCTTCGATCTCGAAGGGTTCGGCCAGACCTATATCGAGGTGCTGTTCGAGGCGGGTCTCGTGCGCCAGCCCGCCGACCTGTTCCGCCTCGATTTCGCGGAGTTGAAGGCCGCCATCGTCGCCCGCCGCGAAGCCCTGTCGGCCGAGCGCCGGGCCGAGGGCGTGCCCCCGCCGAAGAAGCCGACGAAGAAGAAGGGCGAGGAGGAGGACAAGGCGATCCACAACCTGCTAGCTGCCGTCGAGGACCGCCGCAGCCTGCCGCTCAACCGCTTCCTGTTCGCCCTCGGGATTCCCGAGATCGGCGAATCGACTGCCAAGGCCCTGGCGAAGCGCTTTCCCGATATGGAGGCCCTGATGGAGGGCGTCGCTGCGGCGTCCGCCGCCCAGGCCGGGCCGGACTGGCTCGAACTCTCCGCCGTTCCGCGCATCGGCCCGACCACCCGCGACCGCCTGCTGGAAGTCGGCTACCCCCGCGACGCCTTCGAGGCGGAGGAGGGCGAGGCCGCGCCGGAGTCGTCCCAGGCGCCGGGCCGCATCCGCCTCACGGCGCCGCAGCGGGTGAGCCTGCTCGCCCATTACGGCGATCCGGACGCCGCCGCCGCCGGAATCGAACGGGCGGCGGCGCAGCGCCCCGGCGACGCCTATCGTCACTTCGCCGACGATGGCGAGATCGGCCCGGTGGCGACGGATTCGCTCATCGCCTTCTTCGCCGAGCCGCACAACGACGCGGCGGTGCGCGCTCTCCTCGCGCACGTTTCCACCGAGCCCATGGCGACGCCCGTGGCGGCGACGGCTTTTGCCGGCAAGACGATCGTCTTCACCGGCTCCCTCGAACGCATGACCCGCTCGGAAGCGAAGGCCACGGCCGAGCGCCTCGGGGCCAAGGTGTCGGGCTCGGTCTCGGCCAAGACCGACCTCGTGGTGGCGGGGCCTGGGGCCGGATCGAAGCTCAAGGACGCCGAGAAGCACGGCGTCGAGGTGGTGAGCGAGGAGGCGTGGCTGGCCCTCGTGGCCAGTGCTTGAGGCGGCGGGGCGTGCGGGTTAAGGATTCCTGGCCCCATGCCGAATATCATCGCCCTCGACTTCGAGACGGCCAACGAGCGGCGTGACTCCGCCTGCGCCGTCGGCCTCGCCTGGATCGCGGACGGGGCGGTGGTGCGGCGCGAATCGCGCTTGATCCGGCCGCCGGAGTTGCGATTCTCACCGGGCAACATCCGCGTCCACGGGATCGTGCCGGCGGATGTGCGCACCCAGCCGCTGTTCCCGGAGGTGATGGCCGAGTTCCTGCCCGACCTCGCGGGCGGTCTCGTGCTCGCCCACAATGCCGGCTTCGACATGGGGGTATTGCGGGCGTCGCTGCAGGCGCACGGCCTGCGCCCGCCGGCCTTCTCGTACCTCTGCACCCTGCAGATCGCCCGCCGGGTGTTTCCGGCCGAAGAGGGCTGCGGCCTCGGTAAGGTCGCGGCCCGTCTCGGCATCCGCTTCGAACACCACGATGCCGGCGAGGACGCCTATGCCTGCGCCGAGATCGCCCTCGCGGCCATGCGGCAGACCGGGGCGCCCGATATTCTCGGATTGTCCCGTGCCATCCGGTTGCCGGTCACCGTCGTACCGGAAGGGCCGGACCGGGCGCCGCGGCCGCGTGCCTTCGCGGATCGCCCCCGCGCCGAATCGGCGTCCTTGCGCTTCGCCGTCAAGGGCCGGCGCGGCGACCGCTACGACGTTGTTCTGGAAGACCGGGCGACGGGTCTGCGCCTGCGCTGCACCTGCATGGCCGGGCGTTACGGAACGCGCTGCCGCCACGTCGCGGCCCTGCTCGACGGCGACATCACGGATCTCCTGTCCGGGAACCACGACGACGTCGAACGCCTGCGCCTGCGGATGGTCGCGGGGGCGTGATCCGGGAGACCGACGAAGATCCTACGGCGGAGCCGCCGACGCTCAGGACCGTTCGAGGCGGGCGCCGAGGGAACGCGGCTTCAGGCGATTTCCGAAGCGTGGGCCGGCGAGCAGGCGTTCACGGCGCACGAGGTCGCCCGCGCGCGGGGCGCCCACACCGATGACGCCTTCGCTGCGGGCGACGAGGCGTGTCGGTAGACCGGCATGGGGCCGGCGCAGGCGGGCCAGGGCCATGTCGGGTCGTGCGGTGCCGATGAAGCGGTCGAGGATGCGGATCCAGCCCTCGGCCGGGATATCGCCGGCGTCCAGGCACAGGATCCAATCGCGCCGCGCCGCCTTCGCCCCCGCCGACCACGGCGATGCCCCGTGCTGGCGCAGGACGAGCTTGGCGCCCGTCGCCTCCGCGACGGTATGGATGGCGGCGACGTGGCTCGGCGCCACGATCACCGCGTCGCCCACGAGCCCGGCGGCGACCCCGGCCACGAGGGCGCCGAGGGTGTCGGCGAGTGGGTCGATGGCATCGGGATCGGCCGGCCGCGCCACATGAATGAGAGCGGAAATCATGCCCGCGCATAACGTATTTTCGCTGCGACTGAAGCCGTCTCGTCGTGCGGTTTCGGACTCAGAGCCGATCCGCCACGGGTAAAATTGCCGATGCTTGGATTATGGGCAGGATCGTTTGAGTTTGTTCATGATATGTTCCAAAAGATGAATCGATGGGGGCGACATGGGACACGCGGAGGGAGACGGCATCCGCCGTCTTGCGGCCACCTCCCGGCCTGCGGAGGCCCGGCGCGGCCGGGGGGCGACGGCCAATCCGGATGGGCGGTTCGAGGCGATACGGCGAGAGAGCTTCGATGACGGATGGGCGGCTGACACGCCGGCGCGCCTGCGCACGGTGGTGACGGCCGAGCGCGCCCGCACCCTCATCACCCGCAACACCTCGCCCGACATCTCGTTCGACCGCTCGGTCAATCCCTATCGCGGCTGCGAGCACGGCTGCGTCTACTGCTTCGCCCGGCCGAACCACGCCTATGTCGGTCTGTCGCCGGGCCTCGATTTCGAGACGAGGCTGTTTCACAAGCCGGATGCGGTGAAACTCCTGACGGCCGAATTGTCGGCCCCCGGCTACCGCCCGGCCACCATCGCGCTCGGCACCGCGACCGACCCGTACCAGCCCATCGAGCGCGAACACCGCCTCACCCGGGGTATCCTCGAAGTCCTTGCGCGGTTCCGGCATCCCGTGGGGATCGTCACGAAATCGAACCTCGTGGTGCGCGACCTCGACCTCCTCGCGGATCTGGCCCGTGACAATCTCGTGAAGGTCGCCGTGTCGGTCACCACCCTCGATCCCGGCCTCGCCCGCCGCCTGGAACCCCGTGCACCGCATCCGGCCAAACGCCTGGAGGCCATCGAACGCCTGAGTGAGGCCGGCATCCCCGTCATGGTCATCGCCGCCCCGGTGATCCCGTCGCTCAACGATCACGAGATCGAGGCGATCCTGGGCGAAGCGCGGGCACGCGGCGCCCGGGAGGCGAGCCACGTGCTCCTGCGCCTGCCGCACGAACTCGACGCCCTCGTGGACGATTGGTTCGCCGAACATTATCCCGGGCGGCGCGCCCACGTGATGTCCCTGGTGCGTCAGGCGCGGGGCGGCCGGGCCCACGATGCGGAATACGGCCGCCGCATGGTCGGAGCCGGGCCTTACGCCGACCTCATCGTGCAGCGCATGCGCCTCGCCCGCAGCCGCCTCGGCTATCCGGAAGAACGGCTACGGCTGCGAACGGATCTCTTTGCCCGTCCGACGGACCAGTTGTCGTTGTTCTGAACGTCCGCCGCCACGGTCATGCGGGCGTCCTCCACATCTTGTTTCCGGTCGATCGCCACGGATCGGTGAAACGCGACGGGCTCCCTTCCTGAAGGGCAGGGCGATGACATCTGGGATTTCGGCTTTGGTCGGACAGCCCTCGGAATGCCATCCCGGGGCAGAGCCGCGGAACCCGGGAACCGAAATGGAAGGGGTGCAAGATTTTGAGCGGTCGGTCGCTCTGAGGGGGCGCTGATCGCGAGCCGGAACGACGAT
The DNA here is from genome assembly GCF_900113485.1 of Methylobacterium gossipiicola. Classification (GTDB taxonomy): domain Bacteria; phylum Pseudomonadota; class Alphaproteobacteria; order Rhizobiales; family Beijerinckiaceae; genus Methylobacterium; species Methylobacterium gossipiicola. The sequence goes on from NZ_FOPM01000001.1 coordinate 155,180, forward strand.
TGGGGTCCTTGTTCCGTCCCTCTCGTTTCAGGAGAGGTAGCTCACGCCCGCAGTGGCCGCCTGAAGCAGTTGAGACGAGATCGACTGGGTCGAGACTTGGGCCGCGAGGGGATGTTCAAGGCTCCAGCGCACCGCTGGATCGATAGGCGCGGGTGAAGCTGACGCGGTGGTGGGCGGAACGCCCCAGATCCGCCAGCCCCGCGAGGTGCACCTTGGTGCCGTAGCCGACATTGCTGTCCCAGCCATAGGCGGGGTGGCGCTGAGCGAGGGCACGCATCGCCCGGTCCCGCACGGTCTTGGCGACGATGGAGGCGGCGGCGATCTGCGGCACCAGCCGGTCGCCACCCACCACCGCTCGGCACTGGGGAAAGCCCGGAATCGGGTCGCGGCCATCCACCAGCACCGGGGTGTCGAGGCCCAGTCCCCGGACGGCGCGCGCCATGGCGTCGAGGGTGGCGGCGCGCACGTTGATGCGATCGACCAGCGCCCGTGATCCCGCCGCCAGGGCGACCCGGGCATGGGCGCGGATGAGGGGCGTCAGGCGCTCGCGCTCGACCCGTTTGAGCTTCTTCGAATCGTCGAGGGCGGCCAGGATCTCGCCGGGAAAGGCGCATGGATCGAACCACACCGCCGCCACCACCACGGGGCCGCACAGGGCGCCGCGCCCGACCTCGTCGCAGCCGATGACGGCCGGGTAGTCTGTCGCAAGGGTCGGATCGAACGGAGGCATGGCGGGGGAACGCGGTGTCACAACGGGGCCGGACCCTGCCAGCCCGTCCCGCCGAAGTCATCCGCCGTTCTGGAGAAATCCGGGGTTCGAAGGGCGTGCCCTTCGCGGGTCCAGGGTCGAGGCCTGGGGCAACGCCGCGCTCTGCCGATCATGCGCCTGGGCGATGTTGCCGAAGAACTGGCGCGCGCTCTCGGCCCAGGTGTAGCGCAGGGCCTCGGCTCGGCAGCGTTCGCGCGGAATCGCCAGGGCCGCGAGAACCGCCCGGCGCAGGTCCGTGTCGAGCACGCCGGCATCGGTGCCGCCGATGACATCGAGGGGCCCGGTCACGGGATAGGCCGCCACCGGCAGGCCGCAGGCGAGGGCTTCCAGCAGCACGATGCCGAACGTGTCCGTCAGGCTCGGGAACACGAAGACGTCGGCGGCGGCATAGATCGCCGCCAGGGCCGCGCCCGTGCGGGTGCCGAGGAAATGCGCCTCCGGGGCGAGGGCGGCGAGGCGCGCCCTGTCCGGCCCGTCGCCCACCACAACCTTGGAGCCGGGGAGGTCGAGGCTGAGAAAGGCCGCGATGTTCTTCTCCACGGCGAGGCGCCCGACGAACAGTGAGATCGGCCGGGGCAAGCCCGCGAGGGCATCCGCCCCGGTGGCATCGGGCCGAAACAAATCTGTGTCGACCCCCCGCGTCCAACGCATGAGGTTGGTAAAACCGCGCTCCGCGAGTTCCCGTTCGAGGGAGGGCGTGCTCACCATGGTGCCGCTCGCCGTTCCGTGGAAACGCCGGAGCCAGGCGTAGCTCCAGGATTGCGGCACGGGCGCCCGGGCGGCGAGGTATTCGGGAAAGCGGGTGTGGTAGCTCGTGGTGAACGGTCGCCCGATCGCGAGGCAGTGGCGCCGTGTGGCGTACCCCACGGTCCCCTCCGTGGCGATATGGACGTGTGTGGGCCGCAAGGTCTCCCACCGCCGGGCGACGGCGCTGCGCGTGGCATAAGAGAGACGGATCTCGGGGTAGCCAGGCAGGGGCACCGAAACGAAATCCTGGTGGGTGAGGAACACCGTCTCGATGCCGAGCGCCCCGCTCGCCGCCGCCATGTGTTCGAGGGAGCGCACGACGCCGTTGACTTGCGGAGCCCAGGCGTCCGTGGCGATGAGGAGCCTCACGCGCCCGTCCTCACGCCACCGCCCTGGCGCCGTCGGGCCGCGGTTCGGCCGGCACGGACTCGCGGGCGGCCCGCGCCCGCAGGATGCTGGGATAGTGCAGCACCTCCATGGTGCCGTCGTAATGCTCGACGATGGCGGTGCAGGATTCCACCCAGTCGCCGGTGTTCAGGTAGGTCAGGCCCCCGATGGTGCGGTTGGCCGCGTGGTGGATGTGGCCGCAGATCACCCCGTCGGCACCGACGCGCTTGGCCTCGGCGCTCAACAATTCCTCGAACTTGCCGATGAAGTTCACGGCGTTCTTCACCCGCAGCTTGGCCCAGGCCGAAAGCGACCAATAAGCGAGGCCGAGGCGGCGGCGCAGGGTGTTGAGGTGGGTGTTCACGAACAGGGCCGCCGTGTAGGCCCCGTCGCCGAGATAGGCGAGCCAGCGGGCATGGCGCACCACCATGTCGAACTGGTCGCCGTGGATCACGAGGTAGCGCTTGCCGTCCGCCGCCACGTGCAGGCGCTGGTCCGCCACCTCGATGCCCCCGAAGGTCATCCCGATGTAATCACGCAGGAATTCGTCGTGGTTGCCCGGCACGTAGACGAGGTTCGAGCCCTTGCGGACCTTGCGCAGGAGCTTCTGAACCACGTCGTTGTGGCTCTGGGGCCAGTACCAGCCGGATTTGAGTTGCCAGCCATCGACGATGTCGCCCACGAGGTAGATCTCGTCGGCGTCGTAATCGCGCAGGAAATCGAGCAGCAGCCCGGCCTGGCACCCCTTGGTTCCGAGGTGCATGTCCGAGAGGAACAGGGTCCGGACGCGGATGGCTGTCTCCGAATCGTCACCCATGGTGGTCTCCGCCCCGTGCTGCATCGGGCCGAGCCAAACCGGATTCCCGTATCACTTTGATGACGCCGGGCGGTCGCCCGTGCGGCACCGCATCGCATGCGTTTATGAACTATAAAATTATTTGACGTTTCGCGAAGTTTTTCGGGTTTTCCTTCCCGCGCGAAGGAAGGCATAGTCCCTTCCAAGGTGCCCCGCCGGACCGCGAGACGATCGCGCGTCCGGAGCCCTGTGAGGTGAACAAGGGCAGCGACATACGGCAGGATGCGCCTATACGGCCCGGGGCAGCGCGGTTTTCCCGAACGCGCCCCGGCGGGAAGGGCTTGAGACCTTCGGCCCCGTTTTACGGCGGTCCGCGTGCCCCGTCGTCGGGGCCAGGGGCTCGAACGCCTTGCGGCCCATCGACAGCACGGCGCCTCGTTCCCCCGTGGGACCGGGGTCTCCGTCGTGGGGCGCCCCTGCCGGATGACCGTGGGGCGAATCCCTGAGGGCAAGTGGGCGGGCCGGGTATCCGGACGACCCGCGAGCGCGTAGGAGCCTGCCCACCCGAGAGAGCGGCCCCGTCGGGCCGGGCTCTCGTCACCGATCCAACCCGGAAGGGCGGCCCTGGGGCCGCGTTTCCGTCACCGATATCGCGTCGCTCGAATGCGCGCGCGGTTCTTGATAGAATGGGAGACATATCATGGCGGCAACGAGACGGCCTGGTCGTAACCACCTCTTCGTGCCCGGCCCGACGAACATCCCCGATCGCGTCATGCGCGCGATGGTGGTGCAGTCCGAGGACCATCGTTCGGTGGACTTCCCCGCCCTGACCAAGCCCCTGTTCGAGGACACCAAGGCGGTGTTCGGCTCGACCAAGGGCACGATCTTCCTGTTCCCGTCCTCCGGTACGGGCATCTGGGAATCGGCTCTTTCCAACACCCTCGCCCGCGGCGACAAGGTGCTGACCTCGCGCTTCGGCCAGTTCAGCCTCCTGTGGGTCGACATGGCCGAGCGCCTCGGCCTCGACGTGATCGTGCAGGACGAGGAGTGGGGCACGGGCGCCAACCCCGAGCGGATCGGCGAAGCCCTGCGGGCCGACAAGAACCACGAGATCAAGGCCGTCATGGTCGTCCATAACGAGACCGCCACGGGCGTGACCTCGGATATCGGCGCCGTGCGCAAGGCCATCGACGCCGCCGGCCACCCGGCCCTGCTCTTCGTCGACGGCGTGTCCTCCGTCGGCTCGCTTCCCTACAAGATGGACGAGTGGGGCGTGGATTGCGCCATCGCCGGCTCTCAGAAGGGCCTGATGCTGCCCGCCGGCCTTGGCGTGATCTGCGTCAGCGACAAGGCCCTCAAGGCGGCCGAAGCCTCCGCCGGCAAGAACGACCGCCTCGCGCACGTCTACTTCGACTGGGCCGACCACCAGAAGCAGAACCCCGGCGGTTACTTCCCCTACACCCCGTCGCTGCCGCTGCTGTACGGCCTGCGCGAGGCCCTGGCCTGCCTCAACGAGGAGGGTCTTGAGAACGTCTTCCATCGCCATCACGTGCTCGGCGAAGCGACCCGCCAGGCCGTGGCGGCCTGGGGTCTCAAGACCTGCGCCAAGGAGGCCAAGTGGAACTCCGACACCGTCACCACCATCGTGGTGCCGGAGGGCGTCGACGCCGCCGCGATCATCAAGCACGCCTTCGTTCGCTACAACCTCGCCCTGGGCGCCGGCCTGAACAAGCTCGCCGGTAAGGTGTTCCGCATCGGTCACGTCGGCGACATGAACGAGCTGTCGCTGCTGGGCGCCATCGCGGGCGCCGAGATGGCCATGCTCGACCACGGCGTGAAGGTGACGCCCGGTTCCGGCGTCGCCGCCGCGTCGAGCTACCTGCGCGAGAACCCCCTCGCCAAGGCCTGAGACGTCGAGGCCCGGTCGCCGGGCCTGATCTGAACGCCACCGGGACGCTCCGTCGTCCCGGTGGCACCATCGATCCACCGTGTGCTGCCGGCGGTTCGGCCGGACCGAGCTTGAGGGCTTCCATGACGAAGAAAATCGTATTCCTCGATCGCGAATCCCTCGACGCCAAGGTTCGGGACTTCAATTTTCCGCATGAGTACGTCGAGTACGAGTCGACCTGGACGCCCGAGGAGATCGTCGAGCGCCTGAAGGGTGCCGAGATCGCCCTGATCAACAAGGTGCCGATGCGCGCCGACACCCTGAAGCAGCTGCCCGACCTCAAGCTCATCGCCGTCGCTGCGACGGGCACCGACGTGGTCGACAAGGCGGCGGCCAAGGACCTCGGCATCACCGTGGTCAATATCCGCAACTACGCCTTCAACACCGTGCCCGAGCACGTGATCGGCCTGATTTTCGCCCTGCGCCGGGCCATCGTCCCCTACGCCAACTCCGTGCGCCGGGGCGACTGGGCGAAATCGACCCAGTTCTGCTACTTCGATTACCCGATCCACGACATCGCCGGCTCGACGCTGGGCATCGTCGGCTATGGCGCGCTCGGCAAGTCCATCGCCAAGCGGGCGGAAGCCCTCGGCATGAAGGTCATCGCCTACGACGTGTTCCCGCAGGACGGGCTCGTCGATTTCGAGACCATCCTCACGCAGTCCGACGTCATCACGCTCCACGCGCCCCTGACGCCCGAGACCCGCAACATGATCGGCCGCGAACAGCTCGCGAAGATGAAGAAGCACGCGCTTCTCATCAACACGGCGCGCGGCGGCCTCGTGGACGAGGAGGCCCTGGCCGAGGCGCTGCAGAACGGCACCATCGGGGGCGCGGGCTTCGACGTGGTGGTGACCGAGCCGCCCAAGAACGGCAACATCCTGTGCGAACTCGACCTGCCGAACCTCATCGTCACGCCGCACGTCGCCTGGGCGAGCAAGGAAGCCATGCAGATCCTGGCCGACCAGCTCGTGGACAACGTCGAGGCCTTCGTGGCGGGCAAGCCGCAGAACGTGGTCTAACGCCCGCGTGCGAGCCGCGATCGGGACGATACCAAACGCCAGCCGTGCTCCGGCGCGGTCATAACAGGGATCAAGAACAATGAAAAAACTGCTGTTCCAATTCGACACCGACTCCGTGCCGAGCGTGTTCGACGTGGTCGTCGGCTATGACGGCGGCGCCGATCACATCACCGGCTACGGCAACGTGACCCCGGAGAACGTCGGGGCGCTCGTCGACGGCACGATCTACACCCGCGGCGGCTCCGAGAAGAAGTCCACGGCGATCTTCGTCGGCGGCGGCAGCATGGCGGCCGGTGAGGCCGTGTTCGAGGCGGTGAAGAAGCGCTTCTTCGGCCCGTTCCGCGTCTCGGTGATGCTGGATTCCAACGGGTCCAACACCACCGCCGCCGCCGGCGTCGCCCTGGTGCAGAAGGCCGCCGGTTCCCTGGAGGGCAAGAAGGCCGTCGTGCTCGCCGGCACCGGCCCCGTCGGCATGCGCTCCGCCGCCCTGCTCGCCCAGGAAGGCGCCACCGTGATCCTGTGCGGTCGCTCCCTCGACAAGGCGCAGGCCGCCGCCGACCAGATCAACAAGCGCTTCAACGTGCAGATCTCGGCCGCCGCCACCCCAGACGCCGCATCGCGCGCCGCCATCGTCAAGGGCCAGAACCTCGTGTTCTCGGCCGGCGCCATCGGCATCGAGCTGCTGTCCGAAGCCGACTGGAAGGACGAGGCCAGCATCGAGTTCGTGGCCGATTACAACGCCCAGCCGCCGCTCGGCTTCGGCGGCATCGACGCCATGGATAAGGGCAAGGAGCGCCACGGCAAGAAGGTGTTCGGGGCGCTCGGCATCGGCGGTCTGAAGCTCAAGCTGCATCGCGCCTGCGTCGGCCAGCTCTTCGACAGCACCGAGCAGGTGCTGGACGCCGAGGAGATCTACGCCCTCGCCAAGAAGATGGCCTGAGCCATGGCGGCGAACGAGACCATCCAAGCCTTCCTCGACGGGCTCGCGAGCTCGGCCCCGACCCCCGGCGGCGGCGGTGCCGCCGCGATTTCGGGTGCCATGGGCGCCGCACTCCTCAGCATGGTGTGCAACCTCACCATCGGCAAGAAGAAGTATGTCGAGGTCGAGGCCGAGCTGAAGGAGATCCTCGGGCAGTCCGAGGCGCTCCGCGCCGAGCTGACCGGCATGATCGCCGACGACGTCGCGGCCTTCGACGCGGTCATGGGCGCCTACGGGCTGCCGAAGACCACGGACGAAGAGAAGGCCGTCCGTGCCGAGAAGATTCAGGCGGCCCTCAAGGTCGCCACGGATGTGCCCCTCGAATGCTGCCGCGCCTGCCGCAAGGTCATAGACCTGGCCCAGACGGTCGCCGACAAGGGCAACCTCAACGTGATCTCCGATGCGGGCGTCGCGGTGCTGTCGGCCCATGCCGGCCTGCGCAGCGCGGCCCTCAACGTCTACGTCAACGCCAAGGGCCTCGACGACCGCGCCTTCGCCGAGGCGCGCCTCTCCGAACTCGAGGGCCTGCTCGGCACCGCCGGCCCGCTCAACGAGTCGATCTACGAGGTCGTGAAGGCCAAGGTGAACTGATGCCGTTGCGGTGCGGGAAGATGACTTTCCGCACCGCAAGCAAATGGATCGAATGATCCACAGCTTTACGTGAACGCACCGCACCCAACGCCAAGATCAGCGGGACGATTCATCAGGATTCAGAAGCATTCCAGCTGCCTTCAAGGCAGACTCAACGAGAATGTAAAAAAATATAAACCGCAAGGCCCTTTTCGCGAAGTGAAATTTACGAGAAGGTCCGCTCCGAGGAAACGTCGAGGAGATCGTACATGGACGTTCACGAGTATCAGGCCAAGGAGTTGCTCGCGGGCTTCGGCGTGGCGGTTCCCAAGGGCGCGGTGGCCTTCAGCCCCGATCAGGCCGTCTACGCTGCGACCGAACTCGGCGGATCGTTCTGGGCCGTGAAGGCGCAGATCCACGCGGGTGCGCGCGGCAAGGCCGGCGGCATCAAGCTGTGCCGGACCTACAACGAGGTCCGCGACGCGGCGAAGGACCTCCTCGGCAAGCGCCTCGTGACCCTGCAGACCGGCCCCGAGGGCAAGCCGGTGCAGCGCGTCTACATCGAGACCGCCGATCCGTTCGAGCGTGAACTCTACCTCGGCTACGTCCTCGACCGGAAGGCCGAGCGCGTCCGCGTCATCGCCTCCCAGCGCGGCGGCATGGATATCGAAGAGATCGCCGCCAACGAGCCCGAGGCCCTGATTCAGGTGGTCGTCGAGCCGGCGGTGGGCCTGCAGCAGTTCCAGGCGCGCGAGATCGCGTTCCAGCTCGGCCTCAACATTCGCCAGGTCTCGGCCGCCGTGAAGACGATCATGAACGCCTATCGGGCGTTCCGCGATTGCGACGGCACCATGCTGGAGATCAACCCCCTCGTCGTCACCAAGGATGACCGGGTTCTGGCCCTCGACGCCAAGATGTCGTTCGACGACAACGCCATGTTCCGCCGGCGCAACATCGCCGACATGCACGATCCCTCGCAGGGCGACCCGCGCGAGGCCCAGGCCGCCGAGCACAATCTCTCGTATATCGGCCTCGAGGGTGAGATCGGCTGCATCGTCAACGGCGCCGGTCTGGCCATGGCCACCATGGACATGATCAAGCACGCGGGCGGCGAGCCGGCGAACTTCCTCGATGTCGGCGGCGGCGCCTCGCCGGACCGGGTTGCCACGGCGTTCCGCCTCGTCCTGTCGGACCGCAACGTCAAGGCGATCCTCGTCAACATTTTCGCCGGTATCAACCGCTGCGACTGGGTCGCGCAGGGCGTGATCCAGGCGGCGCGCGAGGTGAAGATCGACGTGCCGCTCATCGTCCGCCTCGCCGGCACGAACGTCGAAGCCGGCCAAAAGATCCTCGCCGAGAGTGGTCTCGACCTCATCACCGCCGACAGCCTGTCCGACGCCGCCGCCAAGGCCGTCCAGGCCTGTGCGGCCGCCAAGAACGCCAACTGAGACCGGGGAGGAACCGCGATGAGCATTCTGATCGACGAGAAGACCCCGATCATCGTCCAGGGCATCACGGGCGACAAGGGCACGTTCCACGCGCGTGAGATGATGGAGTACGGCTCCAACGTCGTCGGCGGCGTCACCCCCGGCAAGGGCGGCAAGACCCATCTCGGCGTGCCGGTTTACAACACCGTCAAGGAGGCCGTTGAGGCCACGGGCGCCACCACCTCCATCACCTTCGTGGCCCCGCCCTTTGCCGCCGATGCCATCATGGAAGGCGCCGATGCGGGCCTCGCCCTCATCTGCTCCATCACGGACGGCATCCCGGCCCAGGACATGATGCGGGTGAAGCGCTACCTGCGGCGCTACCCCAAGGACAAGCGCACCATGGTGGTGGGCCCGAACTGCGCCGGCATCATCTCGCCCGGCAAGTCCATGCTCGGCATCATGCCCGGCCACATCTACCTCAAGGGCAATGTCGGCGTGATCTCGCGCTCCGGCACCCTCGGGTACGAGGCCGCCGCGCAGATGAAGGAGCAGGGTATCGGCATCACCACCTCGGTGGGCATCGGTGGCGACCCCATCAACGGCTCGTCCTTCCTCGACCATCTCGCTTTGTTCGAGCAGGATCCCGAGACCAAGGCCGTGCTCATGATCGGTGAGATCGGCGGCCCGCAGGAGGCCGAAGCCTCCGCCTGGATCAAGGAGAACATGACGAAGCCGGTCATCGGCTTCGTGGCCGGTCTCACCGCGCCGAAGGGCCGCCGCATGGGTCACGCCGGCGCCATCATCTCGGCCACGGGCGATTCCGCCGCCGAGAAGGCCGAGATCATGCGCTCCTACGGCCTCACCGTCGCTCCGAGCCCGGGCGAGTTCGGCTCGACGGTGGCGAGCGTGATGCGCAAGCTCGCGGCGTAACCTCCGCGGATCCTGCCGCCGGACGCGCACCGGTTCCCCCTCCCTGGGGGCACCGGTGCGTCCCGCGAGATCCCGGGTCGGCACGGCCATGGCTGCCGAAGGAGCGGCAATCGCGCGTAGGCCGTGTGGTCCCGAACCGACACTTGATCGTCCCCGCAGTGAGTTTCATGCTGCCGGGGCGGTTACCCTTCCATCGCCCGCCTCCGTCGCGGTCGATCGGCAAAAATATCCTTTCGAGGTGGCCTTGCCCATGACGGATACCCTGCACGCCCCGGTCGGTGCCATCGACCACACCTTCGCGCCGCCGGTCATCACCGGCACGTCGTCGAAGGAAGCCCTCGACATCCTGTTCCATGCCCTCCTCGAAGTGGCGCGCCGGCACGAGCCCGAACTCGAGGACGTGCTGCACGGGCGCGCCAACATCTCGGAATTCTCGCCCGAACTCCTGGCCCGCGCCCTTCAGGTGCAGGGCATCTGGTTCCAGCTCCTGTCCATCGCCGAACAGAACGCCGCCATGCGCCGGCGCCGGCAGGTGGAGCGCACCAAGGGCCGTGAGGCGCTCTCCGGCAGTTTCCACGCCGTCCTGGCCGAGGCCGCGAAGAACGGCATCAAGGCGGCGGAGATCCACGCGCTCCTGAAGGACCTGCGCATTCGCCCGACCATCACGGCGCACCCCACCGAGGGCAAGCGCGTCACCGTGCTGGAGAAGTTCCGCCGCATCTACCTCGTGCTGCGCGAGCTGGAGCTGCCGCGCTGGACCGAGCGCGAGCGCAACGGCCTCATGAACGAGCTGCGCGACCAGATCGAACTCGTCTGGATGACGGGCGAGCTGCATCTCGAGAAGGCCACCGTCGAGCGCGAGGTCGCCTGGGGCCTGCACTTCTTCGACGAGACCCTGTTCGAGATGCTGCCCGAGGTGCTCTACTCCCTGGAGGAAAGCCTCTCGCAGTATTACCCGGACGAGAAGTTCGAGGTGCCGGCCTTCTTCCAGTTCGGCTCGTGGATCGGCGGCGACCGCGACGGCAATCCCTACGTCACCGCTTCCGTCACCCGCACGACCCTGCAGCGCAACGCCCTGGCGTCCCTGCGCCGCTACCGCGACGGCGTCACGGCCCTCGGCCGCACCCTGTCGCTGACCGAGCGGTCCCTGCCGGTGCCGGCCTCGTTCAAGGCCGAACTCGCCCAGATGCTGGCCGAGAGCGGCGACGGCCGCGCCATCGCGAGCCGCAACCCCGGCGAGGCCTACCGCCAGTTCCTCACCTGCATCCTGCGCAAGCTCGAAGCCACGATCCAGCGCAACCAGGGCCAGCGCTCCACGGGGCCGGATTATCCGAGCGCCGACACCCTCATCAACGACCTGCGCGTTCTCGAGCAGGGGTTGATCGACGCGAAATGCCCGTCGCTCGCCACCGACCTCGTCCGGCCGGTGCGACGCATGGTCGAGATCTTTCGGTTCTCCACCGTCCGCCTCGATCTGCGCGAGAACACCACGCGCACGACGAAGACCCTGCACGCCCTGTGGACCGAGGCCAACGGCCAGAACCGCACCCCGCCGGAGCTCGATTCGCCCGAGTGGAAGAAGTGGCTCCTCGACGAACTCGCCAAGCCCCGCAAGGGCGAGCGCAGCTTCGAGGGCCTGCCCGACGACGCCCGCGAGACCCTGGAGACCTTCGCCCTCGTCGGCGAGATGCGCGAGCAGCTCGACCGCGAGGCCTTCGGCTCGTTCATCCTGTCGATGACCCGTTCTGTGCAGGATATCCTGGGCGCGTATCTGCTCGCCAAGGAAGCCGGCAACTTCCTCGACGCCGCCGGCACCGAGATCTGCTGTCTGCCTATCGTGCCGTTGTTCGAGACCATCGACGACCTGCGCGCTGCCCCCGCGATCATGAAGGAATTGTTCTCGATTCCCGTGGTGCGCCGCTCCACCCGCTGGCAGGGCGGGGTGCAGGAGGTGATGATCGGCTACTCGGATTCGAACAAGGACGGCGGCTTCGTCGCGTCGAACTGGGAATTGTACAAGGCGCAGGACAAGCTCACCGCCCTCGGCAAGGCGGCGGGCGTGCCCATCGCGTTCTTTCACGGCCGTGGCGGCTCCGTCAGCCGCGGCGGCGCGCCGACGGCCCGGGCCATCGCGGCCCAGCCGCCCGGGTCTATCCGGGGGCGCTTCCGCACCACGGAGCAGGGCGAGGTCGTCTCGTTCAAATACGCCAACCGGGGTACGGCGGCGTACCAGATGGAGCTTCTCGCCTCATCGGTCCTCGAACACGCCCTGAAGTCCGAGCGCGAGGCTGCGGGCCTGCCGCGCAACGAGTTCGACGATTGCCTCGAAGCCCTGTCGGGCGCCTCGCGGGCGGCCTATGTCAATCTCATCCAGCATCCGCACCTCGTGACCTATTTCGGGGCGGCCAGTCCGCTGGACGAGATTGCGCTGCTGAACATCGGCTCGCGCCCGGCCCGCCGCTTCGGCGCGCGCTCCCTGTCCGATCTCCGGGCGATCCCGTGGGTGTTCGCGTGGTCGCAGAACCGGCATGTCATCACCGGCTGGTATGGCGTCGGTTCCGGTCTCAAGAGCTTCCTCGACGTGCGCGGCGCGCAGGGCGAGGCGCAGCTGAAGCGCCTGTTCGCCGAATCGAAGCCATTCCGCCTCATCCTCGATGAGGTCGAGAAGACGCTGCTCATGGTCGACCTCGAGATCGCCCGTGACTACGCCAGCCTCGTGCCGGACGCCGCCGCGCGCGATGCCATCTTCCCTCTGATCGAGGCCGAGTACGCCCTCACCCGCGAGATGTGCCTGCGCGTTAGCGGTGGCTCGGAACTCGCCGAGCGCTTCCCCCTGTTCCGCGACCGCCTCAACGGTCGTCTTCCGACCATCAATCAGGTCAGCCGGGAACAGGTGGAGTTGCTCCGCCGCTTCCGCGCGGAGGAGGACGAGGACAAGCGCGAGGCGGTGAAATCCGCCCTGCTTCTGTCGATCAATTGCATCGCCGTCGGCTTCGGCGCGACGGGCTAGAGGGTTTGTCAGGATACCGGGGGACGGCGACGCCCTCCGGACCGCGCGAACGCGCACCGCGCGCCGTAAGGTGACGCGCCACCGGGCGTCCCATCGCCCGTAACCGACGTGAGAAGGAAACACCCATGAGCTTCACCCTCGTCCAGCAGGCGACGCCCCGCCTCCACCGCTCCGAGCTCGCCGTTCCGGGTTCCAACCCGACCTTCATGGAGAAGTCGGCCTCCTCGAACGCCGACGTGATCTTCCTCGACCTCGAGGATGCCGTGGCGCCCGACGACAAGGAGCAGGCCCGCAAGAACATCATCCAGGCCCTGAACGACCTGGATTGGGGCTCCAAGACCATGATGATCCGCATCAACGGTCTCGACACCCACTACATGTACCGCGATGTGGTCGACATCGTCGAAGCCTGTCCGCGCCTCGACATGATCCTCATCCCCAAGGTGGGTGTGGCCGCCGACGTCTACGCCATCGACGTGCTGACCACGCAGATCGAGCAGGCCAAGAAGCGCACCAAGAAGATCGGCTTCGAAGTGCTCATCGAGACGGCCCTCGGCATGGCCAACGTCGAGGCTATCGCCCAGTCCTCGCCGCGCCTCGAGGCCATGTCGTTCGGTGTGGCCGATTACGCCGCCTCCACCCGCGCCCGCTCCACGGTCATCGGTGGCGTCAACGCCGATTACAGCGTGCTCACCGACAAGGACGAGGCCGGCGCCCGCCAGACCCATTGGCAGGACCCGTGGCTGTTCGCCCAGAACCGCATGCTCGTCGCCTGCCGCGCCTACGGCCTGCGTCCCATCGACGGCCCGTTCGGTGATTTCTCCGATCCGGACGGCTACACCTCGGCGGCCCGTCGCTGCGCCGCCCTCGGCTTCGAGGGCAAGTGGGCGATCCACCCGAGCCAGATCGATCTCGCCAACGAGGTGTTCACCCCCTCCGAGGCCGAAGTCACCAAGGCCCGCCGCATCCTCGTCGCCATGGAAGAGGCCGCCAAGGCCGGCCGCGGCGCAGTCTCCCTCGACGGTCGCCTCATCGACATCGCCTCGATCCGCATGGCCGAGGCGCTGATCGAGAAGGCCAACGCCATGAGCGCGAAGTAAATCCTTCTCTGAAAGAGCATCGGAGAGACGGTCGTCCCGAACGGGATGGCCGTTCTCGCGTTGAGCTCATTGCATCGTCTCCTCCGTTCCGGATCGACGGGAACAGGGCGCAGCGTCTTCCTGTCGAGGAAGGGACGGGCGAGGCGGCCCAGATCTACGGAGAGACCCCATGCACGTGACCATCGAAGACGCCCACAAGGCCATCGAAGCGGCCCGCGCCAAGGCCGTCGAACTGAAGACGCAGATGTGCATCGCCGTCGTCGATTCCGGCGGCAACCTGAAGGCCTTCTACCGGATGGATGGCGCCTGGGTCGGCTCCATCGACATCTCCCAGAAGAAGGCCAAGACTTCGGTGTTCTTCGGCATGACCACGGGGCAGATCGGTGCCCTGTCGCAGCCCGGCGGGCCGCTCTACGGCATCGAGCACTCGAACGATGGCCTCATCACCTTCCCGGGCGGTATCCCCATCGTGGACAAGGACGGTGAGATGTCCGGCGCCATCGGCGTCAGCGGCTCGACGGTGGAAGACGACCACGCCGTGGCCCTCGCGGGCGCCAGCGCCATCGGCGCGACGGAACTGCCGGCCCATCCCTGGCGGACCTGAACGGGTCTGCTTAGACCCAACGGAAAAGGCCCTGCTCGCGAGAGCAGGGCCTTTTTTCTGGACACGATGTCATACGGGGCGGCCCGAAGGCCGCCCCGCCCAAAGCCTCAGAGGCTGCCGAACTTGTAGTTGAAGCCGGCCTTGACGATGCTGCCCTCGGTGGTGAAGCGCGAGGTGTACGAGCCGGTGACCGGGGCGAAGCCCGTGGCGTTCACGAGGACGTTGCGGCTGCCGAGGTCGTAGCGCAGGTACTCGGCCTTGAGGGTCAGGCCGGTCGAGCCGAGGAGGCCGCCGATGAAGTTGAAGCGGTTGAGGAAGTTGTCGGTGGGGATCGCCCACTCGATGCCGCCGCCGTAGACGTAGCCGGTGGAGATGTCGTCGTACTTGCCAGCATACGCCAGGGTACCGGCCGGGTTGAGGAAGCCGGCGCGGTAGTTCGTGTTGCCGTAGGCGAAACCGCCGGTGCCGTACACGAGGATGCGGTCGAAGGCGTAGCCGAGGCGGCCCTGAACGGTGCCGAGGTAGTCGAGGCGCTGACGCAGATTGCTCGGATCGGGCGCGGTGTTCACGCCGGGAATGACCGGGCCGAAATAGGCGTAGCTCTTGCTGATGGCGGTCCAGGTCAGGTCGGTGTTGAGGCCGACGACGACACCCGAGCCCGGCGTGAACTGATAGTTGTAGCCGAAGCCGCCGCCGACATTGCCGAAGCCGTCCTGCTCGGAGCGGAAGTTCGACGGGCGGCGCTCCTGGGCGACGTTCAGGCGGGTGTTGGTCAGGCCCGTCGAGGCGTCGTTGTTGCCGATGGTGCGGATGTTCTGGCTGTCGCTGAAGGCGTAGGAGGTGTGCGTGCCGATGTAGAAGCCGGTCCAGGTGAACACGGGGACGGCGGCATAGACCGGCGCCGGCGCGACGCGACGGGGCAGATCGGCAGCGGAGGCGCTGGACACGGCAACGATGGTTGCGGCGCCGGCCAGGAGAAGCTTGGCGAACATGGGTGAGGTCTCGACGGAGAATGGCAGGACGTCTGCCCTGAACCTAACGCTCGGGTCCGGACCCCGCCTATGCCCGCCGAGCAACACCGGGCGAGAATGTGGCGTCACGACAAGGTTCTACGCCGACAACGGCCGGTTAAGCTCGGGCCGTTATGAGCGGATCGAACGCCAGAGCCTCGTTCCGGATCGGGAATTCGGAGCGCGGCTCGCCCTTTTCATTTTCGCATCGCCCCCGCCGAAAGCCACTTCGGCGGGACGATGCTCTCGACGTGACAGGAGCGACGATGACACGGGACAAACTCGCCGCCGAACTGAAGCGCATCGTGGCCGAGCAGGTCAGTGATATCGAGCGTGCGGTGAAGGACGGCCACAAGACCATCGCGTTGAACGAGATCGCCGCCCTCAATCGCCACCTCAAGGCCATGGCGGCGGCGGTGAAGGGCAAGCCGGCCCTGCGGGCGTGAGACTCTTCAGCCGCGCAGGCGCGTGACCAAATCCTCGATGTCGCCCTTGGCCGCGTCGAGGGCCTCCGGGTCCTTGCCTCGCACCACGATGCGATTGGCGAATCCGGACTGGGTCATCGACGGATAGGAACCGATGGACACGGTGGGATGGGCTATCGCCAGGGCCGCGAGATCGCCCGCATAAGTGCCCTCCGGCAGGTTGCCGGCCTCAATGGTATGGGAGAGGACGCGGAGACCGGTCTCCAGGGTCGGACCGATGTTGTCGAGCATGGCCTGCATGATCGCCGGCACGCCGGCCATGACGAAGACGTTGCCGAGGCGGAAGCCGGGCGCCTTCGAGATCGGGTTTGCGATGAGGTCGGCTCCGGCCGGAATGCGGGCCATGCGCAGCCGGGCCTCGTTCAGATCCTCCGGTTTGTGCCGCTCCAGCAGCATCGCCTTGGCGCGGGGATCGACGTCGATGGAGACGCCGAACGCCGCCGCCACGCTGTCGGCGGTGATGTCGTCATGGGTCGGGCCGATGCCGCCGGTGGTGAAGAGATAGGTGTAGTCTGTTCGTAGGGCGTTCACCGCCGCGACGATGCGGTCCTGCTCATCGGGAACGATGCGGACTTCGCGCAGGTCGATCCCCACCGCCGTGCAGTAATCCGCGATGGTGCCGATGTTCTTGTCCTTGGTCCGCCCCGACAGGATCTCGTCGCCGATGACGAGGATGGCGGCGGTGATGGAGGGCTGGTCGGTCATGGCGGTCCGAGAGGGCGGGGACGTGATCCGCACGAGGTAGGGCGGGGCGGTCCTCGCCGCCATCGGCAAGGGCCGACCGCCAACCACGAAAAAGGGGATGCCGGCGCCCGGCATCCCCCTCGAAACCGAAGCCCAACCGAGCCGGCCTACTTCTGAAAATAGCTCGTGAGGGTCGAGATCCGCGAGCCAACGAGGTGAACCGCCCGGCGCAGGCGGTCCTCCGAGACGCCGAGGCTGGCGGCGAAGGTCGAGCGGGCGTGCGTGTCGTAGATGTCGAGGTGGGTCTTGCGGGCGGTCTGAGCGGAGGTCTGCTCGGCGAGCATGGTCAAACCCTGGAGTTGAGGAAGGCCGGCTCCGTTTGCTTCGGAGATCGCAAATTGAACGTGGGCCGAACGGGTTTGTTTCCGGTCCGCGCTCGTCTGCGACGGTTTTTTCACTGGGCGCCCCGTCAGACCAGCACGCCCGACTGCGCCGGGCCGGCGGCGAGGGAGGCATCCGCCGTGGCCGTCACCGCTTCGGGCTCCGGCGGGGGGAGGGCGGCGGCCCGCGCCTCCAGGGTTCCGACCGTGCGGAACGCGAGGAGGATGCCGGCGAGCCCGAAGATCACCGAGCCGAGGCCGACCCCGGCGATGACCCCATTCGGCCCGTAGTAATGTGCCCCGAGGAGGGCCGGCGGCACGGTGCCGAGGGTGGCCCGGCCCCAGTTCAGCAGGGTCGAGTAGAACGGGAAGCCGAGGTTGTTGAACGAGGCATTCGACAGGAACAGCAGCCCGGTGAAGAACCACACCCCGCCGCTGACGAGACAGAAGAACCCGAACAGGTCGGCGGCCGGACCCCGTAGTTCGAACAGGTGCGTCAGGGGTTCGCGGGCGAAGACGAGGGCGATCCAGACCACGGCGACGTAGGCCGCTGTCACCAGGGCGCCGTCGCGCAGGACGCCGCGCATGCGGTCGAACCGACCCGCGCCCCAGTTCTGGCCGAGGATCGGCCCGATGGAGCCCGACATGGCGAACAACCCGCCGAAGGCCACGGGCGTCAGGCGGTCGATGACGACGTTGCCCGCGATGGTGACGGCACCGAACTGCGCCAGGGCATGGGCGATGAAGGCGCTGGCGACGGAGGGGGCGAGGTTGGTGAGCACCGCCGGCAGGGCGATGCGGAACACGATGGGTGCATCGGCGACGATGTCGGCCACGCGCGGCCGGGCGAGCATACCCAAGCGACGCACGCCCCAGAGGCCGACGAGGGCAAAGGTGGCCCTGGCGAAGCAGGTGGTGATGGCCGCCCCCTCCACCCCGAGCCCTGCCCCGAAGATGAGCAGCGGATCGAGCCCGGCGGTGACAATGGCGCCGGCAAGGGTCACCAGCATCGCCTGCCGTGCGGCCCCGGCGGCGCGCAGGAGCCCCGAGAACATCATGCCGGGCCCCATGAGCAGGTTCGACGGCAGGGTGATCCAGAGGAAGCGCGTCGCCACCGGAAGGGTCTGGGCGTCGGCCCCGATGGCCTTCAGGAACACGGGCAGGAACGGCAGCATCGCCAGCACGAGCACGGCCGAGACGATGAGGCCATGAATCGTGCCCGAGGTGGCAAGCCGCCGGGCCTCTGCCTGATCGCCCGCCCCGATGGCGCGCGAGACCAGGGCTCCGGCCGCGATCATCAGGCCGATATTGATGGCGATGGCGAAGAACTGCACGATGGTGGCGAAGCCCACCGCCGCCGTGAGGGTCGGGTCGCCGAGCTTCGACACGTAGAGCAGCGACAGCAGGTCGACGACGAACAAAGCCATGAGGCCGACGGAGCCCGTGGCGCTCATCACCACGACGTGGCGCAGGATCGAGCCGCTGACGAAGCGGGCCGCCCCCGATTGGGTTTCAGGCATCGGCGGGCAGGTCCCGGGCTTCGAGGGTGTGGGTGGCGGCCTCGCGGGCCTTGCTGCCGATGATGTCGCGGGTCTCGGCGTTGAGGGCGCGCGAGGGGCGGCGCGGTTCCGTGAGGGGTTCGGGCTTGATCTGCGAGACCCCGCGCATCCAGTTCGCCGCATCCGGGAGGGCACCGGCCTGCTGCAGAACGAGGCGGGCGATATCGCGCTTGCGCACATCCTCAGCCACCGCCGCCGCCGCTTCGGGGGCGACGCCGAGACCTTCCAGGGTGGCCCGGCCGAAGCCGAGGGCGGAGTCCACAGTCTCGCGCAGCTGGAAGTCCACGTCGCGGTTCATGAGTTCCACGGCGTGCATGCGGTCGTAGGCCCGCACGTAGGTTCGAACACTCGCGAATTCCTCGTGCACGATATCGACGATCTTGAGGGCCGCTTCCGGATCGTCGACGCAGATGCACAGGAGTTCGGCCCGGCCGATGCCGGCGGCGCGCAGGACGTCGAGGCGGGTGCCGTCTCCGTAGAAGATGCGGAAGCCGAAGCGCGAGGCGGAGCGGATCTGCTCGACATCCTTGTCGATGACCGTGACGCCGATGCCCTCGGCGAGCAGCACCTGGGTCAGGATCTGGCCGAAGCGTCCGAACCCGACGACGAGGACGCGGGCCTCGGTGGATTCCACCGGGTCGAGGGCGAGGTCGGGCTCGGCCCGGCGGCGCGCCAGGGCGCTGTCGAGGGCTTTCGCCGCCACGGGGCCGACCAGCATGGTGAGCGCCGCCAGCGCGATGGCGAACCGTCCGCTCGGTCCGTCGACGAGGCCGAGTTCGCCGCCCATGGGCAGGAGCACGAAGGCGAACTCGCCCGCCGGTGCCAGGATGGCGCCGCCCCGCACGGCATCGAGCCAGGGCGAGCCGAACAGGCGGAACAGGGCGGCGACGAGCCCGACCTTGATGAGGATCGCCCCGGCGGTGGCGCCGAGCAGCCACGGCCATTCGGATTTCACGAGGCCGCCATCGATGGACATGCCGACGCTCATGAAGAACAGGCCCAGCAACATGCCGCGAAACGGCTCGATATCGGCCTCCAACTGGTGGCGGAAGTTCGATTCGGCGAGCAGGACGCCGGCCAGGAACGCTCCCATGGCCATGGACAGGCCGACATGCTCCATGAGCATCGCGGTGCCGAGCACCACCAGGAGGGCCGCCGCCGTCATCACTTCGCGGGCGCCGCTGGCGGCGAGCAGGCCGAAGAACGGGTTGAGGCCATAGCGCCCCACCAGCACCACGGCGAGGATCGCCGCCCCCACGGTCCCGGTCGATCGCAGGGCGGACAGCATCCAGTCCTCGCCGCCGCTGCCGCCCGTGGAGGCGAAGAGCGGCATCAGGGCGAGGATCGCCACGACGGAGATGTCCTGGAACAGCAGCACGGCGAAGGCGCGTCCGCCATACGGGGTGCCGAGGTCGCCGCGCTCCTCCAGCAACTGTAGGGCGACGGCGGTGGCCGAGAGGGCGAGGGCGATGCCGATGACGAAGGCGGCCGAAGGTGTGAGGCCGAACAGGAAACCGATTCCGGCGAGCATCGCGGTGCAGACGAGGAGCTGCGCCGTGCCGAGGCCGAAGATGTCGCGCCGCATGGAAACGAGGCGGGACACCTGCAATTCGAGGCCGACGATGAACAGCAGCAGCACCACGCCGAGTTCGGCCACACTCGCCGCCGTCTCGGGTTCGGCGATGAGGGAAAACCCGAACGGCCCGATGACGACGCCCGCCACAAGGTAGCCGAGCACGGCACTCTGGCCGATGAGCCGGAAAATCGGGACGCCGATCACCGCCGCCGACAGGAAGGTCAGCACCGGCGGCAGGAAGCTGACGTGGGTCGCGGGGCTCGCCATGCGAATCCTGGGCGGGAGGGGACCGGTCCCGATCACGGCGATCGCCGAAGGGATCGTGGCGATCACGGACAGGGAGCCCAGGTGCCGCCGATCCTGCCTGCGGGACCCGGGTTTGGGCGGATGCGTCGTGAGGGCTCTTTATAATCCCCTTGGGCCGGATCACCATTGTGGGATCGACGTCGCCGACGGTTCCCCTGCGCCCCGGGTGCCAATCGGCACGTCCAGGGCCGATCCTCGATCCCGTCAGGCCCGCCGCGCGGCCTTTCGCTCGGCCCGGCGCGCCAGGAGCAGGTTCGTGGCGTCGCCGTCGCGAGGGAGGGCGGCGGCATCGTACACGTCCTGGCGCACGAGGCCGATATCCTTGAGTTCGCGCTCGGACATGGCCCCGAGCTGACGCAGGACGCGGGCGTTGAGGGCCGCGCGCGACAGGCCGTCCGCCATGGCGGCGAGGAGCGCCACGGCATGGCCCCGCGCCCGATCGATGAGGGTGAGGCGAGTCGGCAAGGCCGCCCGTGCAGTCTGGATCGTCGCGCCGGTCATGGTGTGTCTCCCTGTTCGATGGCGCGACCATCGGCCGGAAGGGCTGGCCCCGACAGGGACAGTGCCGTACGGTTTGGCAAAATTGTCCGGACGGAAGGACCGTACAGATGCCGGGACAAAACCAATGACCGCTCATAGCCACGCCGCCCCGACCCTGGTCGAGACGGCGACACGGGCCATCGCCGAGCGCATCGCGAGCCGTCAACTCGGGCCTGGTGCCCGTCTGCCCTCCGTGCGGAGCTTCGCCGAGGTCATGGGCGTGTCGAAATCGACGGTGGTGGAGGCCTATGACCGCCTCGCCGCCGAGGGGGCCATCGTGGCCCGCAGGGGCTCGGGTTTCTACGTCGCCGGCAAGACCCGGCCGCTCTGTCTCAAGGCGGTCGGGCCGGAACTCGACCGGGCCGTCGATCCCCTCTGGATCACCCGCCAATCGATGCAGGCCGGGCCGGATCTGCTGAAGCCCGGTTCGGGCTGGCTGCCGTCGTCATGGATGCCCGACGAGGCCATCCGCCGGGGGCTGCGCCAACTCGCCCGTGATGAGACGCGCAGCCTCGTCTGCTACGACCAGCCCCTGGGGTTCGCGCCCCTGCGGGCGCAGATCGCGAGGCGCATGGAGGAGAAGGGAATCGCGGCGGATGCCGATCAGATCCTCCTCGTCGATTCGGCGACGCAGGCCGTCGATCTCCTCTGTCGGTTTCTGCTGACGCCCGGCGACACCGTGGTGGTCGACGATCCCTGCTACTTCAATTACCACGCCCTCCTACGCGCCCATCGGGTCAGCGTGGTCGGCGTACCCTTCACGCCCACGGGGCCAGATCTCGCCGCCCTCGAGGCGGCCTTCGCGGCACATCGTCCCCGGTTCTACCTCGGCAATTCGGCCCTGCAGAACCCCACGGGCGGCACCCTGACGCCCGCGACGGTCCACCGGGTACTGCGCCTCGCCGAAGCGCACGACACTCTCATCATCGAGGACGACATCTTCGGCGACCTCGAACCCGAGCCGTCGCCGCGTCTCGCCGGCTTCGATGGGTTGCAGCGGGTGATCCAGGTCGGCAGCTTTTCCAAGACGCTTTCGGCCTCCGTGCGCTGCGGCTTCCTCGCCGCGCGGCCGGACTGGATCGAACCCCTCGTCGATCTCAAGCTGGCCCTCAGCCTCGGCAACGGCCATTTCGCCGCCACCCTCATGCACCGTCTCATCACCGACGGGACCTATCGCCGGCACCTCGCGGAGATCCGGGACAAGCTCGCTCGGGACCGGGGGCTCGCGGCCCGTCGCCTGCAGGCGAGCGGCCTCGCCCTCTGGACCGAGCCGCGCGGCGGCCTGTTCCTGTGGGCGCGCCTCCCCGAGGGACTCGATTCCGGCGATGTCGCCCGGCGGGCCCTGGCGGAAGGGGTGGTTCTGGCGCCCGGTGCCGCCTTCAGCACCTCGGGGGGCGGCACGCGCTTCCTGCGCTTCAACGTCGCCCATTGCGCCGATCCGCGCATCTTCACGGTGCTGGAACGCGCGATGGATGGGCGTGCATGACACGAACGAAGAGTTTGATGGGGCGCCCCGTGCCTCACGGGCGGTTTTGCGTTATGAACGGTTGACAGGGGCGACCCAGCCTCGCCACATCCCGGTTATCATGAGCGACGCCCTCTCGACGACCCAGACCGCCCCCGTGACCGGCGACAAGCCGCCCCTGGAGATCCTGCTCTGCGCCCCGCGCGGCTTCTGCGCCGGCGTGGTGCGGGCCATCGACGTGGTCGAGCGCGCGCTCGCCATCTACGGCCCCCCGGTCTACGTCCGCCACGAGATCGTCCACAACAAATACGTGGTCGAGAGCCTGAAGCGCAAAGGCGCGGTGTTCGTGCGTGAACTCGACGAGGTGCCGGACGGCTCCGCCCCGGTGATCTTCTCGGCCCACGGCGTCGCCAAGACCGTGCCAAGCAACGCCGATTCCCGCGGCCTCACCACCATCGACGCCACCTGCCCCCTGGTGACCAAGGTTCACCGTGAGGCCGAGATCCATCACAAGCGCGGCCGCCACGTGCTCCTCGTCGGCCATTCCGGCCACCCGGAAGTCGTTGGCACCATGGGCCAGTTGCCCAAGGGCTCCATCACCCTGGTGGAGGATCTGGAGCAGATCGCCGCCCTCGAGCCCGAGAATCGTGACAACCTCGCCTGGGTGACGCAGACCACCCTTTCGGTGGACGACACCCACCACATCGTCGAGGCCCTGAAGAAGAAGTTCCCGACCATCACGGGGCCGCACAAGGACGACATCTGCTACGCCACCACCAACCGCCAGGAAGCGGTGAAGCAGGTCGCCCCCCTGGTCGACGCCGTGATCGTCGTCGGCTCCTCGAACTCCTCGAACTCGCAGCGCCTGCGCGAGGTCGCTGAGCGCGTCGGCTGCCCCATCACCCGCCTCGTGCTCAGGGCGGAGGAGATCGACTGGGACGCGTTCAAGGACGTGCGCCGCCTCGGCCTCACGGCCGGTGCCTCGGCCCCGGAAGTGCTCGTGGAAGAGATCATCGACGCCTTTGCGGCCCGCTACACCGTGACGGTGGACACGGTCTCGACGGTGGTCGAGGACATGTCCTTCCCGCTGCCGCGCGAGCTGCGCAGCGAAGCCGCCGAATAAGCGGCCCGACCCCGACTCGACCCACAGGGGCGCCGTTCGGCGCCCTTGTGCATTTTGATCCCCGAACGTTCGAGCGAACCGCCCGTGGCCGTCTACACCGAGGTCTCCGACGAGGCCCTGACCGCTTTCCTGGCCGCCTACGACATCGGCACGCTGCTCTCCTACAAGGGCATCGCCGAGGGGGTCGAGAACACCAACTTCTTTCTGCACACCACGGCCGGCACCTATATCCTCACCCTGTACGAGAAGCGGGTGCGGGCGGACGACCTGCCGTTCTTCCTCAACCTCATGGAACACCTCGCCACGCGCGGCCTCGCCTGCCCGCAGCCCATCCGCAATCGGGCCGGCGTGGCGCTGGGCGAACTCTGCGGCCGTCCGGCGGTGATCGTGAGCTTCCTCGAGGGTGTCTCGGTCAAGCGGCCGACGCCCGACCAGTGCCGTGCCCTCGGGGGCGCCCTCGCCGGGCTCCACGCCGCCGGCAGCGATTTCGGCATGCGGCGCGACAACAACCTGTCGGTCGAAGCCTGGGGACCGCTGTTCCGGGGCGCCGAGGCACAGGCCGACGGAGTGTCGCCGGGGCTGGCCGCGCGGGTGTGCGGCGATCTCGCCGTCGTCGAGGCCGGCTGGCCGCGTGGGCTGCCCTCGGGGGTGATCCACGCCGATCTCTTCACCGACAACGTATTCTTCATCGGCGACGACCTCTCGGGCCTCATCGACTTCTACTTCGCCTGCACCGACGCCTTCGCGTACGACCTCGCCATCTGCCTCAACGCTTGGTGCTTCGACGCGGACGGTACTTTCCACCGCGACCGGGGCGCGGCGCTCATCGCCGGCTACGAGGCCGTGCGGCCGCTGGGAGCCGACGAGGTCGCCGCCCTGCCGATCCTCTGCCGGGGCGCGGCCCTGCGCTTCCTCCTCACCCGCCTCGTCGACTGGCTCAACGTGCCGCCCGGCGCCCTGGTACAGCCGAAGGACCCGCTGGAATACGACCGTCGCCTGACGTTCCATCGCGGGGTGACGGGAGCAGGGGATTACGGCTGGGTGGAGTAATCCATCCCGCTGTCATTCCGGGGGGGGGACTCGGAATCCAGAGCCGCGAACGAAAGCCGGCTTTCCGAGGTCGAGGGCTCTGGATCGCGGGTGCCGGATTTCGCTATGCGGCCCCAGGATGACAATCTTGATTCATGTCAAAATAGAAAAAGCCCGGCGCTGGGCGCCGGGCCTTTTCAATCAAGTCTATTCGACGTCTCAGAGCACTTTCAGCAGCGCATCCACCCCGGAAATTTCCGTCTTGGCGGGCGAATCCTCAATGTTGAGGATGCGGACCACGCCGTCTTCCACCAGCGCGGCGTAGCGCTTCGAACGCGGGCCGAGGCCGAAGCCGGTGCCGTCCATTTCGAGACCGATCGCCTTGGCGAATTCGGCGTTGCCATCGGCGAGGAACTCGAGGCCCTCGGCGCCGCTCGCCTTCTGCCAAGCGTCGAGGACGAACACATCGTTGACGGAGGTGATGGCAATGGCGTCGACACCGCGCGCCTTGATCTCGGCCTGCTTCTCGACGAAGCCCGGCAGGTGATTGCGATGGCAGCTCGGGGTGAAGGCGCCCGGCACGCCGACGAGGACGACGCGGCGCCCCTTGAAGATGTCGTCGGTGGTGCGGGCCTCGGGGCCGTCCTTGCCGCTGACGCGGAAGGTCACCTGGGGCAGATGGTCGCCAACCTGAATGGTCATGGGTGCTCTCCTGAGGGCGCGGCGCCCGTTTTCGCCATCGGTCTATCCCGCGCCTCCGGGGCTGTCGAGGCGACGACCGGGGCCGTGCACATGGCGGTTGGTGCATCGTTGTGTCGAACCGCTCGGTTCGTCGTCCTGCCCCGGCGTTTGGTTCTTGGACCCGTCGCCCGAGGAGCGTAGCATGGGCCCATGCAGACCCCATCCTCCCCGAAGGCCGAGCCGGCCTATCTCGACGGTCAGTTCCTCGTCGCCATGCCGGGCCTGACGGATGCGCGGTTCGCGCGCTCTGTCATCTATCTCTGCGCCCATTCGGCCGATGGGGCCATGGGTATCATCCTCAACAAGGCGGTGGGCAATCTCAGCATGCCGGACCTGCTGATTCAGCTCGATGTCGCCAAGGAGGCGGACGCCATCCGATTGCGCGAGCGGGTCGGTCATATGCCCGTGCTCATGGGCGGCCCCGTCGACGCCAAGCGGGGCTTCGTCCTGCACACGGACGATTTCCACATCGATCAGTCGACTCTGATCATCGACGACGGCATCTGCCTCACCGCCACGGTGGATATCCTGCGCGCCATTGCCAATGGCGACGGCCCGGCCAGCGCCGTGCTGGCCTTGGGGTATGCCGGCTGGCAACCGGGCCAGCTCGAGAACGAGATCCTGGCCAATGGCTGGCTCACCTGCCCGGCGGATCCGGACCTCATCTTCAACACGGCCCTCGACGCCAAATACGAGCGCACCCTGCGGGGCATCGGCGTCGATCCGGCCATGCTGTCGGTGACCGCCGGCCACGCTTGAGGCCGGGTTCGTCGGGCTCGGCCCGACACCCGGCCAAGGGATGATCCCTTTGGAAACCCTTACTCCGGAAAACCCGGCGCGCCGCCCGCGTCGGGATTCATGCCCTCGACGGCCGGGGCTTGTGGCTTGCGGCGGGGGCGGGGCGCCGCCGAGGCCGTGGGGGCGGCGGTGGCGGTGTTGACGCCGAGGCGTGTCGCCAGCGCCAGGGCACGGCCTTCCGTGAAGCGCAGGTTGCAGAAGCCATGGGCACCCTCGCGCGCATAGGTCCGGCAGGTCTGCTCGCGGTCGGACGAGAACGCCGCCTGCTCGGTGACGATGGGGCGGACATCCTGCCCCTTCGCCCGCTGGGTCATGAGCTTGTAGTTTTCGCGTACCGCCCGGTCGGCCGTGCCGCGCGCCGTGTCGAACTCGGCCGAACGCGGGATCAGGGTGGCGGCGGCCGGTCCCCACAAACCCGTCGGCGCGGCGGCACAGTCCAAGGCCGCCACGGTGCAGACGGGGGAGCCGGAGAGGGAGGTCACGAACACCCCGCCCTCCACCACCTCGAACCGCAGGGGGCAGGCGGCGCCGGCCCCGTCGAAACGGGCGAGGCCATCGGGGCGGCCTTCGGCCGTCAGGGTGGCGGGCGCGCCGTCGTTCCACGGCACCGTGCAACTCTCGGCCGGGGACGACACCTTCGTGCCCGGAAGGGTCAGGCGGGCCGTGACGGTGCCGCCGGTCTTCTCCAGCTTCAGGTTTCCGTCGAGGCCGTTGCGCAGCAATTCCTGCCCCATGACGTTGTCCTCGGACGGTGCCTTGAGGACCACGGGCTGCTTCGGCGGCGGGGGCGCGCGGGGCGCCTCGACGGCGGGGGGCGCCTCGCCCGGCGGCGGGGCGACGGGGGCGCCCGGCACCGGGCCACCGGGAACACCACGGGGCGGCACCGGCGGCTTGGCGGCCCGCCCGATCCCGAACAACTCCTCGAAGAAGTTCTGCGCATGGGCCGCGTCCGGTATCGCGAACAACAGGGGTGCAAGGAGAAGGGCGCGGTTCAACGGAGGCATCGGGACTTTCCGGCCGGAGGAGCTTGAGGCGAAATCGGCCTGGCTTCAAACTACCATGCGGGCCATGGCTTGAACGTGGCATCGGTACAACAAGAGATGGGTCGCGCGCACCGGAAAAGTCATGGTCGCGGCGCCGATCCCTCAATCAGGAGAATGGGATAACGCGGATGCGGCCGATCCGTTCGGTTCGCCGTTCTCATCGCCTTGCGGCCCCGCATCACCCTTCTTATATGCGGCGGGACGCGGGATTATGACCCGAGCCTGAGCGTTCTTCGACGCCCGGTCCGGTCCCGACCCCGCTCGCCAATCTTCAGTTTCTCACAGCCAAGTCTCCACTGCCATGGGCCGAGCTGCTTCGGGGCTCGGCGGTCTGCTTGACCAGCACAACAAAGGGATCCCACCATGGGTAAAGTTATCGGTATCGACCTCGGCACCACCAATTCCTGCGTCGCCGTCATGGAAGGCTCGCAGCCCAAGGTCATCGAGAACGCGGAAGGTGCCCGCACCACGCCGTCCATCGTCGCCTTCACGGACGAGGGCGAGCGCCTCGTCGGCCAGCCGGCCAAGCGCCAGGCGGTCACGAACCCCGAGCGCACCTTCTTTGCCATCAAGCGTCTCGTCGGCCGCACCTACGACGACCCCATGACCCAGAAGGACAAGGGCCTGGTGCCCTATTCCATCGTGCGCGGCGACAACGGCGACGCCTGGGTCGAGGCCGACGGCAAGAAGTATTCGCCGTCGCAGATCTCGGCCTTCACCCTTCAGAAGATGAAGGAGACCGCGGAGGCCCATCTCGGTCAGCCGGTGACGCAGGCCGTCATCACGGTGCCTGCCTACTTCAACGACGCCCAGCGTCAGGCCACCAAGGATGCCGGCAGGATCGCCGGCCTCGAAGTGCTGCGCATCATCAATGAGCCCACTGCCGCGGCCCTCGCGTACGGCCTCGACAAGAAGAAGTCCGGCACCATCGCGGTCTATGATCTCGGCGGCGGCACCTTCGACGTGTCGATCCTCGAAATCGGCGACGGCGTGTTCGAGGTGAAGTCGACCAACGGCGATACTTTCCTGGGTGGCGAGGATTTCGACAACCGCGTGGTCGAGTACCTGTCGGCGGAGTTCAAGCGTGAGCAGGGCATCGACCTGACGAAGGACAAGCTCGCGCTGCAGCGCCTGAAGGAGGCTGCCGAGAAGGCCAAGATCGAACTGTCCTCGGCGACCCAGACCGAGATCAACCTGCCCTACATCACGGCCGATGCCTCCGGCCCGAAGCACCTCGCGCTCAAGCTCAGCCGGGCCAAGTTCGAGAGCCTAGTGGACGATCTCGTCCAGCGCACCATCGAGCCCTGCCGCAAGGCGCTCAAGGATGCCGGCGTCTCGGCCTCCGAGATCGACGAGGTCGTGCTCGTCGGCGGCATGATCCGCATGCCGAAGATCCAGGAAGTCGTGAAGTCGTTCTTCGGCAAGGAGCCTCACAAGGGCGTCAACCCGGACGAGGTCGTCGCCATCGGCGCGGCGGTGCAGGCCGGCGTGCTCCAGGGCGACGTGAAGGACGTGCTGCTCCTCGACGTGACCCCGCTGTCGCTGGGCATCGAGACCCTGGGCGGCGTGTTTACCCGTCTCATCGACCGCAACACCACGATCCCGACAAAGAAGTCTCAGACCTTCTCGACGGCCGAGGACAACCAGAACGCCGTCACCATCCGGGTCTTCCAGGGTGAGCGCGAGATGGCGGCCGACAACAAGCTGCTCGGCCAGTTCGACCTCATGGGCATTCCGCCGGCCCCGCGCGGCATGCCGCAGATCGAGGTGACCTTCGACATCGACGCCAACGGCATCGTCAACGTGACCGCCAAGGACAAGGCGACGAACAAGGAGCATCAGATCCGCATTCAGGCCTCGGGCGGCCTCTCGGACGCGGATATCGAGAAGATGGTCAAGGACGCCGAGGCCAATGCCGAGGCGGACAAGAAGCGCCGTGAACTCGTCGAGGTGAAGAACCAGGGCGAGAGCCTCGTGCACGCCACCGAAAAGTCGGTGAAGGAGTACGGCGACAAGGTCTCGGCCGACGACAAGGCGGCCATCGAGACGGCGATCACCTCGCTCCGCACGGCCCTCGACGGCGACGACGTCGAGACCATCAAGGCGCGCACCACTGACGTGATGCAGGCTTCGATGAAACTCGGCGAGGCCATGTACGCCGCCAATCAGGCGGGCGAGGCCGGTGCCGAGGCGCCGACCGGCGATGCCAAGAAGGACGACGTCATCGATGCCGACTTCCAGGAAGTCGATGACAAGGACCAGAAGAAGCGGGCATAACGCCTCGCAATCGACGCGGGGCCGGAGCGATCCGGCCCCGCGCCATGTCTGGTGACGATGACGATGCGGACCGGCGCATCGGGGGACGGTAGGAACGGGTATGTCGAAGCGGGATTATTACGAGATTCTGAGCGTCTCCAAGACCGCGACCGACAGTGAGCTGAAGGTCGCTTTCCGCAAGCTCGCCATGACTTATCATCCGGACCGCAATCCCGGGAATGCGGAAGCCGAGATCAAGTTCAAGGAAATCAACGAGGCGTATCAATGCCTCTCCGACGGCCAGAAGCGCGCGGCCTACGATCGCTTCGGGCATGCCGCCTTCCAGCAGGGCGGCGGTGGTCCGGGATTCGGCAACGAGTTCGGCGACTTCATGTCGGATATCTTCGACAATTTCTTCGGCGACGGACGGGCGGCGGGCGGTGGCCGCGCGGCGGGGGGCGGTGCGCGCGGCGGCTCGACCCGCGAGCGTGGGGCGGATCTCCGCTACAACCTCGAAATCACCCTGGAGGAGGCCTTCGCCGGCAAGGCGGAGACCATCAAGATGGCGACCGCCGTCACCTGCGAGACCTGCTCCGGAACGGGCGCCAAGGCCGGCTCGAAGCCGCGCCCGTGCCAGACCTGCGGCGGCTACGGCCGGGTGCGGGCGGCGCAGGGGTTCTTCGCCATCGAGCGCACCTGCCCGACCTGCCACGGGCGCGGAGAGGTCATCGACGATCCGTGCGGCGCCTGCTCGGGCAGCGGCCGCGTCACCCGCGAACGCACCCTGTCCATCAACGTGCCGGCGGGTGTCGATGACGGCCTGCGCATTCGCCTCGCCGGCGAGGGTGAGACCGGCCTGCGCGGCGGTCCGGCCGGCGACCTCTACGTCTTCCTCTCCATCAAGCCACACGAATTCTTCCAGCGCGACGGCGCCGACCTGTTCTGCCGGGTGCCGATCAACATGGTGACGGCGGCCCTCTCGGGTGAGATCACCGTGCCGGTCATCGACGGATCCCAGACCCAGGTTCGAATCCCCGCCGGGACCCAGACGGCGAAGCAATTCCGTATCAAGGGCAAGGGCATGCCGGTGCTGCGCTCGCGCGATGTCGGCGACCTCTACATCCAGGTGTTCGTCGAGACGCCGCAGAATCTCACCAAGCGGCAGCGCGAATTGCTACAGGAGTTCGGCCAGTCGGCTTCCGACGACAATCATCCGGAAAGCGCCGGGTTCTTCTCGAAGGTCCGTGATTTCTTCGACGGCTTCGGCGGCGGTGCCGCACGCCAGTGACCGTGCGGCTGGATCGAACCGCGTCGTCGCCGGTTGTGCCTGTGGCTGGACCGCATCGTTCGGCCGAACCGGCGGGCGGACCAACGCCGGACTCCGGATGTCGGCTTGACTGTCCGGAGCCTTCGGCGTCTAGCCTTTCCTTCCCAACCCGTGATCTGAGGGCCTAGGGTCTTGCCGCCGCTCCGCCGTCCCAGAACCAAGCTCCTCTCCACGTCCCTGGACGCTGCGCCCGCCGTCAAGCGCCCCCGCCGCGATTCCCTTGAAGACGAAGCCCGCTTCCTGCGCTCGTGGTTCGAGCGGCCCCTGGTCACCGGTTCGGTAACGCCGTCGGGCAAGATGCTCGCCCGCACCATGGCGTCCTACGTCGATCCGCGCACACCCGGTCCGGTGATCGAACTCGGACCCGGCACCGGCCCGGTGACGGAAGCCCTGGTTCGCCGGGGCATCGAGCAGGAGCGCTTGATCCTGATCGAGTACAGCCCGGATTTCTGTCGCCTGCTGCGGACGCGGTTCCCCCGCGCCACCATCGTGCAGGGTGACGCCTACGACATCACCGCTACGGTCGGCGCCCTGATCGGTGAAAAAGCCGCCGCCACGGTGTCGAGCCTGCCGCTGTTCACGAAGCCCCTCGAACAGCGCCTCGGTCTCCTCAACGCCGCCCATGCGCTGATGCAGCCGGGCGCGCCCTTCGTGCAGTTCACTTACGCGGTGGTGCCACCGATCCCCGAACGCTGCGACGCCGGCACCTACACGGCGAGCCGCTCCAACCGCGTTTGGCTCAACCTGCCCCCCGCCCGCGTCTGGGCCTACCGCCGACCCTGAAAACGCTTCGACGGGCATAGTCTTCGGGAGACGGTCCAGATGCCCCTCTCGCCCTGCACCCTGGGAGACATTGAGTTCGGCGGCTTGGCGAGCCTATCGCAAGCGTAAGCCAGCTCGCAGAGTGCGTCGCTTTTGACCACCCGCACCCCCCTCAAGTCCCTGTTTCGAGAAAGCGCCTGATCCAGCCGCCGAGGCGCGGCCCATCGCCCGGACGTGTGAGCGAGGCGAGAGCGGTTTCGTGAATTGCCGGCACGTGCGGCACCTCCGGGCGATGCCCGGCGATCAGGGCGGTGGCGTAGTCGGCCGTGAATTCCGGATGGACCTGGAACGAGAGCGCCCGCCTTTCGTCGTAGGCGAGGACGCCATGGGGCGTGAAGGCGTTGCCGGCGAGCGTCCGGGCGCCGGGCGGTTTTTCGAGCACCTGATCCTGATGGATCGCCGGGACGGCGATGTCCGTGGCATCGTCCATCCATGGCGCGCGTTCGTGGACGGCATAGGTGTGCAGGCCGAGGCCCCAGCCCTTCTCCGATTTCGCCACTCGTCCGCCGAAGGCCGCCGCCATGACCTGATGGCCGAAGCAGATGCCGACGAGGGGCGTCGTTGCGGGGACGGACCGCAGGAATGCCACGAGGGCGGCGATCCACGGCAGGGGCTCGTAGACCCCGGCGGGTGAGCCGGTGACGAGATACGCATCCTCGACCGATGCGTCGGCCGGCAGCACGCCATCGAGCACGGGGTAGTGGGTGTAGGCGTGGCCGGGGCCGACGAGGTCGGCGACCATCCGCCCGTAGGTGGGGTAGTTCGCTGCCAGGCGCTCGGGTGGGTTGCCGGTCTCGAGAATGCCGATCTTCATGGCCCGGTTTACCAGGGCACGTCGCGCCCCGGAAGCTCAGGCCGCCGTGGGCCGTGTCCGCAGGCGGGCAGGGGGCTTGGGGCGGATATCCATGGCGTTGCCACGCCACAGGATGGCGCCCCGCATCCAGGCCCCGGCCCAGATCGCCGGGAACAGGGTGTCGCGCACCAGGAAGGCGAGGAGCAGGCGCGGCCCGCGATACCAGCCCGCCCGGAACGCAAGGGCATATTCCGCAGCGTACCAGAGGGCGGCGAGGCCGCACAGCCAGCCGGCGAGGGTCGGGGAGGGGGCCGCCAGCAGGGCGAGGCCGAAGGGCAGGATCGGACCGGTGCCGATCTCGGGCGCGAAGAAGGCCGGGAAGGTCACCCGCCGCAGGCGGGCCCAGCGCAACTGGCGCGACCAGACTTCGGCGAGGCGGCGCCGGCCCAGGGGCTGCTCGAACGGGCTCGCCACGAGGTGGACATGTGCGCCCGCCGCCCGCACTAGTTTCGTCGCCGCCGCATCCTCGGCGATCTCCGCGGCCAGCGCCCGGATACCGCCTCGCGCGTCAAGGAACGGCTTGTGCCAGAGCATGCTCTTGCCCTGGGCGAAACCGAGACCGACTGCCTCGCCGGCATATTGCCAGCGGGCCTGCAGGGTGTTGAGAAAGGCGCATTCGACCTCGGCGAAGAAGCCGTCCGGCCGCGCCCCGATGGGCGTCGAGCAGACGAGGCCGGTATCGGGCCGCCACGCCGCCTGCAGGCGCTGCAGGTAGTCCGGCGGCATCAGCACGTTGGAATCGGCGAGCACCACCCAATCGTGGCGCGCCGCTTCCCAGCCACGCACGCAGTTGTTGAGCTTGGGATTGTCGCTGACGCGCTCGTCGCCGACGATGAGGCTCGACGGGATATCCGGATGCGCCGCCATGAGGCGGCGGACGAGGGGCACGATGGGGTCGGCCCGGTCGGCGACGCAGAAGATGAGTTCGTAGTTCGGATGGGCGAGGCGGAAGCCCCGGGTGAGCATCTCTTCGCTGAAGGCTTCGACGCCGCAGACCGGGCGCACGAGGGACATGGGCGCCTCCGCCGGGAAGATCGAGGCGCTCCGCCGGCCCCCGAGGCGCAGGGCCGCGAGACCGAGGCTCGCGAGGTTAATGAGGGTCAGGGCGAGGCACAGCACGAGGGCGAGGTCCGTCCCGGTCCAGGCGTCGTCCAGCATCCGTCGAATCTCCCCCGCGAAGGGCCGACATCGTGCCGCGCCCCCGTCATCGTGACGGGCCTAACAGCCGCTCCGCTTCAATCGTATGACGGTCGCGCGGCAGGCTGCGGAGGATGTTCGCGTGGGAGTTCCTCCCATCGTCTACCACCCGGATTATCAGGCGACACTCCCGGACGGGCATCGCTTCCCCATGGGCAAGTATCGCCGCCTGTCGGAGGTCGTTGCCGCGAAGGGATTGGCGCCCCGCGGCTTCGTTCGCCCGGAGCCGGCGGGGCCGGACCTCATCGCCGGAGTGCATGACCGCGCCTATGTCGACGCGATCTTCGCCCTCGACGTGCCCCGCGCCGTCGCCCGCGAGATCGGGCTGCCCCTGGAAGCCAGCGTACTCGCCCGTTCGCGGGCCTCCGTCGCCGGAACCCTTCTGGCGGCCCGCCTCGCCCTGGCGCACGGCCTCGCGGGCAGCACCGCTGGGGGCAGTCACCACGCCCGGCGCGAGACGGGGGCCGGATTCTGTATCTTCAACGATGTCGCCATCGCGGCCCGGACCCTCCTGAGCGAGGGCCGAATCACCCGTGCCGTCGTGGTCGATTGCGACGTTCACCAGGGCGACGGCACCGCCGACTGCTTGTCGGAGACGCCCGAACTCTTCACCCTCTCGCTCCATGCCGAGAAGAATTATCCGACGCGCAAGATCCCCGGGGACCGCGATGTCGGTCTGCCCGACGGGCTTGAGGATGCCGGGTATCTCGCGGCCCTGGAGGCCCATGTCGGCCCGGTGCTCGACGCCGTCGCGCCCGATCTCGTCTTCTACAATGCCGGCGTCGATCCCCACCGCGACGACCGCCTCGGCCGCCTCGCCCTCACGGATGCAGGGCTGGCCGCCCGGGATCGGCATGTGGTCGCGGCGGCGCGGGCGCGCGGCATTCCCCTGGTGGCGGTGATCGGGGGCGGCTACGCCACGGATATCGATGCCCTCGCGGCCCGCCACGCCCTCGTGTTCGAGGCCCTGGCGGCGCAGGCGTGAGCGTCACATCTTCTCCTATCAAAAACCTCTCTGAGCCGGGCTCATCGAGGTCCGGTATCGGTGCCACCCTTCGGCAAGTCTCGGGCGATCCGCTCCATGGCGTCGAACAGCCGGGCGAGGTCCGCCCCCTCGATGGTGTGGAAGCCCAGCGTCCGCGTCAGCAGCAGGCCGAGGGCCGCGAAGGTGAGGACCGCCCCGGCGCCGGGGCAGCAGGCCACGTCCTCCATCTGCGCGAGACGCTCCTTGAGAAAGGCATTGAAGCCCGCGAAGGCTTCCGGGTTCTCCGCCGAGGCGAGGAGCAGGGCGCGGGGAAAACCCTCCTCGTCCGCGTAAATCTGGCGGGCATGGGCGATGAGGGCGAGGGGGAGGGCCGCCGGATCGGGTCCCTGCTCGGCCTCGTGGGCCGCGATGCTGTCGCGGATAACGCTGAGTTTGCGCTCGGCGAGCGCTTGGATCAGGGCATCCTTGGAGCCGTAATGGTGCAGCACGCCGCCCTTGCTCAAGGACGCTTCCGCCGCCACGGCATCGATGGTGAGGGTGCGTGTCCCCGAACGCCGGATGAGCCGTTCGGCGGCGTCGAGGATGATTGCCGGGCGGTCTTCGCGCCGCGTGCGCGCCTTCGTCATCGCCCTGCCTGTACTCAAAACCGTCTGGACGGTTGGTAAGATAGCCGATATGGATCGTCGCCGATAGGGGCACGGGCGGGACGGGCGGGAAGCGATGACGGGGTTTTCAGCGGTCCGGCCCTGGGTGAGCCCCTTGGGTCTTACGATCACCCTCGTCGCCTGCCTCGCCACGGCCAGGGCCGAAGAGGCCAAGCCCGGCGCGGGGACGGGACCCGAACTCGCCCTGGTCCGCACGGTGGTGGCCAAGCGCACCACCATCAGTTCCGATCTCATCTTCACGGGCGACATCGAGGCACAGTCGCAGGTCAACGTCGCCTTTCGCGCGCCCGGTAAGATCGCGGCGCGCCTCGTCGAGGTCGGCGATCACATCCGGGCCGATCAGGTGCTGGCCCGCCTCGATCCGCAGGAGCAGCGCGCCAACCTCGCCAACGCGCAGGCGGCCCTGACCTCGGCCGAAGCCCTGCTCACCCAGGCCAGGGTCAACTTCAAGCGTCAGGAAAGCCTGATGGCGAGCGGCTACACCACCCGCCCGAGCTACGATGACGCCGAGCAGCAGTTGCGCACCACCCAGGCGGCGGTGGACTCCGCCAAGGCGGCCCTCGGCACCGCGCAGGAGCAGTTCTCCTACACCGATCTCAAGGCCGGGGTGGACGGCATCGTCCTCAGCCGGTCCTTCGAGGTGGGGCAGGTGGTGCAGGCCGGCCAGACCGTGATGACCATGGCCCAGGACGGGCCGCGCGACGCCGTGTTCAACATTTTCGAGGCGGTGCTGGCGGCGCCCCCGGAGAGCGAGACCGTGGCCATCGCCCTCCAGGCCGATCCGACGGTGACGGCGGTCGGCCGGGTAAGGGAAATCTCGCCGAGCGTGGATGCCGCCTCCGGGACCGTGCGGGTGAAGGTCGGCCTCGAATCGACACCGCCCGCCATGTCCCTCGGGGCCGTGGTGATCGGCACCGGCAAGTTCCATCCCCGCGAGGCCATCGTCCTGCCGTGGTCGGCCCTCTACCGCTGGCAGAATGGCCCCGCCGTCTGGGTGCGCGACCCCAAGACCGGCACGGTCGCGCCGCGCGCCGTCACCCTGGAGCGCTACGCCCCCGACACCATCGCGTTGGCGAGTGGCGTCGAGCCCGGCGAGGAGGTGGTGATCGCCGGCATCCAGCTGCTCCGGCCGGGGCAGACCGTGGCCGTGGCTCAGATCCTCGGAGCCGCCCGGTGATCCGCCCCATGCTGCGCCGCCCCATCCTGGCCCTCGCCGCCGCCCTTGCCCTCGGGGGCTGCAAGCCCGAGCAGGAGGCCGGTCCGCCGCCCGTCCGCCCCGTCCTGACGGTCACCGCCAAGCCCGTCGCCACGGAGATGTTCGGCCCCTTTGCGGGCTTCGTCGCGCCGCGCTACCAATCCGAGATCGGCTTTCAGATCGCCGGGCGCATGGTCGCCCGCGACGTCACCGTGGGCGATGTCGTTAAGAAGGGGCAGCGCCTCGCCGCCCTCGATCCCGTGGTGCCACGCTTCGCCCTGACGCGGGCGGAAGCCGATCTTGCCGATGCCGAGGCCCAGGCCGAGAATGCGAGCGCCACGGAGAGCCGTCGGCGCAAGCTGCTCGCCGGCGGCAACGTCACCCAGGCCCAGCTCGACAGTGCCGTGGCGAGCCGCGACACCGCCCAAGCCCGCCTCGCCCAGGCGCAGGCCAGCCTGCAGAAGGCTCGCGATCAGATCGGGTATACCGAACTCCACGCCGATTTCGACGGTGTGGTCACGGTGCGCTCGGCGGAAGTGGGTCAGGTGCTCAGCGCCGGCCAGGCGGTGCTCACCCTCGCCCGTCCGGAGGAGCGGGAGGCGGTGGTCGATATCCCGGAAGACCTCGTCGGCGCGATGCCGAAGGACGCGGTGTTCACCGTCGCCCTGCAGAGCGCGCCCGACGTGACCGCCACGGCCCGCGTCCGCGAGACGGCCCCGTTCGCCGACAGGATCACCCGTACACGCCGCATCCGCATGACCCTGCTGGCGCCGTCCCCGGCCTTCCGCCTCGGCTCGACCCTCACGGTCTCCCTGTCGCGGCGGGTCGCGCCCTACTTTCCTCTGCCCTCGGCCGCCATCCTGACGGCGGAGAATCGCGATTTCGTCTGGCTCGTGGATGCCGCCGGCAAGGCCGTGAGCCGCCGGGCCGTGACGGTGGCGAAGCGGGATGCGGGGCGTGCCACCGTCACGGACGGCCTGACCGCCGGCGAGCGCGTGGTCGTGGCCGGCATCCATTCGCTGAGCGAGGGCCAGGCCGTTCGCCTGCCCGACGCCACGCCCTGACCCGGTTCGCGAGACTGACCCCGTGAAAAATTTCAACCTGTCGGAATGGGCCCTGGAGCATCGCTCCTTCGTCTGGTTCCTCATGCTGATCTCCATGCTCGCCGGCGTGCTCGCCTACGGGAAGCTCGGCCGCGAGGAGGACCCGCCCTTCGCCATCAAGACCATGATCGTGCAGGCCCGCTGGCCCGGCGCCACCATCGGCGATACCCTCGATCAGGTCACCGAGCGCATCGAGAAAGAGTTGCAGCAGATCGACGCCGTCGATTTCAGCCGCTCCTACACCACGCCGGGTCAGGCCACGGTGTTCGTGCAACTGCGCGAGACGACGCCGCCGAAAACCATTCCGGCGATCTTCTATCAGGTCCGCAAACGCATCGGCGACATCAAGGGCACGTTCCCGCAAGGGATGCAGGGGCCGTTCTTCAACGACGAGTTCGGCGACGTGTTCGGCAACATCTACGCCTTCACGGCCGACGGTCTCAGCATGCGCCAGCTGCGCGATTACGTGGAGCGCGTGCGCGCCGACCTAAAATCCGTCCCCAATGCCGGCAAGATGATGCTGCTCGGCGCCCAGGACGAGGTGATCTACCTCGACTTTTCCGTGCGCAAGCTCGCGGGCCTCGGCCTCGACATGAACTCGGTGATCAAGACCCTGCAGAGCCAGAACGCCATCGCGCCCTCCGGCGTGATCCAGGCCGGGCCGGAGCGGGTTTCGGTGCGGGTCGGCGGGCAATTCGTGTCGGAAGACAGCCTCCGGGCGATCAATCTGCGGGTCAACGACCGGTTCTTCCGCCTGTCCGACGTCGCCGAGATCTCGCGCGGCTACACCGATCCGCCGACCGCCCTGTTCCGCTACAACGGCGCGCCGGCCATCGGCCTCGCCATCGCCATGCAGCCCTCCGGCAACCTCCTGACCTTCGGCCACGACCTGAAGGAGCGGATGCGCAAGCTCGAAGGCGAGTTGCCCGTGGGCGTCGGCATCCACCTCGTGTCGGACCAGCCCAGAATCGTCGAGGAGGCGGTGGGCGGCTTCACCAAGGCCCTCGTCGAAGCCGTGGTCATCGTGCTCGCCGTCAGTTTCGTGAGTCTGGGCTGGCGCGCCGGCCTCGTGGTTTCCCTGTCGATCCCCCTGGTGCTGGCCATCGTGTTCGTGGTCATGCAGGTGATGGGCGTCACCCTCCAGCGCATCTCGCTGGGCGCCCTCATCATCGCCCTCGGGTTGCTCGTCGACGACGCGATGATCACCGTCGAGATGATGGTCGCGCGCCTCGAGGTCGGCGACAGCCTGAAGAAGGCCGCGACCTTCGCCTACACCTCCACGGCCTTCCCGATGCTGACCGGTACCCTTGTGACGGTTGCGGGCTTCCTGCCCATCGGCTTCAACGGTTCCTCGGCGGGCGAGTACACTTACAGCCTGTTCGTGGTCATCGCAGCCTCGCTCCTCGTCTCGTGGGTGGTGGCGGTCCTGTTCGCGCCCCTCATCGGCGTGAAGCTCCTGCCCGCCACCATGAAGCACAAGCCGCACGATCAGCCGGGCCGCGTCATGCGGGCCTTCTCCGCCATGCTGCTCGTCGCCATGCGCTGGCGCTGGACCACGGTGGCGGCCTGTATCGGCCTTCTCGCGGCGGCCCTGGTCGGCATGGGCCACGTGCAGCAGCAATTCTTCCCGGCGTCCGACCGACCGGAACTCCTCGTCGACATGACCCTGCCGCAGAACGCCAGCATCGCCGAGACCAAGGCGCAGATGGACCGGTTCGAGGCCACCTTGAAGGGTGATCCTGAGATCGCGCGCTGGAGTTCCTATGTCGGACAGGGCGCCGTGCGCTTCTACCTGCCCCTCGACCAGCAGCTCGACAACGCCTTCTTCGGCCAGATCGTCATCGAGACGAAGTCCATCGAGGCCCGCGAGCGCATGAAGGTGAAGCTCGAAGCCCTGGCGCGCGAACAATTCGTCGGCACCGACTTCCTCATCCACTCCCTCGATCTCGGGCCCCCCGTGGGGCGCCCGGTGCAGTACCGCCTCAGCGGCCCCGATCTCCAGGCCCTGCGCGGCCACGCCCTCAAGCTCGCCAGCATCGTGGGCGCCAACGGGCACCTCAATGTCCCGACCTTCGACTGGAACGAGCCCGGCAAGGTGCTGAAGGTCGACATCATCCAGGACAAGGCCCGCCAGCTCGGCGTCACCTCCGAGGACATCGCCGGCATCCTCAACGGCATCGTCGGGGGCCAAGCGATCACGCAGGTGCGCGACGCCATCTACCTCGTCAACGTGGTCGGCCGCGCCCAGGCGGTGGAGCGCAACTCCCTCGACACCCTCGCGACCCTGCAGATCCCGCTCGCCAACGGCAACGTCGTGCCGCTTCTCGCCTTCGCCACCATCGGGTACGAGTTGGAACAGCCCATCGTCTGGCGCCGGAATCGCCTGCCCACCATCACGGTGCGGGCCTCCATCTCCGATGGCACGCAGCCGCAGACCGTGGTGACGGAACTCGACAAGGACATCACGGCCTTCACCAAGAGTCTGCCGGACGGTTACACCCTCGCGGTGGGCGGTGCCGTGGAGGAGAGCGCCAAGGGCCAGGGTCCCATCGCGGCGGTGGCGCCGGTGATGCTGCTCACCATGGCGGTGTTCCTCATGATCCAGCTTCAGAGCTTCCAGAAGCTGTTCCTCGTCGCCAGCGTGGCGCCGCTGGGCATCATCGGCGTCGCCGCCGCCCTGCTGCTGTTCGACAAGCCCATGGGCTTCGTCGCCATCCTGGGCGTCCTTGCCCTCATCGGCATCATCGTGCGCAACTCGGTGATCCTCGTGACCCAGATCGACGAGTACGAGCGCGACGGGCTGGCGCCCTGGGACGCCGTGGTCGACGCCACATGCCACCGCATGCGGCCGATCCTCCTCACCGCCGCGGCGGCGAGCTTCGGCCTCGTGCCCATTGCCCGCGAGGTTTTCTGGGGGCCGATGGCCTACGCGATGATCGGCGGCATCCTGGCCGCCACCTTCCTGACCCTGTTCTTCCTACCCGCCCTCTATGTCGGCTGGTATCGGATCAAGGCGCCGCCGAAGGGCACGCCCCGCAAGGTCCACGGGGCGGACGGGCAGGTTCACGCGGCCTGATCGGTCGAACGCCGTTTCAACTCCTCCGAAATGGCTGAGTTCGGCTTCGCTCAAGCGGCCCCGGCGCGCGCCACCGTCGCGTCGGGGCGCGCATCCGTGGACGCGTAATACGGCTTGATGTCGAGGAGCGGGGTGCCGTCGCGGCAATCGAGGCCGCGAACGCGAACCGAGGGACCCTCGATCCCGAGATTCTCCACCACCGACAGCGCGATGGGGTTGGGCCGGGCCGGCGAGCGCAGGGAGAAGGTGCCGCGCGTGCCGTCGGCATGGCGCGGACGCTGGCGGATGATGTCGCGCGCGGCCTCGTCCATCCAGTAGAGCACGATGAGATGGCTCGCGCCCGAGAGGTTCTGCAGTCCCGGGCCGTAGGCCGGATCGAGGATCAGGGTGCAGACGGCGTCCGTCTGAAGACCGTTCTTCGGGCAATCCCAGCGCTCCGCCCACGGCGTGCGGATACGGCCGATGAAGTAGACGCCCGCGTCGTAGGCGTCTGGTAGGACGAGGGTCTCCTCGCCGGGGCGGCGTTCGACGGGTGCGGTCACGGTGGGGCTCCGGTGCAAAGCCGCATGTCGGCCGCTTCCTGTCACCCTCGCAAGCTCGATCCGGTCGCACCGCGCCGGGCGGCGGTGTACATCTCGCGAAGAATTCAGCGAGGAGACACCGTGATCCGCGACGAATTGCGACCGATGGAATCGGTCCCCGATCCCGAGACCGCCGTGGACCGGCTCGCCGCCCTCTACGCGGGGGCGATCGAGGCCCTGCAGGCGGCTTTGGCTCGCTACCTCGACGGCGGCCCGGCCCCCGATGCCACGGAGCGGCTCCGGTTCCGCTATCCGGAACTGCGCCTCACCTATCAGCCGGGCGGGCCGATGCCGCGGGTCTCCCGCGCAACGGCGAAGCTCCAGGCTCCCGGAACCTACGCCACCACGGTCACGCAGCCCGCGCATTTTCGCGGCTACCTCCTCGACCAGCTGCGGCCCCTCGTTCGCGATTACGGGGTCAGCCTCGAAGTGGGCTTGAGCGCGCAGGAGATCCCGTATCCCTACGTCCTCGAACCCGGCCTCGACCTCGGGCGCGCCGGGGTGACGCCCCGCGACCTCGCCACCTATTTCCCCGTGCCCCTGCTCTCCGTGGTGGGCGACGAGATCGCCGACGGCCTGTGGCACGACCTGGCCGATGCGCCCCGGCCGCTGGCCCTGTTCGACGCCATCCGGGTCGATTATTCCCTTCGCCGCCTCGTCCACTACACCGGCTGCGACTGGCGCGACGTGCAGCCGTGGATCCTGCTGACCAACTACCATCGCTACGTCGACGGCTTCATTCGCCACGGTTTGGAGCGGCTGGCCAGCGGTGAGGAGGGGTTCGAGCGCCTGATCCTTCCCGGCGGCATCGCTGTCTCGCGGGCAGAGGCCGCCACCGCCGATCCCGCCGCCCTCGTGGCTGCCTCGCCGTGGCACAAGTCGCAGATGCCGGCCTATCACCTCGTGGCGCGCGGCCCCGACGGTGCCATGCAGGGCACGACGCTGGTCAACATCGGCGTCGGTCCCGCCAACGCCAAGACCATCACGGACCATCTCGCGGTGCTTCGGCCCCATTGCTGGCTCATGGTCGGGCATTGCGGGGGGTTGCGCCAATCGCAGACCATCGGCGACTACGTGCTGGCCCACGGCTACTTCCGCCGCGACCGCATCCTCGACGAACTCGTGCCGCCCGACGTGCCGGTGCCGGCTTTGGCCGAAGTCCAGCT
The DNA here is from genome assembly GCF_900113485.1 of Methylobacterium gossipiicola. Classification (GTDB taxonomy): domain Bacteria; phylum Pseudomonadota; class Alphaproteobacteria; order Rhizobiales; family Beijerinckiaceae; genus Methylobacterium; species Methylobacterium gossipiicola. Next base: position 197,437 of record NZ_FOPM01000001.1, read on the forward strand.
CGCCCTCCAGGCCGCCGCCGCTCACATCACGGGCGAGGCCAGCGATGCCCTCAAGCGCCGCCTGCGCACCGGTACGGTGGTGACCTACGACGACCGGAATTGGGAGCTGCGCTTCTCGCAGGAGCGGCGGCGGATCAACCTGTCGCGGGCCATCGGCGTCGACATGGAAAGCGGCACCATCGCGGCCCAGGGCTACCGCCTGCGGGTCCCGTACGGCACGCTGCTGTGCGTTTCCGACAAGCCGCTGCACGGCGAGATCAAGCTGCCGGGCGCGGCCAACGCCTTCTACGAGCGGGCGGTGGCCGAGCACCTGCTCATCGGTCTCTCCGCCCTGGATCTCCTGCGGGCCGACCGGCACGGCCTGCATTCGCGGAAACTGCGGAGCTTCGACGAACCGCCGTTCCGCTAGACTGCCTTCTCAGCGCTCCCGTCCCCACAGGCCGAGCCGCTCCGAGCGGGCCTGTTCCTCCGCCGCCAGGAGATCGGCCGGCGCGTCCTCGGAGGCCCGGCCGCCGCCCGCCGCCAGGATGATGGCCGAGAGGTCGTTCCCATCGATCTGGCAGCGCAGGGCAGGATCGCCATCCCCGGTGGCGGGGGTGCAGACGACGTCGCGGCGGCGCAGGTAACGGGCGAGCTGACGCGCGAGGGCGCCGCCTTCGCCATCGACCCCGAGCAACCGCACCGTGCGGCCCCGGAACGCCAGGGTTCCGGTGTCGATCACGTCGGGCACGCCCCCGATGGCCGTGCCGGCAGCGGACGCCACCTCGCGGGGCGGGACCGGAGGCGTCGCCGGGGCCGGTTCGGCCCGTGCCGCCGAGGTGCGCTTGCGCCCGCGCGCCATCTGGGCGGAAGCGCGCTGGATGAAGTCGCGAAACAGGGAGGCCGGAATATCGCCGCCGCCGACGCGATTCATGGAGGAATTGTCGTCGTTGCCGACCCAGACGCCGACGACGAGATCCGGCGTCATCCCGATGAACCAGGCGTCGCGGTAATCCTGCGTGGTGCCGGTCTTGCCCCCCACCGGCAGGCCGGAAACCCGGGCGCCCTTGCCGGTGCCGCCATCGACCACGGCCTGGAGCGACTCGAGCATCATGGCCCGCGCCTCCGTCGGCAGGGCCTTGCCGCCCCGCGTCTCGGGGCGAAGATAGAGCGGCTGCGGCGCACCGCCCCGGATGGCGTGGACGCCATAGGCCTCGACGGGGGCCAGACCCGCGAGGACGCCCGCATAGGCGCGGGTCATCTCCAGCAGGGTCACCTCCGCCGAGCCGAGGGCGAGGCTCGGCACGTTGGGCAATTCGGAGGTGACGCCGAGGCGTCGCGCCGTGGCGATGACCGCCGGGATGCCGACCTCGTCGGCGAGCTGCGCCGCCACGGTGTTGACGGATTGCGCGAAGGCCGTGCGCAGGGGCATCGCGCCCTTGAAGCGACCCGTGGAATTCTGCGGCTCCCAATCGCCGATCTGGGTCGGGCGGTCGACCAGCACGGTCTCGGGCGTGAACCCCGTCTCGTAGGCCGTGAGGTAGACGAACAGCTTGAACAACGAGCCGGCCTGGCGCTTGGCCTGGATGGCGCGGTTGAACTGGCTCTCCTCGTAGTCGCGCCCGCCCACCATGGCTAGGATGGCGCCCTCCTTGTTCATGACCACCATGGCGGCCTGACCGGCCTTCTTCTTCTTGCCCTCCGCATCCATCCGCCGGGCGACGACGCCTTCGGCGAGACTCTGGAGATCGAGGTTGAGGGTGGTGCGCACGGTGACGTCGCCGCTGGTGTCGGCGAGCCGCTTGGCGTCGGCCGAGACCATGTCGAGGAAGTAGTTGGTGCCCGGCGGCGTCTCGGGCGGGGTGCGCAGCGTCACCGTCTCAGCCCGGGCCTTGTCGGCCTCGGCCGCCGTGATCGCCCCGGTCTCGACCATGGCCTGCAGCACCACGTCGGCCCGCTCCTTGGCGCCGCCGAAGTTGCGAGTTGGGGCGAGCTGCGACGGCGCCCGGACGAGGCCGGCGAGCATGGCGGATTCCGGCAGGGTGAGGGCCTTGGCGCCCTTGCCGAAATAGCGCCGGGCGGCGGCATCGAGGCCGTAGGCGCCGGCCCCGAAATACGCGGTGTTGAGGTAGCCGAGAAGAATGTCGTCCTTCGACATCGTGGATTCGACCCGCAGGGCCAGGAACGCTTCCTGTATCTTGCGCCGCAGGGTCTTCTCCTGGGTGAGGGAGGTCAGGCGGACATATTGCTGCGTGATCGTCGAGCCGCCCTCGCGGATGCCGCCGCCCGTGGCGTTGCGCCACAGGGCGCGAACCAACCCTCGTGGATCGACCCCCCAATGCGAGCGGAAGCGCCGGTCTTCGATGGCGATGATGGCTTGGGCCATGCGCGGCGGCAGGTCGGCCGCCGTGAGTTTCTGGCCCTGGAAGGTGCCGCGCGTGGCGAAGACCCGGCCGTCATCGGCCTCCACCGTGAGGGCCCGCTGCCCGGTCTCCGCCGCGACGCCGCCCAGCGGCGGCAGGGTGGCGAAGCTGTAGAGGACGAGCCCGGCGAGGAGCGCCAGGGGGAGACCCACGAGGGCGAGGAGGGCCGGGAGGATCGGGCGCCGCCGCTGGGCCTGAGCGATCACGGCCGGGGCGGCGGCTTGGCGCGCCGGTTTCATCGCACGCGGTCCCGTGTCGTGCCCTGCCTTGCGGTTTGCCCGCACCATCCCGGTGAGACGGCGCCCGAGCCCGCGCGCGGCACTGCCACCGAGGTAGCCGAGCTGGCGAACCAAGGTCCGCGCGGCGGCGGCCGCTTCCCGTGCCGCCGCACCGGCATCGGGCGGGCTCTCCCCAGGGCGCGGCTTCTCCGGGCTCGGTCGGTCCGGATCGGAATGGGCCATGGACAACCATCTTGAGGCGAAGGCGGCACCCGTGCGCCGGACGATGCCGGATCATCCGTTACTCGACCGGGATCGTCCGGCCAAGTCTGGTCGCCGATCCGCGTCCGGTCACCGAGCTGAGTTTCTCCGCCTTGAGAGACCCAACCTAGGATGGAGGATATCATCACATCGGCGGAACTCGAACAGAGCTTGGCCTTTATTAGGAACGGGGCCGGGATCGTGGTGCCGAAGCATCCCGCAGGAACCGACCCGTCTGACGACGGACGTAAGACCCAATGCTTGAAACGCGTGAGAGCCGATCGGCGCAATCGACCCCCGAGGGACTGGCCCACGCCCGCGGTGCCCCCGGACCGACCGAAGCCGAGGCACGCGGCGAGCGGGGTACCGCGAACACAGACGCCGGCAAGGGGGCGTCGAGCCGGGGGCACGGGCCGGGAATCGTCCGCCGCCATCCCCTCGGAGCCGCCCTCGTCGCCCTCGGGCTCCTAGCGCTGGCGGCCGGTGCCTACGCCTACTGGCTGCTCGCCCTTCACCCGTTCGAGACCACCGATGATGCCTTCGTCGATGCGCGGCAATTCCCCATCGCCGCCAAGGTCTCGGGCTACGTGGTCGATGTGCCGGTGACCGACAACCAGCACGTGGCGGCCGGCGCGACCCTGTTTCAGATCGACCGGCGGGACTACGATGTCGCGCAAGATCAGGCGCGCGCGCAGATCGCCTCCGCCCAGGCGTCCATCGACGACTTCGCGGCGCAGATCCAAGGCCAGCAGGCGCAGGTCGCGGCGGCCGAGGCGCAGGTCGCCCAGACCGAGGCTTCCCTGAAGTTCGCGCAGGAGGAGGCGGCCCGGTATCGCGACCTCGCCGACCGGGGCGCCGGCACGGTCCAGCAGGAACAATCCACCACCTCGACCCTCGCGCAGCAGCAGGCGTCCCTGAAAAGCGCACGCGCCAACCTCGACGTGGCGAAGACCCGGGTTGCGGCCCTCGAGGCGCAGAAGGCCGGGGCGTCGGCGAGCCTCGCTCAGGCCCGTGCGCAAGCGGCGCAGGCGGCCCTGAACCTCGGCTACACCACCGTGACGGCGGCCCAGCCCGGACGCATCGTGCAACTCTCCGGTGCCAAGGGCGCCTTCGTTCAGGCGGGGCAGGCGCTCGCCACCTTCGTGCCCGACGACATCTGGGTGACGGCCAACTACAAGGAAACGCAGATCGACCGGATCCGGCCGGGTCAGCGCGCGGAGATCGCGATCGATGCCTACCCGGATAGAAAGATCACCGGCCACGTCGCCTCCGTGCAGCCCGGTTCCGGCACGGCCTTCAGCCTGCTGCCGGCGCAGAACGCCACGGGCAATTACGTGAAGGTCGTTCAGCGCATTCCCGTGAAGATCGTCGTCGACGGCTGGCCCACCGACGTCTCCATCGGACCCGGTATGTCCGTGGTGCCGAAGATCCACGTGCAATGAGCGCCGCGACGGCCGCGGCCGGCGACGAAGCGCGCGCGGCGTCCGGCGGCACCAACCCCTGGGCCATCGCCATGGTGGTGTCGCTCGCGACCTTCATGGAGGTGCTCGACACCACCATCGCCAACGTCGCCCTGCGCTACATCGCGGGCGGCCTCGCCGTAGGGCCGGACGAAGCGGCCTGGGTGGTGACGAGCTACCTCGTCGCCAACGCCATCGTGCTGACGGCGTCGAGCTTTCTCGCCGAGCTATTCGGCCGCAAGGCGTTCTTCATGTTCAGCATCGCGCTGTTCACCGTCGCCTCGGTCCTGTGCGGGTTTGCCTGGAACCTCGAATCTCTCATCGCCTTCCGGGTCCTGCAGGGGCTCGGCGGCGGCGGCATGGCGCCCCTGGCCCAGGCGATCCTGGCCGATTCGTTCGCGCCGGCGAAGCGGGGGCAGGCCTTCGCCCTCTACGGCCTCGCCGTCGTGGTGGCGCCCGTGATCGGGCCGACCCTCGGCGGATGGCTCTCCGACAATGCGTCCTGGCACTGGTGCTTCCTCATCAACGGACCGGTCGGGCTCGCGGCCCTCGGCCTGATGCACGTGCTCCTGCGCGATTCTCCGGGGGCGGCGGAGGCGCGGCAGCGGCGCCGCAAGGCGGGCATCCGCTTCGATCTCGTCGGGTTTCTCCTCGTCGCGACCTTCCTCGGATCGCTCGAAGTCGTGCTCGACGAAGGGCAGCGCAAGGATTGGTTCGGGTCGACATTCATCATCGTGTTCGCGACGATCGCGATCCTCGCCTTCGTGGCGATGATCCCCTGGGAACTCACCCGCAAGAACCCCGTGGTGGACTTGAGACTGCTGGGCCGGCGCCAGTTCGGCGCCTGTTTCGTGGTGATGCTCGCCACCGGGGCGATCCTCATCGCCACCACGCAATTCCTGCCGCAACTGGTGCAGGAATATTTCGGCTACACTGCGACCCTGGCGGGCCTCGCCCTCGCGCCGGGCGGCCTCGTGACCGTCGCGGTGATGCTGGTGATCGGCCGGGTCATGAACCTGACCCAGCCGAAATACCTCATCGCCGCCGGAGCCACGATGGTGGCCCTGGCCATGTACGACCTCACGCGCCTCTCCGGCGAATCGAGCTTCTGGTTCTTCGCCTGGTCGCGGATCTACATCGGCATCGGCCTGCCGATGATCTTTCTGTCGATCACAGCGGCCTCCTACGAGGGCATCGCAAAATCGCAGATCGATCAGGCCTCCGCCCTCATCAACGTCGCCCGCAACGTCGGCGGCTCCATCGGCGTCAGCTTCGCGCAGAACCTGCTCGCCACCCGCGAGCAGTTCCACCAGAGCCGGCTCGTCGAGGCCGTCACGGCGCCGAACCCCGCTTATCAAGAGACCCTTCGGGCGGCGACGGCGTATTTCGTCTCGCACGGGACGGCGGCCGTCGAAGCGCAGCGGCAGGCCGTTGCCTGGATCGGGCTGCAACTCCAGACGCAGGTGGCCTATCTGAGCTACATCGACGTGTTCTGGGCCTTGTGCCTCCTGTCGAGCGCCCTGATTCCCCTGGCCCTCATCCTCAGCCGGACCGAACCCCACGGCGATGCGCCGATGGCGCATTGACCTCGCGCACCCGAAGGCGGCGCGGCGGCCGCCACCGGACTCACTCGGCCGGCGTCGCGTCGCTCATGCGCACGCGCTGGACCGTGGGCTCTTCACTTGTTCCGGCGTCGATGGCCGGCAGTTCCACCTTCACCTCGGGCGCGGCGAGGGCCGCGACGCCCTCGTACTGGTCGAGGCGCCGGTCGATCATGCCGCCGATCTTCTGGCGGACTTCCGCCACCGTGAGACTGCGCCGGCCCTTGCCGGTCTTCTCGGTGAACAGGCTGCGATTGGCGCGCGCCGCGGCCTTGAAGGCGTGCTGGGCGACCTGCCCGGGCTTCTCGGCGCTCAAGGCCAGGAAGCGGCCGGCGCTCGCCGTGCCGAGAAAATGCGCGAAGTAGAGTTCCGCCGTGGTGAGGTCGCGGCCGATGCGCTGCTCGATGCGGCCGCGATCGCGGTTGATGAGTTCGCCCGCCATGAGGGCGGCGACGTAGGGGTCCTGCCGCAGGGCGAGGACGCGGGTCCGCACGGCGGAATCGGCGATGGTGATGGCGCTGCCGCGCCCCGTCACGGCGGCGGCCTCGTCGGCGAGGCCGTGACGGGCGCCGTAGGTGCGGATGAGTTCGAGCCAGGTGCCGGACAGGAACTGGAACAGGCCCTCGGCCGAGGAGGTGGAGGCCTTCACCGTGGTGGAGAAGCTCGATTCCTTGTCGGCGAGCGCCATCATGTAGACCGGATCGACCCCGGTCTCGCCGGCGGCGCGCAGGATGGTCTCGACGATCTCGCGCGGCACCGCCATGTCGCCGAAGCGCAGGCGTTCGGTGCCGGCGGCGTCGCGGACCGGGGCGAGGGTGGCGAGGTCCTCGGCGATGAGCGCGAGGGTCGCAGGTTCTTGCTCGACGATGGGAACCCCTGCCCATTCCTGCGCATTGTGGGGTTGTTGCGCGCGGGCTGTGGTCTGCGCCGTCATGGCGCGCTCGTCGATCCGAGCATGGGCGGAGGCGGCGGGAGCCAGGGCATTCTGTGGCAGGGCCGCTCCGACGGCGAGGCCCGTCACGAGGGTGGCGAGGGCTTGGCGCCCGGCTTTGGCGAGGGTCCGGCGCGCGCGGCGCTCGGTCCGTGGCAGCCAGGCCACGGTGGAATCTGCGTCGAAGGTCTCGTTGGGCACGAGACGGCTCACGTCGTCGGCGCAGGGCGCCGGCTCCGGGAAAACCCCCATCATTGGTCCTTTTTCGTGCCGCTGCCTTCATGGGCGCGGCTTCGATTGTTCAGCGCGGCGAGGTTTCGCCGCCCGCTGTGACCAGAATGGGACAGCCCCGTGATTCAACCGTGGCACGCTTAACGTCTGGTTAAGGCTCTGTTTTCACGAAGATTTAACGAAGTGTTCGGCGGGCGTTCAGGCTAACCGCGGCAAAAAAGCGTCTCTCGCCGGGCTTGGCAGGACGCGGATGTGGTCCATTTCGCTAAGACTGAACGGGAGGCTCCGGCACGTGGAGCGGCAATTCCCGTGGATCCCTTGAAGGAAGCCTTTTTCCAATGAGCATGCAGACCGGTCGCCGCGTCGGCGTTGCGTTCGTTGGCATGGGTGGCGCCGTCGCCACCACCGCCATCGCAGGCATCGAAATGATCAAATCCGGATCGAACCGCCTCGACGGCTTGCCCCTGGCCGGTCTCTCCGTGGCCGGATTGGCCGATTACAAGGATCTGGTCTTCGCCGGGTGGGACCTGAACGACGACGATCTCGCCTCTGCCGCCGCCGGCCACGGCGTGCTCTCGCAGCAGGACATCGAGAACGGCGCCCAGGTGCTCAAGGGCATCAAGCCGTGGCCCGCCGTCGGCAGCGCGAAATTCTGCAAGAACATCGAAGGTGCCAACCGCATCGTCGCCGCCGACCACCGCGAGGCGGTCTCGGTCATCGCGAGCGACCTTCGCCGCTTCAAGACCGAGAGCAACCTCGACGACGTGGTGGTGATCAACCTCGCCTCGACGGAGCGCTGGCCGGACCTGTCCGCCGCGACCCTGAACTCGGCCGCCGCCTTCGAGAAGGGCCTCGATTCCAGCGACGAATCCATCAGCCCGGCGATGCTCTACGCCTATGCGGCGATCAAGAGCGGCGTGCCCTACGCCAACTTCACCCCGAGCGTCGCCGCCGACGTGCCGGCGCTGCTGGAGATGGCCAAGGAGCTGAACGTTCCCGTGGCGGGTAAGGACGGCAAGACCGGCCAGACCATGATGAAGACGGTGCTGGCCCCGGCCCTCAAGGCCCGCGCGCTCCACGTCGACGGCTGGTTCTCCACCAACATCCTCGGCAACCGCGACGGCCTGGCGCTGAACGACAAGGATTCTCTCCAGTCCAAGCTCAACACCAAGGGCACGGTGCTGGATTCGATCCTCGGCTACCCCGTCGAGGATCACCTCGTGCACATCCACTATTACCGCCCGCGCGGGGACGACAAGGAAGCCTGGGACAACATCGATGTCACCGGCTTCCTCGGTCAGCGCATGCAGATCAAGGTCAACTTCCTCTGCAAGGACTCGATCCTGGCCGCCCCCCTCGTCATCGAGATCGCCCGCGTCCTCGATCTGGCGAAGTCGCGCGGCGACGGCGGCGTGCAGGAGCAGCTCTCGTCGTTCTTCAAGGCGCCCATGGTCAAGAACGGCCACGGTCCGGAGCACGATTTCGGCAAGCAGCAGACCATGCTCCTCGACTGGCTCGGCGTGAACTGATGGCCACGTCTTCGGGGGGCGGCCCCGCCGCTCCCCTCGCCCTGCGCCCGCTCCTCGTCGAACTCAACGACCTGAAGCGGGTCCATTCCGCCGGCCGCACGGGCTCCATTGCCGAACGCCTGTTCGCGCAAGGCTGGGGCGCCCTCACGGGCGGTGCCCTGGCCGAGGAGGTCGCCCTCGACATCACCGCCAAGGCGCTCGCGGCCGCGCGCCTGTGCGACCTCGACGCGGCATTCCTCGCTGCCGCCGGCCTCGACCACGGGGCGGCCTCGGGTGTCCTCGTCGCCGGGTTCGATGCGGTGACGGAGAGCGTCGAGGCCGGTCTACGGGACCGCCTGCGCGCGCGCCTGACCGAGCCCGGCTCCGTCGTGCCCGGCCCCCTACCGGCCTTCGTCGCGGCCCTGGCGCACCAGCCCCGCGCCGGCGTCACCTGCCCGGGCAAGCCCCGCATTCTGTTGGAGCCGCCCGAAAACCACGCCGAGCATTGTCTCATGGTGGCGGTCTACGGCGTCGTGCTGAGCCCGTTCTACCGGGCCGATCCGACCCTCGTGTTCCTCGCCGCCATGAGCCACCACTTCCACAATGCGGCGATGCCGGACGCGGGCTTCACCGGTGAGATGCTGCTCGGCGATCACCTCGGCCCGATCATGGCCCGGATTACAGCCTGGGCCCTCGACGAACTCGACCCCACCCTGCGCCAGACCGTGGAGCGGGCCCGCACGGTCCTGCCCGACGACGCCACGGCAGAGGGGCGTGCCTTCCACGCCGCCGATTGCATCGATCGCGTCCTCCAGATCGCCCAGCACCTGCGCGCCGCCGAACTGACCATGGGCACCGTTCTCGACGACATGGAACTGGTCCATGCCGGTCCGGTGAAGGCGTTTCACGATCGTGTCCTGACGGACATGCATATTCCGTGATCCGAACCGTCGATCACGCGGATACAGCGCCATGATTCCCTTCGCACTCCTCTCGCCGGAGACCGGCGAGTCCCTGAAGGCCGACACGCCCCACTCCCTACGCGACGCCGGGACGGGGGCGCGCTGGCCGGTCATCGACGGGATTCCCTACCTGCGGACGGGCCGGTCCGACCTCGTCCTGCGGACCCTCGAACTCCTCGACGCGGGCAAGGCCGACCTCGCCCTGGAAGGTCTGCTCGCCGATCAGGACGATTGGTGGACCGGCCCGTCGGCCGATCCCCTCGATCTTCACGAACTCGTGCGCGACCGGGAAAAGCTCACCCTGCGGGATGCCGTGCGCCTCCTCGGTTGGGGCCGGGTCGGCGATTACTTCGTCCATCGCTGGAGTGACCCGACCTATCTCGCCGGCCTCGCCTTGCTCGAGGCCCATTGGAACGATCCCGTCTGTGTGTTCGAGTTCGCCTGCGGCATCGGGCATTACCTGCGCGAGTTCGCCCTCCGGGGTCTCAAGGTCGCGGGGGCGGATGTGGTGTTCGCCAAGCTCTGGGTCGCCCGGCATTGGGTGGTGGGCACGGGCGCGCAACTCGTCTGCTTCGATGCCGGGTCGCCGCATTGGCCGATCCCGGAAGCGCCCGTCGATCTCGTGGTCTGCAACGACGCGTTCTACTTCCTCGACGACAAGGCGGACGTGCTCGACAACCTGCGCCAGAACGCCGGTGACGATGGCTGGCTCGTCCTGAGCCACATTCACAACAGCGGCAGGCCGGGCTTCTCGGCGGGCCGTGCCGTCTCGGCGGCGGAGATCGAGGAGCTGTTTCCCGACGGTCTCGTGTACGACGACGCCGATTTGATGCGTGCCCTGGTCGAGGCCCGCGCCCCCTCGCCACGTGCACCGAGCGAGCTCACCGGGGTCGAGGCGTTCTCCGTGGTCGCCGGACCGGGGATGCGGCCCGCACCGCGCGCCATCGTCGATGGCATCACCCTGCCGCGCGCCGGCACGCGTCTGCGCCTCAATCCCCTTTACGCCCCCGATCCGGCGGGCGGCTATCGCATCGCTTGGCCGTCCGAGCGCTACGAAGCGGAATATGGCGGGCTCGCCACCTATCCGGTTCACTCCGAAGGTCCCGAGACTCTCGATTGGGCCGGCGGCGTTGCTGCGCCGGGGGTGGAGCGCGTCCGGACCCGCGAATACGTCGATCTACCGGAGCGTTGGTGATGTCCGTCGCCTGGGGGATCGTCGGCTTCGGCTGGGTCGCGCGTGATTACATGGCGCCCGGCATCCGGGATGCCGGCCATCGCCTCGTCGCCGTGGCCGATCCCGGAGCGGAGTCGCGGGCGGCGGCGGAGGCCCTGGGTGCCCGCGCCTATGCCGACCTCGCCGATCTCGTGGCCGATCCCGAGATCGAGGCAGTCTACGTCGCGACCCCCAACCATCTCCACCGCGAGGCCATCGAAGCGCTCGCCGCCTCTGGTAAGGCGATCCTGTGCGAAAAGCCCATGGCGGCGAGCTTGCGCGACGCCGAGGCCATGGCGATGGCCGTGTCCGACAACCGGACGTTCTACGGCACCGCCTTCGACCAGCGCCACCACCCGGCCCACCGCGCCATGCGCGACTGGATCGCTCAAGGCCGCCTCGGCACCGTCACGGCCGTGCGGATCGTCTACGCCTGTTGGCTGCCCCGGGCCTGGACCTCGGTCGCCGGTCACGACAACTGGCGTATCGATCCGAAGAAGGCTGGCGGCGGCGCCCTGATGGATCTGGCGCCCCACGGCCTGGATCTCGTCGACTTCCTGGTCGGCGAATCCATCGTCGATCTCGCCGCCCTCACGCAGGCCCGCGCCCAGGACTACGCCGTCGACGACGGAGCCCTGCTCATCGGACGGACGGGATCCGGCGTGCTCGCCAACCTGCACGTCGCGTACAATTGCCCCGACGCCCTGCCGCGCCGGCGCCTCGAGATGACCGGCACCGCAGGCCAACTCACAGCGATCGACACCATGGGGCAGGTGGCGGGCGGCAGCCTCACCTTCATCGATGGGACGACGGGGCAGGCGCAGCCAATCGCCTTCGACGGCGCGGCCTCGCCCTTCCTCGAACAGGTGCGGGCCTTCGGCTCGGCCCTACGGCACCCGGAGGAGCGGGCGGCCTACAGCGCCCCCCGCGACCTCCACACCATGCGGCTCCTGGCCCGCGCCTACGACGCCCTGACCTGAGGACGGATCATCACGTGAGCGAACACGATCAGGACGCCCGAGCCCGCAATCCGCGCGTCACCGCCCCGCGCGCCTACACCTACGGGGCGAAGCGGCGGATCGAAGGCTTGCCGGCGAGCCTGCCCGAGCCCGTGCGCGCCTATCTCGACATCCTGCCCGAGGGCCGCATCGTCGGCTTTCCCCTGGCGCCCCTCGACCGCACCGGCATCCCGGTCTGGTTCGTCTCGCTGTTCCTCGACGATCCGTTCTTCGTCGGCGCCATGCCGAGCGGCATCGGCTACGGCGCGACGGACGAGGAGGCGCTCATCGGCGCCGTGGCGGAGATCGCCGAGAACCTGATGCCGTCGCTCGCGGTCATGCCGCGCAAAAAGGAACGCGGCTCCTACACCGACCTCGTGAAAGTGTTCGGGGCCGGCAGCGTCGCCGATCCGCTGACCCTGTGCCTGCCCGCCGGCAGCTCCGTCGGCCGCGATACCGTCCTCGAATGGACGCCCGCCATCCGTGCCCGCACGGGCGAGTCCGTGTGGATGCCCCTCGACATCGCGGCCACCGATTATTTCGAGCTGTCGGAGGGCTACAAGCCCTTCACCAACCTCATCACCAACGGCCTGGGCGCCGGCCCGGACACCGACTTCGCCCTCGGCCACGGCCTCCTTGAACTCTTGCAGCGCGACGGCAACGGCCTGCTGTTCCGGGCCCTCGACCAGGGCGTGATGCTCGATTTGTCGGAGGGCCTCGGCCCCGAGACGCGCGGCATGCTCGACCGCCTCGACGCCCTGGGCATCAAGGCCCTGCCGAAATTCGCCACGGACCAGTTCGGCCTCACCAACATCTACGTGGTCGGCCACGACCGGAACCTCGCCGACACCCCCGTCCCCATCGCACTCTCGGCGTGCGGTGAAGCCTGCGACCCCGACCGCGAGCGGGCCTTGCGCAAGGCGCTGCTCGAATTCCAGGCCGCCCGGGTGCGGAAAGCCTTCGGCCACGGTCCCCTGTCCTTCGCCGAGCGCGTGACCCCGCCGGGCTACGTCCAGGCCTTCATCGATAAGGCCCTGCCGAGCCTCGACCTCGAGGAGAGCCGCGCCCTCAAGGCCATGCTCGACTGGATCGTGCTGCCGGCCGAGGATCTCGCCGCGACCCTGCGCGACACCGTCTATTCCGAGCGTTCGACCAAGAAGTTCACCGACCTGCCAACGACCCCGGCCCCCGATGGTCACGCCCGTGGCCGCATCGCCCGCGAGCGCCTGGAGGAGGCGGGCTTCGATGTGCTCTACGTCGATTGCGCGCCGCCCGGCGGCGGCGTCGGCGTGGTCAAGGCCATCGTGCCGGGGCTCGAAGTCGAGACCATGAGCTACCACCGCATCGGCGAGCGCAATACGCAGAAGCTCATCGAGCGCGATCACCCGCTGATCCGGTTCGGCGAGGCGAGCGAGACCCTGCGCCCCGTGCGCCTGACGCCGGAAGCCCTGGAGCGCTTCGGCGGACAGCCCCTGTTCGACACGGCGCTGGCCGACCGGATCGTGGGGGCGCATTACCCGCTCTACCGCGAGCCGGAATCGCACCACGCCCCGTTCCGCTTGCGCCAGCAGGGGAGGGGCGCATGAGCCTGCGTTTCGCCTACAACACCAACGGCACGGCGAATCACCGCCTCGCCGACGCCGTCGATCTCATTGCCGAGTCCGGCTACCAGGGCATCGCCCTCACCCTCGACATCCACCACCTCGATCCGTTCGCGGAGAACTGGAAGCAGGAGGCTGAAAGCCTGTCGAGCCGGCTCCAGCATCTCGGCCTCGGGGTGGTGATCGAGACCGGTGCCCGCTTCCTCCTCGACCCGAAGGCCAAGCACGAGCCCACCCTGGTGACCGGCGACGCAGCCGGCCGGGCGCGTCGCGTCGGCTTCCTCAAGCGGGCCGTCGACATCGGGGCGATCCTTCACGCGGAAGCGGTCTCGTTCTGGGCCGGTGTCCCGAAGCCCGGCATCGACCGGACAGAGGCCCGTCATTGGCTGAACGAGGGGCTCGCCGAAGTCACCGCCTATGCCCGCCGCCAGGGTGTCGTCGCGTGCCTTGAGCCCGAGCCCGGCATGCTCATCGAGACCCTCGACGATTTCGCGGCCCTCGACATCGACGGCCTGCACCTCGCCCTCGACACAGGCCATTGCCTCGTCACCGGCGAGCGCGATCCGGCCGTGGCCGTGGCCGAGTTCGCCGAGCGCATCGGCACCGTCGCCATCGAGGACATGAAGCGCGGCGAGCACATTCACCTGCCGTTCGGCGAGGGCGACATGGACGTGCCGGGGGTGCTGAACGCCCTCGACGCCATCGGCTTTGCCAAGCTGATCTGCGTCGAACTCTCCCGCGAGAGCCACCGGGCCGACGTCATGGTCCCGGCCGCCCTCGATTTCCTGCGGACGTGCCGCACGCCCAACGCGGAGCCGGGCCTTTGAGAATCTGCTTCGTCAGCCGGCGCTACTTCCCCGCCATCTCGGGCATGAGCGTCTACGCCCAGAACCTCCTGCGCGAACTCGTGGCCGCGGGCCACGACGTCACGATGATCTCGCAATATCGCGGCGACGCCTTCGGGACCCGCGTCTATGGCGGCGGCCCGCCCCCGCCGGTGCCGGGGGTCAAGGTCATCGGCCTCGAACAGGTGGGTGAGCAGACGAACGGCGATTTCGAGCGCGACATCGACACCATGGTGGCGACGATCCGGGCCGAACACGCCAAACAACCCTTCGACATCCTGCACGCCCAATACGGCTACCCCACCGGATGGGCGACGTTGCTCGCCGCCAAGGCCATCGGCGTGCCCACGGTGGTGTCGATCCAGGGCGGAGACGGCCACTGGGTCGGCTCGTGCTGTGAGACCCACCGGGTCGCCATGTGCGAGGTCCTGGCCCATGCCAACGCCCTGCTCATCGGTGGCGCCTCCTTCGTCGACGAGGTCTGCGACCGCCTCGGCTCGGACCCCGCCCGCTTCACCATCGTGCCGGGGGCGGTGGATACGACCCGCTTCACGCCCGGCCCCGGCGACCATTCCGGCCCCGTGCGGCTGTTCTACCACGGCCGGGTCGACCGCCGGAAAGGCGTCCTCGACTTCATCGACGCCCTCGGGCTGATCCGCGAACGCGGCGTGCCCTTCGAGGCGATCATCTCAGGCATCGGCCCGGACGTGGAATCCTCGAAGGCCCGCGCCGCCGAACTCCATTTTTCGGACTCCGAGATCCGCTTCACCGGCTACGCCGATTACGACACCGTGCCGGACCTTTATCGCCGGGCCGACGTGTTCGTGTCGCCGACTTATGCCGAAGGGTTCTCCAACACCATCCTGGAGGCCATGGCGGCGGGCCTCGCCGTGGTCTCGACCCATTCGGTCGGCGTTTCGGACTGCCTGCGCGACGGCGAGAACGGCCTGATGGTCCAGCCCGGCGACGTCGCTGCCCTCGCCGAAGCTCTGACGCGGGTGATCGAGGATCGGGCCTTGCGCGAGCGCCTAGCCCGAGATGGCCTGGAGGAGTGCCGACGGGTCTATTCCTGGGGGGCCGTCGGCCGCCAGATCATGGATGTCTACGGGACGATCGCCGGTGCGCGGCCGGCGACGGATTTCGCCAGCGACCTGCCGCACGATCCCGCCTGCCGGTTCCGCGCCGAGCCGCACCTGCTCTGATGCCGTCCGCCCTCGCCCTCTCGCCGCATCTCGACGACGCGGCCTTCTCCTGCGGCGGCACCCTGGCCCTCATGGCGCGGGCGGGCTGGCGCGTCACCCT
Organism: Methylobacterium gossipiicola; assembly: GCF_900113485.1. Classification (GTDB taxonomy): domain Bacteria; phylum Pseudomonadota; class Alphaproteobacteria; order Rhizobiales; family Beijerinckiaceae; genus Methylobacterium; species Methylobacterium gossipiicola. Next base: position 212,970 of record NZ_FOPM01000001.1, read on the forward strand.
GGTGACGGTGTTCACGGCCTCGGTGCCGGACCCGAAGGGCTTCGCCCTGGCGTGCCAGACCGACAAGGGGCTCTCGCCCGACATCGACTACATGGCCCTGCGCCGGGCCGAGGACCGCGATGCCGCCGCGGCCCTCGGCCTCGCGCCGCCACGCCACCTACCGTTCCGCGAGGCGCCCCACCGGGGCTATGCCAGCCCGGCGGAATTGTTCGCCGAGGTTCGGGCGGACGATGGCATCGTACCCGACCTCATCCGCGCCTTGAGTGACCTCGTCGCCGAGACCGCGCCCGATCTCATCCTGGCGCCCCAGGCGGTCGGCGGCCACGTCGATCACGTCCAGGTCGTGCACGCCCTCGATGCCCTGGCCCCTGGGGCGCCGATCCTGTGGTGGCGCGACTTTCCCTACACGGTCCGCGAGGCCGTGCCGCGCGAGCCCCTGGCCGAGCGGTTCGCCGATCTCCCCGTCGAGGCCGTTCCATTCGACGCGGCGGCGCAGGCGGCCAAGCGTGTGGCCTGTGCCGCCTATGCGAGCCAGCTCGGCTTCCAGTTCGGTGGCGCCGACAACCTCGGCCTGCAACTCGAGCGTGAAGGCGGGATGGAGCGCTTCCGGCGCCAGGGCGTCCTGCCGGGCGACTTCGCCCGTGCCCTCGGCGATGCCGGATAGGCCGAAGACCCTCGGCGATGTGGCCTGCCTCGCGGCCCGCCGCGATCTCCTCGCGGGTGCGCATCTCGTTCCCCTGCGGGCTCTCGCGCGTCGCATCGCCGATGAGCGCGGAGCCCCCGTGCCGGAGCCCGATCCCCTCGACGGTGGCGCCGGGGCGCGGCTTCTTCTCTTGCTGGAGACGCCCGGTCCCCGGGGCACCGGGTTCGTGTCGCGCGACAATCCCACGGGTACGGCCGCCAACCTGTTCCGCTTCCTCGGCGAAGCGGGCCTCGCCCGGATCGACACCCTGATCTGGAATGCGGTTCCGTGGGTGATCCACGCGCCCGGCGCCCGCAACCGGGCGCCGGGCCGGAGCGAGATCGTCGCCGCGGCGCCCTATCTCGATCCCCTGCTCGCCTGCCTGCCGCGTCTGTCCGTCGTCGTCCTCGCCGGCCGCGTCGCCGGCCTGAGCCGCCCCGCGCTCCAGACCTTGCGCCCCGGTTGCCCGGTGATCGCCGTGCCGCATCCGAGCCCGACCTACGTCTGCACGTCGCCCGATGTGGCGATGCGAATCCGCGCGGGGCTGGCCGAGGCGGCCGCCCTTCTCGTGTGACACGAGAAGCCCTGCCCACGGGCAAGATCGGTCCTTCGCTGGCAATTGCCGGCCGATGCCCCTAAATGCGCACGACGGGCCGCGGTCCGGCACAAGCCCGGAACACCCATGCCGCCGCCAAGGCCGAGCGGGGCGCCCGGCGGAGGCGGACGCCGACACGATGAACTTTGCGGGACAGCACAAGAAGCTCGGCGAGGCCGAGGCGATCGCCGATGCCGTGCCGGCCGGCGAAGTCAGCGATGTCCCCACCGCGAAACGGTCGTTCAAGGGCCGCTACGCCTGGATCGGCACCATTGCCAGCATCGTGATCTTCGCGGTCTCGCTCTACGTCCTGTGGCGGCTGGTCGAGACCGTCACCTGGGCGGAACTGCACGCGGCCTTCACGGCGGCGACGCCCGCTCAGCTCGGCCTCGCCTTCCTGTTCGTCACCGTCAGTTACCTGTTTCTGACCTGCTACGACGCCCTGGCGCTGCGCCAGCTGCGCATCAAAGTGCCGTACCGAACGACGGCGCTCGCCTCGTTCACGAGCTACGCCGTCAGCTTCACCCTCGGGTTTCCCCTGCTGACGGCCGGCACCATCCGGTACTGGATCTATTCCGGCCGGGGCTTGAGCGCGGCCAAGATCGCGGCCCTCACGGTGATCGCCGGCTTCACCTTCTGGCTCGGCATGGGGGTCGTGCTGGGGTTGAGCCTCATCGCCGAGGCTGGGCAACTCGCCGGACTCACCTTCACGAGCATCCGCCTCAACCAGGGCGTCGGGCTTGCGGCGCTCCTGTCGGTGGTGGCCTACCTCGCCTGGGTCTCTCTCAAGCGCCGCAGCGTGCGGGTGAAGAGCTGGCGCCTCGAACTGCCGGGCGCCTCCGTGTCCCTGAGCCAGATGGTGGTGGGCATCGGCGATGTCTGCGCCGCCGCCGCCACCCTGTACGTTCTCCTGCCGGCCGAGACCTCCATCGGCTTCACCACCTTCGTGGCGATCTACGTTCTCGCCGCCATGCTGGGCATCGCCTCGAATGCGCCGGGCGGCCTCGGAGTGTTCGAGGCGACCATCCTGCTGGCTCTCTCCAGCCTGCCGCGCGATCAGGTGCTCGGCTCCCTGCTGCTGTTCCGCGTCTGCTACTACCTCGTGCCCTTCGTCATCGCCCTGTTGATGTTGGGGGCTTACGAGGTGGTAAAGCGCGTCCGCGCCGGCCGTTCACGCCGGGCCGAGGGGACGTGAGGTTCGCCGCCTGAGGACGGCCGGCACGGGGGAACAGCATGGCACGGGGCGCGCGTCGATCCGCCTGGACCGCCGCCGCATGCGCGAGCACGACCCTGAGCCTGTTCGCATGGGCGCGCGGCACCCTCGACGGGCCGTGGATCGCCACCTCCCTCGCGGCCATGAGCCTCGGCGGTCTCATCGGCGGCCTGTTCCGCCGGCGAATCCAAGTCACGCCCGAGGCGGCCGCCCGAACCCGGCATTCCGTGGCGGAAGCCCTGCTCGCCAACATTCCCGACCCGGTGATCCTCGTGGACCGGCGGGCCGTGGTCATCGAGACCAACCCGGCCGCGCGCGCCCTCCTGCCGGCCCTGAAGCTGCGCCACCCGCTCTCCTTCGCCCTGCGGGCGCCCGATGTCCTCGACGGCATCGAGGAGGTGCTGCGCACGGGCGCCCCCCTGAAGACGCTCTACACCACCCGCGTCCCGACGGAGCGCGCCTTCGAGGTGCAGCTCGGCGCCCTGCCGATGCCCGATGGCCAGACGAACGTCGTGCTGTTCCTGCGCGATCTCACCTCGGCCCGACGCCTGGAAGCCATGCGCGTCGATTTCGTCGCCAATGCCAGTCACGAACTGCGCACGCCCCTCGCCTCCCTGCTGGGTTTCATCGAGACCCTGCAGGGGCCGGCGCGCAACGACGCCCTGGCGCGGGAGCGCTTCCTCGTCATCATGAAGACCCAGGCGCACCGGATGGCGCGCCTCGTCGACGATCTCCTGTCCCTGTCCCGCATCGAGCTGCGCGAGCATGTGGCGCCGACGAAGGCCGTCGACCTCGCGCGGATCGCCCGCCAGATGGTGGAGACGCAAGGCCCCCTCGCGCGGGAGCGCGGCGTCGAACTCACCCTGGAGACGGACGGCCCCCACCCGGTACCGGGGGAGCGGGACGAACTCCTGCGCGTGGTCGAGAACCTCGTGGAGAACGCCGTGAAGTACGGCGGCAGCGGCGGACGGGTCGTCGTCTCGGTCGCCCGCGTGGCGGAGCCGGTGCCGCGCCGAGCCGAGGTAATTCTCGCCGTGCGCGACCAGGGACCGGGTATCGCGCCCGAGCACATTCCTCGCCTGACCGAACGGTTCTACCGGGTCGATGTCGCGTCGAGCCGCGACCAGGGCGGCACCGGCCTCGGCCTCGCCATCGTCAAGCACATCGTCAATCGCCACCGGGGCCGCCTCGTCATCGAGAGCACGATCGGGGCCGGCACCACCGTGCGGGCCTTCCTGCCCGCCTTCGTGGCGGAGCCCGACGAGGCGGCTCCGGCAGGGTAGTGGCCGGACGACCGCGTGGGACGCCGGCCTGCTCTGCGGAGCCCGCATCACCTCGTGTACCGTTCGGGGACGGTAAGTCCCACATAGGGGACATGACCGCGACCGCACGCTCCGCAGCCTCCGTTCCCCTCGATCTTCCCGTGTCGGGCCTGTCCTGCGCCTCCTGTGTCGGCCGGGTCGAACGCGCCCTGCGGGCTCTGCCCGGAGCCTCGGATGTCGCCGTCAACCTCGCCACCGGCCGCGCGCATCTGCGCCTCGATCCGGCCGAGACTGGGGCCGCCGTCGAGGCCATCGTCCGGGCCGGCTACGCGGTGCCGGAGGCGACGACGGCGTTCGCGGTGTCGGGGCTCTCCTGCGCCTCCTGCGTCGCCCGGACCGAACGGGCCCTGGGCGCCGTTCCGGGCGTGACCGGGGCGACCGTCAACCTCGCCACGGGCCAAGCCATCGTCCACCACCCGGAGGGCGTCGTCACCTTCGCTGCCCTCGCCGAGGCCGTGCGCCGGGCGGGCTACGAGGTGCAGGCAAGGAGCGACGCAAAGCCGTCCGATCCCGGTGAGCGCCGGGCCGCCGAGGCGGCCGCCCTGAGGCGCGACCTCGTCACCGCCGCAATTCTCGCCGCACCCATCGTCGTGCTCGACATGGGCGGCCACGCCGTTCCGGCGTTTCACCACGCGGTGGAGGCAAATCTCGGGGCGGGCGTGGTCGCCTGGATCGAGGCCGTTCTGGCGACCCTGGTCCTCGCCGGGCCGGGTCGGCGCTTCTTCGCCCTCGGGGTTCCGGGCCTGCTGCGCGGCCATCCCGACATGAATGCCCTCGTGGCGCTCGGGGCCGGCGCGGCCTACCTGTACTCCCTGGTCTCGGCCTTCGCGCCGCAGTGGCTGCCGCCGGGCACTGCGCATCTCTATTTCGAGGCGGCGGTGCTCATCGTCACCCTCATCCTCCTCGGGCGTACCCTGGAGGCGCGGGCCAAGGGCCGGACGGGGGCCGCCATCGCGCGCCTCGTCGGCCTCGCGCCCTCGACCGCGCGCGTGATCCGCGATGGGGTGGAACTGTCGGTGCCGCAGGCGGAGTTGCGCCGCGGCGACGTCGTGCGGGTCCGCCCCGGCGAGCGCGTCGCCGCCGACGGCACCGTGGTGGCGGGCGCGAGCTACGTCGACGAGGGCATGGTGACGGGGGAGCCCGTCCCCGTCGCCAAGGGTGTCGGTGCCCCCGTCATCGGCGGCACCCTCAACACCACCGGCAGCTTCGATCTCACCGTTGGCGCCGTCGGGGACGAGACGGCGCTCGCCCGCATCGTCGCCATGGTGGAGGCGGCTCAGGGTGCCAAGCTCCCGATCCAGGCCCTGGTCGACCGGGTGACCGCTTGGTTCGTGCCCGCCGTGATGGCGGCCTCCGTGCTCACCTTCCTCGCCTGGTTCGCCCTCGGCCCCAGCCCGGCCCTGGGCTTTGCCCTCGTCAACGCCATCGCGGTGCTCATCATCGCCTGCCCCTGCGCCATGGGGCTGGCGACGCCGACCTCGATCATGGTCGGCACCGGCCGGGCCGCCGAGCGCGGCGTGCTGTTTCGCAACGGAGCCGCCCTTCAGGCCTTGCGCGAGGCCCGCATCGTCGCCCTCGACAAGACCGGCACGCTGACGGAGGGCCGCCCGACCCTGACGGACCTCTTGCCCGCGCCGGGTGTTGCGGAAGGCGAAGCCCTCAGTCTCGCCGCCGCCCTGGAATCGCGTTCGGAGCACCCCATCGCCCGCGCCGTCGTCGCGGCGGCGCAAGAGCGCAACCTCGGCCTCGGGGCGGTCACGGAGTTCGAGGCCGTGCCCGGTTACGGCCTCGTCGGTCACGTCGACGGCCGGGCGGTGGCCGTGGGCGCGGCCCGCCACATGACCCGCCTCGGGGTCGGGATGGAGTCCCTCGCGGCGCAGGCCGAAACACTCTCTGCTCAGGGCCGCAGCCCCCTCTACGTCGCCGTCGACGGGCGTCTCGCCGCCCTCCTTGCCGTCGCCGATCCGATCAAGCTCGGCGCGCCCGAGGCCGTGGCCGAATTGAAGCGGCAGGGCCTCGCCGTCGCCATGGTGACGGGCGACGGCCGCGGGGCCGCCGAGGGGGTGGCCCGAACCCTCGGGATCGACGCGGTGTTCGCAGAGGTGCTGCCCGGCGGCAAGGTCGAGGCCGTCCGGACGCTCAGAGAGCGCCACGGCGCCGTCGCCTTCGTGGGCGACGGCATCAACGACGCGCCGGCCCTGGCCGAAGCCGGGATCGGCATCGCCATCGGCACCGGTACGGACATCGCCGTGGAGAGTGCCGACGTGGTGCTGATGTCGGGCGCCCTCGACGGGCTCGTGACGGCGATCCGCCTGTCACGGGCGGTGATGCGCAACATCCGCCAGAACCTGTTCTGGGCCTTCGCCTACAACGTCGCCCTCATACCCGTGGCGGCGGGTGCGCTCCATGCGTTCGGCGGACCGCTGCTGTCGCCCGTCCTGGCGGCGGGTGCCATGGCCCTATCGAGCACCTTCGTCCTCGCCAACGCCCTGCGGCTGCGCCGGGCGGCCTGAAGGCGGGACCGCTCGAATTCACGGCTTTCGGCGAAGCCGCGGCATTGACCGCACGTCTGGCCCCTTGTTTGCTGAGTTCTCCTAACCCTGTCTCTGGCTGATCCCTTTGATCCGTTGCGGGCGCGGTTCCCCTTTCCCGGAAAGAGAGGGAGCCCTTCGCCTTTGTCCGATCCGAGGTGATCAACCGAAGACGATCTGATTCCCGACGCGAAACCCGTGTCGGGACCGAACGGCCCCGTGAAAGTCTCGCCCATGCCCGTCCTCGACCGGATCGCAGCCCTGGCGCCGGAGATCACCGCCTGGCGGCACGATCTCCACGCCCATCCGGAACTGCAATACGACGTGCACCGCACGGCCGGCTTCGTCGCCGACAAGCTGCGGGCCTTCGGCTGCGACGAGGTCGTCACCGGCATCGGCCGCACCGGCGTCGTCGGGGTGATCCGGGGGCGGGCGCACGGCTCGAACCGCGCCATCGGCCTGCGCGCCGACATGGACGCCCTGCCGATCCAGGAGGTGCGCGATCTACCCTACCGCTCGACGGTGCCGGGCAAGATGCACGCCTGCGGCCATGACGGCCACACCGCCATGCTGCTGGGCGCCGCCCGCTATCTCACGGAAACCCGCGCCTTCGACGGCACCGCCGTGATGATCTTCCAGCCGGCGGAGGAGGGCGGCGGCGGTGGCGAGGCTATGGTCCGCGACGGGATGATGGAGCGGTTCGGCATCGAAGCCGTCTACGGCATGCACAACATTCCGGGGCTGGCCCTGGGGCACTTCGCCATCCGGCCCGGCCCCATCATGGCGTCCACCGACCGGTTCACCATCACGGTGGAGGGCAGGGGGGGCCACGCCGCCCAGCCACACGCGGCCATCGACAGCGTCCTCGTCGCGAGCCACATCGTGGTCGCCCTGCAATCCATCGTCGCCCGCGCCGTCGATCCCCTGGACAGCGCCGTGGTCTCGGTCTGTGCCCTGGAAGCCGGTGAGGCGTTCAACGTCCTGCCGCAATGCGTGACCCTGCGGGGCACCATGCGGGCCCTGTCGAAGCCTGTCCGGACCCTGGTGAGGGGGCGCATTGAGGAGATCGTCATCCATGTCGCGGCGGCGTTCGGCGCCCGGGGCAGCATCGATTTCGGCAGCGGCTATCCGGTGACGGAGAACCATCCGGCCGAGACGGATTTCATCGCCGACGTGGCGGCGGATCTCGTGGGCGAGGAGGCGGTCGACCGGGACGTGGCACCCATGATGGCGGCGGAGGATTTCGCCTACATGCTCGCCCACCGCCCGGGCGCCTACATCTTCCTCGGCAACGGCGACAGCGCCGGTCTGCACCATCCGGAGTACGATTTCTGCGACGCGGCGGCGCCCTACGGCGCCTCGCTCTGGGCTCGCGTTATCGAGACCGGGTTGCCGCTTCGCTGAGCATCGCCCCGAGGGGCGGTTTCCACCTTGCGGAATAGGCGATGCCTGGGAGGTATGCCCGGCGTTGAATGTGTCGGGCTCTGCCCGACACCCGCCGAAGGGGTGACCCCTTCGGAATCCCGTTCGTTGCCTTACCGTGAGGCGTCGTCAGCCGCGTTGAGGCGCCGTGCCGCCGAGATGGAACACCCGGTGCGGCACGAGTTCGCCGCGCTCGACATCGCCCACCGAGACGAGAATCCCGCCGCAGGTCGCGAAGGCTTTGCCCTCCACCGGCGCGTCACGCCCGCGCAGGATCACCGGCTGGCCTCGCATCAGGCGCAGGGCCATGTCACGGGAGACCGCCACGGAGGGGAGACCGTCCAAAGCTGTCTCGACGGGATGAAGGTGCGGCCCGTTCCCATCGGGACCGGCTTCCTCCAAAGTCGCGGCAAGGCAGGATTCGGCCTCGGTGAAGGGACCGACGCGGGTGCGCCGCAGGGCCGAGACGTGGCCATAACAGCCGAGCACCCGCCCGAGATCGCGCGCCAGCGCCCGCACGTAGGTGCCCTTGCCGCACTGGGCTTCGATCACCGTACGCTGCCCGTCATGCTCGACCACGGCGAGGTGATCGATCTGCACCGGCCGGGCCACGAGTTCCACCACCTCGCCATCACGGGCGAGGTCGTAGGCCCGCTCGCCCGCGATCTTGATGGCCGAATAGCGCGGCGGCACCTGCTCGATTGCGCCGATGAAGCGGGGCAGGGCGGCTTCCACGGCCTCGCGTTCGGGGCGCGCATCGCTCGTCATCACGGGGCGTCCCTCGGCGTCGTCCGTGTCGGTCTCGATGCCCCAGGTCACGGTGAAGACGTAGGCCTTGCGGCCATCCATGACGAAGGGGACGGTCTTGGTCGCTTCGCCCAGCGCGATGGGGAGGATGCCCGAGGCCAGGGGATCGAGGGTGCCGGCATGGCCGGCCTTCTTGGCGTTGAAGGCCCGCTTCACCACGGCCACCGCGTGGGTCGAAGTCATCCCGACCCCCTTGTCGAGGATCACCCAGCCGTTGACGTCGCGGCGCTTCGGCCGGTCGGGGCGCGGGCCTCCGCGCGGCTGGCGGCGGCCCCCAGCGGGGCCAGGGGTGCCGGTCGCGTCATCCGAGCCGATGGATGCCGGAGCAGCTTCGTCGGGGGAGTCGATGGCGGTGTCGTCGTGGATCATGCTGTCCTCGGTCGGGGACGGCGTGCGCGGAGCCGGGGCCGTCCGGTCTTGATGGTTCGAGAAAATGGCACGGGCAGGCCCGGCGTCCCCTCGGGGGAACGCGCGAGACCCGCCCGGCGGTTCTGAAGGAAACGGATCAGGTGGCGTCGGGATCGGAACCCGCGGCGTCGGGCTTCACCGTGTCGAGGTCCCGCCGAACCTTGTCCGTGCGCAGGAGGGCGTCGATCCGGTCGGCCTCGTCGAAGGTCGCGTCGCGCAGGAAGCGCAGGTCCGGCGCGAACTTGAGGTTCACCCGGCGGGCGACCTCCTGGCGCAGGACCTTCTTGTTGCGCTCGAGGGCGGCGATCACCGGACCTTCGTTCTGGCCCCCGAGCGGCATGATGTAGGCCGTGGCGACCTTGAGGTCCGGCGACATCCGCACCTCCGGCACGGTGATGACGTGCGCGCTCAACACCGGGTCCTGAACGTCACCGCGCTGAAGGACCTCCGCGATGGCGTGGCGAATCAGCTCGGCCACGCGCTGCTGACGCTGCGTCGGTCCGGTCGGGGTCTGTTTCTGGGCCATGGGCGGTTCTGATCGTCTTGTCGAAACGACCGATGACGACCACTCCCGGGGCTCCACGGGGGAACCTCGAGGGAAGGCCGTCAGCCGGGCGTCGCTGAAACGGAGCATCGATCGCCGCCGTGGAGAAACGGACGCTGGCTGGACCGAAGCGGATGTCGAGAGCGCCTCTTCTAGCGCAAATACTCGTTCGAGATATAGGCCCGTTGCGCACGTTTTGCCGTCGCCGGGGTACGGGTGGGGTGATCGTGGATATGCGCCGCGTACATCCGGTCGATCCACTGTGCGTTCTTGAAGATACGCTTCGAGCGCAGGAGATTGAACGGCGCGATCTTGCGTAAGGGGCGGGCCTCGTTGAACTCGGCCACGGCGAGGAGTTCCCCGTTCCACGGGTTGCACCCGTCCATGCCGACGTCGTCGAGGTAGACCGGCACGATGGGCAGGTACTGTTCGGGCTCGCCGTCGAGCACCGGCAGGGTCCGAACCGTGGAGGAATAATAGTCCACGTCCACCGACACGAAACCGATGGGCGCGTCCGGCCGGACACTTTCGAGGTAACCGGGAATCGTTTCCGCGACATCTCCGATGATGAGCCGGCAGCGCGGCGGTAGGGAGCGGCGCAGGGCCTCGAAATCCATCGGGTAGTCACCCTCCTGGAAATATTCGGGCAGGTCGCGATGGTCCACGGCCGGGGGCATGCCGGAGCCGGTGTCGAATCCGACCACATCGATGAGCACGCCCGTGGCCGCTTCCGTGCGCGCCGCGAGCTCGCACATATTGAGGAGGCCGGCCCCGGTGGCGACGCCGAATTCGAGCACCACGATGCGCTGGATGCCGAGCTTCTTCGCCGACTGAGCGGCGAACAGGATCGGGTAAGCGTATTGCTGGCGCACCACGAGATCGAACGCCACCTTGGCCGGGTAGCTGCCGAACAGCGCGACACCCGCCGACAGGATGTTCAGGTGCAGCGGTTCGGTGAGGCGCTCGACGAAGATCTTGCGATATTTTCCGTCCGTCAGCGCCCGTCGCAGGGCGTAGGATTGCAGCATGGAAGGCTCCGCCAAACTCGGGATCGGTTCGTTGCCCGGCACCATACTGGAGGGGCGGGGGTTCGTCCGAGGCGGTCGCCCCAGTGACCACGTAAACTTCTGCTTAAGCTTAATTCAGTCGGCGAACGAAGAAGGGGGCCGCAGCTTTGGCTGCGGCCCCCTTCTGATCTCCGAACACAACCGTTCCGTCACAGGGTCCGGCGGATTTCCTCGACGCGGTAGCACTCGATGGTGTCGCCGGCCCGCATATCCTGGAAGTTCTCGAAGGACATACCGCACTCGTAGCCCGAGATGACTTCCTTGGCGTCGTCCTTCAGGCGCTTCAGCTGGGCGAGCTTGCCCTCGTGGATGACCACGCTGTCGCGGATGAGGCGAACGTGCGCGCCACGCTGGACCACGCCGTCGGTGACGCGGCAACCCGCGATCTTGCCGACCTTCGACACGTCGAAGATCTGGATGATCTGGGCTTCGCCCAGGCGCTCCTCGCGGAGCGTCGGCGGCAGCATGCCCGAGAGGGTCGATTTGATGTCATCCACGAGGTCGTAGATGATGTTGTAGTAGCGGATCTCGACACCGTTTCGTTCGGCCGACTCGCGCGCTTCCTTGTGGGCCCGCACGTTGAAGCCGATGACGACGGCTTTGGACGCCTCCGCCAGGGTGATGTCCGATTCGGTGATGCCGCCCACGCCCGAGAGCAGGATGCGCGCCGACACCTCGTCGTTGCCGAGCTTCTCCAGAGCGCCCGTGATGGCTTCCACCGAACCCTGCACGTCGCCCTTGACCACGAGGGCCAGTTCCTTGCGACCGGCGCCTTCCTTGAGATCGCGCATCATGTCGACGAGCGAACGGTTGGCACCACCCGTGCGGGCGGCGATGCGCTCGCGCTTCTGGCGGGCGCGATACTCGGTGACCTCGCGGGCACGGGCCTCGTTGGGCACCACCACGACGCGGTCGCCCGCATCCGGCGTACCGTTGAAGCCGAGTACCTCCACCGGGACCGAAGGGCCGGCATAGGGCACGTTCTCACCCTTGTCGTCGATGAGGGCGCGGACGCGACCCCACTCGGCGCCGGCGACGACGATATCGCCGGTGAACAGGGTGCCGCGCTGGACCAGGACCGTGGCCACGGGGCCGCGACCGCGATCAAGCTTGGCCTCGATGACCGTGCCCTCGCCGTCACGCTGCTCATTGGCGCGCAGGTTCATGATCTCAGCCTGCAGCTGCAAGCCTTCCAGCAGATCGGACAGGCCGTCGCCGGTCTTGGCCGACACCTCGAATTCCAGGGTCTCACCGCCCATGGATTCCACCTGGATGTCGTGCTGCAGCAGCTCCGTGCGCACCCGCTGCGGGTTCGCCTCGGGCTTGTCGATCTTGTTGATCGCCAGGATGAGGGGCACGCCCGCTGCCTTGGCGTGGGAGATCGCCTCCACCGTCTGGGGCATGACGCCGTCATCGGCCGCCACCACGAGCACGACGATATCCGTCACCTTGGCGCCACGGGCGCGCATGGAGGTGAAGGCCGCGTGGCCGGGGGTGTCGATGAAGGTGACCATGTCGCCGGACGGCGCTGCGACCTGATAGGCACCGATATGCTGGGTGATGCCGCCGGCCTCGCCCGAGACCACGGTGGTCTTGCGGATGGCGTCGAGCAGCGAGGTCTTGCCGTGATCGACGTGACCCATGATCGTGACCACGGGCGGACGGGGATCGAGATCCTCCTCCAGATCCGGCTCGTCGCTGACCAAACCCTCCTCGACGTCCGACTCCGCGACGCGGCGCACGGTGTGACCGAGTTCCTCGGCGATGAGCTGCGCCGAATCCGAGTCGATCACGTCGGTGATCTTGTGGATCTGGCCCTGCTTCATCAGCAGGCGAATCACGTCCACGGCCCGCTCCGACATGCGGTTGGCGAGTTCCTGAATCGTAATCGTCTCCGGGATCGTCACCTCGCGGGAGAGCTTCTCTTTCTGCTCGACCTGACGGTGACCGCTCATGCGCTGCTGACGACGGCGGAACGAAGCGACGGAGCGCGTGCGCTCGTCCTCGCCCGAGGTCGCCGTGGCGATGGTGAGACGGCCGCGATTTCGGTCACCGCCCGGCTGCTTCGGGGTCTTGGGCGGCGTGATGATCTTGAGCGGCATACCGGGGCGGCGGATCACGCGCTTCTGCTCGTTCTCCTCCTCGGCGGCCTGGGGACGGCCCGGGGTACGGGCCGTGGTGGCGGCACCCGCCGGGCGCGCGGCGGTGGCCGCCGTCGGCGCGGTGGGCTCGGGCTCCGGAGCCGGCGCGGGGCGCGCCATAAAGTTCAGATCACGCGGCTTGCGCACATCCGCCGTGATGGTCTTGCGCGGCTCCGAAGAGGCCGGGCGGGCGGTCAGGGGCGGCCGCGCGGCCGGGGCGGGAGCCGGCCGGGGCGCAGCCTGAGCGGCGGGAGCGGCCGGCGCGCGGGGCGGAGTCGGCGGCGTACGCACGATGGTGGGAGCGGCCGGCATCGGCGCCGTCCTCGAAACGGTGGGCGCCGGAGCGGGCTTCGCAGCTTCCTTCGAAGCTTCCTTGGCGGCCTCCTCGGCGGCGCGACGGGCCTCCTCGGCGGCGGCGAGGCGCGCCTCTTCTTCCTGCCGGCGGCGGGCCTCTTCCTCGCGCTTCTTCGCCTCGGCGGCTTCGCGCTCACGCTGCTCGGCGGCCAGACGCTCACGCTCGGCGGCGGCCTCAGCCTCCGCGCGCTGCTTGGCTTCGGCCTCGCGACGCTTGGCGTCGGCGAGGGCGGCCGCGCGGGCGTTGCTCTCCTGCTCGCTCAGCGTGCGCAGCACGACGCCCGAAGCGGAACGCTGGGCCTGCCGGGGGGCTGCGGGAGGGGGCGGCGGCGCCACCCGCGTCGCCGGGGCGACGGGTGTCGTCTCGCGCGCCGGTGCGGCCGGTGCCGCGCCGATGACACGGCGCTTGACCGTCTCGACCACGACCTGCTTGGTACGGCCGTGGGAGAAGCTCTGACGCACCGTTCCCTGCTCGATCGGACGCTTCAAGGACAGCGGCTTCGAAGGGGGTCTCGCCTGCGTCTTGTCGCCCGGATTGTTCGTATCGCTCATTCAGTCCAAACCCTGAGGGTTTCCATCGTCCCGTGAACCGGCAGACTGCTGTGCGCCGGGCAAATCCGTCACTTCGTCGTCGTGCAGATCGGAAGCGGCTTGCCCATAACGGACGGAACCGGCCTCCTCGGCCGTCGTCGCCAAACCTTCGAAGGAGCGGAGCCGACGCCAACGCGCAAGGCAGCCGGAACTTCCGACTCCTGCGACGAGAGCCGCATGTATCACATGATCCCTGCCCAAGGCCACGCCCAATTCTTCATTGGACAGGCTATCGATAACAGGAATTCGCGATATGGCATCGCCATGGCGCCGGTGCAAGGCCGCCACAATCTTCCGGCGACCGTCGGCGCTGCCGTCATGGGCCTGAATCACCGCCGCGACACCGGCCCTGTCGCCGATGGCGGCTTCGACTTTCGCGAATCCCGCCACCACGCAGCCGGCCTTGTTGGCGAGCGCGAGGGACTGACGCAGATCGGCCCGCAGACCGGCGGCGATTCGGTCGGCGAGATCGGGCGGAGCGACGAGGTCCTTCGTCTTGAACGCCCGCTGGAAGGCGCGTTTTTTCAGGGCTTCCGCTACCACCGCCCGCGTCGGCGTGAGCCAGGCGCCGCGTCCGGGCAAACGGGCATGCAGGTCCGCCACCACGGTCCCATCGGGGGCGACGACGAAACGGACGAGGTCCTTCGGCGCGCGCTTGGTCCGGGTGACGAGGCAGGTGCGCTCCGCACCCTGGCGGCCACGGCCGAGCCCGGCATCGAGGGCATCGCTCAAATCCGCGTCCGGCGCATCGTCCGCCGGATGTTCGGGGGTGGAGTCCATGGGGTCCTGAGGAACGGCGAGGCGTCTATGACAATAGCGGAGGGACGGCGCTCGACCATCCCTCCGTTCGAATCGACCGCGTGCGATCAGGCGGAGGCGGGCGTCTCGGCTTCGTCGGTCTCGGCCTCGCCCTCGGCGGCTTCGGCCGGAGCCTCGATCCAGCCGGCATGGAGACGGGCGGCCATCACCATGGCTTCGGCCTCGGCCCGGGAGACCTCGAAACCGTCGAGGTAGCCCGCATGGCGCGTGGCCTCGGGTCCACGGCCCTCGGTGTAGCCCACAAGGTCGTCCGTGGCGCAGCCGGCCAGATCTTCGATGGTCTTCACATCGTTCTCGCCGAGCGCCACCAGCATGGGGGTGGTGATGCCGTCGATCTCGCGCAGTTCGTCCTGGACGCCGAGTTCCTGGCGCTTGGCGTCGAACTCCGATTCGACGCGGGCGAGGTGATCCTGGGCGCGGGCCTGGATCTCGGTGCCGCTCTCCTCGTCGAGACCCTGGATATTGGCGAGTTCGCCGGGCTCGACATAGGCGATCTCCTCGACGCTGCGGAAGCCTTCCGCCGCGAGGAGCTGGCCCACGGTCTCGTCGACGTCCAGGGCTTCCATGAAGACCGCGGTGCGCTCCGCGAATTCCTTCTGACGGCGCTCGGATTCCTCGGCCTCCGTCAGGATGTCGATGTCCCAGCCCGTGAGTTGCGAAGCGAGGCGGACATTCTGGCCGCGACGGCCGATGGCGAGCGACAGCTGGTCATCCGGCACCACCACCTCGATGCGGTCGGCCTCCTCGTCGAGCACCACCTTCACGACTTCCGCCGGTTGGAGTGCGTTGACGATGAAGGTCGCCTGATCCTCGGACCACGGGATGATGTCGATCTTCTCGCCCTGGAGTTCGCCGACCACCGCCTGGACGCGCGAACCGCGCATACCCACGCAGGCGCCGACGGGATCGATCGATCCATCGCGGGAAATCACCGCGATCTTGGCGCGGGACCCGGGATCGCGGGCGACCGCCTTCACCTCGACGATTCCGTCGTAGATCTCGGGCACTTCCTGGCCGAAGAGCTTGGCCATGAATTGCGGATGCGAGCGGCTGAGGAAGATTTGCGGCCCACGGACCTCGCGGCGCACGTCGAAAAGGTAGGTGCGGATGCGGTCGCCGGGGCGGAAGGTCTCGCGCGGGATCATCTCGTCGCGGCGCACGATGCCCTCGCCGCGCCCGAGATCGACGATGACGTTGCCGTACTCGACGCGCTTGACGAGGCCGTTCACGATCTCGCCGATCCGGTCCTTGTACTCGTCGAACTGACGGTCACGCTCGGCGTCGCGCACCTTCTGGACGATTACCTGCTTCGCCGATTGGGCGGCGACGCGCCCGAAATCGAAGGGCGGCAGGGTATCGGAGATCACGTCTCCCACGAGGGCGCCGGGATTGTAGCGGCGCGCCTGATCGAGGGTGACCTCGCGGGCATCGTTCTCCACCTCGTCCACCACCACGAGGTGACGCGACAGGCGCAGGGCCCCGGTCTTCGGGTCGATCTCGGCATGAACGTCGGTCTCGGCGCCGTAACGCGAGCGGGCGGCCTTGGCGATGGCCTCCTCCATGGCGTCGATGACGATGGAGCGGTCGATCACCTTCTCGCGCGCGACCGCTTCGGCGATCTGCAGGAGTTCGAGCCTGTTGGCGCTGACGACGGCCATCGGTTTCGTCCTTCTCTTCGTCGTGGATTTTCACGGTCGCGGCGGGTTGGCCCGACGCGACCGGGGCATGAGCAGGCGTCGGACCGGGTGGGGCCGGCGCTTCGAGCGATGTCGCGTCGAACCGGGGGAGGGGCCTCCGGTCCGATCCGCCTAGTGGAGCTTCCCGTCGTCCTTGAGCCGCACCGCCTTGGTGCGGATGGGCTTGGCCTTGTTCTGGGCCTTGATGGCGAGACTCTCTTCGGTCTCGACCTTCACGGGCTTCGGCTTCTGAGACGCCTTGGGCTTCAGCGGCCGGGAAATCTTTTTCTTGAGCGGGGCGGGCTCGGCCTCGGGGCCGTCTTCGTCCTCCGCCTCGTCCTCGAACTCCTCGTCGTCGTCGAGCATCGGCGGCGGACCGCCACCCCGGCGCAGGGATTCGCGGACCAGATCGTCCGTGAGCACGAGATAGGCATCGCCGAGGTCGCGCAAGGGCAGATCGATGCGGCTCGGCAGGCCCTCTTTCACGTCGGGCAGGTCGATGGGCACCGTCAGTCCATCGGGATTGGGCGTGCGGATGATGCCGCGAAAGCGCTTGCGCCCGTCGAGGGGCACGGCGAGTTCGATCTTGGCCTCGTAGCCGGCCCAACGCTCGAAATCGATGGCGCGGACCAGGGGGCGGTCGATGCCCGGGGAAGAGATTTCGAGGTAGTAAGGCTTGCCGATGGGGTCGTCGAGATCGAGGAGCGGCGAGATCGCCCGGCTCACCGTCTCGCAATCATCCACCGACATGGTGCCGTCCGGACGCTCGGCCATGATCTGCACCGTGCACCCGTTGGCGCTGGTGACCCGCACGCGGACCACCCGAAAGCCCAGGCCCTCGATGGAAGCCTCGATGACCTGAACGACGCGCGCGGCGACGCCGGTCTCGGTGATCAGACGTTTTTCGGAAGTGTCCGCCATGCTGCGCCTGGAATCCGGCCTTGCGAGAGAGGGTCCGGTGGCACGAAGCGTTGCGGCAATAAAAAAGAGCGGACCCGGTGGGGCCCACTCCCGAACCGCAGCCTCGAGACTGCAACCAGAACTGATAACGAACAAATAGCCCCGTCGCGATCCCGTTTCAAGCGTTTTCGCCGCGCCAGGCGCCAGGCCGCCGCGAAAGCGGGTCCTTCCCACCAAGGGGCTTGCTCCGCGCGAGCTCGACCCGTGGCGGGGGCTCAGCGGCCGGAGCCGCGCAGGACCGTCCCGATCCAGTTCTCGAGGTGTTCCATGCGTCGGCGCGTCGCTTCGTCGACGCATCCCATGAGGGTTTGGCCGGTGAAGAATCCGGTCTTGGCCCGCTCGCGGCACTCCAGGACGGGTGGCCCCACCACCGCGGCGAACGCCACGACGAGCAAGAGCGCGAGATTGGCGAGGGTGACGACGAGCCAGGTCCACCCGTTGCCGAAAGCCCGTCCGCGCGTGGTCACGGGGGCCGATTCATAGGTCGGTCGCGACAGGTCGCGCACGATCGGCCCCGTCGACCGGCGGGTGCCCGAGATGCGGTCGAGATCGACTTTCTGGGCGGGTTTGACCATCGCGTTTCGTCCGTCTGTGCCCAGGGGCTCGATTGCGGCACGCCGAGTTTTGCCCGGCGATCCGAGGCTCGCCACCGAGTCCTGCGTCGACAACTTTAAAGGAACCGCAAATGCCGGCTCGCCCGGTCGCTCGGCACGAACGTGTTCATGAGCCGGCGGGCGAGCTTGAGCGAAGCAGGCGTTTGCGCAAGATGCGGGTCCATCCCTCGGACGACCACGGAAATCCCCCCATGTCCCATACACCCCGCCCATCCGGTGGTCCGACGGGCGAGCCGGTCGCCGAGGGGACGCTGTCCCGCCTCGGCATTCGTTTCACCGCGTGGGCGGAGAAGTGGTTTCCAGACGCGTTCGTGTTCGTCGCCATCGCGGTGGTGATCGTGGCCCTCGGGGCGCTGGCCAACGGGGCGACCCCGGCCGCCATCGCCAAGAGCTTCGGAGACGGGTTCTGGAGCCTGATTCCGTTCACCATGCAGATGGCCTTCGTGACCATCGGCGGCTACGTCGTGGCGACCGCCCCGCCGGTTCAGGCGCTCATCGACCGCCTCGCGGCGATCCCGAAGAGCGGGCGCGGCGCCGTCGGCCTCGTGGCAGCGGCCACCATGCTGTCGTCGTTCCTGAGCTGGGGCCTCAGCCTCATCTTCGGCGGCCTCCTGGCGCGGGCGCTCGCCCGCCGCACGGATCTTAAGATGGATTACCGGGCGGCCGGCGCCGCCGCTTATCTCGGCCTCGGGGCCACCTGGGCCATGGGCCTGAGTTCCTCGGCCGCCCAGCTTCAGGCCAATGCCGCGAGCCTGCCGAAGAACCTGCTGGCCATCACCGGCGTGATCCCGTTCAGCGAAACGATCTTCCTCTGGCAATCGATGCTGATCGCCGTGGTGCTGTTCGTGATCTCCATCGTCATCGCGTATGTCTCGGCGCCCGGTCCCGCCAGCGCCGTCACGGCCGAATCCATGGGCGTCGACGTCTCCCGTGAGAAGCCCGACACGACGCGTCCCCGCCAGCCGAGCGAATGGCTCGAACATTCCCCGATCCTCACCCTGCTCCTGGCGATCCTGGCGGTCGGCTGGCTCGTGCAGGAATTCGCGCGGCAATCCTGGATCACCGCGATCTCGAGCCTGAACACCTACAACTTCCTGTTCCTCACCCTCGGGTTGCTCCTGCACTGGCGGCCGAAGAACTTCCTCAAATCCGTGGGCAAGGCCGTGCCGGCCACCGCCGCCGTGCTCATCCAGTTCCCGTTCTACGCCGCCATCTCGGCCATGCTGACGGGGCCGAAGAACGCCGCCGGGACCTCCGTCTCCGACGTCATCACCCACGCCTTCGTCAGCCTGAACACCACGGGCAGCTTCCCCATCTCCATGGGGGTCTACTCGGCGGTGCTCGGCTTCTTCGTGCCCTCGGGCGGCGGTAAGTGGCTGCTCGAAGCGCCCTACGTGATGCAGGCGGCCAACGAGTTGCAGGTCCATCTCGGCTGGGCCGTGATGGTCTACAACGCGGCCGAAGCCCTGCCGAACCTCATCAACCCGTTCTGGATGCTGCCGCTGCTGGGCATCCTCGGTTTGAAAGCCCGCGACATCGTCGGTTTCAGCTTCCTGCAACTCATCATCCACCTGCCGGTGGTGCTGTTCCTGCTCTGGGCCCTGGCCTTCACCCTGACGTATCACCCGCCAGTCATGCCGTAGGGCACGGCTCGGGACCCGAGGAGGAAAATCATGCGTTTCACGATCCTGCCGGTGCTGTCGCTCCTCCTGCTCGGGACCCAATCCGCCATGGCTCAGGACCGCCTGCCCGAAATTCCGGCGGAATCCATGAATGAGGCCCAGAAGGCCGCGGCGGCGCAGTTCCTCGCGGCCCGGAAAACCCCGGTGTTCGGGCCGTTCGTGCCGCTCCTGCGCAGTCCGGAATTGATGACCAACGCCAGCAACATGGGGCTACACCTGCGCTATCGCAGCGTGCTGCCCCTGCGGCTGAGCGAACTCATCATCCTCATCACAGCGCGGGAATGGACGCAGCAGCTTGAGTGGCACATCCACGCGCCCATCGCCCTCAAGGCGGGGCTCGACCCTGAGATCGTCGCGGCGATCCGGGAAGGACGTCGGCCGGACGCCATGGGGCCGGAGGAAACCCTCGTCTACGCCTTCTCGACGGAGCTCCACCACAACAAGGCGGTGAGCGATCCGACCTATGCCCGCGCCGTGGCGACGTTTGGCGAGCAGGGGGCCATCGAGATGGCGGGGATCAACGGGTATTACACCCTGCTCGCCATGAGCATGAACATGGCGCGCACCGCCCTGCCTGAGGGGACGCAGCCACCGCTGCCGCCGCTCATCCGATAGACTTGCTTCAGGATCCCCGACGAGGAGAGGGCGCCTCGTGCATCGATCCAGACGGAGGCTTCAGCCGTGTCTGGGAAACTTGATGCAAAAACAAAAGCCTCGTGCTCTGGCGCAGGAACGAAGTGATTGCGTCACAGCGCTAGCGCGCCTCATGCTTGGCCGGGATCAACGCCGCCACACCCACGAACAGCCAGCCGGCCATGAGCAGGAAGCCGCCCGTCGGGGCGGCCATGGGGAACAGCGGCGTTCCGTGCAGCGCCCGTAGGGCGAGGTCGCCGCAGAACAGGGCCAGCCCCAGCACCAGGGCGGCGCCGGCGAGCCGCGTCAGGCGACGGTGGGTCAGTCCCATTGCAGACAGGCCCGCCAAAGCGAGGATCGCGGGCGCGTGGAACAGCAGGAACTGGGCTGCCGTCTTCAGGCTGTCGGTCCCCGCCATATGGGTCGCCGCGGCGCTCGCGGCGACGCCCAGGAGCCCCGCGAGCGCCCCCAGCGCCAGGAGGCCGCGCTCCGCCCGGGCCATCAGGCGCCCCGCTCGGCCAGGAGCCGGGCGACGCTGGCGCGCAGTTCCGGCACACCACGGTCGTCGCGGCTCGATGTGATGAGGATTTCCGGATAGGCGGCGGGCCGCTTCGACAGGGCCTCGCGGGTCTTGGCGATGCGGGCCTCGATCTCGGATTTCTTGAGGGCGTCGCCCTTGGTCAGGACCACCTGGTAGCTCACGGCCGCCTTGTCGAGGCCGTCGAGGACGTCGGTGTCGATGCTCTTCAGGCCGTGGCGCGAGTCGATGAGCATGAACACCCGGGCGAGGTTGGCGCGCCCCTTGAGGTAGTTGTGAATGAGGTCGGTCCAGGCCTCGACCTTGGTCTTCTCCACCGCCGCGTAGCCGTAGCCCGGCATGTCGACGAGGGTCAGGCGGCCGCCGATATCGAAGAAGTTGAGCTGCTGCGTGCGGCCGGGTGTGTGCGAGGTCCGCGCCAGGGTGTTGCGCCCTGTGAGCGCGTTGACGAGGCTCGACTTGCCGACGTTGGAGCGACCCGCGAAGGCGATCTCCACGCCCTTCATCGGTGGCAGGGCCGGCACGTTCGGGGCGGAGGCGATGAAGTCGGCGGCACCCGCGAACAGCAGGCGACCGGATTCGAGGAGCGCGTCGTCTTCGGCCTGAGACATGGGATTGAGGACCGTTCGGAGAGGCGCATCCGCCTTCCGAGCCGACACGCGAGAAACAGGAAGTCCTCCCCGCCGGGACGGGGAGGACAGAGGGAAACGTCAGGGCCGGAACTGCAGTCCGGGGAGATCAGCCCTTGACCGGGGCGTCCTTGTCGGCGGGCTTTCGGCGGAAGGTCCCTCGCAGGTTGTCCCACAACTCCACCTTCACGCCGTTGCGGCGCATGATGACGTATTGCTGGATCACCGAAAGGGTATTGTTCCAGGCCCAGTAGATCACCAGACCGGCCGGGAACGAGCCGAGCATGAAGGTGAACACGATCGGCATGAAGGTGAAGATCTGCGCCTGGACCGGGTCCGGCGGCGCGGGGTTCATCTTCATCTGGATGAACATCGTGATGCCCATGATGATGGGCCAGACGCCGAGATGGACGATATCCGGCGCGGCGAACGGGAGCAGGCCGAACAGGTTGAGGAGGCTCGTCGGATCGGGGGCGGCGAGGTCCTTGATCCAGCCGAAGAACGGCGCGTGCCGCATCTCGATGGTGATGAACAGAACCTTGTAGAGGGCGAAGAACACCGGGATCTGGATCAGCACCGGCCAGCAACCGGCCACCGGGTTGATCTTCTCCTTCTTGTACAGCTCCATCATCGCCTGCTGCTGCTTCAGCTTGTCGTTGCCGTAGCGCTCGCGGATGGAGGCCATCTCAGGCTGCACAGCCTTCATCTTGGCCATGGACTGGTAGGACTTGTTGGCGATGGGCAGGAACAGGATCTTGAGGCACAGGGTCACGACCAGGATCGCGACGCCGAAATTGCCGAACAGATGGTAGAAGAAGTCGAGAGCCCGGAACATCGGCTTGGTGATGAAGTGGAACCAGCCCCAGTCGATCATCAGATCGAACTTCTCGATGCCGAGATTCTTCTGGTAGGCGTTGATGGTGTTGACTTCCTTTGCGCCGGCGAAGAGCTGCTGCGTCGCGGTCGCCGTGGCACCCGGATCGACCACGCGCACACCACCGAGCACGCTCGTCTGGTAGACCTTCGTGGCGCCGTCCGTGCGCTCGGTGAAGCTGCCGGTATAGGGCGCGGCCTGATCGGGGATCGCGGCGGCGGCCCAGTACTTGTCGGTGATGCCGACGAAGCCGCCGGTGACGCCGGTCCAGGTCTTACCACGGGTGGTGGCGTTGCCGAGCAGCGGTTCCTTGGCGAGGTGATCGTAGGTGTATTCCTGCAGGCCATCGGCGCCGAGCACCCCGATCAGGCCCTCGTGCAGCACGTAGTAGCCCTGGGTCGTCGGTTTGCCCCAGCGCGAGACGAGGCCGTACGGATACAGGCTGACGGCGGCCGAGCCCTTGTTCTCGACCTCGTCGCGGACGGTGAACATGAACTTGTCGTCCACCGCGACGATGCGTCGGAACACGAGGCCGGCGCCGTTGTCATAGGTCAGGGTGACGGGCTTGCCGGGCGTCAGGGTGGTGGCGTCGGCGGTCCACACGGTATCGCTGCCCGGCAGGGGGCCGGCATTCTGGCCGACCCAGCCGAATTCGCCATAATACGGATTGGCCGTGCCCATGGGCGAGAGCAGCACGATGCGCGGGCTCTCGTCGCTCACGGTCTCGTGGTAGTTCTTGAGCAGGACGTCATCGATCCGGCCGCCCTTGAGGGCGATGGAACCGGCGAGCGCCGGCGTGTCGATGGTGACGCGCGGCGAGCGGGCGATCACCGCCTCGCGCGGTTCGATGGCGCCCGTGCCACCCACGGCGCCGGGCGCACCCGGCACGGTACCGGGAACGGGGGCTGAGGGGCCGCCTTCCTTCGGGCTCGGGCTCGGTACGCCGTCGGGCGTGGTCGCGGCCTTGTTCTGCAACGCGGCCTGACGCTGCTGCTCCACGCGCGGGGCGGCGATGAAGTAGTTCCAGCCGAGCAGGACCGCCAGCGACAGGGCGATCGCGACGATCATGTTCGTCTTGTCATTACCCATCGGTCGGTCCGTCGCATGCGTTGGGAATGGGGGAGGGCGCCGGGGCGCGGCCCGGCGGGGCGTCGGCCCCTGGGCCAGAGGCCAATAGCGGCATCGTGGGCTTCGCGCCAGCGGCGGGGCCGTGGGAGATCGGCTTGTCGGACCCGGGTTTACCGCGACCACGCCGGGGCGAAGACCCCTGCGCTCGAGTATCCGTGTCCTTGCGGGTCTGGGGCTTGGTTACGACGGGCACGGCCCGACGCAGATCTTCGATCAGGGTCGCGAATTCCGCCGACAGGGCCGGTCGACGGGCGATGAGGACGACATCGGCGGCGGGGGACGGAAGATCGTCGGCCGTCGCCCGGAGGGCAGCACGAAGACGCCGCCGGATGCGGTTGCGCTCCGTGGCGTGGCCGACCCGTTTGGTGATGGTGAAACCAATGCGCAGACCCTCGGGGTCCGCCGGGACCCCATCCGGGGCTTTCGCATCACCGCCACGCAGGCGTCCCTGCGCGGAGAAGCGCTCCGTGTGGAAGCGCCGTCCGCCTGCGGCGGCCAGGAAGTCCGCGCGCTGGGTCAACCGTCCGATCTTCGACACGGCACCCTTCGCCACGACAGCTCCGTTCTTACGGCCCGGAGCCGATGTCATCCGCGACGCGCCGCACGGTGGCGGCGCGTGACCTCGTCGACCTTAGGCCGACAGCTTCTTGCGACCGTGGGCGCGGCGAGCCGCGATCACCTTGCGGCCACCGGCGGTGGCCATGCGGGCGCGGAAGCCGTGACGACGCTTACGCACGAGCTTGCTGGGCTGATAGGTTCTCTTCACGGGGCACTCTCCGATGGCCGAGGATGGGTGCCGCAGGCTTCACCGCCAGTGCAGGCCCCGTCACGCGTCCAGATGTATCTGCAAGCGCGAAGAGCGCCCCGAAGGACGCCGCGTCGCGATGGCGCGGCTTATGACGGATGACCGCCCCGGAGTCAACGCAAAGACGGTCTTCGGAGCCACGATCCGGCTCTCGCCGTTAAGGTTAAAACAGGGTTAAGGGCGCGTTTGCGTCCCGGCGGCGTTACCGTTGCACATCCCACCGGAAAGGCGACGGCGATGGTCCATTTTCGGACGATCGGTCAGCCGGACGCCACGCAGGAGGCAACATGAACGGACTCGACGTGACATTCCGGGACGAGCGCGACTCGGTCAATTTCGGTGAGACCTATGTCGCCTCCGACGCCTTCAGAACGCTGTTCCGCGAAGGCATGACCCTGGTCGAGGAGGCTGCGGCCTACCTCGACGGCGAGGGCCGGGAGGAATCGCGCCTGATGTCCCGGGATGGGACGCTCAGCTACGCTGGCGAGACCATGCGTCTCACGACCCGGCTCATGCAGATCGCCTCCTGGCTTCTCGTGCAGCGCGCCGTGGCCGAGGGCGAGCTGACGCCAGACGAGGCTTTGGAGGAAAAGACCCGGGTGCGCCTCGCCGCGACCGAGCCGTTCAAGGCCGACGTGTTCGGCCTCCTTCCGCCACGCCTGCAGGATCTCATCGTGCGCTCGCGCCGGATGCATGCCCGCATCCTCCACCTCGATGGCCTGATCACCGCCGAGCGCCCGGCCGCGCTGCCGGTGATGAGCCCGGTGGCGGCCCAGCAGGGATTGCTGCACGCGGCTTTCGGCACTGCGCATTAGACCGTCCCGTCCTCCGGACTCGAAAAAGCTCGGCCGATTCGCATCGGCCGGGCTTTTCCATGTTGCGCGTGATTCGCCTCAGGCGACCCGGACCCGCCAGATCTCCTCGGCGTATTCGCGCATCGAGCGGTCGGAGGAGAACCACGCCATCCGGGCGGTGTTGAGGATGGCCTTGCGCCACCAGGCGGCCGGATCGTTCCAGGCGGCGTCGACGGCGCGCTGGGCGCGCCAATAATCGTCGAAATCCGCCGTCAGGAGATAGCGGTCCTCGTGGACGAGGCTGTCCACGATGGGACGGAACCGGTTCGGATCGTCGGGCGAAAAGCCGCCCGAGCCGATGAGGTCGAGGGCGGCGGCGAGGCGCGGCGAGGCGGCGATGGCGGCCTTCGCGTAATCCGGCTCGTCCATCCGGGCCTGGACCCCGGCGGCATCGAGGCCGAAGATGAAGATGTTGTCCGGGCCCACATGGTCGCGGATCTCGATGTTGGCGCCGTCGAGGGTCCCGATGGTGAGGGCCCCGTTCAGGGCCAGCTTCATGTTGCCGGTGCCCGACGCCTCCATGCCCGCGGTGGAGATCTGCTCGGAGAGATCGGCGGCCGGAATGATCGCTTCGGCGAGACTCACCGAATAGTTCGGCAGGAATACTACCTTGAGGCGGCCGGCTACGTCCGGATCGTCATTGGCCACCCGGGCGACATCGCAGGCGAGCTTGATGATGAGCTTGGCCTGCACGTAGCTCGGCGCCGCCTTGCCACCGAAGATCTTCACCCGCGGTGTCCAGTCGCGGTTCGGCTCGGCCTTGATCGCCTGATACAGCGCCACGGTCTCGATGACGTTGAGGAGCTGGCGCTTGTATTCGTGGATGCGCTTGATCTGAACGTCGAACAGGCTCTCGGGATCGACCGCGATGCCCGTGCGCTCGGCCACCACCTTCGCGAGAGCCTCCTTGCGCGCCCGGCGCATGGCCCGATAGCGCGCCTGGAACCCCGCATCGGCGGCGTGGTCGGCGAGCCCTGTCAGGAGTTCGGGCCGGTCGAGGACGCCTTCGCCCACGGTCTCGACGGCGAGCCGCGTCAGCTCCGGATTGCAGTTGTGCAGCCAGCGGCGGAAGGTGATGCCGTTGGTCTTGTTGACGATCTTATCCGTGTCGAGGGCGTGCAGATCCTTGAACACCGTCGAGCGCATGAGATCCGTGTGCAGGGCCGACACACCGTTGACCCGACGCGCCCCGAGGAAGGCGAGGTGTCCCATGCGGACACGCTTGCCGTTGGCCTCCTCGATGAGGGACACGGAGGCGAGCTGCGCGGCGTTCGCGCGCCCGTGCCGGCCCTGTTCCTCGAGGTGCATCCAGTTGATGAGGTAGATGATCTGCATATGGCGCGGCAGCACCCGCTCCATGAGATCGACGGACCACGTCTCCAGAGCCTCGGGCAGCAGGGTGTGGTTGGTGTAGCCGAGGGTGTTCGTGGTGACGTGCCAGGCATCCTCCCAGGTCAGGCCGTGGTCGTCGATGAGGAGCCGCATCAGTTCCGGCACGGCGATGGCCGGATGGGTGTCATTGAGCTGGATCGCGGCGTGGTCGGGCAGGGAGCGCAGGTCGCCGCGCTCGCCCACATGCCGGCGCACGAGATCCTGCAGGGAAGCGGAGGTGAAGAAGTATTCCTGGCGCAGGCGCAGCTCCTGGCCGGCTTCCGACGAATCGCTCGGATAGAGCACCCGCGAAATCGCCTCGACGCGGGCCCGCGCCGCCACGGCTCCGACATGGTCGCCGCCGTTGAAGCGGGCGAGCTCGACGGGGGTCTCGGCCTCGGCCTTCCACAGACGCAGGGTGTTCACGTGGCGCCCGCGCCAGCCCACCACCGGCACGTCGTGGGCGACCGCCCGGACGGTCTCGGCCGGATGCCATTGGCGTCGAATGACCCCCTCCGACACCGACTGCATGGTGACGTGGCCGCCGAAGCCAATGGTGTAGGTCGCCTCCGGGCGCACGAACTCCCAGGGGTTGCCCTCGGCGAGCCAGGTCTCGGGTGCCTCCTTCTGCCAGCCATCCTCCAGGGATTGCCGGAACAGGCCGTGGTCGTAGCGGATGCCGTAGCCGATGGCCGGAATCGACAGGCTCGCCATGCTCTCGATGAAGCAAGCCGCGAGACGCCCGAGGCCGCCATTGCCCAGGGCCGCGTCGGGTTCGGCGCCCTCGACGGAATCGAGTTCGATCCCGAGGTCGCGCAGGGCGGCCCGCGTGGTCTCGACGAGGCCGAGGTTGTTCATGGCGTCCGACAGGAGACGGCCGATGAGGAATTCGAGGGAGAGATAATAGACCCGCTTGTTCGGCACCTGTCCTGCGCCCGCCCGACAGGCGTCGACGATGCGGTCCCGTAGGGCCAGGGCGGTGGCGGCGAACCAGTCGCGCTCGCGGGCCGTCTGGGGCGTCTTGCCAATGGCATAGGCGAGCTTGGCCAGGATCGCTTCGCGCAACTCCGCCACGGCGGCGCTCGACGGGGCGGTGACCGGTGTGGCCCGTGCGAACGGCTGGGCGGGTGCCTGGTCAGGAGCGCCCGCCGCCGTGCGATGCACAGCCTCGGCAATGGTCGCATCCTCGGCGTTCCCCGGCGCGGTCAGCTTCTCATTCCACACGTCACGATCCCCCTCAAAGCTCCCGGGCGAGAACCGTCGCGGTTCCACGTCCGTTAAGTGTTCAAGTCACGCGGCGCGGGGTCGATGCTCCATGGCAGCGAGCCCTCATTCCGCCCGTGCGAATAGGGCCGAACCCTTCGGTACGGTTCCATCATCCGTCGCATCGAATCGGCGCGACAATGAGACAGGGATTGGTTGAAGGTTGGGTGAATGCGGCATGGGTGCGCAGCCAAGCGTCATAATTCCGAAGATCGGCTTAATCTCGCATACTCAGCGTGCCAATCTTGTATGCAAGGAAGGTTTCGTGATGCGATTCTGAGCGACCTCGGCGAACCTGAACATTTCGCAGGCAGGTTGTGCCCGGTCGGCGCAGGGGCTCGTCGTGGGTCTGGCGAACCATGCGACGGTCCGTTCTCGAACGTCGCCGACCATGGCGGACCTGCTCATTCTGCGCAGGGCCCGCAGGAGGGCGCATGATTATGCGGGCAAATGTCGCGCGCGCCCGCGACTCTGAACCCCTCCTGAATTTTTTGCGACGCCAGCCTGTTGCATTGCCGAAATAGCAGGAAAGCGGTAACCAAATTTATGGCTTAGATTGTGCGTCGCAGCGGAACCAACGCATTCCGGGGGCGTTCATGATGGTGTCTTTGATTGCGGGCAATTCTGCCCGGAACGCACGAACAGCCCAAAGTGGCCGGGATTTCATGCTATCGCCGGCCTCGTCCGACACCCCTGCCTCCGGTCTCTTCGCGAACCAGGCGCCCCCCCTTCATCAGCCCCGTATTCTCTTTGCCACGCCGGAAATGGCGGATTTCGTCAAGACAGGTGGTCTCGGCGAGGTCGCCGCCTCACTGCCGCGCGCTCTTCGACGGCACTACGATATCCGCATCCTCATCCCCGGCTATCGCCAAGTCGTGGAGCGGTTCGACCACATCCCCGTCGTCGGGCAGCTGCCCGGCCACGCCGGCATCCCGCCCTGCGAACTGGGCCTCGTCGAGACCGGGGACGGCCTGCAGATCTATGTGCTTCTCAGCCCCGAACTCTACCAGCGCGACGGCACGCCCTACGGCGACGGCCAGGGTGATTTCCATGACAACGATCTGCGCTTCGCTCGCCTGAGTCTCGCGGCCGCTGAAATCGCGCGCGGCGCCGACCCTGCCTGGAGCGCCGACCTCCTCCATCTCAACGATTGGCAGGCCGCCCTGGCCCCGGCCTACCTCGCTTGGGCCGGCCTGCGGGTCCCGAGCATCCTCACCGTCCACAACCTCGCCTATCAGGGCCTTTTCTCCCGTGACGCCCTCGGCCGCCTCGGCGTGCCAGACCACGCCTTCCAGATGGACGGCGTCGAGTTCTACGGGCAATTCTCGTTCCTCAAGGCGGGTCTCTACTACGCCTCGCACGTCACCACGGTGAGTGACACCTACGCCCGGGAGATCACCACGCCGGGCGCCGGCTGCGGCCTCGACGGTCTCCTGCGCACCCGCGCCGCGCAGGGCCGCCTCGCCGGCATCCTCAACGGCATCGACGAGAGCTGGGATCCCCGCACGGACCCCCACCTCGCCACCCGCTTCGAGGCGGACGATTGGAAGGGCAAGCGCGCCAACGCCGAGACCGTGCGCCGCCAGTTCGGCCTCGCCGTGTCGCGCGGTCCGCTCTTCGCCATCGTGTCCCGCCTCGTCCACCAGAAGGGGATCGACCTGAGTCTCGGCGCCGCCGAGACCATCGTCGCCGAGGGCGGTCAGCTCGTGGTGATCGGTCAGGGCGAGAGCCGGTTCGAGGACGCGCTGCGCGATCTCTCCCGGCGTCATCCCGATTCCGTCGGCGTCCATGTCGGCTTCAACGAGCAGGATGCCCGCCGGATGTTCGCCGGCAGCGACTTTCTCCTGATGCCGTCGCGTTTCGAACCGTGCGGCCTCGCGCAGATGTATGCTCAGCGTTTCGGCTCCCTGCCCATCGTGCACCGCACCGGCGGCCTTGCCGATACGGTGGAGGACGGCGTGACCGGCTTCACCTTCGGCGAAGCCACCGCCTGCGGCTTCGCAAGCGCGGTTCGGCGAGCCCTCGATACCTTCGGTCAGAAGAAGCGCCTCAACGCCATGCGCCGCACGGCCATGTCGCGCACCTTCGGGTGGGACGAGGCGGCTGTTACCTACGCCTCCCTCTATGCCCGCGCCTTCGGCAACGGCGCTTCCCTGCGGGCACGGGCCGCCTGAACCATCGGCCTTCGTCTCGGCTCGGCGACGAAGGCTGAATCTGTCTGGAGACATTCCACGAAGGCCCTTGCGCCGCATCGCCTCTCGCCCGCAAAAGCCGGCTGAACAGAGAGAGATGCGATGCCTGCCTATCGTTCCCGCACCACCACCCATGGCCGCAACATGGCCGGCGCCCGCGGCCTGTGGCGCGCCACCGGCATGAAGGACGGCGATTTCGGCAAGCCGATCATCGCCGTGGTGAATTCCTTCACCCAGTTCGTTCCTGGCCACGTCCACCTCAAGGATCTCGGCCAGCTCGTCGCCCGCGAGATCGAGGCTGCCGGGGGCGTCGCTAAGGAATTCAACACCATCGCGGTCGATGACGGCATCGCCATGGGCCATGATGGGATGCTGTACTCGCTCCCCTCGCGCGAGCTCATCGCCGATTCCGTCGAGTACATGGTCAACGCCCACTGCGCTGACGCGATGGTGTGCATCTCCAACTGCGACAAGATCACCCCCGGCATGCTGATGGCGGCGCTCCGCCTCAACATTCCGGCGGTGTTCGTCTCGGGCGGTCCCATGGAGGCCGGCAAGGTTCAGTTGAAGGGCGTCATCAAGAAGCTCGATCTCGTCGACGCCATGGTGGCGGCCGCCGACGACCGGGTGTCGGACGAGGACGTGGCCGCCATCGAGCGCTCGGCCTGCCCGACCTGTGGCTCCTGTTCGGGCATGTTCACGGCCAATTCGATGAACTGCCTCACGGAGGCTCTCGGCCTGTCGCTGCCGGGCAACGGCTCGGTTCTGGCGACTCATGCGGACCGCCGGCGTCTGTTCGTCGAGGCCGGTCACCTCATCGTCGACCTCGCCAAGCGCTACTATGAGGGCGACGATTCCAGCGTCCTGCCCCGCTCCGTCGCCGGCTTCTCAGCTTTCGAGAACGCCATGACCCTCGACATCGCCATGGGCGGCTCGACCAACACCGTGCTGCATCTTCTGGCTGCCGCCCACGAGGCGGAGGTGCCCTTCACCATGGCGGATATCGACCGGCTGTCCCGGCGCGTGCCGGTCCTGTGCAAGGTCGCGCCGGCCGTGGCCGATGTCCACATGGAGGACGTGCACCGGGCCGGCGGCATCATGGCGATCCTCGGCGAACTCGACCGGGCCGGCCTCATCGACACGAAGGCCGGCAGCGTCCATTCCGGGACCCTCGGGGAGGCCCTCGACCGTTGGGACGTTCGGCGTACGGGCAGCGCCACGGTGTCGGACTTCTACAAGGCGGCGCCCGGCGGCGTGCCGACCCAGGTCGCCTTCAGCCAGTCGGCGCGCTGGGAGGATCTCGACCTCGACCGCACGGGCGGCGTGATCCGCGAGGCGGCCCATGCCTATTCGCAGGATGGCGGCCTCGCCGTGCTGTTCGGCAACCTCGCCCTCGACGGTTGCATCGTGAAGACGGCGGGCGTGGACGCCTCGATTCTCACCTTCACCGGCACCGCCCGGGTGTTCGAGAGCCAGGACGCCTCCGTGGATGCCATCCTCAACGGACGGGTCAAGGCCGGCGAGGTGGTGCTGATCCGCTATGAGGGGCCGCGCGGCGGTCCCGGCATGCAGGAGATGCTCTATCCGACGAGCTACCTGAAATCGAAGGGCCTCGGCAAAGCCTGCGCCCTCGTCACCGACGGTCGATTCTCGGGCGGCTCCTCGGGCCTCTCCATCGGCCACGTCTCGCCGGAGGCGGCGGAGGGCGGTCTCATCGGCCTCGTGCAGGATGGCGACCGGATCGAGATCGACATTCCCAACCGCAGCATTCACCTCGCCGTGGACGATGCCGAACTCCAACGACGCCGCGCCGCACAGGACGCGGCCGGATGGAAGCCGGCCGAGCCGCGCAAGCGTCGGGTCACCACGGCCCTGCGCGCCTACGCCATGCTGGCGACCAGCGCGGCGCGCGGCGCCGTGCGACAGCTCGACCGGGAATAGGCCGACGCAAAGCCCGGCCCCCTCGACGATGGGGCCGGGTCGCGTCGTCAGGGCTTGGCGTCGAGGAGAATCGGGTAGCACCGGGCGCCGGCGGCGGCGGCCAGAACCTCGACGGCGCCCACCGTGGAGGCATCGCCCGCGACATGGACCACGTCGGTGCTGCGCAGGGACGGCAGATGGGCTGTGAGGGGGCCGGGGCGAACGTCCGGCGGGCGCTGGCGGCTACGGTCGGCGACGAGGACGAGGCGGCCGACGCCCGTGGCGCGGAGCCAGTCGAAGGATGGCCGCATGTAGAGGTCCAGGGGATCGCGGGCGCCGACATGGATCGCCACTTCGCGGGCCGGCTCGATGTAGCGGGCGGCGCGGGCGATGGACCAGATCGGCGCGAACCCGGTTTCGGCCGCGACCAGGACGAGACGGCCGCCACCGGGGCGATAGAAGCCCCGCCCCACCGGCCCCTTGATTTTCACGGGATGGTCGAGGACGATTTCCTCCCCGAACGCGTCGGGCAGGGCCGAGCGGTCGCCGGTCAAGCGCACATGGAAGACGAGTTCGTTGAGCTCGGCCGCGCCGTCGATCCGCAGGGTCGGATAGAGGGTCACGGGCTCGAAACCCTCGAAGGTCACCACCACGCCATGCCCCGGTTCGAAGGCCAGGCGCTTGGTGATCGTCACCACCACCTCGAGAGTGTGGGCGCTGAGGGGCAGGATCTGCGTGACGGTGCCGGAGCGTTTCTGGACCGGCACCGGCTTGACCACCGGAGCGGCGAGCGAGTCGGGTCGCTCGACGAGGCCGGGACGCGGTGCGGCGACCTTCATCGCCTCGGAGCGGTGGCCACGGGCTTGCGACCTGCGGGGCAGGGGGCCGGCCCCCTGGCCGAGAAGACCGGGCGGCGCGGCGATGACACCATCCGCCAGGGCGGCTTCCAGGGGAGTGTCACCCGTGGAGATCCGGACGGACTTGCCGTTCACCACGAGGGAGCAGCGGGCGCTCATCGTCATCCCTCGAATGGGGCCAGGCGGCGCATCGGGCGTCGCGGAAATGCAATCAGTGCGAAAGGTTCAGGAGACGGTCGACGAGGGCCGCCCAGCGCAGCTGCACGGCTTGCGCCTCGGGGGTCAGTTCTTCCGACTCGGAAGTGGCCAGGGCGGCGACGCAGGCGCGGAGCTGGACAACCTCGGTCTGTTGGGCGCGCAGCACGGCCTTCATGACCATGAGTTCGGTCTTGAGGCGCTCGAGCTCTGCGGATGGCGGCGGAGCCCGGTCGCGAAGGAACGCCAGGGGCGGCGGCCGGTGCGCGTCGGGCTCGGCGACGGGGGCCTCGACGAGGCGTAACGACCGGGCCATCAGGCGCCGGACCATCTCGGACTCGGAGCCGTCCTCATCCTTGAATGCGGCTTCGGCCATCAACTGATCCCCCTCGCACGGCCATTCGAACCCGGCCTACCGTCATGGGACAATGGCGGATCATGGTTAAGGGAGCCTTAAATCCATCCGTCGCAGTCTCGTGAAAAGGACGCTGCGGCGACGATCGCTGCCGGGTCAGGCGGCCTCCGGGGCCGCCCCGAGGAGCTGCCGGGCCTGGAGCATCGACATCGGCTCGCCGAAGGCGAAGCCCTGCGCATACTCGCAGCCGAGTTCGGCGAGGGCCTGCGCGTCGGCTTCGGATTCCGCACCCTCGGCCACGATGGCGAGGCCGAGTTCCTGGGCCATCTTCACGATGGAGCGAAGAATTGCCGTGCGCCCCGTCGCCATCTGGCGAACGAAGGACTGGTCGATCTTGATGGTGTCGAAGGGGAACCGCTGGAGATACGAGAGCGCCGAGTAGCCGGTGCCGAAATCGTCCAGGGACAGGCCGGCGCCGAGGTCTTGGATGCGGGCGAGCATCTGGGCGGCGTATTCCGGGTTCTCCATCACCAGGTTCTCGGTGAGTTCGAGCTTGAGGGAGCCGGGCAGCACGCCGGAGCGGGCCAGGGTGGTCTTCACATCGTGCAGGAGGTCGTGACGCAGGATCTGGCGCGACGACATATTGACGGTGGCGAAGATCGGCGGCTCCACGTCGAGGGAGCGTTGCCACGCGGCGAGTTCGAGGGCCGTGCGCTCGAGGGCGAAGACGCCGAGATTGACGATGAAGCCGCATTCCTCGGCCACCGGCATGAAGGTCGCGGCCGGGATGCGCCCGAGGCGGGGATGGTCCCAGCGCAGCAGGGTCTCGAAGCCCGCCACGGTGCGGTCCTCGAGCCGGACGATGGGCTGGAACAGCACCTTCATCTCGTTGCGCTCGATGGATCGGCGCAGGTCGCCTTCGAGCATCAGGCGGTCGCTGCGCTCGGTGTGCATATCGGAGCGGTAGACTTCGATGCGGTCGCCGCCGCCGCGCTTAGCCTGGATCATGGCGATCTCGGCGTTCTTGAACACCACGTCGCGCTTCGTGTTGGCCGCCACCTCGTGCAGCACCAGGCCCACGGAGACCGTGAGGAAGATCTCCCGATCGGCGTAGGTGATCGGCGTCGCGATGGCTTTGCGGATCATCTCGGCGAAGGCGAGGATCCGCTCCGGCTCGCGCTCCGACAGGAGGATGAGGGCGAATTCGTCGCCGGCCACCCGGGCGAGGGAATCCTGCGGTCGCAGGAGCCGGCCGAGGCGGCGCGACAGGGTGAGAAGAATCGAATCGCCGGCGGACAGGCCGATGGCGTCGTTGATGGCTTTGAACCGGTCGATATCGAGGACGATGGTGGTCGGCTTCAGCCGTGGGTCCTGGCTGGCGAAGGCCAAGGCGGCGTCGAGACGGTCCTTGAACAATTCGCGGTTCGGCAGGCCGGTGAGGCTGTCGTGCACGGCATCGTGCAGGAGCCGTTCCTCGGCCGTGCGCGCTTCGGTGACGTCCGAGATGGTGCCCACCACCCGAACCACCTCACCGTCGGTGCCGATCACCGGCCGTGCCTTGAGGCGGTACCAGTAATACGGGCCGGCGGTGGAGCGCAGGCGGAAATCGTGGACGATCCGGCCGCGCCGTTCTTCGATGATCGTATCGAGGGCCGCCGAATACCGCTCGACGTCGAAGGGATGCACGAGGGCGAGCCAGTTCACCGCCGGGCCTTCGAGGGCGCCGCGCTTGAGGCCGAGCTGCCCCTCGATCTCCTGGCCGGCGAAGACGCGGTCGCCGGGGACGTCCCAATCGAACACCACGTCGCCGGCCCCCGTGAGGGCCAGGGCCCGGCGCTCGGTGTCGGAGACCAGGGCATGGGTGAGACCTCCGCCCGCGAAGGCGTGCTGCATCACCGTGAAGCCGATGAGCATGACGATGAGGACGAGGCCGCCGATGAGGGCCGGCTGCACGAGATCCGACCCGATCTGCCCGGTGATGGCGAAGCCCGCCGCCACCACCCAGACGAGGAGGAGAAGCCAGGTCGGGATCAGCAGGATCGCCCGGTCGTAGCCGTTATGGGCGGCGAGATAGACGATGAGGAGGAGGCCGACGCCGGCCACCGCCGCGATGGAGATGCGCGCCACCCCGGCGGCCACGGGCGGATCGAATACCGCGAGGGCTACGAGGCCGGCGAGGAACGCGAGCCAGAAGAAAGCAACATGGCTGTAGCGCACATGCCAGCGGCTGAGGTTGAGGTAAGCGAACAGGAACACCAGCAGGGTGGCACCGAGCACCGCCTCGGCCGAGGCGCGGTAGATCCGCTCCGCCACCTCGGTGACGGGCAGGACGCGCTGAAGGAAGCCGAAATCGATACAGGCATAGGCCAGCACCGACCACGCCAGGGCGGCGGCGGCGGGGAAGATGATCGCGCCCTTGACCACGAAGATGATCGTCAGGAACAAAGCCAGTAGGCCGGCGATGCCGATGATGATGCCCTTGTAGAGGGTCAGGCCGGTGGATTTCTTGCGATAGGCTTCCTGGTCCCAGAGGTAGACCTGGGGAATGTTAGGCCCGCGCAGCTCGGCCACGTACGTGACGGTGGCGCCGGGATCGAGGGTGATGACGAACTGGTCCGCCTCCGGATTCTCGTCGCGTTCCGGGCGGATACCCTGACTCGCCGTGATGGCGGCGATGCGCGAGCCGCCGAGATCCGGCCAGATCACGCCCGAGCCGACGAGGCGGAAATGCGGGGCGACGAGGACACGGTCGATCTGCTCGTCGGTGTCGTTGGTGAGGGCGAACACCATCCAGTCGGGACGGGCACCCGTGTCGCGCGCCTTGACGACGATGCGGCGGACGATCCCGTCCTTCCCCGGCGCCGTGGAGATCTGGATGAGGTCACCGTCCGAGCGATAGCGCTCGATCATCGGCGTCAGGTCGATGGCCGGGGCGTCGAGGGTGACGCGCACGGCTTCGACGGCTTGCGCCGGCGCCGAGAGGCCGAAGGCACCGAACAGGGCCGCGAGGATGGCGGTGATGACGAGAAAGATCTGACGCAACGGGCGAAGGTTCCGGCCGGTCGGGGCTGTAAGACGTCTACGGCTCAGGTCGAGGACCTGAGTCGTATCGGCGGCGCCCTCCACCGACAAGGCGGGGAACTGGCCTGAGCGAAAGCGCCCACGGATTCTTGCCGCGGGCGGCGTGTCCGCTGGATCACGTTCCTTTGCGGCTAAAACAAGCCGTGGCCGCGATCCTCACGCGGCGCGCAAGGCGGCGGCGATCCGCTCCAGGGGCGGCAGCTTCTTGATCGGGCCGATGGCCGCGAGGGTCGGGGCGCCGGAGAGGAGCTTCACGCCGGCGGCGCGGACATCCTCGACGGTGACGGCGTCGACCTTGGCGATGACCTCGCTCGCCGGAATCACCCGACCCCAGGCCAGGATCTGCCGGGCGTTGCGCTCGATGCGCCCACCCGGCGTTTCGAGGGCGGACAGGAGAGAAACCTTCAGCTGCGCCTTGGCGCGGGCGACCTCGATGGTGTCGGCGTCGCGGGCCGCGCGCGTGGTGGCTTCCAGGGTCACGTCCACGAGTTGGCCGAGATCGCCGCCCGAGGTCCCGGCGCCGATGCCGAACAGGCCGCAATCGTGGAACGCCCAGTGGAACGCCTGGATCTCGTAGGCGAGCCCTCGAGTTTCGCGCACCTCGTGCCAGAGGCGCGAGGTTAGGCCGCCGCCGAGCACCTGGGTGAACATGTGGAGGGCGTAGTAGTCCGGATCGCGAAACGAGAGGCCGGGCAGTCCGAGAACCACGTTGGCCTGCTCGAGCTTCTTCTGGATGCGCTTCTCACCGCCGCCATAGACACCCGGCACGGTCTCGGGCGGGATCGCTGACGCTAGGCTGCCGAAATGATGTTGCGCCGCGTCCACGATGGCGTCGTGCCCGATGGCGCCGGCCGCCGCCAGGACGATGCGGTCCGGCGTGTATTCGCGGGCGATGTAGGCTTCGATGGCCGCGCGGTCGAAGCTGTTGATGGTTTCCGGCCGGCCGATGATGGGGCGACCCATGGGCTGGTCCGGGAACGCGGCTTCCGTGAAAGCCTCGTAAACCACGTCGTCGGGCGTGTCCTCGATGGCGGCGTATTCCTGCAGGATCACGCTCTTCTCGCGGGCGAGCTCACCGGCGTCGAACACCGAGTCGGTGAGGATGTCGCCGATGACGTCGAGGGCGACGCCGGCATCCTCGCCCAGCACCCGGGCGGTGTAGCTCGTGCCCTCGGCGCTGGTGGCGGCATTGATGTCGCCGCCGACATTCTCGATGTCCTCGGCGATGCGCCGGGCCGAACGCGTCTTGGTGCCCTTGAACGCCATATGCTCGATGAGATGGCTGAGGCCGCTCTCCTCGGGCCGCTCGTGGCGCGAGCCCGCGCCGACCCAGACGCCGAGGGTCGCCGTGGCGACACCCGGCATCGCCTCCGTCACGACGGTGACCCCGTTGTCGAGGCGGGTGATCCGCAGGTCGGGGGAGGCGCCGTGGGTGGCGAAGTGCTGGTTCATGGCGTCAGCCGGCCTTGGTGATGCGGGCGTGGGTGCGGATGAAATTCTCCACCGCCGCCTGATCGTTGGCGAGGCGCGAGAACGTCTCCTTGCGGTCGAGGAGGTCGGCGAGGTGAGGCGGCAGGGCCGGGCGTGCGCCGCCCACGGCCTCGGACACCGCATCCGGGAACTTCGCGGCGTGCGCCGTGGCAAGCGCCACGACGGGTGTGCGCGGGTCCCGATCAAGGAGTTGGCGCCCGGCATGGACCCCGATGGCGCTGTGCGGATCGATGACCTGACCCGTCTCCGCGAAGGTTCGGGCGATCTCGGCCTTCACGGCGTCCTCGGGCACCGCAGCGGCATCGAATTCGGCGCGGACGGTGTCGAGCACAGCCGGATCGAGGGTGAAGCCGCCCGATTGCTTCAGGCCGGCCATGAGGCGCCCAAGGCTCGAAGAATCCCGCCCCAGGGCCTCGAACAGCAGCCGTTCGAAGTTCGAGGAGATCTGGATGTCCATGGACGGCGAGGTGGTGGGCTGGACGCCCCGGACCTCGTAGGCCCCGTGCTCCAGGGTGCGGGCCAGGATGTCGTTGGCGTTGGTGCCGATCATCAGACGCTCGATGGGCAGGCCCATGCGCTTGGCGACCCAGCCGGCAAGGATGTCGCCGAAATTGCCCGTGGGCACGGCGAACGAGACCGGCCGGTGGGGGGCGCCCAGCGCCACGGCGGCGGTGAAGTAGTAGACCGCCTGGGCGGCGACGCGGGCCCAGTTGATGGAGTTGACGCCCGAGAGCTTCACAGCATCGGCGAACTCGGCGTGCTGGAACAGGGCTTTGACGATGTTCTGGCAATCGTCAAAATTTCCGTCGATGGCGATGGCGTGGACGTTGTCCGCCCCCACCGAGGTCATCTGCCGGCGCTGCACTTCGGAGACGCGCCCCTCCGGAAACAGGATGAAGATGTCGACCTGATCGAGGCCCCGGAACGCCTCGACGGCGGCGGAGCCCGTATCGCCCGAGGTGGCGCCCACGATGGTGGCTCGGGTGCCGCGCGCGCGCAGGACATGGTCCATGAGCCGCCCGAGGAGCTGCATCGCCACGTCCTTGAACGCCAGCGTCGGCCCGTGGAAGAGTTCGAGCAGGAACAGATTGTCGTCGAGCTGGGTCAGGGGGCAGACGGCCGGATGCCGGAACGTCGCGTAGGCTTCCTCGATCATCCGGTCGAGATCGGCGTCTTCGATCTCGCCGTCGATGAGCGGGCGCAGGACGATCTTGGCGGCGTCGGCATAGCGCAGGCCGGCGAGCCCCGCGATGGTCTCCCGCGAAAGCTGAGGCCAGCTCTCCGGCACGTAGAGACCGCCGTCGCGGGCGAGGCCGGCGAGGAGAGCATCGGAGAACGAGAGGGGCGCAGAGGCGCCGCGGGTCGAAACGTGAAGCAAAGGGGCCTCCGGGAAGGGGCTCCATCTACACCAACCCGTCCGGCCTGTCGAAACCTATGGCGAACCCGCCCTGCGGCCGATCAGGCACTGGTGCCCGGCGCCTTCGTCAGCTGGCACCCGGTGATGCGCCAGGCGCCGTCGGGCTGCTTCTCCAGGGTGTAGAGGGCGAGCCAATCGGCGCCCGACTCGTCCTGCACCGTAACCCCGAGGGCGACGCCGCCCGTGCCGACATCCTCGACCCGGTCGATCTTAAAGCTGCGGGCGCGATAAACGGCGGCGTAACCCTGCCGAACCATGGCCAGGAAGGTATCGGGGGAGGGGAACATCCCCTGGATCGCAGGCGCGGCCTGAGCGTAGGCGGTGGTCGCGTCGTCCTTGCGGAACGCCTCGATCTGGCGCGTGACGGTGGCGCGGGCGGCGTCCCGATCGGCTTCGTCGGCGGCGTAAGCCGTGCCCATGGTGAGACCGAGGACCAGAAGCGGGATCGCGGCGCGCATGGGCGGGGCTCCGAGGATTTCTCCTTTTCGAGAATAGGGCGCCCGCCGTCGCGGGCAACCGCTGCCCTCGGCCGCCTCAGGCCGTGTCGTTCGGATCGAACAGGCGCTTCCATGCGAAAACCCCGAAGACGCCGATGAGGCAGGCGGCGATGCCGAACCACGTGAAGGCGTATTGCAGGTGGTTGTTCGGCAGATCGACGCGCAACTGCCCCCCCTTGGGCCAGCCGCCGGGATTGAGTGTGGCGTCGGCCTCGACGAGGTAGGGGAGGGGATCGGCGATGCCGGCAGCCGCGCTGATGCCCGCGATGTCGCGGTTGAACCACTCGTGGCGAGCCGGATCGGGGGCCGGTACGAATAGGGTGCGGGGTTCGGAACCCCTGAGGATGCCGGTGATCGTGGTCTCGCCGGAGACTTGGCCCGCGGCGCGGCTCGTCGGCGCCTTGAGCTCGGTCGGGATGAAACCGCGATTGACCAGGACCGTCCCGCCCTCCCGAAGTTGCAGCGGCGTCAGAACGTAGTAGCCCTGCAGGGCGCGGCCCGGCGTGGCGCCGGCCGCCAGACCGTGCACGAGGGTCTCGCGGTCGTTCAGGAGCGTGCCGGTGACCCGAACCCGGCGGAACTCGTCCGTCTCGGGATTCCAGGCGGCCGCGAGGGGCAGCGCGCCGGGCGGCTCCACCTGCGAACGAGCCAGGATACGGGCGATGAGCGCCTCCTTCTGTCCCTTGCGGTCGAGCTGCCACACGCCGAGGCCGAGGAGGATCGCAAGGCAGATCAGGGAAGCGAGACCGGGCGCCAGGAGGGCGCGCGCGGCGCCGGGCCGAATGGCGGGCACTAGCGGAAGCGTCCCTGCTCGGCCTTGTTGGCGAATTGCAGGGCAGCGAGCACGCCCTTGAGGGGGCGGATGATGGCGAGGCTCAGGCCCACGGACAGGGTGCCGGCCACGAGGGCATGGACCCAGATGGGCGGCTCGTAGGCGATCTCCAGCCACAGGGCGAGACCGACCACGACGGTACCCACGATGGACATGACGAAGAAGGCCGGGCCGTCGCCGGAATTGAAGTTCGAATAGTCGAGGCCGCAGGCTTCGCAGGACGGCGCGAAGGTCAGGAATCCGTTGAACATGTGGCCCTCGCCGCAACGGGGGCAGCGGCCGCGCAGGCCGGTGGGAATAGGCGGGGGAAGCGGCCGCGTTGCGTCCAAGATGCGTACTCCTCAAGCCCCCATCATACGGGCTCGATAGGATATGGGGACAGAATTGTCTTCCACATGCGAAAGGGCGGCTCGCGCCGCCCTTTCATGGCTCTCATGCAGTGCGGGACTGCGAACGGTCAGTGAGCGGCGTGGCCGACACCCGAACCCCAGACGTAGATGGAAGCGAACAGGAACAGCCACACCACGTCGACGAAGTGCCAATACCAGGCGGCGAACTCGAAGCCGAGGTGCTGACGCACGGTGAACTGGCCGAGATAGGCGCGGTAGAGGCAGATCGCGAGGAAGATCGTTCCGATGATGACGTGGAAGCCGTGGAAGCCCGTCGCCATGAAGAAGGTCGCCGAGTAGATGCTGCCCGAGAAGCCGAAATGGGCGTGGGCATACTCGTAGGCCTGGCAAGCCGAGAACAGCACACCGAGGATGATCGTCAGCCACAGGCCGTACTTCAGACCCTTCCGGTCGTCGTTCAGCAGGGCATGGTGGGCCCAGGTGATGGTGGTGCCCGAGGTGAGCAGGATCAGGGTGTTCAGGAGCGGCAGGTGCCAGGGATCGAACGCCTCGATGCCCTTCGGCGGCCAGGTGCCCCCGGTGAAGTCGACGCGGGTCGCCTGGATCGGGTCGGCGGTGTAGAGAGCCGCCTCGAAATAGGCCCAGAACCACGCGGCGAAGAACATCACCTCGGAGGCGATGAACATGATCATGCCGTAGCGGTGATGGAGCTGCACCACCCGGGTGTGGTCGCCCTGATTGGCCTCGTGCACCACGTCCTTCCACCAGGCATACATGGTGTAGAGAACGCCGAGGGTGCCGGCCCCGAAGATGTAGGCGCCCGGCGCGAGGGTGCCGATGGTGAGGCTCTTCATCCAGAAGACGGCGCCGAACGCCATCAGGAAGCCGGAGAAGGCGCCAATCAGCGGCCACGGGCTCGGGGCGAGAATGTGGTAATCGTGGTTCTTGGCGTGCGCCTCGGCCATCTCAACGTCTCTCCTGACCCCAGGCCCCCGACCGCGATGCGGTTCCAGGGCTCTCTCGTTGTTTCGGTTGGACCGGATACCCGGTCTCGACGCTCAAACCCTTAATCAGCCCGGCGCTCTCTTGTCACGCTTGGGGCATTGAAAACAGGGCCGGAGCGTCAAAAATTCGACTTCTTCTGCGTGCCGCCTGGTGTCGCAAGCGCGGCCGTGGGCTGCCCGTTCTTCGAGGCGAAGTAGGTGTAGGACAGCGTCATCTCGCTGAGATGCGCGGTGTTCGAATCCTGCCGCAGGGCGGGATCGATGTAGAACACCACCGGAAAATCCATGGCTTCGCCCGGCTGCAGAGTCTGCTCATTGAAGCAGAAGCACTCGATCTTGACGAAGTAGGCACCCATCAGGCCCGGCTGGACATTGAAGGTCGCGATGCCGGTGGAGGGCGTCGAACCGGTGTTCTTCACGCGGAAGAACACCGTCTTGGTCTCCCCGAGATGCACCGCGACCTGAGGCGACTCGGCCTGGAAGCGCCAGGGCAGACCCGAGGCGACATTGGTGTCGAACCGGACGAGCATCGTGTCGTCGGTCGCGGCCGCTGCCGGCGCGGAGCCCTGGCGCGGCGTGCCGTCGAAGCCCGTCGCCTTGCAGAAGAGGTTGTAGAGCGGCACCGACGCGAAGGCGAGGCCGATCATCCCGAAGGCGATGCCGGCGCAGGCGAAGGCCGTGACGGCGGCCTTGCGGGTCGATGGGGAGCGGTCGGTCATGGTATCTCCGTCGCCGCGCCTCACAGCGCGCGATTGAGGACCTGAGGTCCGAGCTTCGCGATGGTCAGCACGTAGAAGATCGCCACCAGGGTGAACAGGACCGCCGCGATGGCCAGTGACCGTTTGCGGCGCCGCTGCGTTTCCTCCGGCGTCAGGGGCCGGGGCCGGGGCTCGATCATGCGATCACCGCGCGGAACAGGCCGAGGCTGTGCTCGGACAGCAGGGCCGAGAACAGGAGGAACAGGTAGAGGATCGAGAAACCGA
This sequence comes from Methylobacterium gossipiicola, assembly GCF_900113485.1. Taxonomy (GTDB): domain Bacteria; phylum Pseudomonadota; class Alphaproteobacteria; order Rhizobiales; family Beijerinckiaceae; genus Methylobacterium; species Methylobacterium gossipiicola. The sequence goes on from NZ_FOPM01000001.1 coordinate 255,667, forward strand.
ACATCCCCAGCGCCGCCTTGCGCTCCGCTTCGCCCTCGCGGTTGCGGAAGACGTGGACGCTGAAGGCCAGCATGCCGAGGCCGCCCAGGAGGGCGGTCACGCCGTAGAGCAGGCCGCCGAACCCGAGGAAGACGGGGGCGAGGCCGATGGGGAACAGGATGAGGGAATAGTAAATGATCTGACGGCGGGTCGATTGCGGCCCGGCGACATTCGGCATCATCGGGATGCCGGCCTTGGCGTACTCACCCGACTTGATGAGGGCTAGCGCCCAGAAGTGCGGCGGCGTCCAGATGAAGATGATGAGGAACAGGACGATGGATTCGATGCCCACCGTACCCGTGACCACGGCCTGACCGATGATCGGGGGGAGGGCGCCGGCCGCACCGCCGATGACGATGTTCTGCGGCGTCGCGCGCTTCAGCCACATGGAATAGAAGACCGCGTAGAACACGATGGTGAAGGCCAGGAGCCCTGCGGCGAGCCAGTTGGAGGCGAGGCCGAGGACGAGGACGGAGCCCACCGACAGCACGATGCCGAAGGCGAGGGCCTCGCCCGGCTGGATGCGCCCATCCGGGATCGGCCGCTTGGCCGTGCGGGTCATCACCGCGTCGATATCGGCGTCCCACCACATGTTGAGGCAGCCGGACGCGCCGGCGCCGACGGCGATCATCAGGAGCGAGATCGACCCCACCACGGGCTGGATGTGGACGTTCGACACCGCCATGCCGACGAGGGCGGTGAAGATCACCAGCACCATCACCCGGGGCTTCAGCAGGGCGAAGAAGTCGGAGACTTCGCCGCCGACGGCCATCGTGACCGGGTGCGGCTCGGCGTCAGCGGACAGGCTGTTCGACAGGCTCGTCATGGGGGCTCGACTACGGTTGTCCTAGGGGCTTTCGGATCGCGCCGGCATCGACCGATGCTGCTTGGCGCCGCCCTTTTCGGGATGCCCCACCGCTTCGCGGCCGGGCATCCGGGAAAGAGCGGGGACCGCTCGCGCAGTCCCCGCAATCCTGAAAGCGAGTGCTCTCTTAGTGGTGGCCCGGCTCGTCGACGATGCGGGGCAGGGTCTCGAACTGGTGGAAGGGCGGGGGCGAGGACAGGGTCCACTCGAGGGTCGTCGCACCCTCACCCCACGGGTTGGCGGCGGCGCGCTTGCTGGAACGGAGCGCCAGCACAACGCCGATGAAGAACACCACCATCCCGAGTGCGAAGATGTGGCCGCCCCAGGTGGAGACCTTGTGCCAGCCGGCGAAGGCTTCCGGATAGTCGGCGTAGCGACGCGGCATGCCGGCGAGGCCGAGGAAGTGCATCGGGAAGAACAGGATGTTCGCGCCGATGAAGGCAAGCCAGAAGTGCAGCTTGCCGGCCCATTCGGGGATGATGTGGCCGGTCATCTTCGGGAACCAGTAGTAGATACCGGCGAAGATGATGAACACGGCGCCCAGCGAGAGCACGTAGTGGAAGTGGGCCACCACGTAGTAGGTGTCGTGCAGGTACTTATCGACGGCCGAGTTCGCCAGCACCACGCCGGTCACGCCGCCGACGGTGAACAGGAAGATGAAGCCGACGGCCCAATGCATGGCGGCGGTGAAGCGGATCGAGCCACCCCACATCGTCGCGATCCACGAGAAGATCTTCACGCCGGTGGGCACCGCGATCACCATGGTGGCGAACACGAAGTAGGACTGCGTCTGGAGCGAGAGGCCGACGGTGTACATGTGGTGGGCCCACACGACGAAGCCGACGACACCGATCGCCACCATGGCGTACGCCATGGCGAGGTAGCCGAACACCGGCTTGCGCGAGAAGGTCGAAATGATGTGCGAGACGATGCCGAAGGCCGGCAGGATCATGATGTACACTTCGGGGTGACCGAAGAACCAGAACAGGTGCTGGTAGAGCACCGGATCACCACCGCCGGCCGGATCGAAGAAGGTCGTGCCGAAGTTGCGGTCGGTGAGCAGCATGGTGATCGCGCCGGCGAGAACCGGAAGCGAGAGGAGCAGCAGGAAGGCCGTCACCAGCATCGACCAGGCGAACAGCGGCATCTTGTGCAGGGTCATGCCCGGCGCGCGCATGTTCAGGATCGTGGTGATGAAGTTGATGGCGCCGAGGATCGAGCCGGCGCCCGAGAGGTGGAGCGCGAAGATCGCGAAATCAACGGCCGGGCCGGGATGGCCGGAGGTCGAGAGCGGCGGATAGACCGTCCAGCCGGTGCCGGCGCCGCTGGCGCCGGGAGCGCCTTCGACGAACAGCGAGCAGACGAGGCTCAGGAAGCCCACGACCGTCAGCCAGAACGAGATGTTGTTCATGCGCGGGAACGCCATGTCGGGCGCGCCGATCATGAGGGGCACGAACCAGTTCCCGAAGCCGCCGATGAGGGCGGGCATCACCATGAAGAACACCATGATGAGGCCATGGCCGGTCACGAACACGTTGTAGGTGCCGGGGCTGGAGAAGTACTGCAGGCCGGGCTCCTCCATCTCCATGCGGATGCCGAAGGAGAGGAACGCGCCGATGATGCCCGCGCAGAAGGCGAACAGCAGGTAGAGGGTGCCGATGTCCTTGTGGTTGGTGGACAGGAACCAGCGGGAGAAGAATGGGGGCTTGTGATCGTGGGCGTCGTGATGCCCCGAATGTGCTGCGGCGTTAGCCATGGATAGACCTCAGTCCAGGTTTCTCTTTGAATCTCTTGCGTGAAGCCGGAGCGGGCGTACCCGGTCCGGCCGGGCCTTCAGCGGGCCGCAGCGAACTTCGAGGTGTCGGCGTCGATCCGGGCGAACTTCGTCTTACCCTCGGCGAGCCACTTGGCGTACGCCTCCTCGCTCACGACCTGGACGGTGATCGGCATGTAGGCGTGACGGGCGCCGCAGAGCTCCGAGCACTGGCCGTGATAGGTGCCCTCGCGGTCGGCCTTGAACCAGAACTGGTTCAGGCGGCCCGGAACGGCGTCGATCTTGAAGCCGAAGGACGGGATCGCCCAGGAATGCATGACGTCGGCGGCGGTGACCTGGATCTTTACGATCTTGTTCACGGGCACGACCATGTCGTTGTCGGTGCCCAGGAGCTTGGGCTGCTTGTCCTCGTCGAGGTTGGCGTCGAACGTGAAGCCGCCGCCCTGCTCGACGGCAGGATACTCGTAGGACCAGTACCAAGCGTGACCGATCACCTTCACGAGCACGTCGGCCTTCGGGTCCGACAGCTGCGTGCGCAGCAGGCGGAACGAGGGAATTGCGACGGCGACGAGGATGAGAACCGGAACGATGGTCCAGGCCACTTCGATGAGCGTGTTGTGCGTGGTCTTCGAGGGCGTCGGGTTCGCCTTCTCGCTGAAACGGTAGATGCAGTAGAGCAGCAACCCGAGCACGAAGACCGAGATGCCGAACGACAGCCAGTGCATGCCGTGTTCGAACGTCAGGATGTCCCGCGCGTTCTCGGTGACGGGCACCTGACGGCCCATCTGCCAGGGCTCGGGTTGGCCGATGCCCGCCGCCAGGGCGGAGGACGACGAAACGAGGACGGCGCCAAGCGCGGCAAGCCCCCATGTTGACCGGTGTTGCGCTTGCGTCGTCCGCATCTGCCTCTCTCGGCTCCCCATGACGTGATCGATTGTCCCCGCGCCTCTTGCGATATTTAGATCAAAGCGCAAGTGCATTCTGCGGGTGTTGCGGCATGCCACGGAGTTTCCCACCCTGGATGCCGATGGGCGTGACAGAACACATGGACCGTGGTCATGCAACCGCAACAGCGTCGCATCGGGGCCACTTCCGCACGTTATGCAAGGGGTGACGGCGCGATTTTTCCCGGGTGATGGCAGGGTGCGCCAAGCCTCGCGACCGGGTGGATTAAAAGGACGGGCCGGGCCGTGATCGAACGTCTCGAATTCATCCTCGCCCTGGCGCGGGAGCGCCATTTCGGCCGGGCGGCGCAAGTCTGTCACGTGTCGCAGCAGACCTTGTCGGCCGGCGTCAAGCAATTGGAAGAGCGCCTCGGTGTCATGCTGGTGCAGCGCGGCTCGCGTTTCCAAGGCTTCACCCCCGAGGGCGAGCGCGTCCTCGAATGGGCACGCCGGATCGTCGCCGATGCCCGGGCCATGCGGGACGAGGTGGCGAGCCTGCGTCGCGGCCTCGCCGGCACCCTTCGCCTGGCTGCGATCCCGACCGCGACTCCCATCGTGGCGGCCCTGACGACGCCGTTCCGAACGCGGCATCCCGAGGTCCGGTTCTCCGTTCAGTCCACGACGTCGGGCGAGATCGGGCGTCTCATCGCCGACCTCGAGATCGATGCCGGCATCACCTATCTCGAGAACGAGCCCCTCGGGCGCCTCACCGCCGTGCCACTCTATCGCGAGCGCTACCGGTTGCTGACCGCCGTGGACGGTGTCTTCGGCGCCCGTGAAACCGTGACCTGGGAGGAGGTGGCGCGCATTCCCCTGTGTCTCCTCACGCCCGACATGCAGAATCGCCGGATCATCGATAGGCATCTGACGAGTGTCGGACGTTCGTCGCCGCCGCTCCTCGAATCGAACTCGATGATCGTGCTGCTGACCCATGTCCGCACGGCGAAATGGGCGAGCATCATGCCGGCGGTCCTCGCCGACAGCTTCCGACTCAGTGATCGGGTGCGGGCGGTGCCCATCGTGGAGCCCGATGTCAGCCACCTCATCGGCCTCGTCGTTCCCGAGCGGGAGCCGATGACGCCCTTGTGCGCCGCACTCATCGTCGAGGCCCGCGCTTCAGCCGCTGGAATCGCGCAGGATATTGCCATCCTCTGACCTTCCTCTGACCTTTCGGTCGCTACAGATTTTTGCGTCGCACAATCGAGTTACGACAAAAATTCGTTGTCGTTCAACGGAAAGGCACGGTTGATTCCCCTTCGGCGATATACCACCTTGGAACGAGAACAAGACCAATCCGGGTGGAACAATGCTGCCGAACGAGCCCTGGAGCGAGCCCCGCGCCGCCGGGATCATCGCCGAACATCTGCATCTGGAGGGGGCGACCCTTCCGATCCTGCACGCGCTCCAAGAGACGTTCGGCTACGTCGATGAGGGCGCCGTGCCGCTCATCGCCGACGCCCTGAACCTGTCCCGTGCCGAGGTTCACGGCTGCATCACGTTCTATCATGACTTCCGTCGTGCCCCGGCGGGCCGGCATCAGGTGAAGCTGTGCCGGGCCGAGGCTTGCCAGGCCATGGGCTCCGACAAGCTCCACGCCGATATCCTCGCCCGCCTCGGGATCGACTGGCACGGCACCACGCCGGACGGGAAGGTCACCGTCGAGCCGGTCTACTGCCTCGGCCTGTGCGCCAACGGTCCGGGCGCCCTCGTCGACGACGAGCCCCTGGCGCGGCTCACCGCCGACTCCCTCGAATCGGCCCTCGCCGAGGTGAAGTCATGAGCATCACCCTCTACGTTCCCCGCGACGCCGTCGCCCTCGGGCTCGGCGCCAACCGCGTCGCCCGCGCCCTGTTCGCCGGCGCCGAGCGCCGCGGCCTCGACGTCACCATCGTGCGCACGGGTTCGCGCGGCCTGTTGTGGCTGGAGCCCATGGTCGAGGTCGGCACCCCCGAGGGGCGCGTCGCCTACGGTCCCGTCACCCCCGCTGATGTCGATGCCCTTCTCGATGCCGATCTGGTGACAGGCGGCGAACATCTGCTTCGTCTCGGGGACCCCGAGAAGATCCCCTATCTCGCCCGTCAGCATCGCCTGACATTCCAGCGCTGCGGCGTCGTCGATCCCGTCTCCGTCGCGGATTACCGGGCGCATGGCGGCTACAAGGGGCTCGAAGCCGCCCTCAAGCTCGATGCCGCCGGCATCGTCGCCGCCGTGCGGGAGTCGGGCCTGCGCGGACGCGGCGGCGCCGGCTTCCCGGCCGGCATCAAGTGGAACACGGTGATGCTGGCGGAAGCGCCGCAGAAATACGTGGTCTGCAACGCCGACGAGGGCGATTCCGGCACCTTCGCCGACCGCATGATGATGGAGGGCGATCCCTTCAACCTCATCGAGGGCATGACCATCGCGGGCATCGCGACGGGCGCGACGCGGGGCTACATCTATCTCCGCTCCGAATACCCGCAGGCGTTCGCGACCCTGAAGGAGGCCATCGCCAACGGCATCAAGGCCGGGGTGCTCGGGGACAACGTTCTGGGCTCGGGCAAGGCTTTCCACCTCGAGGTCCGGTTGGGCGCCGGCGCCTACATTTGCGGCGAGGAAACCTCCTTGCTGGAGAGCCTGGAAGGCCGTCGCGGCATCGTCCGCGCCAAGCCGCCGATCCCGGCCCTCAAGGGGTTTCTCGGCCAGCCGACCCTCGTCAACAACGTCATGACCTTCACGGCCGTGCCGTACATCCTCGAGAACGGCGCCAAGGCCTATGCCGAGTACGGCATGGGGCGCTCCCTCGGCACCCTGGCGATCCAGCTCGCCGGAAACATCAAGCACGGCGGCCTGATCGAGTACGCCTTCGGCATCACGCTCCGCGAGATCATCGAGGATTTCGGCGGCGGCACGCAGAGTGGGCGGCCGGTGCGGGCGGTTCAGGTCGGCGGCCCCCTCGGCGCCTACTTCCCCGATCACCTCCTCGACACGCCCCTCGATTACGAGGCGATGGCGGCCCAGAAGGGCCTCGTCGGCCACGGCGGCATCGTGGTGTTCGACGACACGGTGGATATGGCAAAGCAAGCCCGCTTCGCCTTCGAGTTCTGCGCCGTGGAATCCTGCGGCAAATGCACCCCATGCCGCATCGGCGCGACGCGCGGCGTCGAGACCATGGACAAGGTCATCGCCGGCACCGACGCGGAGGCGAATCTCGCGGTGATCGCCGATCTTTGCGACGTCATGACCGACGGGTCGCTCTGCGCCATGGGCGGGCTCACGCCGATGCCCGTCATGAGCGCGATCACCCACTTCCCCGAGGATTTCACGCGCGGCGGACAGATGTCCGTTGCCGCCGAGTAAGGAGGCGCGACCCATGGCCCTCATCAAAGAGATCGATTACGGCACCCCGATCCGGGTGTCCGAGCAGACCGTCACCCTCACCATCGACGGCATGAGCGTCACCGTGCCGGCCGGGACCTCGGTCATGGCCGCCGCCATGCACGTGGGCACGCAGATCCCGAAGCTGTGCGCGACGGATTCGCTCGAAGCCTTCGGCTCCTGCCGCCTCTGTCTCGTGGAGATCGAGGGCCGTCGCGGCACCCCGGCCTCCTGCACCACGCCGGCCGAGAACGGCATGGTGGTCTCGACCCAGACGGACAAGCTCGCCAAGCTCCGCAAGGGCGTGATGGAACTCTACATCTCCGATCACCCCCTCGACTGCCTCACCTGCGCGGCCAACGGCGACTGCGAGTTGCAGGACATGGCCGGCGCCGTGGGCCTGCGCGAGGTGCGTTACGGTTATGACGGGGCCAACCACGTCAAGCCGACCTCCGAGCAGTACCTGCCGAAGGACACGTCGAACCCGTACTTCACCTACGATCCGTCGAAGTGCATCGTCTGCAACCGCTGCGTCCGCGCCTGTGAGGAGGTGCAGGGCACGTTCGCCCTGACCATCGAGGGGCGTGGCTTCGACAGCCGCGTCGCCGCCGGCCCGACGAATTTCATGGAATCCGAGTGCGTTTCCTGCGGCGCCTGCGTTCAGGCCTGTCCGACGGCGACGCTCCAGGAGAAGTCGATCATCGAGCACGGCCAGCCCGAACATTCCGAGATCACCACCTGCGCCTATTGCGGTGTCGGCTGCTCGTTCAAGGCCGAAATGCAGGGCACCCGCGTGGTGCGGATGGTCCCCTACAAGGGCGGCAAGGCCAATGAGGGCCATAGCTGCGTGAAGGGTCGCTTCGCCTACGGCTACGCCACCCACAAGGACCGCATCACCAAGCCGATGATCCGTGAGAAGATCACGGATCCCTGGCAGGAGGTGTCGTGGGAGGTCGCCATCGAACGCGCGGCTTCCGAGTTCAAACGCATCCAGGCGAAGTACGGCAAGGATTCGGTCGGCGGCATCACCTCGTCGCGCTGCACCAACGAGGAAGCCTACCTCGTCCAGAAGCTCGTGCGCGCCGCCTTCGGCAACAACAACGTCGACACCTGCGCCCGCGTCTGCCACTCGCCCACGGGCTACGGCCTGATGTCGACGCTCGGCACCTCGGCCGGCACCCAGGACTTCGCGTCCGTGGCCCATTCCGACGTGATCCTCGTCATCGGCGCCAACCCGACGGACGGTCACCCGGTCTTCGGTTCGCGTATGAAGAAGCGCCTCCGGGAAGGTGCGAAACTGATCGTTGCGGACCCGAGAAAAATCGACCTCGTGAAGTCGCCCCACATCAAGGCCGATTTCCACCTGCCCCTGAAGCCCGGCTCCAACGTCGCCTTCATCAACTCCATGGCGCATGTCATCGTTACGGAGGGGCTGATCGACGAGGCTTACGTCCGCGAGCGCTGCGACCTCGCCGACTTTGAGGCCTGGGCCCGGTTCGTCGCCGACGAGCGCCATTCGCCCGAAGCCCAGGAGCAGTTCACCGGGATCGATCCGATCCAGCTGCGCGGGGCCGCGCGCCTCTACGCCAAGGGCGGCGCCGCCGGCATCTATTACGGCCTCGGCGTCACTGAGCACAGCCAGGGCTCGACCATGGTCATGGGCATGGCCAACCTCGCCATGGCGACGGGCAACATCGGCATGTTGGGCGCCGGCGTGAATCCCCTGCGCGGCCAAAACAACGTCCAGGGTTCGTGCGACATGGGCTCGTTCCCGCACGAGCTGCCGGGCTATCGCCACGTCTCGGACGACGCCACCCGCGAGACCTTCGAATCCCTGTGGGGCGTCGCCCTCGACAAGGATCCGGGCCTGCGCATCACCAACATGCTCGACGAGGCCGTCGATGGCGCCTTCAAGGGCATGTACATCCAGGGTGAGGACATCGCCCAGTCCGATCCCGACACGCACCACGTCACCGCCGGTCTCATGGCGATGGAGTGCATCGTCATTCAGGATATCTTCCTTAACGAGACGGCGAAGTACGCCCACGTCTTCCTCCCGGGCGCGTCGTTCCTCGAAAAGGACGGGACCTTCACCAATGCCGAGCGTCGCATCTCCCGCGTGCGCAAGGTGATGCCGCCCCTGTCGGGCGTCGGTGACTGGGAGGGCACGATGCTGCTCTCCAATGCCCTCGGCTACCCGATGAATTACACCCACCCGTCCGAGATCATGGACGAGATCGCGGCGTTGACCCCGAGCTTCAAGGGCGTGAGCTTCGCCAAGCTCAATGAACTCGGCTCGATCCAGTGGCCGTGCAACGACGCCGCCCCGCGCGGGACGCCGATGATGCACGTCGACCGCTTCGTGCGGGGGCTGGGCAAGTTCATGATCACTGAATACGTCCCGACGGAGGAGCGTACGGGACCGCGCTTCCCCCTCATCCTCACCACGGGACGCATTCTGTCGCAGTACAATGTCGGCGCGCAGACCCGCCGCACGGAGAACTCGCGCTGGCACGAGGAGGACGTGCTGGAGATCCACCCCTTCGATGCCGAGGTTCGCGGCATCGTCGACGGCGATCTCGTGGCCCTTGAGAGCCGTTCCGGTGATATCGCCCTCAAGGCAGTGGTCTCCGAGCGGATGCAGCCCGGTGTGGTCTACACCACGTTCCACCACGCCAAGACCGGCGCCAACGTCATCACCACCGACTATTCGGACTGGGCGACCAACTGCCCCGAATACAAGGTGACGGCGGTGCAGGTTCGGCGCACCAACCGGCCGTCCGATTGGCAGGCGAAATTCTACGAGGAGGATTTCTCCCTGACCCGGATCGCGACGCAGTTGAATGCCGCCGAATAGCCACGGCACAGGAGAGGCGGACGCGTCGGTCGAAACGGCCCGGCGCGTCCCGACCCTCGTGGTCGCGTATGACGACGCGGTGGCACGCGCCGATACGCGCGACCTCGCCGTCGAGATGCCGGTCAACCTCGTCTATGGCAGCGTGCCCTATGCGGTCATGATGACCACGCCGGCCGACCTCGTGGATTTCGCCTACGGGTTCAGCCTGACGGAGGGGATCGTCGCCGAGGCCGAAGAGATTCGGGGCGTGACGGTGGAAGACGGCGAGGGCGGCTTACGCCTCCTCGTCGATCTCGCGCCGGGCCGCCTGCGTGAGCACCTTGCCCGGAAGCGTGCCATTTCGGGACGGACCGGGTGCGGTGTCTGCGGCATCGACGATCTCTCCGCCCTGCCCATGGCGGAGACCAAGGCCGCCGCCTCGGTGGTCGTCGAAATCGCCGCCGTGGAACGGGCTCTTGCGGCCCTCGGCGACGCCCAGGTGCTCAACCGGCAGACCCGCGCGGTTCACGCTGCCGCTTGGGCCGATCTCGATGGGACCCTGGTCGCCGTGCGGGAGGATGTCGGGCGCCACAACGGCCTCGACAAGCTCATCGGTGCCCTGATGCGGGACCGCATCGATCCGGCCACCGGCTTCGTTGTCATCACGAGCCGCTGCTCGTTCGAGATGATCGAGAAGGCCGCCAGCCTCGGCGCGTCCGTGGTGGTGGCGATTTCGGCGCCGACCTCTCTGGCCATCGACCGGGCCCGACGGCACGGCATCACCCTCTGCGCCATCGCTCGATCCGACACCCTCACGGTCTTTACCGGCCGTGAGCGCCTGATCCTCGCCACCCCCTGAAACGCAATTTTTCTTGACGCGAGCGTCCCCATGAGCGCCCTGACCTCCGACCAGAAACTTGTTCGCATGGCGAACCAGATCGCCTCCTTCTTCCGCTCCTATCCGGACGAAGAGGCCGTGGCCGGCATTCACAAGCACATCGTCGCGTTCTGGACGCCGAAGATGCGCCATGCCCTGGAGAATTTCGGCCCGACGGAGGGGAGCGGCCTCGATCCCCTAGCGTTGAAAGCCATCACCGAAGAGCCGCCGCAATCCAACAGCCCGGTCCGTGCCGCGACCCACGATCCCGCCCTTCAGGGCGCCGGGGCCAGCGACGCCGGCTGAACCGGCATCAATCCTTGGCGGTCTCGGTGGCGCCCGGAACCATTGTGGCGCCGCCGATCACCCGAACCGGCTTCTTTCCTTCGGCCGGGGGATCTTTCCAATCCTTGGCGGCCTTCGTCGTGCTCGACGGTGTCGCGGCGGGCGTGGATGCGGTGACGTTCGTCGCCGGGGTGACAGGCTTCGGTGTATCCCCGATGGCTGGCGACGCCTCACTGGCTGACGGCGCCGGGGGCGTCTCGGACAGTTTAGGGGCGGGCGCACTCGCACGCGGCAGGCTTGGCTTCGGCGTGCCGGGCAGGCGAGCCGTTTTCACCGGCGCTTCGGGACGTATCTTCGGGTCGGGATTCTTCGCGTCGGGATTCAGACCCATCGGATTGCGGTCCGGCGTGCCGGGCCGGGCCGAGGGCGCGACGTCCGGTAAGGTGCGGCGTAGGGCCGGTGCGTTACGGTCGACGGGCGGCAGGATTCGCTCGGCCTCGCGAATCGGGCGACGCGGCGCTGCATCCTCTTCCGTCCATCCGTATCCGGGGGCCGAGCGCGGCGCTCCGATGGGGGCGGCGATCAGGGGCGGGCCGACACGCTGGCGTCTCAGAATGGCGCCGTCATAGGCATCGACGAAGACACGAACCCGTTCGCCGTAGGGATCGTCGGCATCGACCACGTAGGTGCGGCCATCGAATCGCGGTCGGGACACGGCGGTGAAGCCGCGGTCGGCCAGCCGCCAAACCACGGCGCGGGGGGGCATCGCGCCGTCAGGGTCGTCGAACTCCTGAGCCGCCCCGATCCCGGAGCCGAGGACGAGAAACGCGAGACCGCATGCCAATGTCGCGCCTCGGAGACGGCGGGCTCGAATGTCGCCGCGCGCGTTCATCAAACCTCGCATGGCCCCTCGTTCAATGTCTTCGAAACCGGAGGCCCGCTGTTGGCGCGGGTCCTCCGGTGGATCTCCGCGAGGGCCTCGCCCCGCATGCCGCTTGTGTCCGGCAAGGGTTTGTTAAACCCCGGATTGGGGCGGGATTGCGGGGCGTTCGGGGCGGCTTTCTGTCATGCCGTCCGTGGATCGTTTTCGGCTGCGGCAACGAAACGTCCACGGAAACGTGCGCGCGCGCGGAAAATGCGGGGCACGATTGCGGTACGCCTCTTGCTGGAGCGTTTAAAATCTGTCACTTTCCATCGTTAGGACAGCAAGGCTGTCCCATTCCCGGGACGCTGGCTTCCCGGACGGCCAAGGATCTCCGCGGGTGACGTTTCCGGCGAACAAACGAGATTCCAAAGCGATCACCCGTGGGGTGATTTGGGCCCGCACGGCTTGAGTTCAAGCCGGCGTCGCGCCCGCGGGTCACGGGCGCTTCCTCACCGAAGTCCCCTCACGACGAAGACCCGCCGAGAGCCGACGCTGGCGAGTGATGCACCCGGGCGCCGTTTGGCGCTTGGGCACGAAACATGCTCGCGAGCGAGCACGTCGGAGGCGAGGGATGGAAAGCGTGGTCGCATCTGCTGAGTTCGGGGCGCTTCAGGCGTCGGTTCCCGCCACCCGCGACGGCGGTGCGCCGCTGATCGTGCGTGATGGAGCCCTGCCGAAGGCGCAGGGGTTGTACGATCCGGCCCGCGAGGGCGATGCCTGCGGCGTCGGCTTCGTCGCCGACATGCACGACCGGCGGACCCATGCCATCGTCGCCCAGGGTCTCGAGATCCTGAAGAACCTCGACCATCGCGGCGCCGTCGGTGCCGATCCGAAGATGGGCGACGGCTGCGGCATCCTCACCCAGATCCCGCACGCCTTCTTCAAGGCGGAGTGTGAGGGCCTCGGCATCACCCTGCCGGAGCCCGGCCATTACGGGGTCGGCCAGTTCTTCCTGCCGAAGGACGCCGAGGTCCGTCGACTCATCGAAGAAATCGTCGAGAAGGCGCTCTTCGAGGAGGGGCTGCCCCTGCTCGGCTGGCGCGACGTGCCCGTCGACCCGAGCGACCTCGGCGTCATGGTCAAGGAGACCGAGCCGCATCACCGGCAGGTGTTCATCGGCCGCCCGGCCGCCATCCCCGACGAGGATGCGTTCGAGCGCCGCCTGTTCATCGCCCGCAAGGTGATCTCCAACAAGGTCTACGGTCTGAAGGACCCGCGCGCCGACATCTACTACCCCGTCTCACTGTCGACCCGGACCATCGTCTACAAGGGCATGGTGCTGGTCACCCAGCTCGGCGACTATTACCGCGACCTGCAGGACGAGCGTTACGTCTCGGGTCTCGCCCTCGTGCACCAGCGTTTCGCCACCAACACCTTCCCGACCTGGCGCCTGTCGCACCCCTACCGGATGGTCGCGCATAACGGCGAGATCAACACCCTGCGGGGCAACGTGAACTGGATGGCGGCACGCCAAGCCAGCGTCGATTCCGAGCTGTTCGGCAACGACATCTCGAAGCTGTGGCCGATCTCGTACGAAGGTCAGTCCGACACGGCGTGCTTCGACAACGCCCTCGAATTCCTCGTGCAGGGCGGCTACTCCCTCGCCCACGCCATGATGATGCTGATCCCCGAGGCGTGGGCGGGCAACCCGCTCATGAACGAGGAGCGTCGCGCCTTCTACGAGTACCACGCCGCCCTGATGGAGCCGTGGGACGGCCCGGCCGCCGTGTGCTTCACCGATGGACGCCAGATCGGCGCGACGCTCGACCGCAACGGCCTGCGTCCGGCCCGCTACCTCGTCACCGATGATGGCCTCGTGGTGCTCGCCTCCGAGATGGGCGTGCTGCCGATCCCCGACGAGAAGATCGTCGAGTCCTGGCGCCTGCAGCCGGGCCGCATGCTGCTCATCGACCTGGAGAAGGGCCGCATCGTCTCCGACGAGGAGATCAAGAGCGAGCTCGCCGCCGCCCATCCCTATGCCGAGTGGGTGAAGAACACCCAGATCGTGCTGGAGGACCTGAAGCCCGTCATCCCCCGCGCCTCGCGCTCGGACGTGTCGCTCCTCGATCGCCAGCAGGCCTTCGGCTACAGCCAGGAAGACCTCAAGCTCCTCATGGCTCCCATGGCCGTGACGGGCCAGGAGGCGGTCGGCTCCATGGGCACCGATACGCCCCTCTCGGCGCTCTCGGACAAGCCGAAGTCGCTCTATTCCTACTTCAAGCAGAACTTCGCGCAGGTCACGAACCCGCCCATCGACCCGATCCGCGAGGAGGCCGTCATGAGCCTCGTCTCGTTCATCGGGCCGCGCCCGAACCTCCTGGACATGGAGGGTGCGTCGCGCCGCAAGCGCCTCGAGGTGCGTCAGCCGATTCTCACCAACGGCGACCTCGAGAAGATCCGCTCGATCTCGCATTTCGAGGACCGTTTCGACACCCGCACCCTCGACATCACCTTCCCGGCCGAGACCGGAGCGGCCGCCATGGAGGGAGCCGTCGACCGGTTGTGCGACCGGGCCGAGGTCGCCGTGCGCGGCGGCTACAACATCATCATCCTGTCGGATCGCGGCGTCGGCCCGGATCGCATCGCGATCCCGGCCCTCCTCGCCACGGCCGCCGTGCACAATTACCTGATCCGCAAGGGCCTGCGCACGTCCGTCGGTCTCGTGGTGGAATCGGGCGAGCCGCGCGAGGTCCATCACTTCGCGTGTCTGGCCGGCTACGGCGCCGAGGCGATCAATCCGTATCTCGCCTTCGAGACGCTGATCGCCATGAAGGACGAGTTCCCGCCGGACCTGACGCCGGACGAGATCGTCTACCGCTACATCAAGTCCATCGATAAGGGCCTGCTGAAGGTCATGTCCAAGATGGGCATCTCGACCTATCAGTCCTATTGCGGCGCGCAGATCTTCGACGCCATCGGGCTGAATTCCGCCTTCGTGGCGCGGGACTTCTTCGGCACGGCCACCACCATCGAGGGCATCGGCATGGCCGAGGTCGCGGAGGAGACGGCGCGTCGGCACAAGGACGCGTTCGGCGACGCGCCGGTGTACCGCAACGCCCTCGATGTCGGCGGCGAGTACGCCTACCGCCTGCGCGGCGAGAGCCACACCTGGACGCCGGATTCCGTGGCGACGCTGCAGCACGCCGTGCGCCTCGGCCTGCCCGAGCGCTACCGCGAATACGCCCGCCTGGTGAACGAGCAGGAGAGCCACCTCAAGACCATCCGGGGCCTGTTCCGCATCAAGCAGGCGGCCGAACTCGGCCGCGCGCCCGTGGACATCGACGCCGTCGAGCCCGCCGCCGACATCGTCAAGCGCTTCGCCACGGGCGCCATGTCGTACGGCTCCATCTCGAAGGAGGCGCACGAGACGCTCGCCATCGCCGTGAACTCGTTCGGCGGTCGCTCGAACTCGGGCGAGGGCGGCGAGGAGGTCGAGCGCTTCAAGCCCATGGCCGACGGGCGTTCGCGCCGCTCGGCCATCAAGCAGGTGGCGTCGGGCCGTTTCGGCGTGACGACGGAATATCTCGTCAATTCCGACATGATGCAGATCAAGGTCTCGCAGGGCGCCAAGCCCGGCGAGGGCGGCCAGCTGCCCGGCCACAAGGTCGATGCCAAGATCGCCAAGGTCCGCTACGCCACCCCGGGCGTCGGCCTGATCTCGCCGCCGCCGCATCACGACATCTACTCCATCGAGGATCTGGCCCAGCTCATCTTCGACCTGAAGAACGTGAATCCGCAGGCCGACGTTTCGGTGAAGCTCGTCTCGGAGGTCGGTGTCGGCACCGTGGCCACGGGCGTCGCCAAGGCTCGCGCCGACCACATCACCATCTCGGGCTTCGACGGCGGCACGGGGGCGGCGCCCCTCACCTCCATCAAGCACGCCGGTGGTCCGTGGGAGACGGGTCTCGCCGAGACCCAGCAGACCCTGGTGCTCAGCCACCTGCGCGGACGCGTGGTGCTGCAGGCCGATGGCGGCATCCGCACGGGCCGCGACGTCCTCGTCGCCGCCCTGCTGGGCGCCGACCAATTCGGCTTCTCGACCGCGCCGCTCATCGCGGCGGGCTGCATCATGATGCGCAAGTGCCACCTCAACACCTGCCCGGTGGGGGTGGCGACGCAGGACCCCGTGCTGCGCAAGCGCTTCAAGGGCACGCCCGAGCACGTGGTGAACTACTTCTTCTACGTGGCGGAGGAGCTGCGCGAGCTGATGGCGGCCATGGGCTTCACCAAGCTCGAAGACCTCATCGGTCGGGCCGATTACCTCGACACCCTCGAGGTCATCGCGCATTGGAAGGCCAAGGGACTCGACTTCTCGAAGCTGTTCCACCGCCCCGAGGTGCCGGAGCACGTGGCGATCCGGCATATGGAGAGCCAGAAGCATCCCATTGACGACGTGCTCGACCGGCGCCTCATCGCGGGAGCGCAGGCGGCCCTGGAGAGCGGCGAGGCCGTCGTCGTCGACGACGTGATCAAGAACTCGGACCGCACCGCCGGTGCCATGCTGTCGGGTGAAGTGGCCAAGCGCTACGGCCACGAGGGCCTGCCCGACGACACCATCCGGGTGAATCTTTCCGGCACCGCCGGCCAGAGCTTCGGCGCCTGGCTCGCGGCGGGCGTCACCGTGGTGCTCACGGGCCACGCCAACGATTACGTCGGCAAGGGACTGTCGGGCGGTAAGCTCATCATCCGCCCGTCCGACGCCCTCAAGGCGCCGGCCACGCACACGATCATGGCCGGCAACACCGTTCTGTACGGAGCCATCGCGGGTGAGTGCTACATCCGCGGTTCGGCCGGCGAGCGCTTCGCCGTCCGCAACTCCGGCGCCATCGCGGTGGTCGAAGGCATGGGCGACCATGGCTGCGAGTACATGACCGGCGGCGTCGTGGTGTCCATCGGCGAGACGGGCCGCAACTTCGCGGCCGGCATGTCCGGCGGCATCGCCTACGTGCTCGATGCGGACGGCTCCTTCGCCGCCCGCTGCAACCTCTCCATGGTCGATCTCGAACCCATCGAGGAGGAGGACGATATCATGCGTCGCTTCCACCAGGACGGCGACCTCGAGACCAAGGGGCGGGTCGACATCCTCGCCGATATGTCGGGACACGACGAAGAGCGCCTGAGCCAGCTCATCACCAATCACCTGAAGTACACGGGCTCCCCGCGTGCCAAGGCGATTCTCGACGATTGGGCCGGCTACCGCACCAAATTCGTGAAGGTGATGCCGGTGGAGTACCGCCGGGCCCTGCGCGAGATGGAACAGGCCCGGATGCCGGTGGCTGCGGAGTAAGACAAGGCGCGCCGGATCTTCGATCCGGCGCGCGGGACGACCCGAGGCAGATCGGAGTCGGATCGTCCTCGGACAGGAGCAGGCTCCCGCCGCACGCGGCGGTGTCCGGTGACGGGCCCGGGCTGCGAGCGGCCTGCGGGATCGTCGATGCTCGCGGTCGATGAATGGACTGAGGTCAGCGCGGGCGCGCTCGCGAAAAGAAAATTCGATCTCCGCTTCGCGTGGAGCGCTTGGGTCAAGTGGGGCTTTAGGTCATGGGCAAGGTTACGGGTTTTCTCGAATTCGACCGGCAGGAGCAGAAGTATCAGCTCGCCGCCGACCGCGTGCGGCACTTTCGCGAGTTCACGCTGCCCCTCGACGAACATGACCTGAAGAAGCAGGCGGCCCGCTGCATGGATTGCGGCATCCCGTTCTGCCACGGCGATACCGGCTGCCCGGTCCACAATCAGATCCCCGATTGGAACGAGCTGGTCTTCCAGTCGGACTGGGAAGAGGCGGCGCGCAATCTGCACTCCACCAACAACTTCCCGGAATTCACCGGCCGCGTCTGCCCGGCCCCCTGCGAGGAAGCCTGTACGCTCAATCTCGAGAACCAGCCGGTGGCGATCAAGACCATTGAGCAGGCCATCGCCGACCGGGCCTGGAACGCCGGCTGGGTGAAGCCCGAGCCGGCCTCGCACCGCACCGGCAAGAAGGTCGCCATCATCGGCTCCGGCCCGGCGGGCCTCGCCGCCGCGCAGCAGCTCGCCCGCGTCGGTCACGAGGTCCACGTGTTCGAGCGGGAGCCGAAGGCCGGCGGCCTGCTGCGCTACGGCATTCCCGATTTCAAGATGGAGAAGCGCCACATCGACCGGCGCGTGAAGCAGATGGAGGCCGAAGGCGTCCGCTTCCATTACGGCGTCAATGTCGGCGTGACGAAGCCGTTGGACGAACTCACGGCCGAGCACGACGCCGTGCTGTTCGCTGGTGGTGCCGAGGATCCGCGCAACCCGCAACTGCCTGGGCAGGATCTCGTTGGCGTGCATTACGCCATGCCGTTCCTCGTCCAGTCGAACCGTCGCGTCGGCGCCGAGCCGATGCCGGGCAACGGCGAACAGCCGATCCTCGCCACCGCCAAGAACGTTGTGGTCATCGGCGGCGGCGACACGGCCTCCGATTGCGTCGGCACCTCGTTCCGGCAGGGCGCTCTGTCGGTGACCCAGCTCGATATCCGTCCGCGTCCTCCGGAGCGCGAGGACAAGCTCTCGGTCTGGCCGTACTGGCCGACCAAGATGCGGACCTCGTCGAGTCAGGCCGAGGGCGCCGAGCGCGAGTTCCAGGCGGCGACCCTTCGGCTCGAGGGCAAGAAGGGGAAGGTCACCGGCGTCGTCTGCACCCGCGTCGACGAGAAGCGTCAACCGATCCCGGGCGGCGAATTCGTGCTGCCCGCCGACCTCGTGTTCCTGGCCATCGGGTTTGCCGGCTCCGTCCGCAAGGGCCTGCTGGAGGAATCCGGCGTCGCCATGGACAAGCGCGGCAACGTCACGGCCAACACCGTCGATTACCGGACATCCAACGAGAAGATCTACGCCGCCGGCGATATGCGCAGGGGTCAATCCCTCGTGGTCTGGGCGATCCGCGAGGGCCGGCAGGCGGCGCGGGCCATCGACGAGGCGCTCATGGGCGCCAGCGTCCTGCCGCGCTGAACGCAGCACAAAGGCCGGGGTCCGGCGATTCAATCAACCGGGCGGCCAACGGAAATCGTCGGCCCGGCCCGGTTGCGTGGTGGGTGCCGCCCCACGCAGGAGGGCGCGCTCCACGTTGCCAGATGGGTCGGCATCACGGGGGCGTCCGCTCACCAGGGTGCCGCCGGGTGTCATTTCGCCCCGGCTCAGGGGCACCACGGGACCTGCGGCTGGCTTGACCGGCAGGGCCGGAATGCCGGGCGGTTCGGGCAGGCTCGGCAGCATGGCGGTGATCTGCCGATCGATGGCGGCGGCATCGTCGAGGCGCGGCGCTTCACCTTCCGGGGGAGCCGTCGGCGCCGTCGCCACGGGGGCGGCGGGCGGCGCGCCCGTCCCCATGAGACGCTTGAGTTCGACATCGGCGAAATGCGCCAGCTTGCGGGCACCGGCTTTGGTGAAATGCACGCCGTCCCCGGCCCGCAGTTTCGCCTCCTGGCCTTCGAGGTCCGGCCCCGTGGCGGCGTAACGGTTGCGGTCGTCGACGAAGCCCGGCCAGATATCGACGTAGGTCTGGCCCGCCTTGGTGACGTACTTACGGGCGATATCGTTGATTTCGGCGAGATCCTTGGTCAGGCTTTCGCTGCGCATAGGCGGTACGCCGACCCAGACCAGCGGGATCGCGTGATCGGTGAAGACCTTGACCAAGGCTTCGACCCGCTCGCCGTAGAGCTGGCGCCAACGCTCGCTCAGGGGCTCGACGGTCTGGTCTCCGTCGCGGATGGGCTGGCGATCGTTGGCACCCACCATCACGAGGGCATAGGCGACCTTCGGGGTGGTCTTGAGGTAGTCTTCGACGGCTTTCGGCCAATCGACCAGATCCCTGCGCACGAGGCCGCTATCGGCGCGCGAGCGGTCGACCACACCGATCTCGGTGTTGTCCTCGAACACGTCGGACAGGCCGGTGCCCAGGGAGCCCGCGAGGGAGTCGCCAAACACGGCGATCCGAGTCCTCGGCTCGACCTTTGGAACGGCGGGCTTCGGCTGGGCGATGACGGGGGCCGGGTGTGGCTTGCGCCGCGCCGGACGCGGCTCATCGGCGTAGACCGGCGTCCGAGGACGGGGCGACAGCCGCCGCGACGGTGACGGCATCGGCTGGGCCTGTTGCGGGCGGTCCTCCCACGGCCAGTAGAACTGGCGGGGGGCCTCCTGCGGCGGCGGGGCATAGCGGCGATTGGCGGGGCGCCCGCCATAGGCATAGCCCCCGTCATCGCGATAATAGTCCCGCGACCGGCGCGAGGGCGCATCGTAGGAATCGCCCCATTGCGCCGCGGCGGGAGCCGCCGCGCCGAAGGCCAGAATGAGGCCGGTCAGGGCGGACCTAACCGCGCGCGAAGCCGGCACCGTCATGGAAAGCCTTTGCCTGATGCCGGACCGAGCCGGCGGTTGCCCGTATCTTAACCGAGGAACGTCCGGAGGTCTAAGCGTACGCGCCGCGGTCTCCGCCCGATAGGAGCATGCAGCGTAGGCCGGTGTCGCCCGGCGGTGTCGCCACGCGAAAATCTCAGATCGGTCGGGAACTTCTTTCGGGGATCGGACTTTCGAAGCCATCCCGTGCTCGCCCTCGACGGATCGCTCGCCATCGCAATTCGAATCAAACGCGTGAGACTTCGTCATTCCTTCAACCGATTCGATCTGAGAAAATCTGCTCAGATCGGAAAATTTCTCATTGCCTGACCAAATCGAAAATAGATTTAGACTTATAAATAGGGAAGCGTTTAAGATATTAACGATTTGTTCTGAGGTGATCCATAGATATTTGGGCGTAATTTCTGCCCCATGGGTTTCTGATCGCCATGCCCAACAGTCTGACCATTGGCCGCAAGCTCATCCTCTCGTCGGCCATCACCGCCGTCTTCGCGGTCGGCGTCGTCTATAATCAATGGAGCAGCAATCACCGGATTGCCGAGGCGACGGAGGCCGTGGCGCGCGAACAGACGATCCTCTCGGGGATCTCGCAGGCGCAGGTCGCCCTGAGCCGTCTCCAGATCGACCTGCGCGGTATCGATCTGGCCCGGACGAGCGCCGAAGCCGACAGGGCCGTATCGGATGCCGGTAAGGTCGCCGCAGCGGCGGTTCGTGGCCTCGATCGGCCCATCGCCCTGGCGTTGAAGCCCGAGGTTCTGCGCGATAGCGCCAGAGCCCTTCAGGACCTCGCCACGGCCGTCGGAAACTATGCCGAGCTCGGCCGAGCCGACTTGCGGGGGCGGGATGTCGATGCGGCTGCCGCCGGAACCTTGCGGAAATCCATCGTCGATCGGATCGGTCAGACCGAAACGATGATCGACGAAGCCGTGGCCAACGCGCATGGTTTCACCAGCAAAGCCATGCAGACGACCTCCGATCAGGTCGACGCTGCGACGCGCTTCGGCCTCGCCGCGGGTGTCGCCATGCTGCTGAGCCTGCTCGCAGCGGCGGTCCTGCTCATGCTGAACATCCAACGGCCCCTCGGCCGCCTCGTGGCGGTGCTCGAGCGCATGGCCGGTGGCGACATCGATGCCGCGATTCCCGAGGCACGGCGCGGCGACGAGATCGGCGCCCTCGGTCGCGCCGTGGACAAGATCAAGACGATGGTCTCCCAGAAGGCCGCCGAGGAGGCGGAGCGCCATCACATCGCCGAAGCTGCGGCGGCGGCGGAGCGTCGCCGCACGATGGTCGAACTCGCCGATGGCTTCGAGCGGGCCGTGGGCGGGATCGTCGGAACGGTGTCGGCTTCGTCGGCGGAACTCCAGAGCACGGCGCAGCAGATGACCGCCAATGCTAGCCAGACGGCAGAGACCTCGACGACGGTCGTGGCGGCGGCGGAGCAGGCCGCCGCCAATGTCGGCACCGTGGCGGCGGCGGCGGAAGAACTCGGAACCTCCGTGCAGGAGATCGGGCGGCAGGTGACCGGCTCGGCGGGGCTGGCCCAGGCGGCCGTGGCGGAAGCGGACCAGACTACGCGCCTCGTGCAGGAACTCAGCCACGCCGCCGAGCAGATCGGTGCCATGGTGGGGATGATTTCGAACATCGCGGGCCAGACGAACCTCCTGGCGCTCAACGCCACCATCGAGGCGGCGCGGGCCGGGGAGGCCGGGCGCGGCTTCGCCGTGGTGGCGTCCGAGGTGAAGGAACTCGCCAACCAGACGGCGCGGGCCACGGAGGAGATCGGCCAGCGCATCGGGCAGGTCCAGGGCGTGACCCATCAGGCGGTCTCGGCCATCGGCAGCATCACGGGACGAATCCGTGAGATCAACGCGGTGGCGGCGAGCATCGCGGCGGCCGTGGAGGAACAGAGTGCCGCGACCCAGGAGATCGTGCGCAACGTCGCCCAGGCTTCCCACGGCACGTC
The DNA here is from genome assembly GCF_900113485.1 of Methylobacterium gossipiicola. Lineage (GTDB taxonomy): Bacteria > Pseudomonadota > Alphaproteobacteria > Rhizobiales > Beijerinckiaceae > Methylobacterium > Methylobacterium gossipiicola. The sequence goes on from NZ_FOPM01000001.1 coordinate 277,905, forward strand.
TGAAGTCACCGGCAACATCACGAACGTGGCGCGGGCTTCCGAAGCCACCGGGGCCGCCGCCGCTCACGTCCTCACCTCGGCTTCGGGCCTGTCGCGGCAGTCGGAACACCTCTCCGCCGAGGTGCGCCGCTTCCTCGCTTCCGTTCGCGCGGCCTGATACGGCCTCCCCACGATCGGAGCGAAAACCGCACTACGAAGGCTGCGCGGCGCTTGAGGACAACCGAACTGCGTCCGTCCAAAGGGAAGCAAACGCAGTTCGGACGGGGCGAGGACGCGCCGGGGACGTCAGGGACGTCCCCGGAGGTGATCGAGGAGGGTGGGTGTCGCGTAGCCGTCCGCCGGTAAACCCTGTTCGATCTGATAGCGGCGCACGGCCTCGCGCAGCTTCGGCCCGGCCCGGCCATCGGCGTCGCCGGTATAGAGGTTGCGGGCCGACAGACCCGTCTGCAGAGCCTGGAGCCCGGCCTTGTCGAGGCGGGCTCCAGCCGGCCAGGGCGCGGCGAGAGGCGGGCCACCTGCGAGGCGATCGGCGAGATGGCCGACCGCGAGGGCGTATGAATCGGATGTGTTGTAGGCCCGCATCACCTCGAAATTGTCGGTGATGAGGAAGGCCGGGCCGCCGAGGCCGCCCGGCAGGAACAGATTGGCATTGCCCGAGGCTGGAAGGGGTTTTCCATCCGTCCGCCGCACGCCCCGGCCCGCGAAGTCCGACAGGTCGGCGCGGTAGGCGGTAAGGTCGAAGGTCGGGGGCAGCGTGACGGCGTAGCCCCAGGAGACCGCTGGATTCCAGCCGAGGGACTTCAGATAGTTGGCGATGGACGCGAGGGCGTCGGCCTGAGAGTTCCAGATGTCGCGATGCCCGTCGCCGTCGAAATCGACGGCATGGGCGAGGAAGCTCGACGGCAGGAACTGGACCTGTCCCATGGCCCCGGCCCAGGACCCCTTCATGGCGCCCGGCGTAATATCACCGCGTTCGAGGATCGTCAGGGCGGCGAGCAACTCCTCGCGGAACAGGGTGCCGCGAAAACCGGCCTGCGCGAGGGTCGCGAGCGCCCGGACCGTCGGCACCGTGCCGGCGCTGGCGCCGAAATCGGATTCCACGCCCCAGAAGGCCAGAACGACCCAGCGTGGCACGCCGAAACGCGCCTCGATGGCAGCGAGGGTCGGGGAGAGCCGCGCTGCCTGGGCCTGCCCGCGGGCGATCCGGCCAGTCGAGACGGCCCCGACCAGATAATCCCAGACCGGCCGGGCGAACTCACCCTGGCCCCGGGTCCGGGCCAGAATGGTGGGATCGGCGGTGGTGATCCCGGCGAAGGCCGCCGCGAAGGTCGCGGGTGAAACGCCGCGCGCGAGGGCATCGGGGCGCAGGGCCGCGATGAACGCGCGTAGATCCTGCGCGGACCGCGCCGCCGGGGCGGGCCGGGCCGTCTCGGCCGTGGCGGCGCCCGCCGTGGCCAAGAGGAGGGCGAAACCGAGGAAAGAGACCTTCACAGGCGGTTGCGCTTCGTCAGGGCATCCTCCCAGGCCAGCGCCTGAGCGACGATGCCGTCGAGATCGGCATGGCGCGGTGTCCACCCGAGGTTTCGGATCCGGTCCGCCTGGGCGACGATCCGCGCCGGGTCGCCGGGCCGGCGGGGACACAGCCGCACCTCGAAATCCCGCCCCGAGACGCGCTTGACCACGTCGATCACCTCCAGGACGGAGTAGCCCTGGCCGTAGCCGCAATTCATCGTCAGGCTCTCGCCGCCGTTGCGCAAATGGTCGAGGGCGACACGGTGTGCGTCGGCGAGGTCCGAGACCTGGATGTAGTCGCGCAGGCACGAACCGTCGGGCGTCGGGTAATCCGTGCCGTAGACGTCGAGATGGCTGCGCTGCCCGAGCGCCGCCTGGGTGGCGACCTTGATGAGATGGGTGGCGTTGGGCGTCGATTGCCCCGTGCGCCCGCGTGGATCGGCGCCCGCCACGTTGAAGTAGCGCAGGATGACGTAGGTGAAGCCGTGAGCCTTCGCGGCGTCGGCAATCATCCACTCGCTCATGAGCTTCGAGCGGCCATACGGATTGATCGGGGCGGCGACGAGATCCTCCGGCACCGGCACGACATCGGGTTCGCCGTAGACGGCGGCCGTCGACGAGAAGATCACGTGGCGCACGCCCTCGCGAACCGCCGTCTCGATGAGGGCACGAGTCTTCACCGTATTGGCGAAATAGTAGCCGAGGGGGTCCGCCACCGAATCCGGTACGACGATACGGGCGGCGAAATGCGCCAGGGCATCGATGCCATGGCGGCGGATGGTCTCGGCCACCAGGGCCTGGTCGGCGACATCGCCGACAACGAGCTCCACCTCCGGCGGCAGGGCCCAATCGAACCCCGTCGAGAGGTCGTCGAGGACGACGACCCGATCATGGCCGGCGTCGAGGAGCGCGAGGACCATATGGCTGCCGATGTAACCGGCCCCACCCGTCACCAGAACCGCCATGATCGTTATCCCTTGCGCCGCCCGAGGACGATATATCGAAAATTCTTTGCATCAGTTATGCCGTCTTACTGTCACGCTGTGTCATCCGTCCCGGAATGCGATCGTGTGTCGCCTTCCAGGCTCGCTCCACACTCCTCAATTCCGGATCCCGTTCGATGAAACCGATTCGCAAGGCCGTCCTTCCCGTCGCGGGCCTCGGGACCCGTTTCCTTCCGGCAACGAAGGCGATGCCGAAGGAGATGCTCACCGTCGTCGACCGCCCCGTGGTGCAGCACGTGGTCGACGAGGCCCGCGCGGCCGGCATCGAGCATTTCATTTTCGTGACCGGGCGCGGCAAGGCGGTCATCGAGGACCATTTCGACATTTCGTTCGAACTCGATCGGATGCTGCAGGAGCGTGGAAAACAGGCGGCCTACGAGGATCTGAAACGCGACCTGCCGGCCGCCGGGCAGACGAGCTTCACCCGCCAGCAGGAACCCCTCGGCCTCGGTCACGCCGTATGGTGCGCCCGCGAGATCGTCGGTGACGAGCCCTTCGCCGTGCTCCTGCCGGACATGCTCAGCCGCGGCTGCATGGAGCAGATGCTCGGCGCCTACGGGCGTCACGGCGGCAACGTCATCGCCGTCGAAGAGGTGAAGCCCGAGGAGACTCACCAGTACGGCATCGTCAGTGTCGGCCAGACCTTTGGCCAGACCTTCGAGATCAACGGGATGGTCGAGAAGCCCAAGCAGGGCACGGCGCCGTCGAACTTCATCATTTCGGGCCGCTACATCCTCCAGCCGGAAATTTTCGAGGTGCTGTCCCACGGCCGCAAGGGCGCCGGCGGCGAGATCCAGCTGACCGACGCGATGATCGAACTCGCCAAGACGCAAGATTTCTTCGGGATGCGCTACGAGGGGCGCACCTACGACACCGGTTCGAAGCTCGGCTTCCTCACCGCGAATATCGCTTATGCCCTTGAGCGCGAGGACCTCGGCGCCCCCCTGCGGGCCGAGATCGCCCGGCTGCTCGCGCAGGCGTGAAACGGATCGGCGCTGCGCTTCCATGGACCGAAAAGCGAAGCTCGGCCATTTTAGCGCTTGCGCTTTGTGCGATGCACACTAGATTGTGCATTGCGGGGACGCGATGGCGTCGCGCTCCCGTTGCCCTTCTTGGGCGTTTCCTCCCTAGACTTCGGGCCGCTCTCAGGAGCGGCCTTTTTTCTGCGCGGTGTCCGTCAGGCAGGATAGGGATGGGGCTCGACCCTTCGATTTCCATCTGTAGGGACGGCGCCCGAATAAGAGTGCCTCACAAAACTCCCGCCCAGGGACGGTTCTCGCCCCGAAGACGACGGTCCGGCGGGAGTTTTGTGGGAGACACCAAGACGCGAGGGGCCGGTCATGGAGGGCAGCGCCGCACGGACTTGGCCGCCGCTCGCTCACTTCGTCGCGGCGGAGGAACGGCTCGGCGCCTGGGCTCTCACCCGTGGTCCGTATGTCGCCGGGCTCTACGAATTCCTGCGGTTCGGCGTGAAACAGGCCTGGGCCTGCCTGTTCGGCGGCCTGATCTGCGCCCTCCTCATCACGAGTTATCTGTTCTATACCGAAGACGCTGGGGTCAGCCGCTACGACGCCCTCACCCTCGCGGTGGTGGGGATTCAGATTGCCCTGCTGTGGCTCAGGATGGAAACCTGGGAGGAAGCGAAGGTCATCGCCCTCTATCACGGGGTCGGCACGATCATGGAGGTGTTCAAGACCGCCGTCGGATCCTGGGTCTATCCCGAGGCGAGCGTCCTGCGCCTGGCCGGGGTCCCGCTCTTCACCGGCTTCCTGTACGCAAGCATCGGCTCCTACATCGCGCGAGTCTGGCGGCTGTTCGATTTCCGCTTCACCCGGCATCCGCCCCTTCGCCTGACCCTACCGTTGGCCGGGGCGATCTACCTCAACTTCTTCACGCATCACGTGATGTGGGACATGCGCCTGCCGCTCATGGCCCTGTCCGGCCTGCTGTTCGGGCGAACGACCGTGTACTTCAAGATCTGGCACGTTCATCGCCGGATGCCGCTCGTCATCGGCTTCCTGCTCGTGACCCTCTTCATCTGGATCGCTGAGAATATCGGTACCGCGAGCCGCATCTGGCTCTACCCCAACCAGCACGCCGCCTGGGCAATGGTCGCATGGGGCAAGTTCGGCTCGTGGTATCTCTTGATGATCGTCTCGTACGTCCTCGTCACCCTCGTGAGCCGGCCACGGGATATCCGGTGGTCGGCTCGCGGGGAGGGCCAGCCGGTCGATGTCGGCCGGGACCGCATCGAACGGGCTCAGTTCAGATAAGTGCGGATCCAGTTCGGGGAGAGGATCTCGCCTTCCTCGGTGATGATCCACGGCTGCTTGGCGGGGTCCGTGAGGGCGCCGGCGGCGGCCTTGATGGCCTCGCGCAGGGTGTCGTAACGCAACGGTTGGGCCACCGGCGACGAGACCGGGGTGGTCCGCCAGATGGTGAGGTCGGCCGGGCGTTCGAGGGCTTCGGTTTCCATGGGTCCTTGTCCTTGATCGAGAGGGGAGGTTCCCCGCGATACCGGCTGTCCGGTCGGCCTGTGATAGACAGGTGAACCTGAACGGCCGCAGCGGGACGATGGTCGGGAATGCCAGCATCACTGAGGCGGATCGGTGCTTATTTCGGACGCAATCGAGAAGCTTGCGTCCGTCGTGGTGCGAGCAAAGACGATGGAAATTTCATCGAATTGCCATGATCTGCTTCAGCGCTTCTGACTTGTCGTGTAACGGGTCTTTTCGTGGCTCGTCCTGGAGGCGGGTTTTAGCCTCGGCTTCGGGATTGAACGGTGTGCTGTCGCACCCGCTTCGGCTCCGCCCTTGGCTTCAGTTGAGGGGATAAGAGTCACCGCGCGGTTAATGCCGCGGTGCAACATAAGATTTATCCCAATGTGTGGAAGAGGATGGGGATGCGGGACCGTTTTACGCGGATCGCCTTGGGGGCGGCGCTGCTCCTGCTCGCGCTGTTCGTGGCTCAGCCCTACGTGACGGCATTTCTGTTCTCCGCGCGGGCCCCGAGGGCGATCACCGCGCGGGGCGAGCTGGCGCCGGCGGAGGCCGCCACCGTCGCGCTGTTCGCCCGGGCGAGCCCGTCCGTCGTTCACGTTTTCGTGCAGGCCGCCACGGAAGGACGCTCCCCGTTCGGAGCGGAGGCGGAGGAGGGGGCCGAGCAGGAGGGCGGCGGATCCCAGACGGGTACGGGCTTCGTCTGGGACGCGGCGGGTCACATCGTCACCAACAATCACGTCGTGGCTTCCGCCGCTCAGGGCGGTGCCACCGTCTCCGTGCGCCTCGCCACCGGGGCCGTGGTCCCGGCCCGCATCGTCGGCACGGCCCCGAGCTACGATCTCGCCGTGCTGCAACTCGGCCGCACCACGCCGCCGCCGCCCCTCGCCATCGGGACGTCCGCCGATCTGAAGGTCGGGCAGGCCGTCTACGCCATCGGCAATCCGTTCGGCCTCGACCACACCCTCACCACCGGCGTGGTCAGCGCCCTCCAGCGCCGCCTGCCCACCGCCGAGGGCCGCGAGCTCTCGGGCGTCATCCAGACCGATGCGGCGATCAATCCGGGCAATTCCGGCGGCCCCCTCCTCGATTCGGCCGGACGCCTCATCGGCGTCAACACGGCGATCTTCTCGCCCTCCGGCGCGAGCGCCGGCATCGGCTTCGCGATCCCCGTCGACGTGGTCAACCGCGTCGTGCCAGAACTCATCCGCAACGGACGCACCCGCAATCCGGGCATCGGCATCATCGCCGGGCAGGAAGCCATCGCCGCGCGCCTGGGCATCGACGGCGTCGTGGTGATGCGGGTGCTGCGGGGCTCGCCGGCCGCGCAAGCGGGCCTGCGCGGCGTCGATCTCCAGACCGGGACCCTCGGCGACATCATCGTGGCCGCGGGCGACCGGCCTGTTCACCGCCTCGCCGATCTCACCGCCGCCCTGGCGACGGCCGGCGTCGACGCGACCCTGGATCTCACCGTGGAGCGTGACGGACATACCCGGCGGGTGCGCGTGACCACCACGGATGTCGCCGAAGCCCGGCGCTGAGCCGCATCGTTCATCGGGATCGCCGCCCACGGATCAGGGGTCCCATGCATCAGGGGGGACGGTAGGAGCGAGACGCTACGTCTCGTCAGGCCGGGTACGCGGGGGCGATCGACGAAATCGTGCTCAGCGGCATCGAGGCGTTTCACGTCGGTGGCAGGACCGTGATCGATCGGGAAGACCTGCGGCCACGTCGGGCGCCGATCCAGCCAAGAGGCGCTGGATGTTTTCCACACCAGCGGGATCGCGTAACATCTCGCGAAACCAGTCGGCGATCGGGTCTGCGGGCCGAAAGCCCCACGCGCACGCAAGAGCGACCGATGCACCCGGACCTGCGAATCTTGATGAGTTTGGCCGGTCTTCTGGTCACGGCCGCCCAGGCGGGCGAGGGGACGGCCTCGCGCCGGGCCTATCCCTGTCCGCAGGATGCGCCCGAGGGCGTGCGCTTTCCCGACCGGCCGGATTGCGCGGCGCGTCCGCGACCAGAGGCGCGTGAGACGAATGGGTTCCGGGATGTCGGCGGCGTCCGCCTTAGGGTCGGTGGCCGGGTGAGCGCCGATTACGGCTTCGGCCGATGACCCTGCTTCTCGCGGGCTTCGGCCTTCTGTTGCTCTGGTGGCTCTGGCGCAATGCCCTGCGACGCGCGCCGGCCGCGCAGGGCCGCCTGATTCTGCGGATCGGCGGTTACGCGACCCTGGCGGTCGCCGGCCTCGTCCTCATCCGGGGCCGCCCCGAACTCGGGGTGATCCTGGCGGCCGCCGGATTGTGGTGCCTCGAAGGCGAGACGGGGCTACGCCGTCGCTGGCGTGCCCTCGTCGACCGGGTTCGGGTGAGGGCGCGGCTACAGACGAATTTCCACCGCCGGGCGCCCGGCGGGCGTGTAGACGCTGATGCGGATGCCGACCCGCGGCCGCGCCGCCCGGCGGACCCAGGGGCGATGACGCAGGAGCAGGCTTATGAGATCCTGGGGCTTGAGCGCGGGGCGTCCCTGGAGAGTATCCGCGCGGCGCACCGAGGGTTGATGAAGCGGTTCCACCCCGACCAGGGGGGAACTGCCGAGCAGGCGGCGCGCGTCAACGCGGCCCGGGACAGGCTGACGAACCGACATCGCTGATACTCCACGCGCGTGCCAGGGGAAATTCTTACGGATGGTGGGGGCGCCCCGCCGGACGGGCAGGGACCGTGCGGGCCGACCCGTACGAGATCGGCCAGCCGCTCAGCTCCGCGTCGCGAAGCAGGAGAAGCCGCTGCGCTTCAGAGCGTTGCAGGCATCCTGCGCGGTGTCCTGCTCCGAGAAGCCCGAGAAACGGGCGCGGTACAGGGTGGCCCCGCCGTGCTCGACCTTCACCGTGTAGGGGGCAGCCTTCGACAGGGAGCCGCCGGCCCGGTTGCGGGCCTCGGCCAGCATGGATTTCGCCTTGTCCTCGTCGTCCATGGCGCCGAGCTGGATCACCCAGGCGGTGGGCGTCACCTTCGCGCCCGACACGGTCTTGGGCGCCGATTCCGTGCGGGGACCGTCGACGGAAGCGAGACGCGCCGGGCTTTTTCCAGCCATCGGGAACGGAGCGACGGCGGCGGCCGGAGCGTAGGCGTGGGCATTGGTCGGCAAGCGGCCCTTGGCGCCGGCGCTGCCCGGCGTCGTGGTGGCCCGGTTCGGCGAGATGTCGAGGGGCTGCGCCGTGGACGCCGTGGTCTCGATGTCCTCGTCGTCGGCCGAGGCCAGCTGGGTCCGCGTGCGCGAGGCGCCGTCCGCCACCACGGCCGGCCGGGCCCGCTCGGCGACCTCGACGGTGGGAGGCGTCTGGCGATTGCCCGCATAAGCGCGCGGCAGATTCGACCGCACGAGGTCGGCCATGATCTTGTCGCGGCTGGCGCCCGACTTGCCGCCCAGCACGATGGCGACGATCTGGCGGTCGTCGAGGCGGGCCGCCGTCATGAGGTTGAAGCCGGAATCGCGGGTGTAGCCCGTCTTGATCCCGTCGACGCCCTGGACGTTGCCCAGCAGCCGGTTGTGGTTGCCGATGACCCGGCCCCGGAAGGCGAAGGAGCGGGTCTGGAAGTAGCGATAATAGCGCGGGAAGCGGTCCTGGATGGCCCGGGCCAGCACGGTGAGGTCGCGCGCCGTGGTGATCTGGTCGGCATCGGGCAGGCCCGACGCGTTGGCGTAATTCGTGCGGCTCATGCCCAGGGCCTTGGCCTTCGCCGTCATCATCTCGGCGAAGCGCGCCTCGGAGCCCCCGGCGATGTTCTCGCCGATGGCGCAGGCGACGTCGTTGGCCGACTTCGTCACGATGGCCTTGATGGCGTCCTCGACGGAAATGGTCGAGCCCGGACGCAGTCCGAGCTTCGAGGGCGCCTGCGCGGCGGCGTAGGCCGAGATGGTGAGGGGCGATTCGAGGGTGTAGCGGCCGCGCTCGAGTTGCTCGAACAGCATGTAGAGGGTCATCACCTTGGTGATGGAGGCCGGGTGCCGCAGGGAATCTTCGTTCACCGCGTGCAGGGTCTTGCCGGTCTTCACGTCCACGACCATGGCCGCGTAGGGCGGGTTGTAGCCGCCGCCGCCGCGATGGTGGACCCGGCGTTTGGCCTCGGCCGGCGAAGCGAGGGCGGTCAGAACCGCCGCCGAAACGATCAGGGCGGGCAGGGAACGCATCGTTCCCGTGCGCGCCGCGCGCACGGGGTCGGCCACCACGTGGTTGGATACGCTACGCATCACGCTCACCGATTCGGCAAGGACGGTCAGGCCGTCTTGCACCGCAACATGGGAAAGGGGGGCGGCGGTCTCGCCGTAACCCCGCGACATCTGTCAATCAGGCTAGGCGGATGCAGTTACAGCCGGGTTAATGGGAATCGCGGGATTCGAAGGCATATATTGCAGCGCAGCGACACGGACGCTAAGAATATTGCGTCGCACAATCGGGTCCGATATCGCGTCGGTCGCGCGTGCCGATCCGATCGCAAGAGGGAGTGCCCGCCGGGGCAAGGCCAGACCATGATCAGCATGACCCAAGCCTTCAAGAACGTCGTTCCGTTCGCGCCCACAGGCAAGACCGGCTTCGATTCGGTGATGAAGGGCTTCTCGGCCGTCGCGAAGACGAACCAGACCGCCGGAATCGAATGGGCGGATTTTGCGCGGCAATCCTTTACCGAAGGACAGGCGGCGCTGAAGCAGCTTGCGGCCGCCCGCACGCCCCAGGCCGCCTTCGAGATTCAGACCGCCTACCTGAAGAGGGCCACCGAACGCCTGATGGCCCAGGCCCAGGTTCTGAAGGACCTCTATGCCGGCCTCGCTTCCGACATGGCGAAGCCCCGAGGCGCATCCGTCTGAGGAGCCGCCGACGCCTCGGGCCGGATCACGGAGCCGCGTAGGGGCTCGATCCGGCCTTGGTGCCTCTCACAAAACTCCCGCTGCACCATCGGGCTCAGGACGAGAACCGTTCAGGGGCGGGAGTTTCGAGAGGCGCTTTTGATCCCTCTCCGATGTCCAGAGGATCTGGCAGAGGCCATCGCGTGCGGATCGACACGTCCAAATCGGATCCGCATGCCTACATTGAGTTCAAGCGGAAAAGAACAGAACTGATCCCAGTTCTGGCGCCGCATAGGAGCTCAGAGACCACGATGATGACCCGTATCGCCGCTACCGCTGCTGCCGTCGTGCTTGGCGTTGCTTCGATCTCGTCCGCAATGGCCGCTGAGCCTCCGTCCCGCTACGTTTCGTTCGGTTCGCAAATCGAGGCGACCGGTTCGATCAATACCGATCCGCAGGCGCCCGCGCCCTTCGGCTGTCCGATGAGTTCTGCCGCCGAGGGCAACGCCAACCAGCAGAACTTCCCCGTGCAGCAGTACGGTCAGACTTCGGGCGGCAACCGATGCTGAGCGGCCTGAGGCAAGGCGTCTCCCTGGCGGTGACGGGGCTGTCCTACCTCATGGCCGGGGCTTTTCTTGTCGGCCTCGTCGTAACGCTCATCGAGACGTCGCAGGCGATGATCAGTCCCTGACGTCCGTTTCGGGCAGGAGGCGGTGGAGCGAAGGCTCCACCGCCTTTTTCCTTTTCAGCTCCGGCCGAGACTGAGAAGCAAGGGGGAATGCCGGCTTTTGTTAACGTCCAGGCTTTATCGCTCGGAGTATATTCGAGCCTCGGCATCTCAGAATGTCCAATTTCGCTGAATCCATCGCCTCAGAGATGATCGATCCATTCATCGAGCGATCCCCGCGTAAGGATGCGGATTGGCCTGGTTTCATTCGCACAGCGGATGGCTCAGAGATCGAATGTCGGATCAAGAACGTCTCGAAGACTGGAGCGAGGATCGAGGTTTCGGAAGTTCACTTTCTTCCCGACACTTTCCTGCTTAAATTCGGAAAGAACTTTGTCTGCCGCGTTAGGCTGGCGTGGCGCAAAGGAAAATCTTCCGGCCTGAAGGTCGAGCAGATCACAAAACTTGAGATCTGATTGGCTATCCGCCCGATGAAACCGAAAACCGTATCACCGAGACCGCGCGGCGCGTGAACGGGACCGAACTCCCTCATTCCTAGCGTATCGAACGGAGCTTGTATGGCACCGCGCGCCGTCGACGGTCGGAGGGCCGCAGAGTTCCGTCTTCCGGGACATCGGACTGACGCACGATCTCCAAACCGTCGAGGTACGGGATTCTAGACGGACTCGTGCCAGGCCGGGAGCGGCATCCAATGCGTGATCTTCACGCCCGATGCCTTCGTCTCGGCACGCCACAGATGCGCCCTCGATGAGTAGGAAGCCGGGACGAAGAGCTTATCGCTCGCGCTCCAGGCACAGATTTCGATTCGGGCGCCCGTACGGTCCTGGAGGAATCCGAGGAACTTACGATCCTTGGGCGCCGTGCGGACCGGCTCCCAATCCGTCATCAATCCCTTCTCTCGGTCCACACCTGCACCTCTGACACGCCGGCTCTGGGGCGGCCCCTTACGCGCTCGCTCCGGGCGACCCTTCTGGGCGCGGTCCAGGGCAGTGCGATAAGCCCGTGCTTCAACCGTCACAGACACGGCGATTCTAGCGAGATCGGGTGGACTACGCCACAACGGCCGGGCAAATGTGGCAATTGGTACGGGAGTTGTGCGCAAAGAAAGGGGCTTTCCATGCGGGGGCGGGCGATCCTGTCCATCGGTCTGGCACTTGCCGTGGGCGCGGTGCTCGGCATGGGCCTGCTCTGCGCGTTGATTTTGACGCAGGCCGGCACGGCCTTGTCGGGCGGCGTCGGACCCGCCATGACCGAATTAAGGCATCGCTTCTTCGCGTCCCCCATGGCGGCCGAGCGCGGTCCCGGACCCGTTCAGGGCCGCGCGGCGATGCCTCCGGATGGCGAGGGCGGTCGGTCCGTGGTTCGCTTGAGCGACGCGGCCCGGGCGCGCATCGGAATCGAGACGGCGCGGCGCACGCGCCAGCCCCATGCTGTCGAGATCCAGGCCTACGGCACGGTCATCGATCTCGCCCGCGTCACGGATCTCACGAACAGCTACGCGGGCGCCGTGGCGGCGCTCCAGGCCGCCAAAGCCCGGGCCGAAGTGTCCGGCAGCGCCGCGCGCCGGGCGAAGAGCCTCAGCGCCGGGGTGGTGACGGCGGCCCAGATCGAACTCACCGAGGGCACCGCCATCACCGACCGGTCGGCCGTGGCGGTGGCCGAATCCCAGGTGCGCACCCTCGCGGCGACGGCCCAGCAGGAATGGGGACCGGTGATCGGCAAGGCCATCGTCGAGCGTTCTCCCGTGGTGACGCGTCTCATCGAGCGGATCGACTTCCTGGTGCAGGTGACCCTGCCGCCCGGAGAGACGATGAAGGGCCCGCCAGCCACCGCCTTCGCCGAAGTGCCGCCGCAGAGCGCCCGCGTTCCCCTGCGCTACGTCTCGCCGGCGACGCGGACCGACCAGCGCATCCAGGGCGTCAGCTTCTTCTACACGGTGGCGGGCGACAGCGGCCTCCTGCCGGGTATGAGTACGCTCGCCTTCCTGGCCTCCGACCGCGAGACCACGGGCCTGAGCATCCCGGAGAGTGCCGTGGTGCACTGGCAGGGCGGGGCGTGGTTCTACCGGGTGGCTGGCGACGACGCCTTCGTACGCCATCCCCTCGGGGCCGACGCCCCGATCTCGTCCGACACCTACATCGTCGACGATCTCGGCCCCGAGGCCGAGATCGTGGTCACCGGACCGCAGGCGATCCTCTCGGAGGAGCTGCGCGGTCAGATCCAGGCCGGCGGCGACACGGACGACGATTGAGCATGTCCGATGATCGCCCCGCGCCCGGCCCGTCGCCGGTCCGCGCGTCCGCCGGCCTGCAGGGCCGCCTCGTCACCTTCGCGGTGCGGCGCCCCGGCCTCGTCCTCACCATCGCCTTCGCGTTGGCGCTGTACGGGTTCTTCGCCATCCGCGAGGCCAAATACGACGTCTTTCCGGAATTCGCGCCCCCGGCGGTGACGGTGCAGACCGAGGCGCCCGGCCTCAACCCGGAGCAGGTCGAGGTGCTGGTGACCCAGGCCGTGGAGGTCGCCATCGCGGGGCTGCCGGGGCTCGCCACCGTGCGCTCCAACTCGATCCAGGGCCTGTCGGTGGTCACCGCCACCTTCGGGTCGGGCAGCGACATCTACCGGGTGCGCCAGCTCGTGAACGAGCGCTTGGCCTCCCTCAATGGGCGGCTGCCGCAGGGGGTGCTCTCGCCCGCCATGACGGCGCTGACCTCCTCCACGAGTTCGGTGATGCTCATCGGGCTCACCTCGCCGACCCGCACGCTCATGGACCTGCGCAATGCCGCCGATTGGCGCCTGCGCCTCCGCCTCCTCGCCGCCCCCGGGGTCGGGGAAGTCCTGATCTACGGCGGCGACGTCCGCTCCATCCGCATCCAGGTCCGACCGCACGACCTCGTCCGCTTCCGCGTCGGCCTCAACGACGTGCTGGCCGCCGGGCGCAAGGCGACGGGCGTGCGCGGGGCGGGCTTCGTCGACACGCTCAACCAGCGCATCACCCTGCAGACCGAGGGGCAGTCCCTGACCCCGGAGGCCATCGCCCGCACCGTCCTCGTGAATGAGGGCGGGGCCAGCGTCGTGCTGGGCGACGTCGCCGACGTGGCGAGCGCGCCGGAGCCGGCGATCAGCGCCGCCCTCGTCGACGGCACCCCGGGGGTGCTGCTCATGGTCGGCGCGCAGGTCGGCGCCAACACCCTCGACGTCACCGCCCGGGTGGACGCCGCCCTGGCGGAGCTGCGCCCCGGCCTCGAACGCGACGGCATCGGGCTCCGCACCGATCTGTTCCGGCCGGCGAATTTCGTCACCCAGGCGACCGGGCACGTGGTCAGGGCCCTGGCTCTGGGCGGCATCCTCGTGTCGCTCGTGTTGTTCGTCTTCCTGTTCGACTGGCGCACGGCCCTCATCAGCGTCACGGCGATCCCGCTCTCCCTCATCGGCGCCGTGCTGGTGCTCGGGGCGTTCGGCCTGAGCCTCAACATCATGACGCTGGGGGGCCTCGCCATCGCCATCGGCGAGGTGGTGGATGACGCTGTGATCGGCGTCGAGAACGCCGTGCGCCGCCTGGCGGAGAACCGCCGCGCCGGCTCGCCCGTGGCGGCGGCCCGCGTGGTGCGCGACGCGATCCTAGAGGTGCGCGTCTCCGTCGCCTACGCGACCTTCGCGGTCCTTCTGGTCTTCCTGCCGGTGCTGGCGCTGACCGGCGTGCCCGGCCGCCTGTTCGGCCCCCTGGCGATCGCCTACATCCTCGCCGTGCTGGCGTCGCTCGCCGTTGCCCTGACGGTCACCCCGGCCCTGGCCTGCCTGCTGCTTGCCGGACGCAAGACCCTGCCGGCCGCCGAGCCGCCGGTGACACGCCTCGTGCGGGGGGCCTATCTCCGCCTGCTCCGGCGGACCGATCGGCATCCCTACGGTGTACTCGCCGCCTGCCTCGGCCTGACCCTGATGAGCGCCGCCCTGCTGCCGTTCCTCGGCGGCACCTTCCTGCCGGACCTGAAGGAAGGCCACCTCATCCTGCACATGACGACGGCGCCGGGGACCTCGCTCCACGAGACGCTGCGCCTCGGCGCGCGCGTGACTGCGGGCCTGAAGGCCGTGCCGGGCGTGCGGGCCGTCGCTCAGCAGGTCGGCCGCGCCGAGGCCGGCTACGATCTGGGCGGGACCCACGACAGCGAGATCCACATCGACCTCGATCCGGGCCTCGACGGGGCCGCCCAGGCGCGGGCCGAGGCCGGCATCCGGGCCCTGATGCGCGAGACCCCCGGTGCGGGTTTCTCCCTGAAGACCTTCCTCGCCGAGCGCATCGAGGAGGTAGTCTCAGGGTTCACCGCCCCGGTGGTGGTGAGCGTGTCCGGCACGGACCTCGACGCCATCGAGGCGACGGCCCGGGCGGTGGCGCGCGAACTCGCCGAGGTGCGCGGCGCCGTCGACGTGCAGCTGAAATCCCCGCCCGGTCTGCCGCAGGTCAATGTCAGCCTGCGCCCGAACGACCTGCGCCATTGGGGCCTCGACGCCATCGAGGTCCTCGACAGCGTCCGGACGGCTTACCAGGGCGACGTCGTCGGTCAGGCCTATGAGGGCAACGCCGTCTTCAACGTCGTGGTCGTGCTCGATCCCGCGACGCGCACGCGGCTCGCCACCCTCGGCAACCTGCCGCTCCGCACGCCTGGCGGCACCTATATCCGCCTCGCCCACGTGGCCGACGTCTATGAGACCTCCGGGCGCTACGCCGTGGCGCATGCCGGTGCCCGGCGGGTGCGGGTGGTGACCGCGAACGTGCGGGACCGCGACGTCGCGTCGTTCACCGAAGCCGTGAAGCGCAAGATCGAGCGGGAGGTGACGCCGCCCTCCGGGATCGACATCGGCGTCGCCGGGGCGGCGGAGGCCCAGGCGGGCGCGCGCCGCACCCTGCTGCTCTATGCCGGGCTCGCCGGGCTCGGGATCGTCCTGCTGCTCCTCGTGGTGACGGGCTCGCTCACCAACCTCGCCCTCATCCTCGTCAACGTGCCGTTCGCCTTCATCGGCGGAGTCATCGCGGTGGCGGCCACCGGGGCGTTGGTCTCCCTCGGCTCCATCGTGGGCTTCGTGACCCTGTTCGGCATCTCGTTGCGCAACACCATCATGATGATCGCCCATTACGAGCACCTCGTGCTCGTGGAGGGTCGCACCTGGGATGCCGCCGTGGTCGCCGAGGGCGCGGCCGACCGCCTCGTGCCGATTCTGATGACGTCCCTCGTGACGGGACTCGGGCTCCTGCCCCTGGCCCTCGGCGCGGGCGAACCGGGTCGCGAGATCGAAGGTCCCATGGCGCAAGTGATCCTCGGCGGGCTCGTCACTTCGACGGTACTGAACCTCGCCGTCCTGCCCATGCTGGCCCGCCGTTTCGCCCGGTTCCGCCCCCCGAACAGTGTGGTCTGACCGTCGCCGATTTGAGCGTCCGGGAGCGGGATCGGACCTTGCATCGGCTTGCGCGCAGGGGGGGAAAAAGCTAGATGGCCAAGGGCCTGAGAGGCGTCGGGGTGTAGCGCAGTCTGGTAGCGCATCTGGTTTGGGACCAGAGGGTCGTAGGTTCGAATCCTATCGCCCCGACCATCTCTCGCCCGCAGACTCCGTGCCCCTGGGAATCGTCCGATGTCGAGCGCTCGAATCTATCAGCCCGCCAAGGACGCGTCGCAGTCGGGTCCCGCCCGCAACAAGGGCTGGGTTCTGGAATTCGACCAGAGCAGCCCGCGCGAGATCGATCCGCTCATGGGCTGGACCGGCTCTTCGGACATGCTGCAGCAGGTGCGTCTCGAGTTCGAGACCCGTGACGAGGCCATCGCGTATGCGTCCCGCGCCGGCCTGTCGTACCGGGTCGAGGAGCCGCAAAAGCCCGTTCCGCGCAAGGGCTTGTCCTACTCGGACAATTTCAAGTTCAACCGCACGGCGCCCTGGACCCACTGACAGCCGGGAACGATCCCCTCACAGCTGGATCAGGATCGTGACCGCGCCGAAGATCAGGACCGAGGCGACGGCCACGGCCAGGAGCAGCAGGGCGGCGCGGGATTCGCGAAGGTCGTTCTGAGTCATGGTCCGAGGCTAGCGCCGGATCGCGCGAGAGCCAATCGCTCAATCGGCTGGGGACTCCCGGTCGCGCCACGCCTCGTAGGGATGGGCCTCGGCCGACACGGGCAGATGCGCCACGCGCATCGGCTGCTCCGCGAGGGGGCGGCACAACTCGGCATAGATCCCGGCGCTGAGAAGGCCGTGGGCTTCGGCCTCCTCGGCGGTGTAGGCGAAGTAGGCCTCGCGGATGCCGGAGAGTCGCATGGCGGCGTGGCACATGGGGCACGGTCGCCCGCTCGCGTAGACGATGCAACCGTCGAGCTTGGCCGATCCGAGCAGGCGGCTCGCCTCGCGGATCGCCACCATCTCGGCGTGATCCGTGGCGTCGTGGGTGTCCGCCGTCCGGTTGACGGCCCGCACCAGCACCGTGCCGTCGCGGACGATGACGGCGCCGTAGGGCCGTCCTCCGGCGAGAACGTTGTCGTGCGCGAGGGCGACGGCGTCGCGCAGATGGGTTTCGTGGGTCACGGGCGGATCTCCCAAATTCGTCAGAAGGCGTAACGGACGCTGCAGTAGGGTAGGCGCTCGGCGAGCAGGGCGGTGAAGCGGGCGAGCCAGCGGCCCTTCCAGCCGGTGCGGTAGCGAAGATTCGCACCCCCACCCTGCGAGACCTTGGCTTCCTGGATCTCTGGCCGCCACAGCAGCTCCTCCGCCTTGGGGTGCCAGCCGAGGTTGACCGCGTGCAGGTCGGCATTGTGGGTCAGCATGATGATCTCGGCCTTGACCTGCGCTTTGGCCGCCGCGCCGAGGCCATCGTCGATGGCCGCGAACAACTCGGCCCAGTCCGCCTCCCAGCCTTCGTAGAGGATCACGGGCGAGAAATTCAGGTGCACCTCGTAGCCGGCGGCCACGAAGTCGTCGATGGCGGCGATGCGCTCCTGCATCGGGCTCGTTCGCACGTCGACGACGCGGGCGATGCGCTCGGGCATGAGCGAGAAGCGGATGCGGGTCTTGCCCTGCGGATCGTAGGCCAGCAGGTCGCGGTTCACCGCCTTGGTGGCGAAGGACGCCTTGGCGTTGGGTAGGGTGCGGAACAGGCTGACAAGGTCCCGCACGGTGTCGGAGATCGCCGCATCGACGGAGAGGTCGCCGTTCTCGCCGAGATCGTAGACCCACAGGGCTGGATCGACGCTGTCCGGCTCGGGCAGGGGCCCCTGGCGCTCGGCATGCCGGCGGATGGCGGCACAGACGGCCTCGACATTGACGAACAGCGAAATCGGATTGGCGAAGCCCTTGCGGCGCGGCACGTAGCAATAGGCGCAGGCCATGGCGCAGCCGTTGGAGGTGGAGGGCGCGATGAAATGCGCACTGCGCCCGTTGGGCCGCATCGCCAGCCCCTTCTTCACGCCCAGCACCAGGGTGGAGCGCTTGATCCGCACCCAATCCTCCACCGAGCCGGCATTGCCGTGCAGCGCGGGGATGTTCCAGTGGGACGGCACTTCGATGCGCCGGGCGTCGGGGAACCGGTCGAGGATCTCGCGACCGCGCGGAAACTCGGTCACTGCCGGTTCGTGGTAGATCGTCCGGATGTCGATGAGGTCGCGCGAGAGGCCCATGGCGGCGACATGGGACTTTTCCGGACGGCGGCGAGCCTCCGCGCTGTGGACAGGTCGGCGCAGGGCGCCGGTGCGTCAGAGGCGCGCCAGCAACTCGGCCTTCTTCGCCGCGAATTCCGCGTCTGTCAGCACGCCCTTCCGCTGGAGTTCGGCGAGCCGCTCCAGGGTCGCGAGGATGTCGTTGGCCGGGGAGGGCGCACGGGGCGGGCTCGCCTCGGGACGAGGGATGGCCTCATCGGTGACGGGTACTCGCGGGGCTATGTCTTGCTGCGTTTGCGCAGACCGATCCGATGCGTCCCCATCGAGGCGGCGCAGGTCGGCAAGATCGACGTAGCCGCCCGGGCCTGAGAAGCGAAGGCTGCTCGAACCGCCCTGCTGCTGCGAGACGCCCGTGATGGCGTACCCCTCGGTTGCGTAGAGTGCGACGCGCCCGTCCGTCTCCACGGCGAGGCGCCCGGTCTCCGGGAAGTAGGCATACCGGACTCCGTTCTGCGCGCCCGAGGTCGCGGGCCGTCCGAGGTCCCCCGGCCACCAGGCGCCGGGCGTCGTACCGGCCTCCGTGAAGCCACCCGGTGGCAGCGCGTGGACGAGATCGGAGCACAGGGCGGCGACGCGGGCCTTGAGGCCCGTATCGAACATGGTGCCGATCATCGTCATGCCCCCCGACGACCATTGGCCGAAGCCCCCGAGTTCGGGGTGATCGAACTGTGCCATGGTGCCGTGGCCGGCCTCCAGGGCGCGGACGAGGTGGCGCACGGCGTCGAGGCTGACGTTGTGGCGGTCGGCGATGGTTTGAAGGCCGTTCGGGTGATCGGTCATCGGGAACACCTCTCATAGGCGGTGAAGGTGGCCGCAGCGGAGGAACCTTTGCCGCCCGAGCATGTGCCGGGCTAACGGGGTTCGCAACGCAAAAAGTTTTCCGCCGGGCGGACCTTCGGGGGAAGCGTGAGCGTTCCCGCTACGGTTTTGGCGTCCCGAGTGCCCCGTGAGAGCGCCGCACGGGACCGGGCGTCGTCCCTGGAGCAGTTATGGCCGACGATTTTTCACGAGCAGGCAAAGCGTCCCCGGTTAAGGCGTCCGCGACCCGATCGCGGATCAAGGAAGGCGCTCCCTATCCCTTGGGCGCGACCTGGGACGGGCTCGGGGTGAATTTCGCCCTGTTCTCCGCTCACGCGACAAAAGTCGAACTCTGCTTGTTCGACGACGCGGGCGAGCAAGAGATCGAGCGCATCGAGCTTCCCGAATACACGGACGAGATCTGGCATGGCTACTTGCCGGACGCGCGACCGGGCACCATCTACGGCTACCGCGTGCACGGCCCCTACGAGCCGAAGGCCGGCCACCGCTTCAACCCGAACAAGCTGCTCATCGACCCCTACGCCAAGGGACTCGTCGGCTCCATCACCTGGAATCCGGCCCTGTTCGGCTATCAGATGGAGACGGGCGACGACCTCACCTTCGACGAGCGCGATTCCGCGCCGTTCACCCGCCGCAGCCGCGTCATCGATCCGGCCTTCACCTGGGGGCGGGACCGCAAGCCCCATGTGCCGTGGGAGAAGACCATCTTCTACGAGACCCACGTGAAGGGCTTCACCAAGCTGCATCCGGCCGTGCCGGAGAAGCTGCGCGGCACCTATGCCGGTCTCGGGACTCCGGCGGTCCTCGACTACATCAAGAGTCTAGGTGTCACCTCCGTCGAACTCCTGCCGGTCCACGCCTTCGTGCAGGACGATTACCTGCAGGAAAAGGACTTGGTGAATTACTGGGGCTACAATACGATTTCCTTCTTCACCCCCGCCCGGCGCTACGCGGCGGTGCCGGATTTCGCCTTCTCCGAGTTCAAGGAGATGGTGGCGCGGATGCACGGCGCCGGTCTCGAGGTGATCCTCGACGTGGTCTACAATCACACGGCCGAAGGCAACGAGAAGGGGCCGACCCTGTCATTCAAGGGCGTCGACAACGCCTCGTATTACCGCCTGATGCCCAAAGAGCCGCGCTACTACATCAACGATACCGGCACCGGGAACACCTTCAACCTGTCGCACCCGCGCGTGCTCCAGCTCGTGACCGATTCGCTGCGCTACTGGGCGACGGAAATGCGGGTCGACGGTTTCCGGTTCGACCTCGCGACGATCCTCGGCCGCGAGCCCTACGGCTTCGACGAGGGCGGCGGCTTCCTAGACACCTGCCGGCAGGACCCGGTGCTCAATTCCGTCAAGCTCATCGCCGAGCCGTGGGATTGCGGCCCGGGCGGCTATCAGGTCGGCGGCTTCCCACCCGGCTGGGCGGAGTGGAACGATCGCTACCGCGACGACGTGCGCGGCTTCTGGCGCGGCGACCAGGGGCTGCTCCCGTCCCTTGCGTCACGCCTCACGGGCTCGGCCGACAAGTTCAACAAGCGCGGGCGCAAGCCCTGGGCGTCCGTAAACTTCCTCACCGCCCATGACGGCTTCACGCTGAACGATACCGTGTCGTACAACGACAAGCACAACATGGCCAACGGCGAGAACAACCGGGACGGCCACTCACACAATCTGTCGAACAATTACGGCGTCGAGGGACCGACGGACGATCCCGAGATCCGCGCCGTGCGCCTGCGCCAGATGCGCAACATGCTGGCGACCCTGTTCCTGTCGCGCGGCACGCCGATGCTGCTCGCGGGCGACGAGTTCGCCCGGACCCAGAACGGCAACAACAACGCCTATTGCCAGGACAACGAGATTTCCTGGCTCGACTGGGGCGCCATCGGACCGGAGGAGCGGGACCTCACGGAGTTCACGCAGCGCCTGATCATTCTGCGCGAGTCGCTGCCGATCCTCACACGCGGACGCTTCCTCACGGGCGAGTTCGACGAGGAACTGGGCGTCCGCGACGTGACCTGGCTCACGCCGTTGGGCACCGAGATGACCCCGGAGAACTGGGCCCAGGGCGATGCGCGGTCGCTGGCCGTGGTTCTCGATGGCCGGGCGCAGGTCTCCGGCATTCAGAAGCGCGGCGGCGACGCCACCTTGCTGCTCCTTTACAACGCCTATCACGACCTCGTGTCGTTCACCCTGCCGGCCACGGTCGGGGCCACGGCCTGGACCCGGCTCCTCGACACCAACCTGCCCGATAGCCAGGACGTCGTGACCGTGCCCGTGGGCGAGCGCTACGACGTCACTGGCCGCTCGATGCTGATGTTCGTGCTGAAGCCCGAAGAGGTCGAGAACGGTGCCATCACCGAGGTCGAACGGTCCTACCAGCACGTGATGCAGGCGTTCGAACGCGCCAACATCGACAGCGTCCGCTTCGGAACGCGCAAGGAATAGGCACACGGGGCGGCGCCGAAGGGCGCCGTCCCGGCTTCGACGGGCCTGCAACGAACCGATGCCGGAGGAGCGCGTTCGACTCTCGCGCCGGCCGCGTCGCCTTGGACGAAGCGGCCGTCAGCAGGGAGATCGACCGTGCCGCAGGGTGACAAGTCGCGCTACACCGACAAGCAGGTGCGCAAGGCCGAGCACATCGCTGAATCCTACGAAGCGCGCGGTGTCCCCGAAAAGGACGCCGAGGCGCGGGCCTGGGCCACGGTCAACAAGGATGACGGCGGCGGTAAGAAGCCCGGCGGCTCGGGACGCGGCCGCTCCACCGGCCATCCGGCGGCCCACAAAGGCGGCGCGGCCGGGGGCAAGGCCGCCGCCGCCCGCACGCCGGAACAGCGTTCGGCCTCGGCGAAGAAGGCCGCCGAGACCCGCAAGCGCAACGCCGCGAAGGCGTAAGGCGCGGCGCTCTCGCACCGCGCGCCGTTTCTCAGGCCATGGCGGCCTTGAGGTTCTGATCGACCTTGTCGAGGAAGCCGGTGGTCGAGAGCCAGCGCTGGTCCGGGCCGACGAGGAGCGCCAGATCCTTGGTCATGAAGCCGGCCTCAACGGTGTCGATGCACACGGTCTCGAGCGTCGAGGCGAACTTCGCCAAGGCGGCGTTGTCGTCGAGCTTGGCCCGGTGGGCGAGGCCGCGGCTCCAGGCAAAGATCGACGCGATGGAGTTCGTGGAGGTTTCCTTGCCCTTCTGGTGCTCGCGATAATGGCGGGTCACCGTACCATGGGCGGCCTCGGCCTCGACGGTCTGGCCGTCGGGGGTGAGGAGCACAGAGGTCATGAGGCCGAGCGACCCGAAGCCCTGTGCCACGGTGTCCGACTGCACGTCGCCGTCATAGTTCTTGCACGCCCAGACGTAACCGCCCGACCATTTGAGGGCCGAGGCCACCATGTCGTCGATGAGGCGGTGCTCGTACGTGATGCCGGCGGCATCGAACTTCGCCTTGAACTCGTTCTGGAAGACCTCCTCGAACAGGTCCTTGAACCGGCCGTCATAGGCTTTCAGAATGGTGTTCTTGGTCGAGAGGTAGACAGGGTACTTGCGGTTCAGGCCGTAATTCATCGATGCGCGGGCGAAGTCGCGGATCGATTCGTCGAGATTGTACATCGCCTGGGCGACGCCGGCGTCCGGGAACTTGAAGACTTCCTTCTCGATGACCGTGCCGTCGTCGCCCTCGAACTTGATGGTCAGGCGGCCCTTACCCGGCACCTTGAAGTCCGTGGCCTTGTACTGGTCACCGTAGGCGTGGCGGCCGACCACGATGGGCTGGGTCCAGCCCGGCACGAGGCGGGGCACGTTCTTGCAGATGATAGGCTCGCGGAAGATCACGCCGCCGAGGATGTTGCGGATCGTGCCGTTGGGCGACTTCCACATCTCCTTGAGGTTGAATTCCTTCACCCGCTGTTCGTCGGGGGTGATGGTGGCGCATTTCACGCCGACGCCGTGGCGCCTGATCGCCTCGGCCGCCGCGACGGTGACCTGATCATTCGTGGCATCGCGATGCTCGACGCCGAGGTCATAATAGTCGAGGTCGATGTCGAGGTAGGGGTGGATGAGCTTGGTCTTGATCTCGCTCCAGATGATCCGGGTCATCTCGTCGCCGTCGAGTTCGACGACGGGCTTGGCTACCTTGATCTTATCCATCGCGTCTAAGGCCTTCCTCAAGAATCCGGGGGGCCCCATGCAAATGCCGTGCGGCCGCGGGCAGGGTCATAGCGCGAGCGTTCCGACGACGAAAGACGGCGGACGCCCCTGGTGCCGTGACAGGGGAGGGGATCTGTCAGACGCGCTCCGGGGCTGGACATTCGCGGCGCGAGGAGGGATTCCGCTGCCGTCATCTCTCAGGATGAAGACGGAGAACCCCCATGAGCGAGCGCATCATTCTTCGGGCCGGCGAAGCCCTGGTGGCGGGCGGCCCGCCCAACACCGCGTCTGAGCCCGAGGTGATCATCGGCGAACTCGACGGTCCCGTCGGCACGGCGCTCGCCACCCTCACGGGCGATCAGGTGGTCGGTCACAGCCGGGTCTTCGCGCTCCTGAACACCGACATCATGGTCCGCCCCGTGACCCTGTGCGTGTCCAAGGTCAGCGTCACCGAATCGAAGTATACCTCGATCCTCATGGGCACGGTGCAGTTCGCCATCGCCAACGGCGTCCTCGACGCCGTGCGGGCCGGATACATTCCCAAGGAGAAGGCCAACGATCTCGGCATCATCTGCTCGGTCTGGCTCAGCCCCGGCGTGATCGAGGCCGATACGGTGGACCACAAGGCCCTCTTCGACATCCAGCGCAGGGGCATGACCGAGGCCATCCGCAAGGCGATGACCAACGAGCCGTCCATCGACTGGCTCCTGGAGAATCAAGACAAGATCATGCACAAATACTATCAGATGGGCCTCGACGGGAAGATCTAACGCCGATGTCGTCCGCGCCCGTCGTCATCCTCGTCGAGCCGCAGCTGGCCGAGAACATCGGCATGGTTGCTCGCGCCATGGCCAATTTCGGGCTGTCCGAGCTTCGCCTCGTCGCCCCGAAGAATGGCTGGCCGAAGAAAGGCGTGCGCGAGGCGGCGTCGGGCGCCACCCATGTCCTCGACGGCGCGGTCGTGTACGCGACCGTCGGGCAAGCCATCGCAGATCTCAACTACGTCCTGGCGACGACGGCGCGCGAGCGCGGGCAGATGAAGCGTGTGACCGGCCCCGACGAGGCCATGCGCGACGTCGCCACCCGGACGGGGCAGCGGGTCGGCATTCTGTTCGGGCGCGAGCGAGCGGGCCTCAGCAACGATGAGGTGTCGCTGGCCGATGCCATCGTGACGTTCCCGGTCTCGCCGGACTTTCCGTCCCTCAACCTCGCACAGGGGGTGCTGCTCGTCGGCTACGAGTGGCGCCGGGCGGCGGGTCTGGCGCAGTTGCCCTTCTCCGGAGAGATGCTGTCTCCGCCCGCGACCCGCGAGGCCATGGCTTCCCTCGTGGGGACCCTCGAGGAGAGCTTGGCGGAAGCCGGGTTCTATCCACCGGAGAAACGCGAAATCATCGCCCGCAACATGCGCGACATGTTGCATCGCATGGCGATGACGGAACAAGACGTGCGAACCCTGCGCGGCGCCTTGAAAGCTCTCCACGGGCGCCGCTCCCGCGTCGCCTCGCCACGGCCTTAAGCTCTCAGCCACGTTTCAATGCGAGGGTGTGAGGACGATGTCGAGCAACCGTCTACACCCGATCGGCGGCGAATTCGTCGACCGGGATCAGGAAGCCCTCTTCCAGGCGGATCGCCTGCCGGAAACAATCCGGCATGTCCGGCTGATCCTGATCTTCTCGGTCATCATGAACAGTCTATTTCTGTTCAGCGATGCCCGGTTCTACGGCACCTCCCATTTCCTGCCGGCCATCGGCGCGCGGCTCATGGTGATCGTCGCCTCGTTCGTGGCCGTCTGGGCCATTCGCACACGCAAAAACTTCCCGTCGCTCCAGCGGGTGATGGTGATCTGGCAGGCCATCAGCGCCATCGGGGTGGGATATCTGTGCACCACGCGCTCGAACATCGCCCTGTTCGTGCTCCTGATGCTGCCGGCGCTCTACATGCTCGCCGTCCCAACGAGCTTCCGCTGGACGGTACTCTCGGGGGCCTTCTGCACCTTCGCTCTGCTCTGCGGGTACCTCCTACCGACGCCGATTCCCGACACGGCCCTCGGGGTCGTGATGTCGACCTGCATGTCGAACGCGCCGATCCTTCTGTTCGTGATGCGCTGGAACCGGTTGCGGCGTCTCGAATGGACTGCGGCCCGGGCAGCGGGGCGCGCCAACGCCGAACTCGCCGAGAGCCGGAAGCTGTACGAGACCATGTTCCGGGCCGTGCCCGTACCGATCGTGGTGTCGCGGCAATCGGACGGGCAGTTCGTGAGCATCAACGACGCCGGAATGAAGTTTTTCCGGATCCCGGACGGTGGCAGTATCGCGCGGTACAACACCCGTGAGATGGTTCCGTTGGCCGAGCGGCGTCGCCTTCAGGGGATTCTGGACACGCACGGCTCGGCCCGTGATCAGGAAATCGCCATCACGGTTCAGGATGGCTCCCGTCGCGACATCCTGCTGTCCATCGAGGCGGTGCAGGCCGATGGGGTGCCCTGCACCGTTTCCAGCCTGGTGGATATCACCAGCCGGAAAGCGATGGAGGAGCGCATCCGGATCGCGGCGAACCACGATGTTCTCACGGGCCTCGCCAACAGGGCCCTGTTCCAGGCGAGTCTCGACGAGGCCCTGGCGCAGGCGCGCGATGGCGATGCGGTCGGGCTGATCCTCATCGACCTCGACGCCTTCAAGGAGGTCAACGACACTCTGGGGCACGATGCCGGTGACATCCTCCTCAAGGAAGTCGGACGCCGCCTCAGCGAGGTGATCGAACCGGATGACCTCGTCGCACGGCTGGGGGGCGACGAGTTCGTCGTCATCGCCCGGAGCCCGTCAGGCCCAGAGGGCAAAGACCGCGACCTCGTCGCCCTGAGCGAACGGATTCTCGCCACCCTGCGCCCACCCATCGCAATTCGGGGCCGCATCGTCGCGCCGCGCGGCAGCCTTGGCATCGCCGCCTATCCCGCACATGCCGACAATGCGGCCGATCTGTTCACCAATGCGGATCTCGCCCTTTACGCCGCCAAGGCCGCGGGCCGGAACCGGGCGAACGTTTTTGAGCCGGGGCTGCGCGCCGTCATCGAGGATCGGGTCACCGTCACGCGGGAGATGCGATCGGCCCTTCAGACCGGTGAACTTTTTCCCCATTACCAGCCGAAGGTCGACCTTGCGACGGGGCAGATCATGGGCTTTGAGGCCCTGGCGCGTTGGCAGCATCCGAGCCGGGGCCTCCTGATGCCTTCCGACTTCGCCACCGTGTTCGACGATCCCGAGATCGGCATCGAAGTGGGGCAGACGCTCCGCCGGCAAATCTTCGCGGATGTCGCCCGTTGGATCGAGCTTGACCTTCATCCGGGGCGGGTGTTCCTGAATCTATCCTCGGCGCAGTTCGCGCAAAACGACCTCGCCAGCGTGCTGCTGGCGGACATCGCGTTCGTCGGGCTCACATGCGATCGCATCGGGATTGAGGTAACCGAGACCGTGCTGCTTGCTGGGAATGGCAATCGGGTCGGACCGATCCTCGACGCCCTTCACGCGGCGGGCATCCGTATCGCCCTCGACGATTTCGGAACGGGTTACGCCTCCCTCACTCACCTGAAGCAATTCCCCGTGGACGAGATCAAGATCGACCGCAGCTTCGTGCAGGATCTCGAACGCGATCCCGACGACGCGGCCATCGTTGCCGCAGTCCTGCAACTCGGGCAAAGCCTGGGCCTCGATGTCACCGCCGAGGGGGTCGAGACAGAGGCACAGGCTCGTTTTCTACTGATGAAGGGGTGCGGTCTCGCCCAGGGCTACCTCTACGGCAAGCCGGTGCGGGGCGAATGCGTCCCGCACCTTCTCGAGCGCTTCGAAGCCGGAGACGTCCTGGCGTTCGGGTGAGCCTTCGCATCAGGAGCCTCCGTGGAGGCGGGCATGATGCGAACGCCGGTCGGCGCCTTCAGAATGGCAGCGCGCGGTTGTTCGAAAGGGCCGCGCGAGCTTGTCGATTGAGCGACCGCTTCGTTCGAGCGGACGCCGGATCATTCCGCCTGTGCGAGAGCCTGTTCGATATCGGCGATGAGATCCTCGGCGTTCTCCAGCCCAATGGAGAGTCGCACGGTCTCGGGGCCGACGAGGGCGGCGGCCTTCTCGTGCGGAAGCAGTTGCCGGTGCGTCGTCGTCGCCGGATGGATCGCCAGGGACTTGATCTCGCCGATATTGACCAGATGCGAGATGAGCTTGAGGCTCATGATGAAGCGCTTCGCCGCCGCCTCGCCGCCCTTGAGCGCGAAGGTGAAGATCGAACCCGGTCCCTCCGGCACGTATCGCGTGGCC
Source organism: Methylobacterium gossipiicola (assembly GCF_900113485.1). Lineage (GTDB taxonomy): Bacteria > Pseudomonadota > Alphaproteobacteria > Rhizobiales > Beijerinckiaceae > Methylobacterium > Methylobacterium gossipiicola. The sequence continues at coordinate 305,406 of NZ_FOPM01000001.1, forward strand.
AGGGCCTCTCCCGCTTGGCCGGGCAGGGCGGGATAGCTGACCCATTCGACGGCCGGATGATCCCGCAGGAAGCCGGCCACCGCCTTGGCGTTGGCGCAGTGGCGCGCCATGCGCAGGGGCAGCGTCTCGATTCCCGTGAGCGTCAGGAAGGCGTTCATGGGTGAGAGGCCGGGGCCGAGCTCACGCAGGCCGAACAGGCGACAGGCCACGGCGAAGCTGAAGTCCGGGAACCGCTCGGTGACGACGAGGCCGTCGTAATCCTCCCACGGTTCAGCGACGAGGTTATAGCGGTCGGGCTGCGCCGCCCAGTCGAACCGGCCGGCGTCGCAGATCACCCCGCCGATGGTCTGGCCGGAGCCGCCGAGAAACTTCGACGTCGAGTGCATGACGATATCGGCGCCGTGCTCGATGGGCCGGATCAACGCCGGGGACGCGAGGGTGTTGTCGACGATGAGCGGCAGCTTGTGGCGCCGCGCCACCTCGGCGATGCCCGCGATGTCCATGACGGTGGCGCAGGGGTTGACGATGGATTCGCAGACGATGGCCTTCGTCCGGGGCGTGATCGCCGCTTCGAAATCCGCCGGGTCGAGGCCCTTGGCGAATTGTGCCTTCATGTCGTAGCGGCCGTCGAGGCGGTTGATGAGGCCGAGCGAACCACCGAACAGGCGCGGTGACACGACGTAGGCGTCGCCGCTCTTCATCAGCGTCATGAGAATGAGGAGGAGGGCGGACTGCCCGGACGAGACCGCCACGGCGGAGGCCGCGCCTTCGAGGGCGGCGACGCGGCGCTCGAGGGCGGCCACCGTCGGGTTCGAGCCGCGCGAGTACGAGAAGCCCGTGCGCCGCATGGCGAAGATGTCGGCCGCCTGCTCCGTCGATTCGAAGACGAAGCCGTTGGTGAAATAGATCGGCTGCGCTCGCGCGCCGGTGGCGGGATCGGGGGCGGCGCCGGCATGGATGGCGGCGGTGGCGAAGCGCTGGGGTCTGGTCTCGGTGGCCATGGGGCCTTCTCGGCTGGGGGTCAGGCGGCGCGGTGCACGAAGGCGCGCAGGGTCCGCACGAGGGTCGAGGGTTCGTAGGGCTTGGGGATGAAGCGGGCGCCCTCCGGCATGTCGTTCGGGCCGGGGGTGCCCATTCCGGAGACGACGAGGACGGGGATCGCGGGCCAGCGATGGGCGACGAGACGGGCCAGGGCGAACCCGTCCATGGAGCCGCGCGGCATGTCGACATCGGTCATCAGGACGCCTACGTCGTCGCGATTCTCCAGCACCGTCAGGGCCTTGTCGGCATGTGGCGCTTCCAGGACCGTGAAGCCCGCATCCGCCAGGGTGTCGGCCGCCTCCATCAGGAGCAGGCCGTCGTCTTCCACGAGCAGCACGACGGGGAGGTCTGGGGAGTGCGTCATCGGCAACCGGACGATCTCACGCGAGGAAAGGCCGGGGCCTATTCCCCGTCCTCCGCGCCGTCAACAACGGGCGCCGGACCGGGATCGTTTCACCGGCGCGGGGATGACCCTCCGCGCCGGCGCACGGGCGCCTGGGACGGGGAACGCTCCGGCCCGCCACGATCATGCCGACAGGGCCGCGTCGAGGTCTTCGATGAGGTCGGCCGGATCCTCGAGGCCGATGGAAAGGCGCACCACTTCGGGGCCGGCCCCGGCGGTGATCTTCTGCGGATCGGTGAGCTGACGATGGGTGGTCGAGGCCGGGTGGATCACGAGGGAGCGGGTGTCGCCGATATTGGCCAGATGCGAGAACAGCTGCAGATTCGACACCAGTTTGACGCCGGCGTCGTAGCCACCCTTGAGGCCGACCGTGAATACGGCGCCGGCTCCGTTCGGCGAGTAGCGCCGGGCGAGGGCATGGTAGCGGTCGCTCTCCAGGCCCGGATAGCTGACCCAGGCGACGGCCGGATGCGTCGACAGGTGGGTGGCGATGGCCAGCGCGTTGTCGCAGTGGCGCTGCATCCGCAGCGGCAGGGTCTCGATGCCGTTGAGGATGAGGAAGGCGTTGAATGGCGCCAAGGCCGGGCCGAGGTCGCGCAGCCCCAGCACCCGGATGGCGATGGCGAAGGCAAAATTCCCGAAGGTCTCGGATAGCACCATCCCGGCATATTCCGGCCGGGGCTTCGACAGGGCCGGATAACGGTCGTCGCCGGCCCAAGTGAAGGTGCCGCCATCGACCACGAGGCCGCCGATGGAATTTCCGTGGCCCCCGAGGAACTTCGTCGCGGAATGCACCACGATGTCGGCGCCGTGCTCGAAGGGCCGGATGAGGTACGGCGTCGCCATGGTGTTGTCGACGACCAGCGGGATGTTGTGCCGCTTGGCGATGGCCGAGAGCGCGGCGATGTCGGTGACGACGCCGCCGGGATTGGCGATGGATTCGCAGAAGATCGCCCGGGTGCGCGGGGTGATGGCCCGCTCGAACGAGGCCGGATCATCGGTGTCGGCCCAGACGACGTTCCAGCCGAAATTCTTGTAGGCGTGGTTGAATTGGTTGATCGAGCCGCCGTAGAGCTTGTTCGCCGCGACGAACTCGTCGCCCGGCTGCAGCAGGGCGTTCATGGTCAGGAACTCGGCGGCGTGCCCCGAGGCCACGGCCACCGCCGCTGTCCCGCCTTCGAGGGCCGCGATGCGCTCCTCCAGCACGGCGTTGGTCGGGTTCGTGATCCGTGAATAGATGTTGCCGAAGGCTTGGAGCCCGAACAGCGAAGCGGCGTGATCGACATCGTCGAACACGAACGAGGCCGTCTGGTAGATCGGCGTCGCCCGTGCGCCCGTCGCCGCATCGGGGGCGGCGCCCGCATGGATCGCCAGGGTGTTGAAGCCGGGCAGGCGGTCGGTCATGGAATCCTCCTCGGGCCGGGGGCCGCACCCGATCCGTCTAACGCCGAGCCCCAGGCCGGCGGAAGGGGGGAGCCCAATGGTTCCGCTTAAACGAACACGCGTTCTTTATGGAGAACGCCGCAACCGAGTCAAGGCAGATGGACGGCGTGGAACCGCGCGCGGCGCCCTCGCTTGACCCCGGCAGCGAAGATTCGAGTGGGAGCGACACGGTGGCCGAGCACGACGACGAAGCGACGTGGAAGGCGTTCAAGGACGCCGTCAACATGACCGCCTCCGCCCTGGAGAAGTTCCTCGACACGGACGAGAGTCAGGAGGTGGGCCAGAAATCCGGCGGAAAGGGCGAATCCACGGGCCATGCGTCCGGGCGCCGCATCGTCGAACTGCTCCACACCAAGAAGGCGGATCTGACCGAGGACGACTACGCCCACATGCGCAAGGTGGTGTCTTACGTGAAGCGCCACCTCAAACAGGGTGGCCCCGACGACAAGGACGCCGTGAAGGACTCACCGTGGCGCTATTCCCTGATGAACTGGGGGCACGATCCCTTGAAGGATTGACGCCCTCGGCGATGCTCGCACCAATCGGCCGCCGGCGTTTCGCATCTTCACCGTCGGTCGGGTCATCGATCTGACGGCAACCTCCCGTCGCTGTCCTGAGGCTCGACCTTCCGACGCCATTGGCTCGGCGTCACGCCGGTCCATTCCAGGAATGCCCGCGTGAAGTGCGAGGCATCGGCGTAGCCGAGGTCTTGGGCGATCCGGCCGATGGAGAGGCTTCCGGACAGCAGGGACTGGGCCCGCCCGGCCATGACACGCTGCTGAATGTCGGCATAGCGGGTTCCGGCTTCGTCGAGGCGACGCTGCAAGGTCCGGCGGGAGAGGCCGAGGCGGTGGGCGATGCCATCGAGGGTGGGGCGCTTCTCGTCGAGGCCGAGATCGATAAGATGAGCGACGCAAGTCGTCAGATCGTCGTCGATGGGTTCGTTCACTCCGACGCCTGGATCGCCCGGGTTATACCGGTTCGGATTGGACGCACCGAGCAGGCCCGGTGAGAAGACCAAGCCGGCCTGCGGGCCGAAGGCGATCTCTGCGCCGAGCAGACGTTCGATATCGGATCGGCCCGCCAGGGTCGCGCCCGTCACGATGGCGTGGTCCGGCCGCCATGCCGGGCCGAGGAAGTGGCGTACGGTGCCGAGAAGATAGCCCAGCGCCAGGATCTCGTTCGCCTGACGACCGACCTCGATCCGCTCGACGATGCCGTATCCGTAGAGGACTTTCGCGCCCTGCCGACGCAGGCCTGTCCAGGTCGCCGTCTGCAGCAGGATCGGGGTGACGGCCTCGACCCTGGACAACGCTTCGCCGAGCGTGCCGGCACTCCGGACCTGGAGGCCGATGGGGCCGAGACCGGCAATCCCGAACCCCGTCGAGAGCCGCGCCGGCAGCGCCGGATCACCGATTTCGCGAATGGCCGCCTGGACCAGCCCGACCTGATCCCGCAGCAGGATCAAACGATCGGGCGTATCGAGGAGCGTGAGCGGTATCCCGGCGCGGCCGAACACCCGCTTCGACGAACCGCCGGCGCTCCTGATCGCCTCGGCGATCGCCCCCATCGTGCGGGCTTTGGTCAGACCGTATCGCGGCATCGGCATCCCCCGCCGGGAGGATCGAAGCCCTGGCACCAAATGGCAAGAATCGATCGCCGAGGCCGGATAGCTCTGGTGATGCCGATGGGCCTGACGTCCCGCGGAGGCGAGGCGCAGCAGGCGCCCTTGTCCGAAATCGGCCGAACTCGCTGGAGCACACCATGGCAACGCTCGCCTTCGACGACCGGACCATCGCATGGCAAACCATCGATGGCTTCGATCATGCCGCCTATTTCATCCTCGAGGTCGATGAGACGGCGCGGATCGTCGATCTGCTGTTCAAGTTCGCCGCGAACGAACGGATCGCCCTACACCGGCACGGCGCAGCCTATCGCACCCTCGTCCTGCAAGGCGAACTGAGGATCTATCGCCCCGACGGGACCTTGCGGGAGATCCGCCCCGTCGGCAGCTACGTCGCGGGAGAAGCGGGGGGCGAACCCCACACCGAGGGCGGCGGCGACCAGGACGTGATCGTGTATTTCACGAACCGCGACATCGACGGACCGGTCTACGAACTCTTGGACGCGGACCACGCGATCGTCGCAACCTTCGGCATCCCCGAATTCAAGGCGATTTTCGCGGCGCAAGCCGCCATGGCTGCCTGACGGAGGCCTCTCGATGCGCGTCTCGAATCTGCTCCGCGCGCGGGCGTTGGGCAAGCCCACGACCCGAAGCAAGGTTCGCAACCGCCTCGCCGGACTCGGAGCGACTGCGCTTCTCTTCGCGACGCTCGGCGTCGCACCCGCCCACGCGGTGGAGGCCCTCGTCGTCCTACCGATCAAGCTTCTCGATACGTCCGGCGAACCGACCGATCAGGCCGCGCAGCATGCCGAGCGTCTGGTTCGCCTGGCCGATGGCCTCGCGACCGACCTGACCCGGGCGGGACTGTATCGGGCGACACGCCTCCCGGCCGATCTGCTTCGGCGGGCGTGCCCCTCGGAAGACGGCGCCTGCCTGCTGAAGGCCGCTCGGGCTCGGGGAGCCGACGTGATCTTCATCGGAGTCGTGCACAAGAGCAGTACCCTGATCCTGCAACTCTGGGCCCGTGTCGTGGATGCCCGCACCGGGCGCGACCTGTTCTCCCGCGATCTCAATTTTCGCGGCGATACGGACGAGGCTTGGCACCGCGCCGCGGCCTTTCTCCTGTCCCAGATCCGCGATGGCGGGCTTGAGGATCGCTGACGCGGGGCAGGGGGGCCGCCGGACTTCGACGGTGCCGCGCCGATGCGCTCCACAGCTTGAGAATGAACGTTCATTGACGTGAGAATGAACGTTCATTATGCGGGAGGGACGAGCAGGAGCGTGTGATGGTCCTCCCCCATCGGAACCACTGGGCAGACTTCGACGGGACCTCGCCCGAGCCCCAGCTCGCGCGGCGTCTGACGGCGACGTTCCGGGCGCTCTGCACGCCGGCCAATCTCGCGGCCCTCGGGGTTCTCGCCTTCGGATGGCTCGCCCTCGTCGGCTGGACCGGGGCCGGACCGGACAGCTGGCAGGCGCGGGTCTGTGCCGACCTCGAGCTGCAACCGCGCGCCTGCGCGGTCATTCCGTCGGCCGGCGACGCCTCGTGAGCGCGGCGTCCGCGAGCACGGCCCTCGGCACCGTCGTCGACGCCCGCGCCGGTCAGGCGGCACGGCGGGAGCACATCCTCGACGCGGCGGAAGCCTGCTTCGTGCGCAACGGCTTCCACCGCACCACCATGCAGGATCTGGCCCGTGAAGCGGCCATGAGCCCGGGCAATTTCTACCGCTACTTCGAATCGAAGGAGGCGCTCATCCTCGGCTGGGCCGAGCGCGAGCGCGGACGCGGCGCCCTGCTGGTCGAGAGCCTGGAGCGCCAGGGCGACCGGCGCGCGGCCTTCCTCGGGGTCATCACCCAGTATTTCACCGCCATCACCCGCGAGGCGGCGGTGTTGCGCCTCGACATCTGGTCGGAGGCGACCCGCAACCCCGCCATCGCGGCCATGACCGAGCGCACGGAGGCCGAAGCGAAGGCGTGGATCGTCGACACCATCGCGGCCCTCTCCACCGACCCGGCTTGCGACCCGGCGGCGGTCTACGCCGTCCTCGATCCCCTGATGAAGGGCCTCCTCGTCGGCCGTGCCCTCGTGGCGGATTTCGACACGCCGGCCGCCGTCGCGACCCTCCGCGCCGCCATTGAGGCCGGTCTCGCCGGCCGCCTCCCGACCGTGGAGCCAACCCGATGATCCCGCTCCGCCTCGGCGCCCTGCTCGTGGCTCTGTCCGCCCCGGCCCTGGCCGAGGCGCCGCCCGTGGTCTCCCCCCGCCTGCCCGCCGTCTCCGTGGTGGAGGCGCAGCGCCGCGAGATCGTCGAGACCGTGACGGTGACCGGCACCCTGGTGCCCCGCGACGAGATCCTGGTGACGCCCGAGATCGACGGCACCCGCATCACCGAGGTGCTCGTCGAGGAGGGCATGCGGGTCGAACGCGGGCAGATCCTGGCCCGCCTGTCGCGCGACCTCATCGACCGGCAGATCGCGCAGCAGACGGCCATCGTGGCGAAGGCGGCCGCGGTGGTACCGCAGGCCGAGAGCAGCATCGAGCAGGCCGCCGCCGCCGAGACGGAGGCGCGCCTCGCCTACGATCGCTCGCGGCAATTGCTCCAGACCGGCAACGCCACGGCGGCGATCCTCGAGAACCGCACCTCGATGCTGCGACAGGCGGAGGGCAAACTCGCCTTCGCCCGCAACGGCCTCGACATCGCCAAGGCCGAACTCGCCCAGGCCAAGGCCGTGCGTGACGAACTCGACCTGCGCCTCGCCCGCACGGAGATCCGCGCGCCGGAGGCGGGCATCGTCAGTCGTCGCACGGCCCGTGTCGGCATGGCGGCCTCTGGGGCCGCCGAACCCCTGTTCCGCCTCATCGCCCGGGGCGAGATCGAACTCGAGGGCGAAGTCATCGAGACGAAGCTGCCGCGCCTGCGCGAGGGCAAGCCTGCCTGGATCGTACTCGGCGATGGCGCGCGGATCATGGGCCAGGTTCGGGCCATCTACCCGGAGGTCGACAGGACGAGCCGCCTCGGCAAGGTCCGGGTGCGCCTCGATCCCGATCCGCGCCTGCGCATCGGCACCTTCGCGCGCGGCGGCATCGAACTCGCCCGCACCCGCGATGTCACCGTGCCCCAGGCTTCCGTGCTCTACGGGGCCGACCGGCGCAGCACCGTCCTGGTGGTTTCGGGCGACCGGGTCGAGGCCCGCACCGTCAAAACCGGTCTGTCCGACGACGACGATATCGAGATCCGCCAGGGCTTGGAGGCCGGCGAGCGTGTGGTGGCCCGCGCCGGCTCGTTCCTGCGCGACGGCGACCGGGTGCGGCCGGTGACGCTCACGCCGCCGACCCCCATGGCGCCCCTCGCCACCGCCGAAGCCGGCGCACCCTGAATCCGGGTATCCAAAGGGATCATCCCTTTGGCGGGTGCCGGCCAGAGCCCGACATCGCCCCAGGGCCAGTTTCTCAGGATTCCCGCCTGGACCCGCGAAGGGCTGAGCCCTTCGAACCCGACCCTTCGCGAAGCGAACACGGATCCGCACCGATGCGCCTGAACGTTTCGGCTTACGCCATCCGCAAGCCCATGGGGCCGCTGGTCCTGTTCCTCGTGCTCATCGTGCTGGGGCTCGTGAGCTTTCGCGGACTCGCGGTGACGCGGATGCCGAACATCGACGTGCCCATCGTGTCGGTGGCGATCACGCAAGCGGGGGCGGCGCCGTCGGAATTGCAGACCCAGGTGACGAAGTGGGTGGAGGATTCCATCGCCGGGGTGCGCGGGGTCAAGCACGTCACCTCGGCCATCACCGAGGGGTCGTCCGTCACCACCGTCGAGTTCCGCCTGGAGGTGAACACCGACCGGGCCGTGAACGACGTGAAGGACGCCGTCTCGAAGATCCGCATCAACCTGCCCCGCACCATCGACGAGCCGGTGATCAGCCGGGTCGAGATCGCCGGCCTGCCGATCCTCGTCTACGGCGTCACCGCGCCGGCCATGACGCCGGCCGAATTGTCCTGGCTCGTGGAGGACAAGATCGCCCGCACCCTCCAGGGGGTGAAGGGGGTGGGCGGCGTCGAGCGCGTCGGCGGCGTCGCCCGCGAGTTGCGGGTGGTGCTCCAGCCCGACCGGCTGCTGGCGCTCGGCATCACGGCCGCCGATGTGAACCGGCAGCTGCGCGTCACCTCCGCCGACATGGCGGGCGGGCGCGGCGAGGTCGGCGGGCGCGAGCAGTCGATCCGCACGCTCGCCGCCTCGCGCTCCGTGCACGACCTCAAGGCCACCTCCATCGTCCTGCCGGGGGGCCGCAAGGTCCGCCTCGACGACCTTGCGGCGATCGAGGATTCCATCGAGGAGCCCCGCACCTTCGCGCGCTTCAACGGCGCCCCCGTGGTGGCCTTCACGGTGTCGCGCGGGGCCGGGGCCAGCGACGCCGAGGTGGCGGCGGCCGTGGAGAAGACCATCGCCACGTTCGGCACCACCTATCCCGATCTACGGTTCGAACTGATCGATTCCTCGGTCTCGGCCACCCTCGGGTCCTACGATTCGGCCATGCACACCCTCATCGAGGGCGCGGTGCTCGCCGTCATCGTGGTGCTGCTGTTCCTGCGCGACTGGCGCGCGACGGTGATCGCGGCCGTCGCCCTGCCGCTGTCGGTGTTCCCGACCTTCTGGGCCATGGACGCCATGGGGTTCACCCTCAACGGCATCTCCCTGCTGGCCATCACCCTGGTGACGGGCATCCTCGTCGACGACGCCATCGTGGAGATCGAGAACATCGTCCGGCACATGCGGATGGGGAAGTCGGCCTACCGCGCGGCCCTCGAGGGTGCCGACGAGATCGGCCTGGCGGTCATCGCCATCACCGCCACCCTCATCGCGGTGTTCGCTCCCGTCTCGTTCATGGGCGGTATCGCCGGGCGCTACTTCATGCAGTTCGGCCTCACCATCGCGGTGTCGGTGTTCATGTCGCTGCTGGTGGCCCGCCTCATCACCCCGATGCTCGCCGCCTACTTCCTGCGCGAGCACGGCCACGCGGAAGCCCGCGACGGCTGGGTGATGCGCGCCTACGGGCGCCTCGTCGGCTGGTCCGTGCGCCACCGCGTCATCACGCTCATCGCGGGGCTCGCCCTGTTCGCCGCCTCCCTCGCCTCGACGGGTCTGCTGCCCTCGGGCTTCCTGCCGAAGCAGGACATGGCCCGGACCCTGTTCATGGTCGAACTCGCCCCCGGGGCGCGGCTCGCCGACACCATCGCCACCACCGACCGGGTGGCGGAACGCATCCGGGCATTGCCGGAGGTGACCTCCGTGTTCGTCGATGGCGGCCGGCAGGTGGGCGGCAAGAAGGAGACCCGGCTCGCCACCCTCACGGTCAATCTGACCCCGAAGAACACCCGCACGAAGAAGCAGGCCGCCCTGGAGACGGAGATTTCCGCGCTTCTCGCCGAGGAGCCGGATATCCGCGCCTGGACCCTGCGCGATTCCGGCCAGCGGGATCTCGCCCTCGTGGTCGGCGGCCCCGACACCGAGGTCGTCACGGAGATCGCCGCCCGCCTCCAGCGCGACATGGCGGCGATTCCCCACCTCGTCTCGGTGATGTCGACGGCGCCCCTCAACCGCACGGAGGTCCGCATCCGCCCGAAGGAGGGCGCGGCGGCCGATCTCGGCGTCTCGACGGACGCCATCGCCGAGACGGTGCGAGTCGGCACCATCGGGGACATCGGCCTGAATCTGGCGAAGTTCAACGCCGCCGACCGGCAGGTGCCGATCCGGGTGCAGCTCCCGGAGAGCGCGCGCGGCACCGTCGCGCGTCTTGAAACCCTCAAGGTGCCGGCCAAGAACAACACCGCCGTGCCGCTCGCGGCCGTGGCCGACATCGAACTCGGCCAGGGGCCGGGCGCCATCGACCGTTACGACCGCGTGGTCCGCGTCGCCGTCGAGGCCAACATGGAGGGCTCGGACGCCCTGGGCTCCCTCATCGCCCAGGCCCTCGACACCCCGACCGCAAAGAGCCTGCCGCCCGGCGTCACCATCCGGCAGACGGGCGACGCCGAGATCATGGGCGAGGTGTTTTCCGGCTTCCTCATGGCCATGGGGGCCGGAATCATGATGGTCTACGCCGTGCTGGTGCTGCTGTTCGGCTCGTTCCTGCAGCCCCTCACCATCCTGTTCTCCCTGCCGCTGTCCATCGGCGGCGCCATCCTCGGCCTGCTCGTCCTCAACATGCCGATCTCGATGCCGGTGGTGATCGGCATCCTCATGCTCATGGGGTTGGTGACCAAGAACGCCATCATGCTGGTGGATTTCGCCGTCGAGGAAATGGCGCGGGGCGTCGACCGTGTCACCGCCATCGTCGATGCGGGGCGAAAGCGCGCGCGGCCCATCGTGATGACGACCCTGGCCATGGCGGCCGGCATGGTGCCCTCGGCCCTGGCGCTCGGCGTCGGCGGCGAGTTCCGGGCCCCCATGGCCGTGGCGGTGATCGCCGGCCTCATCGTGTCGACCCTGCTGTCCCTGGTGTTCGTGCCGGCGGTGTTCCTCCTCGTGGACAGCCTGGAGCGCACCCTCGGCCGCTGGCTCGGCCGCCTCGTTGGCGCGCGGGACGAGGCGCCGGAGGGAGCGATGTCCCACGGGGCGTGAAGCTCATCCCCGCATTCGCTGGACCGCGAGGCCCCCAGAATGGTCGCGCGCCCCTCGCCTCGCAAACGGAGCGAGGGGAAGCGCACCGATCGGTCGCCGGCGTGATAAGAGTGCCTCACAAAACTCCCGCCTCGGGACGGTTCTCGCCCGGAAGACGACGGTGCGGCGGGAGTTTTGTGAGAGACACTAAGCCCGGGGTCAGCGAAGCATGATCCGTCACAGCTGCTCGCGTCCTCACCTGCCGCCGGAGCCGCTTATGACGTCCTGGGTGTTCTGGGCCCTCCTCTCGGCGGGCTTCGCCGCGCTGACGGCGGTGTTCGCCAAGGTCGGGGTCGAGGCGATTTCATCCGACCTCGCCACCTTCCTACGCACGGCGGTGGTTCTCTGCGTCCTCGGGGCGATCCTCCTCGGCACCGGCCAGTGGCAACCCCTCGGTTCGATTCCGCGTCGGACCTATCTCTTCCTCGGGCTGTCCGGCCTTGCCACCGGGGCGTCGTGGCTCTGCTATTTCCGGGCCCTGAAGCTCGGCGACGCCGCCCGCGTCGCCCCCGTCGACAAGCTCAGCGTCGTGCTGGTGGCGATGTTCGGCGTGGCCTTCCTCGGCGAGCGGTTGTCCGCGCCGAACTGGCTCGGCGTCGGCCTCATCGCGGCCGGCGCCGTGCTGGTCGCCTATCGGGGATGAGGCCGGGCGTACCGAGCCTCAGTTTTCGAGGGGCTTGCACTGCCCCGGCTCGTTCTTCGCGAAGGTCTCGCCTTCCTTGAAAGGATGGTAGTTCTTCTTCTGGGCGTCGTTGAGCCACGCGGCATCTTTGACGGGACCGGTGTAGAGGTGGCGCACCCAGGCGATGATCTGCAGGATCTCGTCCGGGTTCACGTCCTCGTTGTGCGGCCCCATCATGCCGTTGGCCCCGCCCCAAATGGTGGAGAACAGCCCGACATCGCTCGTGTTGAGCGGGTAGGTCCAATAATTGTCGTTCAGGCCCGGCCCGACCTTACCCTCGGCCAGGTGACCGTGACAGCCCGAGCAGGAGGTGAGGAAGAGACTCTCGCCGTTGCGCAGGCAGGAGCGGTCATCGATGTAGATGTTCTGGCCGGTCTTCAGGAACGTCTTGACCGCCTGCGTGTCCCGACCGCCGGGCTTGCCGTCCTTGAGGGTCATGGCCTCGCCCGTGATGGTGTTGCGCAGCACCACGTCGCCCTGCGCGTCGCCCGGCGACTGCGCCGGAGCGACGTTGGACCCGAGGGTCGCGAGGCCGAGAGCCACCACACACGTCTTGATGAGAGTCTTCATTCGTTTGCCGATCTTGCTTAGGATAGTCTTATGATTACCCTTCCGGCTGATTTATAGACGTGTGATGGATTAGATTCATCGGTGAAACGTGCTGGAAGTTTTGCCAAAAGTGCCCGGCTTTGACTGTTGAATATCGCAGGCCGTGGCGCGTCAGGCCCGCCAGTCCGGAAGCGCCTCCGCCGCCCCCTCCAGCCAGGACGGCACCGGCAGGTCGCGCTCGCGCAGGAAGGCCGGGTTGAACAGCTTCGAGGCGTAGCGGGCGGCACCGTCGCAGAGGATCGTCACGATGGTGTGTCCCGGTCCGAGTTCCCGCGCGAGGCGGACCGCGCCCGCGACGTTGACCCCCGACGAGCCGCCGAGACTCAGGCCCTCGTCGCGCATCAGCCCGAACACGTGCTCCAGGGCTTCCCGGTCGGGGATGCGGTAGGAATGGTCCGGCCGGAAGCCCTCGAGGTTGCGGGTCACCCGGCCCTGGCCGATGCCTTCCGTGATGGACGAGCCCTCGGCCTTGAGGGCGCCGTCCGTATAGTAGGCGTGGAGCGCCGAGCCTTCGGGATCGGACAGGGCGATCCGCACGCCGGGCTTGAGGGCGCGCAGGGCCTGGGCGGTGCCGGCGAGCGTGCCGCCGGTGCCGGCGGCGCAGACGAAGCCATCGACGGTGCCCCCCGTGGCCGTGAAGATCTCCGGCCCCGTGGTCTCGATATGGGCCTGCCGGTTGGCGACGTTGTCGAACTGGTCGGCGAAGAAGGCGCCGGCCGGCTCCGTGGCGGCCAGGGCCTCGGCGAGGCGGCGGGCGGCGTGGACATAGTTGTTGGGGTTGGAGAACGGCACCGCCGGCACTTCGACGAGGCGAGCGCCGGCGAGCCGCAGGGTCTGCTTCTTCTCGTCCGATTGCGTCTCGGGGATCACGATCACCGTGCGGTATCCGCGCACGGCGGCGACCAGGGCGAGGCCGATGCCGGTGTTGCCGGCGGTGCCCTCCACGATGGTGCCGCCGGGCCGGATCAGCCCCCGCGCCTCGGCGTCGCGCACGATCGACAGGGCGGCCCGGTCCTTCACCGAGAGGCCGGGATTGAGGAACTCGGCCTTGCCGAGAATCGTGCAGCCTGTCTCCTCGGAGGCGCGGGCCAGGCGGATCAGCGGCGTGCCGCCGATGGCCGACAGGATGGTGTCATGCGGTGCCATGGAACCAGAACTCGGAAAAGGAAGTGAGGCCGGGTGTCGAATCGACGGCCCGGTCTCGACTTTTCACGCGACGATTGCCAGCCCCGGTGACGAGTTTGGATGCGGCATCCGCCGCATGGCTCGATGGGAGATGGCCGTTCTCTCCACCCCCGGAGGGCTGGAAGAACCATCCGATCCCGTTGCCCGATCCTCACGCGGCGCGGGCGGGTTCGGCCTTGCGCAGATGCCCGTCGAGGGTGACGTGCAGGGTGAAGGCCGCGCCGTCCCGCGTCGCCGGAACCTCGAAATGCTTCGGCTTGCGCTTGGGCTCACCGCTCGGAGCATATCCCGCCACGCGGGCGACGCCGAGGGCGGCTTGCGGGTCCGCCGGAGTGGACTCGGCCTTGGCCGGCCGCGCGACGGTGTGGACCGAGCCGTCGCCGAGGGTGAGGCGGTGGACCTTGATCTCCGTGGGCTTGCGCTCGCCCGCCACCGTCACGGTGTCACCGGGCGTCAGGGTGAGGCCGGCGGCGCCCTCGGGGCCGAGATCGGCGAGGATTCGCCCCCCCGGTCCCTCCAGGGCGAAGCGGTGACCGAACACGGCCCAGATGGTGCCGGTGGCCTCGTGGTGGTGGCTCATGGGATGGATCCTGTGATGCGTGGGTTGCCCCCTCGGGGTGTGGCGGTTCTACGGAAGCACCTGCGACCGGGGCTGAACCGGGCGGTTCAGCCCCGGTTCAACCGCACCGGTCGGATGATGCCGGGCGCAAGCGTGGCCGATCCCTTGCGAACGGCTTGCGCGGCCCCATCTGCGATTCCGACGCGCGCGCCCACGGGACCGCCCCCGACCGGAGACCAGCCCCGTGAGCCTCGGACTTCTCGCCCTCCTCGACGATGTCGCGGCGCTTGCCCGCGTGGCCGCCGCCTCCCTCGACGATGTCGCGGCCCAGGCCGGCAAGGCCGGCACCAAGGCACTCGGCATCGTCATCGACGACGCCGCCGTCACCCCGCGCTACGTGGTGGGCTTCGCCGCCGCCCGCGAATTGCCCATCGTCTGGCGCATCGCCGTGGGCTCCCTGAAGAACAAGCTCCTGTTCCTCCTGCCCGGCGCCCTGATCCTCAGCTACTTCGTCCCCTGGGTGATCACGCCCCTGCTCATGCTCGGCGGGCTCTACCTCTGCTACGAGGGTGCGGAGAAGATCCTTCACGCCGTCGCGCCGGGCGCCGCGCACGAGGAAGCCGAAACCGTGGTGGCGCCGCAGGACGCCAAGGCCCAGGAGGATCAGCGCGTGCGCGGCGCGATCCAGACGGACTTCATCCTCTCGGCCGAAGTCATGGCCCTCACGCTAGCCTCGCTGACCACGGACTCCACCGTGACGCGGGCCGCGATCCTCGCCATCGTGGGTATCGGTGTCACCCTCCTCGTCTACGGCGTCGTCGCCCTCATCGTGAAAGCCGACGATGCCGGCGTGGCGCTGGCCGCCAACGACCGCCCGGCCTCGACGCTTCTCGGCCTGCGCACCGTGACACCGGGGGCCGAGGCGTCGGGGGCCGACCGCGCCCTGCGGCCGGCGACCAAGGGGCTGGGGCGCGCCCTCGTGGTCGGGATGCCGTATTTCCTCAGCGGTCTCGCGATCCTCGGCACCGCCGCCATGCTGTGGGTCGGCGGCGGCATCCTCCTGCACGGCCTGGAGCATTTCGGCGTCACCGCCCCGGCGCATTGGGTACACGAGGCTGCCTCGGCCGCGGCCGCCGTCCTTCCGAGTTTAGCCGGGATCGCCGAATGGCTCGTCACCGCGACCCTGTCGGGTCTCGGCGGTCTCGTGGTCGGCGGCCTCGTGATCCCGGTGGTCCAGTTCGTCCTGGCGCCGGCGGCGCGGCGCGTTCGCGCCCTGGTCGGAGGCGGCGCTTCGACACCCGCCGCGCCCTGACGCCAGCGGCCCAGGGAGCCGGGCGACGGGAAGACTGGTCGTATGCTGGCAAGACCAACCGAAGTGCCGTTCGCACTTTTGTTTCGCCCTCGCCCGATGGTATCCAATATTCCTCGGCCCCTATAGCCTCGCGTCGGCCGGTTCGCTGTCCGCGTCGCGTCATGCTGACTCCCCCGGTGCCTCGCTTCAACTACGAGAGCGGCACGGGAAGGAGGGGCTGTGGCGGCGAAGCGTTTTACAGGTTTTTCACATAAATCAGTCAATAAGGCAGCATGTTGACGTTCAAGTCATATCTGCCGGACCGTCGCGGCTCTGTGGCCGTAGAATTCGCGCTCGTAGCCTTGATCGCGGTGCTGGTGATTCTGTTCATCATGAGTGCCGGTCTTACGCTTTATCTGAACCAGACCCTCGATCACGCAACGGCGCAGGCTTCGCGACAGATCAGAACCGGTTCCGCCCAATCGATTGCTCTCAGCGCTACCGATTTCGAGCGAATCTCTGTGGTCTTCTCCCAAGAACGATGACTTGCGACAACCTCATCATCAACCTGTACGTGGTTCCCAAGGAAGTTCAGCCGAGCGGATTCTACAAATTCGTGAACGCCGACCGATCCGGTTTGCTGATACCCGACATCACCAGCGGCTCGTCCCAATTCAACCTCGGCGGCCGGGGTGATTATCAGTATCTTCAGGTGATCTATCCGATCACCTTCCCGGGGGCGGCGATCATGATGTGGTTGAGCGGCGGTAGGACCTACAACGGCACGCCGGCCTACCTCGCCATCTCCACGGCGGCCTTCCGGAACGAACAGTTCTGACGATGCCGCGCGTCCGACCTTCAGCTCGACAATTCCTCGGTGATCGCCGTGCCGTTTCGGCCGTCGAGTTCGCCCTGATCGTGCCGTTCTTCCTCGTGCTCATGGCCGCCGGTCTGCAACTGACCGCCTATCTCATGGCGATTCGAAAGGTCGATCTGATCGCGAATTCGATCAGCGAGATCCTATCGCAAACGATGCCGCCGCAGAACTCCACCGTCGCGACGGTCAGCAGTGCCGACCTGCACTTCAACTTCGACGCGTCGATGGTCTTGTTTCCCTACATGCTCGCGGATTCCTACCGGCGCAACCGCCCATGGTACGAGAACATCACCATCGATTTTTCCAGCATCACGTTCACCCCGAAGAACGCGACCTGCGC
Organism: Methylobacterium gossipiicola; assembly: GCF_900113485.1. Classification (GTDB taxonomy): domain Bacteria; phylum Pseudomonadota; class Alphaproteobacteria; order Rhizobiales; family Beijerinckiaceae; genus Methylobacterium; species Methylobacterium gossipiicola. Next base: position 322,119 of record NZ_FOPM01000001.1, read on the forward strand.
GGGCAACGGCGATCCGAGCGACTGCTACACCGCTAAGGTGATCTGGACGACCACGGGCACGGCGGGCAACAATCAACGGCCCTGCGGCGTCCCCCAGCTTCCGGCGGCGGATGACGCCGCACCGACGCCCCAGACCCTACCCCGCTCCGTCTTCGGGCCGGGCTCGGTGATCGCCGTCGACGTCGTGTTCCCGTTCGCGCCGGCCGTCGGTGGCGGCTTCATCGATCCGATCCGCATCGCCCGGTCGGTGTTCCTGCAACCGCGTTACGCGTCCCGGGTCGATTACGATACGACGAACGACGAACGACGATAGGATCGCCGCAAAATGCGCCGCCTGACGACGATGCTCTCCACGCGTGCGGCCGCTTTCCGGACGTCGCGCCGGGGCAGCATTCCGATCCTCTTCGCCCTCAGCCTCCTCCCCCTCGTGGGCCTGATCGGCCTCGGAATCGATTATGGGGTCGCGGCGAGCAACAAAACGAAGCTCGACACGGCCGCCGATGCCGCCGCCATCGCCGCCGTCGTCACGGCCAAAACCTATCTCGCCGACAATGCCGGCCAAGCCGACGCGACCACGAAGGCGATCGCAGCCGGCATCGCCAAGGCGACGAACGCATTTCGCGCCAACGTGGGCACCGTCGCCCTGGCGCAGATAGACCTGCCGACGCCGCAGCTGAGCCGAAACGGCCAGACGCTGACGGCCGTCGTCAGCTATTCCGCCGCCGTGCGAAACACCTTCGGGCCCCTGTTCGGATCGCCGACGACGACGCTCACGAACACCGCCACGGCCACGACCGACATCGCGAGTTATCTCGACTTCTACCTCCTGCTCGACGTCTCGGGTTCCATGGGACTACCGACTTCCGAAGAGGGGATGGCGCGACTGGCAGCGGTCAACAAAGATAACTATGACGACTACAAGCAGGGCTGCCAGTTTGCCTGCCATTTCCCTGGTCAGACCGGCTGGGGGCTAGCCGTTAGACAGATTCAGCTGCGGTCCGATGCGGTCAACAAGGCCGTCTGCTCCCTCATCAAGCGAGCCTCGAATCCCGCCGTCCCCAATCAGTATCGCGTCGGCCTCTACCCGTTCGTCAGTCGGATGGGGACACTCGCAAAGATCACGAGCAATGTCGCAAACCTCAACACGACGGCCCAGTGTGGCTCCGACTGGCCAAATGGTCAGCTCGCCCTCACGAACCTGCTCGATACGGGCTCGACGCAGCTCGCAACGCTCAATGACCCGAGCACGGGGACTGGAAGCGGTGGCACTCATTTCGAAAACGTCCTTCCGCAGATAAAGTCGGAAATCACATCGTTCGGTGACGGCTCGTCGATGAACAAATCGAAGCCATTTGTGTTTTTGATTACGGACGGGATGCAAAACTATCAGTATTACTCGACGTTCCAGAACAACAAGCAAAACTACCCTGGATATCCATCGATCTTTCCGGGATTCTTCGATGCTTGGTGGAGCGACAACGGCTCGGAACCGATGCCGATCGACCCCTCCAATTGCGATGCCGTCAAAAGGGCCGGGGCAACGATGTCGGTTCTCTACATTCCGTATAATATTATCCGATTCGTCGACCGAGGTGGCGATACGGCCTGGGAGAATAATCGCGTCAACGGCTTCAGCCCGACGCTCGCGACGCCATTGAAGAGTTGCGCCTCACCAGGGTTCTTCTTCAGCGCGAACACGTCCGACGACATCACAGCGTCACTCAACGCCATGTTCGACAAAGCCTTGCAAGTGGCTCGTATAACCAAGTGACCTCACCGCGCCGGCAGTCGGCATTCGCCTCGATCCCTCGGCACGATGGGGGCACCGGACGTTTGCGAAGGGTTGCGCGAGGGTGGGAGAGCCGGTTTGGGCTCCGGGGACACGACCGTTGAAGAGCCGCCGCATACGAACTTCGTCGCCCTGGTCCGGGCCGCGAGGCGAATGCCGCCGCGGCGCCCCCTGAGACAGATCGCATCAGGGCTTCGTCGGGTGCAGGGGTGAGGTGTCGTAGGCGGCCAGAAGGTCGGCCGGGTCGCGGTAGGTGGCGATGCAGCCGGCCCGAAGCAGCTCGTCCGCCGTCCAGCCGCCGCTGAGGAGCCCGATGGTGCGCAGGCCCGCCTTGCGCGCCGCCTCGGCGTCGTACGGCGTGTCGCCGATGACGATGGCGTCCTGGGGCGCGATCCCGTCGAGCCGCTCCAAGGCGGCCTCGAAGATGTCGGGATCGGGCTTGCTCGCCTCGGCATCGTCGGACGACGTTTCCGTGCCGATCAGATCCGCGATTCCGGCGATCGTCTTGTAGGTCTGGAGTTCGTCGGCCTTGGCCGAGGATGCCAGGGCCAGCCTCCGGCCATCGGCCCGCAGGCGCCGCACGAGATCCCGGACACCCGGCAAGCCCTCGATCGTCGGAAGGTATCGCGTCTTCAGGATCTCGGCCCGGTGCGCCTCCAGGGCTTCGCCGCGTTCCTCGATTTCGGCCTCGGACAGGAACACCGGGAGCAAATGGTCGCCGCCTTTGCCGATCTGACGCCGAATGTCTTCCAGGGGAAAGTCGTGGCCGAAGTCGCGGAATGCATCCTGCCACGCCTTCGCATGCTGGGACACGGAGTCGATCAACGTTCCATCGACATCGAAAATCACTGCTTTGACCATCACCAACCGTCTCCGTGTTGGGGGAAAGCGGCGGATCGCCCGTCCTGTTCCGGAGCGGCGCGCCGGAGTCGAAGCGAAGCCCTGAGCGCGCAGATGTTTTCCGCCCGGAAGGCATGCGGGCGGTTCGGCCGGACGCCACGGGATCGGCGGCGAAGAAAAGGTTTCTCGAACCCACTGAGCTCGGGAGATTGTTTGGGCCTTTCCAGGCCGATCTTTGGAATGTGCGCCGGGGTGGATTTGGCCTAACCTTTCTCACGTTGGCGAGGATGGGCCGATCACTTGTATCGGTCATGCGCAAGGCCTGCGCGCGCACCGCCGCCATCCGATTTGGCTTCGGCAGACCTTTCCGTTCGAGTTTGGTATCGATGCACATCTTGAGACTGTTCGCCGTTGCCGCCTTCAGCTTGGGGGCGATGACGGCGCAAGCCGCGAGCCTGAAGATCGGCGTGGTGCCGGGTGTCTATGCGGACGCGGTCAATGCCGTCCTGCCCGAAGCGAAAGCACGGGGCATCGACGTCACCGTGGTGGAATTCAGCGATTGGACGACGCCGAACGTCGCCCTCGACGCGGGCGACATCGACGTGAACTTCTTCCAGCACCGCCCCTTCATGGAGAATGCGGAAAAGCAGAAGGGCTACGATTTCGCGCTCGTCGGCCTCGGTGTCCTGCAAAATCTCGGGCTGTACTCCCTGAAGCACAGGAGTCTCGAAGCCATACCGGCGGGGGGCCGCGTCGCCATCGCCAACGATCCGGTCAACCAGGGGCGCGGCCTGCTGCTGCTGCAGAAAGCGGGGCTCATCAAACTGCGCGACGGCGTCGGCTTCCTCGGCACCCTCGACGACATCACCGAGAACCCGAGGAAACTGAAGTTCACCGAGGTAGAGGGGCCGCAGCTCGCCCGGATCACCGGCGATGTCGACCTCGCGCAGGGCTATCCGCACTTCATCGTGGCCTCGGGCGCCTTCGATCCGGCAGGTGGCCTCGTCTATTCGGGCATCGAGGACAAACTCTTCGCGGTCGGCTTCGTCACCAAGGCGGTGCGCAAGGACGATCCGACGATCCGACAGTTCGTGGATCTGTTTCAGGCCTCGGCGGCCGTGAAGGCGCAAATCCACGCCTCGTTCGCCGGCAGCGACAAGCTCTACGTGCTGGCATGGCTGAAGTGACGGGAAGCCTCGCCTTCGAGCGGCTGCGCGATCCCGGCGGTCGGATCGCCACCGGTGCCCGCGTCGTGCCCGTCGCGCGCGCCACGACCGCCCCGCGGACCGCCGGCAGCGTCCGGTTCGAGGCGGTGTCCAAGAGCTATCGCACCGTCACCGGCACGGTCCGGGCGCTGGAGGCCATCGAACTGACGATTCCCGCCGGGGCGATCTTCGGCATCATCGGCCGCTCGGGCGCCGGAAAGTCGAGCCTGTTGCGCACCATCAACCGGCTGGAAGAGCCGAGCTCCGGCCGCGTCCTGGTGGATGGCGAAGCGGTCGGCACGCTCGATGCCGATGGGCTCGTGGCCCTGCGCCGGCGCATCGGCATGATCTTCCAGCACTTCAACCTGCTTTCGGCCAAGACCGTGCGGCAGAACGTGGCGCTGCCCCTCGCCGTCGCCGGCGTGGCCAAGGCCGAGATCGGCCCGCGGGTGGACGAGGTGCTGCGCCTCGTCGGCCTGGAGGACAAGGCCGATGTCTATCCCTCGCGGCTGTCGGGCGGGCAGAAGCAGCGGGTCGGCATCGCCCGCGCCCTCGTCACCCGGCCCGAGATCCTCCTGTGCGACGAGGCCACTTCGGCCCTCGACCCGGAGACGACGCTATCGATCCTGGAGCTCCTGCGCGACATCAATCGGCGCCTCGGGATCACCGTCGTTCTCATCACCCATGAAATGAGCGTCATCCGCGAGGTCTGCAGCGACGTGGTGGTTCTCGAGCGCGGACGGGTCGCCGAGACAGGGCCGGTCTGGCGCGTGTTCGGACGGCCGACGCATTCCGCGACGCGCGCCCTCCTCGAACCCCTCACCCGTGCCCTGCCGGAGGATCTCGCCGCCCGCCTGCAACCGCATCGCACGCCCGGCGCCGCCCTGGTGCTGCGGATCACCTGCGCGGGCGAAGCGCCCGATCTCGCGGCCCTGGGGGCGGCGGCCCCATCCGTGCGCCTGATCCAAGCCGGCCTCGACCGCCTCCAGGGCCGTGCCGTGGGCCGGATGATCGTCGCCGTCGCGGACCCGGATCCCGAGGTCGAAGCGCGTCTACGGGCGCTGGGCGCTGAGATCGAGAGGATCGGCTATGTCGCCGCAGATGATTGACCGCCTCTGGCAGGCCGGCCTCGACACCCTTGTGATGGTCGGGGCCTCCGCCGGGATCGCGGTTCTGGGCGGGCTCCCCCTGGCCCTGTTCCTCGTCACCTCCGGCCCCGGCGGCATCTTTCCCGCGCCGCGTACGAACCGGATGGTGGGCACCCTCGTCAACGGCTTTCGCGCCGTACCCTTCATCGTGCTGCTCGTCGCCCTGATCCCGTTCACCCGTCTGGTGACCGGCACCACCATCGGCGTGTGGGCGGCCATCGTGCCGCTGGCCGTCAGCGCCACGCCGTTCTTCGCCCGGATCGCCGAGGTGTCGTTGCGCGAGGTCGATGCCGGCCTCGTCGAGGCGGCTCAGTCCATCGGCTGCCGCAGGCGACACATCCTCATCCATGTGCTGCTGCCCGAGGCCCTGCCGGGCATCGTCGGCGGCTTCACCATCACGGTGGTGTCGATGATCGGTGCTTCCGCCATGGCGGGAGCCGTCGGGGCCGGCGGCCTCGGCGATGTGGCGATCCGCTACGGCTACCAGCGCTTCGACACCACGGTGATGGCCGCCGTGATCGCGATCCTCGTCGCCATCGTGTGCCTCGTCCAGCTCGTCGGCGATACCGTCGTGCGCCGGCTCACGGCCCGCTGACGAATTTGCCAAGGCTACCGGATCTATCAAGCATGACAGCACGCCTCGACCCGGACGCCGTGGATCGTCATCCGTCGCCCCCCACACGCCCGCATCGCATTCGGTCCGACGCCGAAGCCCTTGAGGCCGCGCACGCCGTCGCCCGGGTGTTCGCCGAGGGCGCGGCGGAGCGTGACCGCGACCGGCGCCTGCCCTGGAACGCGGTGGAGGCCTTCACGGCGAGCGGCCTCGGCGGCATCACGGTTCCCCGCGCCCAGGGCGGGGCGGACGTCTCTTATGCCACCCTCGCGGAGATGTTCGCGATCCTGGCCGCCGGCGATGCCTCGGCCGCCCAGATCCAGCAGAACCATTTCGGCGTGCTCGCCCTGGTGCGGGCCGCCGCCAGCCCGGCACAGGCCGAGCACATCTTCTCCGATGTCCTGGCGGGGTACCGGATCGGCAATGCCGGTCCCGCCCGCGACGGTCGCGCCATCACGCAGGTCGGAACCCGCCTGATCGCCGGCCCCGAGGGCGCCCGTCTTTCGGGCGAACGATTCTATTCGACGGGCGCCCTGTTCGCCCACTGGATTCCCGCCCGTGCCGTGGACGAGGCCGGGCGTTCGCTTCTGGTCTGGGTTCGGCGGGATGCCCCGGGCGTGCGGGTCGTGGACGATTGGCAGGGCTTCGGCCAGCGCACCACCGCGAGCGGAACGGTCGTGTTCACCGAGGCCCCCGTGGAGGACCGCCTCACCCTGGATCTTACGGATCTGGCCGACCGTCCGGGCTTGTTCGGCGCCACGTCGCAACTCATCCATGCCGCCATCGATGCGGGCATCGGTCGGGGTTCCGTGGCGGCGGCCCTCGATTTCGTCCGGACGAAGACGCGGGCCGGCCCCTTCACCGTGGAGGACGCCCGGGAAGACCCCTACATCCTCGGCGAGATCGGCCGCTTGGCAATCGACCTCCACGCCGCCGAGGAGGTGCTCGCCCGCGCCGCCCGGACCCTCGACGGCGTCGCCGCCGCCGCCATAACGGCGCAGGGCGCGGCGCAAGCCTCCGTCGCCGTCGCGGAGGCCAAGATCCTCACCACCGAACTCGCCCTCGACGCCTCGGAGCGCCTTCTCGAACTCGCCGGCACCTCGGCGACGCGGGCGGGGCCGAATCTCGGGCGCTTCTGGCGCGACGCGCGGGTGCACACCCTGCACGATCCCGTGCGCTGGAAATACCATCTCGTCGGCAACTACACCCTCAACGGCGCGCTGCCGGCCCGGCATCAGTGGAATTGACCATGCCGCTTCAGCCCCACGAGACCGCCTTCACGCGCGCACCGCCTCCGCCCCGCCCGGTGCCGGTGATCCCCGACGACGCGAGCGCGCTCGCCGTCGCCCGCACCCTGGCGGAGACCTTCATCGCGTCCGCCGCCGCGCGCGACCTCGACCGGGAGCTTCCGTTCGAAGAGGTCGAACGCTTCACGCGATCCGGCCTCTGGGCCATCACGGTGCCGAAGGCGTATGGCGGCACCGGCGTGAGCAGTGCCACGGTGGCGCAGGTCATCGCCATCGTGTCGGCGGCGGACGGCTCGCTGGGTCAAATTCCGCAGAACCACTTTCATGCCCTCGAAGTGCTGCGCAACGGCGGCAGCGAAGGGCAGAAACGCGCGCTCTACGCCCGCGTGCTGGCCGGCGAGCGCTTCGGCAACGCGCTTGCCGAGATCGGCCAACGCGACCACGTCCGCCGCACCCGCCTCGCGCGCGACGGCGACGGCTGGTTCGTGGAGGGCCGCAAGTATTACTGCACCGGCTCCCTGTTCGCCCACCGTATCCCGACCCTGGTGGAGGCCGAGGAGGAGGGGCGCGCGGTCACCCATCTGGTCTTCGTGCCCCGCGACGCGCCGGGCGTGACCCTGGTGGACGATTGGGACGGCTTCGGCCAGCGCCTCACGGGTTCGGGCTCCGTCGTGTTCGACCGCGTGCCCGTCGAGCCCGACTGGGTCGTGCCCTACAGCGCCTCCATGGAGCGCCCCACCGCCATCGGCCCCTTCGCGCAGATCTTGCACGCAGCCATCGACCTCGGCATTGGCCGGGGGGCGTTCGCCGAAACCCTGCCCTTCGTGCGCGACCGCGCCCGGCCCTGGATCGATGCCGGCGTCGCCCGGGCCGGCGACGATCCCCTGACGCTCCAGGCCATCGGCGAGGTCAGGGTGCGTCTCAACGCAGCCGACGCCCTGCTCGAATGGGCGGGGCGCTTCGTCGACCGGGCCCGGGAAGCCCCTGACGCCGAGACCGTCGCGGCGGCCTCAGTCGCCGTGGCCGAAGCCCGCTCGGCCAGCCATCGGGCGGGGCTTCTCGCCGCCAACAAACTCCTCGAACTCGGCGGCACCTCGGCCACCGACCGTGCCGAGGCCCTCGATCGCTACTGGCGCAACGTCCGCACCCATACGCTGCACGATCCCGTGCGCTGGAAGCACCACTGGATCGGCGCCTATCACCTCAACGGCCGGCATCCGCCCCGATACGGCGCCCTGTGACGGCGGCTCAAGGTTCCATGACGAAGCAGATCCTCCTCAACGCGTTCAACATGAACTGCGTCGGCCACATCAATCACGGCCTCTGGACCCACCCCAACGACCGCTCCGCCGACTACAACACGCTGAGCTACTGGACCGAGCAGGCGAAGCTCTTGGAGCGCGGGCTGTTCGATGGCCTGTTCATCGCCGACATCATCGGAGTCTACGACATCTATGGCGGCGGCATCGACGTCACCGCCCGGGAGGCCGTGCAACTGCCCGTCAACGAGCCGACGGTGCTCGTCTCGGCCATGGCGGCGGTGACGCGCCATCTCGGCTTCGGCGTCACGGTCAACGTCCACAACGAGGCGCCCTACACCTTCGCCCGGCGCCTCTCGACCCTCGACCACCTCACGGGGGGGCGGATCGGCTGGAATATCGTCACCGGCTACCTCGACAGCGCCCATCGCGGCCAGGGCAGCGGCGCCCTGCCGGCGCACGACCGGCGCTACGATTACGCCGACGAGTACATGGACGTGCTCTACAAGCTCTGGGAAGGCAGCTGGGACGACGCGGCGGCCCGGCGCGACCGGGCGGGCCGGGTCTTCGCCGATCCGGCGCGGATCCGTTCGGTGTCGCATCGGGGCGAATTCTTCGATGTCTCGGGCTATCACCTGTCGGAACCGTCTCCCCAGCGCACGCCCGTCCTGTATCAGGCAGGCGCCTCGGGGCGGGGCCGGGCCTTTGCCGGGCGCCATGCCGAATGCGTGTTCATCTCGGCCCGCGACCGGCCGAGCGCCCGCGAGGCCGTGCGGGCGATCCGGGCGGAGGTGGTCGCCGCCGGTCGCCGGCCCGATGACGTGAAGATCTTCGTCGGCCTCGCGGTCATCCCGGGCCGCACGAAGGCCGAGGCCGAGGAGAAGCGGGCCGAGTATCTGCGCTTCGCCAGCCCCGAGGCCGGACTCGCCCATTTCTCCGCCTCCACGGGCATCGACTTTGCCTCCTACGGCCTCGACGATCCGATTGTCTATGGCCGGGGCAACGCCATCCAGTCGGCGAACGCCGCCGCCGCCCGGCGCGGCTTGACGAAACGCGATCTCCTCGCCGAACTCGGACTCGGTGGCCGTTACGCCGTCCTCACGGGTGATGCCGTCACGGTCGCCGACGAACTCCAGGCCTGGGTCGAAGAGGGCGAGGTCGATGGCTTCAATCTCAGCCGCATCGTGGTTCCGGACAGCTTTGCGGATTTCGTCGATCTCGTGATCCCGGAGTTGCAGGATCGCGGGCTTTACAAGACCGCCTATGCGGAGGGCTCGCTGCGTCGCAAGCTCTTCGCCGAAGGTGACCGCCTGCCGGACTGGCACGCCGCCCACGCGTTTCGCTTTCGCGGAGCGGCCTGAGGACGAATCTCCGATGGTTGCGGCCCGCCCCTCCTTGAGGGTACCGGTCTGTCCGGGCGCCGCCCCCCGCGGCGTGAGACGGGATCAGCGATATGACCGAGCCGCGCGGCTTTCCCACCCCGTGGCTCGTCGTCGAGAAGGCGGAGAGCTTCTGTATCGAGGATGCGTCGGGCGCCGCCGTCGCCTGGACCTACTTCTCGGACGACGCGAAAGCTCGGGCGGCCACGGGCCTGATGACCCGCGACGAGGCCCAGCGCATCGCCAAGGCGGTGGCGATGATTCCCGAAATGCGGACCATCATCCGCACCCTGCAGGACGGCTTGGCCGAGGCCGACGCGTCGGACGCGTGAGTGCCTCGTGCATCGATCCAGACGGAGGCTTCAGCCGTGTCTGGGAAACTTGATGCAAAAACAAAAGCCTTGTGCTCTGGCGCATGAACGAAGTGATTGCGTCACAGCACTAGCCGCCGGCGAGGACCAGGGCCCAGAACCGCTTGTAGCGTGTCCCCGGCGCATCGACGCGGGCGATGCCGACGCGCTTCAACTGCGGGATCAGCATGTTCTTGTTGTGCTCCGGCGACGCCTTCCAGCGGGCCAGCACCTCATCGAAGGTGTTCGCGCCCGCGCTGAGGTTTTCCGCCGCGTAGGCGCGCCCGAATCCGGCTTGCGCCATGCGGGCCTCGAACGTTCCGCCGCTCTCGTGGCTCAGCCGTCCGATCTTGGCGTTCGAAGCCGCCTGATACGATGCCGCCCGGATCAGGCTCGGGTCGATCACCACCGCGCCGAGGCCGTGCTGCGCCCGGTAGCGCGAGATCGCCGTCGCCGCCGCTTGTTCGTCGAGGATCACGACGCTCACGGGGCCGTCGGGTGTGAGCAGGGTCGGCGCGCCACAGCCGGCGAGGGCCAGCATGAGGAGGGCGGTACAACCCAGGGCGGCGAAGCGGAACGGGATCGGGGACATCGGCTCGATGGGGCATGGGCGGGGGGCCTCCGCCCTTCCTCGCTCCGTGCGGCGAAAACGCGGCACCCGCCGCCGGCCGACCCTTTGGGGTTCACCCTGTGCTGTTTGGGGAACGCCGGTCAGATGCGGGTGCAGGGGTCGCGCAGGGGCGCGCCGCAGCGCCAGCCGGTGATGCGATAGGTCGGATGCGATCCGATCCATTGCGCCAGTTGCGGTTGGGCCACGTGTTGGCAGGCCCGTGCGTCGGCGACATCCAGGGCGAGGCGTCGCGCTTCGCAGGTATCGGGCGCATGGGTCATGCAAGCGGTGAAATAGAGGAAGAAGAAACCCGGCATCGTCCACCCTCCGCAACCGCGAGCGTTGGACACGAGCGTCCTTCGGCCGGATGCGCCGGTGGAGTTCTAGGATTCGGGCGGGCGAAAGCGAGCCGGCGCAATGTCACCATCGCTCGAACACAGGTTCGAATGGGCCGCAAGCCCATGAGACGATACGAAGATTCAAAATGGAGAAAAATGGCGCGGGCGACGGGGCTCGAACCCGCGACCTCCGGCGTGACAGGCCGGCACTCTAACCAACTGAGCTACGCCCGCGTGGCGTGAAGATCGTCCGCTCAGGACGGGCGATTCCAAAACGAGGAACCGGATCTTCGAAACGATTGTGTGTAGTGGCGCGGGCGACGGGGCTCGAACCCGCGACCTCCGGCGTGACAGGCCGGCACTCTAACCAACTGAGCTACGCCCGCGTGGCGTCCCGCTGCGTCTCCGCTGCGGTGTCGGGGGTTTAGGTTCGACCGCCGGGACTGTCAAGCCGGCTTCGATGGCATTCCTCCGGTTCTCCCGGGGGGACGCGATCCCGTGCCGCCGCCGCCGCGTGCGTGTCCGTTGGGGTACAGGTGTTGCGCGGGCTCTACAGCCCGGCGGATGCGGCTGCACTACGAATGGCGGCGTAGCGCCGGGCGAATTCGTGGCGCCGGTTCACGGCTGACAGTCGCAATCATGGCGCGTACGTCCAATCCTCCCGTCGATCCGGCCCTCGACGCCGCCGCCCTCCTGCGGCGTGTCGGGTTCTTCGGTCTGTTCGTCATTGTGCCGGTGACGGCGCAGATGGGGCGCCGCGCGGCCGTGATCCTGGCGCCCATCGCCGTGGTGCTCCTCGTCCTCGCCAGCATCATCGACGGCAAGTCCGGTCCCTGGCGGAGCGTCGCCCTGCGCCTCCTGCGCCGGCCCGCCTGGCTCGCCGGTCTTCTCCTCGTCCTGTGGGCGGCCCTCTCCCTGGTCTGGACGCCGTTCCCGGAGTTGGCGACGGAGCGCCTGCTCAATCTCATCGCCACCATCCTGCTCACCTTCGCGGGCTACCTCGCCCTGCCGGAGCGGATGCGCTCGGCCAACCTCTACCTCGTGCCCGTCGGGACGGCGGCGGCGGCGATCGTGGCGATCCTCCTCGGCCTGTTCGAGCATCGCCTCCTCGGGGTGCCCGGAGAGGCCGACGGCACCCTCGACCGGGGAATGACGCTCCTCGCCCTCCTGATCTGGCCGGCTGTGGCCTGGTTGCGCTCGCGTGGCCGTGACATCGAAGCCCTCGGCCTCGCGCTGCTGGTGGCGGCGGCCCTCGTCGTCTCTCCGAACGCACCGCCCCTCGCCGCCCTCGCGGTGGGGGCCGTCGCATTCGCCCTCACGACCCTGCGGCCGGCCCTCGGCGTCTCCCTCGTGAGCCTCGGCGCGATGGGGCTCCTCGTGGCGGCGCCGTTGCTGCCCTTCCTCGCGCGCCCCGTGGCGTCGGCCCTGTTCGGCCCGCTTTCGCCCGGCGCCCTGTCGCTCAAGGTCTGGCAGAAGGTCGTCACCTCCGAGCCCCTGCGTCTCGTCACCGGGCACGGCTTCGAGACGGCGCTGCGCGGACGCATCTTCCATCTCCTGCCCGCCAACGCACCCACCACCCTGCTGTTCGAGTTGTGGTACGAACTCGGCATCGTCGGGGCTTTCGCCGCGGCGTTCGCCCTCCATGCCGCGATCCGGCGGGGCGGGCGCGGCACCCCGGTGCTCGTGCCCGGCACCATGGCGGCCTTCGCGGCGGCCTTCGCCATCGCGTGCATCGGCGTGGGGCTCACGGTGATGTGGTGGCTGACCACCCTGACGGTGGCGATCCTGACCTTCGTGGCGGTGGCGCGCGGCCAGTTCCGCACGCGGCGCCCCAAGGCGAGCCAGCTCGTTCAGCACGAAGCGCCCTGACGGCGTTCGGCCCCGGTCAATCGTCGGCGCGCGCCTCGATGCCCGCCATGTCGCGATCCGACAGGCCGAAATGGTGCCCGATCTCGTGGACGAGCACATGCGTCACGAGGTGGCCGAGGGTTTCCTCGTGTTCGGCCCAATAATCGAGCAGCGGCCGTCGATAGAGCCAGATCTGATTCGGCATCTGCCCCGTTGAGACCTCGCCGGCCTGGGCCAACCCGATGCCCCGGAACAGGCCGAGGAGGTCGAATTCACTGGCGCAATCCATCTCCGTGAGGGTCTCGTCGTCGGGAAAATCCTCGACGTGGACGATCACCCCCGGGCACAGGGTCCGGAACTCCCGGGGCAAATCCGCGAAGGCCGCATGGGCCAGGGCCTCGATCTCCGCGAGGGAGGGGGCCTGCCGCTTCGCCCAGTCCGTGCTCAAGGCAGCACCCGCTCGGCGAGGAAGCCCGCGAGATCGCTGGTGATGTGGTCGATATGCGCCTCCCGAACCGCTTCCTGCTCGAAGGCTTCCCGGAACGGGTCGAGCGTCCGGGGCACCACCAGCACGGTGGCCATGCCGATCTCGTGCGGGACCACGAGGTTGCGGGCGATGTCCTCGAACAGGGCGGCCCGGCGGGGATCGACGCCGTGGCGCAGGAGGAAGCGTTCATAGGTGGAACGCTCGGGCTTGGGCACGAAATCCGCGTCGGCGATGTCGAACACGTCCTCGAAATGGTCGAGGATGCCGAGCTTGCGCGCCACGCTCTCCGCGTGCCGCCGCGATCCGTTGGTGAGGATCAGCTTGCGCCCGGGAAGCGCCGCGATGGCCGAGCCGAGGGTCGGATCGAGCGCGATGGTCGAGTGGTCGATGTCGTGGGCGAAGTCGAGGAAGTCGTGCGGGTCGACGCCCGCCTCGGTCATCAGCGCCTTCAGGGTGGTGCCGTAGCGATGGTAAAAGTATTTCTGCAGGGCGCGGGCGGAGAGGCCGTCGAGCCCGTAAAGGCGCATCACGTAGAGGGTGATGCGCTCGTCCACCTGCGGCCACACCCGGGCGTCGCTCGGGTAGAGCGTGTTGTCGAGGTCGAATACCCAGGTATCGACCTGGTCGAAGCCTCGGGACGCGGCGGAGGTGAAGTGGCTTTCGCCGGGAAGGAACAAGGCGATCCGATATGCGTGCGGGCCGGATGAGCCGGCCGGGACGGCTAAGATGGGGCCTCGACCCGAAAAGGGAAGCGCCACCGTTCGTCCGAGGGCTGGAGGTCCGGCTCCACCCGATGGCGAGCCGGACCCGGATTCTCAGCTTCGGCGGATCAGGGTGCCGGCGCCGTAATCGGTGAACAATTCGAGCAGCACGGCGTGGCTGACCTTGCCGTCGAGGATGACCACCGCTTCCACGCCCTGCTCCAGGGCGTAGATGCAGGTCTCGACCTTCGGGATCATGCCGCCCGTGATGGTGCCGTCGGCGATGAGGCGGCGGCAATCGTCGAGGGTGAGCTCTGGAATGAGCTTCTTGTCCTTGTCGAGGACGCCCGGCACGTCGGTGAGGAGCAGCAGGCGCTTGGCCCGCAGCGCCCCCGCGATGGCCCCCGCGAAGGTGTCGGCGTTGACGTTGTAGGTCTGGCCGTCGGCGCCGAAGGCCACGGGGGCGAGGACGGGAATCAGCTCGGCCTTCAGCACCGCGTCGAGGACGCCGCGCTCGACATGGTCGGGCTCGCCCACGAGGCCGAGATCGACCTCCGTCTCGGCCTTGCTGTCGGGATCGACGACGGTGCGCAGGGCCTTCTTGGCCCGCACCATGTTGCCGTCCTTGCCGCACAGGCCGATGGCCCGGCCGCCCTCGGCGGAGATCCAGCCGACGATCTGCTTGTTGATGGAGCCGGCCAGCACCATCTCGACCACCTCGACGGTGGCTTCGTCTGTGACGCGCAGACCGCCCTTGAACTCGGATTCGATCCCGAGTCGCCCGAGCATCCGGCCGATCTGCGGTCCGCCGCCATGAACCACGATGGGCTTGAGGCCCGATTGCTCCAGGAGCACGATGTCCTCGGCGAAATCCTCCGCCGCCGCCCGGTCGCCCATGGCGTGTCCGCCATACTTGATGACGACGATTTCCTGGTCGTAGCGCTGCATGTGCGGCAGCGCCTGAACCAGAACCTCGGCGCGTACGTGAACGTTCGGCAACGGGTCTTTCATCGTGGGGCTCGTTCCTCGATGCGTGCCGGGCGGTCTCGCGCGGCGCCTGGCTTGTCGGGCAGCCGGGCTTCTAGCGCAGGCATGTGACTCTGCGAAGCAGCGCGCGACGATTTTTAACCGCCACGCCCGCTCCCGGCCGGGACCGTCAGATCACGGCTTCGATCAACCCGAGGCGGCGCGCCTCCTCGGCCTCGATGTACCAGTTCGACGGTGCCCGGGCGATCACCTCGTCCAGGGCCACGCTGGACCCGGCGATGAGATTGGCGAAGCCCTCGTTCTGGATCTCGATGGAGCATTCCAACTCGTGCAGCGCGGCCGTCGCGGTGGCGATGCAGGTGGTCAACGGCCCCTCGAGGGTCAGGGTCTTCGAGATCTTGCGCTCGTGGATCATCAGGCGCGTGCCGGGCGTGAGGTATCGGTTGGCCCGCGCGAAGAAACTCATGAAGGTGGTGCCCGCCGAGTAGATCACCGCCTTGCCGAGGAAGACGAACCGGCGATGGGGTGCGACGGCACCGGCGAAACGGATGTCCTCGCCCATCATCCGGGCCACCTCCGGATCGCCGCCCAACGTCGAGACCTCGACCACGACGAAATCCTCGCCCGCCGCCGCGTCGAACTGCCGGCGGAAATCCTTGTACATGCCCTGGTCGACGGGGCCGGAGAGCAGGATGGCGGGCGCGGTGAAGGCCGAAGCGGGCAGGGGTTGAGGGTGCATCGTCATCCCGGTGAGGTTCGGCCCCAGCGACGGGCCCCGGCCAAGAGACGTTCGGCCGGCGTCCGGGTTCCACATCAGGCCGCGAACGCGAGATCATCTCGCGACAGCGCGAAATCGCCCGGCTTCGGTCACCGCCGACCATTGGAAAGATTCGAAATGTCAGGTGTCGGGTTACGTGTTTACGGAATCGTTTACCGTCATCTGTAATCCTAAGTCTTGTCCCCCAGGGGTTTAGGCCGATGTTTGACGCCGATCTCACCGTTACGCGCCCGACTCTCACCAGTCCCGGCCCGCTTCTCGTCGCACTCTACCGTTTCGGAGCCGAAGCCTCGTCCACGGCGGATCTTTGGCAGCAGTTGACCGAGAACTACATCGTCGACCTCGACGCCGTGGCGGCCCTGCTGCCACGGGCCGAACCCGATCCGGCCTGGCGGCCGAGCCGCGACTGAACCCGGGGCGGATCGCCCATCGGGCAAGCAACCTGGCACGCCGTATGCGTGCGGGTCATCGAAGTCCAAAAGACTTTTCAAGAAATCGTCCTTCGGGGAACGCTCGAGACAACAATCACGCGGTCGCTCGTACGCCCGAGCCACGCCGCGGACCTTCTTCGCCATTTCGAACAAGGGGTCCGTCATGTCCGATTTGCTGTCCGTTTCCCTCGTCTGCGCGTCCCTGCTGTCCGCCCAGGATTGCACGCGAACGACCGCCCTCGACGTCATCGTCTCACCCGTCCGCACGCCGATGGAGTGCCTGGTCCGGGGCCAGGTGGTCGCCGCCTCTACCAACCTGCTGGAGGGGGACAGCCGTTATCTCAAGATCACCTGCGAGCGCCGCCATGCCGACCTGCGCCGGTTGCGGCGGGCGGGTTACGCGGCGGCCGTGGTGCTCGTGCCGCGCGACGCGATCTGACGGTCCACGGCCCCTGCGATCGCCGAACCGTCCTTGCCGGGATGCCTCCCTCTCAAGGGGATGTTTCTTCGAAGCTCACGGATTCGCCGACCCGGAGAACGCCGCCGCGCATCACCTCGGCATAGACGCCGCAATCCGTGTGGCCGAGGTGGTGGGACAGGGTGCGGGGAATCGCGAGGTCGCGCTGGCCCGTGACGGGGTCCACGTTGGTCGCGGCGCAGCGCTCCGTGCGCTTGAGGACCCGCAGGGTCACACCGTCCGGCGTCGTCAGGGTTCGTCCGACGAGATCGAGTTCGGCCCAGGGCGCGAGGCCCGTCACGTGCAGGTTGGCGCGAAACCGCAAGGGATCGACGGCGGCCCCCGTCATGGTCTCGAGGGCCGAGACGCTCGCGAGATTGAGGAGCGAGACGTAGCCACGCGGCGAGTCGGTGAAACGAAAGCCGTCCGGGGCGGCCAGAACCTTGGGCGGCCCGCGCAGGGCCTCGGGCAGATAGCCGGCGAGGAACGTTTCGATGGCGGCCCGCCCATCCGGCGTACGCAGATCGCCCCGCGCCGCGACCTGCCCCTCGTGCCGGATCGTGAGGGTGTGGTCGTCGGGCGTGTAGCGCACGTCGAGGCGGGCGAGGGCCTCGTGGCGCATGAGCATGAGAAACTTGATCTTGGGCTGATGCACGGGCGCCGCCGGGTCGAAGCCCGATGGGCCGTTCTCGACGGCGAACAGGCGATCGCCCGGAAAATACCCGCCGGTCTCAAGGATCGCGTCGTCGAGCCGTTCCGGAGAAAGCCCTTTTACGGGATAACGATGCAGGGCGGCGAGGTGCAGAGCGGTCGTCATCACGACAGCATGACCCCCGGACCGGGCGCCGTGCAAGACATCCCTTCACCCCTCCCCAAACATCCGCGATCACATCCCTCCGGGGCCTTGTGGTGCGAAATTGCAACACCACATCCGGTTCACCGGCGACCATCGTGGTGCCGGGGTTCCCGCGGCGGAGTTCGAGAAACTTGAACCGGGGAACGACGTTTCGGCGAGGCCGTGCTGCATTGTGCGGGCGGGACCGCGCCGGACCGGAAAGGTGGGACAACGATGAATTTCGAGATCTATACCGAACGCGCCCGTGGCTTCGTCCAGTCGGCCCAGACCCTGGCCATGCGCGAAGGCCACCCGCAATTGCAGCCCGGACACCTCCTCAAGGTGCTGCTCGACGACCCCGAGGGCCTGTGCGCCGGTCTCATCGACCGGGCCGGCGGGCAATCGCGCGTAGCGTTGGCGCAGGTCGAAACCTGGCTCGGCAAGCAGCCGAAGGTGTCGGGCAATTCTTCTCAGCCTCAGGCGACGCGCGAACTCGTGCGCTTGTTCGACACCGCCGAGAAGGCCGCCGAGAAGGCGGGCGATTCCTACGTCACCGTGGAGCGCCTGCTGCTGGCCCTCGCCGTGGAGAAGGACACGGAGGCCGGAAAGGCGCTCGCCGCCGCCGGTGTGACTCCGGCTTCCCTCAACGCGGCCATCAATGCCCTCCGCAAGGGCCGCACCGCCGACAACGCCACGGCGGAGAACGCCTATGACGCCCTGAAGAAATACGCCCGCGACCTGACGGAGGCGGCCCGCGAGGGCAAGCTCGATCCGGTGATCGGCCGCGACGAAGAGATTCGGCGCACGATCCAGGTTCTGTCGCGGCGGACCAAGAACAATCCCGTCCTCATCGGCGAACCGGGTGTGGGCAAGACCGCGATCATCGAGGGGCTGGCCCTGCGCATCGTCGACGGCGACGTGCCGGAAAGCCTGAAGGAGAAGTCGCTCCTCGCCCTCGACATGGGCGCCCTCATCGCGGGCGCGAAATACCGCGGTGAATTCGAGGAGCGCCTGAAGGGCGTGCTCTCCGAGGTCACGGCGGCCGAGGGCGGCATCATCCTGTTCATCGACGAGATGCACACCCTCGTGGGTGCGGGCAAGGCGGATGGGGCCATGGATGCCTCCAACCTCCTGAAGCCCGCCCTCGCGCGCGGCGAGCTGCACTGCGTCGGCGCGACCACGCTGGACGAGTACCGCAAGCACGTCGAGAAGGACGCGGCCCTGGCCCGTCGCTTCCAGCCGGTCTTCGTGTCGGAGCCCACCGTCGAGGACACGGTGTCGATCCTGCGCGGCATCAAGGAGAAGTACGAGCAGCATCACGGGGTGCGCATCCAGGATGCGGCTCTCGTTGCCGCCGCCACCCTGTCGAACCGCTACATCACCGACCGTTTCCTGCCGGACAAGGCCATCGACCTCATGGACGAGGCCGGGTCGCGCCTGCGGATGCAGGTCGATTCGAAGCCCGAGGAACTCGACAACCTCGACCGTGAGATCGTGCGCCGGAAGATCGAGGGCGAGGCCCTGAAGAAGGAGACCGATACGGCCTCCCGCGACCGCCTCGTGCGGTTGGAGAAGGAGCTCGCCGACCTTGAGGAGCAATCCGCCGCCATCACGTCGCGTTGGAAGGCCGAGAAGGATAAGCTCGGGGCGGCCGCCGACTTGAAGAAGCGCCTCGACGAGGCCCGCACGGAACTCGCCAACGCCCAGCGCCAGGGCCAGTATCAGCGCGCCGGCGAACTCGCCTATGGGGTGGTGCCGGGTCTGGAGAAACAGCTCGCCGAGATCGAGGCCGCGGCGGAAGCGGCCGTCGACCGCGACGGCATGGTCGAAGAGGCGGTGACGCCGGCCCATATTGCCGGGGTCGTCTCGCGCTGGACCGGCGTGCCCGTGGACAAGATGCTGGAGGGCGAGCGCGAGAAGCTGCTGGCCATGGAGACGGCGCTCGCCAAGCGCGTCGTCGGCCAGCGCGAAGCCGTGGAGGCGGTGGCCACCGCCGTGCGCCGGGCCCGCGCCGGCCTGCAGGACCCGAACCGGCCCATCGGCTCGTTCATGTTCCTCGGGCCGACGGGTGTCGGCAAGACCGAGCTGACCAAGGCGCTCGCCGGCTTCCTGTTCGACGACGAGACGGCTTTGGTTCGCATCGACATGTCCGAGTACATGGAGAAGCACGCGGTGGCCCGCCTCATCGGCGCGCCTCCGGGCTATGTCGGCTACGAGGAGGGCGGGGCGCTCACCGAGGCGGTGCGGCGCCGGCCGTATCAGGTCGTGCTGTTCGACGAGGTCGAGAAGGCGCATCCGGACGTGTTCAACGTTCTCCTGCAGGTGCTCGACGACGGGCGCCTGACGGACGGGCAGGGGCGCACGGTGGATTTCCGCAACACCCTCCTCATCATGACCTCGAACCTCGGTTCGGAATTTCTCGTCAATCAAAGCGAGGGCGACGAGACGGGGGCCGTGCGCGACGAGGTGATGGGGGTGGTGCGCCACCACTTCCGGCCGGAATTCCTGAACCGGATCGACGAGATCATCCTGTTCCACCGCCTCAAGCGGTCGGAGATGGGTGCCATCGTCGATATCCAGCTCGGGCGGCTTCAGAAGCTCCTCGACGAGCGCAAGATCACCCTGGCGGTGGAGCCGGAGGCCCGCGACTGGCTCGCCGACAAGGGCTACGACCCGGCCTACGGGGCGCGGCCCCTGAAGCGGGTGATCCAGAAGGCCGTGCAGGACCGTCTGGCCGAACAACTCCTGTCGGGGGCGATCCACGACGGCGAGACCGTGCCGGTGCGGATCGGCCCCCTCGGCCTCGCCGTCGGCGACACCCTCGCGGCCGAGACCCGTCCGCAGAGCTTGCTGCTGAACTGAACGCACGGGCCGTCGCAGCAGGCGGCGGCCCGACCGATCCCTGGACGATCCGTCGTCCCGATCCATATGGCAGAGGTTTTCTCGGCCTATCCGGTCGAAGCCTCGTGGGGGAACCGCCACTCCCGCGACAGGGTATCGCCGGATGCGCTCAAGCCTTAAGCCTGACGGCCATACCGCAACACGGACGAATACCATGCGTTTCCGCACCCTTCCCGCGTTTCTGTTCCTGATGGGCGTCGCGCCGGCCTGTGCGGGGCCGCTGCCCGTCGACGAGACCACCTATGTCGAGCACTCGCTGAACCGCGACGGTCCCCTCGTCGTCGAGCACCGGCCCATCGCCCGAACCCCCGGCGGGCGCCGTGGCGGCTCGTCCGCCGAACTCGCCGGCTTCTGTCATGAGGGCGGCATCATCCGCCGTCGCGACGAGTTCGGCCAGCCGGTGATCCTGCGCCAGCGCGAAGTCTGCGACAGCGTCGCGCCCCGGACCCTCGCGCCGGGCCAGGTCGATGCCCGCCCGACCTGGCCCCGGGAGCGGACGGTCAACCGCCGTATCCTGCGCGTCAAGGGCTGAGGATCAGCCGTAGCGGTGCAGGCTGGCGCCGTTGCGCTTGAGCCAGTGTTCGGCCTCGTCGACGTTGGGGCAGATGGAGCCGACGAGGCTCCAGAAGCGCGCGGAGTGGTTCATCTCCCGCAGGTGCGCCATTTCGTGGGCGACGAGGTAGTCGAGCACCACCGGCGGGGCCAGGATGAGGCGCCAGGAAAAGTTCAGGGCGCCCTGCGCCGTGCAGGAGCCCCAGCGGCTCCTCGTGTCGCGTACGGTGATCCGCGTCGGCGTCTGGCCGATGGCGGCGGCGTAGGTCTTCACCGCCGCCGTGAGGTCGCGACGGGCCTCGCGTTCGAGACAGTCGCCGACGCGCCGGGCGATGTGCGGCGCCTCGCAGGCCACCGAGATCACGCCCTCGTTCGTCCCCGTTTCGATCCGCGTCAGGCCGCCCGTGGTGGCGCGGTGCACGATCCGGTGGGGCACGCCCCGCAGGGGCAGGATCGCGCCGGCCTCGAAGGCGACCCGCTCGGGCAGCTTCGCCAACCGCATGGCGATCCAGCCGCCATGCGCGACGGCGAATTTCTGGGCCACGGCCAGGGACGTCCGGGCCGGCAGGGTCATCACCACCTCGCCCGTCGCACTCGACACCCGCAGGGTCAGCCGACGCGCCGTCGGCCGCCGCCGCAAGGCCACGCGGAACGTCGCGTCCTCATGGACGACGTCGAGATGATCCGGGTCCGGCCCGCGCAGCAGGGCTAATCGCATGGCGTCAGCTTAGCGAGGCCGCCGCCGCGCCGCCATCGGGTCCGACGGAAATGCTGGGGGTGTACCGGATCAGACCGCCGACCCCTCGACGGCGGCGGGCCGGGCCTGCATGGACCGGATGAACGCGGCGATGCGGGGGGCGATCACCGTGCGGTACCGGGAGCCGTTGAACACCCCGTAATGGCCAACCCCCTGCTGCAGGTGATAGCCCTTGCGCTCGGCGGGGAGATTCGGCGTCAGGTCGAGGGCTGCCTTGGTCTGGCCGACGCCGGAGATGTCGTCGTTCTCGCCCTCGATGGCGAGGATCGCGCAGGTGCGAATCGCGCCGAGATCGACGGGCTCGCCCCCGTGCATCATGGTCCCCTTGGGCAGGGCATGGTCGACGAACACGGTCTTGACCGTCTGAAGGTAGAATTCCGCGGTGAGGTCCATCACCGCGAGGTACTCGTCGTAGAACTCCCGGTGTTTCTCGGCGGAATCCCCGTCGCCCTTCACGAGATGGTCGAACATTTCCGCGTGGGCGTTGACGTGGCGGTCGAGGTTCATCGCCATGAATCCCGACAGCTGGAAGAAGCCCGGATAGACGCTGCGCCAGGCGCCCGGATACCCCGCCGGCACCGTCGTGATGCAATTGCGCTCGAACCACTGCGTGCCGCGCTCCTGCGCGAGGCAGTTCACGGCGGTGGGCGAACGCCGGGTGTCGATGGGGCCGCCCATGAGCGTCATGGAGGTCGGAACGGCGGCGTGACCGCGGGCCTCCATCACCGCGATGGCGGCGAGCACCGGGACGGCGGGTTGGCACACGGCCATGACGTGCAGATCCGGCCCCAGGGCCGAGAACAGCTCGATGAGGTAGTCAATATACGTGTCGAGGTCGAAGCGCCCGGCTGCGAGGGGCACCATGCGGGCATCCATCCAATCGGTGATGAACACCTGATGGTTCGGCAGCATCGCCTCCACGGTGCCGCGCAACAGGGTGGCGTAGTGCCCCGACATGGGGGCGACGATGAGGAGTTTCGGCTGCGCCTCCCCCGGTCCGCGCACGAAGCCCCGATCGAAGGTGATGGCCCGGCAGAACGGGCGTTCCCACACCACGCGCTCGCTCACCGGCACGCTGGTGCCGTCGATCCAGGTGCCGTCGAGGCCGAAGGTCGGCTTGGCGTAGCGCCGGGTCATGCGCTCGAACATCTCGCAGGCGGCCGCCATGCTGCGGGCATAGGGACCGTACGCGAGGGGATTGGCCGGGTTCTCTAAACTGTGCTTGATCATGTCGGCGGCGACCCGCGCCGGCGTCGTCATGATCCGGGCCGTCTCGTACCAGTAATAGGCTAGATTCACGGTTGCCTCCCCCTGTTCGAGGCGGCGCGACCGGCCCGGGTCGGAGGGCGCGGCGCACGCACATCGCGCTTGGTCCCACGGGCCAAGCTTGTCCTCGACTTAGGGCATAACCCCTAACGGCAAGGGTTCGCACTGACGTTTCGAGCCAATGGTCACCAAGCTCCCATCCGCGCGCCGGTCCCGATCCGTAGGGTGCGGTTTCGAACGGTCCGTGCGGCGCGATCCGGTTGCGGGCGAAACGATCGCCCGTGATGGGATGGACGTCCGCGCGCGGAGCCCTATCGTTCCCGGGACATGAAGGACATCGTCACCGACAGCTTCGTGCGCGACGCACGCCATCTGCGCCTCGACACGTTCGTGCGCCTGCGTTGGCTGGCGATCACCGGCCAGAGCGCGGCCGTGGTCGGCGCCCAGTTCGGCCTCGGTCTGCCGCTTCCATTCGGCTGGTGCTTCCTCGTCATCGCCGCTTCGTCGTGGCTGAACCTCGCCCTGCGGATTCGGTTTCCGGCGAGTTACCGCCTGAGTGACGACTCAGCGGCCCTGCTGCTGGCCTTCGACATCATCCAGCTCGCCGCCCTGCTGTTCCTCACGGGCGGTTTGCAGAACCCGTTCTCGCTCCTGTTCCTCGCCCCCGTGCTGATTTCGGCGACGGCGCTGCCGCCCGAGCGGACCCTGGCCCTCGGCCTCCTCGCCATCGGTCTGGCGACCCTGCTGGCCCTGATCCACCGGCCGCTGCCCTGGTTCGCCGACGGGCGCCTCGAACTCCCCTTCCTCTACATTTCCGGGGTGTGGACCGCGATCCTCCTCGGCACCGCCTTCACGGGCGTCTACGCCTGGAAGGTCGCGGAGGAGACCCGGCTCCTCGCCCAGGCCCTGGCCGCCACGGAACTGGTGCTCGCCCGCGAGCAGCACCTATCGCAGCTCGACGGTCTCGCGGCGGCGGCGGCGCACGAACTCGGCACGCCCCTCGGCACCATCATGGTGGTCACGAAGGAGCTCAGCCGCCAACTCGCCCCCACGGCCTCGCCCGGGGTGCGGGAGGATCTGGCCCTCCTACGCGATCAGGTCGACCGCTGTCGCGGCATCCTGTCCAAGCTCACTTCCCTCGACGGCGACGGGGGAGGCTTCCTCCAGACCGTGAGCCTGAACCACCTCGTCGAGGAACTCGTCGCCCCCCAGCGCGCCATGGGCATCCAACTCGACGTCACGAGCCGGGGGGAGGGCCCCGAACCGTCGTGCCGCCGCAACCCCGGCGTGCTGTTCGGGCTCGCCAACATCGTCGACAACGCCGTCGATTTCGCCAAAACCCGCGTCGTCATCGAGGCTCGCTGGACTTACGAACAGGTTTGGCTCGAGATCCGCGACGATGGCGAGGGGTTCTCCGGCGAGGTGCTCCTGCGTGCCGGCGAGCCCTACGTGACCACCCGCGGCGCCGATCGCGTCCGCTCGGGCGAAACGAGCGGCGCCGGCCTCGGCCTCGGCCTGTTCATCGCGAAAACCCTCATCGAGCGTTCCGGCGCGCAGCTCACCCTGTCCAACGCCTCCGGCTCCGCCGCCACGGGCGCCGTCGTGCGCGTGTCCTGGCCCCGCCAAGCTTTCGAGCGTGGTGTCACGGCGGTCCGCCATGCACAGAATGGAGAGGTGCAGACCCCTGATCAGGACCGTTCCAATGCCTATATGAACACATGAAGGTCACGTGAAGACAGCACATTGAAATCAGGGAGACGCGTTGCATGTTGACGCAAACCGGAACGACGGCGCCCGGCGCCGACATCATGTCCCTTAGTGAGAACGACCCGCTGACAGCGTTCGCCGATCGCAGTTTGCTCATCGTCGACGATGACAAGCCTTTTTCGACGCGTTTGGCGCGCGCCATGGAGATGCGCGGCTACGAAGTCCATGTCGCCGAGAGCGTGGCGGAAGGCGTTTCCATGGTCGATGCGCGGGCGCCCGCCTTCGCGGTCATCGACATGCGTCTGGGCGACGGCAACGGTCTCGATGTCATCGCCCGCCTCAAGGAGAAGCGTCCCGAGGCGAGGGGCGTGATCCTGACCGGCTACGGCAACATCGCCACGGCGGTGACGGCGGTAAAGCTCGGGGCGTTCGATTATCTCGCCAAGCCGGCGGATGCCGACGAGATCCACGGCACCCTCATGGCCCAGCCGGGCGAGCGGGCCGACCCGCCGGAGAATCCCATGTCGGCGGACCGGGTGCGCTGGGAGCACATCCAGCGGGTCTACGAGTTGTGTAGCCGCAACGTCTCGGAGACGGCGCGGCGCCTCAACATGCACCGCCGCACCCTGCAGCGCATCCTCGCCAAGCGGGCGCCGCGCTGACTCGGCCATCCAGCGAAGTTGCGCGGTCCCGCCGGATCGCGCTACGTCGCGGAACCGCTCGTCCGGACTGGCGCGCGGTGACGGAACGACAAGCGAGACGCCAGTGAACACGCGCAATCTCATCACGATCGTCAGCATGATGGTGCTGGTGGGGACGGAAGTATTCGCCGTCGCCATCGCGGCCGGCTGGGCGCTCGCCGGCATCTTCGAACTCGGCGACACCGTCGGTCACGTCCTGATGGCCGTGTTCAGCCTCTTCGCCGCCTGGGTGATGCTGCAATTGTGGCGGCGCGCCACCAGCATCGAGCCCCTGCGCACCGGGCCTGTTTCCGCGCGTCGCTAGATCGACGGTCCGGTCCGCGTTGCCAGGGCGGCGTTTCCCCATTATCGCGGGGGCGCCCCGCCACGCGCAGCCGAGTTCAGTCCATGAAAGCACGCATCATCGTCACCCTGAAGACCGGCGTACTCGATCCGCAGGGCAAGGCGATCGAGGCGGCTCTCACGTCCTTCGGCCTATCCGGCGTCGACGGCGTGCGCCAGGGCAAGGTGTTCGACGTGGAGATCGCGGGCGACGACCGCGCGGCGGCCGAAGCCACCCTGAAGGCCGCTTGCGAAAAGCTGCTCGCCAACACGGTGGTCGAGAACTACGCGATCGAGATCGCCTGATGCGCGCCGCCATCGTCGTCTTTCCGGGCTCCAACCGCGACGCGGACGTGGCCCGCGCCCTCACCCAGGCCGGGGCCGAAGTGGTGAAGGTCTGGCACGCCGATACCGAATTGCCGGCCGGGACCGATCTTGCCGTCCTGCCGGGCGGCTTTTCCTATGGTGACTACCTGCGCTGCGGCGCCATCGCGGGCCGGGCCGCGGCCATGGATGCCGTGCGCGCCCACGCGGCGCGGGGCGGCCTCGTGCTGGGCATCTGCAACGGCTTCCAGATCCTGTGTGAATCCGGGCTTCTGCCCGGCGTGCTCATGCGAAACGTCGACCGCCGCTTCATCTGCCACCGGCAATTGCTGCGGGTCGAGCGCGCCGATACCCGCTTCACCACGGCCTACACCCCGAATCAGGTCATCGACGTGTGTGTCGCGCACGGCGAGGGCAACTACTTCGCCGATGCCGAGACCATCGCGCGCCTCGAAGGCGAGGGCCGGGTGGCGTTCCGCTATTGCGACGCCTCCGGGGCGCTGACGGTGGACGCGAACCGAAACGGATCCCTCAACTCCATCGCGGGCATCTATTCGGACAAGCTCAACGTGCTCGGCCTGATGCCCCACCCGGAAAACTTCGTCGAGGATCTCGTCGGCGGCACGGATGGGCGCGGCCTGTTCGCGAGCCTCGCGGCGTAGGCTTCCTCCGAACGCCGTTCGATTCCGTCGGCCCGGCGGAGTCCGATCGTCCGCGAAAGCCGCGTGGGCTTTGGCTATGGTGGCGGCCTCGATCGCTCGGAGTCCTTATTCGACGAGCCGGGCTTCGCGGGGCCGCCTTCCCTGCGGGAGGCCCATCATCGCGGCGCCCGGCCTCGGTCCTCGCGCAGGGTAGAAGTGTCCCCCACGAAACACCCGCCGCACCCTCGCCCCAGGGCGAGAACCGTCCAGGGCGGGACTTGTGTGAGGCACGCTAAGCCGCCACCACGGTGTTGCGCTCCACCCGCAGCACCGCATCGAACGGCGTGGCCTCGTCCAGGACAGCGGCATCGGGCAGGCAGACGATGAGGCCCCGCCCGGCGCGCGCAGCCCTCAGGGCCGCGAGGCGGGGGCGGATCTCCTCGACCTTCCGGTCCTCCAAGGCGATGGCCACCACGGCGATATCGGGCTGGCGCACGAGGCAGCGGGCGAGGTCGATGGCGACGCGCTCGCGCGGGCCGATGGCGTTCTCCCCCAAACTCGCGCCGCCGCCGCCGAGGCCCGGCTCCACCCGGCTGTCGAGGCCGAGGCGATAGACGGCGGGCTCCAGACCCTCATCGGCCAGAACTTGCCGAACGAGGGCACGCACCCGCGCCTCGGCGCCGGCTTCCTCGCCGTTGATGCGCCCGAACAGGAGATTCTCTTCCAGGCTCGCGGCGGCCGTGAGGGTCGCTGGATCGTAGAACTCGATGCTGCCCCGGAGCGATGGCGGCAGCATCCGGGCGAAGGCATGGCGCGCGGCCACGATGCGCGTCTCGAAGGCGGCGTCGACGAGGCCGAGGCGGTGACGCGTCTCGCTGTAGCGCAGCGCCAGACCGATGAGGCGCTTGCGGTCGCGCTGCCCCGCCGGGCCGCGCCGCCACGCCTTCGCCTCGGGCATCCGCGCGACGAGATCCTCGAAGAAACCGCGCTCCGAGGCTGGGAACAGCGAGAAGGCGTCGAAGAGCGGATGGTCGTCGGGGAGGTCCGCGAAGATCTCGCCGAGGCTGCGCGCGACCTGGAGA
The DNA here is from genome assembly GCF_900113485.1 of Methylobacterium gossipiicola. Taxonomy (GTDB): domain Bacteria; phylum Pseudomonadota; class Alphaproteobacteria; order Rhizobiales; family Beijerinckiaceae; genus Methylobacterium; species Methylobacterium gossipiicola. The sequence goes on from NZ_FOPM01000001.1 coordinate 349,673, forward strand.
CCGACTTCGGCGAGGGGCCGTGTCAGGTCCTCGGCCTCCAGCACGGCGCGGAGGTAGGGATGCGCGGCGATGCGCTCCGGCGCGAAGGCCGGCCCGACCGCCTCGCCGAACAGGATGTTCTCGCCCACCGTGGCCTGATGGTTGTAGCGGCCGGGATCGAACGGTTCGACGAGGCGCCCGGCCTTGTCGGCGGCCAGCGCCGCACGGACGGCGTGACGGGCCGCCACCACGGCGCGGGCGAGGCCCGGCTCGGCGCTGGGATCGACGGTTCCCTCCAGGCCGCGCGCGTACACGATGGCGTCGAGGCCGGTGACGGCGAGGATGGGCAGGAGGTCGTCCGTTTCACCCGTCCCGGATTGCCGGGATGCGGCGCCGTACAGGATGTTCTGGCGCAGGGACCCTTCGACGAGAATCGCCTCGGCCCCGGCGAGGGCGATGCGGCCCGCCCGCTCCTCGGGCTCGAACGCCCGCAGATCGATGCCGCCGTAAGTGACGGAGCCGGCGGTGGGCTCGAGCTGGCCGGCGAGCAAAGCCGCGAGCGCCCGACCGCCGCCGCCGCGCTCGCCGAGGATCGCCACGTGGCCCGGCATCGCCACGGCGAGGTCTACGGCGCCGAGGCGTTCGCCCGTCGCCGGATCGTAGGCGCCGACGCCGTGGGCTTCGAGGGTCCCGACCTCCGGAAAGGCGGCGAGGCGGGCCGGGCGCGCGGGGCCGCGCCCCTCCAGGGCCGGCAGGGCCTGGGCGATGCTCCGGAAGATCGGTGCCACCTCGCGGTGGATCGTGCGCAGGTGCAGGGCGACGGCGAGCGCCACCACCGCGAGGGCAAAGCCGCCGCCCGTCGCCACGAGGGCGCCGGGCGCCACGGGCGCGCCGTTGTCGCCCTGCCAGAGGGCGTCGGCGACGACGATGGCCGGCAGCAGGATGGCGAGGGCCACGGAGGGCGCGCGAGCATAGGCGAGGGCGGCCTCGGCGCGTGCCAGGGCGGCCCGGGCCGCTTCGCCCTTGGCGGCGAGGCGGGTGCGCTCGAAGCTGGCGGCCCCATGCGCCCGCACGGCCGGCATCCGGCGGATGAGGTCGGTGAGCGCCCGCTCGAACGTGGCACCGGAGCGCAGGCGCAGGGCCGAACGGGCCTGCATCCGCCCCTGGATCAGGGCGCGGGCGAGGCCGGCGGCGGCGATTCCCACGGCCACCGTGGGCACGAGGCGCGGCGCGGCGAGCCAGGCGAGGCCGAGGGCCAGGAGGGTGCTGCCGAGGGCGAGGGCGGGGACGACGAGACCGAGGCCGAACAGGGTGTCGATCCGGGCGAGGAGATCGCCGACGCCCTGCGACAGGGCGCGGGCGTCGTCGCGGGCAGCGGGCGGCGCGCGCAGGATCGTGTCGGTGACGTGGGCATTGAGGCGCTCCACCGTCCGGCTCTGGGCGAGGAAGCACAGGCGGGCGACGCCCCAGGCGAGGGCCGCCGCCGCCACCGCCGTACCGGACAGGAGCAGGAACGCCAGGCGCGCCCGCTCGGCCGCCGGATAGGCCCAGCCTTCGAGGAGCACGAACGGCTCCGATCCGGCCGGCCGCCACGGCAGGGCGGCGGCGACGCGCAGGAAGGCGTCGGCATGGTCCGGGGCCGCGGCCAGCACCCCGACGAGGTCGCGCAGGCACAGGAGAGCGAGGAGTGCGAGGGGGCCGCCGAGCCCCAGGGTCAGGGCGAGGGCGAGACCATGCTCAGTCGGCGCGGATCGCCAGGTGAAGACGATCGGCTCGCGGTCCATCGGCATCCTTCGCGTCGTGCCCCGCGCGCCGGGGCTCGCCCAGGGCTTAGGGGATCGGACGGACCGATGAAAGCGTGGGCGCGCACCCGGCGGTCACGGCGCAGGCGGGGTCATGGTGGCGGGGTACCCCGTGGGCAAGCCGTCGAGGAAGCGGTCGGCCCGGGCGACGATGCCATCCTTGCGCGCCTGATCCCACGCAGCCAGGGTGCGGTACGGCATCGCGAGGCGCGGATTGCGCGACAGGGCGCGGGCGTTGCGAATGAGGAAGGCCCAGTACAGATCGTTGAACGGGCAGGCGCGCGGGCCTTGCTTGACCTTGGGGCTGTAGGCGCAGCCGCCACAGTAATCCGACATCCGGTCGATATAGGCGCCCCCGGCGGCGTAGGGCTTCGATGACATCAGCCCGCCATCGGCGAACAGAGCCATGCCGTGGACGTTGGGGAGCTCGACCCATTCATAGGCGTCGGCATAGACCACGAGGTACCATTCCTCGATCTCGGCCGGGCGGATGCCGGCCAGTAGCGCGAAATTGCCCGTGACCATGAGGCGGTTGATGTGGTGGGCGTACGCCTGTCGCTTCGTATCCGTGATGGCCTGATGCAGGCAGTTCATCGCGGTCTCGCCCGTCCAATAGAAGGTCGGCAGACCCCGTGTCGCCGCGAGGGCGTTGGTCTCGGCATAACCCGGCATCCGCAGCCAATAGACCCCACGGATGAACTCGCGCCAGCCGAGGATCTGCCGCACGAACCCCTCGATAGCGTTGAGGGGCACGGTTCCGCCCTCGAAGGCTTCGAGGGCGCGATCCACCACCTCGCGGGCCGTGAGGAGGCCGGCATTGAGATAGGGCGACAGGGTGGCGTGATAGAGGAACGGCGCCCCCGTCCGCATGGCGTCCTGATAATCGCCGAAGGACGGCAGGCAGTGGACCGCGAAATCCTCAAGGGCCGCCAGGGCGTCGGCGCGGGTAACGCCCCAGCCGAAATCGTCGAGATCGCCGAAATGCCCGGGGAAGCGCGTGGCGACGAGGTCCATGACCGCGCGGGTCACGGCGTCGGGCGCGAATCGCAGGCGCTGGGGCGGCGCTCGGTCCGCCGGCCAGGGCTTGCGGTTGTCCGCATCGAAGTTCCAGCGGCCGCCGAGGGGCGCATCCCCCTCCATCAGCACGCCGGTGCGGGCACGCCAGGTGCGGTAGAAGGCCTCCATGCGGTAGCTCGTCTTGCCCCGACCCCAGGCGGCGAAGTCGTTGCGCGAGCAGTAGAAGCGCGTGTCGGGCCGGATGGCGACGGGGATGTTGAGCTGCCGGCGCCAGCCTTCCATGGCGGCGAGCACCCGCCACTCGCCCGGCTCCGTGACCACGACGGCATCGGGCAGATGGCGGCGCGCCGCCCGCTCGAGTTCACCCGTGAATGAGCCGGTGTTGTCGGGATCGTCGAGGCGCACGTAATCGACGCGGATGCCCTCCGCCCGCAGGCTTTCCGCGAAATGGCGCATGGCCGCCAGCACCAACACGATTTTCTGCTTGTGGTGCGGGACGTAGGTCGCCTCCTCCATGACCTCGACCATCAGGACCGTGTCGGCGTCGTGATCGAGGTCGTCGAGGGTGGGGATCGTCCGGCTCAGCTGGTCGCCGAGGATGAAACGCAGCGTCGACATGGCGGGCACCGAAGGAGAAGAATCCCGTCCTAACGGTCCGGGCCATTTCGGGAACGGGCGATGGCGTCGCACGCTCGTGGTCCGCGTTCGCGACGCCTGTGCTCAGCCCGTTGCGCCGGATGGCACACGCGACGGCGTTCGGAACGAAGGGACTGGGCTTCCACGTCGCCGGTCCGAAGCCATCCCGGCTCAAGCCGCTAGGCGCGGATCGCAGTTTTCGTCGTTCCCGAAAGGGGAGGGGACTTTCTGCCTTTCGATCTCCAATCCCAGAAATCCAACGGCAGAACCGATAACACCGGCGGATCACTCGTGAACCGTGGCGCCGTCGGAGTGTGCCACCTTCCCCGTCATCCCGGAGCTGCGCCGAAGAACCCGGGATACGGACCCGGCAACATCCCCCTGCGGGGCGGATCGGTGAATTGGTTTTGCTCGATCCACACATAGCCGAGAGGGGAGGGGGCCTGCGGGGGGCACAACCATGTCTGGCCAGACCACGGATCACCTTTCCCTGTGAATTCAGCGTCTTACGCCCGCCCGTCACGGAACCTTCTCGGAAATAGCATCGGTTCGTCATTTGGGCGTTGACGGGCCGGGATTGGGCCTCTAGAAGCCTGTTCATCGGCGGCGGCCAGCGGGTCTTTCGGGACTGGCGGGGCGGGTTGGCCGGTCATCTCGGAGATGTTGCGGATGGATGATCCGGCCTTGGCTGGATGGTCCGCTGTTTTTGTCTCTTGGATGCTGT
>NZ_FOPM01000031.1 GCF_900113485.1 Methylobacterium gossipiicola
CCGGCCGCCTTTTGGTGAGCCCGCACGGTCGTGCCGTCGAGGAACACCATCCCGAGTTGGACGCCGCGCTCCTGCACCAGGCTGAGCAGCCGCTCCCAGACACCGGCCCGGGACCAGCGGATGAAGATCTGGGCGGCCCGCCACCACGGACCCAGTTCCTCCGGGATCGCCCGCCATTTGGCGCCGTTCCGATGCCGCCACAGGATCGCCGAGAGCGTGCGTTGCAGGTCCTGCGGCGGCGTCTTGGCCTTGGGCCGGCACGCCTCGACCAGAGGCTCCAGTTCAGACCATTGCGCGTCGCTCAGCATCGTCCCTCCCGCAATCAGAGAGACGAAAACGCAAAACGCGCCAATCCGTTCAAGCGACGACAGGCCCTAGGCGTCCGTCAGCCAAAACTCGCTCATCCGGTCCTCCTTCACGACAAAGGAATCACAGACCGTCCGGCCAAACCAAATTTATGAGGCCGGAGCCTAACTCAGACCACTGGGTAGGCCAGCAAGCTGCTACGGCTCCAGCACGGCCACAATGCGAGTGCAGGCGCCCCTAGCGACAGGGGCCTTGGCCTCGGAGGGTGGAACGGACTGGGTCCAAGCGACGACGCCGGTTCCGATGGGGGCGGGGCCCGTCGAGACGAGGGCGGAGCGGCCGGCGCGGATTCCCTTGGCGTCAGCGACGGACACTTCGATGCGAAGGAACAGGCGCGGGGAGGGGCGGGGCTCCGATGCCCCGCCCGGCAGAGGCGTGGTGTCGAATTGTCCGCCCGGATTGAACACCGTCACGTAGGGGCGTAGGCGCGCCGCGAGGGCGGGGGTCATCGACGGCAATTGTTCGATCTCGTCGGCGCTGACGAAGGGGCCGTTGCGCGGTCCGTCAGCGAGGCCGCGCGCCCGGTATTGTGGCACTTCGGCACCGCCGCCGGGTTCGGTGATGTCATCGGGGTCGCGAAAATCCACGATCTCGGCGGCGAGGGTCCGGGCGTCGCCGTCGGGCACCGCGAGGACGCGCAACGCCTCCTCCAGGGCGAGACGGGGCGTGGTGTTGAGGTCGAGGAGGCGGCCCTGGTCGCGCACGGCGATCCGGGCGGTCAGCCCGCCCGGCAAGGGGCATGCGATGGGGCTGCCATCCTCCGGCAGGTCGAGGCGCGGCATTCGGTAGGTGCGCTCGACGACGAAGCCGTGGGCGAGGAGGCGAGCGATGCCGTCCGCCAGCCCCTGGAGCCGGACGCCGTCGCCGCGCACGGTGGCGAGGGCCGTGCGCGTCTGAAGGCGCAGGGCCGCCGTCACCGCCGCCGCCGACAGGACGACGAGGATCGCCAGCACCGCCGGCAGCACGAAGCCGGCCTCGCCGACGGGCTTCTCCCCGGAAGACATCCCGGGCTCGAAGGGCGAGCCCTTCGCGGGTCCAGTGCGGAGCCCTCGTGCTGTGACGCAATCACCTCGTTCATGCGCCAGAGCACTCGGCTTTTGTTTTTGCATCAATTTTCCCAGACACGGCTGAAGCCTCCGTCTGGATCGATGCACTAGGTTCTTCGTCGCGCGCTGCCCGACACCCGCCGAAGAGGTGACCACTTCGGAATCCCGGACCAAAGAACTTCCCTCGCGAAACGTGAGACGGGGCCAATTCATGGCTGCACACCGACGGGAATCACGAGGGGGGGCCAGCGCCTCCGGTCGGAGGGCGGAAACGTGAGGCGCAATTTCACCAAGGCTGGATGGGCGTCGCGGCGGGACCAGTCCGCCAGCCATTGCGGCGCCAGCTTCGGCGCAGGGCTGCCGAAATAGCGCAGTTCGACCGCGACGAGGCGCCCGAGAAGGCGCTCGGGCACCGGGTCGTCGGCGTCGCCGCCCCGCACCGGCCGGCGGCTCTCCACGAGGTCGAGGCCGGCCTCGCCCGGCACGGCCCGCAAGTCGAGGCGTTGCTCGGCCGCGCGCTCGACATCGCGATTGGCCGGCAGGATGGCGGAGACGCCGTCGGCGGTGCCGAGGAAGGGCGGCAGGGTGCCGTCGGGGCGCCGGCCCGCCACGTCGCTGAGGGCGCGGCGCAGGTGGTCGCGTACGGTCTGCACGGCCTCGTCGTCGGTGAGCCGAGCCGAGACGCCGGCGATGGAGCCGGTCATCGACAGGGCCTGCGACAGCATCACGCCGATCAGGGCGGTGAGGGCCAGGCCGATGAGCATCTCCACCAGGGTGAAGCCGGCCTCGGACGGGGCGGGAGCGACCTCAGCCACCGGGCGCCCCGGCCATGAGGGTGACGTAGACCGGGCGCCCCTCGGGGCCGCCCCGGGTCAGGCACACCCGCCACAGGGGTGGGACCCGCTGCCAGCCGAGGCGTGGGCCGACATCCGTGACGCTGAGCGTCCAGGGGGCGCCGTCGGAGAAGACGCCCTGTTCGAGGCCCGGGCGCAGGCCGGCGGCGGCGCGCAGGGCGACGATCCCCTGCGCCTCGTCGACGACGCGGTCGACCGCCGCGACCCGTCCGAGGCCGAGGACGGTGCTCCCCGCCACCTGGAGGGCCGCCACCATCCCGAGGGCCACGAGGGCGAAAGCGACCAGAACCTCCACCAGGGTGAAGCCGGCCTCGTCCGGTTCGGCGGGGATCACGGCATACCCTCCGCCACGAGCCCCGTGAGGGGGCTCACCGTGAGGACCCGGGCGGCACGGCCGAGGGTGAGGAACACCCGGGCGCCGGAGGTGCTGCCATCCGGCCGGAAGCGGATCGCGCCGGGCTCGACCCGCGCGCCGGCGGGCACGTCGAGGCGCAGGGCGACGGGGAGGGGGATCGCAGGGGCGCCGGGGCGCGAACTCACCAGGCGTCCCGGCCCATCGAGGGCGAGGCGCATGGGCCGCCCGGTCCGGATCGCCTCGGCCCGCAGGAGATCGATCTCCGTCCGTAGGGTCTCGGCGGTGCGCTCCAGGCGGCGGGCCGGTACCAGGGTGTCGAGGGCGGGGCCGGCGGAGGCGGCGGCGAGGCCGAGGATCGCCAGGACGACGAGCATCTCGACGAGGCTGAAGCCGTCCTCGCCCGCGCGCATCAGGTGCTCGACGCGTCAGCATCCTCGCCGGTGCCGCCGGGCTGGCCGTCGCGGCCGAGGCTGTAGACCTCGAACGGGGCGCCGCCGGTGCCGGGGCTGCGGTAGAGGTAGGGACGGCCCCAGGGGTCGATCAGCCCCTTGGCGTCGCGAACGTAGGGTCCCTGCCAGTTGACGCCGGAGGGCGCCGAGACCAGGGCGGCGAGCCCCTGCTGCGAATTCGGGTAGCTGCCGGCGTCGAGGTAGTAGAGCTCGACGGACCGGGCGATGTTCTTGGCCTGGACCTTGGCGGAATCGCCCTTGGCGCGGCCGAGGTAGCCGAGCACCTGCGGCGTCACCATGGTGGCGATCATGCCGATGATCGCCAGGACGACGAGGAGTTCGACGAGGGAGAAGCCGTCCTCGCCGTCCTCGCGCGGGCGCGCCGTGATCGGGGTCTGTCGGGTGTCGCGCATCTCGGGGGGGCCTGCTCCGCCACCGCGGGACCCTAGGGGCGGGGCGTAAAGATTCCCCTCTCCCACGCGGCGCTCGGCTCTCAGCGCGCCATCTCGCCGACGCTGAGGATCGCTCCCATCACCGACATGATGAGGCCGCCGATGAGGCCGCCGAGGGTGACGGTGACGAGGGGGGTGAGCAGGGCGAGGAGGCGGTCGATGCGCTCGCGGGTCTGGGTCTCGTGCATCTCGGCGGCGTGGATGAGGACGGGGCCGAGGCGGTTCACCTGCTCGCCGCTGGCGATGAGGTTGAGGGTCGAGGGCGCGTAGGCCTTGAGGGCGGTGAGCCCGCTCGCGAGGCTCGCCCCCTCCGTGAGGCGGCGGCTCGCCTGGGCCAGGGCCTCGCGGAACAGGAGGTTGCGGGCGAGCGGGCGCGTCGCCGCCACGGCCTCCGGGATCGGCACGGAGGCGTTCAGGAGGGTGCCAAGCACCCGGCAGAGGCGGCCGAACTCGGCACCGACGACGATCTCGCGCACCATGGGGACCCGCAGGGCGAGGCGGCTGCGGGCGGCGGCGAAACCCGGCTTGCTCCATGCCCGCGCCACGAGGGTCGCGACGAGCGCCAACCCGACGAGGATCTGGAGCCACCACGCCGCGAGGGCGTCGCCCAGCGCCTGCGCCGCCCGGATGGCGAAGGGCGGCTCGCGCCCGGCGCCCTCGAACATCGGCGCCAGGGCCGGCACGAGGACGCCGATCACCATGGCGAGGGTGCCGATGGCCATGAGCAGGAGCAGGCTCGGATAGACCATGGCCGACGAGAGGTGCCGGCGCACGGCGTCCCGGCGCTCGAGGGAGGCGGTGAGGCTCGCGACGACGTCGACGAGGGTGCCGGTGGCCTCACCCGCCCGCACGGCGTCGACCATGTCGCACGGAAACGCCTGCGGATGGGCCGCCATGGCCTTCGACAGGGAGGCGCCCGCCACCACCCGTTCGAGGAGATCGGTGAGGACGGGTCGCATGGCGGCGGAGGCCTGCCGCTGCACCAGACGCAGGCATTGATCGACGGTGAGGCCGGCCCCGAGAAGCGTGCCGAACTCCTTCAAGAAGCCGATCCGCGCCGGATCGGCGATGCGGTCGCGGCCGAACAGGTCGCGCTTCCAGAATGGCAGCCCACCCGCGGCGGCCGGGGCGATGGCAAACACCCGCAGGCCGTCGGCGCGCAGATCCGCCACCGCGCGCTCGCGGCCCCGCGCCTCGATCCGCCCGGAGCGCAGGCGACCGTCCGGATCGTAGGCCTTGTAGGCGAAGGCCGGCATCAGACGAGTCCCTCGAAGACGCGGCCGATCTCGTCGAGGGTGGTCTCCCCGGCGAGCACCTTCGCTCGTGCGGTCTCGGCGAGGGTGGCCATCCCGGCGGCCCGCGCCCGGGCCGTGAGGGTCTGCTCGTCGGCGCCGTCGCAGATCAGGGCGCGGAGTTCGGTGTCGAGGGGCATCACCTCGGAGACGACGCTGCGGCCACGATAGCCCGAGCCGTTGCAGGCGGCGCAGCCGCAGGCCCGGCGCAGGCGCAAGGGAGGCCCCTCGGCGGGGTGACTGAGGCGCAGGCGCTCCTCGGGCGTCGCCTCGCTCAGGCTCGCGCAGTCGGCGCAGACCCGGCGCACGAGGCGCTGGGCGACGACGCCGTTGAGGGTCGCGGCGATGAGGAAGCGCTCGACGCCCATGTCGACGAGGCGCGTCACCGTGGCGGGCGCCGAGTTCGTGTGCAGGGTCGAGATCACGAGGTGGCCGGTGAGGGAGGCCTGGACGGCGATGCGGGCGGTCTCACCGTCGCGGATCTCGCCGACCATGACCACGTCCGGGTCCTGGCGCAGGATCGAGCGGAGCGCCGCGGCGAAATCGAGGCCGATGCCCGGATGGGCCTGGACCTGATTGACCCCGGCCATGCGGTACTCGACGGGGTCCTCGACGGTGACGACCTTGAGGTGGGTGCCGTTGATGCGCCGCAGGGCCGCGTAGAGGGTCGTGGTCTTGCCGGAGCCGGTGGGGCCGGTGACGAGGACGAGGCCGTTGGGCCGGCGCGTCATAGCGTCGATCTGCCGGATCGCCCCGTCGTCGAAGCCGAGCCCGGCGAAATCCTCGACCCGGCGCGAGCCGTCGAGGACGCGCATCACCACGCTCTCGCCGTGGGCGGTGGGCAGGGTCGAGATGCGCAGGTCGATGTCGTGGCCGCGATCCGCCACCTGCATGCGGCCGTCCTGGGGCAGGCGCCGCTCGGCGATGTTGAGGCCGGCCAGGATCTTGATGCGGGTGGTGAGGGCGAGCTGCACCGACTTGGTCAGGCGCTCGGATTCGATGAGGACGCCGTCGACCCGGTAGCGCACACGGACATCCGCTTCTTCCGCCTCGATGTGGATGTCGGAGGCCGAGAGTTCGAAGGCCTTGCGCACCAGCCTTGCGGCGAGGCGGACGATGGGGGCCTGGCTCGCCACGTCCTGCAGCCGGGCGAGGTCGCCGTCGAGGCCGGCAGCGTCGGCCTCCTCCGCCTCGCCGTCGCCGTAGACCGCCCGGTGCGCCCGCTCGAAGGCGCTGGGGCCGATGATGCGCAAGGATACGGTTCGGTCGGTGAGGTGGGCGAGGGCCGCCGGAGCCTCGGCGTCGAACACGTCCACCACCGCGACGGTCAGCACCCCGTCCCGGTCCGACACCGGCAGGACACGGGCGCGGGCGCAGTAATCGCCGTCCAGAAGATCCAGCAGCACGGCCTGGGACGGGACCGCGTCCTCGGCGAGGAAGCTCAAGCCCGTGGCGTCGGCCAGCGCGGTGACGAGGGTCGCCTCGTGCAGCAGCCCGCTCTCCGTCAGGATGACGGGCAGGGGGCGCCGTCCCGGCCGGTCGAGGGCGGCCTGGGCCTGATCGAGGCCGGCGGCGTCGAGGGCCTGAGTGCGCACGAGATAGGCGAGGAAATCGCGGGCCGCATCGGTGGCGTCGCGCCCCGGGGCGCGTCGATCCGGCCGGGGGCGGCGCGGACGGCTTTTGGCGGCCCAGATGGAGAGCATGCGGGGGTCCGGTGCCAGGATGGGGCCGGACGCCGAGGGGTCCGTGCATTTAAGCCAAATGAAACCACCACAGCGGTAAAGATTGCGTCTCGCACCCGCCGTGTGCAACCGATCTCGGGAGTGCGGACGTGAACGGAAACGCGCTCAAGTCTATGCTACCCCTGGCCCAGGCGGGACATGGCCTCAAGGCGGCCTTGCGCTGGTGGGTCTCGGAACTCGGCAGCTTCGTCGAGGGCGAGGGGGCCCCGGCGCCGGCGCGCAGCGACCTCATGCTCTATCTCGGCCCCCTCGGGACGGGCCAGGCCCTCACCCTGATCGACCGGCGGGAGGACACCCCGCGCCGCTACACCCTGGCGGCCGAGGCCGATGACTTGAGCGAGCGCCTCGCGGCGATCCGGGGCACGGCCCGTCAGGCCGTCTCCGTCACCCTCCTGGTCGATCCCACGCTCTGTTTCCTGCGCACTCTCTCCCTGCCCGTGGCGGTGCTGCCGCGCATGCGCGACGTCCTTGCCCAGGAGTTGGAAGCGGCGACGCCCTTCCGGATGCAAGGCGTCTATTCGGATTGGTACGTCGAGGGTGAGGACGAGGGTGGTCTGCGGGTGCGCCACGTGATTCTCAAGCGCGCCCGGCTCGATCCCATCCTGGCCGTGCTGGCGAGCGCCGGGCTCAAGGCCGGCGGAGTCGGCGTCGGACCGTCCGAGGACCGGGCGATGCCGGTGGATCTCCTCAGCGGCGGCCAGCGCCCGGTGCCGCGCCTGCTCCGGGGGTTGAATGCGGGCGATGCCGTGGCGATGGCCGTGTCCGCCGGCCTGCTGCTCGGCGCCTTCGGCCTCCTGCGGGCGCACCAGGACGCCACCCTGGACAGCCTGGAAGCGGCAAGTTTCGAGGCGCGGCGGGCGGCGCCGCATCGCCTCGCGCCACCGGTCCAGACCCTGGCCTCCGCCCTCGCGGCGGAACGCGCGGCCCGGCCGCCGCTCGCGGTTCTCTGGTCGGATCTCGCCGCCGCCCTGCCCGACACCGCCTTCGCCGAGGGCCTGCATCTCGGACCCGAGGGCGCAATCGTGACCTTGCGGACGACCGACGCCGAGGCGGCCCTGCGCGCCTTGCGGGCCGCGCCGGGAATCGGCGCCGTGGTGCCGCGCGAGGGCGAGGGTGCCGCCGGGCGCCTCGTCGTAGGGCTGACGCCGCGCGCTCGGACGGATTCCGGAGCGGCCCCCGTGCCGCTGCTGCGCCCATGAGCCCCGATCTCGCCACCCTGCTGCGCGGACGCGGCGGCGCCGTGGCACTCCTCGGTCTCGCCATCGTCGGGGGCCTCTGGCTCCTGGCCCAAGCCACGGGCGACGTCTTGGACGCGCGGGAGCGGATCGCGGAAAGCCGCGACCTCCTCGGTCGGACCCGCGCGGCGGCGGAGCGCCCCGCCCCCGTCCCCCCCCTGTGGGCGGCGGACGAATCGGCCCTGCTCGCGGCCTTCCGTGCCCGCCTCGAAGGGCTGACGGCATCGCGCGCGCTCCTCCTCGACGATGCCCGCCTCGATCCCGATGCGGCGCGCCCGACGGCACCGCGCCTCGGCGCGACCCTGCGGGGCACGGCAGAAGGCCTGCACAGCCTGCTCCTCGCCCTGGAAACGCAGAGTCCCCTCATGGTGGTCGAGACCGCCGACATCACGGTGGCGCGGCCGGCCGATGCCGAGACGGGCCGGCCGACTGTCATGCAGCTCACTTTCGCCCTGCGGGGTGCCCTAGCGAAGGCCCCGGACGCCGTGCGATGATCCGCCCGACCCTGCACCCCCTGACGATGCGGCCGATCTCCCTCGGGCTCCTCGGCATATCGGCCACCGCCGCCCTCGTGGCCGGCCTGTGGCCCCTCGACCTCACGGCGCCGGCCCCGCCGGCGGCGACCATCCCGCCCCTGGACCTTACCCGCCTCGCGACTCTCGATACGGGTGCGGCGGTCACCCGGCCGCTGTTCGATCCGGAGCGGCGCGACTGGACCGGGCGGGGCGACCGCGACAGCCTCACCGCCGAGGCGCCGCCGCCGACCCTCCTGTCCGTCAAGGGAATCCTCGTCGACTCTTCGGCCCGGCGCGCCCTCGTCTCGGACGGAACGACGCCGCCGGCCTGGCTCGCGCCCGGCGAGGGACGGGGCGCCTGGCGCATCGTCGCCATCGAGCCGGGGGAAGTCGTGGTGGCGGATTCGCAACGCCGCTACACCCTGGCGTTCCTCGGGAGCCCCGTCGCCCTGCAACCGGTGCCGCGCCATCCGCCGAAGGTCGAGCCGCCACCGAAAGCCGAGCCGCCTCCGCAGGCTGCTCCGGCCCCGCCGCAGGCGGCCCCGGTCCCGCGCGACCCGCCGGCCGCGATCCGGCGGATTCCCATCACGGCGTCGGAGGGCTGACGGCCGCCCAGCAACGGCTGTCCCGCGACCGCAAGACGAATCAATCGAAGCCGCGCCGCAGGGGCCCCATCACCCCGCCGGACATCGCAGCCAGCGGCGGGGGCGGCGGCACGGGGCGCACCGGCATCATCGCCTTGAGCTGCGTCCGGAAATCCTCGCTGATCCGGTCGGCCTCGCCCGTGCCCCGGATGACGCGGGGCCGGATGAAGATCATGAGTTCGGTTCGGACCCGCTGGTCGGACTTGTTGCGGAAGGCCGGGCCGATGATCGGCAGGTCGCCGAGCACGGGCAGGCTCTCGTTCACGATCTGGGCCTTTTCCTGAACCATGCCGCCGATGGCGAGGCTGTGCCCGTCCTTCACGGCGATGCTGGTGGCGACGCGGCGCTGCCGGATGGTCGGGGACTTGATCTCCGAACTCGTCGTCGGGACGACGTCGCTGACCTCCTGGTTGATGTCGAGGACCACGAGGCCGTTCTTGTTCACGCGCGGCGTCACCGACAGGATCACGCCGGTGTCCTTCATCTCGATCTGGTTGAGGATCGGCGCGTTGCCGACGAGGGCGCTCTGGCCCGTCTGCTTCACGATGGGCACCTGATCGCCGACCTGGAGCCGGGCGGTGCGGTTGTCGAGGACCGTGATGTTGGGCGAGGAGATCACGTTGACGCGGGTAATACCCTGGAGCGCGTTGACCACCACGTTGAAGTCCGTGGCGTTGAGCAGGTAGTTGAAGCCCGGCACGCCGCGGGCGGCGGCGGCGATGAGGGCCGCCGTTCCGCTGGTGCCCGCTCCAATGGCCGCCGTGGTGCCGGTCTGGGTGTTGTTGAACTGGCCCATGCCGCCGTTCTTCAGGAACCACTGCACGCCGAACTGGAGCTGATCGTTGAGGGTCACCTCGGCGATGACGGTCTCGAGGAGAACCTGGGTCGGCATCGCGTCGAGGCGGGCGAGGATCTTGAGGATGCGGTCGTACTGGTTGCGGGTGGCCGAGATCACGAGGCTGTTGTTGGCCTCGTCCGCCATGATCCCGATCTGGTCCCGGCGCTGGCCCATCCCGGCCATGCCCATGCCGGTCCCGTACATCCCGGAAGCACCCATCCCGGAACCGTACATCCCGGCGGATGCGACCCCGGCGTCGGAGCCGCCGAAACTGCCCTCCGTGCCGAATCCGCCGCCCATGCCCACGGCCTGGCCGCCGAGTCCACTCGATTGACCCATGCCACTGGATTGGCCCATGCCGCCCGGCTGCCCCATGCTGCCCGGTTGACCCATGCCGCCGAGCGATCCGCCCGTTGCGTCGGCCTGCGCGCCCGAGCCGGAGCCGTAGCCGCCCCCGTTCATGCCGCCGCCCATACCGGCGTTCATGCCGCCGGAGCCCATGCCCCCAGCACCCATTCCACCCATGCCCCCGAGGGCGCCCATGGCGGAGCCCACACCACCCCCCAGGCCGGCCCCGCTCCCCAGGCCGCCGTAGCTCGTGCTCATGGCGATGTTGGCGCCGGTCTCGGCCGCGATGACGCCCTGGAGCACGACCGCGAGTTCGCGGGCGGAGCGGTTCTGGATGCGGTAGACGAAGAGTTGGCGCTCCCGGTCGGCGGCGAGGGATTCGAGGCGGGCGATCCAGTCGCGGGCCCGGTCGAGGTAGGCGGCCCGCGAGCTGACCACCAGGATCGCCCCGAGGGGCTCGTTCGGCACGAAGCGGATGATGTCGCCGGTGCCGCCGGTCTCGCCGTGGAAGATCTGGGTGAGGTCGCGGGCGATGGCGCCCGGATTGGCGCTGCGCACGGGAATCATCGCCGTGGACATGCCGCGCATCCAGTCGACGTCGAACACCGCGATGGTCTCGCGCAGGGCCTGGATCTGGGCGCGGTCGCCGCTGAGGAGCAGCATGTTGCGAGTCTTGTCGGCGCGCAGGACCACGTCGCGGGGCGCCACCGCCGCCAGGATCGACTGCATCTCGGCGGCCGAGATCCAGCGCAGGGGAATGGCCTGGGCGCGGGTGCCCGGCTCGCCGGCGAGATCCGGCACGCTGCGCACGGGCAGGATGCCGGCGGGGCCGCCCGTGGGCACGAGTTCAACGGTGCCCGCACGCCGGCGCAGGGCGATGCCCCGGCCCGAGAGCGCGGTTTCGAACATGGCGAGCAGGGTCTCCCGCCGGACGGCCCCGGCGGTCTGGAGCGTCAGCGTGCCCGTCACCCGCTCGTCGATGGTGTAGTTCCACCCGAACGTATCCGCGAGCACGGCCTTGGCGGCGACGGGCACAGGGACCTCGACGAGGTTCAGGCTCACCGGGCCGCCGGGGAGCCGCCCCGTCGCCACGGCCTCGCTGCCGATGAAGCTGTCGGTGCCGCGCTGCACGAGGGGGGCGCTGCGCGGCCGGGCCGCACCGTAGACGGCATCGACGGGTTCCGACCCGGCATCGGCCGCCAGGACGGCGGCGGACGGAATCAGGCACGCCCCGGCCGCGTACAATCCGGTGCGAACGCGGCCGAGTAGGGTAGACGTCGCCTTCGCCATAACCCTCTGCGCCTACGGGACATCAGTTCGATAAGGCCGAATATCCTGTTTATGGTTAACGGTCCGTAAAATAGCCCCACCCCCTGATTGAATTGGACACTCCAATTAAAACAGTATGATCACCGAGTTGAATTTGAGTATATTTATCAAGAATAGAACGGCTTTGTCGCACGAAAACCGCAGGGCAGGCGTTCGCTCCCAGCACTCGCCCCCCGATCCGGCGTCGGTTCACAAGCCCTGGGACCGCATACACTCCGGGGGAGGCCGTTCTTCGCGACGCGACGACGACCACCCGGGTGCGCGATGCTCGCTCGGAGCCTCGCGAGACCTCGGCGATCCGCAAGAGCCGGGTACGGGCGCCGCGTGATCGTGCGGCGGTGCGCTTCGGCGATTCAGCCCATGCCGGTCAGTTCATGCCGGGGAGGGCCGGAATCGCGCCGACCAGCAGGGTCGCGTGGAGGCCGAGGACGAGAAAGGGGCCGAACGCCAGGCGGGTGTCGCCCCGGATGGCCCGGCCGGAAAGGCGAAGGACGAGGAGGGCAGCGAGGGCGGCGAGGCTCGCGGTGAGGATCAGGAGCGGCAGGGCCGGCAGACCGATCCAGGAAACCGCTGCCGCGACGAACTTCACGTCGCCGAGGCCGAGGCCGGGCCGGCCGCGCAGGCGGGCGTAGGCGGCGCGCAGGCCGTAGAGGAGCGCGTAGGCCGCCACCGCGCCGGTGAGGGCGCCCCCCAAGCCATCTCCGCGAAGGGCGGCGTAGGCGAGGCCGCCACCGAACAGCGCGAGGTTGAGTCCGTTGGGAATCCGCTGCCGGCGCCCGTCGATGACGGCGATGGGCAGGGTGAAGGGCAAGGGCAGCAGCGGGGCGACGAGATCGAGTGGGATCATCCCCGCCCCTTCCGTTGGTCCCGCGCCCGGGGCGGCATTTCCGCCCCGGGCGCGGGTTCATCCGCGCGTTGATCTACCAGCGATAGATGTTGGCGTCCCGGCCGATCAGGATCGCCCGCTGGGCGTTCGGAGCCGCGATGGCGACGCCGTTGCTGTTGGGGATCATGCTCCAGGCTTCCGTGGTGTTGTCGCCGACTTTACGCCAGACGGCGCCGGTGTTGCGGTTGATGACGAGGACGCTGCCGTCCGACGACGCGGCGATGTCGGAGATCGTGTTGCCGACATAGACCCAGCCATTGGTGCCGTCGCTGCGATAGACGTTGTTGTCGAGGCCCACAGCCCACAAGCTCTTGCCGTTCATCGGCACGACCTTTTGGGCCGATCCCGGCACCCGGCGCCAGTTGCCCTGGAGATCGTCCGTGGGCTTCAGCCAGACTTCCTTGTTCTGGTTGACAACGACAATCGTTCCATCGGACGCGGCCCCGATGCTGACATTGTTGGCGCTCGGAACGGCGGACCATTGCGTGCCGTCGAACCGGTAGACGACGGCATCGAGGCCGATCCCGTAGATCCGGTTCGCACCGACCACGGCGACGTCCCGCATCTGACCGGGCAACTGGCGCCAATTGTTGTCGGCGACGTAGAGCCAAACCGTGTTGTTGTCCTTGTTGATCGTCACCGTGGTGCCGTCGGCGCCCGTTGCGATCTTGCTCGCTGCAATGCCGAAACTGTTCCATGTGGATGTGGATGGCGTGCTCACGGGAGAGTTGGCCGACATCGATCCCCCCGTCCCGGTCCCGGAGCCACCGGCTCCCTGACCGGGCGTCGAGCCGGAGCCGCCCCCGCTCATGCCGGAGCCCCCAGTGCTCGCTGCCAGCACGTCGCAGTACTTGGTGGCGCCATAAACCGGATCGTTGCCGAAGGCGGCGTTGGAGCAGGCGATGGAACCGGTGACCTGCTTCGTCACGTACTGGCCGTTGACACCGTACCGGACGGTCTTCGGACCGTTCGCGACGGTGCAGGTGCCGTTCTCCGTGGCGCAATTCACCCAGTTCCCGCCGACCGGAATGCTCGGCTGGCCCACGGGGGCCGCGACGTTGGCGCCGAGGGCGACGATGACGCCTGCCGACGGGACGCCCTTCGCGTCGATGGCCACGAGTTGATAGTACCCAGGGGGCGCGATACCGGTTGTGGCCGGGGTCTGCACGGTCAGCAGGGTTCCGGCCTGCGTGAAGGTCACGGGAATCCGGCGCTGCCCGCTGTCGAAGCTGTGGGTGACCTGGGCGAGGCCGAGCAGGACCACCTGGGCGACACCGTCGGCTCCGGCGAGTTCGACGCGCATGGACTGGGCGTGCGAGAGCTTGTTGGCCGACAGACTGACGATCTGCGGACGCGGCGCCAGCGCCGCCTTGCCGTTCACGGTCGTGAAAAGATAGGGCGGATAGTAGATCTCGGCGTTGAAGTTGTTGACGGGACCGGGAATGCCGCCGCCCGACGTGAGGATCGCGCCGTTCTGCATCAGCGACGCGCTGGAATGGTAACCGCGGTAGATGGCGTTGGACGCGCCCACGGTCCAGCGGCCCGTCGCCGGGTCCCAGGTTTCCGTTGCCAGAACTTTGTTGTTGTCCGCCTGATCGCCGAACAGGCTGCCGCCCATCACCACCACCTTGCCGGTGGGCAGGACCGTGGCGTTGGCCCAGGAGCGCCCGTACGTCATCGTCGCGGTGTCGGCCAGGATCGGCGTGGCGCCGTTGATGTCGATGGTGGTCGCGCGGCTGCTCGCCAGCATCTGGGAGCCGTTGTCGAAGCTGTTGCCGCCGACCTGGATAATCTTGCCGATGTCGTACATCACGGCGGTGGAGTTCGGGCCGGTGTTCGGCGCTTGCGCGGCGACCGTGGCGTCCCGCTGCGGGTCACGGAACGGCATCGCCGTCACGGACCCGGAATTCGCGGGATCGAGATACCACATCTTGTCGCTGGAGACGCCGAAGATCTTGCCGTTCGGGGCGACCCAGGCGCGGGGATACCAGAAGCGGTTGTTGTCCGGCCCGAAGGCGTCCCGGCTCTTGGCGCCGAATAGGCTGCGCCAGGCGCCGTTCTCGAACACTTCCGGCGTCATGCCGGTCATCAGGCCCTTGTCGATGCTGCCCTGGGGATCGGCGTGCCCGCCCTGGTAGGGATACGAGCCGCCGACGATGATCGGATTGCCGTCTGCCTTCGTCACCATGGTGGAGTAGTAGCGGTCGTTCGCGAGCTTGGCCGATACGGTCCCGATCGCATTGGCGGCGGGGTTGATGAGGACGCTGCCCTTGTCCGAGCCGTTGTCGAAGATGCCGCCGGAGACGAGCACCGAGCCGTCGGGCCGGAAGGCCTGCGCTCCGCAGAAGCTGTTCACCCCCGCGATGCCCGGCAGGATCGCCTGGCTGTCGGCGGAAAAGCCCTTGGCGGGGTCCCAGACCGCGAAGGTGCGCCCGTCCTGGACGCCGTTGCCCTGGGGCGAGCCGAAGGTGGCGATCTTGCCGGTCGGCAGCATCACCGTGGTGACCGAGATGATGGGCCAGGGCTTGCTCGCTGACCACATGCCGCGCGTCGGGGCGTCGTCGGGGATCGCGAGGCCGTCGAGGAGGGGATCGGCCGTCGTCGCCACCACGACGGGCAGCTGCGCTGCCGCCACGGGCTGGAGCGCCGCCGGGGTGAAAAAGGTCGCCGCAGCAAGCCAATGCCGCAATTTCGACCGGGCTTGAGACGGGGCGATTGTAGAGGAGGAACGCACGACGAAGAACCCTCGGAAGACGGGAGTGGCAGAGTGGGTGGGAACTTGGGGGTGGAAGGCGGACACACCTACGGCGGCGCGGTGGCCTGACGGGGCGGATGCCCGACACCGTTCTCGAAGCGGTCGAGTTCGGCGAGGTCGCGGGCGAGGCGTTCCCCGTCGAGGGGATCGGCGCCGTAATTCATGGCGAACTGCCCCGTGCGGTCGAACACCAGCACCGTAGCGGGCGGCTCGGGGTTATCCGCTGCATAGCGCAGAGCCGCCCGCTGCCGGGTCGCCGTGGCCGGGTCGCTCGCGAGGAACAGGAAGTGCGCGGCATCAAGGCCGAGCCCCTCGGCGAAAGAGCGCAGGCGCGCCACATCGTCCCGCTCGGGCGCGAGGGTCACGGACACGATGGTGACACGGGCCTTGAGAGGCTCGGGCAGGGCGGCAAAGGTCTTGGCGAGATCGCGGATGCGCACCACGCACGGGATCGCGCAATCCGTGGTGATGAAGTTCACCACCGTGAGCCGATCCGCGAGGCGGGCGCGACCGAACGCCCCGCCGGTTTGGTCGCGCGGCGCGGGGGCTCCCTCGGACCAGAGGAAGCTTTCGATATCGCTCCGAGGACCGGGGGATGCCGCCTGTCCGCTCGCCATCGTCAAGCAGGCGCAGACCAATCCGGCGATGAAAGGAAAGCGAACGCTCATGGTTTCGTCATGGGAGCCGATCCTGCCTGTGCGGGATATGGATGTCATAGTTAACATTGCATCGACATATTTTCTGCCATAATCTTTGTATTCCGCCCAACCTTACTACATAGTTGCGAGAACTACGCAGACGAATTAACTATTAACGCGATCGTTAACGCTCCCCTGAAGCACAGCGCATCCCAGAAAACTGCCTCTGTTCGGGCCTTCACCGGTGGATCGACGGGAGGGCACAGGACACGGAATTTTTATCAACAGCGGACTAGAAACTCTTGCGCTGGCAACTTTTGCGCTTGTTGCGGGACCGGTCGGGCATCACTCCATGGAAGAGACGGATCTGGATCGGCAGAAGCACCGCGTCCGCATTCTCGCATTCCTGGCGTTCTCGCTTTTCCTGGGCGGACTCCTCGTCGTGTGCGCCCTGCGCCAGACCACACCAGGGCTGCCGATCTCCATCCCCATGCCCGCCCCGCTGCCACCGATCCGTCTGCTGACGGTGTTCGTGGCGATCCACCTCATCGGCCTCTGCTTCGGTCTCGGCGGCGCGACCATGCTGGACTTCTGGATCCTGCGGTGGATGCGCCAGGGCTCCATGCCGCCCGAGATCAAGCGGAGCTTCCTGTTCATCAGCAAGGTGGTGACCGTGGGCCTCGCCGCCCTCTGGCTTTCGGGCCTCGGCCTCCTGGCGATCTACGCCCTCGAGGCGCCGGAGAAGCTCGCCAATCCGAAACTTTGGGCGAAGATCCTCGTCGTCCTGGTGCTCACCCTCAACGGTGCCATCATCCACGCCCTCGTCTTGCCGAGCGTCGTGCGCGACATTTCCCGGCCGATGTTCGAGGGCGTGTCGCGTCCGACGGCGGGCATCTTCTTCGTGTCTGGCGCTGTCTCCGGCGTATCCTGGTACTTCGCCTTCGCCCTCGGCGTCATGCGTGAGCTCAACGGCGTGGTAGGGACCGGATGCCTCCTGAGCCTGTGGTTCATCGGCGTCGTGGGCGCGTCCTGCCTCACCGCGCTGCTCCGACAGTTTCTCATGCGACCGGCCGTACACCCGGTTTCCGCGTTATCCGTCTCGAGTGAGCAGGGTGTCCCCCCTGCCAAGCAGGATCTAATGTCGACGCCCCTGCGGCGCCTTCCGCCCGATATATTCGTATCCGTCCGACGGGCGGCCTAAATACAACCGCGACAGCATCGCCAGGTTATTGGCACCCAGGTTCAGTGACGAGCTGGCCGACTGCATCATGGGAACCCCCGGGTGAGGTAAGTCGTGCGAAACGAACGTGGGAAATTCGGACCACCAAAAACGCTCTATAACAGGACTGCGTCGGCACTGCGGCTCTCTCCCGCGCTGGTACGGTCCCTTCTTGCACTGGCGTCCCCGTCACCGGCCGCGTCCGTCCGCCAGCCAATGGCCCGGATTGAACCGCGCCGGGTTTTCCGGAGGCCCCAATTCTTACGAAGATGGAGCCATGACGAAGCGACCCCCACCGTTTTCCCCTGAGGTCCGTGAGAGCGCTGTGCGGATGGTGCTGGAGCACCAGGGCGATCACAGCTCTCAGTACGGTGCGATCCGCTCGATTGCCGCGAAGATCGGCTGTTCGGGCGAGACATCGAGGAACTGGGTGCGGCAGGCCGAGCGCGACTAGGGTGTGCGAGCCGGACCGACGACGGACGAGCGTGAGCAGATCAAGGCCCTGGAACGAGAGAACCGGGAGCTCCGGCAGGCCAACGAGATCCTAAGGAAGGCTTCGGCGTATTCTGCCCAGGCGGAGATCGACCGCCCGTTCAAGCGATGATCGCGATCAATCGACGATCATCGTGCGCTCTACGGGGTCGAGCCGATCTGCCGCGTGCTGCCGATCGCCCCGTCGACGTATCACGCCCATTTCGCGCGGAGGGTCGATCCCGGAAGACTGCCGGCCCGAGCCAAGCGGGATGCGGTGCTGATAGCCGAGATCCGGCGCGTGCACGCAGCCAACTTCGGCGTCTATCGAACCCTCTGTCGGTAGCGTCGGAGATTCCTACGATAATGCGCTCGCCGAGACGGTGATTGGCCTGTTCAAGGCCGAGGTCATCCATCGGCGATGGCCCGTAGCGAGGCTTCGATCTGAACCGCGCCGGGTTTCCCGGCAACTGTAATCAAGTCGCGGCGGGATCGTAGTCCGTGGCGGTCGCGAGCATGGCGTTGAGCGTGACGAGGAGCTTGCGGGCGGTGGCGATCAGCGCCACCTTTGTCGACTTCCCGGTCGAACTCAGACGCTCTCGGAATGTGCGGAAGACGACGAAGCGGCGCGAAGCCTGCAGGGCGGCGAGATAGAGGATCGTTCGTACGACCAGCCGACCGCCGCCGATGCTGCGAGTGCCAGCACGCTTCCCGCTGTCGCGGGCGATCGGCGCCAAGCCGGCCAAGGCCGCGATGCGGCGTCGGTCGATCTGCCCGAGTTCCGGCATCTCGGCGATCAGCGTGGCGGCGACGATCGGTCCGACGCCCGGAGCGGTCTGGAGCCGCCGGCCGATGGTTTTGATCTCGGGATCGGCTTCGACCAGGGCGGCCATCTGGGCCTCGGCCTTGGCGATGCGTCGGTCGAGAACGGCGATCAGGCTGGTGATGTCGGCACGGGCCTGCTTGTCTGTCGTTTGGTGGAGCCGCGTGACCTCCTGCTTGCGGATCTCGACGAGTTGGCGGCGACGCGTCGCCTGGGCCTGGAGGGCGCGCCGCGCCGCCGTCACCGGCTGTGTCGCTGCCGGCCGCAACCGGGCACCCAGCTCAGCCAGCATGCATCGACGCGGCTGAAGCGGACGCCACGCGCTTCGAGCATTTCCCACAGCGCCCGGTCGTAGCCGCCGCTCGCCTCAAAGACGATCCAGGCCTCTTGCTTCGCGCAAGAGGCGGCAAAGCTTCGCGCGGCCGCGGGCGTGTTCGCGATCCGCTTGGCTTCGTGAAGAGGATGATGAACATCGAGCCAGTCCTTGGCGACGTCGACGCCGATGAAGAGCTGCTGCATCACGATCCCTACTCCTGTCCTGCGGGATCCGCCGAGGCTGTCCCGATCAACTGTTCAGGCTGATGATCCACGACGCGGACGGCTCCCGATCCGGGAACTGGGCTTGAAAACCCTGGAGGCTCCGCGGGATACCGTCCGCGAACCCATAGTAGGCCGATCTCGACAGACAGGAGGCTCCAACTTCTGAGAGGATGGAGCCATGACGAAGCGAACAACCCCGTTTTCCCCTGATGTGCGCGAGCGTACCGTGCGGATGGTCCGCGAGCACGAAGGTGAGCACGGCTCGCAATGGTCGGCGATCCAGTCGATTGCCGCCAAGATCGGCTGCTCGGGTGAGACGCTGAGGAATTGGGTGCGCCAGTCTGAACGCGACCAGGGCGTGCGTCCTGGCCAGACGACGGACGAGCGCGCGCGGATCAAGGCGCTCGAACGGGAGACCCGTGAGCTGCGCCAGGCCAACGAACGGAAGGACCGCGCAGCGAGATCCTGCGCAAGGCGAGCGCCTATTTTGCTTTTGCCGAGCTCGACCGCCGGTCTCGGCCATGATCAGCTTCATCGACGATCATCGGGCAGATCTTCGGGGTCGAGCCGATCTGCAGGGTGCTGCCGATCGCCCCGTCGACCTATCACCTGCATGCCGCCGGGCGCGCCGATCCGGACAAGCACCCGGTTCGTGCTCGCAGCGACGCGGCGTTGATGATCGAGATCCAGCGTGTGTTCAAGGCCAACTTCCGCGTCTACGGCGTGCGCAAGATCTGGCGGCAACTGGCCCGGGAGGGGATCGTGACCGCGCGATGCACTGTGGCGCGGCTGATGCGCCAGATGGGCTTGGCGGGGGTGGTGCGGGGCAGAACCATGCGCACCACAATCCCCGACCCGGCCGCAGCTTGCCCCCTCGACCGCGTCAACCGTCAGTTCAAGGCTCCGCGGCCGAACGCCTTGCGGGTCAGCGACTTCACGTACGTGGCGACGTCTACGTGACCTTCGTCATCGATGTGTTCGCCCGGCGCATCGTCGGCTGGCGCGTGTCGCGCTCGGCCCGAGCGGACTTCGTTCTGGATGCTTTGGAGCAGGCCCTGCACGAGCGTCGCCCCTTCGCCGGGAGCGGGCTTGTGTGTCACTCGGACCGAGGATCGCAATATGTGAGCATCCGCTCACTGAGCGTCTCACCGAGGCCGGTGTCGAGTCATCCGTCGGCAGCGTCGGCGATTTGTATGACAACGCGCTGGCCGAAACGATCAACGGCCTGTTCAAGACTGAGGTGATCCATCGGCGCGAGCCGTGGCGGAGCTTCGAAGCCGTCGAGTTCGCCACCCTGAAATGGGTCGACTGGTACAACCACCGTCGCCTGCTCGCGCCGATCGGCAACGTCCCTCCCGCCGAGGCCGAAGCGCGCTACTCTTTACAAGCCGAGGTTCAACTCTTAGCCGTGTGACTCAAACCAAACAGCCTCCGAGATATCCGGGGCGGTTCACTCGACGGCAACGACCTCCTCGCGAAGGCGCGTTTGCAGACGGAACGATCCGGCTTTGTCCTGACGGCCTACCGCGTCGAGGAAGCTGGGCGCAACCTGGTTCTTCACGGCCTCAAGATCACCTTCACGGGTCAGGATCTGCCGCCCCTGGACGCCGGCGACCTGACGCTC
Source organism: Methylobacterium gossipiicola (assembly GCF_900113485.1). GTDB lineage: Bacteria > Pseudomonadota > Alphaproteobacteria > Rhizobiales > Beijerinckiaceae > Methylobacterium > Methylobacterium gossipiicola. The sequence goes on from NZ_FOPM01000031.1 coordinate 20,422, forward strand.
GAAGGCGTCGAACAGCGGGCGGATGGCGGTTACACGATCGAGCGCATCGCTATCCCCGACATTGCCGTCGATGACGACGCCAGTCACTTCTTTCTCCGCAAGACCGTCGTCGCCGGGTGCCAGATCGCCGCCAAGCCCGAGGACAGGACGCTGGGGGATCTGACCTATTGTCGATCGTTCACCATGGGGCCGGCCGAAATCGGCGCGGGTCATGCGCCGCCCCTCGCGTCGCTCAAACAGCTGAGCTACACGATCAGCGATCTGCCCGACGACAGCGGGCTGGCATTCGCGTTCCTGGCCGACGGCCTCACCTACAACTTCGAGGCCCTCGGCGCGTCGGCGCAGAATGAGGCGTGGCAGAAGGTCGGCCTTCCGACATCGCAAGGCAGAGCTGGGCTGAAGGGACGCTGGACGCTCGCCGATGGACGCCTGGCGCTCGAGGAGGGCCAGCTGGCCCTGGCCGGCTTCGGTCGTGTCGCCGTCGGGTTCGACATTTCCGGCTACACGCTGGATGCGCTCTGCGGCATGAAGAGAAGCGTCGATCACGCCGTGACCAGCGCGCGCGAGGCTGCGCAGAAGCCCTCGACCGCCGCACAGGTGGCGCTGCTGCAGGCCATCGGCAGACTCGCCCTCAACCGCGCTTCCTTCCGCTTCGAAGACGGCGGCCTGACGAAACGGCTCTTCGCGTTTCTGGCCGAGACCCAGAAGCTCTCGCCAGCGCAACTCATCGCGGCCCTCAAGATCGCCGCCGCAGGCGAGGCCCCGAAATATGCTCCGATCCTCGGAAAACCGTTGGCGAATGCGATCCTGAAAGCCGTCGACGCTTACCTGTCGGATCCGCGATCGCTGACCCTCACGCTCGCCCCGGCATCCCCCGTGCCGGCCGGTGCCGTCCTGGTTGCGGCCCAAAGCCAGCCCGAGAAGCTGGCACCGATGCTCGGCCTTTCCGTACAGGCCAATGACTGATCCGCGGGCGTCCAGGGAGGATCTCATTCCTTCGTGCCGTCGGTGACCGAGAGGACCGCGACGGATCTCTCCCAAAAGTTAGCATCATCTCCAACGAACCGCCCAGTCAAAGGAAACACCATGAAGTGGATGCCGGCACTCCTCCTGATCGTCACGCCCCTGGCGAGCGCGGTCGCCCAGGATAGTAACCGGGACTACCTCGAGCATAGAAACGATCTCGGCATCGTCGCGTATTGCAGCAGCAAGGGTATGCTCCAGCCGGATTCCGCGCAATTCTTCGCGGCCGGCATGGACGAAGTCTTCGGCAAGCAAGCCAACACGCCGAAAGGGGATCTCCACGAGCAGAAGGGGCGTGACGGCATCGCCTACCTCGATGGCGATGAGCAGACGCTCGCGGAGCTGGCCGCCGACAACAAAGTCCCGGTCTCCGAGGTGTGCGATCAATACAAGCTCAAGATCAAGCTCGGGAAATCATCGCGCTCGGCAAGAAGAAGGCCGAGTGATCGGATCAAGAGCGCCTCACAAAACGCCCGACCCTGGACGGTTCTCGTTTCTGAAGCCGGCGGCGCAACGGGAGTTTCGTGAGAGATACTAAATGGAGGCATTTCGGTGTGCGATCGATCAGCGGGGGAAAATCATATGATACCAGTAACGGGCTTCTACCCGGCTTTCGCGGCGTGTCTCATGATCTCGACTGCTGCCTTGGGGCAGAGCAGCATCGATCTCGAGACCCTCGCCAAGGGAGATGCGCTGCGGGCTCAGGCGAAGGCGGCCCCGGCGGCGCAGTTGCCCGCTATCCTCCAGGCATTCGGATCCCTGGTCAAAACCAACGGGTTGTCGAAGACCTGCCAGACCGCACTCATCGCCATGCAGAGCGCGGCCTCCGCCACGGTGCCCGAGGACGCCCTGGAGGACATGCCGGATGCCATGAAAGCCACGCTGAAAGCGCAGAGCGTCGAGGCCGAGCGGAAGATCGACGCGGACCGCGCCGCTTGCCTGAAGCCGCCCCAGGGCAACGCCAAGCCCGTCGTGGCGGGAACGGGTCCTCAAGGAAAATCCATCGCTGCGAAGACCACGAAGGCGGACACGAGCGGCGGGGACGCTGCCCTTCCCATCCAGGTACGCCTCACCAAGCTGCAAGAACGCGCCAAATCCGCCTTCCAAGAGAAAAGCCGCTCCGGCCTTGAAGAGGTGAACACGATCGTCGGCCAACTCGCCAAGCACCAGGACTACGATATGAGCTGCCGGCTCGCCGCGTCGAACATGATGCGCGAAATCAAATACTTCAATAAATACCTCGACGCGACCGATCCCGACATGCAGAAGATCGCGAACGCGGGAATCAAGCTCGCCGCCTCGGCCGTCGAACGATCACTGAGCGAGTGTGAATAGGATTTTGCGACCGGCGGTGACGGCGCGTCGCCGCCGGTCGCATGTCACGCGTTGTCCGAGCCGTCACTCGAGCCTTCTCCGCCGAAGTGGTGGCCGGCTCGGCCTAGAAGATGCGCTCCTCAACGACGAGAGAGATCATCTTCTGTGATCCCGGGATAACAGAAGATGATCTACCGCGTGCGGCGCCGCTTCAGCCAACGAACGAGGCCGATCACGAGGGCGACGGCGAGGGTCGTGAACCCGAGGGCCGGATGGATCACCGCGCCGGCATTGAACAGGACGAAGAGGCCCACCACCACCATCCAGGGCTTCATCGGCGCGGCGTCCGGATCGTCCTTAGGCGCGGGCACCGGCTCGTTGGCGGGTGCCGCGGTGGTACGACCGATGGCCGGCACGCCGCTGCGGCCGGTCGGCGCCCCTGACGCGAGCCGAGCCGCGGCCTCCGCCAGAATCGGATCGGGCTCGGGCGCGGGCCTGGCCGCCGGCTCCCACCAGTTCGGCAGCGGTGCGACGCCCCGCGCCGCCCGCTCGCGAAACGGCGATACGCGCGGCCGGATGGCCGTCGCCGGCACGCCGTCGCGTTCGGCGAGGGCCTTCGCCCGGGCGACCAGGGGCGCTCCGACTTCCGGCGTGACCATACGGACGAAGCGCGCGAACCCCAGGGCCGCACGGAGCACACCGTCCTCGCCGCTGCGCCCCCAGGCGCGACCGGCGGGTCCGTGCCGCTCGAGGCCGTGCAGCAGGGCGCGGAAGCGGCGCAGGGTTTCACGGGGCACGCCGACCCGCTCGTTCACCGTCAGGCCCGTCACCTCCTGATGCCGGCCACGCCGCATCACCCGGGTCTTGTCGGGATGGACGGTAAAGCCCTCCGCCGCGACGATTTCGTGGACGTGGGCGAGCAGGGCGCCGACCTTCGCCGCCGCCGCGCCGGACGCAGAGAAGGTCAGGTCGTCGGCGTAGCGGGTGTAGGTGAAGCCGAGATTGCGGCCGAGGCCGGACAGCCGCGCATCGAGCCGGGTGCAGATGAGATTGGTCAGGGCCGGGCTGCTCGGTGCGCCCTGCGGCAACCGGCGCGGCCCCCGCGCGGCGTAGAGGGACTGCCCGTCGAGTTCGACGGCATCGACATCCGGCTCGGTGCAAATCAACGCCAGCACGGTCGCGACGGGCTCGGCATAGCCGAGGCCCCGGAACTTGCCCTTGATCCGGCGATAATCGAGGCTCGGGAAGAAGTCCTTGAGGTCGAGGTTGACCACCACGTCTTGCCCGACATGGGCGCTGGCGTTGGTCACGATCGAGCGGCCGGGAACGAAGCCGTGGGCGGCCTCGTGGGTCGGCGCGTGGGTCAGCACCGCGTCGAGCACCCAGTATTGCGCCCGTTTCAGCCGGGGCATCGGCGCCGAGATGGTGCGCAGGCCCCCGGTTTTCTTCGGAATCGTGAAGCGCCGGTAGTGGCTCACCGTGGCAAGCGCCCGGTCGTAGGCGAGGAAGCGCAACTCGGCCATGGAGATGCCCATGGCCTGCGCCACCGCCTTCGGATCCGCGAGAACCGGCAGGCCCGCAAGGGGCTCCCGGCCCTCGGCCGCCGCCGACAGCCCGGCCGAGACATCCTCGCCGAGATAGAGCAGTTCGTCGTCCCGCCGGGCGTGCCAGGCGAGCGCCCGCGCGTGGCGGTCCCGTGCGTTGCACAGCTTGGTCTCGCGCCGCCGTTCCAGGGCCGCCTTCTTGCGGCGGCGGTGCATCTCCTTGAGGGCCGCGTCGGGATCGCGCCAGAGGGCTTCGCGCCGGTGCAGATCGCCGAGGGCGCGGGTGATCTCGCCACGGCGTCGGATCAGGTCGTCCGACAGGTTCGGCTGATCCGCGCCATCCGGCCAATAGCCGAGGCGGATCATCTCCTCCAGCACGACCTCGTCTTTCGAGCTTTCGCGGATGCGGTCGTAGAGTTGCTGACGGGTGAGGGAGCCGGGCTGCGCGCTCATGGGCGGCCCCCGCGCGGGATGAGACCCATGGGCGATAATGTCACATCGCCGATGGCCCCCGCGACGGCGGGGCGGCGGGCGTCCGCCGAACGCACGGAGCAGGACCATCGGTCATGATCCGTGCAGCTTGATAGGCGACCGGGGGCGAGGGGCGCCGACCGGGATGTCTTCGTCAAGTCTCGGGACCGGCGCACTCCACTCGAAGCCGGCACGACCACCCCGGCGCGTTTGGGTTCAAGGAACCCAAATCGAGAACGCGCCGGGGTGGTCAGTGCCGGCCCAGTGAAGAGTGGGCCGGTGACGCTTCGCCGGGCAGGGTGCAGGGACGGCGAAACGCCGCCCGGAATGCAAGGTCCGTCCCTGCCGACGCCCCTCGTGAGGACGATGTTAGGCCAAGTCGAATCCCGCATCAATCGGGTCGCCCCTCTCATAACCGGTCCTCTCCTTGCCCCTGGGAGAACCGCCCGTGGAAGAACCGGCGCAGGGCCAGCATGTGCTCGCAGGGGCCTCGCATCAGCCGGTTGCGGAGGAAGAAGCCGCAGCCGCAGGTGCCCTCGACCATGCGGTCGTCGGCGTCGAGGACGAGGGTGGGACGGAGGGCGTGCCCGTCGTCGAGGACGGTGCCCGAGAGGCGCCGCCGCCCACTCTCGTCCTCCACGGAGTCGACGGTGACGAGCCCGGCCGCGAGGAAGCGGTCGGCCTTCGCCTCCTGCTCCGAGGCGAAGCGCAGGGCACCCGGCGCGAGGGGCTCGCGGGTGAGCTCGCGCAGGCGATAGACCCGCTTGTCGAGGTCGAACATCGCCCGGCCGGCCTGGACGTAACCGCCGAGGGCGGATTCCACGCTCGCCCGGTCGAGCCCGGTCTCGGCGGCCAGCGTGCCGGTATCCGCGCAATGGTGCCGTCGCAGCGCCGCGAAGACGCGGGCGGCGGTGTCGGGGTCCACCGTGTTCCGGGGCGCCAGGAGATCGAACCGACCCGCCCGCGACCAATCGTTGGCGGTCCAGCCGGACAGGCCCAACGTGAAGCGAAGCCCTCCGAAATCCACCACCGCGAAGGAGGGTAAACCGGTGCCGAGGAGGTGCAACCGTACGGATTTCGCCAGGGGCAGGGCGCGGCCGAGGATCGCGAGCCGCCGCCGGCCCCACAGGCGGATCTCGGCCCCCGTGCTTCCCCTGTAGATGGATCGGCGGAAGGTCAGCCGCTCGTTCCAGGGTTCGATGACCACGCAGATGGGCCGGTCCGGCTCCAGCAGGAAACGCAGGGAGCGCGGCCCGTGCCGTTCCTTCCGGGCGGCGAGGCGGGTCAGGATCGCGTGCATGTCGACGGGATGGAGATCGACCACATGCGCGGGCTGCGCCATGGCGCTCGACACCTGAAGGAAGCCGCGCATCCAGGAATCGGGGAGCTCGATCTTGTCCTCGCGATAGGCCGCCTCGCCGGTGGTCTGCACCTCGAAGCCGGTGGGGTCGATGCACAGTTCGGTGTCGCGGTAGCTGCGGATCTTCTGGAATTCGTCGTAGAGGGCGTGGCTATAGTCGATGTTGGTGGTGCCGCAGGCCATGGCGCCGACCTGCGCGAAGGTGTCGTGGTCGCAGGACAGGCGTCCGTAGCTCGATTCGTCGAGGCTGAAGCACTCGAAGAAAATCTCGTCGGGATGGACGGTGATGACGGGATCGAGGACGATCCAGGCGTCGAGATCCTCCTTGTAGAGCCGGTCGAAGTAACGCTGCCGCGCCTGGTAGAACGGCCGCATCACCGTGTCGGCCCGGGCGTCGATGTCCTTCAACTCGCGGCGCAGCGCCTCGATCTCGGCGCGGATCGCGTCCTTCTCGGCCAACGCCTCGGCGAGGAGCTGCCGCTCGTTGGCCTGGAGCCAAGCGAGATAGGCGCTGCGGTCCTTCGGCTTGAAGCGCAGATCCGAGACGACGACGTGATGCAGTGCCGAGATTGCCTCCCGGAACGGTAGGTGCCGGGCGATCGTGCCGGAAAAGAAGGTCGGGTCGCGCAAGGTGTCGGGCACGAAGCCCAGCCGGGTCGCGCCCGCGTCGGAGACGGCGCGGCTCTCGCCGAGGTAGCGATGGACGAAGTTCATCGGGTGGCTCCCGGGCCGGCGCTGAACGCCCGCGCCTCGGACGGACGGCGCACGAGGGGCGTGTCGAGGTCCGGATGGGCGTCCGCGATATCGCGCAGTGTCAGGATTGCGGCCGCGCGGTCGCGGGCGGTGCCGCTCAAGGACAGGTCGGCGAAGAGGGCAAGCAGCGTTTGCGCCCGCGCCCGGTCGCCGAGGGCCTGGGTCCGCAGGAAGGCCGTCATCCGATCCTTGGCGACCCGACCTTTGAGCACCTGCAGCATCACGATGCGCGCCAGGGGAATCAGCCGGTCGAAGGCGTCCTCGTCGGCGAGCGACCGCTCGGTCAGGAGTTCGGTGATCAGGAGATGCATCGCGGGCGAGGGGTGTTCGAGCAGGCGCAGGAGCTGCGCCTCCGTATCCTCGGGCCGGAGGCGGCTGCGCAGGAGGTGGCGGGCGAAGGCCAGGACTTCGGGTTTGACGCTGTCGGTGACGACGGCGAGCACGTCCGGTGTCCACACCTCCTCCGGCCACGCTTCGAACTGCGTGCGGGCGAAGGCGAGGGCATCCGGCCATTCGCTCTCGACGAGCAGCACGGCGTCGGCCGCCTGCGCCTGGAAACGGGCCGGCTCGGCCTCGAAGGCGGCCATGGCCCACAGCCGCACGGCACGATGCGGGTGGCCGCCGAGCCGCGCGATCTGGCGCACGCTGAACTCTTGGGGCGAGCGTTCGGCCAGAACCGACGCGCCGAGGCGCTGGGCGCCCTTCGCCCGCGCCTGGAGCAACCGCCATACGGTGCCGGCGTCGAGGGCAGCGAGTTCGCCCGGAACCGCCTCGGTCAGCAGCGCCACCATGTCGGCGGGATAGGTCTCATCCGGCGCCGTGCGGAACAGGCTGTCGATCACGTCCCGTACGAGGCGCGCGGCGAGGGCCGGGTCGGTCTCCGCGAGGCGCCGGACAAGGGGGCGGGCCGCCCGGCGCAAGGCCGGGTCGGCGCCGTGCGCGAGGGCGAGGATGGGCGCGGCATGGCGCTCGAGCCCGGCCGCGTCGAGCCGGGCCATGAGGCCAAGGGCCGCCGCCCGGACGTTCTCCGCTTCCGCACCGATCAGCCTCTCCCAGAGTTCCGCCGGCAGGTGCGCGACGTCGATCTCGGAGCGGCTCAGCAGATCGATGCCGGCGGCGGCGACCTCCGTGGCCGGATGCGTCATCAGGTCGATCACGGCCTCGCCCGAAACCGGAAGGCCGGCCTTCGGCCACAGAACCGCGAGACCCGCCCGCATCGCTCGGATCGCCGCGACCGCTTCCTCATCGGGGCTGGGCGGCATCGCCCGCAGCCACTCCACCAGTCGCCGGCCCAGCGCGTTCGCCGCCTCCGGGGACGGCGCACGGGTGCCGGCGAGCTGCGCCACCGCTGCCGCGACATCGGGCTCGGGACTCGTCAGCATGGCGAAGGCCAGGGCCGTTTCCGACCAGGGCAAAGCAGGATCGGCCTCGATCCGCCGCAGTGCGAGACCGCGCGCCTCGGGCAAGGCAGCGGCAACGAGGATCGTGAGCAGAGCGGGATCGACGGCGCCGACGGCGAGCCGGTCCCGCACGGTCTCGAAGCCGAATTGTTGCGCCGCCGGGACCGATGCGATCAGGAGCCGCCCGAGGTCGGCGGTGCTCAGGGTCGCCCGCGCCGCCGGGTCGGCCCGCAGCACCCGCAAGCCGAGATGGGCCACGGCCTCAACCCGCGCCTCCGCCGCCAGACGCAGGGCCAGATCGGGGCGGGCGCTCCAGAGATGCGGAAACGCCTCGTCGCGGCTGTCGGGATCGGGCTCGGCGCGTTCCAGAACGGTGAGCGAGCGCGGGCGCGGCATCGCCCCGGCGGCATGGCGGAAGAGGAGTTGACTGACGCTCCATCGGCGTCCGAACGGTCCCTGGGCGCGGGGCTCGCGGCTCCAGGTACCGTCCGGCCCGCGCGTCCAGACGCTCCAGGCGGTCCGCCGGTCCAGATCTTCGGGAGAGAAGCACAGCAGGAAGGCGGCGGCCATCTCGGCGAAGGCCGGATCGTCCACCTCGCCGCGTTTGCGGAGCGCACGCCAGACCCGGCGCTTGAGATAGAGATGGGTGGCCGAGGACAGGCCGATCCGCCGATCCGGCACGCCCCGGCTCGTCTTCGTCGCGATGTAACGGCCGAGTTCCGGCACGTAGGCGGGGTCGCGACCCGAGCGATACATCGCGGTCGCGGTCTCGAACCTGTGGGCGGTGGCGCCGAACAGGCCGGCATCGTCGGCCATCTCCGCGTGTTTGAACAGGCGGCGCAGGCCGAGCAGGTAGGGCGGCCGGGCCGGCAGCCGGGCCAGCGCCGCGCACAAAGTCGCATGGCAGCGCGGCTCCCGCCGGGCCCGCCGCCCGAGGGCCATCAGGATCGGCCCGACTTGGCTGGCGTCCTGTCCGGCGAGGGCGGCGCAGAGACCCGCGACATCACCGGCCTCGACCGCGCCCGCCACCGCCGGCGGCAGTTCGGCGTTGCGGCTTTCGGCATCGGTCGGCGCCGCCGCGAGGGCGAAACGGGCGAGGTCGCGGATCACGGCGCTTCCCGAACCGGCGGCGATCCCTTCCAGCGTCGGCACGGCGGCCGCGCCACCGGCCCGTGCCAGGGCCCAGACCAGGGAATAGCTCGCCCGTTCCGGCTCGATGTCACCCGCCAGGGCAACGAGATCGGACGCCGCCTGCGCGATCCGCAATTGGCCGATGCGCCAGAGCAGACGGTCGCGCGTGGCGCCCGACCATCGCTCCCGCCGACAGGTCGCGAGGCGCGCGAGCAGCACGGCGTTGCGATCATCGACGCCGGTCCCGTCGGTCTCGGCCGGAAATCCCCCCTGCGTCCGGCGGTAGCCGGCATTGCACTTCGAGACGACGACGCTGTCGAACACCCGCATGGCCGCCGCTTCCGCGACGGGCTGGGGAGTCTTCGTTCCCTCGCGCAGGATCGCGCCCCGGCGTCCGTAGCGGACGTTGACGAGGTAGCGCTCAGGTTCGGAGAGGGTTTCGTTCTCGACGAGATCGACCTCGTACACCTTGTCGGAGGTGCCCTGCCTCAGATGCAGGTGCTCCGAACGGACGCATTTCATGCGGCGGTCTCCGCCTGGAAGGACAAGACACGGCGATCAAGCGATCTCGACATCCGGACTCTTCGTCGGGGGACGGATGGCGGACGCCCGCGGGTTGGGACGTCCCGATAGGAGGCCAAGCCTAACTTTTGCGCGCACCGGAAGACAAGTCCCGCGTGTCGCACCAACGCGTCGCGCCAGCCAAGATCAAGGTCGCGGAATGCGTCGGAATCGTCTTCCATTGACGAAAGCGGTTCATCTGGTGGATATCCCGTCGACGATGTGAAGACGATTTTTGTTGTGCCCAACCTATCCTGGAGGATGGTCGGCGGTCATCAGGCAAATTGCGCAAGGCGACGTCCGCCATCCTTCGCGGAACTCCTAGTTGCTTTGAATGTCCAGTCCGGCTCTCGGTCGAGAGGGCTCGGTGTCGGACATTCGGAGCGGCACTCCCCTGTCTTACACGCTTCAGGAGGCGATGATTCCGGAAGGAAAGTTGCAACGCGCGCTCTCGCGTCCACGTGCCCTCGCGGGGCTCATCGCCGCCACCGTGCTGCTGCCGCTCGCCCTCGTGCTCCTCGGCCTCTGGCAGGGGCAGCGCGGCGCCGACGCGGAGATCCGGTTCCAAGCCGAACGGCAGCGACTGGACGGTCTGGTGACGGAGCTGAAGCGGCAGGCGCCACAACCGGGACGCTTCGATCCGCGCCAGCAGTTCCGGAGCGAGGGCAAGACCTATGTCGGGCCGCTCGCCTTGGCCCAAGCGCAAAGCGCCCGTGACCACGCAGCCCACCTCGCCACTCTGATGGGGTGGCGCCGGCTGCTGCCGCCCGTCGGCGTCGCGGGCGGGGCGCTGGCCGCCGGGCTCTCCCTCCTCGTTCTGTTCGCCGGTGCCATCCTGGGCCGGCTCGGACGCGCTTCGCGCGACTCCCTCGTGCGCGGCTTCTCGCTCCTGCGCCGACTGCTGCCCGCGACGCTCGCGCTCCAGATCCTGGCGGCGACGGCGAGCTTCGTCGCCGCCGTGGCGTTCGAGGCGGCGATCCTGTTCCAGGGCCGCTTCGACGGAGGCGCGATGAAGCTCCTGGTCATCGCCGTCGCGGCGGTCGGTGCCGCCATCCTGGTGGCCGGCAGCACCATTCTCGGCCTGCGCCGGGCGCTCGGAGCCTTCGAGCCCGATCCGCTTCCGATCCTCGGGCGGACGGTGACGCCCGCCGAAGCGCCTGCCCTGTGGCGCCTCCTCGATGGCCTCGCCGACCGCCTCGGCGCCCTCAAGCCCGAAGCGGTGGTGGTCGGCCTCACCGAGGGGTTCTTCGTCAGCGCCGGTCCGGCCGTCCTAGAGCCCGGCGGCGCGCGGATCGAGGGCCGAATCCTTTACCTGCCGCTGCCCCACCTCGCCCTGATGCGCGGCGACGAGGTCGCGGCGATCATCGGCCACGAACTCGCCCACTATGCCGGGGACGACACAACCTACAGCCAGCGGTTCCTGCCGATCTATGCCGGCGTCGAGCGCTCCCTCGACGCGGTGGCCGAAGGCCATCGCGGCTCCCTCGGGCTCCTCGGGCCGTCGTTTCGCCTCGGCCTCTTCGTCATGGACCGTTTCCACCTCGCCGTGCGCCACTGGAGCCGGGCACGCGAGTTCGCGGCGGACGCGGCCGGCGCGCGCGTCACCTCGGCGGATGCCTCGGCGCGCGCGCTCCTGCGCAGCGGCGCCGTGGCGCCCCGCATCCGGGAAACCCTGGAGCACGCATCGGAAGCACCGGATGCGGCCGGCCCCGATCTCGTGGCCGCCGCCCTCGACCACACGATCCGGCACGGCCTCGACGATCCGGCGGCGCATTGGCAGGAGGCGCAGGCCCACCCCACCGATACCCACCCGCCGACCCGCGAGCGTGTCGCCGCCCTCGGGCGAACGATCGACGCGGATCTCCTGGGCGCGGCGCGTGCCGTGCCGCCATCCACCGCCCTCGGCGGGCTCGGGGCCTATTTCGCCGACCCGGCCGGCCTCAGCCGCGCGGCGACGGCGGATTTCCTCAGTGTCCTGCGCGCACGGGATGCGGCGTTTCACGCGCATCTCGAGGCGACCGTCGCGGAGGTCGGGCGCGAGGAACGGGTCCTACGGGCCTATCATCGTCCCCGTGGCCTCGTGCTCGCGGTCAGCGGCGGCCTCTTCGCCATCGCGGCCGCGGCGATGGCCCTGTTCGGCGTGCCGGCCCTCCCGACCGCCGACAGCCGCATCGTCGCCATGGTGGCCCTCGGCCTCGGGGCGCTCCTGGGAGGGGCCGGCGCCCTGGTTCTGCGGCGAGGCGAGCCCGTGACCCTCATCCTCGGGCCCGAGTCCTTGAGGGCGCCCGGCCTCGACCGGGCCATTCCCTGGGACGACATCGCCGACCTCGATCTGGCCCTGAACCGTTCGGCCATGGTCATGCGCCTGCTGCTGCCCCCCGGTGCGTCCTGGCCACAGCCTCTTCCGGGCCGACACGGTGTGAAGCTCGAGACGAAGCACCGGATCGTCACGCTGACCTTCGGCCTGCCACGCGGAATGAAGCCGCAGGATTTCGCCGCCCTCATCGGCCGCTATCAGGACGCCGCGCAGGCCCGGCGCCTCCTCGCCGAAACCGGGGCCGGCGCCCGAACCTCCGCGATCGCCCCCCAATCGGCCTGAGGCTTCATGACAGCCCTACCCGAATCCGCTCCGTTCCGGCGATTGCCGCCCCGGCGACAGAGCCGAAGCGCCATCCTCTGGGCCCTGGTCGGCGTCGTCGCCCTGGCCGCCATGCTGGTGGCGTGCGTGATCTATACCGCCCCGGTCCTGATCTCGGACTGGCGGATCCGCGACACCGCCCGGCCGATGACCGAGGCCCGGATCAGCGACGGCAGGTGCAATTCCAAGATCGTGGTCCACGTCTGCAACCTGACGCTGACCCTGCGTCAGCCGGCCGGCACGGTGACACGGCGCGTGAACTACGTGTTCTCCGGCCTGCATCTCGGTGATTTCAGCGCCGGAGCCATGGGCGATCCCGCGCAGCCCGACCGCATCACCACCACCCTCGGCCTCGACCGGTTGTGGAACCGGACCCTCACCCTGGTGGTGATCATGATCGCGTTCGCCACGATCATCGTCGGGGCCCTCGTGGCACTGGTGCGGAATTGGCGGGCGAGTTCGTCCCCGAACGGATGACCGTACGCCGCGCCACAAATCCTCGTCCGCGTCGGACGCGGCGCAACGGCGAAGCGCCGGCATGGCGCGCGACCAGCCCCCCTACGGTTCCCTCGGCCTGCCGCCGCAGGCTTTTCTACACGAGATGCCAGCGCATGATCTCACGCCGAAACGCCCTTGCCGCCGCCGCGATCCTGTTCTGGGCTCGCACGGCCCTGGCCGAGCCCACCCTCGGATTGGCCGAGCGCCGCGCCATCGCCGCCTACCGGGAGAGCCGCTTTCCGGCGCAGGAGAAGGCGATCCAGGACGCCGCGGGCTTCGCCGTGCCCGTCGAGGTGGCGTGGGATCAACTCGCGATTCCCGGAGACGCCCAATACTATGAGAATCCCGACTTCTTCGAGAAGACGATCTTCGAGCCCCTCGCCGCTGCGCTGAAGGAGATCGGTCAGGACAAGATGGGCCGCGAAGCCCTGCGGGCGAAGCTGACATCGATCCGCATTCGCTATGACGAAAAGACGGCTCCGGCCTCGAACTACGCCAATGGCCTCACCTTCGCTGGCGGCGTCCTCGACGTGAACTGGCGCCCCTTCGCCAACGTGGCCGATGCCAAGGACCGGGTGGCAGCCGTGACCGCGCTCCTCGAAAAGAACCTCTGACGGAGGCCCCGGCCGGGTTTTCCGCGCGGCCGGGACACCGAAGCGGTGTCCCGGGTGATGCGCGGTGACGAGACGATCCGGGCTCTTCATCGCGAGAACCGAGGTCCCCATCATGGACGGATTGCTGCGAACGCGCTTCCGGGCGCTCTGGTCCCGGACGGTGGGAGGCGACGCGGCCGAGGCTGCGTGGCGGACCCTCGATGCCGGCTACGGCGCGGGCATGCGCCACTATCACGGCTGGAAGCACATCGCCGACCTCCTGGCCGGGCACGACGCGGTGCGGAATCTGCCGGAATTCGTCGATCTCGATCACGACGCCCTCGACCTCGCGATTGTGTTTCACGATGCGATCTACGAGACCGATCGCACCGACAACGAGGCCCGCAGCGCCGATCTGTTCACGACCCATGCCGCGCCGGCAGGTGAGTCGGAGCGCCTTCGCTCGGTGGACGCGATGATCCGGGCAACCGCCACGCACGGACCGAGCCCGGATCCAGCGACCCGCCTGATGCTCGACCTCGATCTCGCGGTGCTGGGTGCCCCGCCCTCGACCTATGCTGCCTACAAAGCGGCAATCCGGCGGGAATACGGCGCGGTTTCGGAAAGCGCGTGGCGCCTCGGACGCGCGGACGTCCTCGGCCGGTTCCTCGCTCGGCCACGCCTCTACCAGACCGACCACTTCCATGATCGGCTCGAGGCTTCCGCGCGCGTCAATCTCACGGCGGAGATGGACCTGCAAAAACCTCCGCTCATCGGTGAATATCTATGAACTCATGATCAGCAACCGGCAGCTGCGGCGATGCAAGCGACCCCAAAGTCCTCACTTCCATGACGCGAATCAATATCCTGGGTAATTCCGGGAGCGGCAAGTCGACATTGGCTCGGGCCATCGGCGAACAGCTGAACAGTCCTGTCATTCACTTGGACCGGCTGTTCTGGGAACCTGGCTGGCGGGAAGCGGATCCCCGGGTGTTCCGTCGACGCGTCGCCAGGGCCGTCGGTGGAGACGCCTGGGTCTGCGAGGGCAACTACGCAGCCAAGACCTTCGATCTCCGTCTGGCGCGAGCCGACCTCACGATCTGGCTCGACACGCCGCGCCTGACATGCGCCGCCCGCGTGATCCGGAGAAGTACCGGCATCAAGGTCAGACCGGATCTTCCCGTCGGTTGCAAGGAAGGTCATCTGAAGAACACCATCGACCTTGTTCGGGACATCATGCAATTCGATGCCGTCCGGCGCCCCCGTATCGAGGCGGAATTGGCGCGATGGATCACCGCGGGATCGGTCCTGCATCTCAAGGATCGACGTCAAATCGCGGCGTTCCTGACGAGCCTTCGACGACCCGCAGGCTGACATCCGAATTCGGCGGATTATACCAGCTCTCATTGATCAGCACGCATGGGCCCATTTGCGCAGTCCGATGGACATGATGCGCCAGGGCTGGGCGATGATCCTGTTCCAAGCGTCGCAACAGTGGTCGAGGATGTCGGCATAGGATCGAAAGATGCGGTTTCCGAGCCAGTTGTCCCGCACGAACTGCCAGAGGTTCTCGACCGGGTTGAGTTCGGGCGAGCGGGCCGGGAGGGGCATCAGGGTGATGTTGTCCGGCACGGGCAGCTTCCTGGTGGTGTGCCAGCCGGCCTGATCGAGGAGGAGCACGGCGTGGGCACCGGGCGCCACGGTCGCCGAGATCTCTTCGAGGTGGTGGGCCATGGCTGACGTGGTGCAGCGGGGCATGACGAGACCGGCTCCCACGCCTCGGGCCGGGCAGACCGCTCCGAAGATATAGGCCGAGGCCGTGCGTTGATCCTTGGGGGCCGAGGGTCGCGTCCCGCGCTTGGCCCAGCGCCGGGGGAGCGTGTTCTTCTGGCCGACACGGGCCTCGTCGCAGAACCAGACCTCTACCGGCTTGCCGCCGACGGCCTGCGCGATCTGCGCCAGACGGTCGGGGAAGCCTTTTAAAAACGGCGGCGGCGTCCGGGTCCTGGGCGTGATGGCGCGGGCGAGCCGAGAGTTTGCGGTAGCCCATCGCCCGCAGGACCCGGCTCAAGGTCTGCTCGGAGACCGATACGCCGTGATCCTCGGGATTGATCTGGGCCAGATCGCACAACCGCCAGCGCACCACCCCGTGGGCGGCGGGCGTCGGC
>NZ_FOPM01000003.1:0-82259 GCF_900113485.1 Methylobacterium gossipiicola
CTAAGAGCGCCTAACAGAACCGTCTGATCTGGTTGAGGGTGATGAGGCTGGCGGCGAGGCTCGTGAAGGCCTCGTAGATGTCTGCGCGTCGCTCATAGCGGATGGGCAATCGACGGAATCGGTTGAACCAGGCGTGGGTGCGCTCCACGACCCAACGGTGACGACCGAGTTTCTCGCTGCTCTCGATGCCGCGTCGAGCGATGCGCGGCACGATCCCTCGCGCCCGGCACTCCTGGCGGCGGGGTCTGGCATCGTAGGCCTTGTCGGCGTGCAGCTTGTCCGGACGGCGTCGCGGTCGTCCGCGCCGACCGCTCCGCACAGACGGGATGGCATCGAGGGTGGCCGCCATCATGACGGTGTCGTGCCGGTTGGCACCGCTCAGGCAGAAGCCGAGCGGCGTGCCGCGCGCGTCGGTGACGAGATGGCGCTTCGTCCCCGGCTTGCCCCGGTCCGTCGGGTTCGGGCCAGTGGCAGGCCCCCTTTTTTGGCCTGGACAGACGCGCTGTCCAGGCAAGCCCGGCTCCAGTCGATCTCACCCGCCGCGTGCAGGCGCTCCAGGAGCACGTGATGCAGGCGGCGCCACACGCCCGCCGCTTGCCAATCCCGCAGCCGACGCCAGCAACTCATGCCGCAGCCGCAGCCCATCTCGGCCGGCAGCATCTCCCAGGGCAGCGCCGAGCGTAGCACGAACAGGATACCCGTCAGCGCAGCCCGGTTCTCGATCGGACGACGCCCACCCTTCGGACGCGGACGAGGCGGCGGGAGCAGCGGAGCGATCTCATCCCAGAGATCATCGGGGAGAAGCGGTCTGGCCATGCCAAACCAACGCGGAAAACACCGCTCGGTGCCGTTCTGTTAGGCGCTCTAAGTCCCGGACGACCGGGATCAATTGAGCTCGCAGAAGCCGACGCCGGAGCCGACGATCCGCCCGTTGCCGCACCAGACCGGCGCCGCGCGGGCGTCCTCGGAGGGGCGCTGGGGCGCCGGCCGGACGCCCGGCTCCGCGAAGGTCGGCCGCAGGGCCTGTTCGTCGGGAAGGCTGCCCGTGGTGAGAGGCTCGAAGGGGGCGGCCGAGAGGGGACCGGCCTCGGCCGTCCCGGTGAACGCGAGGACCGATCCCAGAAGGGCCACCGCGAGGGGGACCGAATTCGCGCGCATGCCGACCTCCGTGAACGCGACCGCCCCACCCTTGCCGCCGACCCGTTAACGGCGCGTAGCCGGGGCTGCGCGAATGCGAACGATCACGGCCATTCGCCATGGCCGGTGATCTCTGCCGTTCGGTCGTCTTGCCATCGGGCTCGGCGCGCGCCACCTGTGTCGGCGCCAAACACGCGGCCCTTCCGGCCGCCGCCCCCGCCTCGCATCGCGTCCGGACGCCAGAACGGCCGGGGATGCGGCGGGGGGCCACGCCCGAAGGACGCCGCCATGTCGCTCACCCACGCCCTCCTGCGGACCAGTGCCCTGGCGCTGTTCCTGGCCGCCCCCCTGGCCGGAGCCCAGGCACAGCAGCCCGCCGCCCCGGCCGCGCCTGCGACGAAGGCCGTGGCGCCCGAGACCGTGGTGGCGAAGGTGAACGGCGCCCCGATCACCGAGGGCGATCTCGCCATCGCGGCGGACGATCCGGCCCTGTCCCTGCCGGGCGTCGACGACGCCCAGAAGCGAAACCTGCTCATCGACTACATGGTCGACCTGAAGGTCGGCGCCCAGGCGGCCGATGCGGCGAAGGTCGCCGACACGCCGGACTTCAAGCGCAAGCTCGCCTATTTCCGCGACAAGCTCCTCCTCGACGACTACCTCGAGCGCGAAGCCAAGAAGGCCGTGACCCCGGAGGCCGCCAAGGCCCTCTACGATCAGACCGTGAAGGCCATGAAGCCCGAGGAGGAGGTTCACGCCCGCCACATCCTCGTGGAGAACGAGGACGACGCGAAGAAGATCGCCGCGCGGATCAAGGGCGGCGAGGACTTCGCCAAGGTGGCGGCCGAGGCGTCGAAGGATCCGGGTTCCAAGGCCGAGGGCGGCGACCTCGGCTGGTTCACGAAGGAGCGCATGGTGGCGCCCTTCGCCGACGCCGCGTTCAAGCTCAATGCCGGCCAGGTCTCGGACCCGGTCAAGACTCAGTTCGGCTGGCACGTCATCAAGGTCGAGGAAAAGCGCACCAAGCCGGTGCCGACCTTCGACGAGATGAAGGAGCAGGTCGACCAGTACATCACCCGCAAGGCGCAGCAGGACCTCATCCTCAAGCTGCGCGAGGGCGCCAAGGTCGAGCGGACGGCAGCGGCCCCCGCCGAGGGGAAGGGCGACGCCAAGAAGCCCTGACGCGGGAAACCCTGATACCGTGAGGTGACGCCGCCACCGCATTCCGGCGGCGGCGTCGGTTTTCCGGTTGCGCTTGGGGCCTGGATCGGCTGTGAGTCCCGCCGTCGAATCGGGGGAGGCAGCATGTCGGGTGGTCACGGTGGCGGCGGCGGGTCCAACAAGCGCGTGGCGCTGCTGATCTCGGTCTTGGCGCTGTTCCTCGCGCTCGCCGAGACCCTCGCCAAGGGGGCGCAGACGGAGGCGCTCAGCGCCAACGTCGAATCGTCGAACCAATGGGCCTACTTCCAGGCCCGCACCATCCGCACCACGATTCTGAAGACCGCCGACGAGACCCTGGCCCTGCTACCGGCGGACGCGGCGAATTCGGATGCCATCAAGGCCAAGCGCGCCGAATGGGCGAAAACCATGGCCCGCTGGGAGAGCGAGCCCGCCACGGGCGAGGGTCGCAAGGAACTGAGCGAGAAGGCCCGCCACGCCCAGGAGGTGCGCGACAAGGCCCTCCACCGCTATCACCATTACGAGTTCGGCTCGGCCGCCTTCCAGATCGGGATCGTGCTGGCTTCCGCCGAGGTCATCACCGGCATCGCGGCCCTCGTCTTCGGCGGTGCGCTCCTGGGTGTCGCCGGGTTGGCGATGCTGGGGTTCGGTCTCTACGCGCCCAACGTGCTGCCGTTCTTCCACTGATCCAGGATCTCGCCGATCCCGACCCGGAGCCGGGATCGGCATGCCACTCGACAAGGCCCCGCTTCGCCTGCCAGACTGCCCCACGACCGGTGATTGAGTCCGGCGTCGGGGTGGATGCGCCATGGCTGACGACGTGGAGGAAGAGAGCCGGCTGACGCGGATCTCGGGCTTCCTGTTCATGCACACGGAGCACGCGGTCTACGCCGTGCTCGGGGTGCTCCTCGCCGCCACCGCGATCCTGGCGCTGGTCGATGCCACCGGCCTCCTCGTCGGCGCGATCCACGAACTCGGCGGCTCGGCCAAGCTCCTGGAGATTGTCGACCGGCTGCTGTTCCTGCTGATGCTGGTGGAGATCCTGCACACGGTGCGGGTCTCCATGCGCTCGGGCAAGCTCACCTGCGAGCCGTTCCTCATCGTCGGACTCATCGCGTCGATCCGGCGGGTGCTGGTCATCACCCTGCAATCGTCGGAGGTGATGCACGGCCCGCTCAATCCGGAGCGCGAGGCGCTGTTTCGCATCTCGATGATCGAGCTCGGGGTGCTCGGCGGCCTCATCCTCGTCATGGTGCTGTCGATCTTCCTCCTGCATCGCGCCCGCGACGACCAGCAGGTGGCGGGGCAGGAGTAGTATCGTCTCCGGCTGATTGCCTCGGATCCGTGAGACGCGACAGGCTCCCTCTCCTGACAGAAGAGGGGACCCGCGTTGGGCGGGGTCACTCACCGCCGCTGCTTGGATTCGGCGGCGCGGCGGAGCGCTTCGGCCAAAGCGCCCCCGGGTTCGGCCCCGGCCTTCGGCGGCGGCGGGGCCGCCTGCATCCGGGCGGGGGCCGGGCGCTCCTCGCGCCGGCCGGGGCGGGGGGCTTGCGCCTCGTCCGAGCGCATGGAGAGGGCGATGCGCTTGCGGCCCGGATCGACCTCGACGACGCGCACCTGCACCACGTCGCCGGGTTTCACCACCTCGCGCGGGTCCTTCACGAAGCGGTCGGCCAGCACCGAGATATGCACCAGCCCGTCCTGATGCACGCCGATATCCACGAAGGCACCGAAGGCGGCGACGTTGGTGACCACCCCTTCGAGGCGCATGCCGGGCTTCAAGTCCGAGATCTTCTCCACCCCTTCCTGGAAAGTCGCCGTCCGAAAGGCCGGGCGCGGATCGCGGCCGGGCTTCTCCAACTCCGCCAGGATGTCGGTGACCGTCGGCAGGCCGAAGGTCGCGTCGGTGAACTTTTTCGGATCGAGGCCCCGCAGGGTACCGGTATTGCCGATCACCGCCTGGATCGGCTGACCGGTGGCGGCGAGAATCCGCCGCACCACGGGATAGGCTTCCGGGTGGACGCCCGATGCGTCGAGGGGATCGGTCCCGCCACGGATGCGCAGGAAGCCGGCGGCGAGTTCGTAGGCTTTCGGCCCGAGGCCCGGCACCTTCTTCAGGGCGGCGCGGCTGCGGAACGGGCCGTTGGCGTCACGATGGACCACGATGTTGGAGGCGACCCGCTCCGTCAGGCCCGAAACACGGGCGAGCAGGGGGGCGGAGGCGGTGTTCACGTCGACGCCGACGCCGTTCACGCAATCCTCCACCACGGCGTCGAGGGAGCGGGACAGTTTTCCTTCGGCGAGATCGTGCTGGTATTGCCCGACGCCGATGGCCTTGGGCTCGATCTTCACGAGTTCGGCCAGCGGGTCCTGCAGACGCCGGGCGATGGAGACGGCGCCGCGGATCGACACGTCGAGGTCGGGCAGTTCGGCGCTGGCGTAAGCCGACGCCGAATAGACCGAGGCGCCGGCTTCCGAGACCATCACCTTGGTGAGCTTCAGCTCGGGCTGCTTGGCGATGAGGTCGGCGGCGAGCTTGTCGGTCTCGCGCGAGGCCGTGCCGTTGCCGATGGCGACGAGTTCGACCCCGTGGGCGCGGCAGAGCTTGGCGAGGGTGATCAGGGCGCCGTTCCAGTCCCGGCGCGGCTCGTGCGGGTAGATCGTGTCCGTGGCCACCACCTTGCCGGTGGCGTCGACCACGGCGACCTTCACGCCCGTGCGGAAGCCCGGATCGAGGCCGAGGGTCGGTCGCGCCCCCGCCGGGGCCGCGAGCAGGAGATCGCGCAGGTTGCCGGCGAACACGCCCACCGCCCCGGTCTCGGCCACGGCCCAGAGGCGGGCGCGCAGATCCGTGTCGATGGCGGGCTTGAGCTTCGTCCGCCACGCCTTGCGCACGGTGTCCATCAGGAAGGCGTCGCCCGGTCGCCCCGCGTCGCGCACCCCGAAGGTCTTGGCAATGCGCAGTTCCTGCGAACTCGGCTGGCCCTTGGCCGGCGCGTCGCCGACGGCGTCCGTGAGGTCGAGGTCGAGCACCTCCTCCTTCTCGCCCCGGAACAGGGCGAGGATGCGGTGCGAGGGCAGGCGGGCCAGGGGCTCGGAAAACTCGAAATAATCGGAAAATTTCTCGCCGGCCGCCGCCTTGCCCTTCTTCACCGTCGAGACCATCCGGCCGCGCTGCCAACCGCTCTCGCGCAGGCTGCCGACCAGTTCCGGGTCCTCGCTGAAGCGCTCGATGAGGATCGCGCGGGCGCCTTCCAGGGCGGCGTCCGTGTCGGAAACACCCTTGGCGGCATCGACGTAGCCCTTCGCCGCCGCCTCCGGAGCCTGATCGGGACGGGCCAGGAGGGCTTCGGCCAGGGGACCGAGCCCGGCCTCGCGGGCGGCCTGCGCCTTGGTCCGGCGTTTGACCTTGAACGGCAGGTAGAGATCCTCCAGCCGCGCCTTGGTGTCGGCGGCGAGGATCCGGGCGCGCAAGGGGGCGTCGAGCTTGCCCTGGGCCTCGATGCTCTCCAGCACCGCCGCGCGCCGCGCCTCCAACTCGCGCAGATAGGCGAGACGCTCTTCGAGGGTGCGCAACTGCGCGTCGTCGAGGGTGCCGGTGACTTCCTTGCGGTAGCGCGCCACGAACGGCACCGTGGCGCCCCCATCGAGGAGATCGACGGCGGCCTTGACCTGCCATTCGGCGACGCCGAGTTCCGTGGCGAGGGTTGCGTTGATGCTGGCCATGCGACGTCTCCCGATGGGGCCGGGTGTCTACGGGCGCGGCGCCGGCCGGTCAAACGCCCGCGCGAATTCGTCAGGCCGCCGCGTCCCAGGTTTCCGTGAGGGGCCGGCCCTCCTGCATGAGGCGGGCACGCAGCACGACATCCCCGGGCGGCCGGGTGGCGGGCGGGCGCCACTCGACATAGAGGCGCCAACCCCCGGTCTGGGGCACGAATTCGACGACGGGGCCCACCAGGGTTCCGGCACTCGCCGAGACGTCGGCCGCGAGGGCGGCGCCGGATTCGTGTGGCAGGCCGGGGCCTTCGAAATCGACGACGTAGAGGCGCCGCTCCGGGCTCGGCGGGGTCGTCGGACGCAGGCGCTCGGCCGAGCCGATCCGGGTCGAGACCACGCGGGCGAGCGTCTCCGGCACCACCGCCACCGGCTCCGCCCCCACCGTGGTCAGGGTGTAGCGCGGGAGGAGGGTGCTGCCCGCCGCGACGGGCGCGGCCGGCACGAAGGCCGCCACGATGTTGTCCATGTACTCTTCCCGCGAGGGGATCTCGAACAGCTGGACCGCGCCGGTCCCGAACCCCGCTTCCGGCGTCACCCACAGGCCCGGCCGGGCTTCGTGGCGGGCCTGAACGTCGAGATAGGCAGGAAATGTCCGCTCGCGCTGGAGCAGCCCGAACCCGACGAGGGGATCGACGGAGAAGGCCGAGATCTGCGGCGCGCGGCGTCCGTTCACCAGGGGGCGCCACAGCCGGTCGCCGTGCGTCGCCACGGCGAGCCCGTCTGAATCGTGAACCTGCGGCCGGAAATCGTCGAAGGGCTCGGCGCCCGGCGCCCCCGGCCCGTTCTGGCCGTGCAGGAACATGCTGGTCAGGGGCGCGAGGCCGAGGCGCGGGATCGCCGCGCGCGGATGCAGGGCGGCTTCGACCCGCATGACGGATGGGTCGCCCGGGGTGACGCGGAAGCGATAGGCCCCCGTCAGGCTCGGCGATTCGAGGAGGGCCAGGATCTCGACGGTGCGGGCATCGTCCTCGGGTTCACAGATCCAGAAGGCGGTGAAGTCCGGAAACTCCTCCGGGCCCGGACCACCCGTGCCGATGGCGGCCCCCCGCGCCGACAGGCCGTATTCCTGGCCCTTGCCCCGCAGGCGGAAATACGAGGCGCCGAGGAAGACGAGGAATTCTTCCTGTCCTTCGGGGCGGGCCGCGTCGAAGGCATAGTGCAGGCGAAAGCCGGCAAAGCCGAGGTCGGGCGGGAAGGTCCGGCCCTGGAGCGCCGGGCCGAGATCGAACAGGTCCGAGCCGTAGGCGACGGGTTTCGCGGCTGCTCCGGGGGGTTGCAGGAACAGGTCGACGCGCTTTCCCTGCAGGAAGCCGCGATGAAACAGCTGCACCGAGAAATGCGCCCCGAGGCGCAGGCTCGCCCCGGGGCGGAAGGTGATGGCCCGGTAGCCGTCGTAGGTCAGAGCCTTGAGGGGGGCCGGCAGGTCGTCGGGGCGCGGCCGGTACGGGTTCGCCGCGAGGGCCTTCGCGTGTTCGGCGAGGGCGGCGAAGGTGGTGGGCGCCCCACGGTCGGGCAAGGGCGCCGCCATCGTTCGGGCGACATTCAGTTCGGTGATACTAGGTATGACCGTGCCCATGACCGCACCCAATGTGGTCTGCAGGGCGCGGCGCCGCGAGACGGGCTCCGTCGACCCGTTTCCGTCCCGACCGTCATCCCTATCCATCGTGTGCCTGTCCGCGTGATCGGGCATCGCTGGTTCCCCTCGCACGAGATTCCCGCGCCCATGTCTCAGCGGTTGTCGCACGACGCTCAGGCCGTCGAAAACCCAGGCGGCGAAAACCCGACCGGGCTCGGGGCCTCCGCCGAACCCTCGTTCCTCGGACGCCGCCTGATGCTGGCCGTGCCGACGCTGGCGACCGGCGCCCTCATCGCGGGGCTGGCGGTGACGGCCTATGGTCCGCCGACGGGGTGGCTCGGCGCCGTCGTCCTCACCCTGTTCTGCCTGGTGATGGCCTGGCAGGCGTTCGTCGCCTGGCAATACGTTTACGGGCTCGTGGCCAGCGCGCTGGGCGACCGGGCCAAATCGAACCTCGAAATCCGCTCCCTGACCGTTCCGGCCCGCGCCTCGGGCCTGAGCCGGACGGCGGCGGTGGTGGCCATCCACGCCGAGGATGCCGTGGCGGTGTTCGCGGCGCTGCGGGTCATGGCCCGCTCCCTCCAGCGCGAGGGCGGCGACGGCTCCGACATCGATCTCTTCGTGCTGTCGGACACCCGCGACGGCGCCATCGCGGCGGTGGAGGAGCACGAATTCGCCCGCATCACCGCCTGGGCGGCCCAGAACGGACCCGGCCTGCCACGCCTGCGCTATCGCCGCCGCCACGACAATGCCGGGCGGAAAGCGGGCAACATCGCCGAATTCTGCCGCAGCTACGGGGCCGAATACGATTTCATGATCGTCCTCGACGCCGACAGCCTCATGACCGGCGCGGCCATGCGCCGCCTCGCTCGCCTCATGGAGGAGAGCCCCCGCGTCGGCCTGATCCAGACCGTGAGCTACGCCACCGGGCGCGACACCCTGTTCGCCCGCATTCAGCAATTCGCCGTGCGTCTCTACGCCCCCCTGTCGATCCGCTGCCTCGAGACGTGGCAGGGACCGGACGGCAGCTATTGGGGCCACAACGCGATCCTGCGGATCGAGGCCTTCGCCAACAACGCCGAACTGCCGGTGCTGCCGGGGCGTGCCCCGCTCGGCGGCGAGATCCTGTGCCACGACATCGTCGAGGGCGCGCTGCTGCGCCGGGCGGGCTGGGAGGTGCGCCTCCTGCCGGAGATGGGCGGCACCTGGGAGGAGATGCCGACGAACCTCGTCGATCTTCTGGGCCGCGAGCGCCGCTGGTGCCAGGGCAACATGCAGCACCTGCGCGTGCTGCCAATGCCGGGCCTGCGTCCCGCCAGCCGCTGGCACCTCGCGGTGGGGATCCTCTCCTACATGGCCTGCCCGCTCTGGGTGGCGTTCCTGGCGCTGGGCACCGTCCAGGCGGTGGCGACGGGGGACCTCGGTCTCCTCGGCTACGGCCTCACCGGAACGGGGGCGGCCGCCAACGCCCTGGCACTCCTCGTGATCACCGTGCTGGCCGTACCGAAATTCCTGAGCCTCGCCCATGTCCTCGCCTCGCCCGAGCGCCGGGCGGCCTTCGGGGGCACGGCCTCGCTTCTCAAAAGTGCCGCCCTCGAACAGATGGTGTGGGTGCTGCTCTGGCCGGTGATGACCCTGTTCGCGGCGGGCGCCGTCGCCACCACCTTCGTCGGTCGGGTCGTGCGTTGGGACGCCCAGATCCGCGACGACCGCCGGGTGCCATGGCGGGAGGCCTGCCGGCTCCAGGTCGATACCCTGGTGGCCGGCGGCCTCCTCGCCGGCCTCCTCGCCTATGCGGCCGACCCGTGGCTCGCCCTGTGGATGGCGCCCGTGGCCCTCGGCCTCCTGTCGAGCCCGGCCCAGAGCGTGCTGACCAGCCGGGCCGATCTCGGCCGGCGGGCCCAGGAACGGGGCCTGTTCCTCACCGTCGACGACACCGCGCGGGACGTCGATCTCACCGCCCTCGCCCAGTCGCGGGGCGGGGTCGAGGCGCGACCCGACCGGGCGAACTCCACGGACGCCCTGGCCCTGCGGCCGAGCGAAGCGCCCGTGACCTGAAACGGCTCACTCCGCCGTCTTGCCCAAGACATCGATGGGATCGGTGCGTTGGCCGGGATGCGGCTCCTTGGTGACGCTGCCGCCGCCTTGCTGGCCATCCGATTTCAGGCCGGTGCCGCTGGCGAGTTCGAGGCAGGTCACCATCTCGACGTAAGAGGGAAAGCCGCCGGCGTCGAACTGCTTCTCGCACTGGCGTTTCGCCGCCGGGGTGAACTCGCCCCAGCGGCGCTTCACCTCGTCCCGCGCCGATCGCTCCGAGCGCAGGCACCCGTCCTGGCTGGCATTGTTGTTGACGCCGGCCGAGGCGGCGGATCGACAGGTCTTGTCGATGTCGAGGCTCGGCGGGCCGTCCGCCGCCCCGGCGGGCGCCACCATCAGCGCGAGGGCCGCGAATCCGGCCAGGAGACAGGGAAGGTTCGTCATCGCGGGTCTTTCGGGGAGAGGCTTTGCGAGGGGACTTTGACCCACAACGCGAGCCTCGCGGGATCGGACCCGTCGCGGACGTAAAATCGCGCCGTGAAACCGGGGCGACCCGATTCGCGTTCCCCTGCGAGACGCCAGGGACGAAAGGCGGTACGCGAGCCGGTAAGCGCTTCAGCCGACGGCGCATCTCGACTGAGGATTCCCGGATGACCGCCTCGACCCTGCACGTTCCCGAAAAACCGGCCCTGTCCCGCTACCCCCGGCTGGCGGCGGCGATCCTGCCCGTGCTGCTGACGAGCGTCCTGGGGGGGATGGCGACGGGGCCGAACATCGAGGGCTGGTACGCGGGGCTGACCAAGCCGTCCTTCAACCCGCCGAACTGGGCCTTCCCCGTGGCGTGGACGATCCTCTACAGCCTCATCGCCTTTTCGGCGTGGCGGCTCCTCGGGGCCATGCCCCGCACCGGGCCGACGCGGGAGGGCTGGCGCCTCGCCGTCATCGCCTTCGCGGTGCAGCTTGCCCTCAACGCCGCCTGGACGCCGACCTTCTTCGCCGCCCACGCCCTCGGGGCGGCGGTGATCGTCGCCGCCGCGATGTTCGTGATGATCCTCTGGACCATCCGCCTGACGTGGCGGTTCGACCGCCTCGCCGCCGGGGTGCTCGTCCCCTATGCCGCCTGGGTCGGATTCGCGACGATCCTCACCACCGCGATCTGGCGCCTGAACTGAGCTGTTCTACTCCGCCGCCTCGACGAACACCGTGCCGGCGCGCGGCAGGTCGAGGGTGTCCCAGGTCTCCATGAGCGCCGCCGTCAGCTTGGCGATCCGGGCGTCGTCGTGAAACGGCGAGGGGGTGATGCGCAGGCGCTCGGTGCCGCGCGGCACGGTCGGGTAATTGATGGGCTGGATGTAGATGGCGTGGTGTTCGAGGAGGTGGTCGGCCGCCGCCTTGCACAGCTCGGCATCGCCCACCATCACGGGCACGATGTGGGTCTCGGTGTGCAGCACCGGCAGGCCCGCCGCTTCCAGGGCCGCCTTGGTGCGGTTGGCCTGGCGCTGGTGCGCCTCGCGCTCCACGGTCGAACGCTTGAGGTACCGCACGGAGGCACGGGCCGCCGCCGCGATGGCGGGGGGCAGGGCGGTGGTGAAGATGAAGCCGGGCGCATGGCTGCGCACGGCGTCGCACAGGGCCGCCGAGCCGGTGATGTAGCCGCCGACGCAGCCATAACCCTTGGCGAGGGTGCCCTCGATGACATCGACCCGGTGCATCACACCGTCGCGCTCTGAGATGCCGCCGCCGCGCGGTCCGTAGAGGCCCACGGCGTGCACTTCGTCGAGGTAGGTCATGGCGCCGTAGCGCTCGGCCAGATCGCAGATGGCGCCGATGTCGGAGACGTCGCCGTCCATGGAATAGACGCTCTCGAAGGCGATCAGCTTCGGCCGGTTGCCGGCCGCGATCAGCAGCTCTTCGAGATGGGCGAGGTCATTGTGGCGGAAGATGCGCTTCTCGCACCCCGAATGCCGTACGCCCTCGATCATCGAGTTGTGGTTGAAGGCGTCCGACAGGATGAGGCAGTTCGGGATCAGCTTGGCGATGGTCGAGATGCCGGCCTGGTTCGAGACGTAGCCGGAGGTGAAGACGAGGCCGGCTTCCTTGCCGTGGAGGTCGGCGAGTTCACGCTCCAGATCCACCAGGGGCGAGTTGTTGCCGGCGATGTTGCGGGTGCCGCCGGCGCCGACGCCGCAGCGCGCCGCCGTCTGGGTCATGGCGCCGACCACGTCGGGGTGCTGGCCCATGCCGAGGTAATCGTTCGAACACCAGACGGTGATCTCGGAGGTACCGCCATCGGGCTTGCGCCAGTTCGCCGTGGGGAAGCGGCCGGAGATGCGCTCGATATCGGCGAAGACCCGGTAGCGGCGCTCGTCGTGCAGGCGGTCGAGGGCGGTGCGGAAGTGGGCATCGTAATCGGCCCGGACCTTGCTAGAAGGTTCCTTGATCGAAGGCCCTTTGGCAGAACGTCCGATAACGGTGGTCTCGCTGGTCTCGCTCGTCGCGGGCATCCGGTTCACGGGCATCCGTCCTTCACGCTTGGGCTGATTGGCCGGCGGTGGGATCGCGGCCTCTGGCGGGATCGTTGGTGCGAGACCCCTCCTACCAGACGGAAGGTTCGCCTTTGGTTTCTTCAGGAGGGCCGTGGTTCCCGGTCCGGAGACGGCGAACCCCGCGCGTCGCGCTTGGCTCCTGCAATGAAGTCGACACGATACAGGTGAATTTGGAATTGGTTCAAGTCGACAACCGCAGCCCTGATCTGAACCTTGGCCTTGGCTCTCCGGTCTTGCGAACCGGGCCGTGACCGTTCGCGCCCGGAGCGTCCGTCCGTCAGCCATGGACAGCCGGCCCGTCGCCGTGGTCACGGGGGATCGGACGAGGCCGGCCGAAGCAACCTGATCGAGGCGTCATGACCGAACAGACGGACAAGCGAGCCGAGCGCCTGAAGGCGGCTCTGCGGGAGAACCTGCGACGGCGCAAGGCGCAGGTGCGCGGCCGTTCCGACCGCCCCCCGGTCGTGACGCAGGACGGCGATCCGCCGCAACCGGTCGGCCAGCCAGACGACGCGAGGCCGCGCGAAGACGACGACCCGACTTGAGCCGCCGAACGATCCCTTTTCCGACAAAACTCACGTATACGCGCTGCCACGAGACGGAAGGCGGGCCGTGGGCTCTCCAGGAGACCGGTCCCGCGACTGCCGGGGCGTGAAGCGTAAGGTTGAACTGTAATGGACCGCATCACCATCACCGGCGGAAGACCGCTCAACGGCGTGATTCCGATCTCGGGCGCCAAGAACGCGGCCCTGCCCCTGATGATCGCCAGCCTGATGACCGGTGAGACCCTGGAACTCGGCAACGTGCCGCGTCTCGCCGACATCAACGCCCTGCTGCGCATCCTCGGCAATCACGGCGTCGACCACATGGTCGTGGGCAAGCGTCCGGGCCAGACCACGGAGACGGGGCAGACCATCCGGCTGACCGCCTCCAACGTCATCGACACCACGGCGCCCTACGAACTGGTCTCGACCATGCGGGCGAGCTTCTGGGTCATCGCCCCCCTGCTGGCCCGCTTCGGCGAGGCCCGCGTCTCGATGCCGGGCGGCTGCGCCATCGGCACCCGCCCCGTCGATCTCCTGCTGATGGCCCTGGAGAAGCTCGGCGCCACCGTCGAGGTCGATGGCGGCTACGTGGTCGCCCGCGCCAAGAACGGCCTGCGCGGTGGCGAGATTCATTTCCCCAAGGTCACGGTTGGCGGCACCCATGTCGCGCTGATGGCGGCGGCGCTGGCCAACGGCTCGACCCTCATCGAGAACGCGGCCCGCGAGCCCGAGGTCGTCGATCTCGCCGCCTGCCTCACCAAGATGGGGGCGCGGATCGAGGGCGCCGGCACCCCGCGCATCACGATCGAGGGCGTGTCCCGCCTGCACGGCGCCCGGCACGACGTGCTGCCCGACCGGATCGAGACCGGCACCTACGCCATGGCGGTGGCCATGACCGGGGGCGACGTCACCCTCGAGAACACCCGCGCCGACCTCCTGCACGCCGCCCTCGACGTGCTCTCGACCACGGGTGCCGAGATCACCACGGGCGTCGACACCATCCGGATCCGCCGCAACGGCGGCGGCATCGCGGCCGTCGACGTCACCACCGATCCGTTCCCGGGCTTCCCCACGGACCTGCAGGCGCAGTTCATGGCGCTGATGACCCTCGCCAAGGGCCAGTCGAACATCCGCGAGACGATCTTCGAGAATCGCTTCATGCACGTGCAGGAGCTGGCGCGCCTCGGGGCGAAGATCCGCCTCGAAGGCGATCTCGCCATCGTCGAGGGCGTCGAGCGCCTCAAGGGCGCGCCCGTGATGGCCACCGACCTGCGCGCCTCGGTGTCCCTCGTCATCGCCGGCTTGGCGGCCGAGGGCGAGACCAGCATCAACCGGGTCTATCATCTCGACCGGGGCTTCGAGGCCCTGGAGGCGAAGCTCGCCCGCTGCGGCGCCGAGATCACCCGGGTTCGCTCGTAAGCGAGAACGACGCCGGTCCGCGCGGACCGGCGTCGTCATTTCGATCAGCCGCCGACGGCGCCGCGCTTGTAGCCGAAGCCGGGAATCTCGCAGCCGCAGGGGGCGTTGTAGGGGGCGGGCCGGGTGACGCAGTTGCCGCGCGCGGTGACGCAGAGGCTGCCGCCGCGTCCGCCACGGGGGCGCCCGTCGTAGCGATCGTAGTCGTAGCGATCCCGGCGGCGCTCGTAGCGATCCTCGTCGTAGCGGCGCTCGTAGCGCCGGGGGCGGTCGTCGTCGTAACCGTAATACTGGGCCTTGGCCTCGAAGGCGCTGAGACCGGTGCCGAAGGTCGCCGCCGTCGCGATCGCCAGGAGAATGCGCTTCACCGAATGGTCCTTTCCGTCATCCCCGGCCCGGCGCCCGATGCGGTCGGGTTCGGGGTTCAGGGTTCGCAGGTCTAGGCCCGAGGCCTAAACCGATGCGGATGAACGCAAGCTGAGACCGTTCGTTCTCCACACCAAAGCGCGGCGCCCGGGAAAAACGCGAAGCGGAGCGGTCCGTGGGGGCGCAAGGTTGCCGTGGGCCGGCGGCCTCGCTACCTACGGGGCCGACGGTCGCATTCCCCGATGCCGGCCCAACCCGAGAGAGCGCGACACCCCCGCCATGGAGCTTCTCAAGCTCGCCGCCCTCGACACGGACGACCTCGCCGTGCTCTCGGCCCACCTGCAGGACGCGATCGTGCGGACCGAGGATCTCGCCTATCTCGCCGACACCCACCGCTTCGTGCTGGTGGCCCGGCGGTTCGACTGGTCGGCGGAGGCGGGCGCGCCGCCCCGTCGGCGTCTCACGGGTGTGCATTTCGAGCGGGTGCTCGGGGTGCGCCATCGCGGCCTCGTGCCGGGCGCGTCCTCTGAGACGCCCCTCGAACTCCTGGCCGTCACCTTCACGCCGGGCGAGGCTCCGTCCGGCACCGCCACCCTGGTCTTTGCCGGCAACGCGGCGATCCAGCTCGACCTCGAATGCATCGAGGTCCGCCTGAAGGATCTCGGGCCCGTCTGGGAGGTCGATGGCCGCCCGGATCATGAGGCCGTCGCCGCCGGACGCGCCGCCGTCGAGGGACGCCCATCATGATCCGCCTCACATCCACCGCCGCCGATTTCGCCGAGAGCTTCGCCCGGCTGCTCACCGTCAAGCGCGAGATCTCCGAGGATGTCGACGAGACCGTCCGGGGGATCATCGCCGGCGTGGTCGCGGGCGGTGACACGGCGCTGGTCGACTACACCCGCCGCTTCGACCGCGTCGGCGAGGAGTTCACCACCGCGTCCCTGCGGGTGACGCCCGACGAGATCCAGGCGGCCATCGCGGCTTGTCCCGCCGAAGCTCTGGAGGCCCTGCGGTTCGCCGCCACCCGCATCCAGGCGTTCCACGAGGGTCAGGTCCCGGGCGATCACCGGGCGACGGACGCCCTCGGGGTCAGCAGCGGCTGGCGCTGGACCGGCCTCGAATCCGTCGGCCTCTACGTGCCGGGCGGGACGGCGAGCTACCCTTCGTCGGTGCTGATGAACGCCATTCCGGCCCGCGTCGCCGGGGTGCCGCGCCTCGTCATGGTGGTGCCGATGCCGGAGGGAGCCATGAACCCCCTGGTGCTCGCCGCCGCCGATCTCGCGGGCGTGCACGAGGTCTACCGCGTCGGCGGCGCCCAGGCGGTCGCGGCCCTCGCCTACGGCACCGACACCATCGCGCCCGTGGCGAAGATCGTCGGGCCGGGCAATGCCTGGGTGGCGGCGGCCAAGCGCCGGGTGTTCGGGCAGGTCGGCATCGATATGATCGCCGGCCCCTCCGAAGTGCTCATCCTCGCCGATGCGCACGCCAATCCCGACTGGGTGGCGGCCGACCTCCTCGCCCAGGCCGAGCACGATATGGCGGCGCAATCGATCCTCATCACCGATTCGGCCGACCTCGCCGACGCCGTCGAGGGGGCCGTCGAGCGGGCCCTCGCCACGCTGCCCCGCGCCGAGATCGCGCGGGCGAGCTGGCGCGATTACGGCGCCATCGTGGTGGTGCGGAACTTCGACGAGGCGGTGCCCCTGGTCGATCGCCTGGCCCCCGAGCACCTCGAGATCGAGACGGAGGATGCCGAGGCGCTCGCCGCCAAGGTGCGCAACGCCGGTGCGATCTTCCTCGGTTCGCACACGCCGGAAGCCATCGGCGATTACGTCGGCGGCCCCAACCACGTCCTGCCGACGGCGCGCTCGGCGCGGTTCTCGTCCGGACTCGGCGTCCTCGACTTCATGAAGCGCACGACGATCCTGCGCTGCACCCCCGAGAGCCTGCGGGCGCTCGGACCCTCGGCCATCGCCCTCGGACGTTCGGAGGGCCTCGAAGGCCACGCCCGTTCGGTGGCTATCCGCCTGAACCTGTGAGGGGATGATGCCCGGCGCGGCCAAATCCACGGAGCCGAAATCTCCCAACCGCCTCGTGGCGGTGACCCTCGACGAGGATTCCATCGGTCGGGGCAATCCCGATCAGGAGCATGAACGCGCCATCGCGATCTTCGACATCCTCGAAGAGAACAGCTTCACGATTCCGGGGCGCGAGGGGCCGTTCACCCTCACCCTCGGCCTCGTCGAGAGCAAGCTCGCCTTCGCGATCCGCACGGAAGCGGGCGACCCGGTGATGACGCACCTCCTGTCGCTGACCCCGTTCCGCCGGGTGATCCGCGATTACGAGATGATCTGCGAGAGCTACTACAACGCCATCAAGACGGCTTCGCCCACCCAGATCGAGGCCATCGATATGGGCCGGCGCGGCCTGCACAACGAGGCGTCCGACCTGTTGAAGCAGCGCCTCGAAGGCAAGGTCGATCTCGACCACCAGACGGCGCGACGCCTCTTCACCCTGGTCTTCGCCTTGCATTGGAAGGCTTGAGGGGCCGACGCCCCTGTCCGCAGCGTGCTGGCTTTGAGGACCGGGAGGCAGTGACCGGATGGCGGACGAGGCCGGCCCGAGGAAGAAGCGCGTCCAATCGGCCCTGTTCATGTGCAACTTCAACGCCGTGCGCTCGCTCGCGGCGGAGGCCATCGCGCGCCACTATTTCGGCAAGTCCATCTACGTGCAGTCGGCCGGCGTGCGCTCGGGCGAGCCCGCCGACCCGTTCATGGTGGCGGCCTTGGACGAGATCGGCATCGATGCCGCGCGCCACAAGCCGCGTACCCTCGCCGAACTCGAGGAGTGGGAAGGACTGAACTTCGACCTCATCGTCACCCTGGCGCCGGAAGCCCACCATGCGGCCCTCGAACTCACCCGCACCAACGCCGTCGAGGTGGAATATTGGCCGACCCCCGACCCGACGAATTTTCACGAAGGCTCCCGCGATCAGCGCCTCGACGGCTACCGCGACGTGCGCGACGGCCTGATCTACCGCATCAAGTCGCGGTTGAAGGGGTGATCCGGCGGCAGCCGGATCCCCGAGCCCGCGCGGCGCATGAGCGAGGTTATGCTGTAAGCCGGCGGATCGAGGTCACCGGCCCGTAGCTCTTCTCCAGGATCCGCGCCACGGCGAGCCCCAAGGGCTCCACCGCCACGGCCATGTGGAAGCCGTTGGCGTGGATGAGCCGGGTGGCGTCGAGCATGAGCCCGACATGGCCGCGCCAGAACACGAGGTCGCCGCGCCGCAGGTCGTCGAGGCGAGGTGGCAGGGCCTCGCCGAGGCCGCGTTCCTGTTGATCCGCATCGCGCGGCGCCGCGATCCCCGCCGCCGCGAGGCTTAGCTGGACGAGGCCCGAGCAGTCGAGGCCGAGACTCGTGCGCCCACCCCAGAGATAGGGGGTGCCGATGAGGCGCTCGGCGGTCCCGGCGAAATCGGGCTCCGTCGCCGAAAGATCCGCGCAATGATCGGCGAACACGTGTTCGCCCGTGGCCAGGCGCAGGTATTGCCCCGCCTGCGCCGTCACCGCGATGCGGGCGCCGAGGGTGAGGTATCCGGCGGCGGGCAGCTTCAGGTCCGGGCCGGGATACAGGAAGGTCCGCAGGGCCGTGACCCGATGCGTCGGCGCCGGATCGGCGGGGCCCAGGGCCGCCTCGGGCAAGTAGCCGACATAGCCGTCCGGCCCGAGACGGACCCAGGCGAATCCTTCTTCCGCCTCGTAGAGCGTCACCGCGTCGCCCATGACCGCCTCGGTGTCGAGGCCGGCATCGAACCGGGGGGCGCGCCGCAACGGCGCCGAGGGCACGACGACGCGGCGGGCCTCCCCGGGGACATAGCGCTCCGCCGAAACCCGGCCGCGCAGGCGGATGTCGGCGAGATCGGGCCGGGCGGGGATGAGGCGGGGATCGGTGATGTCGGAAAGGTCGTCGAGCATGGTGGGATTATCCGGTCTGCCCCTCCGGATCGCAACGGCGTGACGTTTCGACGCGTCGCCGCGGCCCGTCGGCGCTTGGCGCGGCGCTTGCTGAGTTGACGAGACGGGAACGGCGCCGAACGCACCGCCTCGGGCGTTCAGCAATGTCCGCGACGCAACGGCCCGACGCGCTTTTGTGCACTGCACATGCCAAGCCCGCCGCGTATGATCTTCGAATGCCGAGCGCGAGTGCCGCCGTGAAGAAGACCCCGAAATCCTTCCAGGATCTGCCGCCGATCCGCGTGCGCCGCGAGCCGCCGACGATTCCGGAGGCCGTCGCCGCCGCCCAGGACCTCGCCGACGACCTCGAGCATCAGGTCGAGATCGCCGCCGGTCTCATCGGCCTGCCCGCCGACGAGGTTCGCCCGCACGTCCTCGCCGCCGCCAAGGCGAAGCCCGAGCGGGCTCCGGAGCGCATCCTCACCACCGGCAGCCCGAACCGGGCACCCCGCACGGTCATCGTCGAGCGCCGCACCCGGCCACCCGTCGTGGTGGAGCGGCGCGGCCGTCCGCCCCTGAGCCGTTAGGGTTTCGGCCGCTCCGGTTCTCCGAAGCGGCCGGATGATCGATTACCAATCCAGCGTCTTGCCCGTGTAATCGACGTAGACGCAGCCGGTCCGGCCGAGATGGCCTTCGATCACGTCGGTCATGCCGGCGACGCTGGTGGGCACGTCGATGTCGGCGTCGGCCCCGCCCATCTCCGTGCGCACCCAGCCCGGATGCATCAGTAGCACGCCCAAGCCCGCGTCGCGGTGGCGGATCTCGAAGCTGCGCGCCAGGGTGTTGAGGGCCGCCTTGCTCGCCCGGTAGTTCTCCCAGCCGCCGGATTCGTTGAGGCCGACGCTGCCGAGGATCGAGCTCATGAAGGCAACGAGGCCCTTCGGGGCGAGGCGATCCAGGAAGATCTCGGCGAAGCGGATGGGGCTGATCGCGTTGGTGAGATAGACCTGCGCGGCGACATCGCGCGGCACGGCGTGCAGGGGTTCGTGCGCCTGCGTCGCGACGCCCGCCACCACGAAGACGAGGTCGTAGCGTTCCCCCGACAACCGGTCGTGCAGGGCCGCGACGGCGACATCGTCGTCGATGTCGGCGGTCTCGACGCGCAGGGCGTCCGACGCCAGGGCGGCGAGGCCCGGCGAGGGCGAGCGCTGGGTGGCGGTGACCCGCCAGCCGCGCTGCAGGAAGGTCTCGACGAGGCCGAGACCGAGGCCGCGCGAGGCCCCGACGATGAGCGCGTTCTTCCGATCTGCCATGGTGTCCGATCCTCGTACCCGATGCGTGGCACGGAGATCGGGCACCGATCATCCCACGGCAATGCGGTGGGCACCGCCCTGAGTGCGTCTCCGCACGCTCGGCTCAATCCGCCGTCTGCACCGACCATGTGGCATGGGTGACGAAGGAGGCGCGTCCCAGGGCGGCCGTCACCGCGTCGAGTTCGCCGGGGGTCACCGCCGTGGCGACGAGGGTCGCCACCACCTCGACGGTGTCCTCGCCGCGCTCCACCACCTCGATGCCGCCGACGGGATAGTCCGCCGCTTCCAGGCGCTCCACCAGGAGGTCGCGGGCCGGGCCGGCGGCGTCCGCCTGCACCGTCACCTGCACCTCGTAGGTCGCCTCCGTCTGGCTCTCGTCGATGGGCGCGCGGTTGATGGCGTTGACCAGGGGCCGCAGGAGGGTGTTGCCGGCGAGGACGGCCGCCGTGACGAAGGCGGCTTCCAGGGGAAAGTCCGCCCCCGCGAAGGCGCCGACCGCCGCCGAGCACCACAGGGTCGCGGCCGTGTTGAGGCCGCGCACGTTCATGCCCTCCTTCATGATCACGCCGGCTCCGAGGAACCCGACGCCGGAGATCACGTAGGCCACCGTGCGGGTGCCGCCCGGCGCGCCTTCGAGGCGCATGCCGAGATCGACGAAGGCCGCCGCCCCCACGGCGACGAGGACGTTGGTGCGCAGGCCCGCCGTCCGTTGCCTGTACTGGCGTTCCGCCCCGATGAGGGTGCCGAGGCCGAAGGCGACGATGAGGCTGACGGCGGAATTGACGAATTCGGGAAGGGGCGACGAGAGCATGCCGCCCTATCGCGGCCCCGCGTGACGGAACCGTGACGGTTCGGCCTAGGCGGCGAGAAAGCCTCGCAGGGCCTGCAGGGTGCCGTCCGGGTTCTCTTCCGCCAGGAAGTGTCCGGAGGTGAGATCGACGGCGGTGGCGTTCGGCGCGAAGGTGCGTTGCCAGGCGGTGAGCGGGGCCTCGGCGCTGCGGTCGAGATAACTGTCTCCGGCCAGGATCAGGGTGGGGCAGGGGATCGTGCGCTGGGCCGCGAGGTCCGCGAGATCCGCCTCGCGGTCGCGGGTCGCCCCGGCCCGGTAATCTTCGCAGAGTGCATGGATGCGCTCGGGCACGTTCCAGCTTTGGCGGTAGAGCGCCAGGGCGGCGGGCGCGAAGGCATCGAGGGATTTGGCGCCGCTCCAGTCGCGCAGCAGGCCCTCGAAATATGCGTCGGGATCCTTTCGGATCTCGTCCTCCGGCACGGGGGAGGGGCGGGCGAGGGCGTTCCAATGCGAGGGCTTGTCCGACGCCTCGATGCGTTCCCATTGCACCAGGGTCGGCAGGATATCGAGGAGGGCGAGGCGCGCGATGCGGCCGGGCTCGTCCAGCGCCAAGCGATAGCCGACCCGCGCGCCGCGATCGTGTCCGACGAGGGCGAAATGCACGTGGCCGAGATGCTCCATGATCGCCACGATCTCCCGCCCGAGGGTGCGCTTGGCGTACGTTTCATGGCGCGGGTCGCCCGCGGGGGCCGCCGACCAGCCGTAGCCCTTGAGGTCGAGGCAGATCACCCGATGGGTCTCGGCGAGGCCCGGCGCGATCCGGTGCCAGCAGGCATGGGTCTGGGGGAAGCCGTGCAGGAGGAGGACGGGCGGGGCGTCCTCGGGGCCACCGATGCGGGCGAAGAAGCGCCCGGCCGGGACGTCGATCCAGGGGGCTTCGAAACCGGGAAAGAGGTCCTGGGCCACGGGGCGGTCTCCGGGTGGGGGACCCACAAGGTAGGGCGCCCGGCGATGTGCGGCCATCCGGCCCGGTGCGCGGGATTGACGGGTGCGCCCCACACCGGCACACCCGAGGTCTGTGGATCGCTTAAGAATCCGCAACCAAGAATACCGAGGAGACGCGCATGGTACGGATCATCGTCCTTGCTCCGAAGGCCGTGCCCGCCGCTGCGGGGGTCCGCGCATGAGCGGTGCCACGCTCACCGACCGTTCGGCCGCTGCCTCCATCGATCCCGCCCTGCATGCCCGCATCCTGGCGCTCCGCGACGGCCTGCTGCACGGGCTCATCGGCGCCGACACCATGGTCGAACGCCTGCTCATCGGCCTGCTCACGGGCGGCCACCTGCTCATCGAAGGCGCGCCGGGGCTCGCCAAGACCCGCGCCGTCAAGCGCCTCTCGGACGGCCTCGACGGCAGCTTCGCCCGCATCCAGTGCACGCCCGATCTCATGCCGGCCGATCTCACCGGCACGACGGTCTGGCGTCAGGATGCCGGTGATTTCGAGTTCCTGCCCGGCCCCCTGTTCCATTCCCTCGTCCTCGTCGACGAGGTGAACCGCGCCCCCCCCAAAGTCCAGTCGGCCCTGCTCGAGGCCATGGCCGAGGGGCAGATCACCGTCTCGGGCCACACCCACGGCCTGCCCGACCCCTTCATGGTGGTGGCGACCCAGAATCCCATCGAGCATGCGGGCACCTTCCCCCTGCCCGAGGCCCAGCTCGACCGCTTCCTCCTCCACGTGGTGGTGGAGATGCCCGACGAGGCCGCCGAGCGCCGTATCCTCGACCTCGTCGAGGGCGAGCTGAACCACCACGCCGAGGCGATGCCGGTGAAGCTCTCCGTGGCCGAGATCCGCGCCGCCCGGGAGGCGGCGCTCGGCGTCTACGTCTCGCCGGCCCTCAAGGATTATCTCGTGCGCCTCGTGGCCGCGACCCGGACGGACGCCGCCGCACCGGACCTTCGCGCCGCCATCGAGCATCCGGCCTCGCCGCGCGGCACCCTCGCGCTCATGCTCGCCGGCAAGGCCCGGGCCTATCTGCACGGGCGCGACCACGTCATCCCCGAGGACGTGTCGAGTCTCGCCGCCGACGCCCTGGCTCACCGCATCGGCCTCACCTGGCGCGCCGCCGCCGAGGGCAAGACGGCGCGCGGCCTCATCCGGGACCTCGTCCAGCGGGTGCGGGCGCTCTGACCCGCCCCATGGCCTCGCCATCCACGGCCTCCCCCTCCGATCCGACGCGGGCGCCCGGCATCCATCTCTCGGGCGAGGCCCTCATGGGCCTGCGCCACCTCGCCCGGCGCGGCACGTCCCCGGCCACCCGCACCCTGGCGGGCCTGCCCGGCGGCATCGTCACCCGGCGGCGGGGGCGCGGCTCGGAGCCCGACGACGTGCGTCTGTGGTCGGAGGGCGACGACCGCCGCCACATCGACCGCAATGCCACGGCCCGCACCGGCATCCTGCACGTGCGCACCCATCACGACGAGCGCGACCGCGCCGTGGTGCTTCTCGTGGATTTCCGCCCCTCCATGCTGTTCGGCACCCGCCGGGCCTTGCGCTCGGTCGCCGCCGCCGAAGCCCTGGTGCTCCTGGGCTGGCGCGTGGCCGGGGATGGCGGCCGGGTCGGCCTCGTGGCGGTGGGCGCCGGCGAACCCGTGGTGGTGCGTCCGGCCGGCGGCGAGCGGGCCATGACCGCCGTCACCGGCGCCCTCGCGATGGCCCATGCGCAAGCCCTCGCCGACGCGTCCACGAAGGACCCGCCCCTGTCGCGGGCCCTCACCCTGGCCCAGAGCCTGCTGCCGTCGGGCGGCCACCTCGTCCTCGGAACGGCCCTCGACGATCCGGGGGAGGATTTCGACGCCCTCCTGACGATCATGGCCGAGCGCCTGTCGATCCGCCTCGTCCTCGTGAGCGACGCGTTCGAGCGGACCCGCCCGCCGGGCTTCTACCCCTTCGCCACCCCTGACGGGCGGCGTGGCACGGTTCAGGCGAGTCGCGCGGACCGGGGGGCGCCCGGCGCCGATGCCCGCCTCGTCGCCTATGCCCAGCGCGGCATCGAGGGCCTTCGCCTCGACGTCGAGGCCGGGCCGGAAGCCTACGCGCCCCTGATGGAGCGGCTCGATGCGGTGCTCTGAGATGATCGTCGGAGCCACTGTTTCACGAAGTTCACGGCCGTCATCGAACGGGCGCTGGTGCCCTCTCCTGTTCCAGGAGAGGGGGACCGTCGCGCAGCATGAGGTTTCTCTCGAAGGGCGGCAGGACGCGGCTTCGTGGAGGGATCTGTGATCCCCGCCGACGCGCCCGCCAGTCTCGATCAGCTCCGTGGCCTTCATCTGCCTGCCGACGCCGCCGGTGCGGCACAGGGGCCGGTGGTGCTCGCCATGGTGCTGGGCTTCACGGCGGCTCTGCTGGTCGGCCTCGTCCGTGTGTTGCGAGCGCGGCAACGGGTGAGCCTGCGCCGGGTGGCGTTGCGCGAACTCGCCGACGCCAACACCCTGCCGCCGGGGCCGCGCCGGGTCGCCCAGGCCCGTCTCCTGCGCCGCCTCGTCCGGACCCTCCGGGGCGACGCGGCGGCGTCCGCGCAGGGGGCGGCGTGGGCCGCGACCCTCGACGGCCTGTTCGCCACGGACTTCTTCACCAAGGACGCGGGCCGCACCTTCGCGGACGGGCTCTACCGCCGCGAGGCGTCCGAACCCGGATCGGTCGATGCCGAATTGGTTCGGTTGATGCAGCGGATCGGGGCTTAAGCCATGCCGAACTGGCTCACCGCCCTGGTCTCGGCCTTCGACCTCGCGAGCCCCTATGCCCTGCTGCTCCTGCCCCTGCCGCTCCTCGCCGCGCGCCTGATGCCGGCCGAGCGCGTCGGTTCGAGCGGCGCCCTGCGGGTGCCCGCCTCCCTCGTTGCGGCGGCGGCCCGGGGCGACAGCGTCGCCGCCCGTGGGCGTGGCCGCGCCGTGCTGGTCTGGACCCTCTGGGCGGCCCTGGTGGTGGCGCTGGCCGGTCCCCGCCTCGTCCTGCCCGCGACGGCGCTTCCAGCCTCGGGGCGCGAGATCATGCTGGTGATGGACCTGTCCGGCAGCATGGAGCGGCGCGACTTCGCCCTCGACGGCCAGACGGTGAACCGCCTCGCGGCGGTCAAGCGCGTGGGAACGGATTTCATCCGCCGCCGGGCCGGCGACCGCATCGGCCTCGTGATCTTCGCCAACGAATCCTACGTCGCCGCGAGCCCGAGTTTCGACACCGCCACCGTCGCCCGGGCGCTGGACGAGGCGACCATCGGCCTCGTCGGCCGCTCCACCGGCATCGGCGACGGCCTCGGCCTCGCCCTGAAGCGCCTGACCCCACCGCCCTCGGCGGAGACCGGCGAGGGCGGCCCGCCCGTGACCGACAAGGTGGTGATCCTCCTCACCGACGGCGCCAACAATGCCGGGCAGACTACCCCGCGCGACGTGGCGGGGCTGGCCAAGGACCTCGGTGTCCGGGTCCACACCATCGCCCTCGGACCGCGCGACCTCTCCAACGCCGAGGGCGAGCAGGATGTCGTCGACACCGAGACCCTGCGGGAGATCGCGGACCTCACCGGAGGCCGGATGTTTCGCGTGAAAACGACCGACGACCTCATGGCCATGGCGGATGCCATCGACGAGATCGAGGGTGGCCGGGCCAAGGCGCCGCCGCTGCCCCTCCGCAAGGATCTCTGGCCCTGGCCCGCCGCCCTCGGCTTCCTGTGCGCGGCCGGGCTGCTTGCCGCGAGGCGCACCGCGTGAGCCCGTTCGACGCCTTCACCGTGCTGCGGCCCTGGTGGCTCGCGGCAATTCCCGTTGTCGTGGCCCTGGCGCTTCGGGCCGCGTGGCGCTCGGCGCCGCTCGGCGATTGGATCAAGGCCGTCGATCCCGGCCTCATGGCGCTTCTGGCGCAGCGCGGCGGCGTCCTGGGCGGACGGCGGCAGGCGAATCTCGCTGCGGCCCTGGCCGCCGGCCTCGTCGCCGTGGCCCTGACGGGACCGGCCGTGGAGCGGCCGGACGCCACGACGTTCCGCAACCTCGACGCCACGGTGGTGGTGGTCGATCTCTCGCGCTCCATCGCCGAGGGCGGGCGTCTGAAGGACGTGCGCCAGATCGCCGAGGGCGTAGCCCAGGCGGCGGGCACGCGCAGCGTCGCCGTGGTGGTCTATGCCGGTGACGCCTACCTGGCGATTCCACCCACCACGGACCGCGACGCCCTCGCCTCCACCCTGTTCGCCCTCGATGGCGACACCGTGCCCGACCGGGGCACGCACCCGGAGCGCGGCCTGGCGCTGGCCCGCCGCACCCTCTCGGAAGCCGGCGTCATCGCGGGGGACGTGGTCCTCGTCACGGACGGCGACGGCATCGGCGACGCGGCCGCCCGCGAGGCGGCGGCGATCCGGGCCAAGGGCTGGGCCTTGAGCGGCGTGTTTGTGCCCGCCGGCCCCGGCCTGCCGGCGGGCTCGCCCAAACCCGACCGGGCGGCCCTGGAGCGCCTCGTCGCCACCGGGGGCGGGGATCTGGCCAGCCTCGACGCGCCGGGTCCCGTCCTCGACCGGGTCGGCGCCAGCACGGCCCAGCACCTCGCCGCCGGTGGCTACACCGTCCTGGCCTTCACCGATCTCGGACGCTGGCTCATTCTGCTGGCCCTCGTGCCGGCCCTGATCCTGTTCCGCCGGAGCGCCTGATGCGTCGCCTGTCGCTCCCCACCGAACGCCTCGCCCTGCCGCCGGGCTGGACCGTGTGGGCGCGCCGCGCCGGTCTCGGCCTCGCCGGGGCCGGCCTCATCGGCCTCGCCCTGGTGTCGCAGCCACGCACCGGTCTCGGGCGCCTGCTCATGGGCCTCGGCCTGCCCGGTGCCGCCGCCGTGGTCCTCGACGATCCGGCCTGGCGCGGCCCCGCCCTCTACCAAGCCGGACGCTACGACGAGGCCGCCGGGGTGTTTCGCGCCGCCGGCCGGCGCGGCGCCTATAATCTCGGCAACGCCCTCGCCAAGGCCGGCGACCTCCCGGGCGCCCTCGACGCCTACGACGAGGCCCTGACCTACAACCCGCGCGACGCCGACGCCCAGGCCAACCGCTCCCTCATCGCCCGCCTCGTCGACGAGGGGGCGGGCGATCCCGGCAAGGGCGGCG
Organism: Methylobacterium gossipiicola; assembly: GCF_900113485.1. Taxonomy (GTDB): domain Bacteria; phylum Pseudomonadota; class Alphaproteobacteria; order Rhizobiales; family Beijerinckiaceae; genus Methylobacterium; species Methylobacterium gossipiicola. The sequence continues at coordinate 26,770 of NZ_FOPM01000003.1, forward strand.
GCGTCGCCAACGCCACCGCCACCGTGGGCGCACGCTACAACAAGACTTCGAATCAGGACCCCAACGACGACACCCAGGCGACCTCCAGCGGCGAGGGCCTCGCCGGCAACAAGGAGGGGGGCACCACCTCCTCGACGCCGGGCAACAGCAAGGTGGCGCGGCGGGGCAAGGCCGAGCAGGTCTCGGTCGATTCCGGCAAGGGCGAGGCGCGGGGCTCGGCCAGCGACGCCGCCGGGCGCGGGCGTACGGGCGCCGGTTCGGCCATGGTCGCCGCCGCCCCCGAGCGCGAGGTCCGCCGGGTGACGAAGAGTTTCGAGGCCCACGAGATCCGGCCCGACCGCCTCTGGCTTCAGACCCTGCCGGACGATCCCGGCCGCTATCTCAAGCTCCGCCTCAAGGCCGAGCAGGCCGTGCGCGTGGAAGCCGGCACGGCGGTACCGGCGGGGAGCAACCCATGGTGATTTTTTCGGAGGTCCTGCCGTTCGCCCGTGCCCGCTCGCCGTCTCGGATACGCAGACGGGGGCGCGACCTCCGCGCGGCGCTCGTCGCCCTCGCCTGTCTTGCCTTCGCGGGCACCGCCCATGCCGAGATCGCCCCCGGCGATCTCACCCTGACGGTGACCCCGGAGCGCAACGGCAATGCCGACCCGTTCTCGCGCGAGATGGTGCTGCTGCGCATCCACGGGGTCTATCGCCAGCCGATCCTCCTCGAGGAGGTGATCCAGCCGTCGCTGGCGAATTTCAGCTGGACCCAGCTCGGCCGTGATCTGTGGACCAAGACGAAACTACCCGATGGGCAGAACGCCATCGCGTTCGACCGGGTGGTGGCGATCTTCCCGCACCATCCGGGCGACTTCACCATCGAGCCGTTCGTGCATCGCTTGACCGTCAACGACGGCGGCACCCGCAAGGTGGTGGACGTGCCCTCGCCACCGGTGCAGCTCGCCGTGGCGCATTGGACGAAGCCCGTGGGTGGCCCCGATGCCAAGGAGCCGTGGTGGCTGCCGGCCCGCGAGGTCACCATCACGGATTCGTGGAGCCCCGACCCGGAAACCGTGAAGATCGGCGAGAGCACCCGTCGCATCGTCACCCTGGAAGCGCACGGCATGGTCGCCGAGGGGCTGCCGCCCCGCCCGGTTATGCGAACGCGCGGTATCCTCACCTTCGCCGGACCGGTGACCCGCGAGACCATCATCACCCCCACGGGTCCCATCGCCCGGGCGACCTACCAGTGGGACGTCCGGCCGGCCATTGCGGAGGTGATCCCGTTGGATGCCATCGCCATCCCGTGGTTCGACACCGTGTCGCGCACCCTGCGCGAAGCCGAGATTCCGGCCCGCCAGATCGGCGGCGGCCTGCCCGACCGGGACGAGGACGCCAAGCCCCCCGTCGCCGCATCCCCCCTCTCGGTGGCGGCGGCGGCCCTCGCGGCCTTCGGTCTCGGTTTGGCCCTCCTCGGGTTCGGCGTTCCGGCCCGGTCGCGCCCGCGCCTCGGCCGGGCGACCCGCCGCGCCCTCGCGTCGGCGGCCGCGAAGGGCGACGCGGCGGCGTTCCGGTCGAGCCTCGCCCCCGCCCTGCGCGACGAGCCGGACCTCGTGCGCGCCTGGCGGGGGGACCCCGCCATCGCGGCCGGTCTCGAAGCCCTTGACGCGACCCTGTACGGTCGTGGTGCGGCGGCCCTCGATCTGCCCGATCTCGCCCGGCGCCTCGCCCATCCGGTCCCCGGCGCCACCCGGCCGGATGCGGATCACGCCCGGCTGGCCGGCCTCGACGGGCCGCGCTGACGCGCATGGTTAACCCTTGGTTTACGCCCCTCTGGCAACCCTGACGGGCAGGGAGCGGAGTGATGACGTTGAACGTGGTGACGAAGCGGATTTGGTCTGCGGCCTGCCTGTTGGCTCTGCCGCTCCTGAGCGGTGGCCCGGCGCGAGCGGCGGATTACGGAGCGGCGGAGCGGTCGTTCGGGGGCAGGGGCGAAGCCTATGGCGTCGAACTGCCGCCACGCTACTTTCCCCGGGTGGACGAAGACGCGCGCGCCGTGCGCAAGTTCGCGGTGCCGCCTCGGCGCCTCGCCGGCTGCATCCCCCGCCGGGCCCCGATTCCCACCGACGCCTGGAACGATCCGAGCTATGTCGGCTCCGCCTACGGTCTCGGCAAACCGAGTTATTACGGCTTCACCCCGCCGCTGGGCGTCGACGATCCCTACGGTCGTCCGCTTCTCCCCTACTGCCCCTGACGGGCTGGCGCCTGGGGGGGCGGACGATTAGGTCAGGGGACGGAGTTCCAAGACCGAAAGAGACGTCCCCGTGTCCGAGACAACCCCCATCCGGTTCGAGGCCGTCGCCCCCCTACGTGCGCAGGCGGCGGCGTGGCGTAAAGCCGGCGAGCGCATCGTCCTGGTGCCGACCATGGGGGCGCTGCATGCCGGCCACCTCGCCCTGGTGGCGCGAGCCCGCGAACTGGGCCAGCGCACGGTCGCGAGCATCTTCGTCAACCCGACGCAGTTCGGCCCGACGGAGGACTTTTCGCGGTATCCCCGTGACGTGGAGACCGATCTGGCGCTGCTCGCCGAGGCCGGGGCGGATGCCGCCTACCTGCCCGATGTCGCGACCATGTACCCGCCGGGCTTCGCCACCCGCATCGAGGTCGAGGCGGTGTCGGAGGGGCTGTGCGGCGCGTTCCGGCCGGGGCATTTCTCCGGAGTCGCCACCGTTGTGACGAAGCTCCTCAATCAGGTCCAGCCCGACATCGCCCTGTTCGGCGAGAAGGATTACCAGCAGCTCCTGGTGATCCGCCGCGCCGTGCGCGATCTCGATCTGCCCATCGACATCCAAGGGGTTCCGACCCTGCGCGAGGCCGACGGCCTCGCCCTGTCGTCGCGTAATCGCTACCTCAGCGCCGACGAGCGCCGCGCCGCGCCCGTGCTCCATGCGGTGCTCGACACCATCGCGCGGGGGCTCTCGGCGGGCCGGGAGGCGGGGCCGCTCCTCGATGCGGGGCGGGCCAAGCTCGAAGCCGCCGGGTTCGGGCCGGTGCAGTATCTCGAAATTCGCGACGCCGAGACCCTGGCTCCGGTGGAGCGACCCGAGGGGCCGGTGCGCATCCTCGCGGCGGCCTATCTCGGCCGCACCCGCCTCATCGACAACATCGCGGCGCTCACCCCTTGAGGGGATTGGCGAGGAAGAAGTTCAGCATGGCGCGCGAGGCGTCGGGGCCACGCGGATCGGTGTAGCTGCCCGCCAGGGTGCCGCCCGACCAGGCATGGCCGAGGCCCCGGACCATCCAGCCCTCGGCGCGGACATGACCGGCCGCGTCGGCGTAGCGGGTGCGGATATAGGGAAGACCGCCCTGGCTGACATCTTCGATGATCTCGGGGGTCAGACCGGCGATTCCAGCCTGGGCGAGGGCCTGCTCTCCGTTGAGCGGGTTGACCGTGCCGTCGCTCTCGCCGTGGACCACGATGGTCGGCAGGGGCGTGACGGGGGCGACGCAATCGGCCTCGGCCACGGGGCCGAGGCGCATGACCGTCAGGGCGGCCGAGACGTCGCGGGCGCACCCCGCCGCCAGACCCGAATGGATGCCCACCGCCGCGAAGAGATCGGGATAGGCGTGGGCGACGTTCGCCGCCGCGGCGCCGCCCGCCGAGAGACCGGCGATGAAGACGTGGCGGGGATTGATCCGATGCGCCGCGATCACCGCACGGGTCATGTCGGCAATGATGCCGGTCTCGCCGCTTTCCCGGTCCTGATCGCCGGGCTGGAACCAGTTCCAGCAGCGCTGGCCGTTGGCCCGGCTCGTCTGGCCCGGATACAGCACGTAGAATCCGTGCGTTTCGGCGAGGGTGTTCATGCCCGTGCCGGCGGCGAAATCGCCCGGCGATTGGCTACAGCCGTGGAGCATCACCACCAGGGGGCGGGTGCCCGGATGGGCTCCGGGCACGAACAGCTTGTACTCCCGCGTCCCGTGCAGGCCGGTGAAGCTGCCATCGGTGAAGCTCGGCCCGTCCGCGACGGGCGGCTCCGCCGGGGGCGCATCCGTTGCACGGGCCTGCGGCGCGAGACCTTGAAGACCGAGACCTTCGAGGACGGGCGCGACGCTGCGTTCGAGGCCCTGCGTCACGGATTTCATCGCATCGCGCAGACGGTCGGTCAGGCCAGCTTCCACCGAATGGGATGCAAAGCCATGCGGCTCGCTCAAGCTCTCGTTCAGGCTGCGCTGCATCAGGGCGGACGCATCCGTCAGGCGTCCGCTGGCGGTCAGGCGCGTGGCCTCCATCATGTCGGCCATACGGTCTTGCATCCGGTTGTGTTGATCGCTCATCGAAGATTCGCTTTCAGGTTCGATGCGGCACCAGGGGACGCACGAACGGTCCGGGCGGAGATCGAGGATGGGGGCGGATTCAGCGCGACCGAACGGTGCGCATGGTCGCAGAAGTCGATCCTGCGGGTAGGGACGCCGTGTCCGGGTCCGGAGCCCCGATCCGTTTTGGCGTGAGGAAGCACGGGCGCCGCGCCGCATGGCTCGAACGGGTTCGACGGTTTGACGCGCCGACCGCGCTTTTCAGTCCTGAGGATCGATGTGCCGCCGCGATAGGGCGTGCGGCGGGGCTAGGGGCGGGGATCCATCCGGCGCAGGTACCGGGAAGGTGCGAACGGACGAACGCAGGATCGACCGGATTGATCTCACTCAGAGGGTCCGCGGTTCGCGGCGCATCCACGATATCCGGCATGCTGCACCCCATCGCCTCGATTCGAACGACGATGAGGGAAGAGTTGCTGCAGCGCAATATGAAATATTGCGCTGCAGTGTAATGGCTCGCTGTCATGTCCCTGGTGCAGTACTCGACGCTCAGCCGCCGTCAAGCTCCGCCGGATCGACAAGCGTCGTTTGTCGCTTGTCGATTGCGTTTCAGGCCAGGATTTTATCGATGGTGATCGGCAATTCGCGGATGCGCTTGCCGGTCGCGTGGAACACCGCATTGGCCACCGCCGCCGCCGTACCGACAATGCCGATTTCGCCCAGGCCCTTCACGCCCATGGGGTTGGCCTTGTCCTCTTCGTCGACGAAGATCACATCGATGTCGTGGATGTCGGCGTGAACCGGCACGTGATATTCGCCGAGGTTGTGGTTCATGAACCGGCCGAGGGTGTGGTCGAGCATCGACTCCTCTTCGAGGGCGGAGCCGATCCCCATGACCACGCCGCCGAGGATCTGACTGCGCGCGGTCTTGGTGTTGAGGATCTTGCCCGCCGCGATGGCCGAGACCACGCGGGTGACGCGCACCACACCGAGATCCTCGTCGACCTTCACCTCCACGAAGACCGCCGAGTGGGTGTATCCGGCAAAGCTCTGCGAATGATTCGAATCGGGGCCGGCCGACCCGGTGGCCTCGATTTTATCCATTCCGCCGGCCTTCAGGACCTCGGCGATGGCGATGCTGCGGCTGGGATCGCCCGCGACGGAGATGTGTCCGTCCTTGAACACGACGCGCTCGAAATCGACGTTGGCGAGGGGCGAATCGTCGAGACGGCGGGCCAGGGTGAAGACCTGGGCGGCGATCTCGCGGCACGCCTTCATCACGGCGGTGCCGGATGACGCCGCCGTCCACGAGCCGCCCGCGATGGGCGCGTCGGCGAGCTTCGAGTCGCCGAGCTTCGTCGTCACGTCCTCAATCCGGAGGCCGAGGGCGTCGGCGGCGATCTGGGTCAGGATCGTGTAGGTGCCGGTGCCGATGTCGCTGGTCTGGTTGCCGATCACGAGCTTGCCATCGGCGGTGAGCGTCGCCTGGGCGCTCGATTGCTGCATCATCGATTCCCAGATGCCCGTCGCCATGCCCCAGCCGACGAGTTCGCGCCCGTCCCGCATGGAGCGGGGCTCGGGGTCGCGGCCCGCCCAGCCGAAGCGCTCGGCCCCCTGTTCGTAGGCGGCTCGCAGGGATTTCGAGCTGAACGGCTTGTCCTGGGTGCGGTCCTTCTCGGCGTAGTTCCTGAGCCGCAGGGCGATGGGGTCCTGGCCCGTGGCGTGGGCGAGTTCGTCCATGGCCACTTCGAGGGCGAACACCCCCGTCACGGCGCCGGGCGCCCGCATGTCGGAGGGCGTATAGGTGTCGATCTTGGCGAGTCGGTAATCAAGGGCGACATTGGGGCAATCGTAGAGAACGCCCGACCAGTTCACCACGACCTCCTGGTAATCCTCGAAGTTCGAGGTGCCGGAGATGGCCTCGTGGCGGATGGATTGGAGCGCGCCGTCTTCACCGGCCCCGAGGGACACGGTCTGGCGCACGTCGGGCCGGTAGCCGAAGCTGAACATCTGGTCGCGGGTGAGCGTCACGCGCACGGAGCGTTCGAGGTCGCGGGCGGCCATCACGGCGAGGAACAGCTGGTATTGCGGCCGCAGCCCGGAACCGAAGCCACCGCCGAGATACGGGCTCATGACGTGAACGTCGTCCTTCTTCATCCCGAACACGCCGATGATGTAGCCGAGACTGTTCGAGACGCCCTGGATCTTGTCATAGACGGTGATCTTGCCGTCGCCCTCCCAGACCACCGTCGAAGCATGGGGCTCCATCGGGTTATGGTGCTCGACGGCCATGTGATAGCGACCGTCGAGCTTGATCGGAGCGGCCTCATAGGCGCCCACGGCATCGCCCCAGGGCTCGGGCGGCGGCTTGATGCCCGAGCGCTTCTTCGGCGGGACGTAGGCTTGATCCTGCAGGGCGGCGAGGTCGGTGTTCGGCGTCTCCGCTTCGTACGCGACCTTCACCAAGGACGCGGCATGGCGCGCCGTGTCGAAATCCTCCGCCACCACGAGGGCGACGGGCTGGCCGCTGTAGTGGACCTTATCGTCGTAGAGGGCCCGGAACGGGGAACCGGGGGGCGCCACCTGATCCTGGTAATTGTAGTCGAGCCAGGCCGTGCGCGGCCGGTTCTCGTGGGTGAGAACCTTCAGAACGCCCGGAACCGCCTCGGCGGCCGCAGTGTCGAGGGCCGTGATGCGGCCGCGCGCGATGGCGCTCGACACCACGTAGCCGTGGGCAAGGTCGGGCGCGGAGAATTCCCCGGCATACTTCGCCTGACCCGTGACCTTGGCCGGGCCGTCGACCCGGCTGTGGGCGGTGCCGACATAGGTGTCCGTGCCGGAGGTGTTGATGGAGTTTGCCATGGAAAACCTCTCAGGCGATGCGCTTGTCGGACTGCGACTGGGGCGTGCCGGCGGCGGCCTGGGACAGGCCGCGCATGAGGGCGCGCCGCGTGAGTTCGACCTTGAACGCGTTCTCGGATTGGGGCTGGGCGGCGGCCACGACGATGTTGGCGGCGGCCGTGAAGGTCTCTTGATTGGCGGGCTTGCCGATCAGGAAGGCTTCGGCCTCGTGGTCGCGCCACGGCTTGTGGGCGACGCCGCCGAGGGCGAAGCGCGCGGCCTGAATGGTGTCGCCGTCGAGCTTCATCACGGCGGCGACGGAGACGAGGGCGAAGGCGTAGGACAGCCGGTCACGCAGCTTGAGGTAGGTGTGGTGCGGCCCGAAATCTTCGTCGGGCAGATCGACGGAGAGGACGATCTCCCCGGGTTTCAGGGTGTTGTCCCGCTCCGGATTGTCCCCCGGCAGGCGGTGATAGTCGCCGAACGGGATCGTGCGCTCACCCTCGGGGCCGGCGACCCGCACGGTGGCGTCGAGGGCGGCGAGTCCCACGCACATGTCGGAGGGGTGGGTGGCGATACAGTTCGGGCTGGTGCCAAAGATCGCGTGGATGCGGTTGACGCCGCCGATGGCCGGGCAGCCGGAGCCGGGCTGGCGTTTGTTGCAGGGCGTCGCTTCGTCGTAGAAATAGTAGCACCGGGTGCGCTGGTTGAGGTTGCCGCCGGTGGTGGCGGCGTTGCGCAACTGGCCCGAGGCCCCGGCCAGGATCGCGCTGGCCAGCAGCGGATAGCGCGCCTTGACCGTGTCGTCGTACGCCACCGTGGAATTGGTCACGAGGGCGCCGATGCTCAGCCCCCCGTCGCGCGCCTCGATGGTGTTGAGGGGCAACCGGGTGATGTCGACGAGGCGGCCGGGCCGCTCGACGTTGTATTTCATCAGGTCGACGAGGTTGGTGCCCCCGGCGATGAAGCGGGCGTCGCCCCCCGCCATGGCCTTCACGGCGTCGGCGACGGTCTCGGGCCGGACGTAATCGAAGCGGTTCATTTCGCGGCTCCCGACTGCATCACGTCCTCAATGGCGTCGACGATGTTGGTGTAGGCGCCGCAGCGGCAGATGTTGCCGCTCATGGCCTCGCGGATCTCCTCGCGCGAACGGGCGTGACCCTCGGCCATCATGCCGACGGCCGAGCAGAGCTGGCCGGGCGTGCAGTAGCCGCACTGGAACGCGTCGTGCTCGACGAAGGCGGCCTGGAGCGGGTGCAAACCGGCCTCCTCGGCCAAGCCCTCTACGGTGGTGATGCTCGCCCCGTCCTTCATCACGGCCAGCGCCAGGCAGGAATTGATGCGCACCCCATCGACCAGCACCGTGCAGGCGCCGCATTGTCCGTGATCGCAGCCCTTCTTGGTGCCCGTGAGGTCGAGGGTCTCGCGCAGGAGGTCGAGGAGGGTGGTCCAGGGTGCGACGTCGAGGGTGCGGGGCTGCCCGTTGATCGTCAGGCTGATGGCGATGGTGTTCGCAGCGTTGGGCGAGCCGCTTTCGATGAGCATGGCGTTGTGTCCGTGGCGGGAGCGGCGGCCGCGTCAGGGGCGCCGGGCTTCGGGAATGGCGTCGCGGCGGCGCGGACGGGAAGAATCATCCATCCGCGGCCGGTCGTTCTCGATAACCGTTCCAGACTGAGCCTGTTCCCTCACGCGGGTTTGCGCGCCTCCGGCACCTCGGCTAACCCAGGGGCTCTCCAAGCCGAAGGACGCCCGATGGCCGCGCTCGCCCCCGTTCTCAACGACATCGACCGCGATCTCGACAACGCCCTGGAGCGCCTGTTCGCGTTCCTGCGCATCCCCTCCGTCTCCACCGATCCCGCCTATGCCGGCCATTGCCGCGAGGCGGCGCAGTGGCTGGAGGGGACACTCACGGCCCTCGGCTTCGAGACCGGCATCCACGAGACCTCGCTGCACCCGGTGGTGCTGGCCCATGCGCCGAAGCCCGGCACGCCGCACGTGCTGTTCTATGGCCATTACGACGTGCAGCCCGTGGACCCCCTGAACCTGTGGGAGACGCCCCCGTTCGAGCCGCGTCTCGCGACGAATGCCCAGGGCGAGCGGGAGATCGTCGGGCGCGGAGCCTCCGACGACAAGGGCCAGGTGATGACCTTCATCGAGGCCTGCCGGGCCTGGAAGGCCATGGACGGCGAACTCCCCTGCGGCGTCACGATCCTCATCGAGGGCGCCGAGGAGAACGGCTCGCAGGGCCTGCCCGAATGGGTCGCGGCGAATCGTGACAAGCTCGGGGCCGACATCGTCCTCGTGTGCGACACCAGCATGTGGAACCCCACCACCCCGGCCATCACCACGTCCCTGCGGGGTCTCGCCTATTTCGAGGTGAAGGTGCGGTGCGCCGACCGCGACCTGCATTCGGGCTTCTTCGGCGGAGCGGCCCGCAACCCGATCCACATCCTGTCGAAGATCATCGCCGACCTGCACGATGCCGACGGCAAGGTGGCGCTGCCGGGCTTCTACGAGGGCGTGCGCGAGACGCCGACGGAGATCCTCGAGCAGTGGAAGGGGCTCGATTTCACGGCCGAGAAATTCTTGAGGCCCATCGGTCTCTCCGAGCCCGCCGGCGAGCGCGGCCGGATGCTCATCGAACTCATCCAGTCGCGCCCCGCCTGCGACGTCAACGGCATCATCGGCGGCTATACCGGCGAGGGCACCAAGACGGTGATCGCCGGGGAGGCCAGCGCCAAGATCTCGTTCCGCCTCGTGGACGATCAGGACCCCGAGGTCCTGGCCCGGACCTTCGAGGCGTTCGTGCGGGAGCGCATCCCGGCCGACTGCTCCGTGGAGGTCATCTGCTACAAGGGCAGCCGCGCGATCAGTCTGCCGTTCGACATGCCGGAACTCGACCTCGCCCGTACGGCGCTCGCCGAGGAATGGGGCGTGCCCGCCGTCACCATCGGGGCCGGCGGCTCGATTCCCATCGTGGGCGACTTCAAGCGGCTCCTCGACCGCAACACCCTGCTCATCGGCTTCGGCCTCGACGACGACCGCATCCACTCGCCCAACGAGAAGTACAGCCTCACCAGCTTCCACAAGGGCACCCGCTCCTGGGCGCGGATCCTCGCCGCCTTCGGCGCCGTCGCCTGAGGGCGCCGCCGCGCGTGACGCAGACCCCTGAACGAAACACCGCCGGGCAGCTCTTCACGGTGACGGAGGGCCTGTTCGTCGCCTGCTATCCGCTCTCGACCGCCCTGCCGATCCCCCTCGGCGTGGCGGGCGGCGATCTCTTGACCTGGGCCTTCTGCGGCCTCGGCCGAGGTGGGCAGACCCCGGCGGTCCTCCTGGTGTTCACGGCGGCGGGCCCACCCGACCGCCTTGGCGTCGCGACGCATTTTCATGAACTCGACGTGGCGTTCTCGCCGCCCGCGCCCGTCGCGACCCTCGATCCGGCGGCCTGGACCGCCCTGTGTCCCGCCATCCTCGGCGCCCTGCGGCCCGCGACCCTCGACACCTTGGCGGGGCTGCTGCCGCATCTGGGGGGCGCCCTCTCGGGGCTCGCCGAACCCCATGAGGGTCCTGTGGGTCCGGTCCTCGCCGTGACGGGGGAGGCCGAAGCCAACCTCACGGGAGCGGGCGTTCCGGATTACCTGCTGCTGCGGGCAGGCGGCCTCTGGCGCGGCTGCCACGTCGTACGAGCCCATCGCACCTTCGGCGCCGAGCCCCGGACCCGCCTCGACCTCACGCGGGTCTGGGGCGAGCCCGCCCGCAGTCCGACGGACGCCGCCCTGCTGGTTCGATCCGGCGACATCGCCGCCGCCAGGGTGGCGCCATGACCCGCCCGACCGTCCTCGTCATCGCACCGATGCCGGCCTTTCCCACCAGCGCCGGCAACCGACGCCGCCTCGTCGCCACCTGCGACGCGCTGGCGCGGGGGGGCTTTGCCGTCGATCTCGCGTATTTCGCCCATGAGGATCAGATCTACCGCCGCTTCGGCCAGCATCCGCCCACCGACGCGGCGGCCATGGCAGGCGCCTTCCAGCGCACCTTCCGGATCGAGCCGCGCGCGGCGATCCCCCTGAAGACCCGCGCCCGGCATTTCGGCCTCGACGATTGGTGTCCCGACGAGGTCGTGGAGTTCGTGGCGTGGTACGGCGCGACCTATCCGAAGACCCGCATCGTCCTCGTGAACTACGTGTTCCTGTCGCGCTGCCTCGCGGCGGTACCACCCGGAACCCTCACCCTCATCGACACCCACGACCGCTTCGCCGACCGGCAGGCCCAGTACCGCCCGTTCCGGGCCGAGCCGAATTTCTTCTACACCGATACGAGGAGCGAGGCCGAGGGACTCGACCGGGCCGACATCGTGCTGGCGATCCAGGCGGAGGAGGCACGCTATTTCGAAAGCCTCACCCGCGCGCGGGTCCATCTCCTGCCGCCGCATTTCCCGTCGCGGCGGCCGTTCCGGGCGCCCGGACGCCTCGCCCGCATCGGCTTCCTCGGCCACGGCAACGATCCGAATCTGTTCTCCATCGGCCGCTTCATCGAGGTCTGGAGCGCCGACTGGACACCGGACCGGCCGACCCTCGTGGTCGCGGGCGAGATCTGCACCGGCCTCGGCGCGACACCGCGTCCGGGCGTCGAACGCGCCGGCTACGTCGCGTGCCTGGAGGATTTCTACGACCGCGTCGACCTCGTGGTCGCCCCGATGCTCATGGGCAGCGGCCTGAAGATGAAGGTCGCCGAGGCCCTGTGCTTCGGCCTGCCGGTCGTCGGCACCCGGATCGGCTTCGAGGGATTTTCGCCCGTCGCCCGAGCCCATCGTTGCGAGACCGTGGCCGAGGTCAAAGCCATGCTGCTGGAAATGTCGGGCGATGCCCATGGGCTGGCAGCGCTCACGGAAGTCTGCGCCGATCTATTTGCCGGCTACAACGAAGTCACCCGGTCCGCCGAAACGTCGCTCCTCGCCCTTCTACGCGAGCATGTCGGGGCCGACCTGGCCGGCGAGTCGCAGGCTTCACCGGACATCCGCGAGGAGCCTGTCCGGACGACGATTTTGCCCGGTGGCCGCCTGACCCGCGTCACCGGCCTCGTGTCGTCCGAGCGCGACAGTCCCGAACATGGTCTCCTCGTCGCCACCGCGCGGAACCCGCCGCCGGGGTCCGGTCCCTATGCCCCGGAGCGGCGACGTTGGTTCGCACGCGCCGGTACGGACATGGGTTCAGCGGGCGATGGCGGCGTCATCGATGCCGAAATCGTCCTGTCCCCCGAATGGGTTCGGGGTCGCACACTGCCGCCGGCCCTGCGCGCCACCCTGGCGCGGGAGATCGTCGGGGCCGTGCCCGATTGGGAGGCGCGGGCGAGCCTCGTCGGAGGGGGCTCCGGCCATATCACCCTCGCTTTGGCCCTGCCGAGCCACCTCGTGACCGGCCGGCATCCGGGCGCCGCCTTCCTCCTCGGCCCCGAGACCGTCACGGAAGTGACGCTCGGCACCGCGACACCGTTGAGCCTCACGCAAGCTCTCCCCTTCGTGAGCCGAACCCGTACGGACCTCGCCCCCGTGCCGGCGAGCCTCACCCTCGACGGCGCCGATGTGCCGGCGGATGACTGCGTGCTCCTCGTCCTGCACGACGATCTCATCGGCCGGGTCGCCCTGCCCCTCGGACCCCGCGCATGACGTCGCCCGTCGAAGCCGTTGATGCCGCCGCCGGCCGCAAGGCTGCGCTCGCTGAAGCCGCGCTCCTGTGGAACGCCCTGTTCCTCAACGATGCCCGCATCGCCTTCCGGGCCGAGGCGACGCCCCGCGTCTCCATCGTCATCGTCGCGCGGGGCGCCCGCCACATGCTGGCTTGGACGCTCTATCGCCTCGCCGCCGGGCAGGTTCTGAGCGGCGTCCCGTTCGAGGTCATCGTCGTCGACAACGCCTCCGATTCCGAGACCCGTGCCCTCTACGGGCGGGTCGACGGCGCCACGGTGCTGCTCAACGACGCGAATATCGGTTTCGGCCCCGCCTGCAACGCCGGGGCGGCGCGGGCGCGCGGCGATTATCTCCTGTTCCTCAACCCCGATGTCGATCTCATGCCCGGCGCCCTGCGCGCCCTCCTGGATACGTTCGAGGAGTTCGATCACGTCGGCATCGCCGGGGCGCGCCTGGTGTTCCCGGGCGGGCTTCTGCAGGAGGCCGGGGCGAATTTCCGCGATGACGCCCAGACCACCCACCCCTACGGCCGGGGCGGGGCCGATCCGTTCGCGCCGGAGGCGTCCTTCGCCCGTGAGGTCGGCTACGTCTCGGGCGCGGTGCTGCTGATCGAGGCCGGGCTGTTCCGGCAACTCGGCGGTTTCGACGACTGGTTCGCCCCGGCCTATTTCGAGGACACGGATCTCTGCGTGCGCTGCCATCAGGCGGGCCGCCGGGTGATCTACCAACCCCGCGCCATCGCGATCCACGTCGAGAACGTCACCAGCGCCCGCCGCGACGACGTCGAACAATTGCTCGACCGCAACCGCGCGCGGTTCCGCGAGCGCCATGCCGCCTGGCTGTTCGGCCAGGGGCCGCAACGCACGGGGTTCGCCGCCCGCGACCACGACCCCTGGACCCTGCGCATCCTCTACGTCGAGGACCGGGCGCCCCATCTCGACCTCGGCGCCGGCCTGCCCCGCGCCAACGCCATCCTCAACGCCATGGCGGAACTCGGCTACGCGGTGACCTTCGCGTCCATCCACGGCGAGCGCGAGGAGGCCGCACGTCTCTACCGCGATCTCTCCACCCGCATCGAGATCGTCGAGCCCTGCGGCGAGGCGGGCTTGCGCGACCTCGTGCGGGAGCGGCCGGACTATTACGACGTGCTCTGGGTCAGCCGGCCGCCCAACATCGAGCGGGTCTGCGGCGTGCTGCACGATCTCGGCCTCACCCCCCGCGACGTCGGGCGCACCCGCGTGGTGTTCGACACCGAAGCCGTCTTCGCCCTGCGCGACTTCGTCACCGAGGCGCTCGCGGGCGCTCCCGCCAACGGCCCCGCTTTGGCCCGCGCCTGCGTCCGCGAGATTCGCCGCTTCGCCGTCGCCGACCATGTGGTCTGCGTCTCGGAAGGAGAGGCGCGGGTGCTGCGGGCGCACGGCGTGCCCAACGCCACGGTCCTGGGCCATGCCCTCGTGGCGAACGACGCCGCGCCGGGGTTCACGGCCCGCGACGGCTTCGTGTTTCTCGGGTCGCTGGCCCGCGAAGGCGAGCCCAACATCGATTCCCTCGATTGGTTCTTCGCGAACGTCTGGCCGCTTCTGCGGGCACGCCTTCCGGCGGCGCACGTCACCGTGGTCGGCGCCGTGGCGCCCTCCATCCGCGAGCGTCTGGCGGGGGAGGGGGTGCGTATCCTCGGCCGCGTCGATGATGTCGGCCCCGTCCTCGATGCCGCCCGCGTCGCCCTGGCCCCGACGCGGTTCGCCGCCGGCATCCCCCACAAGGTCCACGAGACCGTGGCGCACGGCCTGCCGGGGGTCGTCACCCCGATCCTCGCCGAACAACTTGGCTGGCCCGACGGAACCGGCTCCCTCGTCCGCGACTGGCGCGATCCGGAAGGCTTCGCCGAGGCGCTCGCCGACCTCCATACCGACGAGGCCCTCTGGACCGGCGTCCAGGCGGCGGGCCTCGCCCGGATCAGGCACGAGTGCGATCCCGCCACCTATGCCCGCACCCTGCGGACGCTGTGCGAGGCGCCGACCTTCGCATGAGCAAGCCCTTCCCGCACCTCGTCGCCACCCTCACGGGGAGCCTGCGCCGGCTCGTCATCGGCCGCGTGCCCCGGTTGTTCGACGAAACCTTCTACCGGTCGACCTACCCGGAGGTCGTGCGCTCCGGCCTCGACCCCTATCTCCACTATGTCTGGCGCGGGGCCAAACGGGGTTACGACCCGAACGCGGATTTCGACACGGCGTTCTATCGCCGCCAGAGCGGGCCGACCCGCCTCGATCCCGTGCGGCACTACCTGCGCGTCGGCGCCGGCGCCGGCCTCGATCCGAGCCCCGCCTTCAGCACGCTGATGTACCTCGCCCGCTATCCCGATGTCGGGCGGGCGGGCATCAACCCCCTGCTGCACTACCGCCAGGACGGCCGGCCGGAGGGCCGGATCGCCGCGCCCTCCGCCTCCGATCCGGGGCAGTGGGTGGCGCTGTCCGGCGTGCGCGCGGCCCATCGCCAGGATTACCCCACGGCCGATGGTCCCCGGTTCGCCTTCAGCTTCCGGCGGGATGTCGCCATCGCCGCCTGTCCCGACCTGGCCCCCCGGATCTGCCTCGTGCTGACCCTCGACGGCGCCGAGATCGCCGCCCTCATCGAGACCGTCGAGGGCTTCGCCGAGGGCGCGCAGGACGCCGTGACCCTGGCCTTCGACACGAGCCAGCGCCCGCACCCGCCGCGCCCGACCGCGCTTCTCGCCCTTGAGCAATGCTTCCACGGTCGGGGCGCGGACGGCGCCATTCTCCTGCGCTACGCCGAGGCCCGTCTCTGGGACCTCCTGCCCGAGCGGCCGCGTGTCTGTGCCCTCGGCCCGCGCGGTTGCCTCTCCATCGAGGCTTCGTAAACGGCGACGCTTGCACGCGCCCGGTCCGACGGGCAGACTTCACGCCAAAGGGACAACAGGGCGGCGTGTCGACCACGAAACGTCCGATCCCCGGGACGGGAGCGCGACGTGAGCCAGGGCACGCAGGTGCGGACGCATCTGTGCGGGATCAGAACGGCCTGGACGGAGGCCCCCGAGGCGGGTCTCGCGGTACGTGAGGTCGCCGCCGCCATCGGGGCGGCCGAGCTGTCGCAGATCGTGGTGTTCTTCTCGTCCGATTACTGTGTCGAGACCCTCAACGGCGCCCTGACGCAGGGGTTTCCCGGGGTGCCGGTGGCAGGCTGCACCATGTCGGGGGGAATCAGCCCGGCCGGGGGGCTCGCGCGGGGCCTCGTGCTCATCGCGTTTCCGCGCGCCGGGTTTCGTATCGTCTCGGGGGTGCTCGACGCCATCGACCATCACGACGTCGCCCGCACGGCGGCCTCCGTGCGGGCCCTGCGCCGCACCCTCGACGGCGAGGCCGCCGAGGCGGGGCCGGGCGGGCGTTTCGCCCTCTCGCTGATCGACGGACTCGCCAACGCCGAGGAGACCGTGGTCTCGGCCATCGCCTGGGCCCTCGACGGCATCCCCCTCGTCGGCGGTTCGGCCGGAGACGGCCTCGATTTCCGCGAGGCGATCCTCCTGCACGGCGGCGCGATCCACCGGCGGGCCGCCGTGCTGCTCCTCGTCGAGACCGATTGCCCGACGCGGATCTTCAAGAGCGACAATTTCGAGCCCACGACGACGAAGTTCGTGGTCACGGCCTCCGACGACGAGCGCCGCATCGTCTACGAACTCAACGCCGAACCGGCGGCCCGCGAATACGCCATGGCGGTGGGCCTCGATCCGGAGGGGCTCTCGCCCATGAGCTTTGCCGCCTATCCCCTGGCGGTGCGGATCGGCGGCGAGTATTTCTGCCGTTCCATCCGCCGCCTCGATCCGGAGGACGGGTCCCTCAGTTTCTTCTGCGCCATCGACGAGGGCGTGGTGCTCACCCTCGCCCGGCCGCGCGACATCGTCACGGCCACCCGCACCGAACTCGAACGCCTCGATGCCGAACTCGGCGGCCTCGACCTCGTCATCGGCTTCGACTGCATCCTGCGCCGCCTCGATGCCGAGCACGGTCAGGTTCGCCACGGGATCTGCGATCTCTACCGCCGCTACGCCGTCGTCGGCTTCGAGACCTATGGCGAGCAATACCGCGCCATGCACCTGAACCAGACCTTCACGGGCATCGCCATCGGGCGGCGTCCCGCGCCATGAGCGCCGCCTCGGACGCGGAGAGCGCGCGCCGCATTGCCAAGCTCGAACGCATCAACGCCGCCCTCATGGCCCATGTCGAGCGCAGCATGGACCAGCAGGGCAGCGCCTATTCCCTGTTTCAGACGGCGATCATGCTGGAGGGCCGGGTCCGTGCCCGCACGGAGGAGCTGACGGGGCTGATGCACAGCCTGGAGCGCTCCAACGCCGCCCTGGTGGCGGCCAAGGAAGAGGCCGAGACCGCCAACCGCTCGAAGACCCGCTTCCTCGCCGCCGCCAGCCACGACCTGCTTCAGCCCCTCAACGCCGCCCGGCTATCGGTCTCGGCGCTCGCCGACATGCCCCTCGCCCCCGAGGCCCTGGCGATCTCAGGCCAGATCGAGCGTGGGCTTCAGACCATCGAGGACCTGATCAAGACCCTCCTCGACATCTCGAAGCTCGATGCCGGGGTGGTGCGCCCGACCATCCGGCCGATCCGCCTGTCCGACCTGCTGCACGGCGTCGTGGCGAACTTCCAACGCATCGCCGAGGCCAAGGGTCTGCGCCTGCACGTGCGTGGCCCCGATTGCGTGGTGGTGAGCGATTCCGTGATGCTCGGGCGCATCGTGCAGAACCTCGTCTCCAACGCCCTGCGCTACACGGCATCGGGCGGTGTGCTCATCGTCGTCCGTGTGCGCGGCCAAGCCTGCCGCATCGAGGTGATCGACACGGGCTGCGGCATCGCCCCGGCCGAGCGCGCCCTGGTGTTCGAGGAATTCTATCGCGGCGAGGCCGAGATGATGGATTCCGAGCCCGGCCTCGGCCTCGGTCTCTCCATCGTCCAGCGCATGGCCGCGACCCTGGACCATCCCCTGGTCCTCGCCTCCCGCCCCGGCCACGGCACCCGCGTGAGCCTCACGGTTCCCCTCGGCCTCGCCCCGCCGGAAGCCGAGGCCCGCCTCGGCCCCGTCGCCACCCGCCTGACGGGCGCGAAGATCCTCGTCGTCGAGAACGATCCCGCCACGGCCGACGCCCTCGCCCGGCTCCTGCGCAACTGGGACGCCGAGGTCGTCGTGTTCCGGGATCTCGCTGGCGTGACGGCGGCAGGCGACCTCGCGCCGGACCTACTCATCCTGGACTATCACCTCGACAACGGCGCCTGCGGCCTCGCCGTGGCCGAGCATTTTCGCGGGGGGAGCGGCGGGTTGCTGCCCGTCATCGTCACCACCGCCGATCACGGCGCCGAGATCGCCGCCGAGGTGGCGGCCTTGGGGGGAGAACTCGTCCACAAGCCGACGCGGCCGGCGCAACTGCGCGCCCTCCTCACCGCCCTCCTGGCGTGAGCGTGGTTTTCTTCACGCCCGGCCGCCTGCTAGACGCTTGCCCATGACCACCACCGATCCTGCCGCGCCCCTGGTGCGCTTCGCGCCGTCGCCCACGGGCTATCTCCACCTCGGCAATGCCCGGCCGGCGCTGCTGAACGCCCTGTTCGCGCGCGCGCGCGGCGGACGCTTCCTCCTGCGCCTCGACGACACCGACCGCGAGCGCTCGACGCAGGAATTTGCCGACGCCGTCGAGACCGACCTCGCCTGGCTCGGCATCGTGCCGGATCTGCGTGCCCGCCAGTCAGACCGGGCCGCGATCCACGACGCGGCGGCCGAGCGCCTGAAGGCGGCCGGGCGGCTCTATCCCTGCTACGAGACGCAAGAAGAACTGGAGCGCCGCCGCCGCCGCCAACTCGGGCGCGGCCAGCCGCCGATCTACGACCGGGCGGCCCTCAACCTGACGGAGGCCGAGCGCGCCGCCCTGGAGGCCGAGGGACGCAAGCCCCATTGGCGGTTCAAGCTCGAACCGCGGACCGTCACCTGGACCGACCTCGTGCGCGGCGAAGCGCAGGTCGATTGCGCCTCCCTGTCCGATCCCGTGCTGATCCGGGCGGACGGCACCTACCTCTACACCCTGCCTTCCGTGGTGGACGACGCGGACTTGCGCATCACCCACGTGATCCGGGGCGAGGACCACGTCACCAACACCGGCGTGCAGGTGCAGATCTTCGAGGCGCTCGGCTATCCCGTGCCGGTCTTCGGCCACCACAACCTCCTCACCACGGCGGACGGGGAGGGGCTGTCGAAGCGCCTCGGCCATCTGTCCCTGCGCGGCTTGCGCGAAGCCGGTTACGAGCCGGCGGCGGTTCGCTCGCTCGCCGTCCTCACGGGCTCGGCCGAGGCCGTGCGGGCGGTGGCGTCCCTGGACGAGCTGGCCGCCCTCGTCGATCTCGACCACATCTCGCGCGCACCCGCAAAGTTCGATCCCCACGAACTCGACGGACTCAACGCCCGGCTCATCCACGCCATGCCGGTGGAAGAGGTCGCCGAACGCTTGGGCACCCTCGGAGTGCCTGACGATGTCGCGGAGCCGTTCTGGCTCGCGGTGCGCGCCAACCTCGCCAAGGTCGCCGAGGCCGGGGATTGGTGGCGAGTCGTCACCGGCCCCGTCACGCCGGTGATCACCGATCCCGCCTTCATCGCCACGGCCGCCGAGTTGCTGCCGGCCGAACCCTGGGACGCCGAGACCTGGAAGACCTGGACCGGCGCGGTGAAGGCCCGCACGGGCGCCAAGGGCAAGGCCCTGTTCATGCCCCTGCGCCTCGCGCTCACGGGCCTGGAGCACGGGCCGGATCTCGCCGGGCTGTTGCCCCTCATCGGGCGGGCGCGGGTGTTGGAGCGGTTGACCGGTGGGGCGGAAGCCTGACGCTCTGAACCGCGTGCCGAAACCCAGTACGCGGCGCGATGAGGAGTGCCGGGATTGCCCCCCGCCGTCTCGGAGGGGCTACCGGAACGGGTTGTCGTTCGGGGCAGGCTTCACGCCCTGAAACATTCGGAAGAGCGTCCATTCCTCGACGATCTTCTTGCCCGGCAGGGTGCAGAGCCCGATCGCGCTCCCGTCGGAGAGCTTGGCGATGACGGATTGCCCGCCCATCGTTTCACAGAAAACGGAGGCCGGGTTTCCTAGAGCCAGAGCGGCCTCCGGTAATGCGAGACCGGCCCAGGCGGCCAAAACGACACAGCGCCTCATGACGCGAACTCCCTGTGGCGCGACGGTCGACCTTATACACCACGCGCGATGAACGCGGTCGACGCTGACGGGGAAGTCCCCGAACCCAACCGGCCCGCGCCCGCCCGCGGATGCGCCGCATCGAACGCGTCCATCAGCCGGGCGGCATCGACCTTGGTGTAGAGCTGCGTCGTCGAGAGCGAGGCGTGGCCCAACAGTTCCTGGATCGCCCGCAATTCGCCCTGGCGGCCCAGCAGATGGGTGGCGAAGGAGTGGCGCAGGGCGTGCGGCGTCGCGCTCGGCGGTAGGCCCAGCGCCCCGCGCATGGAGGCCACGGCGTATTGCACGATGCGGGGCGAGAGCGGGCCGCCCTTGGCGCCGAGGAAGAGCGGCCCGTCCGGGTCGAGGGTGTAGGGGCAGGCGGCCTGATAGGCGGCCACCGCCTGCTGCACGGCGGGCAGCACCGGCACCATCCGCATCTTGCCGCCCTTGCCGAGGACGGTGACTGAATCGACGCCCGGTCCCGGCGCGTCCTTGGCGGTCAGGCCCAGCGCCTCCGAGATGCGTAACCCCGAGCCGTACAGGAGCGCGATCACCGCCGCGTCACGGGCGATCACCCAGGGCTCGCGGTCCTCGCCGTCGCGCAGGCCCGTGCCGGTCATGGCCTTGGCGGCGGGGATCGGGATCGGCCGGGGCAGGCGGCGCTCCACCTTCGGCGAACGCACGGCGCCGAGCGCCGCTACGGTGCCGTGGCCCTCGCGGTCGAGGTGGCGGGCAAAGGAGCGCAGGCCCGCGAGCTGGCGCATGAGCGAGCGGCCGCCGACCCCCTCGGCCCGCCGCGCCGCCAGGAAGCCGCGCAGGTCGCGGGGTTTCAACGCGATGAGGCCCGGAATGGTCGGGCATCCGTGCCGGGCCTGCCGGTGGGCGAGGAATTGGCGCAGGTCGCGGGCATAGGCTTCGGCCGTGTTGGCCGACATCCGGCGCTCGCGCAGCAATTCGTCCTGCCACGTCCCGAACGCGGTCCGCAGGGCGGTGTCGCCCGGGAACGCCAGGCTGTCCGGTGGCGGCGGGGTCGGCTGAAGCATCGAGCGATCCTGCGGAGTGTCGGGAGTACTCAAGGCCCTTCGGGTTGACGCTCCGTTGACGAGGGCGACCCCCGGCGCCCTTTCCGCCCTGCGGCCCGGAGCCTATTTCGACGGCAAGCCCCGCCATTCCCGACCGGACCTCCATGACCCCGACGCGCATCGTCTGCATCCGCCACGGCGAATCGACCTTCAACGCCGCCCACCGCCTCACGGGGCGCGACCCCGGCCATATCGATGCCCGCCTGACCGAGCGGGGGCAGGCTCAGGTGGCGGCGGCGCGCCAGGGGCTTCATGCCATCCCCTTCGACCTCGTGGTGACCTCGCCCCTGACGCGGGCGATCCAGACCACCAAGGGCATCTTCACCGGCCACCCGGCCGCGCCCAGGATCCTCGTCGAGGTGCTGCACCGGGAGTGCCAGGAGAGCAGCTGCGACATCGGCCGGGCGGCCTCCGTCCTGGCGGCGGAGTTCCCCGACGTCGCCGTCGATCACCTGCCCGAGATCTGGTGGCACGCGGAGGGCGAGCCCGACGCCGACGGCCTCCATGTCGAGCCCCGCCCCCTGTTCGACGATCGCGTCACGGGGTTTCGCGATTGGCTGGCGGCCCGGCCCGAGGACACCATCGCGGTGGTGGGCCACGGCACGTTCTTCTTCCACCTCACGGGGGTGTGGCTCGACAACTGCGAGACCGTCGAACTGGATCTGGGCACCGACCGGATCACCCGGCGCGCCTGAAGTCTAGTTCCCGGACGCGAAGGCGAGGCCGCTGAGCATGGCGGCACCCAGCACGAGGACGAAGGCGCCGGCCAGGAGTTCGAGGCCGGCCACCGCCCGGGCGCCGGCCTCGCCCCGGCCCCCGGCGAGGCGCAGGGCGAGGGCTTTGGCGAAGACCGCGAGGCTCGCCAGCGCCCCCGTGGTGAGGGCCGTGCCGAGCGCCATGGCGAAGGTCGCGGCGATGCCGGCCGCCATCATGTTCTGCGAGGCGGCGAAGACCAGGATGAGCACCGCCCCGGCGCAGGGGCGCGAGCCGGCGGCCAGCACCACGCCGGCCCGCTCGCGCCAGGTGCCGAGGCGGGCGAGCGCCGCGCCGTCGCTGAGGTGGACGTGGCCGCAATCCGCGCCGCAGGCCTTCGCCGGAACGCCTCGCCCCAGGGCGGCGAGGCGCCCGGCCTTGCGCCACGTGATCGTGAGACCGAGTAAAGCCACGAGGGCGAAGCTCACGGTCTCGATGACGGTGCCGGCGCGGGTCATGGCGGCGGCGGTGACGTGGAGGAGGAGGCTGCCGATGCCGACGAGGCTGACCGCCACCAGGGCTTGCAGCAGGGCGGCGGCGAAGCTCAAGGAAAAGCCCCGTACCAGCGCCCGCTCCCCGGCGACGATGTAGCCGGCGATCACCGCCTTGCCGTGGCCCGGACCGGCGGCGTGGAAGATGCCGTAGCTGAAGCCCAGCAGCAGCATCGGCCCCCAGCCGCCCCCGGCCTTGATGGCCTGAAGCGCGCCCTGGAGGCTGCGGGAGAAGCTCGATTGCAGGGCGAGGATCCAGCCGCCGAGGCCCGTGGCCGAGGGCGCGGCCTCGCGGAAGCCGATGCCGAAGGGCGAGCGCGGCGGCGGCGTCGCCACGTCCGGCCCGAGGACGAGCATGAGACCCGTGAGCAGACCGGCGGCGATCACCGTGGCGCCGACCGCCAGCGCGAGGCGGCGGCCGAAGAGGGACGGCGGCCGCGCCGCGAGGGCGACGCCTACGGACATGCGACGATGATCCGGTTGGCGAACTGACTGCCGTAGTTGGAGGCGGCGGTCAGGGCTTCGAAGAACGCTTCCGACATGCCGGCCTTGGCGTCGGCGGTTTTGGCGGCTTCCGGTTTCGGCCGGGTCACTGTGGCGGCGCAGCCCGAGGGCGCCCCGGAGAGACGGGCGGCGTCGGAATCCTCCGACAACGCGAAGGCGACGAAGTAGGTGGGGTCGTAGACCTCGAGGGCCGCCACCCCGCGCCCCGGCGCCACGGGCGTCTTGAGGGGCAGCAGGAAGGTCATGGTGAGCTTGCCGCCCTCCATGCTCATGCGCGGTTCGGTGGGATCGGCGAAGAGCTGTTCCTTGCCGGCGATCTTGAGCTTGGTGAAGTAGCCGAACTCGGCGAGATTCGCGGTGTTCTCGCGGGCGAGACTCGCCAATTCCTCGGGCGAGTAGACGCCGTCGCCATTGGTGTCGAGACCCTGCACAACGAACGCGGAATAGGAGGGATCGAACGTCCAGGCGTTGCGGATGCCGGTGACGCGCCCGCCCTCGCCGTAGGCGATCTCGGCTTTCGAGGTCACGAAGACGTGGGGATGGGCCTGGGCCGGAGGACTGGCCGCGACACTCGCCACCAGGGCGCAAAGACCGGTCAGGGCGTGGGTGGTCGGAGCGGGACGGGGCATGGAGCGGGACGCTCGCGGGTCATGGTGAAGAAAGCGTAAACGCCGCCCTCCGCCATGCGTGGGCCGTCGCCACTAGTCTCGGCTCAGTGGGGCGAAAGCGAGGCGTCGGGCCGCCTCACGCCGCCCGGACGTGGTCGAGGAAGTCGGTGATGCGGTGGTCGAGGGCGCGGCTGGCTGCCGCCACCCGGTCGGCGGCGCCCCGCACCGAATCGGCCGCTTCGGCGCAGGTGGCGGCGGCGCCCCCCACCGTGGCGATGCCGCCCGAGACGGCCTCGGCCCTGGCCTCGGCATCGGTGATGCTCACCCCGATGCGCTGGCTGGCGGACCGTTGCGCGGCCCCGGCCTCGGCCCGGGCGGCATCGGCCCGCGTCATCTGCATCAGGGTGTCGGCGATGGCTTCGAGGGCCTCGAGGGTCTCGGTCGTGGCGGAACGGATCGCCGCGATCTGGCCCCCCACGGTCTCGGTGGCGCGGGCCGTTTCGGCGGCGAGGGCCTTCACCTCGCCGGCCACCACGGCGAAGCCCCGGCCCGCGTCCCCGGCCCGGGCGGCCTCGATGGTGGCGTTGAGGGCCAGGAGGTTCGTCTGCGCGGCAAGGCCCGAAATGGTCCCGACGACGTGCCCGATGCGGCTTCCGGCGCGTTCGAGGGCGTCCGCAGCCGCGCGGGTGGTGGCGATCTCGCGACGGGCGAGATCGGACAGGGCGGCGCGAACGGGCTCCTGCTCGTCGATGACCGCGCTCGCCGCCTCGACGTCGCGACGCGCGCTCCCGGCCTCCCGCACGGCGTCGACGGCCTGCGCGGCGGATTGGGACACGAGGCTCGCCTGATCGCGGGTGAGATCGACGGCGGTTCCGACGGCGGCGGCGGCGGCGGTCATGGCGTGGGCGGCACTGGTGAGATCGGCCACGACATTGCGGGCCTCGGCCTCGAACGCTTCAGTCGCCGTGCCGAGGCGCGTGGCGCGCTCGGCCTCCCGGGCGATGGCCGAGAGGGCGTCGGCGTCGGACGCCACCTTCTGAATGATGGCGCCCCGCAGGACGGCGATGGATCGGGCCATGGCGCCGAACTCGTCGCGCCGCCCGGTGAGCGGAACCTCCGGGGCCAGGTCGAGGTCGGCGAGGCGCCGGATGGCGCGACCGAGCCCGTCGAGGGGACGGCGGATCTCGCGGGCGACGATCCAGAGGGCCAGGGCGAGGGTCGCGAGGACGATGGCGCCGGCGGCCAGGATGGTGACGAGACGCGTCCGCTCGGCCAGGATCGCGGCGGCGGCCCGCGCATCGGTGAGGTCGGCCATGGTCGCCTGCCCGATCGCGGTGATTTCGGCGACCATGCGCCGACGGCTGGCGACGGTGGCCTCATCGGTTCCCTGAATCAGGGCGGCTTTCGGTGAGACGGTGAGACCGAGTTCGGCGGTGTCCGCCTGATAGGACTGGAATTCCGTGAGCATGAGGTCGAGCTTGCGCCGGACCGGATCGGGCACATACCCGTCGAGGCGCGCGAGCAGGGCGGCCTTGCTCTCGGTGACGCGGGCCAGCGCCTGCTTGAGGGCCGAGAACTGCGTGCGCGCGCCGTCGACGTCGTCGGCCGTGTAGACGGCATCGGCCGCCACGACGGTCCGTTCGATGGCGAGGGCGAGATCCTGGGCCGAGAGGGCGCGCTCCCACACGGCCTCCACCGTCGCGGCGTGCAGCCGCTGGCGCCCGGCCGCCCAATCGTTGAAGACCGCGAGCCCGAGGGTGCCGAGGGAGAGAACCCCGAGCACCAGGGCGAGCTTTCCGCTCAGGGTGAATTGTCGGGGAACGGCGCGACCGCGTCCGACCTGACCGAGTTTGAACCGCATCGACCTTCGTCCGTTCGGAAAGACCTCCGAGCCTATGACGGGGCGCGGCTTGCCGAATGTTTAAATCGAGGCGGCTAAGCGATTGAGGGAATTAGAGTTTTCCAAAGGCAATCGCGGCCCGTCCGCCGCACCGGACGGTGGACGGGCCGCTGCGCGGATCAGTCGGCGGAGGCGACGTCGATCCGGTCACCCCGGCGCGAGAACGCGATGGTGGTCTCGCGGCCATCGGCGCCCAGCGCCCCCGGCACGGAGAGGTGCACGGTCTGGTCGGCGTTGAGCGTCGTGATCAGGCGGATCACCGGCGGCTGGTCGGAGCCGGAATTGACCGAGGCCAGGGTGGCGACGACGCGGTACCCGTCCTTGGTCGGGGTGTAATAGGCCGTGCCCCGGAAGGTCGCGAGGTCGATGGAGATCGGCTTGGCGGCTTCGAGTTCGGTGGCCCGGGCGGCGGGAGCGGCGAGGGACGACAGCAAGGCGGCGGTGGCGAGGAGGGTGGAGCGCATGGGAATGGCCTGTGCGGTTACTGTCCGCCGGGAGTGCCCGTACGGAGAGCCGGTTGCACCGGGAGACCGCTTTATGCCGGGAGGATTGTGCATCGCGAAGAGGGATTTTTCGCATCGCACAAATGCTTTTGGTGCATGGATATTGGAAAAATTTGCCGGAGGCATGAATAAAATGCAGGGTCATGCCCCTGGCGTGACGGTGCCGGCCGGGTCCAGCCGGCTGTCCGCGTCGCGCGGAGGGCGGTCAGTCGCGTCGCGTGAGAGCGGCGATCTCGGCTTGCTCGGCGGCGGTGAGGCCCTGCGGCGCGGGGTCGGCACGGCGGCGGGACAGGCGCCAGAGGCCGAACAGGCCGAGGCCCAGGGCGGCGAGGGGGGTCAGCCACAGGAGCAGGGTGTGGAGGGCAAAGACCGGCCGCAGGAGCACGTATTCACCGTAGCGGCCGACGACGTAGGCCTGGACCTGTTCATTGTCATCGCCGGCCTGGAGGCGCTCGCGTACGATGAGACGCAGATCCTTGGCGAGGGGCGCGTCGGAATCGTCGATGGACTGATTCTGGCACACGAGGCAGCGCAGGCCGGCGGAGATGTCCCGCGCCCGTGCTTCGAGGGCCGGGTCCTTCAGGACCTCGTCGGGCTGGACCGCGTGCGCCCCCCCGGCGGTGAGAAGGGCTCCCCCGAGGGCGAGGAGGAGCGCGACGCGCGGGGCGGCGCTCATTCCGCCGCCGCCATGCCGGCCGGCAGGGCCTTCGCCTTGGCCCTGGCCGGGGCGCCGACCCGCATGCGGCGGTCCGTGAGGGACACCGCGCCGCCGAGCGCCATGACCACGGCGCCGAGCCAGATCAGCAGCACCAGGGGCTTGTAGTAGAGGCGCAGGCCGATGCTGCCGCCCTCCGGCATCACCTCGCCCAGACTCGCATAGACCTGGCTCGCCCCGATGGTGAGGAGGCCGGATTCCGTCACCGTCATGCGGCGGCTCGGATAGAAGCGCTTGCCCGTCTCGACGGTGCCGATCATGTCGCCGGCCCGGTTGCGGATGGTGAGGAAGGCGGTCGTCTCTGAGTAGTTCTCGCCCATGCGCGGGCCGACCCGGTCGAGGGTGGCGACGTAGGGGCCGGAGGCCAGGGTCTCGCCCGGCTTCAAGGTCTTCAGCCCCTCCGTCGCCCAGCCCTGCGCGGCGATGCCCAGCACCACGACACCGACGCCCGCATGGGCGAGCGCCGTGCCCCAGGCCGAACGCGGCAGGCCCATGGCTCGGCGCCAGACCACGCCGGCGCCGCGGGCCCGGCTGGCGCCGTAGCCGCGGGCGCGGGACACGATCTCCAGGGCCGACCCGATGACGAGATAGACGCCCAGACCGATGCCCACGGGGGCCATCATCGGCCCGCCCCAGGTGTAGGCCAGCACCGCGAGCCCGACCACGAGGGCGACGGCCAGCGCGGCGAACAGGCGTTGGGAGGCGGCGTGCACGTCGCCCCGCTTCCACGCCAGGGTCTGGCCGAAGGGCACGATGAGCAGCAGCGGCACCGCCAGGGGGATGAAGGTGTAGTTGAAGAAGGGCGGCCCGACGGAGATCTTCTCCGCCGTCAGGGATTCGAGCAGCAGCGGATAGAGCGTGCCGGTGAACACCGTGGCGCAGGCGGCGGCCAGCAGCAGGTTGTTCATCACCAGGGCGCCCTCGCGGGAGATCGGCGCGAACAGGCCGCCCTGGCGCAGCATCGGCGCCCGCCACGCGAACAGGGTCAGCGAGCCGCCGATGAACAGGATCAGGATGGCGAGGATGAAGATGCCCCGCGTCGGGTCGGTGGCGAAGGAATGCACCGAGGTGAGCACGCCCGAGCGGACGATGAAGGTGCCGAGCAGGGAGAGCGAGAAGGTCAGGATGGCCAGCAGCACCGTCCACACCTTCAGGGCGTCGCGCTTCTCCATCACCACGGTGGAGTGCAGCAGGGCCGTACCGGCGAGCCACGGCATCAGGGAGGCGTTCTCCACCGGGTCCCAGAACCACCAGCCGCCCCAGCCGAGCTCGTAGTAAGCCCAGTACGACCCCATGGCGATGCCGAGGGTCAGGAAGCTCCAGGCGGTGAGCGTCCAGGGCCGCACGGCGCGGGCCCAGACGGCGTCGATGCGCCCGTCGATGAGGGCCGCGATGGCGAACGCGAAGGTGATCGAGAACCCGACATAGCCGACGTAGAGGAGCGGCGGGTGGATCGCGAGGCCGAAATCCTGCAGCAGCGGGTTGAGGTCGTTGCCCTCCACCGGGGCCGGACTCACCCGCGTGAACGGGTTCGAGGTCGTGATGATGAACAGCACGAACACGAAGGTGATGAGGCCCTGCACCGCGAGGGTGTTGGCCCGCAGGGTCGGCGGCACGGAGTTGCGCGCGACCGCCACCAGGGCGCCGAACAGGGTGAGGATGAGCACCCAGAGCAGCATCGAGCCCTCGTGGTTCCCCCACACGCCCGACAGCTTGTAGAGGAAAGGCTTCAGCGTGTGCGAGTTCTCGACCACGTTCTGGACCGAGAAGTCCGAGGTGGCGTGGGCGTAGGTGAGGGCGCCGAAGCTGAACAGGATGCAGGCGAAGGCGCCGAGCGCGGCCGGCGTCGCCACGGCGCGCAGGGCCTGATCGCCCGAGCGGGCGGCCCAGACCGGCATCACCGCCTGGACGAGGGACAGGGCGAGCGCCAGGGCGAGGGCGAAGTGGCCGACTTCGATCAGCACGGGATACAGTCCTTGAGGAGGAATTTTCGCATCATCGCTCGCTGCGCTGCCCGAGCGTCTTGTCGGTGATCGCCGTGCTCGCGTCGGCGGGCTTGGTGTCCGCCGTCTTGGCCTCCGCCGGCTTGGCCTCGGCGGGCTTTTCGACCATGCCCTTGCCCTCCTGCCAGCGCCCCTGCGCCTTGAGGGCGTCGGCGACCTCGCGGGGCATGTAGGATTCGTCGTGCTTGGCCAGCACCGTGTCGGCCCGGAAGATGCCGCCGGGTTCGAGACGGCCCTCGGCCACGATGCCCTGACCCTCGCGGAACAGGTCGGGCAGGAGGCCGCGATACTGCACCTGCACGGTGGCGTTGGTGTCGGTCACGGCGAAATCCACGGTCTGGTCCGGTCCGCGCTGGACGGAGCCGTCCTTCACGAGGCCACCGAGGCGGAACCGGGTGCCGGGGGCGACGCCCTGGGCAGCCACTTCGCTCGGCGAGCGGAAGAACACGATCGACCCGCTCATGGCCGACAGGATCAGCCCCAGCGCCAGGGCCAGCACGGCTCCGCAGGCGGCGATGAGGATCAGGCGGCGGCTCTTGCGGGTCACGCGGGTCGTCCCGTCTCGGGTTGTGGCGTCACGGACGCCGTCAGGCCGGACGGCGTCGGCGCCTCGCGGCAAC
This sequence comes from Methylobacterium gossipiicola, assembly GCF_900113485.1. GTDB lineage: Bacteria > Pseudomonadota > Alphaproteobacteria > Rhizobiales > Beijerinckiaceae > Methylobacterium > Methylobacterium gossipiicola. The sequence goes on from NZ_FOPM01000003.1 coordinate 56,008, forward strand.
CGGACCGTGTCCCGCCTCGTCCATGCAAGATGGTTTCGGACTCTGCGACGCCCGGGTCAAGGTCGACGTCCAGGACCGATTGTCAGGGGCGCGGCGCGTCGAGGCCGAGTTCGCGGGCGAGTTCGTCGAGACGCTCCTTGGCCTGGGGCTCGGGGCTCAGGGCCATGCGGGCGCGGTCGAGGGCCTGGATCGCCTGGGTGCGCTCGCCGAGCACGGCGTAGGACCGGACGAGGCGCAGCCAGTCGTCGACGCTCCCGCCCTTCGCGGCGAGGCGCCGATCGAGGCTGGCGACCATGCCGCGGATGGCCGTGTCGCGCTCGGCCGCCGGCATGGCCTTCACGGCGGCCACCGCCGCCTCGGTGCCGGCCCGCGCGGCGTCCGCCGGGGAGGGGGCGCCTCCGGCCTCCGACGCGGCACCCTTCGCATCGCCCGCCTGAGGGGCTTCGCCCCGATCCTGCGCGGTCGGCGCCGGTTTATCCGCGCCCTCGCGGGTGAGCCCGAATTCGCTCGCCAATGCGTCGAGCCCCTGCAGGGCCGCCGCGTCGGAGGCCAGGGCCGTGCGGGCCTTGGCCAGGACGGTCCTGGCCCGGTCGCGCTCCCCGAGGACGCTTAAGGAGCCGACGAGACGCTGCCACTCGTCCGCCGTGCCGCCCTTCTCGGACAGGCGCCGGTCGAGGCCGTCCACCATGCCGCGAATGGCCGAATTCCGGCCTTCGGGGGGCATCGCCTGGAGGGCGGCGGCGGCACCGGCCTCGGGGGCGGCGCCGGCCCCTGGCCGAGCCGGATCGGCCTTCGGGGCCTCGCCCTTGAGGCGGGTGAGGTTGTCGCGCACGGCGGGCAGCCACGGCGCATCGGCGGGGGCGGTCTCCGCCAAGGCCGTGAGGCGCTGGATCGCCAGGGGAATGTCGCCGTCGAGTTCGGCCGCGCGGGCGAGGTAGAAGCGCGGCTTGGCCGCCGTGCCGTCGAGGGCCACGGCCCGCTCGAACAGGGCCCTGGCCTGGGGGGAGATCACGCCGTTGTTGCCGGCCATGAGGGCCTCGCCCCAGTCGGAGAGACGCTGCGGGGTCTCGCCGAGGAGGCGGGTGGCGGCCTCGTAGGCGTGGGCGGCGTCGTCGAACCGGCCCATGCGCATGTAGACGGGGGCGAGCACGGTCCAGCCACGCCCGTCCTTTGGGTCGCTGGCGAGGCGCGCCTCGATCTGCGCGATGGCGTTGAGGAGTTCCTGTCCGCCGTTCTGCACCGCCTGACGCTCGGCCGCCCCTTGCGCCGGCATGTGGGGCGAACCGTAGAGCCCGTAGGCGATGAGGGCCACGAGGGGGATCGTCGAGAGGGCGAAGGCGGAGGCGGCCCGGCGCTGGCGCAGGGCCGGCTCGGCGATGCCGGGAATGGCGGGAACGTCCGTCCGGCTCGTCCGCAGCAGGCGCCGTCCGGCCTCCGTGCGCGCGGCCTCGGCCTCGGGGGGCGCGATGAGGCCGCGCACGAGATCCCGCTCGATCTCGCGCAGCTGGTCCTCGTAGAACGCGGCCTCCGTCGCCAGACCGCCGGCCTCCGCCGGAGGATTGGCCCGGCGCGACATGGGCCAGAGCAGGGCGAACACCGCCGCGCCGGTCATGAGCGCCAGAATGAACCAGAGTGCCGTCATCACGCCTCGAAATCCCCCAGCGCCCGCATGTAAGGCCACGCTCCGGCCCCTACGATGCGAACCCACGGTGACACGGTGTCACGCGAAGGTTTGCGCGGCGCGACCTTAGCCGTGCGGGCCGGCCCCGCAAACCGCCCTCCTCGCGGCGCCCGCCTCACGCGTGCGGTCCCGCTCCGGTCGGTGCGTCGCCGGGCACTTCGATCACCGCGCGCAGCCCCCCGAGGCTCGCCGCCTCGAGGCGGAACCGGCCGCGATAGAGGGTGACGAGATCGGCCACGATGGAAAGGCCGAGCCCGGAGCCCGGCTTGGTCTCGTCGAGGCGCCGGCCCCGCCCGAGGACCGCCGCCCGGTCCTCGGGCGCGAGGCCCGGCCCGTCATCCTCGATGGACACCATGAGGTGGGGATAGTCGTCCTGGGCTACGGCCTCGGCCCGGATGGAGACCTGGCGCGCCGCCCATTTCGAGGCGTTGTCGACGAGGTTGCCGATCATCTCCTCGAAATCCTGGCGCTCGCCGCGAAACCGCAGGCCCGACGGCACGTGCACCGTGTAGGCGATGTCCTTGTCGCGGTAGATCTTGCCGAAGGTGCGGACCAGCCCGGCGAGGGCCGGTTCGACCTCCGTGGAGGTGCCCAGCGTTCCGGCCAAGGCCGCCGCCCGCGCCCGGTCGAGGTGGTAGTTCACCTGATCGCGCATCACGGCGGCCTGCTCGCGGATCTTGTTCGAGAGGTCGCCCGGCGCATCCGCCGCCGCGACCTCGTTGACGATGATCGAGAGCGGCGTCTTCAGGGCGTGGGCGAGGTTGCCGACCTGGGTGCGGGCGCGCTCCAGGATCTCGCGGTTGGTCTCGATGAGGAGATTCACCTCGCCGGCCAGCGGCGCGATATCCCGGGGATACTCGCCGGTGATGCGGTCGGATTCGCCCCGGCGGATGGCGCCGAGGGCGTTCCTGAGCTTGGCCAGGGGCGCGAGGCCGAAGCGGATCTGCAGCAGGGTGGTGAGCGCCAGCGACAGGCCGAGCAGCCCGAACGTCACCATGAGGGAGAAGCGGAAACGCCCGACATCGTTGGCGATCTCGTCGGCCGGGCCGGCGACCCGCACGGTGTAGCGGCCCTCCTCGCCGAGATCGACGTCGCGCTCGATGATGCGCAGGGGCCGGTCGTCCTGGGCCTGGCCGTAGCCTTGCCGGATCTGGCCGACCCCGGCCTTGGAGTCGGGGGTGCTGGCGGCCTTCAGGGGCACGCCCACGAGGGAGCGGGAGGTGCGCAGGTCGCGGGGTTTCGCGTCCGCGCGCCCGATCTGCCAGTACCAGCCCGATAGGGGCAGGTCGAAGCGCGGATCGCTCAGGGTGAAGGACCGGCTCTCGGGATCGTTCGGCGAGACCAGATCCGTCGCGAGGTTGTTGGCGTAGACGAGGAGCCGGCTGTCGAAGGCCCGCTCGGTGTTCTCCCGGTAGAGCGTCGTCAGGATGCCGGCGGCGATGAGCAGGATCGCCGAACTCGCCAGCAGCGCGGAAGTGGCGAGGCGCACGGCGATGGAGCGCCGGCGCAGGGGAAGCCAGGCGGGAAACGGGCTCATGCGGGGGAGGGGCTCATGCGGGATCGGGCGATTGCCGTGAGGGGTGGTCCCGACGACCCTCAGCCTTCGCGACGGTTGAACGGTGACGCATTCCGTCTGTACATCATCCGAACGGAGATTCGACGATGAGCCTCGACATCCACGATCCCGAGACCGAACGCCTCGTGCTGGTCCTGGCGGAGCGCGACGGCATTTCGCCGAACGAAGCCATCAAGCGCGCCGTCGGCGATGCCTTGAAGCGCACGGACGGGCTCCCGAGCCTGTGGGAGCGAATTCGCCCGATCCAGGACCGTGCGCTCTCCAGGGCGGCGACGGGCCTCGTCGCTGACAAGGCCTTCTACGACGCGCTTAATGGCAATCCTTAAGTGTTCGTCGATGCCTCGGCCCTCGTTGCCATGATCTTGCGTGAACCGGATGCGCAGGCCCTGGCCGACCGCCTCGAGACCGCTTCGGCTCCCATGACTTCGCCACTGGCCGTCTATGAAACGGTTTTGGCCATCGCGCGGCAGTGCGAAGGCGGCATTGCGTCGGCGCGGGAGGATGTTCGGCTGCTCCTCGAAGCAGCGCGAGTCCGGGTCGTTTCGATTCTTCCCGGAGAGGCCGATGTCGCTCGCGATGCTTTTGTCCGCTACGGCAAGGGCCAGGGGCATCCGGCTCAACTCAACATGGGCGATTGCTTCGCCTATGCCTCGGCTCGTAGCCGTGAGGTGCCGCTTCTCTTCAAGGGCAATGATTTTTCACACACGGATCTGGCAACGGACGAAGCACCCTGAGCCGGAAGTTCCTCGAACCCCGGCTCGTTTGGTGAGCAAAAGGCGCCTGCGCATCGTCATGACCGAGCGCCACGCGTCTCACACCCGCGACGGCGGCTGGTTCGGGTCCACGAGATACCCCAACCCCCGCACGGTCTGGATGAGGTCGACGGCGAGCTTTTTCCGCAGGCGACCGACAAACACCTCGATGGTGTTGGAATCGCGGTCGAAATCCTGGTCGTAGAGGTGTTCGGTGAGTTCGGCGCGGGACACCACGCGGCCGGTGTGATGCATGAGGTAGGAGAGCAGCCGGTATTCGTGGCTCGTGAGCTTGATCGGGTTGCCGTCCACGAACACCCTCCCTGAGCGCGTGTCGAGGACCACGGGGCCGCAGGCGATCTGGCTCGTGGCGTGGCCGGCGGCGCGGCGCAGGAGGGCGCGCACGCGGGCGAGCAGTTCCTCCATGTGGAACGGCTTCGTCACGTAATCGTCGGCGCCGGCATCGAAGCCGTCGACCTTGTCGGACCAGCGGTCGCGGGCCGTCAGGATGATGACCGGGGTCTTGATTCCGGCCCGGCGCCATTTCTGCAGCACGCTGACGCCGTCGGCCTTGGGCAGGCCCATGTCGAGGATGATGGCGTCGTAGGGCTCGCTCTCACCGAGGTAGCCGCCCTCCTCGCCGTCGAAGGCCTTGTCGGCGACGTAGCCGGCCTCCTCCAGGGCGCTGACCACCTGCCGGTTGATGTCCCGGTCATCCTCGACCACGAGCAGACGCACGGTCCCGCACTCCTCTGGTTATGCCGACTTCAGGGGCCGCTGATCTCGCCCGTCGTGGCATCGACCATCACGTGGACGAACTGCCCGTCCCGGCGCAAGGCCGTGAGCAGGTAGACGAGGGATTCGTCGTGCCGGCACAGGCGCGCCCGCTGGATCTCGGCCCTGGGAATCACCTTGCGGGCCGAGCGGATGGCGGCGACGGGTTCGATCACCCGTTTCTCGGCCACCGCCTCGCGCAGGTCGGCGGCGCTGAGGCAGGTCTCGGGGCGGGGGGCTGCCTGCACCGACGACACGATGGCGGCCGGACTGGTCTCCTCGGCCTGCGTGCCGAGCGATCCCATCGCGAAACCCGCGACGGTCAGGCCGATCAGCAACAGGGCGAGGACGATGCGCATGAATCACGGAGTAGGGTTCGGGCACTGAATGCGCCCTGAATGCCGGTGCAAGCGGAACCGGCGCGGTTCGGTTCCACGCGCCGAAGGGGCGGCGCTCATGCGGCGGAGGCGGGGGATGCGTCGAGGCGTGCCAGGGTCGTCCGCAGGGCGGCGCTGACGCGCCGTTCCCCCTCGACAAGGTCGAGGGCGGCCTGGCGCAGGGCGATGGACGAGAGGTCGAAGCGCCGGCGCGCGGCGCCGAGGCGAGCCTGCGCCGCCTGGTTCCGGGCGGAGGGGGCGGTGCGGAAGAAACGGGACATGGCGGCACCTTCGATCGGGGGGCGATGAGGGCGTCGTCCGCGATCCTCGGGTCACGAAAAACGCCCTATCCGTTTGCTGAATCGTATTTTCTTTCGCCGAACCGGCCTCCGGTCCGGCGGACGATACCCTCGTGCTGTGACGCAATCACTTCGTTCATGCGCCAGAGCACGAGGCTTTTGTTTTGCATCAATTTTCCCAGACACGGCTGAAGCCTCCGTCTGGATCGATGCACTAGGGGGCCGAAAACGGGCGGCCCTCGCCGAGGCGGCGCAGGATCGCGTCGAGCTTGTCGCGGCTGCGCTCGTCGCCGTGCTCGATGCTTCGGGCCATCTCGCTCACGAGGCGGGAGAGGTCTTCGAGCACCCGGGTGCGGCTCTCCAGGGCGGCGGCCACGGCGACGTTGGTCTGCGAAGCCCGCTCCAGGGCGGTGGCCGTGGCGCCGGTGTCGCCGAGGCGGGCATCCTGGGTCCGCATGGTCTCCCGGTGGAGCTGGAGGCAGGCGAGACCCATGAGCACGGCGACGATCCAGCCGGCCCCGTCATGGGAGAACAGCAGGCGTGCCCCCTCCAGGGCGAGCTTTTCCATGGCGCGGCTCCTTCACATCAAGGGGTGCGACGTCCCGTTCGCACGGCCTCCACGGCCGGGCGCAGGGTGTTGGCGAGGGTCGCCTCCTCGGCGAGCGGCAGGCTGCGGAACACCTTCTCGGCCAGTCCCTCGCGTCCCCCGGCCGCGCGCACGAGCCAGGCCGGGGCCTCGTCGAGGCCGCGCTGCACCGCCCGGGCGATGACGGCGGACCCCACGGGGACGCTCAGCGTCCGGCCGCGCACGGCGCCCGCCACGGCGTTGACGGCGTAATCGCCGACGTTGCGCACGAGGCGTTCCACCAGGGTGGCGGTGACGAGGGTGCGCAGGGGGCCGGCGAGGCGCGCCAGGGCCGCCGTGGCGGCGGTGACGGCGAGGGGCAGCAGGAGGCCGGTGACGGCCTGCGCCGCCACCGCGACGGCGTCGCCCCAGGGCACGACCACGCTGGCGGGATCGAGGGCGGCGCAGGGGGTGGACACGAGGGCGAGGACGAGGGCGATGCGGATCGGCGGCATGGGGCGACGGTCTCCAGGGGGACGGGACGGGTTCAGGCGCGGGGACGGCCGCCGAGGGCGGTCCAGACCCGGGCGAACCAGCCGGGCGCGGTCCCGGCCGGGGCGGCGCTCGCCACGCGCGGAACCGTGCGGCGCGCCGCCGACGGGGCGAACCGGGGGGCTGCCGGAGCCGCGATGGGGGCGGGGTCGCCGCGCCGGGCGCGGGGCAGGGCTTGCGCGTAGGGTGTGCGGAACTGGTCCTGCTCGGCGCCCCGGCGGGGAATGAGGGCGGCGGGCCGGTCCCACATCATCATCGCCTGAGCCGCGCCGTCGTCGTCGCCCGCGTTCAGGCGGCGGACCAGGGTGGAGCGCCCGAACGCCGCCGGCCCGATGTTGAAGCAGAGGGAGACGAGGGCGTCGAAGCCGTGCTGCGGCAGGGGGCGGGTCACGGCCGCCCGCACGGCGGCGACGAAGCGGACGACATCGCGGTCGAACACCGCGTCGCATTCGGCCGGGGTGAGGACGAGGCCGGGGGTGACGAGGGGCGGACCGGCCGCGCTGGTATGGCCGATCCCGATGGTCCAGACGCCGACGGAATCGCGGTAGGCATGAAGGCGCCGGCCCTCGCGGGCGATGAGCACGGCCTTGCCGATGGCGCTGAGGTCCATGGTGCACTCCGGGTGGTGGGGAAGGGGACGGTCAGGGAACGGAAGCACGCGCCCGGGCGTTCGCCTGCGAGATCGGCCAAAGCCGGTCTCGGGAAGGGAATCCCGGAGGGGAATCATGGCGCGTTCGCGCATCGTCTTGGGTTTGGCCGCCGGATTGCTGCTGGCGGAAATCGGCGGCGCCGCGGCCCAGAACAGCGGCAGCGGCAGCGGCCTGACACTCTTCGCCGAGGAGAATGGCAACGACCGCTCGGCTGGCGTGAACAACGGCAATTACCGGCCGCCACGCTATTACGGGCCGGGTGCCGTCGCGGCGCCGCGCGGCTATGGCCGTCCGGTCTACGGCGACGAGCGCCGCCCCGCCGCGCCGTATTACGGCTACCCGTATTGAGTGTCTCTCACGAAACTTCCGCCGCTCCGTCGTCTTGAGGGCGAGAACCGTCCGGGGACGGGGCTTCGTGAGGCACTCTGAGTCTCAGGCGAGGCCGAATCCGGAAAAATCGCTGTCGGCGGCGGCGACGTAGCCGTCCGTGCCCGTGAACAGGGCCTCGACGGTGATCCGGTCGCCCGCCGCCAGCGACACCGTCGCGGACAGGCTCACCGTCGAGACACCGTCGACGGGCGTGGCGACACCCCGGCGGGTGCCGTCGAGGGCGGCGCCGTTGCGTTGGAAGCGTGCCTGCAGGGAGGCGGGCGCGTTGTCGCCGTTGCGCTTGAACGCGAGGCCCGCCGAGACGGTGTAGGTTCCGGCGTCCGGCGCCACGAAGGCGTTGTCGCTCGCCCGGAACAGGCCCTGATCGTTGAGGGTCCCGGTGTTGAAGCCGACCCGCGTCCAAGTGCCCGCGCCGAGATAGTTGTCGTAGCTCGTGCTCGCGCGGAAGCGCGGCTGGTTGGTGAGGCGAACCCACCCGGCGCCGGTCTGGCCCCGGAAGGCGCCCAGGGTGCTGTCGAAGACGAGTTGCCCCGGTGCCGTCCCGGCCGCCGGCACGCCCGCCCTGGCCACGAGTTCGAGGGCGCCGTTAGCCCGCATCTTCACCACGGGACGCGGGATGACGCCGCCGAGATCCGTCGCCTCGACCACGAAGCCTGCGCCTTGCGCACCGGCGGAAAAGTCCTCCTCGGCGATGCCGCGCAGGGTGACGCACCCGTCCGCGCTCCCGCCCGAAAAGAATCCGCCGCCCGAGAGGCCGACGAGGCCGTCCCCGGCGCGGACCGGGGCGGGGGCCTGACGGCTGCCCCGGCCGGCGCGGGCCTGGATGAGGTTGTCCACGGGGCCGGCGCCGTAGGCGTCGAGGCACAGGCCCGGCCCCGCCTCCTCGCGGGCCACGTGCAGGGGCGCCCTGGCCATGGGCGTGCCCGGCAGGGCGAGGGCACCGAGGCCGAGATGGCCCGTGGCCGGATCGGCCCGCCACGCGCCGCGCCACGCGGCGCCATCGGCCGAGACCTTGAGGCCCAGCGCGTCCTCGCCGTTGAGCCCGAATTCGGCCCGGCCCGAGAATCCGGTCTGGAACAGCAGGGCGCCGGCGCCCCCGGGGGCCGCCTTGTTCAGCACCACCGCGAGGCTGCCGCTGCCCCCCTCCGCCACGGTGCGGGCGCTCCACAGGGCGCGCTCGAGCTTCGCCGCGAACGCCGTCCCGGTTTCCGCCTCGGTGCCGAGGCCGATGGCCTCGAGGTTGCGCAGCCGGCGCAGGCCGTCGAACAGGCGTCCCCAGCGGGTGCCGTCGAAGCGGTAGAACGCATCCTCGTCGGCCACATGCACGAGCCAGCCGGCCTGGGGCGCGAGGCCGGTCCAGACGCCATCGCCGAATACGACGATTTGTCCGGACAACCCGGTCCAGGCCCCGGTCGGGGTCTGCGCGCTCACGAGGTAGCGGTCGCCCTCCGCCGGGGCGGCGGGGGGCGCGGCCAGATCCTTGTCGCGGCAGGCGAGCTGGACCAGGGCGTCGAGGACGAGGAGCGCTTCGTTGTGGGTCACGTGCTTGCCGGCCTGCCCCGCCGCGAGGAGCGGCAGGGCAAGGTGCGGGGTGGTCTGCGCCATGGACGGGCTCCGGTGTGAGAGGAGGAGGGGGCGGCCGCTGCCCCGGACGCCTGGAGCGCAGCGCGGGGTGATCCGGGACCCGGCGCGATTGTCGACGCTTCGCGACGTCTTGCGCTGGACCCCGGACCGGGCTTCGTTGCGCCCGTTCGGGGAAGGGCGCGGTGCCTCATCCCGCCCGGACGGGGACCCGCGCCCGCAGGGCCGGTCCCGGCCCGGTCAGGGCGCCCAGCGGTACGATGCTGGCCTCGATCACCGTGGGCGGCCCGCCGAAATCCGCCGCCGCGTCGGTGTAGAGAACGGACGACGCCGTGGTCTCCAGGCTGCGCAGGACCGCCCCGCCGGGGCCGTGGATGTCGATGCGGTAGCCCCGGAGCATGGGATCGGGCGGCACGTCGGCGGCTTCCCAGGCATCGCCGTCGCGGCGGACCCGGCCGGTCCAGGCGAGGCGCAGGCCCTCGCCCGTGCGCCGCGCCCGCAGGTGGACGGGGGCCAGCGGCCGGAAGGCCCCGAGGCCGGCCGTGGCCCGGCGCTCCACGAACAGCGGATCGGCCGGGTCGCGGATGGCCGAGCCGATGCGGTAGCGGAACGGCCGCCCGGCCTCGTCGAGGCGGGTGACGAGGGGCACCGGGGCTTCGTCGAGGCGCACGATGAGGCGCCCCGCCGCCAGGGTGCGGGCGGCGGCGGCCTCGCTGCCGGCGAGCCCCCGCAGGAACCCGCTGAGGCGGTAGGTGCCCGGGCCGGTGAGCACCACCCCCGTCGCCGCCACGATCTCGACCGTGCCGTCCGCGTCCACGAGGGCGAAGCGGTTGGCGCCGGCCAGGGCCGCCGTTTCGGGCACGGAGGCGAGGCCCCCGGCCGCCCCGAGGCGAACCTCGAGACGGGCCGCCCGGTCGAAGCGCCAGAGCGGGCCGGGACCGAACGGCGTCAGGGTCTCCCCGAGGCAGGCCGGGTGATCGACGAGGGTGTGGAGGGCGAGCGCGCCCGCATCCTCCGCCCGCCACACGGCGATCTCGCCGGGCCACGGCTCGGCCCGAACGGCGAGAACCTGCAGGGGCGTCGGGTCGCCCCGGTCCAGCGGCAGGTCGAGGATCGTCGCGAAGGGCGGTCCGGCGAGTGCCGGCGGTGCCCGGCGCCGGCCCGCCTCGGGGCGCTCCCCCGCGCGGACGCGGCCGTACCGGGGCACCGCCCGGGTCTCGATCCGCCGCCCGGCGGGGCTGTCGGCGATGCGGACGATGCGGTGCGTTGCCGCCTCGTCCGGCAGCCGCAACAGGTCGCCGGGTTCGAGGTCGATGCGGCGTGGACTGAGCACGAACGTGGCGGTGTCGCGGGCGGTGAGATCCGCGTCGAGCATGGCCTCCGCCAGGGCTTCCGCCTGCGCCCGCCGCGTCACCACCGCCGCCTCGAACCGGACCTCGCGGCGCCGCGCCCCCGTGGGGCGTGAGGCGGCGGCGGTGATCCGGCGATAGGCTCCGCCCTCGGCGTCGGTCACGGTGACTTCGAGGGACCGGGGCAGTTCGGATTCCTCCGCCCGCACCTGGGCGAGGGGCGCGTCGTCGCCCGGGGCCACGAGATCGCCCGCCGCCAACGCCAGGGGTCGTTCTCCGCGCGGCCCCCGCACGCGCAGGGTGCCGGCCACCGCCGCGACGTCGAGGCCGTAGAGCCGGGCCAGGGGTTCGAGGGCGGCGCGGGCCGAGAGGGACCGGTCGAGGACGTAGCCGTCGAGTTGCGCCGCGCCGGTGATCCGGGCCGGGCGGTCGATTCCGCAATCGGCCAGGATCGCGGCCACCAGCCGGTCGAGTTCGAGGCCCTCGATCCGTCCGGTGATCCAGTGGCCCACCGACCAATTGTCCGCATCCGCCCACACGGTGTCGAAATCCGGAAAGGCCGGGTAGGGCCGGGCGTCCCAGCACCACACGAAGATCGCGTCCGGCGGCACCATCGGTCCGCCGTAGACCGCCGAGACCGGGTTGTGGGCGGGGTCGAAGCCGGGCGCGGCGGGATCGAACCGCTCCAGGATGGCGGTGAGGGCGCGGGTCTGAATGAGGTCGTCGCGGGTGCCGTTGGAGAAGGGCGGCGCCGCGTTCTCGGCGGATTTCGGATCGGGAAAAACGTTGGGGCCGTTGGTGCCTTTGTCGACGGCCGGCACGCCGATCTCGGTGAGCCAGATCGGCTTGCCCCCCGGGACCCAGGCGGTGGCGCGGGTCTCGACGCCGCCGTCCCGCTCCCAGTGGCGGTTCGACCACCAGCCGACGAGGTCTTTGGCCCGGAACACCCAGGGCTTGCCCTGGGCGCCATCGGTGATGGGGGTGCGCCGTTGTGCCGCCCGGTCGGCCGCGCTGGCGTAGTACCAGTCGAAGGCTTCGCCCGCCCCGAGGCGGCTGGCGAGGTAGGCGCGGTCGTAGAGACTGTCGGTCTCGGCGAGGTCGGCATGGTCCGGCCCGTCGCGCCAATCGGTCAGCGGCGGATAGTAGTCGATGCCGACGGCATGGATCGCCGCATCGGCGAACAGGGCGTCGAGGGGAAACCGCACGGTGGCGCCGCCGTCGCGGACATGGGCGCCGTACTCCGTCCAGTCGGCGGCGTAGACGAGGGGGACCGAGGCGCCGAGGCGGTCGCGTAACGCGTGGGCGAGACTGCGAAATCCCTCCACGGCCGGGTAGGTGTCCCCCGCCCCCCGCACGCGGGTGAGGCCGACGCATTCGGAGCCGATGACGAAGCCGGCGAGCGGCACGCCCCAGCCGGCGGCGAGGTCGGCGTAGTGCAGCACGAGGCCGCGATACTGCGCGAAGAACGCCGTGACCTGGGCGCCCGCCGCCGCCGTGCCGTCCGGGCTGCCGGGCAGGCCGGGGGCGGGATCGCAGGTGATGCGCCCGCGCCAGGGGTAGGGCGGCTGGCCGGGGCTAACAGGATCGCGCGGGTCCGGCAGGGTGTTGCCCTGGGGCACGTCCATCATGAGGAACGGGTAGAGCACCACGCCGAGACCCCGGCGGTGGAGTTCGGCCACGAGGCGGGTGAGGCCGGCATCGGACGGGGTGCCGCCATAGGCCGGATGGCCCTCGGGCGTCGTCGAGACGCGGCCGGCCTGTCCCCGCGTGAGGCCGCCGACCGCCCAGGAATCACCCGTCGTCACCTTGGTGGCGTTGTCGACCTTCGGGGCCACGGTGCAGTGCCCGGCCCGCAGATCGTCGCCGAACCAACTCGCCACCACCGAGACCTTTTTCAGGTTCGGGCACAGGGCCTGGAGGGCATCGAGGGAGGCGATGACGTCGGTGACGCCCTGGAGCTGGAAGCGGTTGGCCGGCCGCGTCGTGCCGTGGCCCGCATCCTCCGTGACGGGGGCGGGGTCGAGGCCGAATTCCGTCGAGCCCGGAATGAGACAGACGGCGCGCACCCGGTCGGCGAGGCCCGCCACGGGGCGCACCACCTCGAAGGCGAATTGCGGGACGCGGTTGCCGAACTCAGCCAGGGCCAGACGCTCGAACACGATGTAGGCGAGGCCCCGATAGGCCGGGGCCGTTCCCTCCTTGGCGACGATGAGCGGGTCCGGCGCCTGGTCGGCCTCGCCCCGGTGAAGGCGGTAAGTCAGGGCGGTGAGGTCGAGTTCGCGCCCGTCCGCCCAGATCCGCCTGACCCCCGCGATGGGGCCTTCGCACAGGCCGACGGCGAGATCGACGGAATAGGCATAGGCGGTGCGGACGGTCTTCTGGCCGCCCCCGCCCTTGGCGGCGGCGCCCGCCCGCTCCACGGTGGTGTTGGCGGTCTCGAGCGGTCGGCTCGCCCAGATCAGGGTGCCGCCGAGGCGGGCGCGGCCGTAGAGGCGGGGGATCGGGTCGCCCTCCGTCGAGGTCAGGCCCGCCACCTCCGTGAGGCGCGGCCCCTCGACGACGCGCGGGCCCGTGCCGCCGCCGAACAGGGCGCCGTCGATGCCCGAGCCCGCCGCCGCCCCGAGGGCCGAGCCGATGATCCCCCCGATGGGGCCGCCCAAAGCCGTACCGGCCGCCGCTCCGGCGGTTTGCAGGATCAGCGTGGCCATGGCGGGCTCCGAAGGCTGTCGGGACCGGCCTCCGCGCGGCCGGAAAGGAGTGGTTCTCAGCGCCGGATCAGGATCACCCCGCCGATGAGGAGGGCGACGCCGATGAGCCGCGGGCCGTCGAGGCTGCGCTGGGCGAGGCCGAGCCAGCCGAAATGGTCGAACGCCACGGAGGCCAGCATCTGGCCGGTGACGAGGAGGGCCATGAAGGTGCCCGCCCCCAGGACCGGCACGAGGACGATGCCAAGGCCGATGAACAGGGCGCCGAAGGCCCCCCCGCTCCAGGCCCACCACGGCAGGCGCGCCGCCGCGTTCCAGGCGGGCAGGGGATCGCGCAGGACGAGGGCCAGGAGCGCCATGCAGGCGAGGCCGACGAAGTAGCTCGCGAAGCCCGCCCAGGCGGCGGAGTTCAGGACCCCGCGCAGCTGCGTGTTCAAGCCCTGCTGGATCACGATGGCCACCCCCGCCAGGGCGGCGAGGAACAGGGCGGGGAGTGTCGGCATCGGAACCTCGGCGGTGTCGCCCGCGCCCCCGGCGCGGTACGTCTCGACAACCATCCGAGCGCCATGCCGTCAAATGCCGGCTTCTTGGCTGTCCATGCGGAGCGGGCATGTCGGATCCCGCGCACGTCGATCTGTTTCGTGCCGTACTGTGCCATGGCGGCCTGATGTGGGCGGCGGCCTTCAGGATCGGGCGGCCCCGGATCAGCCGCCATTCGGAAACCGGAACGCGTGCGTCCGGTGCCGCAGCCACCACCGCGTCAGGGCGACTTCGGTGACGGCGGCGCCGTCATGGGCGTGGATCATCGTGCCCGCCCCCGTGGCGATGGCGCAGTGGCGGGCGGGCAGGTGGGCGCGGAAGGAAAACAGCAGGACGTCGCCGGGGGCGGGATCGCCCAGCGGCACCGGCACGAGGTGGCGGCCGGCGGCCTCCGCCAGGGGATCGGTGCCGAGAGCGGCCGATTCCGCCCAGGAGGCCGTGTAGGGTGGGGCGGCTTCGGGTTCGGGGCCGAGGCAATCGCGCCAGACCCCGCGCACGAGGCCGAGGCAATCGCACCCCACCCCCTTCAGGGAAGCCTGATGCCGGTAGGGCGTGCCGATCCAGGCGCGGGCGGCGGCGACGATCTCGGCTCCGCTCATCGGAACAGGCTCCCGCCATCTAGGCCGGGGCCGGAACCGGGCACGGGCCGCACCACGAAATCGTTGCCCGGCAGGTGGGGAAACCCCTGGAAGTTCAGGCTGTTGGCAAATTTGTCCCCGCAGGTGGAGAACCGCTTGTCGCAGCCCGCCGTGAGCGTGAAGGCGTCGCCGGGCTGCACCGGGCGGGCCGGGGCCTGCCACAGGGCGAGGCGCGGACCCGCCGCTTCGGCCGCGTGGGCGCGGATATCGGCGGCCTGTCCGGTTTGGGCGCCTCCGGTCCAGACGAGGCGCCCGGCCGTGAACCAGCCGGGCGGGAACGGCGCCGCCAGGGACACAAGCAGGGTCTCGGGTTCGGGCACGGCCTCGACCCGGCCGGTGGTGCGGAAGGCCGGTGCGTCCCGGTTCACCCGGCAGCGCCCGTCGCCGAGTTCGGCGGCGCAGGTGGCGCGGTAGGTCCGGCCGGTGGGCACGTCGAGGCGGTCCATGAGGCCGCGCACCTCGGCCACGAAGGCGCCGCCGGCCCGGCGCACCTCGCCGAGCGTCCCGGCGTCGAGGAGGAGGCGCGTCTCCGGGACGGTCCAGTCCACCAGCCAGGTCTCGACGCCGGCCCCGTCGTAGAGGCCCCCGGCGATATCGGCATCGGTGATCCCGAGGGCGCTCAGGGCGCCGGCCACCTCGCCACCGCCAACCGCGAAGCCGAGTTCGGCGCTGGCTTCGGCCGCTTCCAGGCCGGAGCGGGCGGCGTGGACGACGCCCGCGAGGGCGAGATCGCGGTCGTGGTCGGTGAAGCCCAGCACCGCGCCGTCGCGGCGGGTGAGGGTCCAGCAATGGCACAGGGTGGTGGACCCGCCGGCCAGATGCGCGGCGAGGGCGGGCGGCAGGTCGCGCATGGCCGGGGCTCCTAGGGCATCGATCCAGACGGAGGCTTCAGCCGCGTCTGGGAAAAGTGATGCAAAAACAAAAGCCTCGTGCTTTGGCGCAGGAACGAAGTGATTGCGTCACAGCACTAGGGTACGATCTCGACGAGGGGCACCTTCGGGATTTCGCCCGCCGTGAAGGCCGCGAGATCGACGGTGAGGCTGTCGCTGTCGAAGCGGACGGGCACGTCGAACACGAAGCCCGCCGTCACGGGGGTGCCGGCAGGCGGGGCCGTCGCGAGGGTGACGATCCCGGTGGTGGCGTCGCAGGTGAAGGCGGCGGCCGGCAGGACGGCACCGGCCACCGCCACGGTCACGCTCTCGGCCACGGGCTTGGCGATGGTCCGGCGGTAGGGAAGGGGGCCGCTGCCGTAGGTCTTGGCGAGGCCGAACGCCCGGGTGGTGCCGTCGCCGGTGCCGATCCGCTGGTCCGTGGCCGAGACCGGCCGCGAGGGCGGGCCGGAGCGGGAATCGACCCGGTCGCGGTAGCGGAAGCCGTAGAGGCGCCCGCGCCGCTCCTCGAAGAAACTCAGAACGGCGTGGAGGGCGTCCAGGGTGCGGATGCCGAGGCCCGCATCGTAGCGCCGCCGCGAATCCGCCCAGCGGGCGTTGCGGTGCTCGCGCCCCGACGCCAGGGTGACGACCTCGGTCATCCGCTCCGGCCCGCCGCTGCCCCGCAGGGCGACGTCGAGGGGAAAGCGGACCTCGTGGAAATCGGCGCCCATGGGCGGCTCCTGGGGAGGACGGAGGGATTGCTTCGGAAGATTTGCAGAGGCGCGGGCGCAGCCTTTTTCTGGCGCTCTCTGTATCTCTCGGGCGGCGCGGGTCCCCTCTCCTTCCAGGAGAGGGGGCCTGTCGTGCTCGCTTCAGGCCCGGAGGTGCTTGCGAAAGTGCCTCTTCGGCGATGTGTGAACCGCGTCGGCAAGCGGGGAGAGGAGGACGACCCGCGCGTCGCTCACAGCCCTCGCCGGCCCCGCGCCACGGCGCGGGCGAGGCCGGCGGCGACCTGGGCCTCGGAGCGGCGAAAGCCCGCGATGTCCGGGGTGGTGATGTTGACCGTGACGGAGGCGTTTCGTGCCTCGGCGGCGCCCGCCGCGACGCCGAGGCGGCCGTCGCTGCCGCGCTTCAGGGGCAGGATCGCCTCCGGGCCGGCTTCCCCCATGAGGCCGGTGCCGCCCCGCATGGGAAAGTAGGTGGGGGCGGCGACGATGCCGCCGGCCGCGAAGGGCTGCACCCGGCCCCCTGCGATCACCCCACCCCGGGCGAAGGCTTCGCTGCCACCGGATACGCTGGCGGAAAGGGCGCTCTTCACCAGCCCGGTGATGCCGGATTTGACCGGGGCGAGGGCCGTCTTGACGGCGAGGGCCGAGAGCTTGGTGGTGAGGGTGCCCAGCACCCCGTCGAGCTGGCGGCCGGCGCCGAGGGGGCCGGTCAGGGCCTGGGACAGGCTGTGGCCGAAGCGTTTGGCGAGGCGGTCGAGGGTTTCGAGCTGCTTTTCGCGGCCGGCTTGCGCCCGGTCGGTCTCGGTTTCGGCCATGCAAGGCTCCCGTCGTCAGGGGATCACAGGATCAAGGGGGTCCGGGTGGGCGGCGAGCAGCCGATCGAACTCCGCTCGGCTCGGAGCCGGCGCGCGGGCGTGGAAGCCGGCGGCGGCGAAGAGTTCGCGCGGCGTTGCGGCCCAGAGGTCGCGCGGGCGCCATCCCAGGCGTCCGAGGGCGAGGGCGAGGACGTCATCCCACGGGAAGGCGGAGGCGGGCTCCGGCGCGGTCCCGCCCGTGGGGGTCAAGGGTTTGGCGGTGAGTCGCCGAACGCCGCCGTCAGGGCCGCGCCCAGGGCCGCCGCGATGCGGTCGAGGCCGCCGGCCAGCGGCAGGGCCGCCACGGACTCGTCGTCGAGGGCGTGGCCGCCCCCGCGCAGGGCGCAGCCGAGAAGCGCGACGAGGTCACGGGTGGCGAGGCGTCCCCCGGCGAAGCGCCCGGCGAGGCCGTTGAGGTCGTCGGCGCCCAAGGCCGATTCGAGTTCGGCCAGGGCCCCGAGGGTGAAGCAGAGGGTGTAGCGGGTGCCCGCGAGATCGAGGGGCACCTCGCCGCGTCGGCGGTTGGCCATGGCTCAAGCCGCCGTGAAGCCGAGGGCGCCGGCGGACTCCAGCGCCATGTCGAAGGTCACCTCCCCGGCGTGATCGCCGCGATATTCGAGGCTGGTGATCTGGAACAATCCCTCCAGGGTGCCGAAGGCCGGAACCACCACCTGGTAGGTTTCGACGGCGCCGTCGAAGAACAGCTGCCGCAGACGGGCATCGGAGGCTTCGTCGCGAAACACCCCGGCCCCCGCGATGGAGGCCCGGCGCACCCCGGCCCCGGAGAGGAGTTCGCGCCAGCGCCCGGCGGATTCGGCGTGGGTCACGTCCACGGTCTCGGCGTTGAAGGCGATCTGGCGGGTGCGCAGGCCGGCGACGGCCGTGAAGCCGCCCCCGTTCGCCACCCGGATGAGAAGGTCCTTGCCGCGTTGCGCGCTCATGCTGGGGCTCCGGAAATGGGGGCGGCGCTCAGGCCGGGCGCCCCTCGGTGACGGCCTGGAGGGTGAGGGTGGCGCGGGCCTCGCCCGTGGCGGGGTCGCGGGTGGCGGCGAGCCGCGCGACCCGGAGGGTCACGAGGCTGTGGCCGGTGAGCGCCAGGGGCGCGTCGGCCAGAAGGTCGGCCATGCGCTCGGCCGCCGCGAGGCCGGAGCGGGCCGAGCCCGGCCGGGCGTAGAGGATGAGGCTCAGGCTATGGGCGTGGCGGGCGGCGCCATCGACGGATTCGTCGCGGATCTCGGCGTCGCCGAACACGCCGTAGACGGGCACGCTGCCGCGCGGCGGCTCGTCGTGGAGGCGCAAAGCCCCGCCCATGAGGCGGGCCAGGGCGGCATCGACGGCGAGATAGGCGAGGATCGCCCCCCGCAGGGCGAGGAGCGGGCTCGCCGAGACCGGATTCGCCGTGGCCGTGCTCATGGCGCCTCCGCTCCGGCAATCAGTTCCTCGACCCGGCAGACGAGTTCGCGCCCCCGCCCGTCGGGATCGGCCGCCGCCCGGATGGCGAAGCGGCGCGGCCCGGCGGCAAGCCGCATGGGCGGGCTGACGTCGGGCCGGTAGGCGAGGCGGACCCGGTGGGTCTCCACGGCGTCGGCCCGCCCGCCCCGGACCCGCTCGGGCGCCCCGATGGCTTCGAGGGAGCCCCACAGGAGGGGGCCGGGGACGAAGCGCCGGAGGGTGCCGCCGAACCCGTCCGACTCCTCCACGGGGCGTTCGAGGACGAAGCGGCGGCGGCGTGCGCCGATGGGGATGCGGGGGAGGGGGTCGGACATGATGGCGACCTTCGAATTATAGGCGCAGGCGCCGGAGGGGTTCGACGAGGGCCGCGACGGCGGGCGGCGGGGCGACGGCGGTGTCGCCGCGATGCTCGAAGCCGTGGGCGGCCAGCAGCCGGATCGCCTGGACGAGGGCGGGGGGCACGGGCGGGCCGTCGCCGCCATGGCCCGCGCTCACCTCGATGAGGGCGGCGCGGGCGCGGAGCGGCGGGGCCTCCGGCGCGATGGTGAGGCCGGGCGCCTCCTCCGGGTCCGGCCCGAGGCGGATGAGGCCGGCGCTCAACTCCGTCACCCCGCCTTGCGCGTCCACGAGGCTCGCGCGCTCCACCGCCACCAGGGGGGCGAGCGGCAGGGCCAGGAACCCGTTCGGCGGCCAGGCCGTGACGGTGATGCGGTAGCGGCCGGGGGTGAGGAGCCGCCGGGTCGCGGCCTCGACCTGGGCGCGGGCCGCCGTCAGCAGGCCGGCGATGAGCCCGTCTTCGGCGCCATCGTCGGAATCGAGGCGCAGGTGGGCGCGCATCTCCGCCAGACTCATCGGCTCGACGGTGGTGCCCGCGACGCGTATCGGGGTCATGGTGGTCTCCTGATGGGCGAAAGGGTCGCCGATGGCGCGGCGGGTGTTCGGGTGTTGCGCCGCGTTGCTGGGCCTCGTCGGCCCGGCGGCGGCCGTGGTGGGCGGCGCCCCCGCGCCGGAAGCCGCGACGGGGGCCGTGATGGTGCTGTCCTCCAAGGGCGGCGTCTGCACCGGCGTGGTGGTGGCGCCGGACGCCATCCTCACCGCCGGGCATTGCCTCGCGCCCGGCCTCGCCCACCGGGTGCATTACAAGGGCGCGGACGGCACCCCCGTCCTGGCCGAACCCGCCGCGCAGGCGGTGCATCCGGGCTACGATGCCGGGGCCATCACGGGGCGCCGCCGCTCCGTCGACCTCGCCCTCGTGCGCCTGGCCGCGCCCCTGCCGGCCCCGTTCGCCGCGCTTCCCTTGAGCGACGCGATGCCGCGCGCGGGCGAGGCCGTCACGGTCGCGGGCTACGGCGTGGGAACGCCCGGCGATCCACGCAGCAGCGGCACCTACCGGCAGGCACGGGTTCCCGTCGTCGAACCGTACGGGCCGAGCCGTCTCCTCGTCTGGGTCAAGGGCACGAAAACCGGCGCCTGCCAGGGCGATTCCGGTGGCCCGGTGACGGATGCGGCCGGCGTCGTCGCCGTGGCGGCCTGGGTCGGCGGGGCCTGCGGCGGCCTCTCGCAAGGGGTTCTCGTCGGGCCGCAGCGGGCCTGGATCGACGCGACGCTCGCGGGTTGGGGCCTCGCCGCCCGCTGGGTCGAGCCGTAGGCCACCCCGCATCGGCGGGGAACCGGTGCTTGGCCGAACGATTCCCTTACGCTAAGTTTAAGTCCAAGCAGACCGGGGTTCACCGGAACGCGGGGAGAGACACGATGCTGCCGACCGCGTTTCGCACAGTCGCTCTCGCGAGCCTCGTCGGCCTCCTGCCGGCCCCGGCGCTCGCGGTGATCAACGGCACGGTCTCGCGCGACCCCAACGGCCTGCGCGCCTCCGTGGTGCGCATCGAGAGCACTCAGGGCGAGATCTGCTCGGGCACCCTCATCGCGCCCGATCTCGTCCTCACGGCGGCCCATTGCGTGATGCACCGCGCCGGCTACAGCGTGGTTGCGGTGGACCGGGCCTTCCGCTCGCGCCGCATCGGCGTCGCGGCGGCGACCATGCACCCCGAATTCGTGCCCGGCACCACGCCGGAAGATCAGCCGGGGATCGACCTCGCCCTGGTCAAGCTCGCCGAGCCCCTGGGCGGCGACTTCCAGCCCCTCGATCCGCGCGGCGGCGGGATCGCCACCGGCGACACCGTCGAGATCGCGGGCTTCGGCGTGGTGGCGGAGAACCGCCGCAACACCGCCCGCACCCTGCGCCAGGCCCGGCTCGTCTCCATCGGCCCGCTTCAGGTCGCCAACCGCGTCACCGTGGTGACCGACCGCCGCCGCATGGCCGAGACGGCGGGGGCCGGCGCCTGCCTCGGGGATTCCGGCGGCCCGATCCTGAGCGGCGGCCCCGGCGGCTACCAGATCGTCGGCGTCGTCAGCTGGTCGAGCGGCGCCATGCACCAGGACAAGCGCGCCCGCACGGCCTGCGGCGGTTTCACCGCCGTCACCCCGACCGCCGAGCACGCGGGCTGGATTTCCTCGCGGGCCGCCGAGATGAGCCGGATGCAGACAGGTGAGGCGGGGGGGCGCACGGAGTGGATGGCGGAGCCGGGCGCGACCCGCCTCCGCCGCGCCCGCTGAACCGGGCGCCCGCGCTTCTCACGCGAACTTCAACAGCTTGATCGCGTCGAAATCCTGCACGCCGCCGCCCACGCGCTTCGTGGTGTAGAACAGCACGTAGGGCTTGGCCGAGTAGGGGTCGCGCAGCACCCGTAGGCCCGCGCGGTCCACCACGAGGTAGCCGCGGCGGAAATCGCCGAAAGCCAGCGACAGGCTGTTCGCGGCGGCGTCCGGCATCGCCTCGGCCTCCGTCACGGGGAAGCCCAGCAGGGTCGCGGTGCGGTCCGCGGTTTGCGGCGGCTGCCACAGGTAGTTGCCGTCGGCGTCCTTCAGCTTGCGGATCGTGCTCTGGAGGCGCCGGTTCATCACGAAGCCGGCATTCTGGCGGTAGCCGGCGCGAAGCGCATAGACGAGATCGAACAGCACGTCGGCCGGGTTGGTGGTAGGGAAGGCCCCGGCCGCGCCGGTCGCGACGAAGCCGAGCTTTCCCGGAACCCAGGCGGTGTTGGCCACCGTGTCGTAGCTGAGGACGCCGCGCGGGCGGCTGACGCCGTTGCCCGTGACGAAGGCGGTGCCCTCCTGCTCGGCGAAGGTGGTCTCGACCTCGTCGGCGAGCCAGGCGTCGAGGTCGACGACGGCGTCGTCGAGGAGCGTCTGGGTCGCCGCCGGCATGGCGTAGAGTTCCATGGCGGGGAAGCTGAGTTCGGATAGGGTCGGCGCGTCGGTCTGCGGCCGGGGCGCGGCCTCCGACACCCAGCCCGACGCCGCCTCGGTGACGGAGACGGCGCGCTTGTAGAGGCCGCCCGAGATGGTGCGGACGGTGGCGAGCCCCCGGATCGGCGAGAGCCGGGCAAGGCGGGTGAGAACCTCGCGCTCGATCGTAGCGGGCACAAGGTAGCCGCCATCCGGGCCGGAGCCCGCCGACAAAGCCTTCTCCTCCAGGCGCTTGAGGCCGCCGCTCTCGCCGGCCCGGACGTAGAGATCGAACGCCGCCTTGTGCTCCGTGGCCACGGCGTCGCGGGGCGGGGCCTCGGCGCCGAGGGGCGCGCGGCGCCCGTCGAGGGTGAGGCGGTCGAGGCGGGTGCGGGTGGTGTCCAACGCCGCGTCGATGCGGGCGAGCTTCTCCTCGGTGAGGACATCGGTGCCGAGGCGGCCTTCGATCTCGGCGAGCCGGGTGTCGTTGGTCTCGCGGAACGCCGCGAAGGCGCGCTGGAGTTCGCCCATGGCGTCGTTCACGGCGGGGTCGGTGGCGGCCTTGTTCTCGAGGGCGCGGGCGGATTTCGTCTCGATGGCGGTCTGGACGGTCATGCGAACCTCTTCTGGTGGGGGAGGGGAGCGGCGGGCCGGCCGAGCGCCGTAGGGCGCGGCGGGGCGACGCGCCGGGCAAAGGCCCGGATGGCGTCGGCCAGGGGCGGGGCGGGCGCGGCCTTCCCGGCGATGCGGGCGCCGGGCTGGAGCGGAAAGGTGACCAGCGAGATCTCCCACAGGTCGAGGCTGTGGAGCCGGCGCAGGCCGCCGCGCTCGGGCGTCGCCCGCTGGGTGCGAAAGCCGATGGAGAGCCCGTCGAGCGCGCCCTCGCGCAGGAGCGCGTCGAGTTCACGCCCCCGCTGCACGGCGAGGTTGAGCTGGCCGGCGACGCGCAGGCCGCGCGCATCTTCCGTCAGGGAGAGCCAGCGCCCGACGGGCTCGGCCGGATCGTGCTGCCACAGCATCCGCACGCCCGCGGCGCCCCGCGCGCTCAGGCTCGCCGCGAAGGCGCCGGGCGCCACCACGTCGCGCCCGAGATCGGGCACGCCGAACAGGCTGGCATAGCCGGTGAAATGGCCGTCCATGAGGGACTCCGGGGTTCGGAAATGTATCGGTCTTTGGGGGGCGCGCGTCCGCTTCCTTGGCGGGCACGACGCTTCCTCAGTCGGTTGCCGCCCCGTACCCCACCGCCACCCGCTTCTCGGCGTCGCTCAGAAATCCCGCCTCGCCGATCCGGCGCCACAGGGATTCACGCTCGGGCGCCAGGGCCTCGATGGCGTCGAGGTCGGGCTCCAGCCGGGCCGGGCCGAAGGCGGGTTCCAGCCAATGGGCGAGGGATTCGGCGGTGCGGCGCACGAGGGGGATCACCGTCTGGCGGTAGAAGGCGCGGTTGGCCTCGGCGTAGTTGGCGTGGGTGTTGTCGCCCGGCAGGCCGAGCAGCAGGGGCGGCACGCCGAAGGCGAGGGCGATCTCGCGGGCGGCGCCGCTTTTGGCCTCCACGAAATCCATGTCCTTGGGCGAGAGGGCGAGCGGCTTCCAGTCGAGGCCCCCTTCGAGGAGGAGGGGGCGCCCGGCATTGCCGGCGCCCTGGTAGTTCGCTTCGAGCTCGGTCTTCAGGCGGCTGAACTGGGTGTCGCTCAAACTTCCCCCCGACGCCGAGGCGAACACGAGGGCGCCGGAGGGCCGGGCGGCGTTGTCGAGCAGCGCCTTGTTCCAGGCTCCCGCCGCGTTGTGGATGTCCAGCGCCGTCGCCGCCGCCTCCATGGGGGCGAGGCCGTAATGATCGCATCCCGGATGGAACAGGGTGAGGTGGAGCACCGGCGCGACGCCGTCGCCACCGAGGTCGTACCGCAGGGTGCGGCCGCCCACCGTGTAGGTGTAGGCCACGGGCCAGCCGTCCGGCCCCGGCACCACCCGCATCCGGTCGGGGCGCAGCCCGTGGAGTTCACGCAACCGTCCGTCGAGGCTCACGGCCGCCAGGTAGGCGTTGCCCGAGACCATGAGGTGTCCGTAGAGCGATTCCATGAGGCACGCCCCGCCCTCGCGGGGGTTCGGCCGGGCGAGCAGGCGCAGCAACGGATGCTCCGTGTCCGCGTCGGCCAGGACCAGGGGCAGGGAGGCGGCGGCCTCGGCGACGAGGCGGACGCAGCGATGGACTACGGCGTTGCGCTGGAACCCCTCGCGGGCGAGCGCCCCGCCCTCGCGCGCCGTCCACACGGCCCGGCCCTCGCCGTAGAACTGCACGGCGAGCGGCACCGCTTTCGCTTCGGGCACGGGAAAGGCGGCCCGCGCGAGGCGGATGAAGAGGTTGGGCATGGGGCGATCCTTTTTCGCGAGGCCGGAACGGGCCTCCGGCGGAGCGGATGGCGCGACGCGGCTACAGCCGCCGGATGCGCGGCTCGGCGGCCCCCCGCAGCAGGAGGTGGGTCAGCGCCCAGACCAGGGCGTCGAGGCGGTCGGGCGAGGCGCCCGAGGAGAGGCCCTCGGGGCCGAAATCGCAGAGTTCGTCCTCGAGCGCCGGCAGGGCGCCGACATGGTGGACGCGGCCCTGCGCGTAGAGCACCGAGACCGGCTCGGCCCGCAGGTATTTTCCGCGGGTGGCGCGCACCGGGGTGACGGGCACCGAGGCATCCACCTGGGCGAGCACGCTCGTCACCATCTCGCCGCCCTGGTTGACCTCGACCACGAGGCCGTCGGCGGCGAGGCGATGGTACAGGGCGAGGGCCGCCGCCGCCCAGGTCTCGGGCGCGGCCCGGGCCAGGGTGGCATCGGCCAGCACGTAGGCGTGGCCTGCGGCATCGAGGCCGGCGGCGACGATCCCGCAGGCATCGGCCCCGGCCTTCGAGGTGGCCGGCGGATCGACGGCGACGACGATGCGGCGCAGGTCGGGCGGCGCGGCGACGCGGCCGCGCTCCAGATTGTCCCGGGTCCAGAGGGCGTCGGCGCGGTCCTCGATGAGTTCGCCGTCGAGTTCCTGGCGCCCGAGGCGGGTGCCGGCGTAGCGCCCGACCACGGCGTCGAGGAAGCTCGGCGCGAGATTGTGCGCATTGTCGGCCGTGCGCGAGCGGCTCACCACGGTGGTGGGGTCGGCAAGGAGGCGGCGGAGAAGAGGAATCGGGCGCGGCGTGGTGGTGACGAGGCCACGCGGGGCATGGCCGAGGCGCAGGCCGAACTGGATCATGTCCCAGGTGGCGTCGGCATGGCGCCATTTCGCGATCTCGTCCGACCACGCGGCGCCGAATTGCGGGCCGCGCAGGGAATCCGGCTCCTCGGCCGAGAAGGCGAGGCCGACGGCGCCGTTGGCGAAATCGAGGCGTTTTCGCGATGGCGACCAGCGCGGCCGGGGGCCGGGGAGGTGGAGGAGGCCGGACGGCCCCTCGATCATCACGTCGCGGACATCGGCGTAGGTCTCACCGATGAGCGCGATGCGGCCCACGGGCCGGGCGGTGAAGGCCGGGTCCCCCAGCGCCAGGGCCCGCACCCATTCGGCGCCCGTGCGGGTCTTGCCCGAGCCGCGCCCGCCCACCACGGCCCAGGTCGTCCAATTTTCGTCGGGGCAGGGCGGCAGCTGGTCGGCCCGCGCCGTGTGGAGCCAGTCACGGGCCAGCGCCCGGACGAGGTGCGGCGGCAGGCTCAGGAGGAAGGCCGGCATCCGGCCGCTCGCCCATGAACGCCGCATAGCGCTGCGCGATCTGCGCGCGCAGGGCGGGCAGGTCGTTTGGGTCGGAGCCGTCCGCCGCGCCGGATTCTGCATCGGTCTCACTCCCGCGAACTTGAGACTCGGCGTCGAGGTCGTCGAGGAGGCGCTTGAGGCCGCCGAGATCCCGCAGCACCCGCGCCGAATCGAGGCCGGGGGCGGCTTCCGTGAGCGCGGCGTCGAATCCGGCGATCTGCCGGGCGATGTGGCTGCGCAGGGCCAGCCGCAGGGCGGCGGGGCCGGGCGGCGGCTGGGTCGCCACCTCCGGCAGGCCACAGGCGGAAAAATGCGCCGGGGCCCTGCGCCGGGACAGGCCCAGCACCGCGGCGAGGTCGTCGCGGCTGACGCCGTGAACCCGGTCGATCCGGGCGAGGGCCGCGCAGCGCGGAGCCGACCACGCGGCCGGCGGGGCTTTGGCCGGGGCCACGCGCCACCCGCCGTGGCGGTTCCACTTGCGCAGGGTCGCGGCGACGAGGCCGGTCTCCGCCGCGATCTGCGCCACGGTCCGGTCGGTCTCGCGAAACAGGCGTTCGGCCTCGGCTTTCCGGGCGCCGTCGATGGGGGTGAGGATCATCGCCGCCGCCCCTCTCCATCCACACGTCTTGAGCGTGGGTTATGGATAGCTCAGGAGCGTCGCGCTGTCAATCATAAATTCCTATTTTCGGATTTTGGTCTTATCGCTCGGCTGTGGTGAGAAACGACGAAAGGCCGTGTCCGATGGGGATCGGAGCACGGCCCTGGGCGGGCGCGTCGGCCGGGCGGGGGCCTGAGTGTTGCTTACAATGCTCCCGTTGCGCCGGTGGCTTCAGATCGGGAACCACCCGAGGTCGGGAGTTTTGTGAGGCACTCTGAACCCCCGCCGCAGCGGCTTCGATGGCTCA
>NZ_FOPM01000003.1:82899-305400 GCF_900113485.1 Methylobacterium gossipiicola
CCCTTCTTTTCGTAGGCCATGGCCGAGGAGGCGGAAGCAACGCCGAGAACAAGAGCGGCGGCGACGGTGGCGAAGCGAGCGTTTTTCATGGTGATTGTTTCCCCTCTTAGAACCGATCCGGTGTTTGGTTCGGTTCCTTGCTGCACAACACTGATATAGCGCGCCGCTTTCATTCTGCACGTGTCAGGGCGCACGCGGGGAAGTGGATTAAAAAACAAATCAAGAATAGCTCCAGATCAGCCTGCGGTTAGACTTGTCGCACGAGGGATAATCCATCTCGTTTCCGTGTGTGTGCGCGGAGACACCTTCTGTGCGCGGCGGCACATGCTGGTGGAACCACTCGGGAACCCGGTGGGGGCGGCGCGGCGTCCGCGCGCGATGGGCCTCCGTCAGGGCTATCCGTAACCGGCGTGTCGGCCGGTCGAGCGAGCTATAATCCCGCATTCGACAGAAAAATTTGCGTCACAGAGGCGTCATTTGGCGTCTCTACTGCGCCCTGGACCAAGATCTGGTGGAGCAGGCTGCAACTAGACGGTCCGCTCTTACGAGACACGTCATTCCCGCGGCGAAGGGACCGATCCGGACGGGCGGTTCGACCTTCGGCGCGCCCGATCAAGACAGGCCGATACTCGCCGCCCCGTCTCGCGGGCGGCGGTGACGCGGCGACACCTTTCACGACCTTTGGGGTGACACGATGAGACAACGCCTCCTCGCCGCGGCGCTCGCCTGGAGCGCCGTCCTGAC
The DNA here is from genome assembly GCF_900113485.1 of Methylobacterium gossipiicola. GTDB lineage: Bacteria > Pseudomonadota > Alphaproteobacteria > Rhizobiales > Beijerinckiaceae > Methylobacterium > Methylobacterium gossipiicola. Next base: position 83,644 of record NZ_FOPM01000003.1, read on the forward strand.
GCCGTGCGCGCAGGCGCAGACCGTCGCCGAGCTGCAGCGGCAGATCGACGAACTCAAGGCGATGATCAAGGCGCAGGCCGAGGCCGGGCGCGGCCCGCGCGCGGCCTCCCCCCGCCTGGCGAAGCGCACGGATGCCGGCACGCGGCCCGCCGCCGGCCGCCCCGTGGAATCGGCGGTCACCACTCCGGCCGTGACCCGGGCGGCCCATCCGGAGCGGCCCGCCTTCGTCATCGACCGGCCGGACACCTGGATCGACGCCCTGCTGCCGCCCCCACCGACGCCCCTGGTGGACGATCCGGGCGCGAGGGCGCGGCCGAAAACCTGGTTCGAGCGGTTGTCCCTGCGCGGCTACACCCAGATGCGGATCAACGAGACCTTCGCGGGCGACACCACCGCGCCGAGCGGGCAAGCGCGCCTGCGCTCCGTCCACGACGGCGGCATCACCGACCGGGGCAACTTCACCTTCCGGCGCGTCCGCCTCGTCCTGCAGGGCGACATCCACGACCGGGTGTTCATCTACCTACAGCCGGATTTCGCCGTGAACGTCGCCAACCAGTCCGGTGGCGAGGGGCGCGGCAACTTCGCCCAGCTGCGCGATGCCTTCGCCGACGTGTTCCTCGACGACGAGCGGCGCACCAAGCTCCGCTTCGGCCAGCAGAAGGTCCCCTACGGCTGGGAGAACCTGCAATCCTCGCAGAACCGCCTCACTCTCGACCGCTCGGACGCCATCAACAGCGCGCTCCCGGGTGAGCGCGACATCGGCATCACCGCCTATTACACGCCCTGGCACGTCCAGGGCATCTGGGACCGCCTCGCCAAGGGCGGGCAGAAATTGTTCGGCAATTACGGCGCCTTCGGCGTCGGCCTCTACAACGGCCAGACCCTCAACCGGGTGGAGCGCAACGACGATCTCATGGTCGCCGGCATGGTGACGTGGCCGTTCGCCCTCGACGGTCTGGGGCCGATGTTCAAGGATCAGGTCCTCGAAGTCGGCGCCTCGGCCTACCGCAACCGGTTCCAGCCGGAAATCCGCACGGGCGGCGTCAGCCCGCGGGCCTTCGACGATTCGCGCGTCGGCCTCCACGCCATCCTGTATCCGCAGCCGTTCGGTCTCCAGGCGGAGTGGAACTGGGGGCGCGGCCCGGAATACGACGTCGTCAGCCGGATGATCCAGGAGAAGCCCCTCAGCGGCGGCTACGTCCAGGCAATGTTCCGGGTCGATCACTCTCCCGTCGGGCCGTTCATGCCGTATGCCCGCTGGCAGACCTACGAGGGCGGCTGGAAGGTGGCGACGAACGCCCCCCGCCTCGACACCGACGAGGTCGAGGTCGGCATCGAGTTTCAGCCGATCAAGCCCATCGAGATCACCCTGGCGTATGCCCGGATGAAGCGCCGCGAGGCCGACGAGCGCCGCCTCGGCCGCGCCGAGGGTCACCTGTTCCGGGGCCAGTTGCAGGTGAATTATTGAGGGGGCCGCGCCCCTTGGGGGGGCGCGGGAAACCCGGTAGCGTCCGGCAGGATCACCGCACCGGAAGGACCCGCGCCCCATGAGCGACGCCACCCCGCTGACCGACCACGGCGTCTTCGACGTCGCCGCCCACGCGGCGCGGCTGCCCGAGGCCGCCACCACCCTGGTGGCGGATCACCGCTTCACCGACGATCCGGCGGCGAGCGCCCGGGTGTTCCGGGTCTATCGGCCGACGCCGCCCCATAGCCATGCCTCCTGCGACGAATACCTCTACGCCCTGTCGGGCCGCTGCCGCATGAAGTTCGGCGACGAGCCGGCCATCGAGGTCGGCCCCGGCACCCTCGTGTTCTTCAAGCGCGGCGTGGTTCACTCCGTGCCGGAGATCCTGGAGGAGCCGATGGTGTTCCTCTCCGTCGACACCCCCCGGCGCGAGCCCCGCGACATCCGCTTCGTCGAAGCCGGCACGGGCACGCCCGACACGTTCATCAATCAGCAGGATTGATCCCCCGCTCCGCGCGATCCCTTCGGTCGCGCGGCGCGCGGGAGCCGTTTCTCGGTCCGCCGCCTCCGGGGTGAGGGGCGGAGCGGTCGAACGCCGTCCGCCTCGTCCCCGCCGCGATCCTCCGCAGGGGCGTTTCGCGGGCCTCACGAATCTTCCGCCCCCGGACGCTTCTCGCCCTGGAGACGACGGTGCGGCGGGCGTTTCGTGCGAGACATAGGGTGCCGGCCGGGGGGCATTCGGACAAGTCCGCGTCTGGAAGTCCGATTGTGAGCCGGTGAATACTTTGCGCGGCCCATCACGAAGCCGTGATGAATGAATTATATTGCTTTATGGGCTTCTCATCGTAAGAGGTTCTCAATATTTGGTCCAATCTCGAGCGCATGTTCCTAAATCGATAGAACACCACGGTCGGGTAACGCTCATATCTAAGAATTTACTGAAAAAAAACCATCCCCTGGCCACATGTGGAACTCGCTTGGGCACGGGCGTGAGGGCGGTTCGGTCATGTCGAAAATATTGCAGAATAGTAGTTTGCTGATCAAACTGGCGGTGCCGCTCGTCATCGTGGCACTTCTCACCGCAGGGATCGCCGCCTATGCGCGCGGAACGGTGGGGAATCTGTCTCAGCTCACCAAGCAGCTCGTCGATGTCCAGGTCGCCCGGATGGAGCAGATCCTCAATCTGCGCCTGCAGGTCACGGAAGCGACGGTTCAGGCGCGCAACATCGTCATCGAGACGCGCCAGACGGAAATGGCCGGCTACAAGGCCCGCTACGAGGCCGCCATCAAGGGGGCCAACACTTCGGTCGAGACCTTGATCGCCCTGGCGGATGAGCCCGCGCGCAAGGTGGTCAACGAGCAGCTGCGCAAGGCCGTCGGGGAGTATTTCGGCATCACCAACCGCGTGGTCGAGCTCGGCCTGAAGAACGAGAACGAGGCGGCCGCCAAGCTGTCGGTGATCGAGGGCGCCGCCGCCCGGGTCCGAATCCGCGATCTGATCGAGCCGCGCGTCGATCTCCTGAAGCAGGAGTTCCAGGCGGCCAAGGATTCGGCGCAGGCGCAGGCCGACAACGCCCTGACCGCCCTCGTCATCGCATCGGTCACGGGCCTGCTCGTCGCCTTCGCCCTGGCGGGCGTCGTCGTGACCGTGGGCATCCTGCGTCCCCTCAAGGGCCTCGTCGGTGCCCTCGAGCGGATGACCCAGGGTGAGATCGATTGCGAGATCCGGGAAGCCGCGCGCGGTGACGAGATCGGCGCCGTCGGCCGGGCCGTCGTGGGGATCAAGGCCATGGTGGCGAAGAAGGCCGCCGACGAAGCCGAGCGCCGGCTCATCGCCGACGCGGCGGCGGCGGCCGAGCGCAAGCGCACGATGATCGAACTCGCCAACGGTTTCGAGTCCGCGGTCGGGGGGATCGTCGGGCAGGTCTCGGCGGCGGCGACGCAACTCCAGGCCACGGCCCAGCAGATGACCGCCACGGCCCAGGAGACCGCCGGTCAATCCACCGCCGTCGCCTCCGCCTCCGAACAGGCCGCCGCCAACGTCAACACCGTCGCGGCGGCGGCGGAGGAACTCGGCGCCTCGGTGCAGGAGATCGCCCGTCAGGTCGCCGGCTCGGCCGACCTCGCGCAGCAGGCCGTTCATGAGGCCGACCGCAGCGCCGGCCTCGTGCACACCCTCAGCCAGTCGGTGGGCAAGATCGGCGACGTGGTCCAACTGATCTCGACCATCGCGGCCCAGACCAACCTGTTGGCCCTCAACGCCACCATCGAGGCGGCGCGGGCCGGTGAGTCCGGGCGGGGCTTCGCCGTGGTGGCGGCCGAGGTGAAGGAACTCGCGAACCAGACGGCGCGGGCCACGGAGGAGATCGGCAGCCAGATCGGACACGTTCAGAACGCGACGGGGCAGGCCGTCGAGGTGATCGGCTCCATCGGCGGCCGCATCCGCGAGATCGACGCCGTCGCCACCGCCATCGCCGAATCCGTCGAGGAGCAGGGCGCGGCGACGCAGGAGATCGTCCGTAACGTGGCCGAAGCGTCCACGGGCACCACGGAGGTCACCATCAACATCGCCGGCGTGGCGCGGGCTTCGAGCGAGACCGGCGCGGCGGCGACCCAGGTGCTCGGATCGGCCGCCGAACTGTCGCGGCAATCCGAGCACCTGCGCGCGGAGGTGGACCGCTTCCTCGCCACCGTCCGGGCCGCCTGATCCGGCCTCCGGGCGCCCCGGCGCGGCGGCCGGGGCAACCGAGCGCCGCTCTTGCGAAGGACTCCAGCGGCGTTCGGATCGCGGATGCGTGCGCGGGCTTCCTCTCCTGTCGGGAGAGGAAGCCCGTCGCGTTTCACGGACCGGCCGGAGCGGGAGAGGAGGTTGGATCGGCCTCGAGACGATCGTTGCCCCCGGGGAGCGGGGCGCGGCAGAGTCGGGGCCCGGCCTGCGGCACGGCGCCGATCCGCGCGGGAAAGATCGGCGTGTCGTGCGCGTTACGTTTGAAGCGCGGACCTAATCCGCAAGTCGATCCGATGGAACGGCGGAATCTAAAGCTGCAAAACCCGGGGTTTTTGTAAGACGATCCTCTCCCGGCCCGATTGTTCCCCGCTCGAAACACCTTTAGACTTGCTTGATACGCGGCCCGGCCTGGAACGGAGGTTCCTCCGCCGGTCGGTGCGTGCCGAAAGGGTGACCCGTCTCGGGTTGGACGCCACGGGACGGGGCATGAAGCTGAGTCGGACGAGCCTGCTCGCGGGCGTGGTCGGGTTGATGGGAATGCCCGCCGAGGCGGCGGAAGGGCCGGGCGAGCGCAAGGCGGGTTCGGGCGAGGCCGTGCGGATCTGCACCCCCTACGGCAAGGGCTTCTTCACGATCCCCGGGACGGAGACCTGCCTGCGGCTGTCGGGCCGCGCCCGGTTCGAATACGCGTTCCAGAACGCCTACAGCCGCAATTCGGCGGGCGACATCAGCGGCTACCAGAGCCGCGCCCGCCTCAATTTCGATGCCCGGACCCAGACGGATCACGGCACCTTGCGCGGCTTCACCCGCCTCGATGTCGGCAGCCGCACGGGGTTCGCCACCATGCATGCTGGGGCGCTCAACCGCGTCGGCAACGCGTTTCCGGCCACCGGCATCGATGGGTTCGGCCGCGTCCAGCAGCAGATGAGCCTCGACAAGGCGTTCATCCAGTTCTCCGGCCTCACCGCCGGCCGGGCCTCGTCGTTCTTCGATTTCTACGCCCACGATTTCGAGTTCATCGTCGCGTCCATGGGCTCGGACGTGCCTTCGACGAACCTCGTCGCCTACACCGCGTCCCCGGCCAAGGGGATCTCGGCCACGTTCTCCGTGGAGGACCCGAGCTTCCGGCAGACGGCGGTCTATGCCTCGCAGACCCTGCGGCCCCTGGTGCCGAGCCTCGACGGCGGACCGGCCCTGAAGCCCGTGGCGCCCCTCTTCGTCGGGTATGGCGCCGACGGGACCCCGACGGGGGTCGGCTTCGTCGATGTCGCCGAGCGCAACCGCCTGCCCGACCTCGTCGGGGTGCTGCGCACGGACGGCGCGTGGGGCTCCGCGCAAGGGTCCGTCGCCCTGCACGAGGTCAGCCCCGGCTTCCTCGGCGGCGACGCCTTTCGCGGCACGCATCGCGGTGCCCCCGTCGATCTCGCCAACGCCCGCGATGTCGGCCGCGCGCCCTCGGCCTATGGCTGGGCCGTGCAGGGCGGCGTGAAGGTGAATCTTCCGGCCCTGGCGCCGGGCGACACCCTCTACCTCCAGGGCGCCTACGGCGCGGGCGCGGGGCTCTATACCGGCCTGCCGGCCTATGTCGGTCCCTATGCCCAGGCCGCCACGGCGATCCAGGGCGCGCCCTTCCAGCAATTCCTCGCCGACGCGGTGCTGAACCCCCTCACCAACCGCTTCGAACTCTCGACGAGCTTTTCCGCCACGGCGGCCCTGCTGCATTACTGGACGCCCTCCGTCCGCTCGGCGGTCTTCGGCTCCTACGGCCGCATGAACTTCGCCCCCGGCTCCCGGGCGGCGCAGGGGGCGCATTTCGGCCTCACCGGCACGGGACCGGGCACGCCCGGCACCCGGTTCTTCGAGGTGAGCCAGGTGTTGCGCGATTCCTACCGTTTCCTCGTCGGCGCCAACCTCATCTGGTCGCCCGTCAAGGAGTTCGATATCGGCGTCGAGGCCATCTACACCCGCTACGGTGTGCAACGTGGCCGCGTCCTCGACCTCAGCCGCTACCCGTCCCAGACCGCCGCCTACGTGAACGACCCGGCCAATCCGGTGGCCACGATCGCCAGCGTCGATGCCGTGCAGATCCGGGCGCGGGTGCAGCGGGACTTCTAGTGCATCGATCCAGACGGAGGCTTCAGCCGTGTCTGGGAAAATTGATGCAAAAACAAAAGCCTCGTGCTCTGGCGCAGGAACGAAGTGATGGCGTCACAGCACGAGAGTCTGCCGTGACGCCGTACACCGGTCGATCACGGCGCCGTGATTTGAATACACTTTGGCTGCGACATCCTAGACCAGTCCAGGTGCCGTGCGTTCCAGCACATCGGCGTGGAACCGATCCCTATCCGACAGGTTGTGCCAGCATCATCGAGACGGACGTCGGGTCTGGTCTTGAATCGGAGCCTGGAACTCAAATGAAGACGCGCTTTTCCGCCATCGTCGCCGCCGTTGCACTGGGTGCCGCCGCCGTGACCCCGGCTCTGGCCTTCGACGGCCGGTACGAGGGACAGGCCCGTTACATGGGCCTGATGCCCTACGGTGAGGATGCGCCCCTCGTGCTCGTGGACGAGGGCGGCCCGACCCGGTTCGGCTGTCCGATGAACTCCGCCGCCGAGGGCAATGCCAACCAGCAGACCCGCCCGGTGCCGCAATACGGCCAGACCTCCGGCGGCTCGGCCTGCTGATCGCCCCGGATGCTCAAGGCGTTTTCCTACGGGATGATCGGCGTGTTCGCCCTCGGGCTCGCCTTCACCCTGGCCGGCACGGCCGACACGATCTTCAAGTTCTGACAGTCTTCCATTGAGAAACGGCCGGGCGCGATCCCGGCCGTTTTCGTCTGTCAGCCGCCGTCGCGCAGTTGCCGGCGGATGATCTTGCCCGAGGTGGTCATCGGCAGGGATTCGCGAAATTCGAGGGCGCGGGGATATTCGTGGGCCGAGAGCCGGGTGCGGACATGGGCCTGGATCTCCGCCGCCAGGGCGTCCGAGGGCGAAAACCCCTCGCGCAGCACCACGAAGGCCTTCACGATCTCGGTGCGGAGTGGATCGGGCTGGCCGACGGCCGCCGCCATGGCCACGGCGGGGTGGCCGCACAGGCAATCCTCGATCTCGGTGGGGCCGATGCGGTAGGCCGCCGAGGTGATGAGGTCGTCGTCGCGGCCGACGAAGTGGATGTAGCCGTCGGCATCGCGCCGGGCCGTGTCGCCGGTCAGCATCCAGTCGCCACGGAACTTCTTCGCCGTCGCCTCGGGCTGATTCCAATATTTGAGAAACATCACCGGATCGGGTCGCGCGATGGCGATCTCGCCGGGTTCGTCCACATCGGTCTCGGTGCCGTCGGGGCGTTGGATCATCACCCGGTGGCCCGGCACCGGCCGTCCCGTGGAGCCGGCCCGCGCCACCCCGGCCGAGGGGCAGGCGGCGAGCACGAGGTTGCACTCCGTCTGGCCATAGGCCTCGCCGAGGGTGAGGCCGAGGCTGTCCTGCGCCCACCGGAACGTCTCTGGCCCGAGGGCCTCGCCGGCCGAGGCGATGTTGCGCAGCGTCGAGAGGTCGAAGCGCCCGCGCGGATCCGGCACCGTCTGGAGCATCCTGAGCGCCGTGGGGGGCAGAAACGCCGTGGTGACGCGGTGCTCGGCGATGAGCCGCAGGGCGGCCTCCGGCTCGAACCGCGCGGCGGGCTGCGCCACCACGGGCACGCCGAGGCTCAAGGCCGGCAGGGTGGCGTTGAGGAGGCCGCCGGCCCAGGCCCAGTCCGAGGGCGTCCACATCCGGTCGTCGGGCCGGGGCGGAAAGGCGTGCATCATCAGGAAGCCCGGCATGTGGCCGAGCAGCACCCGGTGGCCGTGCAGCGCCCCCTTGGCGAGGCCCGTGGTGCCCGAGGTGTAGATCATCAGGGCCGGATCGTCGGGGCCGGTGTCGACGGGCGTGAAGCCCGGGGGGCCCTCCGCCACGAGATCCGCGTACGCGACCACGCCCTCGGCCCCGCCGTCGAGGCCGACCACGAGGGTGAGGGCGGGAAGCCCCGCGCGGAGGGGCGCGACCTTGGCGAGGCCCGCCGCGTCGGTGACGAGCGCGCGGGCGCCCGAATCTGAGAGCCGGTAGGCCAGGGCCTCGGGGCCGAACAGCCCGGCCAGCGGCAACGCGATGGCGCCGAGCTTGTAGGCGGCGGCGTGCGCCACCACCACGGCGGCCGATTGCGGCAGCAGCACCGCCACCCGGTCGCCCGGCCCGACGCCGCGCCCGCGCAGGGCCGCCGCGAGGCGGTCCGACGCGGCCTTCAGGTCCCCGAAGGTGGCGGCGGCCACCCCCGTGGCGCCGACGTCTTGGATCGCCACCCGATCCGGCTCGCGCCCCGCCCAGACGTCGCAGACCGCCACGCCCATGTTGAAGCGGGCGGGGATGTCCCAGGTGAAGCCGGCCACGAGACCGGCATAGTCGGAAGCTGGCGCGAGCACGGAGGGCTTAGAGCTTGTGGCCGGGGAACCCGCCGGCATGGATGAAGTCGGTGATGGGGCGGCGGCCGTTCGGCACCTCCTTGGCGCGCTGCTCGTCCGTGAGCTGCTCGCGCGGCGTGGCGCGGCCGACGGCGTAGGCGGCCTCGACGTGGTTGCCCTCCGGCACCGCCAGCAGGGTCGCGGCACGGGGCTTGTCGAACCCGCCCATGCCGTGGACGTGCCAACCCTGGCGGATCGCCTGGAGCTGGAAGTTGGCCGACGCCGCGCCGGTGTCGAGGGAATGGCTCGGCGTGGGCTTGAGGACGTCGCCGACCTTCATGGTCTTGTTCGACACCAGGATGACCAGGGCGCCGGCATCCTTGGCCCAGGCCTGGTTGGCGGGCACGAGGAGATCGAGGAACTGCGCCCAGTGGGGCGTGTCGCGCAGGGCGTAGAGGAAGCGCCAGGGCTGCGAATTGTAGGAGGACGGCGCCCAGCGCGCCGCCTCGAACATCCGGAACAGCTCCGATTCCGGCACCGCCTCGCCGGTGAAGGCGCGGGGCGACCAGCGCTCGATGAACACGGGATCGATGTCGTGGTCGGGCTGACGTGGATTCACGGCGCAACTCCGGCTGCGGAACGGCCGTTCCGCCTCTTACCGGATGGGACTTGCACCGGATGGAAGCGGCACGCAAATCCCGCCCCCTCCGCCTTTGGTCCGGACTGCCCGGTTCGGGGGGCGCCCTACTCGACCACCTTCGCCACGGGGCGGTCGTTGCCGTTCGCCGTCTCATCGTGCCAGTTGCCGGCGCCGTCCTGATAGCGGATGCCCTCCGTCGAGCCCGGCACCTGCTGCTCGGCCGCCGCCGCCTGCGCCGCCTGGAGGGCGTCGTCGTGGCTGGGATAGGTTTCGGAGAACACGTCGCCGACCTTGTAGGCGTAGCCGCCGTCGTGCTCGACGATGCGATAGGTGACGTCCGACATGGGTTTCCCGTCTTTCGATTGACTGTCGGGGGCGAACCGCCGCGACGGGCGGGTGGTTCCGTGGGACCGCGATCGGTCCGCGTCGATCCGCTCCGGACCGGGACACTTCAACACAATGTGTGTGGCGGAAGGCCCCACGACGGGAGCGTGGCTTTGACATCCCCCCCGCGCCGTGAGACTCCTCGAACAGGCTGGACGAGCGCGCGCGACGCGATCGACCGAACGGCCTTCACGCACGCCCGGGCCGAGCCGGCCAGCGCGCGACACCAGGGCTGCCCGGGCCGAGGATCGGCGGGGGCGACACGCTGCGAGCGCTCTCGGCCGGGGCCTCTCCCCGAGCACGCTCGACAGCAGCTTCACGCGGTGACGCACGGGAGAGCGGACGCGCCATGTCGATGACAGCCTGGCCCATGGATGGCGGCGCGATGGGTGACCGCATCCGCGCGCATGCCTGGGAGGCTTCGCCCCTCGGCGCGCCCTCGGCCTGGCCATGCGCCCTGACGACCCTGGTCGGGCTCATGCTGGGCTCGGCCGCGCCGGCCTTCATCGTCTGGGGGCCGGAGCACCGGCTCCTCTACAACGATGCCTATGCCCGGCTCCTCGGCGCCGCGCATCCCGCCGCCCTCGACCGCGATGCGCGCGCGGTCTGGCGCGAACTCGGCACCGATCTCGCCCCCCTGGTGGCGGAGGCGTTCTCGGGCCGCTCCGTGCAGGCCGCCGCCCTCGACCACGTCGCCGGGCCGCCCGATGGCGCGGACGGGGGCCTCTTGTCGCCGTCCCTCGTGCCCATTCGCGAGGCCGCCGGACGGGTGGCGGGCCTCTACGGCACCTGCCTCGGCGGCTCGGGCCGGCGGCGCGAGGCGGAGGTGGCGTTCCACGAGAACGAGGAACGCCAATCCTTCCTCCTCGACCTCAGCGACACCCTCCGGCCCCTGACCGACGCGGCGGAGATCATCGCGGTGGCCTCCCGCCGCCTCGGCGAGCGCGTCGGCGCGAGCCGGGTGTTCTATGCCGAGATCGCCGGCAGCCTGATGATCGTCGAGCGCGACTACGCCGACGGCGTCGAGTCCATCGTCGGCCGCCATTCCCTGGCGGCGTTCGGCCCGGACCTCCTGGCCGCTTACCGAGACGGCTCCGTCGTCGCCGTGGAGGACGTGCCGTCGGACCTCCGGTTCAATCCCGAGGCGCGGGCCGGATTGCGGTCGCGGCAGGTCGGGGCCTTCGTCGACGTCGTGCTGTTCCGGGGCGACGAGTGGGTCGGCCTGCTGGCGGTGCAGAACGCGGTTCCCCGCGCCTGGACGGCGGTGGAGCGGAACCTGATCCGGGAGGTGGGGGAGCGCGTCAAGGCGGCCATCGAGCGGGCCCGCGCCGAGGTCGCCCTGCACGAGAGCGAGGCCCGTCTGGCGGCGATCTTCGCGGGCGCCTCCGTCGGCTTGTCCGAATTGGATGCCGACGGCCGCTACCTGCGGGTCAACGCCGAGATGTGCCGCATCCTCGGTCGTCCGGCGGGGGCGGTGCTGCACCGGAGCGTCGCGGAGATGACCGATCCCGACGACATCCCGCACAGCCTCGCCACGATCGCGCGGGCCGTCGAGACGGGGCAGGGGGCCAGCCTCGACAAATTGTACCGGCGGCCCGACGGCACGGCGGTTTGGGCGAACAGCAGCGTCACGCGCCTGGACGACGCGCAGGGCCGGTTCAAGAGTCTCCTGGTCGTGACGGCGGATCTCAGCCAGCGCCGGGCGACCGAGCGGCGGTTGGCCGAGAGCGAACGCCGCCTGCAGATTCTGAACGAAACCCTGGAGGCTCAGGTTTCGGAGCGCACGGCCGAGCGCAACATGCTCGCCACCATCATCGAGCGCAGCGACATCATGATGATGGCCGCCGATCTCGACTACACGATCCTCGCCATCAACAAGGCGAACGCCGACGAGTTCGAGCGCATCTACGGCGTGCGCCCGAAGGTCGGCGACAACATGCTCGACCTCCTGGCCGATCAGCCCGAGCACCGGGAACAGGTCAGGCTGGGCTGGGGACGCGGGTTGGCCGGCGAGGAACTCACCTTCGTGCAGGAATTCGGCGATGCCGACCGGGCGCGGCCCGCCTACGAGATCAGCTTCCGCACCCTGCGCGATGCCCGGGGCGAGCGCATGGGCTGCTACCAGTTCGTCATGGACGTCACCGAGCGGCTGCGCGCCCAGGCCGACCTCGTCCAGGCGCAGGAAGCCCTGCGCCAGTCCCAGAAGCTCGAGGCGGTGGGCCAACTCACGGGCGGGGTGGCGCACGACTTCAACAACCTGCTCACGATCATCCGCTCGTCCGTCGATTTCCTGCGCCGGCCCGATCTGCCGGAGGTCCGCAAGGCCCGGTACCTCAATGCGGTCTCCGACACCGTCGACCGGGCGGCCAAGCTCACGGGCCAGCTCCTCGCCTTCGCGCGCCGTCAGGCCCTCAAGCCGGAGGTGTTCAGCGTCGGCCGGCAGGTGCACGCCATCGCCGACATGCTCGACACGCTGACCGGCGCCCGGGTGCAGATCCTCCTCGAGGTGCCGGACACGACCTGCCACGTCCGGGCGGACCTGAGCCAGTTCGAGACCGCCCTCGTCAACATGGCGGTCAATGCCCGCGACGCCATGGAGGGCGAAGGTACGCTGATCCTCCGGGTGACCTGCGGGGCGGACCCGAGCCCGGCCGGCTGCGCGGGCTCGTTCGTGGCCGTGTCCCTCACCGATACGGGCACGGGGATGCCGCCGGAGCGGATCGAGCGAATCTTCGAGCCGTTCTTCACCACGAAGGAGGTCGGCAAGGGCACGGGCCTCGGCCTGTCGCAGGTGTTCGGCTTCGCCAAGCAATCGGGCGGCGACGTCACGGTCCGCAGCGTCGAGGGGCAGGGCACCACCTTCACCCTGTATCTGCCCGAGGTCGCGGCCCTCGACGCCCCCGTCGCCGAGGGGCCGCCCGAGGCGGGCTTGGCGCCGCTCGGCACCGATCAGAGCATCCTCGTCGTCGAGGACAATGTCGGCGTCGGCCAGTTCGCGACGCAGATCCTGGAGGATCTCGGATACCGGACCACCTGGGCCTGCAACGCCGAGGAGGCGCTGGAGCTCCTCGGGCGCGACGGGAACGGGTTCGATCTCGTGTTCTCGGACGTGGTGATGCCGGGCGTCGGCGGCGTCGCCCTGGCGCGCACCCTGCAGCAACGGCTGCCGCACCTGCCGGTGATCCTCGCCTCGGGCTACAGCCACGTGCTGGCCCAGGAGAACGACCACGGCTTCGAACTGCTGCACAAGCCGTACTCGGCCGAACAGGTCGGCCGCATCCTGCACCGGGTCCTCACGAGCCGGCCGAAGATGGCGATGCCGGCGGCCTGAGGGCGAAGGCGGTGGGGTCGAACCCAAGCCGCTTGATTGGTCTCAGGGCAGCTCGCTGGCGATGGAAGACAATGTAAAGTCGGTCAGTGACAAACACAGTAGGTCGGGGGTCGACTACGCGGTACGCGCGAGCCCGGAAGCACCGAAGTCGTGGGTCTGCCCCCGATTCCGCTCGTCAGCCTTCAGAAAGAGGCTGGAGTCAACTCTGGCACCGCCGAGGCCGCCGGGTGCCGACGGTGTCTTCCACGTCGCGTACCGGCTGATGTGCAATTCGAAGGTCTTGAGCGGCTTCGGCCAGAGCATGAACCGCAGCGTCGTCACGATTGCCCGCTGCAGGACCAACGGCTGCTTCGAGCGCCGACCGTAGAGCAGGATCGCCGACTGATCGTCCTTCTGCCCCGTGGTGAGGTCGAACTTCGTGTCCGCCCACATCAGCTCGATGCGGATGCTGCCCGGCCGGTGGACAAGCTTATAGCCGCCAATGCGGATGACGTCCGGCAGCAGACCGACTTCCCTCACCCGGGGCTTGCTGTCGCCGATGCGCACATTGCCGACGCCGGGCGCAAACCCTTCGACGCCCTTGTCCGGCATGTGGTTCTCGTAGCGGAAGACGATCTCGTTGCCCTTGGTGGAGAGCGGCACTTTTTCGATCAGCACTCTGGCGTCGTCTGGGTCGAACGCGGGGCCGTCGTCGAGGAGGCGCTCAAGTGCAGCGCTGATCTCGAACCGGTCGCTGATCGTCACCATGGGGTTGTCAGCCCTTCGCTTGCCGGTCTGCCGCACCAGGGGAACAGCCCGTAGCCCACGTCGTCATCCACATGGTCATTATGCAAAGCGCGATCGCCGAATCCAGAGGGCCGAATAGATCGAGCATGCCGCCGCAGCTCCGCTCCCTGCCGTCGAGCAAGCTTCCGCTCTTCACCCTCAACGGCCCTTCGGAATCTGAAACTAATTAGGTGCGACCCGAGGCGCGCGTTCGAGGCCGCCGCCGCCGCGATGCGACGCCGACGGCTTCGATCGATCCCGTCGAAGGTGGCCGACGGGCTCGCTCTCCCCGGAGAAGAGCGAGCCCGCGTCGCGAGAATCGGTCCCGATCAGGCCGCCATGGGGCCGTGGCGGCGGTGACCCTTCACGTCGTAGCGGTCGAGCATCATCACCTTGTCCCAGACCCGGACGAAGTCCGTGACGAAGCGCGCCTGACCGTCGCTGCCGGCATAGACGTCGGCGAGGGAGCGCAACTGGGCGTTGGCGCCGAACACGAGGTCGTTGCGCGAGGCGTGGAAGCGCACGGCGCCGCTGGCGCGGTCCTTCAGGGCAAAGCGCATCCCCTCGGCATCTTCCTTCTCCCAGACGAGGTCCGTGTCGGTGAGCGCCCGAAAGAAGTCCGTGGTCAGGACGCCGACGCGGTCGGTGAACACGCCCGTGTCCGAGCCGTCGTGGTTGGTGTTGAGCACCCGCAGGCCGCCCGTGAGCACCACCCATTCGGGGGCCGTGAGCGTCATGAGGTTCGCCCGGTCGAGGAACAGCTCCTCCGGCGAGACGCCCGGAGCGATCCGGCCGTAATCGGCGTCGACATAGTTGCGGAAGCCGTCGACGACGGGCTTCAGCCACGTGAACATCTCGATGTCGGTGAGGTCCTGCGTGGTGTCGACCCGGCCCGGCGTGAACGGCACCGTCACGGGGCTGCCGGCCGCCGCCGCGGCCTTTTCCACGGCGACGCAGCCGCCGAGCACGATGAGGTCGGCGAGCGACACCGCCTTGCCGTCGGAGCGCGTGCCGTTGAAGTCCGCCATCACGCCGCGCAGGGCCGCGACCACGGGGGCGGCCCGCTGGTTCACGGCCCAGTCCTTCTGCGGGGCGAGCGCGAGGCGACCGCCATTGGCGCCGCCGCGCTTGTCGCTGTCGCGGTAGGTGGCGGCCGACGAGAACGCCGTGAAGGCGAGGTCCGACACCGACAGGCCCGTGGCGGCGATCGCCTGCTTGAGGGCGGCGATCTCCGCCTCACCGATGGGCGCGTGGGTGGCGTCGGGGATCGGGTCCTGCCACAGCAGGCCGTCCTCCAGGGTCACTTCCGGGCCGAGGTAGCGGTGCTTCGGCCCCATGTCGCGGTGGGTGAGCTTGTACCATGCCTTCGAGAACGCCTGGGTGAAGGCGTCGAAATCGGCGAGGAACTTCTCGCAGACCTTGCGGTATTCGGGATCGACCTTGAGGGCGATGTCCGTGGTCATCATCATGAGGGGGTGCATCTGCCCCGCGACATGGGCGTCGGGGGTTTTCGGCGCGTCCGGGTCCTGCGGGGTCCACTGCACCGAGCCGGCCGGGCTCTTCGTCTTCACCCACTCGAACTTGAACAGGTTTTCCAGGTAGCTGTTGTCCCACTTCGTCGGATCGGGGGTCCAGCTGCCCTCGATGCCGTTGGTCATGGTGTCCTTGCCGTTCCCGGTGCCGCGCGGGTTGTGCCAGCCGAGCCCCATGGCCTCCATGGGCGCCATCTCGGGCGGGGGGCCGATCTCCTTGGAGGGCGTCATGCCGTGGCTCTTGCCGAAGGCGTGGCCGCCGGCGATGAGCGCCACCGTCTCCTCGTCGTTCATGGCCATGCGGGTGAAGGTGATGCGGATGTCGCGGGCCGAGCCCACGGGATCGCCGTCGCCGTAGGCGCCCTCCGGGTTGACGTAGATGAGCGCCTGATGCGACGCGGCGAGGGGGTTCTCCAGATCGTAATCGGCGTCGCCGTTCTTACCACGCCAGCGCTTGTCGCGCCCCGTCATCTTCTCGAAGTCGGAGAGGGTGCCCATGTCGACCACCTCCGGACCCCAATAGGTGGCGTTGTCCGCCTCCCAGGCGTCGAGGCGGCCGCCGGCGAAGCCGTAGGTCGGCAGGCCCATGATCTCCAGGGCGCAATTGCCCGTGAGCACCATGAGGTCGGCCCAGGACAGGCCGTTGCCGTATTTGTGCTTGATCGGCTGCAGCAGGCGGCGCGACTTGTCGGTGTTGCCGTTGTCCCACCAGCTCGAAATGGGCGCGAAGCGCTGCATCCCGGTGCCGGCGCCGCCGCGCCCGTCGGCGATGCGGTAGGTGCCGGCCGAGTGCCAGGCCATGCGGATCATCTGGGGGCCGTAATTGCCGTAATCGGACGGCCACCACGCCACCGAGGTGGTGAGGAACTGCTTGATGTCGGCTTTCAGGGCGTCGAGGTCGATGGCGTTGAAGGCGGCGGCATAGTCGAAATCGGGGCCGAGGGGATCGGCCGCCAGGCCGTTCTGGTGCAGCACCTCGACCCGCAGGCGGTGGGGATACCAGTTGTCCAGGGTCGGGCGGTTGCCGTGGGCGCCGCCGATGCGGTCGCCGCCGAACGGACAGCGGCCCTCCATCTTGAACGATTCGGTGTTGGTCTTGTCGATGGTCGCGCTCACGGAGTCCCCCTCGGATCCTCGAATATCGGGGCGACCGGACCCGAGGCCGCGGCCGCCGGCCGCGCCCGTCCGGGGGCGCGGGCGATCACGCCGCGCCCCCGGACCGAGCCGGGAAGCCAGACCGCAAATGGGCCGGGACGGGCGTACGGAAAGGGACCGCGTTGCGCTTTTCTGTCGCCCGCGACCGCTTTGCGCCGCGCCGGATCAGTGTCGGGTGATGCCGGGCCAGGGCAGGTTCGGCACCATGGCCTCGCAGCCGGCCACGAGGGAGCCGCGCACGTCGTCGGGGTCGTAGCCGCGCCCGTGCGGGAAGGCGACGATCTGCGCCGTGGCCTCGCCGGCCCGGTGGATCGCGGCGATCCAGGCTTCGGGGGCGTGCGTGAAGCGGACCTCGTACGCGACCCCGTCCCGCAGGAAGGTATGGGGTTCCAGTGCGGCTTCCATCGGCCCGTCTCCTCGAGCCCGTGGGTCGGGCCTCGCCCGATATGGCGGGCCGGGCTATGGGCTCCAAGGTGTCCGCTGTCTCCAGGGAGCCGCCCATGCGTCCGACGATCCCCCTCGCCCTGGGCGGCCTCGCCCTCGCGCTGCTGGCGGCCCCGGCCGAGGGGCGGCCCCGCGCCAGGGCCGACGGCGTGCCGGCCAACGCCTTCGCCTCGAACGACCCCTCGCGCCCGCCCGAGGCTGCGCGGCTCCCGTCGCGCCGGGCGCGGCCGGTCGCGGACGGCTTGCGGCCGCCCCGCGACATTCCGGGGCGCTGAACCCCGTTCGTGCCGCCCCGCCTCAAGCCGCCGGCAGTTCGGCCGCGATGGCGGTGACGAGGCGCGGGTCGGTGGGATCGAGGGTGTGCGGGTAGGCGGCGAGCAGGCGGCCGTCGCGGCCGACGAGGTACTTGTGGAAGTTCCAGCCCGGCACGGCGCCGGGCTTCTCGGCGGCCGCCCAGCGGTAGAACGGATGGGCGGACGGACCCCGCACATGCACCTTCGCCACGATGGGGAAGGTGACGCCGTGGTTCTTGCGCGCGGCCTCCGCGATGGCGAGCCCGTCGAGGGGTTCCTGGTTGCCGAAATCCGGCGACGGCACGGCGATCACCGTGAGGCCACGGGCGCCGAAGCGGGTCCACAGGCCCTGGAGCCCGACGAACTGCCCGGCATAGCCGCAGGCGGTGGCGGTGTTGACCACGAGGATCGGCTTGCCGGCGAACTCCGCCAGGGCGAGGACGCCGCCCTCGGGCTTCTCGAAACTGAACGCCCCGGCCCGGATGTCGCTCGTGGACGCGTCCCCGGCGCGGGCGGCGCGCGGCGCAGCGACGAGGGCCGCGCCGAGGAGCATCAGGGTCCGGCGGCGCCCGGAATCGACGGTGAGGGATGACGGCATGGCGGAACTCCCCGAGCTTCGCGCACGGACGCGTCATCGTCGCGCGCGGATCTGTCGACCGATCTAGGGCGATGCGCCCGAAAGGGGACGGCGCGGCCGATGCAAACCGGCCGGATGACGACCGCATCGCACGCCGTGGCGCGGAACCATCCGGCGCCCCCGAGCTTGAGCGTTCGAGACGGCCCGCCCGGCCCCCACATCCCGATCCGAAAGCCTTCCCATGCGCAGCCTGTTCCTCGGCACCGCCCTCCTCGTCGCGAGCAGCGTCGGGGCGTTTGCCCAAAACGCTCCCGCTCCGACGCCGGAGGCGAGCGCGCCCGTGCCGGCCGCCCCCGCGACGCTGGCCGACGACCTGCGCCCGACCTTCGTGGCCCAGAACCCGAGCGACAGGGTGACGTCCAAGCTCGTGGGCCTGACGATCCAGAACGGCGCCAACGAGACCATCGGCGAGATCGCCGACGTGGTGCTCGACGACAAGAACACCGTGAAGTCCTGGGTGGTGGGCGTCGGCGGCTTCCTCGGCCTCGGCACGAAATACGTCGCCATCGACCCCTCCGCCCTGAAGATCACCCGCGTCGACAACGCCTCCCTGAAGGCGGTCATCGACACCAACAAGGATCAGCTGCGCGCCGCGCCCGAATACATCTACCTCGGCAAGGCCAAACCCGACGCCAAAGCCACGGACGCCAAGGCCGCCGGCACCACGACCACGACCACGGAGACGAAGCCGGCCGAGACCAACAAGGCGCCGTAGGGCCTCGTGCTGTGACGCAATCACTTCGTTCCTGCGCCAGAGCACGAGGCTTTTGTTTTTGCATCAATTTTCCCAGACGCGGCTGAAGCCTCCGTCTGGATCGATGCACTAGCCTCGGCCCGACGATCGGGCGAATCGGGGATTCCCGCCGCGAACCTTCCCGCCCCCCGAGGGGGCGGGCCTGCCGGTGGGAGGGGCGACCGTGCCCACGCGGCGATCAGCGTGAGGAGAGCGTCGCGGCGGCGGCGGACGGACGGTCCCGCATGGCGATGCCCCGGTAGATGACGAGGGTGGCGACGAGGCCGCAGGCGCCGCCGAACGCCATCCAGTAGCCCGGGGCCGCCGGATTGCCCGTCACCTCGATGAGCCACGTCGAGACCAGGGGCGTGAAGCCGCCGAAGAACGCCGTGGCGAGGGAATACGCGAGGGAGAATCCCGCCGTCCGCACGGTCACGGGGATGATTTCCGTCAGCGCCACCACCATGGCGCCGTTGTAGCTGCCGTAGAGGAACGACAGCCACAGCAGGACCGCGAGCATGTTGGTGAAGGACGCGTTGGCCACGAGCCAGGCGAGCGCCGGATAGGCGGTGAGCAGGGTGAGGGCCGAGAACGCGACGAGGAGCGGCTTGCGGCCGATCCGGTCGGACAGCGCCCCCATGACGGGGAGCCAGAACAGGTTCGACAGGGCGGTGCAGAAGGTCACCAGTAGGCTGTCCGTGTCGGACAGCTTGAGGACGGTCTTGCCGAAGGTCGGGGTGTAGACCGTGATGGTGTAGAACGAGATCGTCGTCATGGCGACGAGGAGCATGCCGAGGCCGACGATGCGCCAGTTCTGGCCGAGCGACGCGAAGATCTGACCCGTGCTCGGGCGAACCTTGCGCTGGAGAAACTCCTCCGTCTCCTCCAGGGAGCGGCGGATGTAGAACAGGAACGGCACGATGGCGCAGCCGATGAAGAAGGGGATCCGCCAGCCCCAATCGCCCATCTCCGCCGGGGCGAGCCAATGGTTGAGGACGTAGCCGATCATCGCGGCGAACATCACGGCGACCTGCTGGCTGCCCGATTGCCACGAGACGTAGAAGCCCTTGTTGCCCGGCGTCGACATCTCCGCGAGGTAGACGGAGACGCCGCCGAGTTCGACGCCGGCCGAGAACCCCTGCAGCAGGCGGCCGATGAGCACGATGAACGGGGCGAACAGCCCGATGCTCGCGTAGCCCGGCACGAACGCGATGAGGATCGTGCCCGCCGCCATGATGGTGAGGGTGACGATGAGGCCCTGGCGCCGCCCGATGCGGTCGACATAGGCGCCGAGAATCACCGCTCCGAGGGGGCGCATGAGGAAGCCGGCGCCGAAGGTCACGAACGTCAGCATCAGGGACGCGTACTCGTTGGCGACGGGGAAGAACGCCTTCGAGATGTAGGACGCGTAGAACCCGAACAGGAAGAAATCGAACATCTCCAGGAAGTTGCCGCTGGTGACGCGCAACACCGTCGCGACCTTCGATCTGGATCGGTCCTGTTCCGAAAATGAAGCCACGGCGTCCCTCCCATGCGTTCGCCGGCCTTCGAGGGCCGTACGATTGAGGGAATTGTTTAATCCGGCGCCGCGCCGACACAATGCGCGGGCGCGCCGCGTTTGCGCGAACGCAACAACGTGCGGATGTTTTGTAACGTCGGCGGACCGGGGGGCGGGTGTTTCGGTGCGAGAACCCATCGGTGTCCGGTCTCGACCGGTTCTGGAGATGCTGGGAACGCGTCCGACCCGCGCCCGCCGCCCGGCAATCGCATAAAGACATCTTTATGTCTTGATTGCCTCGCGCCCCGCTGCCTGCTATAGGCCCGGCCAACCCAAGCGGAGACGGACACCATGGCCCAGGATTACATCGTCAAGGACATCGGCCTCGCCGAGTACGGCCGCAAGGAAATTTCCATCGCCGAGACGGAAATGCCCGGCCTGATGGCGACGCGTGAGGAATACGGTCCGTCGCAGCCCCTGAAGGGCGCGAAGATCGCCGGCTCGCTGCACATGACGATCCAGACGGCCGTGCTCATCGAGACCCTGAAGGCGCTGGGCGCCGACATCCGCTGGGTGTCGTGCAACATCTACTCGACCCAGGACCACGCCGCCGCCGCCATCGCGGCCGCCGGCATCCCGGTCTTCGCCATCAAGGGCGAGACCCTGGAGGAGTACTGGGACTACACCTCGAAGCTGTTCGACTGGCATGACGGCGGCATGCCGAACATGATCCTCGACGATGGCGGCGACGCCACCATGTTCGTCCACCTGGGTCTGCGCGCCGAGAACGGCGACACCGCCTTCCTCGACAAGCCGGAATCGGAAGAGGAAGAGATCTTCTTCGCCCTCCTCAAGAAGAAGCTCGCCGAGAAGCCCAAGGGCTGGTTCGCGGGCCTCGCCGACTCGATCAAGGGCGTCTCGGAAGAGACCACCACGGGCGTGCATCGCCTCTACAACCTCGCCAAGGAGGGCAAGCTGCTCTTCCCGGCGATCAACGTGAACGACGCCGTCACGAAGTCGAAGTTCGACAACCTCTACGGCTGCCGCGAATCGCTCGTCGACGGCATCCGCCGCGGCACCGACGTGATGATGGCCGGCAAGGTCGCCATGGTCGCGGGCTTCGGCGATGTCGGCAAGGGTTCGGCCTCGTCGCTCCGCCATGCCGGCTGCCGCGTGCTGGTGTCCGAGATCGATCCGATCTGCGCCCTCCAGGCCGCCATGGAAGGCTACGAGGTCGTCACCATGGAAGACGCCGCGCCCCGCGCCGACATCTTCGTGACGGCCACCGGCAACAAGGACATCATCACCCTCGACCACATGCGGGCGATGAAGGACCGGGCCATCGTCTGCAACATCGGCCACTTCGACAACGAGATTCAGGTCGCCGGCCTGAAGAACCTCCAGTGGTCGAACATCAAGCCGCAGGTGGACGAGATCACCTTCCCCGACGGCCACCGCATCATCCTCCTGTCGGAGGGACGTCTGGTGAACCTCGGCAACGCCACGGGCCACCCGTCCTTCGTGATGTCGGCCTCGTTCACGAACCAGACGCTGGCCCAGATCGAACTCTGGACCAACCCGGGCAAGTACGAGCGTCAGGTCTACACCCTGCCGAAGGCGCTGGACGAGAAGGTGGCCCTCCTGCATCTGGAAAAGATCGGCGTGAAGCTCTCGAAGCTGCGCCCCGATCAGGCCGCCTATATCGGCGTCTCCGAGAACGGCCCGTTCAAGCCCGACCACTACCGCTACTGAGCGGCCGGCGCCCCGAACGGGGCGCCATCCGTCCCACGCGAATCGTGAAAAGGCCCGGCTTGCCGCCGGGCCTTTTTCGTGCCTGGGGAGCCTCGAGCTTGGCCGCAGTGTGACTTTTGTGCGGCCTTGGCGGACCACGTGTCCGAAACCGGGAAAGTCGGCCCCGACCCTCTTCCGGGAGGATTCCGCCTCGCGCTAGTGTGCGGTGATTCCTCAGGTGGGGTGAGCCGCTCGAACCCTTCGGGGTCGGGAGCGGGGAAGGCGCGTTCCGCGCCGCGTCAGGGATTCTTGGGGACGGACCGGAATGAGGGTCGATCGAACGGCGCACGCCGTGGTGTGCGCCGGTGCTGTCGTCGTCGCAATGGCCGGTGGGCCGGCACACGCCGCCGGGCCGGAGGCGTCCATCTGGACGATCGGCCTCGGGCCGCACACGCACAACGCCGCCGGCCTCGCGATTCTCATCGGGCTGACGGTGTTCTCGACCATCCTCTCCCTGCTCCACATGCGCGAGCGCACCCGCTGGAGCCACCGCGAGGCGGAGCTCGCCGACGAGCTCGCCCACCTGCGCGGCGCCCACGACCGCGCCGAGATGCTGCTGAATTCCGAGCGTCAGGTTCTCGTCACCTGGACCGGGCGCGGCCCCGGTCTCGTCGAGGGCGACGCCGGCTTCGCCGTCGACGGGCGTCGCCCCGCATCCGACGATCCCGAGCGCCTGCTGCAATTCGAGGCCTGGCTCCAGCCTTCCGACGCCCGCGACCTCGCCGCCGCCGTCGAGGGCCTGCGCGCCCGGGGCACGGGCTTCCGCCTCAATCTGCGCACGCAGGACGGTCGCTTCGTCGAGGCGCAGGGGCAGGCCCTCACCGGTCGCGCCCTGCTGCGCCTGCGCGAGACCACGGAAGAACGCCGTGAACTCATCGACTTGCGCCTGACCCTCGACGAGGCGCGGCGCGGTCTCTCGGCCCTCGGCAGCCTCCTCGACGCCATTCCCCAGCCCCTGTGGCGGCGCAACCGCGACGGGGCGCTGGCCTGGGTCAACACCGCCTACGTCGCCGCCGTCGAGGCCGAGAACCGCGAGGCCGCCCTCGGTCTCGAACTCCTCGACCGGCAAGCCCGCGACCTCGTGGCCCGGGCCGACGAGACCCGTGGCGCGGCCGGGGGCGCAACCCTGCGCCTCTCCGCCGTGGTGGCCGGCGGCCTGCGCATCCTCGACGTGACGGAGAGCGAGGTCGAAGCCGGGCGGGTCGGCATCGCCGTCGACGTGTCGGAACTGGAGAGCGTCCGCGCCGACCTGCAGCGCCAGATGGACGCCAACGTCCGCACCCTCGACCAGCTGCCCACGGCGGTGGCGATGTTCGACGCCCGCCAGCGCCTCATCTTCCACAACGCCGCCTATCGCCAGCTCTGGGACCTCGACCAGCCGTTCCTGGAGGGCCGACCCCTCGACGGCGAGATCCTCGACCGTCTGCGCGCCGCGCGCAAATTGCCGGAACAGGCCGACTTCAAGTCGTGGAAAGCCGATATTCTCGCCGCCTATCGCGCCGTGGAGGCCCGCGAGGCGTGGTGGTACCTGCCCGACGGGCGGTCCCTGCGCGTCGTCGCCGACCCGAACCCGCAGGGCGGCCTGACCTATCTGTTCGACGACGTCTCGGAGAACATGAAGCTCGAGTCCCGCTACAACGCCCTGATGCGGGTGCAGGCCGAGACCCTCGACACCCTGAAGGAGCCCGTGGCGGTGTTTGGCGCCGACGGCCGCCTCACCTTCGCCAACCGCGCCTTCGCCACCCTCTGGCGCCTCGACGCCGAGACCCTGTCCGAGCGGCCCCGCGTCGACACCGTGATCGAGGCCTGCCGCGATCTCTCGCCGAACGAGGAGCCCTGGCTCGACATCCGCGGCGCCATCACCGGCTTGGAGAGCCGGGCCGGCCTCACCTGCCGCCTGGAGGTGGTGGACGGCACGGTCCTCGACTGCGCCGCCCAGCCCCTACCGGAGGGCGCCACCCTCCTCACCCTCATCGACGTCACCGCCAGCGTGAACGTCGAGCGGGCGCTGACCGACAAGAACGACGCCCTGGAGCGCACCGCCCAGCTGCGCGACACCTTCGTGAACCACGTCTCCTACGAGCTGCGCTCGCCGCTCACCAACATCATCGGCTTCACCCAGCTGCTCGGCGACGAGACCGTGGGCGCCCTCAACGAGCGCCAGCGCGAGTATTCCGGCCACATCATGCGCTCGTCCGGCGCGCTCCTGGTGATGATCAACGACATCCTGGACCTTGCCTCCATCGATGCCGGTTCCCTGGAGCTGTCGCGGGAGGTGGTGGACGTGCGCGCCACCGTCGAGGCGGCCGTGCGCGGCCTGGAGGATCGCCTCGCCGAGGCGGCCATCGATCTCGACCTCGATCTGCCGGAGGACATCGGCAGCTTCGTCGCCGACGGCAAGCGCGTGCGTCAGATCCTGTTCAACCTGCTCTCCAACGCGGTCGGCTTCTCCTCGCCCGGCCAGACCGTCCGCGTCGAGGTCCGGCGCAGCGCCAGCGAACTCACCCTCGCGGTCATCGATCGGGGGCCCGGCATGCCCGAGGAGGTGGCCGCCCGGGTGTTCGACCGGTTCGAGAGCAACACCCTCGGCACCCGCCATCGCGGCGTCGGCCTCGGCCTGTCCATCGTACGCTCCTTCGTCGAACTGCATGGTGGGCGCGTCGAACTCGAATCCGCACCGGGCGCCGGCACCCGCGTCACCTGCACCTTCCCCATCGCGACGACGAATGCGCGGCGGGCCGCCGCCGAATAGGGAGCCTTCGGTCGGGCCGGGGTTTTGGTTAAGGATGCGCGCCTATGATGGGCGCCACCCTGCGGTCCCGCGACGGCCCGCAGCCACGGTAGGAGTTGGGCGTTGAACGAGGACGGTGCGGACACGCCCCGGCGTGAGGCCAGATCGGCCTGGGAGATCATGCTGCCCGACGAGGGCGCGACGGAGGATCTCGGCCGTTTCCTGGCCGAGATGCTGGTGCCGGGCGATCTCGTCGCCCTGTCCGGCGGCCTCGGCGGCGGCAAGACCACCCTTGCCCGCGCCCTCATCCGCGAACTCACCGGCACGCCCGACCTCGACGTGCCGAGCCCGACCTTCACCCTGATCCAGCCCTACGAGGCCGCGAACGGACGTCAGATCGTCCACGCCGACCTCTACCGCCTGCGCAGCCCCGACGAACTCGTGGAACTCGGCTTCGACGAGATGACCGAGGCGGCCATCACCCTGGTGGAATGGCCCGAGCGCCTCGGAAACCGTGAGGGACCGATCCTCTCCGTCGATCTGTCGTTGCGTGCCGAATTCGGCGACGGGGCGCGCTTCGCCCGCATCGACGGCTCCGGCGGCATGGCCGCGCGCCTGAGACGCGCCCGCGCCCTGCGCATCCTCCTCGTGCGCAGCGGCTGGGACGAGGCCGTGCGCAGCCCCATGCAGGGCGATGCTTCCTCGCGCCTCTACGAGCGCCTGGTGAAGCCCGATGGCAGTCGCGCCGTCCTCATGGTCTCGCCGCCCCGCAGCGACGGCCCGCCCGTGCGCAACGGCAAGCCCTACAGCGCCATCGTCAAGCTCGCCGAGAGCGTCCACGCCTTCGTGGGCGTCGATCGCGGCCTGCGGGCACTGGGCTTCTCGGCGCCGCGCATCTACGGCGAGGATCTCGCCGAGGGCCTGCTCATCATCGAGGATCTCGGCTCCGAGCCCGTGGTGGACGCCCACGGACCGCGCCCCGAGCGCTACGCCGAGGCCGTGCGCCTGCTCGCCAAGCTCCACGCCACCGAACTGCCCGGCGTGCTGCCCGTGGCCGACGGCATCGACCACGTCTTGCCCCCTTACGATCTCGAAGCCCTGGTGTTCGAGACGGAATTGCTCCCCGATTGGTACTGCCCGGCGATCCGGGGGGCGGACCTCTCCGCCCCGGCCCGCTCTGAGTTCGTCGCCCTCTGGGCCGAGGTCCTGGGCAGCATCATCCCCGAGCGCCCGACCTGGACCCTGCGGGACTACCACTCCCCGAACCTGATCTGGCTGCCCCAGCGCGAGGGCTTGGAGCGCATCGGCCTCATCGACTTCCAGGATGCGGTGCTCGGCCATCCGGCCTACGATGTCGCCTCCCTCCTGCAGGACGCCCGCGTTGACGCGACCGCCGATTTCGAGTTGCGGCTCCTCGGGCTCTACGTCCGCGAGCGCCGCAACCGCGAGCCCGATTTCGACATGCAGGGCTTTGCCCGCGCCTATGCGGTGCTGGCCGCGCAGCGCGCCACGAAGATCCTCGGCATCTTCGCCCGCCTCGACCGGCGGGACGGCAAGCCGGGTTACCTCGCGCATCTCCCCCGCATCGAGGGCTATCTGGCGCGCAACCTCGCCCACCCGGCCCTGACCCGTCTGCGCCTCTGGCACGCCGAGCACCTTCCGGACCTCGTGTCCAAGACGGCTGTCCCGGCGGCGTCTGAGGAAGCGTGACGCCCATGGACCCGCGTCTTACCCTCGTGACCCTCGGCGTCGCCGACCTCGCTCGGGCGTCGCGCTTCTACGAAGCCCTCGGCTGGACCCGTTCGGCCTACGCCTCTGAGGGCGTCGCGTTCTTTCAGCTCGGCGGCCTCGTCCTGTCGCTCTATCCGTGCGCGGCCCTGGCCGAGGATGCCGGCGTCTCCGCCGAGGGCAGCGGCTTTCGCGGCTTCGCCCTCGCCCACAACACCGCGAGCCGGGCGGAGACCGACGCGGTGCTTGCAGAGGCCGTGCGCGCCGGCGCCACCCTGGTGAAGCCCGCTCAGGACGTATTCTGGGGCGGATATTCCGGCTACTTCGCCGATCCCGATGGAACCCTCTGGGAAGTCGCCTGGAACCCTGAACTGATCCCGTTGAGCGACGGAACCGTGCGGCTGCCCATCTGAGGGCACACTCGATCCTTCGTCCTGCCCGAACGCGTGCCACGAGACCGCCGGAATGACCGCCACGCCCCCCATCACCCGCGCCTTCGTCCTCGCCGCCGGCCTCGGCAAGCGCATGCGCCCCATCACCGCGACGGTGCCGAAGCCCCTCGTCGAGGTGGCGGGCCGGGCGCTCCTCGACCATGCCCTCGACCGGGCGGCGGAAGGGGGAATCCAGCAGGCCGTGGTCAACGTCCACTACCTCGCCGACCTCATCGAGGGGCATGTCGCCAAGCGCAAGGTCGCGCCTAAGATCGTGGTCTCGGACGAGCGGGACAGCCTGCTGGAGACCGGCGGCGGGGTGAAGAAGGCCTTGCCGCTCCTCGGCGACGATCCGTTCGTGGTCTTCAACGCGGATTCGTTCTGGCTGGAGGGACCGGATTCCAATCTCGCGCGCCTCGTCGCCGCATGGTCGCCGGAGACCATGGACATTCTGCTGCTCGTCGCCCCCACCGCCACCAGCCTCGGCTACGAGGGCGCGGGCGACTTCGTGATGGCGTCAGACGGCCGCCTCGAGCGGCGCGGCGAGCGCGAGGTCGCACCCTTCATCTATGCCGGCGTCGCCATCCTGAAGCCGGGCCTGTTCGCCGAGACGCCCGAGGGCGCGTTCTCCCTCAACCTCCTGTTCGACCGCGCCATCGCGGCCGACCGCCTCCACGGCCTGCGCCTCGACGGCCAGTGGCTCCATGTCGGCACGCCGGAGGCCATCGAGGCCGCCGAGGCGCGGGTGAGGGCCAGCGCGCAGATGCCGTGAGGGGCTGTGAGCGGGGCTTCACGCTGCCGCGTTGCGTGGGCCTACCGGGAGGCTAGAGTGCCGGCCCCATCGCGCGGAACCACGGGCCTGCGCGCCTCCCGATGAACTTCGACGGTGGTTGAGCTGACCCAAGCGCAAGACGACTCGGCGGCGCCCTCCCGTCTCTTCACCATCCCGCCCGGTGCGCCGTTCCTGCCGACCCTCGCCGACGCCCTGCTGTCCGGTCGGCTGGTGGGCGATCTCGGCGACGATCCGTTCGCGCTCGCCGCCGTCACCCTCTACTTGCCGACGCGCCGGGCCACGAAGGCCCTGGCCGCCCTCCTGGCGGAGCGCCTCGGGCGGGCCGCCCTGCTGCCCCGGATGGTGCCCCTCGGCGAGGCCGACGAGGCCGAGCTCGACCTCGCCACCACGCCCCTCTTGGAGAACGGACCCGACATCCTCGCGCCGGCCATGCCGGCGCTCGAGCGCCGGCTCATCCTCGCCCGCCTCGTTCAGCAATGGGCCGAGGCCGTGGACCGGACCCTGCTGCCCCTCGACGACGACGTGCCGTTCCTGGTGCCGTCCTCGCCGGCCGATGCCGTCGCCCTGGCAGCGGACCTCGAACGCCTCATGGATGCCCTCACCGTCGAGGGCCTGCCCTGGGAGGAGATCGGCGGCGCCGTCGAGGTCGAGTATTCCCGCTATTTCGGCCTGACCCTGAACTTCGTGAAGATCGCCGCCGAGCATTGGCCGGTCATCCTGGCCGAGCGGCACATGAGCGATCCCGTGGCGCGCTCGCGCCGCCTCGTGGTCGCGGAGGCCGACCGCCTGCGGCGCGAACGCCCGACCACCCCGGTGATCATCGCCGGCTCCACGGGATCGGTGCCGGCGACCACCCGGCTGATCGCGGCGATCCGGGGCCTGCCCCGGGGCGCCGTGGTGCTGCCGGGCCTCGACACCGACCTCGACGCGGCCGGTTGGGATGCCATCGAGACCGGGGAAGGCGCCTCGAAGACCGTCACCCACGGCCACCCCCAGGCGATCCTGCACCGGCTCCTCGGGCCGACCGGCCTCGATTGTCCCCGCAGCGCCGCCACGATCCTGGGCGAGCCCGGTGCCGCCGCGCGGGCGCGTGCCACCCTCCTGTCCCAGGCCCTGCGTCCCGCCGAGACCACGGAGGCCTGGGCCGAACTCTTGGCCGAGGCCCGTGCCGCCCTCGGCGAGGCCGGCATGGCGGGCATCGCCGTGATCGAGGCCACCGACGAGCGCGAGGAGGCCCTCGCCATCGCCATCGCGCTGCGCGAAACCCTGGAGACGCCCGGCGCCACCGCCGCCCTCGTCACGCCGGACCGGAACCTCGCCGTCCGGGTGGCGGCCGAACTCGCCCGCTGGGGGATCGTGGCCGAAGATTCGGCCGGCGAGGCCCTGTCGTGCAGCCGGGCCGGTCGCCTCGCGCGGCTCGCCGCCGAATGCGCCGCCGACCTCTGCCCCCGGCGCGTCATCGCCCTCCTGGCCCACCCCTTCGTGCGCCTCGGCCTGTCGCGCAGCGACGTGGTGCGGGCCGCCGCCGCCTTGGAGATCGGTGCCCTGCGGGGGCCCGCCCCGGCTCCGGGCTTCGCCGGCCTGCACCGGGCCGTGGCGGACCAGCGCGGCGCCACCGGGCGCCGGCCCCGGGCCAAGCGCCGCCTCGTGGATGTCGATTGGGATCTCGCCGGCGATCTCCTCACCCGCCTGGAGGCCGCCTTCGCGGGCTTCCCGCCGGGGGATCACGACGGTGTCGGGAACCTCGTCGCCTACGCGTCCTGTCACCGGGCCACCGTCGAGGCGCTGCTGGCGGAGCCGGAGGCGGGGGATGCCGAGCCCCTCGACGACGCCTCCCTCGACGTCCTCGACACGCTGTTCGACGATCTCGGCATGGCCGAGCCGGGCCTCCTGCCCGGGCACTTTTCCGATTACCCGGCCTTCTTCACCGCCCTCGCGGCCGAGCGGCCCGTCGCCTGCGGGCACGGGCGCCCGCATCCGCGCCTGCGCATCCTCGGCCTTCTCGAGGCCCGCCTCATGACCGTGGACCGCATGGTGCTCGGCGGCCTCGACGAGGGCGTGTGGCCGATGAAGACCGTCACGGACGCCTTCCTCAACCGGCCCATGCGCGAGCGCGTCGGCCTCAATCCGCCGGAACGCCGCATCGGCCAGAGCGCCCACGATTTCGTCGAGGCCTTAGGCCACCACGACGTCGTCATCACCCGCGCGGCCAAGCGCGAGGGCGCGCCGACGGTGCCGTCGCGCTTCCTCCAGCGCCTGCGCGCCTTCGCCGGGGAGGCCTGCTGGGAGCGGGCCGTGACGGAAGGCCGGCGCTTCCTGGCCTATGCCGCCCATCTCGATCGCGGCACCGGCCCGGTGCCGCGCCTGACCCAGCCGAAGCCCCGGCCGGACCCGGCCCTCTTCCCCCGCACCTTGAGTGTCACCGAGATCGAGACCCTGGTGCGCGATCCCTATGTGATCTTCGCCCGCCACGTGCTCGGCCTCGATCCCCTGGAGCCCGTGGCGGCCCTGCCGGGGGCGAGCGAGCGCGGCACCCTGATCCATGAGATCCTGGGCAAATTCGCGGAGACCTATCCGGCGGCTCTGCCCGAGCCGGCGGTGGGCCGCGCCAAGCTCGGCGCCATCGCCAAGGACGCGTTCGCCACCATCGCGGCCACCTACCCTGAGCTCTACGCCGAGTGGTGGCCGCGCTACGAGCGGCTGTCCGAAAAATTCCTCGATTGGGAAGAGGCGCGCCGGGGCGGCCTCACCCGCGTCCACGCGGAGGTTTCGGGCAAGTGGCTGATCCCCCTCGGCCGCGAGACCTTCACCCTACGGGCCCGCGCCGACCGGATCGAACTCGGCCGCGACGGCACCGCCTGCATCGTCGACTTCAAGACTGGCCAACCCCCGAGCAACCGGGAGGTCTTCGCCGGCTTCTCGCCGCAGCTCACCCTGGAGGCGGCCATGCTCCTGCACGGCGCCTTCGCCGGCCTGCCCCGCGCGAGCGCGACGCCGGACCTCCTCTACGTTCATGCGTCCGGCGGGCGTAAACCCTTCGAGCCCGCCCCGATCAAGCCGCCCAAGGGGGAGGAACGCGCCGTCGCCGCCATCGTGGCCGAACACGAGGCCCGCCTGCGCGGCCTCCTCGCCCGCTTCCTCACGGGGGAGGCGGCCTACACCTCGCGGCCTTATCCGAAATTCGCCAAATCCTACGGCGAGTACGATCACCTCGCCCGGGTGCTCGAATGGTCGCTGGGTGGCGAAGGAGACGACGCATGACGGCGCACGCGAAGGCCTTCGTCGTCGACGACATCACCCAGAAATCTCAGCGCCGGGCCGCCGATCCGGGGGCCTCGGCCTGGGTTTCGGCCAATGCGGGGGCGGGCAAGACCAAGGTGCTCACCGACCGGGTGGTGCGCCTGCTCCTCGATGGGGCGCCTCCGGCGCGCATCCTGTGCCTCACCTTCACCAAGGCGGCCGCCGCCAACATGTCGATCCGGGTGTTTCGGGTGCTCGGCCGCTGGGTCACCCTCGACGAACCCACCCTGACGCGGGAGCTGACGGCGCTGACCGGCACGCCGCCCGCGCGCAGCACGCTGCAAGTGGCCCGCCGCCTGTTCGCCCGCGCCGTGGAGACGCCGGGGGGGCTCAAGATCGAGACCCTGCACGCCCTGTGCGAACGCCTCCTGCACATGTTCCCGTTCGAGGCCAATGTTCCGGCCCGCTTCGAGGTGCTCGACGACGACCACGCCGACGCGGCCTTCGAGGCGGCGGTGAACGCCGTTTATGCCGAAGCGATTTCGGGCGACGCTCCCGACCTCGCGGGGGCCTGGGCCATCGTCGGCGCCGAGGCGTCGGGCGACACCCTGCGCCGGACCATCCGGGCTGCGATGCGGGCGCGCGGGGTGTTCGCCGAGCGCGGCGGGTTGCGGACCTCGTTCGCGGCGCTCGCCTCCGCCCTGGACCTCAAGCCGGGCCAGACGGTCGCGGGCGTCGAGAGGGAGATGGTCGAGGGCGGCCTCGGCGATCTGACGGCGTTCGCCGCCCGCCTGCGCACGGGCAAGGCCACCGACGAGGGATTGGCCGACAAGCTGCTCGAAGCCGAGGCGGCCGAGGGGCCGCAGCGCATCGAAGCCTACCGCGCCGTGTTCTTCACCAAGGACGGCAGTCCGAAGGCCGACCGGAGTCTCGGCACAAAGGCCGTCCCCGAAGACGCGCGGCAAGCGCTTCTCGACGAGCGCGACCGCATCGCCCCCCTGGACGATGCCCTGCGGGGCGTGCGCGCCTTGGAGCGAACCCGCGCCCTGTTCACCCTGGCGGCCGAGATCCATAAGCGGATCGAGGCCGAGAAGGCCCGTCTCGGCGCCCTCGACTTCGACGACCTGATCCACAAGACCCTCGACCTCCTGGCGCGGGTCGATTCCGCCTGGGTGCTGTACAAGCTCGACCGGGGCGTCGACCACGTCCTCGTCGACGAGGCGCAGGACACCAATCCGCTCCAGTGGGAGATCCTTCGCCGGATCACCGCCGAGTTCGCCGCCGGGACCGGCGCCCGCGAGGTCGTTCGCACGCGCTTCGCCGTGGGCGATCCGAAGCAGTCGATCTACAGCTTCCAGGGCGCCGAGCCGCGCGAGTTCGAGACCACCCGGCGGGAATGGATCGCCGCCGCCGCCGCCGCCGGCCTGCCGTTCGAGGACGTGCACCTCACCCTGTCGTTCCGCTCGACGCGGGGCGTCCTCGGCGCCGTCGATGCCACCTTCAAGGTGCCGGAGCATTTCGCGGGGCTGTCCTTCGAGGATGCGGCGGTGGGCACCGTGCATTCCACGGCCCGCGCCGTGGCGCCCGGCGCCCTCGAACTCTGGCCCGTGGCCGAGCCGCAGCCGGAGGCGGAGCCCGATGCATGGGCCGCCCCCGTCGATGCGCCCGAGGCCAGCGCGCCGGCCATCGTCACCGCGCGACGCGTCGCACGGGCGGCCGCCACCTGGATCACCACGGGCGACGAGACCGGCCGGGTCTGGCGTCCGGGCGACATCCTCATCCTCGTGCGCAAGCGCTCTGCGGCGTTCGAGGAGGTGATCCGCGCCATGAAGGCTTTGGGCGTGCCCGTGGCCGGACAGGACCGCCTCGACATCGCCGCCCACATCGCCGTCAACGACCTCGTGGCCGTGGGCCGCGCCGGACTGCTGCCGGCCGACGACCTGACCCTCGCGGGAGCCCTCAAGACACCGCTCGTCGGCTTCGACGATGACGACCTCGTGCGCATCGCCGCGCGCCGGGACGCATCCGAGACCCTGGAGGATGCCCTCACCCGCCACGCGGAGGCCGGCGACCCGGCCGCGATCCGGGGGCGGGACGCCCTCGCGCTGTGGATCCGGCTCGCCGGCTGCGAAGGCCCGTTCAACTTCTATGCCGGCCTGCTCGGCGCCCATGGCGGACGCCGCGCCCTGGTCTCGCGCCTCGGCGGCGAAGCGGGGGACGCCATCGACGTGTTCCTCACCACCGCCGCCCAGGCCGAGCAGGCCGGGGAGGCGGCGTCGCTGGGTGGCTTCCTCGCCCGCTACGCCACGGTGCCGGGGCGGGGCGAGGCGGGGCATACGGTCAAGCGCGACCTCGAATCCGGGCGCGACGAGGTCCGGGTGATGACCGTTCACGGCGCCAAGGGGCTGGAAGCCCCCCTGGTGGTGATCATCGATGGCAGCGAGCCGCTGGGCCGCAACGACCCGCCGCTCCTCACCCTCGCGGGGGGGCTGCCGCCGGTCTGGTCGAGCGCCAAGACCTACGACAGCGAACCCATCGGGGCGGCCCGGGCCGGTCTCCAGGCCCGCGCCCGCGAGGAGCATCACCGCCTCCTCTACGTCGCCATGACCCGCGCGGCCGACCGCCTCGTCGTCGCCCCATATCGCGGCCACGATACCGGGGGCGAGACCGCCTGGTGCGAGATGATCCGCCGGGGCGTCGAGGAGAATATCGGGCCCGGCATCGCGATGGAGCGGCCCTACGGCCCTGTCACCCTCTGGCGCGAGGGCGGCACGGCCGAGGCCGTCGAGGCCGCCGCACCCTCCGTCACGGCGCCGCCGGCGGTCCCGTCCTGGCTGGAGTCACGGGTGCCGGACGAGGCCGAGCCCGCGCCGCCGCTGAGTCCCTCGGGCGCTCTGGGGGCGGCCGACCCCCGGCGCCAGCCCGGCCGGCGCCTCGGCGATGCCAACGCGCGGCGCCGAGGCGTGCTCATCCATGCCCTCATCGAGCACCTGCCGCGCCTCGATTCGCGCCACCGCAAGGCCGCCGCGACCCGCTTCGTGCGCGCCCGCGCGCCGACCCTCGACGCCGCGGCGCAGAAGGGCATCGTCGCCGCCACCCTGCGGCTGTTCGAGCATCCGGATCTGGCGCCCCTGTTCGCGCCCGATGCCCGGGCCGAGGTCACCTTGTCGGGGCGTGTCGTGGCGGCGGGTGTCGAGCGGTCGGTGTTCGGGCGCGTCGACCGCCTCGCCATCGGCCCCGACACCGTGACCGTCGCCGACTTCAAGACCGGTCGTCCCCCGGACGATGACGCGGCCCTGCCCGAGGGCGAGACCCGCCAGATCGCCCTCTACGCCACCCTGCTCGGGCAGATTTTCCCCGGGCGGCGGATCGTGCCGATGCTGGTCTGGACCTCGGGGCCGACCCTGCATCGTCTGACGGAAGGAGAGCGGTCGGCCGCCCTCGGTACGATGGCGGTATGAGGAGATCGATGCCGGGCGGGGAACCGCACGCCGCTTAGATCCGGGCGTTCAGGGCTTCCCGCACGGTGGACGCGACGGCATCGGTCCGTTCGGCCGCGACCACGTAGAGGTCGTCCGCCTGAAGCTCGGCGGCCTCGACCTGTTCGCGGCAGCCGTCGCTCGCCAGAATGATCGGAAGATCGGGGCGCAGGGCGCGGGCCTCCAGGGCGAGCTCGACGGAGCCGAGTTCCCCCGAGAGGCTCGACTCCGTCACGAGCACGTCCACCGGCAAGCCGAGGGCCAGGACGGTCATGGCATCGACGCCGCAATCGACCGTCGTCGGCGCGAACCCGGCGCGCCGGAGTTGTGCGGCGACATCGTCCCGCCACTGCTTGTGGCGACCGGCGATCAGAACCTGGACGCCGTAAGCGCCACCGGACGAAACCGTCTGTTGCATGGTCGGGCCTCCCCAAGCACGTCTGGCCATACGGTGATCGTCACCTCGAACGGGTTGCGTTGCAATATGTTAAGGCACGCGGGACAAGCGACACAAGCCCACCTCCCGCATTCCGAAGAGTTCCTTGAGACCCAAGCTGTCGGCGGGTCGATGTGTTCCGGGCCGATGCTCCCCGTTGACGGCACGGGGCGGGCCGGGGCAACACCGCCCCGCCGCCGCCCTCGATGCCCGAGCCCATGCCCGGGATTGCGCCCGCGAAGGCGGCCGACAGCCGGAGACCGACCCCGATGGCATCCGCCAAGACCGTTCCCGTTTCGCCGCTCGCCCCCACGCACCGGCCCGATCTGCCGGCCATCGCCGGGGTCGGCCTCGCCACGGCCCAGGCCGGCATCCGCTATTCCGCCCGCACGGACGTGCTCTACGTTGCCCTCGCCGAGGGCACGCAGGCGGCCGGCGTGTTCACCCGCTCGCGCTGCCCCTCCGCGCCCGTGGATTGGTGTCGTGAGGCCCTGAAGAGCGAAGGCGCCCGCGCCCTCGTGGTCAATTCCGGCAACGCCAACGCCTTCACGGGGGCCCGCGGCCGCGACGCCGTGGCCCTCACCGCCGCCATCGCGGGCCGGGCGGCGGATTGCGCGCCGCAAGCGGTGTTCATCGCCTCCACGGGCGTCATCGGCGAGCCCCTCGACGCCACGAAGTTCGAGGGCGTGCTGGCCGATTGCGCCGGTCGGGTGGACGGGGGCTCCGCCGCCTGGAGCGCCGCCGCCGAGGCGATCATGACCACCGACACCTTCCCGAAGCTTGCCACGCGCCAGGCCCGCATCGACGGCACGGTCGTGACCCTCAACGGTATCGCGAAGGGCGCCGGGATGATCGCCCCCGACATGGCGACGATGCTGAGCTTCGCCTTCACCGACGCTGCCCTGCCGCAGGCGGTGCTGCAGGACCTTCTCAGCGCCGGAACGGCGAAAAGCTTCAACTGCGTCACGGTGGATGGCGACACCTCCACTTCCGACACCCTGATGCTGTTCGCCACGGGGGCGGCCGGCAACGCCGCCGTCACCGACGCCGCCGACCCGCGTCTGGCCGACTTCAAGGCCCAGCTCGACGATCTGCTCGTCGAACTCGCCCAGCTCGTGGCCAAGGACGGCGAGGGTGCGCGCAAGTTCGTCACCGTGCGGGTGGAGGGCGCGACGGATGACACCTCTGCTCACCGCATCGCCATGTCCATCGCCAACTCGCCCCTGGTGAAGACGGCGGTGGCCGGCGAGGACGCCAATTGGGGCCGCGTGGTCATGGCGGTGGGCAAGGCCGGCGAGCCGGCCGACCGCGACCGCCTCGGCATCTGGTTCGGCGACGTCCGCGTGGCCCACGCGGGCGCCCGCGATCCCGATTACAGCGAGGCGGCGGCGAGCGCCGTCATGCGCGAATCCGATATCGTGATCCGGGTCGAACTCGGCCTCGGCACCGGCACGGCCCGCGTCTGGACCTGCGATCTGACGCACGACTACATCGCCATCAACGGGGATTATCGCTCGTGAGCGCCCGCGTCGGCCTCCTCGCCCTCGCCGTCCTGGCGTCGGCGGGGATCGGCCCCGCCCAGGCCGAGGAGGCCGCCGCCCTCGCGGATGGCCGCATCCACGTCGTCGGCCGGGCGCGGGCCGAGACGGCACCGGATTTCGCGGCCGTCGACCTCGGCATCGAGACGAAGGGGGCGACGCCGGCCGCCGCCCTCGACGCGGCGAGCGCCGCCGCCAAGGGGCTCATCGCCCTCGCCGAGACCTTCAAGGTGCCGGAGGCGGATATCGGCACCACGGCGGTGACCCTGCAGCCCGTGACCCGCAGCGTGCGCCAGCCCGACGGAACTGTGACCGAGCGGGCCGACGGCTACCGCGCCGCCAACACCGTCCGTCTGCGCCTCGCCGACATGGGCCGCCTCGGCGATCTCATGCGGCGCGCCCTCGAGACCGGGGCCAACCGGATCGACGGCGTGAGCTTCGGCCTGCGCGATCCCGACGCGGCGGAATCCGCCGTGCGGGTCGCCGCCATGAAGGACGCGACTGCTCAGGCCGCACGCCTCGCCGAGGCCGCCGGCATCACCCTCGGGCGGGTGGTCTCCATCCGGTCGCCGGCCGGGGCGCCGGGCTATCCGGTCTCGCCGGCGCCCATGGCCGTGCGGGCCAAGGCCGGCCGGACGCCGGTGCCCCTCGTCGCCGGCACCATCGAGACGGCGGCCGAGGTCTCGGCCACCTTCGCGATCGCGCCATGAGCGAATCCTTGCGCATCCTCCTCGTCGTCGCCGTCGCCCTCGTGGATACGGACGGGCGGGTGCTCCTGGCCCAGCGTCCGCCGGGCAAGCAGCTCGCCGGCCTGTGGGAGTTTCCCGGCGGCAAGGTCGATCCGGGCGAGCGCCCGGAGGAGACCCTGATCCGCGAACTCGCCGAGGAACTCGGGATCACCGTGAAGGAGGCGTGCCTCGCACCCCTCACCTTCGCGAGCCACGCCTATCCCGACTTCCACCTGCTGATGCCCCTCTACGTCTGCCGGCGCTGGGAGGGGATTCCCCGGTCCATGGAGGGGCAGCCCCTGAAATGGGTGCGCCCGCGCGACCTGAAGGACCAGCCGATGCCGCCGGCCGACGCACCCCTGATCCCGTTCCTCATCGATCTCCTGGGGCCATAGGGTCTCCAGGGGCTTGATGGCGTGGTTGTCCGACGACACCTTGCGGGTGTGAACGGGAGGAGGCTGCGGCATGGCGCGGAGGGCGACGGGGATGCGGGGCGAGGCCGAACCGGATGCCCCCTCCGCATCGGCCCCCAAGGCTAAAGCGGCCGCCAAGACCAAGGCGTCCCCCAACAAGCCCGTAACCAAGCCCAAACGCCCATCGCGAAAGACGACGCCGAGCCCCGAGACCCTGACCGAACTCGGCCTTGAGCGGCTGATCCGCCTC
The DNA here is from genome assembly GCF_900113485.1 of Methylobacterium gossipiicola. Lineage (GTDB taxonomy): Bacteria > Pseudomonadota > Alphaproteobacteria > Rhizobiales > Beijerinckiaceae > Methylobacterium > Methylobacterium gossipiicola. Next base: position 121,245 of record NZ_FOPM01000003.1, read on the forward strand.
GTCCTCGACGAGACCGGGCGCAATCCGGCCTTCAAGAAGCTCGTCACGGCGGCGGTGGCGGGCCTGCAGGGGCCGGAGGCGGTGGCGGCCCTCATCGACCGGCGGCTCACGGCCCTGGAACGGGCGAGCGGCTATATCGACTGGCAGAAGCGCCGCGCCTTCGCGGCCGACCTCGACGCAACCCTCACCACCATCGTGGTCGAACTCGGCCCCCTCGACGCGCAGGCGGGGCTCGACCGCCTGATGCGCTTCCTCGCCGCCGCCGATGGCGTGCTGGAGCGGGTGGACGATTCGAGCGGGCAGGTCCACGGCCTCTTCGCCCGCGCGGGCGATGCCGCCGCGCGCCTCGGGAGCGGCCTCGCGGCGCCGGAGGCCGCCGCCTTCGCCTTGCGCCTCGTGCCGATGCTGAAGGCGGACGGGTACGGCCTCGTCGAGGACGTGCTCCATGCCCTCATCCCCACCCTGCCGGAGGCCGCCCTCGGGCGCCTCGACGCGGGCCTCGCCGCCGCCCTGCCGCCGCGTCCGGCCAAGTCCGAGGGCACGCGCGCCTGGAATCAGCTGACGGCCCGGAACCAGATCCTGCGCCTGCGTCAGGGGCTGGCCGACCGGCGCGGCGACGTCGATGCCTTCATCCGTCTGGAGCAGGAGGCGGCGCCCGAGCGCCCGGACCGGACGGAGATCGCCGAACGGCTCCTCGCGGCCGGGCGCCTCGACGAGGCCCTCGACTGGGTGCGCCGGCCGCAAAAGCGCGGCCTCGTCGTGGTCACGCGCGAGCAGATGCTCACCGGGCAGTTCGACCCGGAAGCCCCCGACCGGGCGCGGGTCGAGCTCGAAATCCGTATCCTCGACGCCCTCTCGCGGGGGGCGGAGGCGCAAGCTCAACGCTGGACGCAGTTCGAGCGCAGTCTCGATGCCGGGATGCTGCGGGCCTTCCTCGCCAAGCTGCCGGATTTCGAGGACGACGAAGCCCTGGAGCGGGCCTTCGCGCACGCCGCCGCCCATCCCGACCCCTACCGGGCCCTGCATTTCTTCACCCATTGGCCGAAGCCCGACCGGGCCGCGCGCCTCGTCGCCGCGCAGGCTTGGGATGGCGGCCGCTACGAAATCCTGGTGCCGGCGGCCGAGGCCCTGGAGGCGAGCGAACCCCTGGCCGCGACCCGGCTCTACCGCCTCCTCGTCGACGATATCCTGGAACGCGGGCGCTCGGCCGCCTACGGCCACGGCGCGCGCCACCTCGCGACCCTCGACGCCCTGGCGCCACGCCTCGACCCCGATGCCCTCACGCCCGACCACGCCAGCTATCGCGCGGCCCTGCGCAAGGCCCACGGGCGCAAGGCGGCGTTCTGGTCTCAGGTCGACGGGTGATCCGGCACCGCTTCGATGGCATCGACCCGGTCGGGATAGAAGGCGAGGTGATCGCGGATCGCCGCGACCGCCGGATAGGGGGCCTCGTAGCTCCACACGGCGTCGGGCCGCTCGGTGCCGTCGATCGACAGGCTGAAATAGTGCGCCTCGCCCTTGTACGGGCAATGGCTCCGGCGGGAACTGGCCACGAAGTACTCCCACCGCGCATCGGCGCGGGGAATGTAGAAGACCGGCGGATACGTGGCCTCGGTCAGGACCAGGGCGGCGTCGGTCTCGGCCACGGTGACGCCGCCGGCCCGCACCCGGATACGGCCCGCATGGGGCGTGATGGCGATGGGATGGTCGGGGCCGGGCTGTCTCATGATGGGGTCCGCAACGGATCACGCTCCTGGGTGCCGAGCGCCTCGGCGAGTCGGGTGCGGGCGCTGCCGGGCTTCAGCGGCACCTGCTGGCTCGCATGCGGCGCCCAGCCCGACAGCCACAGGATCTCGAAGGTGGCGCGCATGCGCCCGTCCGGGTCCGAGAAGCGCTCGGCATAGATCGCCGCCGCCCGCATCAGGGTCGCCCGCCGCAGGGGCGTGCGTCGGCGCTCGGTCAGCACATTGGTCAGCCCCATGGCCCGCAGGTCGCGCAGGAGGGCGAAGGGGTCGGCGTAGCGCACGGTCAAGGTCTCGACGTCGGTGACCGGCAGGGCGAAGCCCGCCCGCTGCAGCAGGCTCCCCATCTCGCGCACCTCGGCGAACGGTGCGACGCGGGGGCTGATGCCACCCTCGACCTCGCTCTCGGCTTGTCCGAACGCCTGGCGCAGCTCCGTGAGGCTGCGCCCGCCGAGCAGGCAGGCGATGAACAACCCGTCCGGCCTCAAGGCGCGGCGCAACTGCGCCAGGGCGCCCGGCAGATCGTTGACGTGCTGAAGCGCGAGGAGCGACACGGCGAGGTCGATGGACGCGGGCGCCAGGGGGAGCGCCTCGGGATCGCCCACCGCCAGGGGAAGCCCCGGCCTCGCGTCCGGAACGGGGGCGAGGCGCAGCACGGAATCGCACCGTCCGCTGGCGGCCAAGCGCAGGGCCACGTCGGAGATCGGCGTTCCGAAATCGACGGCTCGGCCGAACCGGCGCAGAACCGCGCCGAGGCGGTCGTCGAGGTCGTCGGCGCAGCGGGCCAGGAGGAAATCGGCGTAGTCGGCCCGCCGCGCGCGGGCGAGGCGCGCGCGGGCAAGGGCGGTGTCGAACAGGGGCGGCGGTGGGGTCATCGGAGCCGGGACATCAGGGGACGACGGGAACATGGCGTGCTCACCGCATGGTGACCAGGGCCGGGCTCCCGGCCGGTCCCGCGAGGGAACGCCACGGGTGTCTCCAGGGTTCTGGTGTTCACGACTCCAGAGAAAGGCGTTTCTGCCATGAAATCCATTCTGTTCGGCACCGTTCTCGCCGTCTCCGCCCTGGCCGCGACCACGGGCGCCGAGGCCAAGGGATGCCTCAAGGGCGCTGCCGTCGGGGGACTCGCGGGGCATGTCGCCGGTCATGGCGTGCTGGGCGCGGCCGCAGGGTGCGTCGTCGGGCGCCATCAGGCGAACAAGCGCGACCGTCAGCAGCAGCAGGTTCAGCAGCCGGCCCGCTGATTCCAACGCGCGGCCGCGCGTCGGGCGGTCGCACCAGGGGGGAGTCTGAACTAGGATGCACGGCATGGTTGCCGTGCTTCGCTCCCTCGCGACCGGCCTGCGCGTCGCGTGGGACACGGTCCTCGGCCTCGTCTATCCGCCCACCTGTCCCGGCTGCGGGGCGGCAACGGCGCAGGTCCATGCCCTGTGCCCGGCCTGCTGGTCGGACCTGCGGTTCATCGCGCGACCGTATTGCCAGCGCTTCGGCACGCCGTTCGCCGTCGATCACGGCGTCGGTCCCCTGCTGTCGCCCCGCGCCATCGCCGATCCGCCCGTGTTCGGCCGGGCGCGGGCGGCAGTGCTGTACGATGGCATCGCCCGCGACCTCGTGCACCGCCTCAAGTACAACGACCGCCTCGACCTGGCCCCGACGCTCGCCCGGATGATGACCGGCGCGGGGGCCGAACTCCTCGCCGAGGCCGATTGCCTCGTGCCGGTGCCCCTGCACCGCTGGCGCCTGTGGCGGAGGCGATTCAATCAGGCGGCCCTCCTCGCGCAGGGCATCGCCGTCCTGACGGGGCTTCCCACCGCACCGCAGGCCCTCGTCCGCGTAAAGGCGACGCGTTCGCAGGTCGGCCTCACCCGGTCGGCGCGGGCGCGCAATCTGCAAGGGGCCTTCCGCGTGCCGGAGGCGGCGCGCGCGGCGCTGCAGGGCCGGCGGGTGCTCCTCATCGACGATGTCGCCACCACGGGGGCCACGGCCAACGCCGCCGCCCGCGCGCTCCTGCGTGCCGGCGCGGCCCATGTCGATGTGCTCACCTTCGCCCTCGTGGCGGGGGAAGCCGTCTCACCCTGAACGAGAACGGGGACCTGTAGGTCCCCTATCGCTGAACGAGAACGGGGACCCGAAGGTCCCCGTGCCGTATTCGTGGCTCTGTTGCCGAATCAGATGGCGACGGGGTCGAGGGCCTTGGCCTTCTCGGACCGGGCGGGCTCGGCCGCCCCCGGCTCCAGCACCTTGCCGCGCGGGCCGACCCAGGTGCCGACCCACTTGCGCTGCCACAGGAGCAGGCATCCCAGCACCACCGCCGCGAAGGCGGCGTAGCCGACGAAGCCGTAGGCGAAGGAGCCGGTATACTGCTTCGACAGGCCCATGACGTTGGGCAGGATCGCGCCGCCGAGGGCCCCGACCTCGCCGATCATCGAGCCCGCCACCGCGGTGTTGGCCGGCCAGCGCAGGGGCACGAGCTGGAACAGGGCACCGTTGCCGGCGCCCAGCGCCGCGAAGCACAGCATGAACAGGGCCGTGGTGAGGACGAGGGACGGGGTCGCCGTGAGCAGCAGGAACGACGCGACGGCGGCGAGCAGCACCACGGATAGGACGAGGATGCCGCCCATGCGGTCGGCGAAGTAGCCGCCCACCACGCGGATGCCCGACCCCATCAGGGCGGCCAGCATGGTCAGGCGCCCGGCCTCGACCTTCGTGACCCCGAACTGCTCGTAGAAGAACGTCGGCAGGAAGTTCGACAGGCCGATGAAGCCGCCGAAGGTGATGATGTAGATGAGGTTGAACGACCAGCCGTCCTTCTGGAACAGGCAGGCGATATGCTCCTTGAACGACTGATGCTCGGCATCCGGCGGCTCCTTGGCGAACAGGATCATCACCAGGAGCGGGATCGCCATGACGCAGCCGGCAAAGCCGTAGACCGCCTGCCAGCCATAGGCTTGGGCCAGGGGCGGCGCGAACAGCACGGCGAGCACGGTTCCAGAGTTGCCGGCGCCCGCGATGCCCATGGCGAGGCCCTTGTGCTCCTTCGGGAACCAGCCCGATCCAAGCGACAGGGCGACGCCGAAGGACGCCCCCGCGATGCCGAGCAGCACGCCCATGGCGAGCACCTCGTCGTAGGTGTTCACGTAGAAGAAGCCGAACGCCATCGCCGCCATGATGACGGTCATCTCGGTGATGGCGGCGTTCTTGCGGCCAATGTACTGGGCGAGGATGCCGAGGGGAAAGCGCATGATCGCGCCGGCCAGGATCGGCAGCGAGATCATGAATCCGGTCTGGGCCGGGGTGAGCTTGTAGGTCTCGGTGATGAACGGCCCCATGGCGCCGTTCAGAACCCAGATCGCGAAGCAGAAATCGAAGTACAGGAACGCGGCGAACAGGGTCGGGGGGTGACCGGATTTCATCACGGTCTTGAAACTGGCCATGGAGTGCTCGTCTCGAGGTTCGCGGGCCACGCGTCGCGCGGTCGCTCATGCCAAGGGATTCGGACTCGCGCCGTCCGCCTGCGGGGCGCCGTTGCCCCGCCTGCCGCCACGAAGGCGACACGGGTCAGCTAGCATCGGCCGTGCCAAGATGTTCTCTGGGCGGTGGAAGCTCCCGATACGGATCGTCCGACCCGGCCGGGACCGGAAGGCTGCCACCGAACGGTGCAATTGCCGCCCAATGCTTGGCCTGCCTAGATGGTGGGCATTCCGCCATCCACGACGCGCACCACGCTGCGGCCGTTGCCCCGCTTTTCCACCCGGACCTGCACGGCGATGCGGTCGATCATCGCCGCCACGTGGGTGATGACCCCGACCTTGCGGCCCCGGCCCTGCAAGGTCTCCAGGGCATCGACGGCGAGATCGAGGGTCTCGGCATCGAGGGAGCCGAAGCCCTCGTCGATGAACAGGGTGTCGACGAAGGAATCGCGCCCCTCCAGGCCCGAGAGGGCCAGCGCCAGGGCCAGGGAGACGAGGAAACGCTCGCCGCCGGACAGGCTGCGGGTGGCGCGGAGCTGGTCGCCCATGTCGCGGTCGAGGACGTGGAGAGCGAGATCGGCCCCGGCGCCGCGGGCAAGGCGATAGCGCGGGCTCAAGGTCGCGAGCTGCGCATTAGCGAGGTGGACGAGGTGTTCCAGGGTCACGCCTTGGGCGAAGCGCCGGAACTTGTCGCCGCTCGACGAGCCGATGGCCTCGTTCACGGCCTCCCAGGTCTCGAATTCGGTGCGCGCGGCCGCGATCTCGGCGCCGAGGCCGGCGGCCTGGGCGCGGGCGGCGTCGTCGCGGGCGAGGTCCGCCGCGATGGCGCCGAGGCGCTGCTGATGGTTGGCGATGGCCTCGGCACCCGCTTCCGCTTCCGCCCGGACCGCCATGACGTCGATCTCCGGACCGGCCTCCTGCGCGTCGCGGTCGGCCATGCGGGTGGCGAGCGCGGTGGCGGCATCCCGGAGATCCCGGTCGCGTCCGTCGGCCGCTTGCCGAAGGCCGGCGCGGATCGCCGGGTCCTGCGCCAGGAGGGCGGTCACCGCTTCGGGACCGCGCTCGCCGCAGGCGGCCGCGAAGGCGTCGCGGGCCGCCGCGTGGCGGGCGAGGGCGGCGTCCCGGTGGGCGGCGGCATGCGTGAGGGTGCTGCGGGCGCCCGCGAGGGTGGCGACGGCGACGCCCTGCGCCTCCGTGGCGGCCTTCAGGGCCTGTTGTGCCGCGAGGCGGGACTCGTTGATTCGGGTGCGGTGTGCGCCGGTTTCCTCGCCGTCGAGGAGGGGCGCGCGTTGAGCCCGTAAGGCCGCAAGGGTGGCCGAACGGGCCTCCAGGGTAGCCCGCGTGGAGTCGCGAAGGGTTGTCGCGCCCGTGAGGGCGACCGTGGCGCCGGCCTTGGCTTCGGCGAGGGTGTGAACCTCGCCCTCCAGGGCACGGCGGCGCTCGCCCAGAGCCCGGTGCGCTTGCGCCGCGGCGGCGACCGCGCGCGTGGCCAGAGGGCCGTCGCGGTCGAGGTCGGCCAAGGTGAGGCCGGCGGCGTTCAGGGCGGGGGCCACCGCGCGCCCGACGGCTTCGATCTGTTCCGCGAGGGCGTCGGTCCGCGTCCGCGCGCCTTCCGCCGCGAGGGCGGCGGCCTGAAGCAGGGTGTGCGCTTCGGTAACGGAGGCTTGCCCCGCCTCCATCCGCGCGCCCGCCGCCTCGGCGGCCCGGCCGAGGGCTTCGATGTCGCTCCGCAGGGTCTCGGCGGTGTCCAGGGTTTTCGCCAGCAGGGCGCGGGTTTCACGGGCTGCCGTCGCCACCGCCGTGAGCGCCTCGGCGGCGTCCGGCCCGAGGGCGGTCGGAACCGGCTGGGCGATTCCCGCCTCGGTGCCCGCAGCCGCCAGGGCCTCCCGCAGGGCGGCATAGGCCCGCTCGGCTTCGTCACGGCTGCTCTGGGCTGCGTCCCTCGCCCGTACGGCCTCGGCCTGGCGGGCCGCCGCCGCCGCACCCGCTCCGGCCGCGCGGGTGCGGGCGTCACTGGCCTCCGCGACGGCCACGTCGAGTTCTGCGCGGCGGGTGCGCATCGCCTCGGCGTGCCGGGTCAGGGAATCGTCGGAATGGGCGTGGGGATGTTCGGTGCCGCCGCAGACGGGGCATGCCTCGCCCGGAACGAGGAGGCTACGCAGGTGGGCCGCCCGCTCGGACACGCTGGCCTCGGCGCGCTCGGCGAGGGCCGCGACCTCGCGGCGTGCCCCCATGGCTTCGGCCTCGCGGGTGCGGGCGGCCTCGGCCTCCGCTTCCGCGACGCGCCCGGCCTCGGCGGCGGCCTCTTGCGCGGCTTCGGCCGCGATTCCGTTTCGCAGGGCTTCGGCGTGGCGGCGGGCGAGGGGCAGGGCCTCGCGCACGCTCTCCGAGAGGCCGTCGAGGGCGACGGCGCGAGCACGGGCCGCCGCCTCGCCCAACGCCGCGAGGGCGGCCAGGCGCTCCCCGCGCCGGGCCAGGGTCTGGTCGCGGGCCTCGCGGGCCTCGCGGATCTGCGCCTCCGCCTCGGCGATGACACGGGTGCCCCGCTCCGCCTCGGCCTGGGCCCGGTCCCGCTCCAGAACGGTCGCGGCCAATTGGGTCCGCAGGGTGGCGCGCTTTGAGAACAGGCCGGCGACCTCGTCGGCCCGGGCCGCCAGATAGGCGCCTCCCGTATCGGCCTCATGCCGGGCGGCGACCTCGGCGCGGGCGGCCTCCGCCGCCCCGTGGCGGCGTGCCAAGTCCGACAGGCTCGCGGCGGCCCCCTCGGCGGTTCGGGAGGCCGCCGCCGCTTCGCCCTCGGCCCGTTCGGCCTCGCGGGCGGCCTGGAGGATGTCGGCGTCGAGCTTGGCCGCCTCGCTCCAGACCGGGCCGAAGGCCTTGAACCCCGCCTCCGCAGCTTCGTCGGCTGCTTTCGCCCGGCTGTGAACCTCGGCCGTCACCGCCGCCCCGGTCTCGGCCTCGGCGAGGCCAGCCTGTGCCGCCGTCAAGGCGATGCTTGCGGCTTCGACTTCGGATCGGGTGGTGGCGACGGCTTCGCAGGCGCCGCGCAGGGGCTCGACGGCGTCGAGTTCGCCGAGACGCAGGCGGTCGGCGGCGGCGGCTGCCTCGGCGGTCCGGACCTCGGCGAGGCGGGCTTCTGCGGCGGCGACCTGGAGGCGGGCCTCGGCGAGACGGGCGGCGCCGTCGAGGGCGGCCTTGAGGGCGGCTTGGCGCTCGGAGAGTTCGCTCACGAGCGACGCGACGGCTGCGCCCTCGGCGACGAGCCCCGCGCGGGCCTCGGCGTCGAGGAGGCCGATGGCGTCGCGGCGGGTCTCCAGAACCTTGAGGGCGGCCCGTTCGGCCTCGGTGCCGGCGTGAACCCGCTTCGAGATCTCCGTGTAGATGCCCGTACCGGTGATTTTTTCGAGAAGCTCGCCGCGCTCGGTCTCGGGGGCGAGGAGGAAGGTGTCGAACTCGCCCTGGGCGAGGAGCACCGTGCGCCGGAACTGCTCGAAGGTGAGATCGGTCAGGGCTTCCACCGCCGCCGTCACGGCGGTCTTCTTGCCGCCCTCCACGGCACTGCCGTCGTCGAGGCGATGCAGGGTGCGTCGGTCGGCCTGGAGGCGCCCATCCGCCTTTCCGCGGGCGCGGACCGTTTCCCAGCGGACCCGGTAGGCGACCCCGTCCTGCCCGACGAAATCCACTTCCGCCCAGCCCTGCGCCGCGCCGCGCCGCAGGATGGCGCGGCCGTCGCTCGAACTGACGGTCTCCCCGCTCGGATCGGGCACCTCTTCCCGTCGCCCGCTGCTGACGCGCGGATAGCGCCCGTAGAGGGCGAGGCACAGGGCGTCGAGGATGGTCGATTTGCCCGCCCCGGTCTCGCCCGTGATGGCGAAGATACCCGTGGCGGCGATGGGGCCGGCCGCGAGATCGACGTCGAAGGGAGCCGCGAGGCTGGCGAGGTTCTCGCCCCGGATCGCCAGGATACGCAAACGCTGTCACCGCAAACGGGAAGGGAGACTCTTCTTAAGGTGCCGCGCGCGGCCTGTCCCGCCCGTCCCGCCCGGTGGAGTGAGGATAACCGGGGCTGGGGCTCGCCCCGCCGCCCAGACGATCTCCGTTCGGTCGCCTCGGAATGGCGGAGTCCGGCTTCGCTCGAGCGGGGATTGGGAACTCCGCTTCGATCGCGCGGCGGATCAGCCGTCCGCCTGGAACGCCGTGAGGGGCGCGACGATGCCGCAGGTCACGCCCGTGGACGGGTAGGCGAGGGCGATGGTGCCGCCGACCTGACCGGCGAGGCCCCGCTCGATGAAGCGCGAGCCGAAGCCCTTGCGGGTCGGGGCGGTGACCGCCGGTCCGCCGACCTCCGTCCAGGAGAAGGTGAGGTGAGCCTCGTCCTCCCGCTCCTCCACCGCCCAGCGGATGGCGACATGGCCGGTTTCGCACGACAGGGCGCCGTATTTCGCCGCGTTGGTGGCGAGTTCGTGCAGCATCAGGGCCAACGACAGGGCGGGCTTGGCGCCGATCTCGAGATCGGGACCGTCGAGGCGGAAGCGTCCCGGCCGGTCCTCGTGCAGCCGGAGGGCGCCGCGCACCACGGGGCCTATGAGGGTGGAGCCCAGCGCCCCGCCCATGAGGAGGTCGTGGGCCTGGCCGAGGGCGATGAGGCGCCCGGCCAGAACCTCCTTGGCGGTCTCGACGTCGGTCGCCGTGCGCATGGTCTGCGTCGAGATGGACTGCACCATCGCCAGCAGGTTCTTCATGCGGTGGCTGAGTTCGCGGTTGAGCAGTTCCTGCTCCTCCTCGGCGCGCAGGCGCGCCAGGGCGACACGGGTGCGATCGACCACGTTGCGGGCGAAATCGATGATGTCCGGCGTCCAGGCGCGGACACGGTCGTCCTGCATGCAGAACACCGCCACCATGCGGCCGCGCTCCATCAGCGGGATGTTGATCATGCTCCGGACCCCGAGGGCCCGGAATACCTCTGCGTGAGTCCGCGTGCGCGGATCGGTGGTCACGTCGCCGATGACGACGTGGCGGCCCTCCTGCAACTCGGGAAGATAGGTGCCGTAATCGGCGAAACGGTAGCGGCCCTCCCGCCCGACGACATCCGGGCGGCTCCAGTCGCGGGTGATGTCGAGGTGTTCCGCCGAGGCATCGACGGCCCCGTAGGCGACCCGGGTGAGGCCGAGGGTCCGCCCGGTGATCTCGGCGGCGGTGAAGGCGATGGCGGTGGCGTCCTGCAGGTCGCGCAGGCGGTCGCCGAGTTCGACGAGGGCGGCCTGGCGCTCCTCGGCCCGCTTGCGCTCGGTGATGTCGATGGAGGCGCCGGGTAGGCGCAACGGCGTGCCGTCGGGAGAGCGCACGAGGCGCCCGCGCGCCAGCAGCCAGCGATGTCCGCCATCCGCCTGAAGGACCCGGTATTCGCAGGCGAAATCGTCCCCGTCGGCGCCGCTGCCGGAGAGAACCCGGTCCAGTTCCGCCTGGAACACCGGCAGGTCGTCGGAGTGGAAGTTCCGCAGGTAGTCGCGGATCGGCGTGCCCGTGGCGGCCCGGTCCGGATCGACGTCGTAGGTGCGGGCGAAGTTGGCATCGGCATAGACGGTGTCGGTGGCGAGCTCCCAATCCCAGGTGCCGATCATGCCGGCGGCGTTGAGGGCGAGGGCGAGGCGCTCCTCGCTCCGGCGCAGGCGTGCCCCGGCGGCCTTGCGCTCGGTGACGTCGATGACCGTGAGGACGGCGCCACACGCCACGCCGTCCTCGATGATCGGGGCGTTGGAACTCACCACGTCGATGGGGGTCCCGTCGCGGCGAAAGAACACCGTCTCCCGGTGACGGAGGGCGGTTCCGGCGCGCAGGGCCTGGATCAGGTCGCATTCCGCCTCCGGAAAGGGGCGCCCGTCCGGGTGGCGATGATGCGCGATGGCGTGGAGGTTGCGCCCGATCAGGTCGCCTTCCGCCCAGCCGAGCATCGCCTCGGCGGCCGGGTTGGCGAAGGTGATGGCCCCGTCCAGCGACAGGCGGAACACCGCTTCGCCGAGATGGTCGGTCACGGTCTGGAGCAGGGCGGTCTGCTGGCGCATCGCCTCGTCGGCCCGGCGCTGGGCCGTGCGGTCACACAGGATCTTGAGGTAGCCCTCGTGCGCGCCGTCCTCGCCCCTGAGGGGCATCATCTCGCCCGACGCCCAGAAGCGCGACCCGTTCTGACGCAGGTGCCACCGCTCGTCGTTGGCGCGCCCCAGGGTGCGGGCGGTCTCCATCTCGCGGGCCGGCGTGCCGAGGATGCGGTCCTCGGGGACGAACACGCGGTCGGCGGACCGCCCCAGCATCTCGGCCTCGCTCCAGCCGAAGAGGTGCCGCGCCCCGGTGTTCCAGCTCGTGACGCAGCCGGCGAGGTCCGTGGCGAAAATGCCGTAATCGACGGCACTCTCCAGGATGGCGGCGTTGCGGCGCTCCCGGGTCCGTCGCTCCTTCAGGGCGCGGCGCAGGTCGAGCTGGGCCATCACCTGCCGCGCCAGGGTGGTGAGGATGAAGGTCTGATCGTCGGTGAGAGCGCGCGGCGCGGTGTCGAGGACGCACAGGGTACCGATGGCGACGCCTTCGGGGGTCACCAGCGGCATGCCGGCATAGAACCGCAGGAATGGCGGCCCCGTCACCAGGGGGCTGTTCACCGTGCGCGGATCGCGGGTCGCGTCGGGGATGACCAGAAGATCGTGCTGGCGCACGGCGTGGGCGCAGAAGGAGTGGGCGAGGGGCGGCTCGGGACCCTCGAAGCCGACGGCCGCCTTGAAATACTGCCGCTGCTCCTCGACGAGGACGACGATCGACACCGGTGCGTTCAGGACCAGGGATGCCGCCCGGACGAGATCGTCGAAGACCGCTTCGGCGGGGGTGTCGAGGATGTCGTAGAGGGCGAGGGCCGCGCGCCTGGCTTCGGCCTCGCGCTGATGTGCGGCCGCGTCGTCGTCGTGAGAACTCATCGCGTGCCCACGCGCAGGCTGAGGCCGGCCCCCGCGACGGGCTTCACCCGTGGCGCGGTCTCGCGCGAAGCGCCCGGCACGCGCGGACAAGTTGGCATCGTTTCTCCCTGGCGCAAGTTCGGCGGCGCCCGAAGGGCCTTCCTACGCGGGAACCGCCGGGTCCCGCTACCACCCCTGCGGCGGCCGCGAAATCATTTCGGGGAAATCTTGCCGTCGGACCGATTCCTGTGGCGCGAAAGACCCCTCCGGCACACGAGTCGCGGGGCTCAGCCGGCGGCCCCGCCCTCCGCCTCCGCCCTGGCGCGGTGGAAGACCGCGAGGTGCTCCGGCCCCGGCGGTTCGCCCCGGCTGCGGGCGAAGGCGATGCGGAACAGGTCTTCCGGGTCGCGTTCGGCGAGGCGCACGAGGTTCGGCCCCGCCGTCGCCTGGGTCTCCAGCCCCTCCGGCAGGGGCGCCACCCGCACGTCCACCACCCGCACGGGAAAGCCGTCGGCGATCCGGTCGATCTCCGCCCGGTAGCCGGCGCCGAGGCCCTCCCGGGCGAGGCGGATCTGGACGAACGGGCGCTCGTCCAGGGGGGGATCGGCGGACAGTCCGAGATCCCGCACGAGACGGGTGAGATGGTCGCCGAGTTCGCCGAGCCGCATGTCGCCGGAGGCCGGCAGGCGCAGGAAGGGCAGGGGGCGGGGGATCGGGATGAGTTCGATCCGCGCCGGCCCGCCGTCGAGGGTCACGAGGGTGACGGCGTGGGCGTAGGGCTGCTCGGCCGCCGAGAGGGGGATCAGGGAGCCGGAATACCGGACGGTGTCGCGCCCGACCCGCTGCGCCTTGTGCAGGTGCCCGAGGGCGACGTAGTGCGCCGCCTCCGGGAACACGTCGGCCGGAACCGCATGGTCGCCGCCCACCAGAATACGCCGCTCGGCGCCTTCCGACTCGAGGCCGCCGGCGACGTGCAGATGGCCGGTGACCATGAGGGGCAGGCCGGACAGGCGCGGCTCCGCCGCCGCGAACAGGTGCTCGTAGAGGGTCCGCACGGCGCCGACGATGGGCGAGCCGCCCCCCTCCGTCACCCGTTGCAGGGGCGGAAGGCAGGCCGCCGTGGGGTAGGACACCGCCAGCACCTGCGCGGCGATCTCGCCGCCGCGCCGCAGGGGCACGAGGTGGTGGCCGAGATCGACGGCGCCGTCGCGGCGCCGGACGTTGCCGACCACGTGGACGCCGATGGCGTCGAGGAGGGGGCGCGGCGCTTCGAGCCGCCCGGCGGCGTCGTGGTTGCCCGCCGTGATGACGATGGTCATGGCGGGCCGCGCCCGCCGCAGGCGCATCAGCACCTCGTAGAACAGGCGCTGGGATTCGCCCGACGGGTTCTGGCTGTCGAACACGTCCCCGGCCACCACGAGGGCGTCGACCTCGCGCTCGACCACGATCTGTTCGAGATGCGCGAAGGCGAGGGCGTGCTCGCGCTGGCGGGCATAGCCGCGCAGGGTCTGCCCGATATGCCAATCGCCCGTATGCAGGACGCGGATCACGCGCGGATTCCGGGGTGGGTCCGCCCACCCGCTCGAGTAGCGCGGGCTCGGACCCATGTCGGCCCGCCCGCTTGGGCGTCTTTTAGCCGGGCGCGTCCGCCGTTTCGAGGGGCGGCCGGGGGCCGTCCCCATCTCACCCCCGGATCGCGGGGTGATCCGCCGCGGGTGTCAGCGGCAGGTGGTCACCCGCCGCACCGTCCAGCCCTCGCCCGGTTGCCACAGCTTGCGCCGGGATTGGATGCAGGCCGGGGTACCGTCGGCGGAGGTCCAGGCCGTGCTCGGCCCCTCCGGGCGGACGGGCGCCATCGGCGCATCGCGCCGCCCCGCCGCCTCGGTGGGCGCCGTTGCGGCGAGCAGGGTCAGGGTCGAAAAAGCGGCGAGCGAAAGACGCGCGAAGGCCGGCACGGGACGCGATCCATGATTGGGGGGAGGGCAGCACGACGCGCCTACGCGAGGGTTCGACGGGAACCGCTTCGGCGCGTCGGCCGGCTCCGATCTATGTCGAACGGCCAAGGTTCTGGCAATCGTCGGTTTCCGTGATTTGCGCCGGTATGGTGAAGACTGCGCCCGCGACGGTATTCGTTCGCTGGCTCAATGCTGTCCGCCCACCCCGCGCAGAGCTGATAAGTCGTGGGTGTGACGTGACGTGGGCGTTCGCCCTTGCTAGGCGCAAGCGCAAGCCTTGCCGCCCTTGCCGCGCGCGAGCCCCGCCTTCCCGCCCCCGAATCAGACGGCCCGAGCAACCCCGATGTCCCGCACCACACCCCCGACCCGTCGTGTTCTCCTCGCCGGAGCCGCGACGAGCCTTGCCCTCCTCGCCGGAACCACGGGCTCCCTCGCCCAGGGACGCGGGCGCTTCTTCGGCGACGGCATCGACGGGGACGGGCCGTTCGACGACGAACGTCTCTACCGGGACGAGGACGGGCGCCTCTACCGGCGCCGGGGCGGGCGCTACGAGCCCTATTCCGAGCGGGGGGGCGACCCGCGCGCCGCGCGCCGCGAGGCCATCGACCCGGCTTACGAGGAGCCGGATCTCCGTCGCGGTCCCGATCCGGTGCAGCCCACCCAGGCGCCGCAGCCGACGCGGGTCGCCCGCCCGGTGGATGACGGCCCCATCGATTATGCCCGCGCCTATGCGGCAATCACCGACGAGCCGTTCCCGGTCCATGCCTTCAACTGGCGCAAGGCCAACCCGGCCTTCCTGCGCCAGGAGGTGGCCTATACGGGGCGCGAACCCGTCGGCACCATCGTGGTCGATCCGCGGGCGCATCAGCTGCTGCTGGTCCAGCCCAACGGCCGCGCCCGGCGCTACGGCGTCGGGGTGGGCAAGCAGGGCTTCTCGTGGTCGGGTGTCTCCACGGTGAACTCCAAGCAGATGTGGCCGGACTGGTATCCTCCAAAGGAGATGATCGCCCGTACCCCGAAGCTCGCCCGGCAGGTGACCAAGCTCCAGAGCGGGCTCGGCGTCCCCGGCGGGTCGCGCAATCCCCTCGGCGCCCGGGCGCATTATCTCTGGCAGGACAACAAGGACACGCTCTACCGCATCCACGGCACCCTGGAGCCCGAATCCATCGGCCGCAGCGTGTCCTCGGGCTGCATCCGCATGATCAACCAGGACGTGATCGACCTCTACGACCGCGTCGAGATCGGCAGCCGCGTGGTGGTGCTGACCTGAGGCCGTTCTCGCTCGTCCCGATCTCGGTGGGGATGAGCGAGGGTTGGCAGGCGGCAGCCGCCGCGCGGGTAGCCTTCCGCTGAAACGACGCTCAGTGGCCGTCGAGGAACTCCAGCATCGTCGCGTTGAACCGCTGCGGCGCTTCGAGGTGGACGAGGTGTCCGACCCCCGGAAACACCTCGGCGCGCCCGTCCGGCATCCGCGCCGCCAGGGCCTTGGCCAGGGCGGCGTTGTTGCCCATGCCGGCCCGCAGGGGCTCGGGCGCGAAGGGCCGGCCCGGCGCGTTGTGGTCGCGCTCGCCCATGACGAACAGGGTCGGGACCCGCACGAGGGGAATCTCGTGCACCACGGGCTGGCCCCAGATCATCTGGTAGGAATTCACGAACGACCGCAGCCAGCGCGGATACTCGCCCGACCCCTTCACGCGGATGCGCAGGGACACGAACGGCTCGATGGCCGAGGCCGGCAAGGACAGGCTGTAGCTCGTCATCAATTGCCGGCGGTAGACGTCCGCCGTGATGTCGTCCTCAAGGCGCAGCAGGCGTTCCGTCGAGACCGGCGGTACGACGAAGCGGTAATCCTCCAGCCCGATGGGCGCCTCGAGGACGAGGCTGTTGACTCGCTCCGGCGCGTTGCGCGCCAGCCGCACGGCGAGCATCCCACCCATGGAATGCGCCACGACATCGACGCGGGGCAGTCCGAGGGAATCGAGGAGCGCCACGGTGTCGGCCGCCATCGTATCGAAGGTGAACGGTTCGACGGGCTTCGAGGATTTGCCGAAGCCGAGCTGATCGACCGCCACCACCCGGTAGCCCGCTCCCGTCAGGGCCACGATCACCCCCTGCCAGTAGCTCGACGGGAAGTTGCGCCCGTGCAGGAGCAGCACCGTCCGGCCGTTCGGCGTGCCGCCCGCCGGCACGTCCATATAGGCGAGGCGCTGGGCTTCCCCGTCGCGGGTCAGGGGGAGGGTAAAGACTGGATACGGATAGGCGAAGCCTTCCAGCGCGATCCCGATGGGCTCCGCGATTCCGGCGGGATCGTCGGCGGCCCACGCGGCCGGAAGGGCGGCCCCGAAGGCGAGGGCGAGGCCAGTGACCGCGCAGGCGACGCGGAACGGGGAGGCACGCATACGGTCAGTCTCTCGGGAAAGTGCTATCGTCATCCGGCGCCGGATCGGCGCCGCGTGACATAGAGCACTTGTCACCACCGGGGGAACCGGCACGGGTGCCCGAATGACCGATCCAGCCTCGAATCCCGCGCCCCCGGCCCAGGACGGCTTGCCCGTGCGCGAGCGGATGCTGGCCTTCCTCGCTATCGGGCTCGCCATGACCATGGCGGTGCTCGACGGCGCCATCGTCAACGTCGCCCTGCCGGTGATGGCGCGCGACCTCGACGTGGATCCCTCGGCGGCGATCTTCGTGGTCAACGCCTTTCAGATCGCCGTGACGGCCGCCCTGCTGCCCCTGGCGTCCCTCGGCGACATCCTCGGCTATCGTCGGGTCTATCTGTCGGGGCTGGTGCTGTTCACCCTCGCCTCCGTGGCCTGCGCCTTCGCGCCGACCCTGCCCCTCTTGATCGCGGCGCGGATCGCCCAGGGGCTCGGGGCGGCCGGAATCATGAGCGTCAACATCGCCCTGGTGCGGTTCATCTACCCGCAACGCTCCATCGGGCGCGGCGTCGGTAACGTCGCCCTCGTGGTGGCCATGGCCTCGGCCGCCGGGCCGACGGTGGGCGCCGCCATCCTGTCCGTGGCGAGTTGGCCGTGGCTGTTCCTCGTCAACCTGCCCGTGGGCCTCGTCGCCCTGGCGGTGGGCGCCCGGACCCTGCCGGTGACGCCGCGCAGCGGCGCGCGGTTCGACGTGGGGAGCGCCGTGCTCAACGCCCTCACCTTCGGGCTCCTCATCATCGGCGTCGACGGACTCGGCGATCCGGGTGGACGCACCCTCGCGCTCGCCGAGATCGGCGCCGCTCTGGCCATCGGGGTGGTGTTCGTGCGCCGCCAGATGCGTTTGCCGGCACCGCTCCTGCCCGTCGACCTCCTGCGCATCCCGGCCTTCGCCCTGTCGATGGCCACCTCCATCAGCGCCTTCGCGGCGCAGATGATGGCCTACGTCGCCCTGCCGTTCTACTTCCAGGATGTGATGCACCTGCCGGAGACCACGACGGGCTTCCTCCTGACGCCCTGGCCCATCGCCATCGCGGTCGCGGCACCCCTCTCTGGACGGTTGTCCGACCGCTACGCGCCCGGGCTTCTCAGCGGCTTCGGACTGGCGATCCTGTCCGCGGGCCTGATTGCCGTCGCCAGCCTGCCGGCCCATCCGAGTTTCCTCGACATCGGCTGGCGTCTCACCCTGTGCGGGATCGGCTTCGGCCTGTTCCAATCGCCCAACAACCGCATCATCGTCACCAGCGCCCCGCGCGACCGCAGCGGCGGGGCCAGCGGCATGCAATCGACGGCTCGCCTCACGGGGCAATCCCTCGGAGCCGCCGCCGTCGCGGTGTTCTTCGGTCTCGTCCAAGCGGCGGGGGGCGCCGTCACCGCCGCCCTGTGGTGTGCCGCCGGGCTCGCGGCCTTCGGGGCCGTCGCCAGTGTTCTGCGCCGATCACCCAAGGATTGATGCCCACAGGGTGAACGAACTGTTTCATGTGAAACATCCCCATTGCCATTCGCATGGCCGCCCTGCGGGCGATCACTGTGCGGGCCGGAGGGGCTTTCCCGCGCGTTGACGGGGTTCCTATCCCATCAGGAGACACGACATGGACATGGACCTCAGCGGCAAGCGAGCCCTCGTCACCGGGTCCACCGGCGGCATCGGCTACGCCATCGCCAAGGCGCTCGCCGAGCTCGGCGCCACCGTGGCGATCAACGGACGGGCCCAGGACCGGGTCGGCAGCGCCATCGACCGCCTCAAGTCCGAGACGGCACAGCAGAATTTCATTGCGGCGCCGGGCGACGTCGCCACGGGGGACGGCGCCCACCGCCTCGTCTCGGGGCTTCCCGACGTCGATATCCTCGTCAACAACACCGGCATCTTCGAGCCGAAACCCTTCTTCGAGATTCCCGACGAGGATTGGCAGCGCTTCTTCGAAACCAACGTCATGAGCGGGGTGCGCCTGTCGCGGGCCTATACCCCCGGCATGGTGACACGCGGCTGGGGCCGGGTGGTCTTCATCGCCTCGGAATCCGCCCTGAACATCCCGACCGAGATGGTCCATTACGGCATGACAAAGACGGCTCAGCTCGCGGTCTCCCGAGGCTTGGCCGAGACGGTCTCCGGCACCGGCGTCACCGTGAACAGCGTCCTGCCGGGGCCGACCCTCTCGGAGGGCGTGGCCGATTTCATGAAGGCGATGGCGCCGGAATCCGGTGAGGTCGATCTCGACGCCATGGGCCGCGCCTTCATCAAGGAGCATCGCCCGACTTCGCTGCTCGGCCGCCTCGCCACCGTGGACGAGGTCGCCAATATGGTCGCCTATGTCTGCAGCCCGGCGGCGAGCGCCACGAGCGGCGCCGCCCTGCGGGTCGATGGCGGCGTGCTGCGGACCATTGCGTGACGGGTCAGATCGGCCAGGCGGCCTCGCGGTAGGCGCCGTCCCAGAACAGCCATTCGTGGCGGGTCGCCTGGGTGTAGGCCCGGTGCATGCGGGCGATGACGGCCGGCGAGGCCTCGGCCGCCGCCTCGTCGGTGGCGGCGATCATGGCTGTGACGGCCTCGCCGAACGCCTCGCCCGCATAGGTGTCGATCCAGGCGCGATACGGGTTGTCGGGTTTGGCGCGGGAAAAGATGTCCCGGCCGACCTCGGCGTAGATCCAGAAGCACGGCAGCAGGGCGGCGAGCACCACCTCGTAGGGGTCGGCATAGGCTGTGGCGAGGAGATACGAGACGTAGTGATCGCAGGGGGGCGACAGGGGTGTGCCCGCGAACGCCTCGGGCGTGATGCCGAAATCGCGAAAGAAGCCGCCATGCAGGGCGCGCTCGACCACAATGGCGGTTTCGGCCGCGCGGGCGAACTGCACGATGCGGTCGGGGTGGGGCGCCTTGGCGGCGGCGAGCGCCAGGGCGCGGCCGAAGCCGATGAGGTAGTGGGCGTCCTGAACGATGTAGTGGGTGAACCGCGCGCGGGTCAGGGTCCCGGCGGCGAGTTCCGTGTTGAACGGCATCGTCCGGATCGTCTCGTAGGCCGCGGCGTTGGCGGCCCAGGCTTGTGCGGAGAACGGGCTCATGCGGCGGCCCCGTGCGAGGCGGCCGCCTCGTGCGAGAGGGTGACGGCGTGCTGCGCCACGTTGCCCGGCGCCAGGAGGCGCTGCGAGTCCCGCTCGCGCAATTCGCCCGCGTAGCCCGCCCAATCGGCGTGGCCGGTCCAGCATTCGAGGGACAGGAATGGCGCCGTCGGCTTCGTCCACACGGCGAGGTGGGGGAAATCCGAGACCGCCATGCGCAGGGCGCTGCCGTCCGGAGCGACGAAGCGCATCCAGGTGCTCGCGGCCTCGCGCAGAACCAGGGCCTCGGTGAATAGGGCGGGGTCGAGGGGCAGGGTGGCGCCGTCGAGGGGGATCGGCCGCTCGGTTCGCAGGAGCAGGCCGCCGGCCCCCACCTCCGGCACCAGGGGGCGTTCGGGTTTTTCGAAGTCGACGCGATAGCCGCCGCCCGCCGTCCGCTCGCCCCCGGCGAAGGGCCATGGAAACGCGGGGTGGAACCCGAGGGCATAGGGCAGGGGGCTGGCCCCGGTGTTCTCGATCCGGATCTCGAAGGCGAGGCGGCCGGGCTCGACCCGCGCGGTGATGTCGAGGCGGAACGGGAACGGATAGTGCGGCAGGGTCGCGGCGCTCTCCTCCAGACGCAGGGTCACGCGATCGTCCGTGCGCGCCAGGACCCGGAACGGCAGGTCGCGGGCGAAGCCGTGCTGGGCCATGGGGTAGCTCCGGCCCTCGACCTGGACGGCTCCCTGCGCTGAGGCGCCGACCACGGGAAACAGCCAGGGGGCATGCCGGTCCCAATGCGCCGGGTCGCCGCTCCAGAGATACTCGGTCCCGTCCACCCGCCAGGAGACCGGCTCGGCGCCGCGGAGGGCGATGACGGCCTCGGTGTTCCCCGCCGTGAGGGTGATGCGTTCGCCCATGGTTCTCCCCGGTCGTTCTCTCATACTGCCTTCGGTCGATCGATCCGGCCTGTCGCGCCCGGTCAATCCGATACGATCAATCAGTAGCGGTATCATGCGCTGTGCTGGGCCAGCCGCCACGCCTCGAACATCAGGATCGGCCACAGGCCGACGGCATGGTTGCGGGTGCCGGTCTGGTGTTCGGCGAACATCGCGCGCACCCGCGCGCGATCGAGGAAGCCGCCGCCGAGATCGGGCGCATGGAGTAGGTCCCCGGCATAGGCGCGCAGGGGACCGCGCAGCCAGGCGGCCAGCGGCGGGGCGAAGCCCTGCTTTGGGCGCTCGAACACGGCGCGGGGCACGTGCCGGGCGAGTACCTCGCGCAAGAGCCATTTCCGGGCCCCATTGCGCACGAGGAGGTGGGGCGGCAGCCGCCACGCGAAGGCGACCACCGACCGGTCGAGGAGGGGAACGCGCGCCTCGAGGCCCGCCGCCATACTGGCGCGGTCGACCTTGGCCAGAACGTCGTCGGGCAGGTAGGCGAGGCTGTCGAGGCGGCGCATCCGGTCGAGGAGGGGGCCGTCGCCGGGGCGGTCCATGGGGCTCGGCAGGCCGGGAACGCCGTTGGCGAGGGCTCGCGCGTCGGGGTTGAGGGTGAGGAGCCGGGCGTAGACATCGAAGCCATCGCCGGGCAGCTGGGCTGCAGCCTTGCGCAGGCGGTCGGCGCCCTCTGGCCCGCCCCACGGATCGGGCAGGGCACGCGCCGCGAGGGAAAGGCCAGCCTGCGGCATCCGCCGCACCGTGCCGGCGGCGGCCCGGCGCAGCATTCGGGGGATCGGCGCCACGCGGGTGGCGAAGCGCGTCGCCAGGGCATAGCGGTCGTAGCCGGCGAACAGTTCGTCGCCGCCATCCCCCGACAGGGCGACGGTGAGGCCGGCCCGGCGGGTCGCGGCGCAGAGCAGCGCAGTGGGCAGACCGGAGGGATCGGCCAGGGGCTCGTCGTAGAGGCGGGGCAGATCGGCCACGAGGGCGAGGGCGTCGGCCTCGCGCACCGGGATGGTGGTGTGATCCGTCCCGAGGTGGTGGGCCACAGCCGCCGCGTGGCCGCTCTCGTCGAAGCGCGGGTCGTCGGTGAACCCCACCGCGAAGGTTTTCGTCGGTCTCCCCCCGGCCATGAGGGCCGCGACGAGGGACGAGTCGATGCCCCCCGACAGGAAGGCGCCCAAGGGAACGTCGGCATTCATCTGCCGCTGGACGGCCCCGCTGAGCAGGGCTTCCAAGGCGTCGATGGCGTCCGCATCCGAGCCGGTGAACGGGTCGGCCTGGCCGGCCGCGATCACCGCGTCGAGGCTCCAGTAGGGGGCGATGACGGGGGCTTCGCCGAGGCGCCAGGACAGCCAGTGCCCCGGTTCGAGCTTGCTCACCCCGGAGCGGATCGCGCCCGGCGCCGGCACGTAGCCGTGGCGCAGCAGGCTCGACACGGCGGCCGGATCGATGGAAAACGTCGCGGCGGGACAGGCGTCGAGGGCCGTGAGCGTCGAGCCGAACAGGAAACGCCGGTCGGTCGCGGCGTAGAACAGCGGCTTCACCCCCATCCGGTCGCGGGCGAGCCAGAGCCGTCGCTCCTGGCGATCATAGGCTGCGAAGGCGAAAATGCCCTCGACATCGGCCAGGGCCCCGGCGACGCCATGCCGGGCGATGCGTTCGACGAGGATCTCGGTGTCGGAATGCCCGGCAAAGACGTGGCCACCCGCCGCCAGGGCGGCCCGCGCGGCCTCCGTCCCGTAGAGTTCGCCGTTGTAGGTCAGGACCCAGCGCCCATTGCGGGAGGCCATGGGCTGGGCGCCGGCGGGGCTGAGGTCCACGATGGCGAGGCGGCGATGGCCCAGAGCCACGGCCCCTTCCGCCCACACCCCGCGCCCGTCCGGGCCACGATGGCTGAGGGCGTCGGCCATGCGCCCGGCCGCGTCGGTGAGGTCGCCGGGCGAGAGGCGGGGATCGACGAGGCCGGCAATGCCGCACATGGGGCGCTCAGGCGTTGGGCACGCCGACACCGACGTAGCGGAAGCCGTGGCGGGCGATGTCGTCCGGCCGATAGACGTTGCGCAGGTCGACCACGGTGCGGCCGGGCATGCGCGCGGCGAGTTCCGTCCAGTCGAGGGCGCGGAAGGCGTTCCACTCCGTGACGATGACGAGGGCATCGGCCCCCGTCGCGCACTCGTAGGGATCGTCCGTGTACGTGATGTCGGGCATGAGTGCGCGGGCGCCCGCCATGCCCTCCGGGTCGTAGGCTCTGATCCGGGCGCCGCCATCCTGGAGGCCCGCCACGATGGCGAGCGACGGCGCGTCGCGCATGTCGTCGGTGTTCGGCTTGAAGGTGAGGCCGAGGATCGCGATGGTCTTGCCCCGCACCGAGCCGCCGCAGGCCGCCGTGACCTTGCGGGCCATGGCACGCTTGCGCTGGTCGTTGACGGCCACCACGGCTTCCACGAGGCGCAAGGGCGTGCCGGAATCCTGCGCGGTTTTCACCAGCGCCAGGGTGTCCTTGGGGAAGCACGAGCCGCCATAGCCCGGCCCTGCGTGCAGGAACTTCGCCCCGATGCGGTTGTCGAGGCCGATGCCGCGCGCGACCTCCTGCACGTTGGCGCCCACCTGCTCGCAGAGATCAGCAATCTCATTGATGAAGGTGATCTTGGTGGCGAGGAACGCGTTGGCCGCGTATTTCGTCAGCTCGGCCGTGCGCCGGCCGGTGACGAGGATCGGCGCCTGATTGAGGTAGAGTGGCTGGTAGACCTCGCGCATCACGGAAGCGGCGCGGTCGTCCTCGGCTCCGATGACGATGCGGTCGGGCCGTTTGAAGTCGGAGATCGCCGCGCCTTCGCGCAGGAATTCGGGATTGGAGACCACCGCGAAGGCGGCGTCTGGCCGGGCTTCGCGGATGATGCGCTCGACCTCGTCCCCGGTGCCCACCGGCACCGTCGATTTCGTCACCACCACGGTGTAGCCGTCGAGCGACGCGGCGATGTCGCGGGCGGCGGCGTAGACGTAGGACAGGTCGGCGAAGCCGTCACCGCGCCGGGACGGCGTGCCGACGGCGATGAACACCACGTCGGCCTGGGCCACGGCCCCTGACACTTCCGTGGAGAAAGTGAGCCGGCTATGGCGGACATTGTCGGCCACGAGGGTGTCGAGGCCGGGTTCGAAGATCGGAATGCGCCCGTCTTCCAGGGCGGCGATCTTCGCCGGATCGGTATCGACGCAGCACACCGTGTGGCCGAAATCGGCGAAGCAGGCTCCGGAGACGAGCCCGACATAGCCGGCGCCGATCATGGCGATTTTCATGCGGTGATGTCCTTAGGCTTGAAAGGTCGGGCCGGGCGAGACCGGCGCCGCCGTAGCGGGTAACCGCCCGCTCTTAAGCCCGGCGTCGAGAGAATAATAGTCGCGCAGAAGGGATGAATAGCTGGCAAAATGATTGGTCTCTGATCCTTGTCGGGGGAAAGTGTCCGGATGGTCGAGGGAGAGCAGCACGTCGTTGAGGCGCCCCGGATCGTTGGCGAGGGCCGGATCGAGGCGGTTGTCCATGCCGAGGGCCCGTAGGCGCTCGGCCGGCGCGCCGAGGTCGAACACCGCGACGGGCAGGCCCGAGACGAGGGCGATGGACAGGGTGTAGCAGTAGGTTTCCGGCCAGATCGACGGGATCAGGATCAGGTCGATCGCGTGGCATTCGAGGAGGGCCAGGGCTTCGGCGTTGTCGGCATAGCGACCCGTCTCCACGACGCCCATGGCGGCCATCTTCTCGGGGATGTCCGAATGGCCGATGATCGTGAAGGCGAGGTCGAGGCCGCGCCGACGGGCATCGCGGGCGAGGGCATGGATCACGTCCGCGCCCTTGTGAGCGCCGATTGCGCCGAGCACGCCGATCCGGCGGACGGGTCCGCCGCGTGGGGCGCGGGGCGGCAGGGGCTCGGGCAGTTCCTCCTCGTGGGGCAGGACCGTGATGGCGAGCGGACCGAACAGGGCGTCGATGCGGGTCGCCGTATCGTGTGACGGCGCCAGGATCCGGTCGGCCGCGCGGTAGAAGGCGGCGTGGCGCGCCATCCGGTCGAGACCCGGCCGGGCTTCGGCGCAATCGCAATCGGCGCAGGGGCGCCCGCCGGGCAGGCCACAATAGATCCCCTCCCGGGTCACGAGGTGGTTGCGTAGGCAGACGCTCGAATAGTCGTGCAGGGTCACGACGGTTCGGCCGGGCGCTGCCTCGATGAGATCCATCAGGGCGGATGTCGCCGTCGCATCGAGGCCATAGAATGAGTGGACGTGGGTGAAGAGTGGCCCGAGCCAGTCGAGGAACCGCGCGACGATGCGGTAATCGTCGAGCACCGACAGGGTGCGCAGGTTCGGCAGGTAGGGGCCGTCCGCGCCGAACAGGCCGAGGCCGATGCCCGCCCCATCCGTGATCGTGAGGGTGACGACGCGGACTCCCTCGTCCGTGAGACGCCGGGCGAGATGATCGGCGTGGACGGAGGCCCCCCCACCCTTCGCGTGGACGACGAAGACGGCGGTGCGGGGGCCGGCCGCCCGCGCGAGGCGGTAGAGGTCGAGGGCGAGCCGCACGTCGGCGGCTGGATCGGCGGCGACGAAGCGCTCGATACGCAGGGTGTAGTCCGGGTGCTTGGCCAGCAGCGCGGCTTGGCCTTGCGTGTATTCGGAATCGTAGACGTCCGAGAACGAGATCTTGCCCGAGTGGTAGACGAAAACGTCCGCCGCGAGGATGTTGCGCCCGCCCGCCTTGAGGACGCGCAGGCAGTAATCGTTCTCCTCGCCGTAGCCCTTGCCGAACGCCTCCGCGTCGAGGGGGCCGAGTTCGGCGATGAGGGATCCACGCATGTAGAAGCAGAACCCAACGCCCGTCGGCACCTCGACCCAGCGGCCGGGATTGGCCGCCGCCGCCGCCGCGTCGAGGGCGCGGGGCGAAAGTTCGAGGGCCACGGTGTTATTGCGGTCGGAATCCGGATAGCTGCAGATCGTGGCGTTGTTGGAGAACGGGGTGATCGTGCCGATTGAGGGATCGCGCGTCGCGTGGGCCAGCAGGCGGTCGATCCAGTCGCCGAACACGATGGTATCGCTGTTCAGTAGGATCACATCCCGCGCGCCCGTCAACTCCAGGGCCCGGTTGATGGTGCCGACGAAGCCGAGGTTCTGCGGGTTCTCATAGTAGGTGAACAGGTCCCGCGCCGCGAGGGCGCGCAGGTCCGCCGTCAGACGCGGATCGGGGCTGGAATCGTTGAGGACCAGGAGGGCGAACGGCGCGACCTGGGACTCCGTCAGCACCGCGTGAAGGGTGCGCAGGGTCTCGTCGTAGCCTTTGTAGACGGGCACCACCACGACGACCCTGGCGGCCTCGATGGTGGCGGCCGCCGTCACGCCGTACCAATCGGCGGCTTCGGGCGCCTTCGTCGGCGGCCATTTGGCATCGCCGAGGGGATTGGGCTTGCGTCCCTCCGCCCGGCCGAACCGCAGATAGTGGAAGAACGGGTTGGTGCCCCCGAGCGCAAGATCGGGGTTCGTGCGGACGTAATAGGAGGTCCAGAACAACTCCGTCGGGTCGCGGCCTTCCTTCCAGCCATGGCTGGCGTAATGGGCGACAGGGTCGACGCCCGACGCGGCGACGTCGGCGTAGCTCGCCCGGTAATGCGCCGCATCGAAATATGGCCGGATCGCCGCGATGACTTCGGAAAGCGGCGTCCGATCACCGTGGGCCTGTGCGAAATCCGGCATCGGCGTCGTTGAGACGTAGTGATAGAACGGGCTGAGGTTCAGCAGGCGAACGTGGGGATTCGCCTGGAGGTAGGTCGTCCCGTCGAAGTCCGGGCGCGGGTCGAGGCCGCGCCGCCAGCCGGACGCGAGATAGTCGAGGAGCGCCGTCTCCGGATCGACGAGGCCCGTGAGCGACCCGTAATGCCGGGCATCGAAATACGGGCGGACGACCTCGGCCTGGACGGCGTGGAACGCCTCGGGCGTCGCCGGCCGCGTCGTGCGGCTCGCCCGTGCCGCGCCCGCCTCGGCATGAGCTTCGAGGGGATTGCGCGTCAGTCCGGCGGTCTTGAGGTACTTGTCCTTGTAGTACAGCGTCGAGAAGTCGGGGGCCGGATCACGGCCTTCGCGGAACCCATGTCTGAGATAATGATCTAGGGGGCCGCCGCCGTAATCGCCGACATCGGGGTATTGCGTGGTGTAGTATTCGGCGTCGAACAGTTTTCGGATGCGGCGTGAGCGTATCGAGAAAAGAGAATACGCTTTCGATTTCATGGCGTACTATGATCCTCCCCCGGCCGGCTGCTCGTACGCGGTCGCGGTCCGATCGGTCAACCCGTGCTTCAGCGGGCCGGATCAAGCCACCGGCGTCTGGGTCAGGGGCAGGACCACGGCGCTGCGGTAGGCGCGCAGGAGGTCGGTGTCGAGCTTTTCCCCCATGTCCCGCATGATCTCGTGGGCCGCCTCGTGGGGGAGGGGATTGCGGTAGGCCCGCCGTTCGGTGAGGGCGGAATGGATGTCGCAGATGGTGACGAGGCGCACCAGATCGGGGATTTCCGTCCCCGACAGGCCGTCCGGATAGCCGCTGCCGTCGAGCATCTCGTGGTGGTGGCGCACCACCGCGAGCAGGGTCGGGTCGAAGGTGCCCTGGTCTTCGAGGAGATCGGCGCCCACGGATGGATGGGTCCGCATCACCGCCATCTCGTCGGCGGTCAGGCGGTCGGGCTTGTTCAGGATCGCCAGGGGAATCCGTGACTTGCCGATGTCGTGCAGCAAGGCCGCGCGCGCGAGATTCATCTGGTCGGCCCGCGCGAGCGACAGGCCCGCGCCGAAGGCGGCGGCATAGCCGGCGACGCTGAGGGAATGCTGGTAGAGCTGCTGGTCGTAGCGGCCGATGATCTCGAGCCAGGTGCGGATGCCGTATTCGGACACGGCTTCGAGGATCGCCTCCGTGCCGGCCTCGACGGCGGCGAGGGACAGGGGGGCGCCGCGCCGGGCCGCATCGAACGCCTCGGTGACGGAGTGATTGGCCGTTTCGGCCTTGGTGCCAACCTGGATTCTGCGTCGGTCGGCCTCGTCGAAGCGGCGCTCCCGGCCGGCCTCGATGCCGTCCATGAGATCGAAGACCGCCGCCAGGACGGTCATGCGGGGGGCGTTCGCGGGCAGGAACCGGGTTGGCGGGCGTGTCGTGACGGGGCGCGGGGCGAGTTGGAGGCTCGGGACCCGCAAGCCGTGCAGGCGCGTGAGCCAAGTGGTCGCCGCGGCTTCATCTTC
Organism: Methylobacterium gossipiicola; assembly: GCF_900113485.1. GTDB lineage: Bacteria > Pseudomonadota > Alphaproteobacteria > Rhizobiales > Beijerinckiaceae > Methylobacterium > Methylobacterium gossipiicola. Next base: position 149,028 of record NZ_FOPM01000003.1, read on the forward strand.
CGTGACGTCCACCACCGCCAGGAACGGGCGCTGCGCCGGCATCTCGGATCCGGACGCGATCTGCCGACAGGTGACGACGGTGCCGATTGCCCGCACCAGTGGGGCGGCCTGTTCCGGGCGGTCCGAGATGACGAGAACGGAGGCTTCCTGAATCACGTGTGCGTCCGTTCGCGATGGCGCACGGTTCCGTCCCGAAATGGGCGAACTGCCGCCTTGATCGATATCATTATCGAACGCTTTACTACAAAACATTTCATGCGCCCCGGGCCAAGCGAAGGCCGCGCCAGGGCCGGTCGGGGGCCGGTCGCCCGTCCGGCCCCGGTTCTTGTTCCCTCTCCGCGGGCGTGCCACACGCCCCGGGCAGGCGGAGGAGCGACGCCGATGGGGAAGCGGAACGTCACGGGGAACGCCCCGTTGAACCGGCGCGAGATGGTGGCCGCCGCCCTCCTGCGCCTCGCGCCGCGTCTGCCCGATTTCGAGGCGGGGGTGGCCCTCGACCGGGCCCTCGCGAGCCCCGGACTGCGTGGGGCGGCCCCCGAGACGGCGGCTTGGCTCTCCCTCGTGGCCTATGCCCGTCACGTCTTCACCGAGTACGACGCCCTCCTGGATGACGGCTACGACCGCGAGAGTGCCCGCCATTTCGTGCGCGACGATCTCAATGCGGCCCTTGGCGCCTGGGGTGTGCGCCGACAGATCTCCGATGCGGACACCGACGCTCCGAACGGGGCCGACGATCCGTTCTGAAATCGGCCACGATGCCGTGGGACGAAAGCCCCCTCGCGGAGGCGGTCGCCGCCGCCGGCTCGGCCCGACACCGAACGGAAAGGACGTCCATGACGACCAGAACCCAGCCCCGTCGCATGGTCGCGGTTTCGTGATGCGGGTGCGCGCCCTCGCGGCCGTCGCCGCCCTGTTTCTCATATCGGGGGCCAGGGCCCAGGAGCCGGCCCGCTCCGCCGAAGCCGTGCCGGAATCCACCGATCCGGCGATCTGTACGGGGTTCGACTGGCCGCTCCTGCGCGAGCAGGCGTGGTTCGCTGCCCCGAATCTGCCCCGCCTGGAGAGTGGGGGGGCCCTGTCGGCCGGAATGCCCGGCGCCGTCCTGAAGCTGAAGCCGCAGGCCGACTTGGTGCCGCCGTTCCAGCCGACGCGGGAGCCCAAGCCCGGAACCTATGGCGGCGTCCTCACCGTGCCGGCCCCGGTCACGCCGGGCCTGTATCAAGTCACCCTCTCGGCTAAGGCCTGGGTCGATGTCAGCCAGGACGGAACGACACCGCGCCCGCCCCTCGCGCATACCGCCCAGCATGGATGCCGAGGCCTTGCCAAGAGCGTCCGGTTCCAGCTCGGGACGGCCCCCCTCGTCGTGGTGGTGAGCGGCGCCCGCGCCGACACCATCCGCATCGCCGTCGCCCCGGCCGAATAGGTCGCGCGACGGTCCCCGATCGGTTAGCCTCGCCCGATCCTCGATTGCCCCCGTGCCTGGAGCCTAAGCCCTGTCCCTCCGCCGGTTCCCTCGCCCGATCCCCGTCGCAGCTCTCGCGCTCCTCGCCCTCGGTTCGGCCGTCCAGGCCCAGGACCGGGGCACCCTCGACCCGAAGCCCCTGCCGCCGCTGGCCGACCCGGACGCCCCTGGCACCCCCGCCAAGGCCCTGTTCGGTCGCGCGACCTCGCCCGCGCCCGGGCCGGCCCACGCCTACGGCTCCTATGCCAAGGGGTGCTTCTCGGGTGGCGAGGCCCTGGCCGCCGACGGGCCGACCTGGCAGGTGATGCGCCTGTCGCGCAACCGGATGTGGGGCACCCCGCCCCTGGTGGATTTCCTCGAGCGGCTCGCCGCCCAGGCCCCGCGCGTCGGTTGGCCCGGTCTCCTCGTCGGCGACATGTCGCAGCCGCGCGGCGGTCCGATGCTCACGGGGCACGCCTCGCACCAACTCGGCCTCGATGCCGACATCTGGCTGACCCCCATGCCGGATCATCGCATGAGCCGGCGCGAGCGCGAGGAGACCTCCGCCACCGACGTCGTGCGCGCCGACCGCCTCGACATCGATCCCCGTGTCTGGACGCCCGAGCACCTGAAGCTCATCCGCCTCACGGCGAAGCAGCCCGAGGTGACGCGCCTGTTCGTGAACCCGGCGATCAAGAAGGCCCTGTGCCGCGAGGCGGGGGGCGACCGGGCCTGGCTCTCGAAGGTGAGGCCCATGTACGGGCACAATTATCATTACCACATCCGCCTCGCCTGCCCGGCGGGCCAGGATCAGTGCGACGATCAGGCCCCGCCCCCCGGCGGTGACGGCTGCGGCGAGGAACTCGCCTACTGGTTCAGCGACGCGGTGCTCCATCCGCCGAAACCGACGAAGCCCCCGAAGCTCAAGCCGCCGATGACCATGGCGGCCCTGCCGGCCGCCTGCCGCGCGGTGCTCAAGGCGCGTTGACCCCTCGGGGGGCGACGATGGGGGGACGGCCTTCCCAAAGCCCCGCTTCGTCCCACTTAAGGCGCCATGCTGAACGATCGCCGTCTCGCGTTGCGAGCCCTGCGCCGCCCCGATCCCCAGACCCCGGCGGTCGACCGGCCTGGGCAAAAAAAAATCCTGAGTTGGAACCTCCTGCGGCGCACGGGCGCCAACGTCGCCGCCCTCGCGGCCCTGATCGACCGCGAAAAGCCCGATCTCGTGCTGATGCAGGAGGCCACGAAGGAGATCGCCGGCCTCCGGGACCGCCTCGGGGGCGATTACGCCTGGGTGCCCCTGCCGGGGCGCATCCACGGCCCCGCCCTGTGGAGCCCGACGCCGTTCCTCGCGCCCCCGACCGTCGTTGAGCTACCGTCCGGGGCCATGTTCGATCGGGTCTGCCAGATCCTCGATCTCGGCGATTTCGGGGTCGCTAACGTCCACCTGTCCCATGGCCAGATGCTGAACCGGCGCCAGTTGCGCCGCATCGCCGAGCACCTGCCCGAGTGCGCGGCGGTGATCGGCGATTACAACCTCGTCGGCCCGCCCCTGCTCGCCGGGTTCCGCGATGTCGGTCCGCGCCTGCCGACCCATGCCATGGGCCGCATCGTTCCCTTACGCCTCGACCGTTGCCTCGTGCGTGGCCTGACCTGCCACGCCTCCGCCGTGCTTCCGCGCGGCCCCTCCGATCACCGCCCCATCGTCGTCGCACTCGCCCCGACGCCGTTCATCGCCCGGCGCCCCGAGGAGACGCGCTCCGGCAATCGGCTCGATCGCTTCGCCCTGCGAATCTCGGCCTCGCTCAAGCGCCGCGTCGGCTGAGGGGCAATGTCGGGCTTAAGCCCGACACCCGCTCGACAAGGATGATCCCTCCGCAAACCCAATGGTCACAAATAGGGGAGGGCGAGGCGGACGGCGGCGTCGCGCAGCCGGATGGGCAGGGGGCGGGCGGTCAGGTCGCCGAGCGTCAGGCGCTCTTCCATCTTCGCCCGCATGATGGCGTCGAGGGCCTGGGCGAGGCCGGCATCGTAGAACTCGACATTGACCTCGAAGTTGAGGCGGAAGCTGCGCATGTCCCAGTTCGCCGAGCCGACGAAGCACCACGTCCCGTCGACGACGAGGATCTTCGAATGGTCGAAGGGCGGGGCGTCGAGCCAGATTCGGACGCCGCTGCGCAGGAGCGGTTCGACATGGGCCCGCGTCGCCCAGTCGACGAAGCGGTGGTCGCTCACCTTCGGGATGATGACGTCGACCTGGATGCCCCGGCTCGCGGCGAGGCCGAGGGCGCCCGTGAGGATCTCGTTGGGAAGGAAGTAGGGCGTCGACAGGCGGATGCTGTGTCGTGCGCAGGCCACGGCCTGGAAGACCGCGAGTTCGATCTTGCGCAGGTCGGCGTCCGGCCCCGAGGTCACCACCCGCGCCGGGACGGTGCCGGCGGGGGACAGGCTTGGGAACCACGTCTCGCCCGTGAGGTCCTCGCCCGAGACGAAGATCCAGTCGCTGGCGAAGGCGGCGGCCAGTTGGTCCACCACCGGGCCGACGATGCGGAAATGGGTGTCGCGGATCGGATGCGGCGGGTTCTCGGCGACGCGGTTGTCCTCCGCGATGTTGAGGCCGCCCGTGAAGGCGATGCGGCCGTCGAGGATCAGCAGCTTCTTGTGCGAGCGCATGTTCAGGAACGGCATCCGCCACGGCAGGGCGGAGTGCATGAACCGGCCCACCGGAACGCCGGCCTGCTGCAGGCGCCGGGTGATGCCGGCCCGGAAATAGCCGCCGCCGATGCCGTCGATGATGACCCGGACGGCGACGCCACGGGCGTGGGCCGCCGCCAGGGCGTCGCAGAAGGCCCGGCCCGTGGCGTCGTCGCGGAAGATGTAGCTCGACAGGGCGACGGAGGTTTGCGCCGCCGCGATGGCTTCGAGCATCACCGGGTAGGCGGCGTCGCCGTTGCGGAACAGCGTCACGGCGTTGCCTGGCCGCAGGGGCAGGTGGGTGATCCGCCGCACGGCGTGGTCGAGGGGGCGGAAGGCTTCCGGCAGGGTCTCGGGCAGGGGCGGCGGCGTCAGGGCGTCATCGGGCGAGCGGGCGGCGCCGGCGCTCTGGGTCGGGCGAATGCGCAGCTTGTGCGCCCGGCGCGTGACCCGGTTGATGCCGAACAGGGCGTAGAGGCCGGACCCGAACAGGGGCGAGAGCCAGGCGAGGCCGATCCAGCCGATGGCGCCCCCGACCTCGCGCTTGCGCAGGAGCACGTGCATGGTCACGACGACGGAGAGGCCGAGCCCGAGGAGCGCGAACACTTCGGAGCGGATCGACAGCAATTGGCCGATCCAACTCAACAGAGCCTGTTCCAACGCCGCTCCTCACCTCGCCCGTGGCCGGCTTGATACGGGAAACGACGCCCCGCCCCAAGCGCGCTTCACAGGTCCCCGCAAAACTCCCGACCCTGGACGGTTTTCGTTTCGAGGCCGACGGTGCGACGGGAGTTGTGCGAGCGACACTCAGGCCCGGGCGAGATCGCCGAGCAGGCTCGCCGCCACCGTCGCCTTCGAGACCGTCAGTCCCGAGTCGGCGATGGCCTCCACGGCCGTGCGAATGCGGCTGAGTGCCGGCCCCCGCGCCGTGATCCAGGCTTCGACGGCCTCCGGACCGTCACCGACATCGGACACCACCTCCGCCGTGAGGCGGCGGTGGGCCGTGGAGATGCCCGACACCGCCCGCTCCAGGGCGACGCGGTCGAAGGTGTCGTTCACCGGGACTTTGCGGGCGTCGGCCACGAGGCTGTCGAGGCGGAAATGGTGGCCGAGGGCGAAATGCGTCGCCGCGATCCCCGCCACGGGGCGCCCGCCATCCTCGGCCACCCGGACGATGTCGGGGCCGGCGGAGAGAAACGCCAGGGAAGCGAGGCGCCGGGCGGCGTCGGGGGCGAGGCCGTAGCCCGTCAATTCCGCCTGCCGGGCGTCGAGGGCCTGCATCGCTTGCGCGTCGAGCACCTCCGGCAGGGCGGCCATCACGGCGGCGATGCCGTCGCGGTAGCGCGCCACCAGGGGCGCGATGTTGCCCGAGAGGTCGAGGTTGCGGATGAACCAGACGATGCGCCCGATCAGCAGATCCTGCACGTCGGCATAGAGGTCGAGCTGGGCTTGGCCCGGCACGGCGCCGGCGAGGTCGTCGATGGCGAGGTTCAGCTCCATCAGGCCGAAGGCGTCGCGGGTCACCGCGTAGGCTTTCGCGATAGCGGCCGCATCCGCCCCGGTCTCGTCGATGAGGCGGGTGACCAGCGAGGGGCCGCCCCGGTTGACGATGATGTTGGAGAGCGCCGTGGCGATGATCTCCCGGCGCAGGCGATGACCCTTCACGGCGTCGGGGAACTGCTTGCGCAGGGCTTGGGGGAAGTAGCGCTGCAGTTCGCGGTCGAAATACGGGTCGTTCGGCACCGGACTCGCGAGGATCGCGTCGTAGAGCGAGAGTTTCGCGTAGGCGAGGAGCACGGCGTATTCGGGCCGGGTCAGGCCCTCGCCCCGGCGCAGGCGTTCGGCGATGGCGGCATCGTCGGGCAGGAACTCCACCGCCCGGTCGAGGCGGCCCTCGGCTTCGAGGGCTTGCAGGGTCCGCACCGCGAAGGCCGTCTCGCCGACGCCCCGGCGCTGGGCCAGGGACAGGGCCAGGGTCTGGAGTTCGTTGTTGCGCAGCACGAGGGCCGCGACCTCGTCGGTCATGCCGACCAGGAGGGCGTTGCGGGCGGCGGCGTCGAGGCGTCCGTCGCGTTCGGGGCCCATCAGGGCGATCTTGATGTTCACCTCGACGTCGGAGGTGTTCACCCCGGCGGAATTGTCGATGGCATCGGTGTTGAGGCGCACGCCCGCGCGCGCCGCCTCGATGCGGCCGCGCTGGGTCAGGCCGAGATTGGCGCCTTCGCCCACCACCTTGGCGCGCACGCCCGAGCCGGTGATGCGGATGGCGTCGTTGGCCCGGTCGCCCACCTCCTCGTCGGTCTCGGACCCGGCGCGGATGTAGGTGCCGATGCCGCCGAACCACAGGAGATCGACGGGGGCCTTCAGGATCGCCTGCATCACCTCGGCCGGCGTCGCCTCGTTCTGCGGGAGGCCGAGCACCGCCTGAATCTCCGGCGACAGGGGAACGGTCTTCAGGCTGCGGGAGAAGACGCCGCCGCCCCGCGAGATCAGGGATGCGTCGTAATCGCGCCAGCTCGACCGTGGCAGATCGAACAGGCGCCGCCGCTCTGCGAAGCTCGCCGCCGGATCGGGGGTGGGGTCGAGGAAGATATCGCGGTGGTCGAAGGCCGCGACGAGCTTCAGGCTGCGCGACAGCAGCATGCCGTTGCCGAACACGTCGCCCGACATGTCGCCGACCCCCGCCACGGTGACGGGGTCGGCCTGCACGTCGACGTCCATCTCGCGGAAATGGCGCTTGACCGCTTCCCAGGCGCCGCGCGCGGTGATGCCCATGCGCTTGTGGTCGTAGCCCTGGCTGCCGCCCGACGCGAAGGCGTCGCCGAGCCAGTGGCCGCGCTCCAGGGAGAGGGCATTGGCGACGTCCGAGAAGGTGGCGGTGCCCTTGTCGGCCGCCACCACGAGGTAGGCGTCGTCGGGGTCGTGCCGCACGGTGTCGGCGGGCGGGCGGATCGCGTCGTCGACGATGTTATCCGTGAGGTCGAGGAGCGTACGGATGAAGACCCGGTAGCTCTCGGTGCCCTCCGCGAGCCACGCCTCGCGGTCGGAGGCCGGCGGCAGGCGCTTGGGGAAGAACCCGCCCTTGGCGCCCACGGGCACGATGACGGCGTTCTTGACCTGCTGGGCCTTCACCAGCCCGAGGATCTCGGTCCGGAAATCCTCCGGCCGGTCGGACCAGCGCAGGCCGCCGCGCGCCACGTAGCCGTAGCGCAGGTGCATACCCTCGAGGCGCGGCGCGTAGACGAAGATCTCGAAGAACGGACGCGGCAAGGGCATGCCGCTCACCTTGGCGCAGGCGAACTTGAACGCGATGGTCTCGCGCGGGGCCCCGTCCTCGCGGCTCTGGAAGAAGTTGGTCCGGACGGCGGCTTCGACGAGGTTGATGAAGCGGCGCAGGATCCGGTCCTCGTCGAGGCTGGTGACGCTGGACAGCGCCGTCTCGATCTCGGTCCGGATGGCGGCCTCGCGCGTCGCGCGGTCTTCCACGGCCGGATCGAAGCGGGCGTGGAACAGGGCGACGATGCGGGCGGCGATGGCAGGGTGCTGGGCGAGGGTGGCGGCGAGGTAGCCCTGGCCGTAGCGGACCCGGAGCTGGCGCAGGTAGCGGCCGAGGCCGCGCAGGAGGGCGACGTCGCGCCAGCCGAGGTCGGCTTCGAGCACGAGGCGGTTGTAGCCGTCGGATTCCGCCTCCCCCGCCGCGATGGCGAGGAGGGCGGACTCCAGGGGGGCTTCCAGCCGGTCCCGGTCGATGGCCGCCCCCGTGGCCCGCGCCAGCAGCATGTCGTGGAGCCAAACCTGGGCCGCCTCCGGCCCCTCGCCGAGGCGGATGCGGTAGGTCCGCTCGTTGATCACCCGGAAGCCGAGGTTCTCGAGGGCCGGTACCCGGTCCGACAGGGACACGGCGGCGCCGCGTGAAAACACCTTGAGGCGGATCTGATGGGCCTGATCGCTGTCGCGGCGGCCGATATCGACGGCGCGCGGGCGGGCTTCGCTCAAGGATTCGAGGATGGCGATGTCGGCGATGGCGGCTTGAGGCGTGAAGTTCTCCCGGTAGGCGGCCGAGAACGCGTCCGCGTAACGGGCGGCGAGGGCGCGGGCCTCCCGGCCGGGTCGCGCCTCGGCCAGGGCCAAGCGCAGGTCGTCGCCCCAGTTCCGCACCAGGGCGCCGATCTCGGCCTCGAGGCGGGCGGGATCGGGCTCCGGCGCCCGGCCTTCGGACAGGCCGCCGATGATGTAGTGGGTCCGGGCAAGGGAGCCTTCGGGGAAATCGGGATAGGCCGCCGAGAGCCGGCCGCCATAGGTCCGGGCGAGGTGGAGGCCGATGCGGGTGCGGACCCCGGAATCGTAGCGGTCCTTCGGCACGTAGACGAGGAGGGAGACGAAGCGGCCGAAGCGGTCGAGGCGGGGCAGGACCCGGATGCGCGGCCGTTCGGCGAGGCTGCCGATGGCCAGGGTGAAGCGGTAAAGGCGGTCGGTCTCGATCTGGAACAGGTCGTCCCTTGGGTAGGTCTCCAGCACGTTGAGAAGGCTGCGCCCGGCATGGCTCGTCGGGTCGAGGCCGGCGCAGGCGACGACGGCGGCGACCTTTTCCCGCAGGTACGGGACGTCCCGGGCCAGGGCCGTGTCGGCGCTCGCCGTGAACAGGCCGACGAGGCGCACCTCGCCCGCGAGGCGCCCGTCTTGCGCGAACAGCTTGATCCCGACGTAATCGAGATGGCCCGCACGATGTACCCGCGACCGGATGCTCGATTTGGTGACCAAGAGGGCCTGGGGACCTTCGAGGAAGGCGCGGATCTCCGGCGTGTCGTCGGCGACGGCCTGGCCGCCGCGCAGGACCTCCACGGCGGGATCGCGCAGCACGCCGAGGCTCGCCCCCGGCACCGCCGCGTGTCCGTCTTCGGCCAGCGCATATTCGCGCAAGCCCAGGAGCGTGAAATGGCCGTCGCGCAACCATGCGAGGAAGGCGTGGGCCTCCGCCACCTCGGCCGCCGGCAGGGACGGGCGCCCGGCCCCGTACTGCTCCGTCAGGTCGGCGAGGCGCGCCTCCATGGCGTCGTGATCGTCGGTGACCCGGGCGACGTCGCGGAACACGCGGGCGAGGCCGGCTTCCAGGCGGTCGCGGGCCTCGCCCGCATCGAGGCGGTCGAGATGGAGGTGGATGAAGCTCTCGCGGCCGAGGGCGCCCTGCATGTCCGCCGTGGTCTCGCCGACCACGCGCACGAGGCCGCCATCGGCATCGCGCTCGACGCCGAGGATCGGGTGGGCGACGAGGTGGGGGGTAAGGCCCTGCTCGGTCAGTTCCGCGAGGGCGGAGGCGAGGAGGAACGGCCGGTTGTCGTTCACCACCTCGACCACGGTGAGTTCGCGGGGACGCCCGTCGCGGTCCACCGTCAGGTCGGAGAGGCGCAGGTCGCAGGGCGTGCCGGGACGACGGGGGGCGGCGAGGTGCTGGCGGGCCGCGAGGGCGAGGTCGGCGAGGGCTTCCGGCGGGTAGGGCGCCAGATCCTCCGGCGGGACGCGCCCGAACAGATCGCGGACGAAACCGCCGGGCCCATCGCGGCGGTCGACGAGACTGGCCGCCGCATTGAGGCGATCGTTCCGGATGGATCGTGCCTCGGCGCTCGCCAGGACGGTTGCGGCTTCGCTGTCCATAGGTCTCGATCCCTCCGTCTCCGCACACCCGTTCCCGCCCGATGGTGGAGCTCGTGCGGTGAGGCCGTGCGGCCCGGCTGCGACCGGGGGCGGGATGATGCGCAGGGTTGGAAGACCGTTTCAATCAGCCCCCGTATCCACCGATGCGGGGCGGGTGACGCCCCTGCCAAGCTGTCATCGAGCCGGCGGTGGACCGCCTCCGGATCGAGGAAGCCTCAGGAGCGATGCTTGAGGTGCTGCCACTCGAAGAAGCCGAAGGCGAACGCGCAGGCGACGCCCATCATGATGAAACTCCAGCCCCAATCACCGGGGACCTGGCCATCGAAGGGATGGCCGACGAGGCCGGAGGTCAGGGCCACCCCGAAGCCCGTCAGGGCGGCCGAACACAGAACACCGAGCGTCAGGACGTTGAACATGGGACGGGTCCCTTGGAATGGGCGGAGGCAGCCGTGAGGTTCGATCCGATGGCCCTCCTCGCGCCGGGGATCGAGGTGGATGCCTCGCTGGAGAAACGTGAGGGCGGGCAACAGGAAGGTTGGAGCCGCGCGGTCTCGATGATCCGGCGGCCGCGTCGCTTGCGCGGGCGCCGGATCATGGCGGGCTCAGTGCGCGGGCTTCTGCGTCTGGCCCGAGCTCGCCGTGGCGACGGGGGCCGCCTTCGCGGACGCGGCGTCGGCCTTCGCCTTGTCGGGGACGCCGATGGCATCCACCATGGTGAAGCGGATGCCGTCCTCGGCCTTCTTCAGCACGGCGTTGGCCTCGTAGTACTTGCCCTGGCCGATGAGGCTCGCGGCCTGATCCACGTCGGCGGTGGTCTGGGCCAGGGGCACGACCGCCATGGTGAAGTTCACGTCGATGCCAGCGAGCTTGAGCTTGTCGACGGCGGCCTTCTGGTCACCCTTCTCGAGGCTCTTGTTGGCATCCGTCACGGCGGCCGCCTTGGTGGGCGTGGCGACGAAATCCTCACCCAGGGTCAATTGCCCGTCGATGGGGAGCCAGGCCACCGGCTGCGTGCTGGGAGCCGCTTTCGCTGATGCGGTGGCGGCGGCCTGCGTAGGCTTGGTCGCCGCCGGAGCCTTGAGATCCGCCTCGGCCTTGGTGAACAGGGTCTCGTCGGTCTTGGCCTTGGTCAAGGCTTCCTGCGCCTTCCGGATGTCCGCCTTGGCCTGATCGGGCGCCGCGTCGAAGATGGCGATCCGGGCCAGATGCAGATCGCGGAAGGCCTGCGCCCCGTCCTTCGAGAGTTTGCCGACATCCCGGTCCACGACCCGCTGGGCGGCCGGGATTTCGGGAGTCCCCAAAGACTTGGCCTGCTCGTTCGCGAGAGCCGCGCCGCCGATCATCGTCGTGGCGACCAGGGTAAGAGCAAGAGTTCTTGTTTTGAGCATGACGACACCTGTTCTCGACATAGCATCACCATCCGGTAAGCTCAGGTCTTGGTCGGTTTCGGCCTATAGCCTGTTCTTGCCTTGGTGATTTGAGAACGTCCGGTCATCTCCGCGAGTTTCATTAAAGTTCGGCAAGGATTCCGTAAGGTCCGTCTATGCGTCGGCCCGTCCCTTGGCGCGGGCGCGAGGGACCGGCCGGCTGACGAAGCGCGAGCCCGCGACGAGGAAGCGCCACGGCGTCTCGACGGCGCGGGTGAGGCCGATGCGGCGGTCTGCGACCACGGAGCCGTCGGGCGTGCCGAGGCTCAAGGCGAACGGGGGGCGGTCGAGGAGGAGGCCGTCTTCCGCGTCCGTCACGCCCAGGGCCTGGCAAAGGCGGCCCGGCCCGGCGCAGAGGCGGCGGGGATCGTCGAGGCCGCGCCGGGCCGCCATGGCGGCGAGGTCGTGGCGCGGTTCGAGGGCCCGGATCAGCACGGCGCTGCCGGGCTGGCAGACGAGGTTGAGGCACCAGTGCAGCCCGTAGGAGCGGTAGACGTAGGCGTGTCCGGCCGGACCGAACATGCTGGCGTTGCGACGGGTCGGCCCCGCGAAGCTGTGGGAGGCGGGGTCGGTCCGGTCGTAGGCTTCCGTTTCGACGATGGGGCCGCCGACGCCGTGGATTCGGAGATCGCAGCCGACGAGTTCGCGCGCGACGAGCGCCGCTGGACGGTCGAAGAAGCCCGCCGGCAGCGCGGGGCCGGTCACGGCGACGGGGTGCCCTTCGCCGCCGCGTGGGCGCGGGCGAAGTCCTCCGGGCCGAGGTGCAGGGCGACGCGGATCGCCGCCTCGACATAGGCCGGGGCGGTGAGGCCGGCGGCCTTGGCGGCGCGGGCGATCTCCGGGCCGAGGGCGAGGTCGACGGGGACCTGCGTCGTGCGCGGTGCGGTGGCGAAGCCGGCCGCGAGGGCCGCCGTTCCCTTGAGGCGGGCGGGGGCGGGAGCGGTCGGGGCCGATGCGGCCGAGTCCGGCGCCGGGCTTGACGCCGTCAGCGAGACCGTGGCGGCGGGAACCGCTCCGGCGGGAGCCGCCCCGACAGGGGCCGCCAGGGCCTCGCGGCGACCCTGGGCGGCGAGGCGGTCGGCCCGCTCGTTGCCGATCTCGCCCGTATGGCCGCGCACCCAGGTCCAGCGCACGTCGCGCTTGGCCGCCAGGGCGTCGAGGCTCTGCATGAGGTCAACGTTCTTGACCGGGCCGGTGCTCGTGCGCCAGCCCTTGGCCTTCCAGCCCTTCATCCATTCCGTCACCGACTTGATGACGTACTGGCTGTCACACCGCATCTCGATGGCCGCGCCCTCGGGGAAATGCGCGAGGGCGTTGATGGCGGCGGTCAATTCCATGCGGTTGTTGGTGGTGGAGCGCTCGCCGCCGCACAACTCGACGGTGCCGGTCTCGGCCCGGATGACGACGCCCCAGCCGCCGGGGCCGGGATTGGGGTCGCATCCTCCGTCGGCGTAGACGATGGTTCGCATGGGGGAGACTCGATCCGTGGGGCGTCTGTTTGGGGCGCCGCCCATAGCACGGCGGAGCCTCCCTGCGGCACCCCCGGATCGGGACGCTCCGTCAGCGCGGATTCTGCCACGTGGACGGTTGAGCGGTCGGTTGGCTCGCCGGCACGGCGACGGGCTGACGCATGGGGGCGCCGGTTCGGGTGACGACCGGGCGGACCGCCTCGCGCTCGGCCACGTTCACGGGCCGCGCCCGGACGATGGCCGCCTGACGCCGCGCCCGCACGCTGCGGTGGCGCCGGGCGCGACGGGGCCGGGCGCGCTCGGTGTTCGAGCCGACGACACCGCCCACCACGGCGCCGACCACCGCCCCGATGGGGCCGCCGACCACGGCGCCGGCCACGGCGCCCGTGCCGACGCCCACCACGGTGTTGCTCGCGGCCTGCGCCGCCGCCGGCATCGCCAGGGCGCCGAGGAGCAGCGCCCGGAAGGCTAGGTTCTTCATGTCTCGGACCTCTCTCGCTCGGTCATCAAACACCGCCCGGGGGCGCGGGGAGGGCGCGTCGCCGGGCGGTTCCGATGCGCTGGCGCACCGGAATCGAGGCGCCCCGTGTGGCGCCCCACCATGACCAAATCGGGGCCGGGATTCAGGCGGCGCAGTCGAGGAAGCCGGCGCGGATCGCCTGCGGGTCGAGCTTGCGGCCGATGAACACCACCCGCGAGACGCGGGCCTCGTCGTCCTTCCACGGCCCCTGGAGGTCGCCGTCGAGGATCTGGTGGACGCCCTGGAACACGAAGCGCTGCGGCTCGTCGGGAAACGCCACGATGCCCTTGCAGCGCAGGATGTCCGGCCCCTGGACCTGGGTGAGGGTCGAGATCCACGGCATGAACTTCTCCGGGTCCACCGGCCCGTCGATCTTGGCCGAGACCGACTGCATCTCGTCGTCGTGGTGATGGTGGTGGCCCTCCTCGAGGAAGTCGGGCTCGATGTCGAGGATGCGCGAGAGGTCGAAGGCGTTGCGGTCGAGCACCTGATCGAGGGGCACGGCGCAGCGGCTGGTGCGGTGGACCTTGGCGTAGGGGTTGATCGACCGGATGAGACCTTCGACGCGGTCGAGGTCGGCCGGCTCCACGAGGTCGGCCTTGTTGAGCAGGATCACGTCCGCGAAGGCGATCTGGTTCTTGGCCTCGGGGGCGTCCTTCAGGCGGTCGGCGAGCCATTTCGCGTCCGCCACCGTCACCACGGCGTCGAGGCGGGCGGCCCCACCCACATCCTCGTCGATGAAGAAGGTCTGGGCCACGGGGGCCGGATCGGCGAGGCCCGTGGTCTCCACGATGATGGCGTCGAACTTGCCGCGCCGCTTCACCAGCCCGTCCATGATGCGGATGAGGTCGCCGCGCACGGTGCAGCAGACGCAGCCGTTGTTCATCTCGAACACTTCCTCGTCGGCGCCGATGACGAGGTCGTTGTCGATGCCGATCTCGCCGAACTCGTTCACGATCACGGCGTAGCGCTTGCCGTGGTTCTCCGTGAGGATGCGGTTGAGGAGCGTGGTCTTGCCGGCCCCGAGATAGCCCGTGAGCACGGTCACGGGAATTTTTTGGGAGGTGGCGTTCGAGGTCTCGGACATGGCGGCCCTTGAGTTGGGTTTTCGCGCGAAGGCGGTCGGGGGTGCCGGTGTTATATTGTATCATTTGCCCGGGATGAAAGCCCGGTCTCAGACGCCGCGCGGGCTCAGGGCCTCGCACAGGGCCTCCAAAGTGCCGCGAAATCCGGTTGTCCCGGCAAGCACCCGCTCCAGCAGGAGTGCGCCCTCCAGGGTCGCCACCACCAGCCGGGCCGTGGAGCCGGGATCGAGCCCCGCCCGCACGCTGCCGTCGGCGAGGCCCTCGGCCAGCACCCGCTCCAGCCAGGCGATGTGCTTGTCGAAGAACCGCGCGATGGCCGTGCGAACGGCGTCCGGCAGGGCGTCGCGCTCCACCGCCAGCACGGCGCAGAGGCAGCCGAGGTCGTCCTCGACGCCGCCGAGATAGAGCCGGCCATAAGCCTCGATCCGCGCAACGCCGCTTCTGGCCTGCGCCAGGATTGCCGCGAGGGCCGCGTCGTAGCGTTCGTCGTAGGCGGCGACCAGGGCGAGGGCGAGGTCGGCCTTGGCCGGGAAGTGGTGATGGATGCTCGCCTTGCGGATGCCCACCACCGCCGCGAGGTCCGCGTAGCTGAAGCCGGAATAGCCCCGGCCCCGGACCAGGATCTCAGCCTGCAGGATCAGTTCCGCGCGGGTGTCTCTCATGTTGGGGCCATCGGGGCGGCACTCCGGACTCAACGGCGATCAAGAAAATGTGCCATTGACGGCGCCGGAAATCTACCTACTCAATGGTAGGCAAGAAAACAAGCGGAGGACGTCCGGTATGGTGGCCCAGTTCGGCCTCTCACCCCCCGTCGCGGGTGGTGTCCAAGCGAGCCGGCGCGCGGCCCTGTTCGGCGGCCTGTGCCTGTGCTGCCTGCCGACCCTGGGGCGTTCGGCGGAAGGGTTCGCCCTGGACGAGGTGGGCCCCGGCATCTTCATCCGGCGCGGTCCCGATGCCGAGGCGACGGCCGAGAATGCCGACGCCATCGCCAATATCGGCTTCATCGTCGGCGAGCGGTCTGTCCTCGTGACCGAATCAGGTGGCAGCCTCGCCGACGGGCAGTGGCTGCGCGCCGAGATCCGCAAGCGCACGGACAAGCCCATCAGCCACGTGGTACTCACCCATGTGCATCCGGACCATTGCTTCGGGGCCGAGGCGTTCGCCGCCGACGCGCCGGTCTTCGTCGGCCATCACGCCCTGCGCGCCGCCCTCGACGCGCGCGGCGACTATTATCGGACCCGCCTCGTGGAGCTTCTCGGGGCGGACCGAGCCGGGAAGGTGGTCTATCCCACCTTGGAGGTGACGGACGGCGCCGAGGTCGATCTCGGCGGGCGAACGCTGAGTTTCCACGCCCACGGGGTCGCCCACACCAATTGCGACCTCTCCATGCGGGATTCGGCCTCCGGTCTGCTGTTTCCCGCCGACCTCCTGTTCGTGACCCGCATCCCGTCCCTCGACGGCAGCCTTCTCGGCTGGCTGAAGGAGGCGGACGTGCTCAAAGCCATGGGGGCCGCGCAGGCCGTGCCGGGCCACGGCCCGACCCGCGTGGACTTCGCCCCCGCCATGGCCGACCTCACCCGCTACCTCGGCACCCTGCGCGACGAGACCCGCAAGGCGATCGCCGCCGACCTGCCCATCGAGAAGGCGGTCGCCACCATCGGGCAGTCGGAAGCCCGGAACTGGGCTCTGTTCGACCTCTACAACGGCCGCAACGTCACGCAGGCCTTCAAGGAACTCGAATGGGAGTGATCCCGCCCCATCTGCCCTATCAGAGGAGACACGCCATGAAGCCGTTTGCCACCGCCCTCGCCCTGTCGCTCACTATCGCTTGTCCCACCCTTGCTTTCGCCGCCGGTGCTTCGGACACCGATGCCGAGCGCCTCGCCCGCTGGAACGAGATTCGCACCTCGATCTTCGGCGACAAGGCGGTGCAGCCGACCGAGACCCTGGTGAAGGTCGATGCCCCCGTCCGCGCCCTCGACGCCGCCCTGGTGCCCATCACTCTGACGATGCCGGAGCCGGGCAAGGTCGCGGGCGTGTCCCTGGTGATCGACGACAACCCGTCGCCCTACGCCGCCAACATCACCTTCGGCCCCGCCGCCGACCCGAGCGAGATCAAGCTCCGGGTGCGGGTGAACAACTACACCAACGTCCACGCCGTGGTGCGGACCAAGGATGGCGGTCTGTTCGAGACGGCGAAGTTCGTCAAAGCGTCGGGCGGCTGCTCGGCCCCCATGGGCATGAGCGACGAGGAGGCCATGAAGGGCATGGGCGACATGCGGATGAAGTTTGCGGAAGGCCCCCACGGCGCCAAGTCCACGGAGGCGACGCTGATGATCCGCCATCCGAATTTTTCCGGGATGCAGATGAACCAGATCACCCGCGACTACACCCCGGCCCGCTACATCCAGAAGGTCGTGGTCTCGCAGGGGGCACGCAACATCCTGACGCTCGATGGCGACATTTCCATCGCGTCGAACCCGGTGATCAACTTCGCGTTCCTGCCGGAGGGAACGGCGCCCGTGACCGTGGTGGCCTCCGACAACCAGGACGGCCGTTGGGAGCACAGCTTCCCGGTGCCGAGCCCGAGCAACTGAGGCGCGACCCGCATGACGCTTCTCAGCCGCCTCGCCGCCGCCGCCCTCCTCACCCTCGGGGTGGCGGCGGCGCCCGCCGATTCACCGGTCAACGTGCAAGAGCCCGAGGGCTTCCACACCGGCCCGCAGCAGGGCTACACCCCGCCGACCCTGAAGGGCGCCGTCGTCCTCGACATCGACGGCCTCGACCGGGTGGTGGCGACGGGCAAGGCCGTGCTCATCGACGTGGCGCTCGCCGACCGGCGCCCCGCCGGCATGGCCCCCGACAAGCCCTGGCTGCCGGCCCATCGCAGCGTGCCGGGCGCCATCTGGATGCCGAATGCCGGCGCCGCGCCTCTCGACCCCGCCCACGAGAACCTGTTCCTCGCGCGCGTCGCGGAGCTCACGGGCGGTGACAAAGCCCGGCCCATCGTCACCTTCTGCCATCCCGATTGCTGGGGCAGCTGGAATGCGGGCAAGCGCCTCGTCCAGGCCGGCTACACGGCCGTGCACTGGTTTCCCACGGGCATCGAGGGCTGGCAGGAGCGGCACGAGACCGCCGTGCTGAAGGAGGACCCCGCCTGGGCGGCGCGCTCCACGAACGCGGCGCAACGTTGAAGCGGAAGGTTTCGAATCGCTCCATTCTCCGCGGGCGCAGTTGACACCGGCCGGGTTGTGGCGGAAGAAAGGCGCGCACCGGCGGCCCAAGTCTAGGGAGGAAACGCCCAGTGAAGAGTGCGGGACGGCGACGCCATCGCCGTCACTGCAACGTGGGTGGTGTGGTGTCGCCTCAGTAATCGAGGTCAACAAAGCCTTTCAAGTCCCGCTCTTCGTCTCTGCCGAGCCGCGCGCGCGATCGCGCGGCGGTGTATGCCTCCCCACCCAATGCCCGTCCCCGCTCGGTGGGGACCGCGAGCCCGGTGGAGTTCGATGTCTCAAGTTGTCCAATCCCGCCGCATCCGTGCCGTCGATCTCGCCAAGCGTAAGGCGGCGGGCGACAAGATCATCGCGCTGACGGCTTATCACGCCCACACCGCCGGCATCCTCGACCCCCATTGCGACTTCATCCTGGTCGGCGATTCCCTCGGCATGGTGATGCACGGCATGGAATCGACCCTGCCGGTGACCCTGGAAATGATGATCGTCCAGGCGCAGGCGGTGATCCGGGGCACGTCGCGGGCACTCATCGTGGTGGACATGCCGTTCGGCTCCTACGAGGCGAGCCGCGAGCAGGCGTTCCTCAGCGCCGCCCGCGTCCTGAAGGAGACGGGGGCGGGTGCCATCAAGATGGAGGGCGGCGCGCAATTCGCCGACACCGTGGCGTTCCTCGTGGCGCGCGGCATTCCGGTCATGGGCCATATCGGCCTCACCCCCCAATCGGTGAACACCATGGGGGGCTTCAAGGTGCAGGGGCGCGGCGGCGGTGACGAGCAGCGCCTCCTCGCCGATGCCCGCGCCATCAGCGAGGCGGGGGCCTTCGCCATCGTGCTGGAGGGCATCGTCGAGCCCGTGGCCCGCGCCATCGCGACGGCCCCCGGGATTACGGCGGCCACCATCGGCATCGGCGCCAGCACCGCCTGCGACGGTCAGATCCTCGTGCTGGAGGACATGCTGGGCCTGAGCGACCGCGTGCCGAAATTCGTCAAGCAGTTCGGGTCCCTGCGCAGCCAGATCGAGGGCGCCGTGGCGGCCTATGCGGAGGAGGTTCGCGCCGGTCGTTTCCCGGCGGACGAGCACACCTATCCGCCGGCGTGATCGCCGTGCGGTCGCGCACGGGATCGTGCCCGGGGTGGCAAGGCCCGGTTACCGTTCATCAACCGTTCGATGTCCAGTTTCCAGACTGAAATCTGGATTCGAGACCTTTCAAGGAACAGCCTCATGAAGCGGACTCTCCTCTGCGCGGTGCTGGCCGGCAGCCTCGCGATCACCGTGGCGCCGGGCGCCCAGGCCCGTGACGGCATCGGCCCCGGCGGCGCGGCGGCCCTGGGCGTGCTCGGCGGCCTCGCCATCGGGGGCGCCATCGCCTCGTCGCAGAACAACGGCTACTACCCCGGCCGCCCGGTCTACCGCGAGCCGCGGCCGGTCTATGTCGAGCCGCGACCCGTCTATGTCGAGCCGCGCCGGGTCTATGTCGAGGAGCAGGTCTGCCACACGGAACGGCGCGGCTACATCGACGCCTACGGCGACGAGCACATCCGCCGCGTCCGGGTCTGCGAATAGGTTTTGGGGGGCGAAGGTCGATCCTTCGCCCCGGTCGTCTCACCAGCGGTAGCCCAGGCTGGCGATGATGCGGCGCTGGGTGCCGTAGAAGCACGAGGTCGCGTTCGAGCACGACGTGACGAAGCGCTTGTCGCCGGCGTTCTGGATGTTGATCGCCGCCCGCCAGCCGTCACGCTCGTAATGCACCGCCGCATCGAAGGTGACGTATTCGGGCACCTTCAAGCTGTTGGCGACATCCGCGTAGGACCGGCCGACATAGTTCACGCCGCCGCCGAAGCCGAAGCCTTTCCAGTCGCCCACGGGGATCGTGTAATCGGCCCAGAGCGAGGCGAAGGTCTCGGGGATGCCCACCGGCACCCGGCCGAGGTCGAGGTTCGTGCCCTCGATCGTGCGCAAGCCGTAGATGGTGTAGGACGCCACGAGATTGAGCCCCTCGGCGAGGTTGGCCACCGCCGAGGCCTCGAAGCCGCGCGAGCGCACGGCGCCGATCTGCAGGTTGGTGAAGACGTTGGCCGGGTTCGGCGTCAGCACGTTGGAACGCGTCAGGTCGAAGGCCGCCACCGTGAAGAGGGTATTCCAGCCCACCGGTTGGAACTTGGCGCCGACCTCGATCTGCTCGCCTTTGTCCGCCTTGAACGGCCGATTGTTGCCGTCGACGCCCGCCGTAGGATTGAAAGAGGTGCCGTAGGTGACATACGGCGCCAGCCCGTTGTCGAAATTGTAGATGAGCCCGAGGCGGCCGGTGAAGGCCGTCTCATCCCGGACAGTGGAGTTGGCGAGGACAAGCTTGTCTTGGACGGTGTTGCTCACGAAGTCCTGACGGCCGCCGATGAGGAACGTCAGGCGATCCGTGAGCGCGATCTGATCCTGAGCGTAGAGGCCGATCTGCTGGAGTTGCTGATTGACCACGCGATAGGGAGCCGGCGCCGAACTGAACTGGAAGTAGCGCGGCGACAGAATGTTGAGGGACGGCACGGGGAATTGCGGCGGGAACGGCGTCGCCCCCTGGTTGTCCGACAGGCTGTAGCGCTTGTAATCGACGCCCATCAGCAGGGTGTGGCCGAAATATCCGTCGCTGAAGCGCGCCTGCGCCTGGTTGTCGACGGTGAACAGGCCGGCGCGCGGCGTGGTGAGGAAGCCGTAGCGGGCGAGTTCGAGCTGGGCGGCATCGGCGTAGCCGTTGCCGACGTAGCGCTGGTCCCGCACCTCCGTGAACGAGAACCGGACGTTCTGGCGGACCGTCCAGACGTCGTCGACATGGTGCTCGAATTCGTAGCCGAGATTCGCCTGGTTGCGGGTGTAGCCGTCGACCAGGGGATCGCTGGCGTTGAGGGTGCGGGCGATGCGCAGGCCAGACGCGTTCGGGCGCACGGTGCCGAAATAGGGCAGGAACTGGCCCGCACCCCCGGTCTCGTCGCGCTGGAAGCTCGTCAGCACCGTGAAGGTGGTGGCCCCGTCGGGCTTATACGTGAAGGCGGGCGCGATGTAGTAGCGGTCCTCCGGCGCGAACCGGACCTGGGCATCGCTGTTCTGAAGCCGGCCCGTCAGGCGGTAGAACCAGTGGCCGGAATCGTCGGCCGGGCCGCCGAGGTCGAAGGCGGCGTAGCGCTGGTTGAACGAGCCGCCGCCGAGCTCGAGGTAGCGGAGCGGCTCCGCGGTGGGGCGCTTCGACACGATGTTGACGAGGCCGCCCACCGGCGAGCCGCCGAACAGGGTCGCGGCCGGGCCGCGCAGGACCTCGATGCGCTCGGCGCCGAAGGGATCGATGCGGTAATTCGCGAATGCCGTCTGGAACAGCTGCAGCCCGTCGCGGAACAGGCCGGTCTCGGTGGCCGAGAAGCCGCGAATGAGGAACCAGTCGAGGCGCGTGTCGGGGCCGAACTGGTTGGCGTAGATGCCGGGCGTGTAGCGCACGGCCTCGGAGATCGTCTGTGACCGCTGCGCCTCGATCTGCTGCGCGCCGATGACGCTGATGGATTGCGGCGTGCGGATGAGTGGCGTGTCGGTCTTCGTCGCCGTGGCGCTGCGGCTGGCGACGTAGCCGGGAACGGGGCCGAGCGCCGTTTCGGGTCGCGTCGCGCCGGGCCCCCCGGAGCCGAGGCCGGCGCCGCTGCCCTCCACGCTCAGGGTTTCGAGGGTCACGGCGTTCTGCTGGGCCTCGGCCGCCCCGGCGAGGACGAGGAGCGAAGCGCCCGTGAGGGCGGCACGCGTGAGGGGCCTTCCTCGCATCGGCATCGAGGGCATGGTGTGTTCTCCCTGGCGCGGGCGAGCACCCGCGATCCCGCGCCGAGGGGGGCGGGTCAGGGCGCGACGCGCTGTTTAGAATTATCGTAAAGTGTTGTGATACAACGGCTTTACGGAATTCTTAGGCGCCGGCTCGACTGTATACAAGGCCGTTCCGATCGTCTCTCGACGAGCGTGGCGGCAGGGGCACAGGCCGGCGAAGCGGCCTCGCGGCCGGGGCGAATCAACCCCGGCGGCGGGCGTCCCCGAGGCGTTCGAGGAAATCGACGGCGAGGCGCCCGCGCTCGGCCGGGTCCTCGCTGCCGCGACGCAGGAGCACCCGGCGGTCCTTGCACACGAGGTCGTCCGAGACCGGCACGAGGAGGGCGGGCGCGTCCGGATGCAGGTCGGCCGCGAGGCCCTGGGGACCGCCGCTGAGACGACTGATCCCGAGGGCGCAGCAGCCGACGCGCAGGTGCGCGAGGGTGACGAGGTCTGTCACGGCTTCGGGCAGGGGGCCGAACCGATCCTCGACCTCGCCGCGCAGGGCCTCGACCTCTTCCGGTGAGCGCAGGCGCAGGAGCCGGGTGTAGAGGCTGAGGCGTAGTTCCGGCTCCGGCACGTAATCGGCGGGCACGCGGCCGGTGAGTCCGAGGCGGATCTCCGGCGTCCAATCCTCGGCAGATTCTCCCTTGGCCGCCCGCAGGGCGAGGTGGAGGAGGTGCTGATAGAGCCCGAGGCCGATGAGCTTGACGTGGCCGGCCTGATTCTCGCCGACGAGATCGCCGGCCCCGCGTAGGTCGAGGTCGCGGGCGCTGATGGCGAAGCCCGCGCCGAGTCGGTCGAGGGCCTCCAGGGTGCGCAGACGCTTCTCCGTCGCCGGCGCCAGGGGCTTCTCCGGCCGGCTCAGGAGATAGGTGACGCCCCGGCGCTGGCCGCGCCCGACCCGGCCGCGCAACTGGTGCAGCTGGGCGAGGCCGAAGCGCTCCGCCTCCCACACCAGCATGGTGTTGGCGCGGGGCACGTCGAGGCCGCTCTCGATGATGCTGGTGGCGAGCAGGACGTCGCCCTCGCCATCGGCGAAGCGCACCATCACGCTGTCCATCTCGGCGGCCTTGAGGTCGCCGTGGGCGATGAGCGTCGTGAGTTCGGGCACGAGGGCGGCGAGGCGTTTCGCCATCGGGGCGATGTCCTCGACGCGGGGACAGACCAGGAAGCTCTGCCCGCCACGGCGGTGCTCGCGCAGGAGGGCGGCGCGCACGGCGCCGTCGTCGAACGGCAGGATCACCGTGCGGATCGGCTGGCGCACGCTCGGCGGCGTGGCGATGACGCTGAGGGATTGCAGGCCGACGAGGGCCGATTGCAGGGTGCGGGGGATCGGCGTCGCCGTGAGGGTCATGACGTGGCCGTCGCCGGCTGCTCGGCGCAGGCTTTCCTTCAGCTTGGCGCCGAAGCGCTGCTCCTCGTCGATGACCATGAGGCCGAGATCCGCGAAGGTGACGCCCTTGGCCGCCAGCCCCTGCGTGCCGATCACCAGACGGATGCTGCCATCGGCGAGGCCCGCCTTCACGCGCTTGGCCTCCGTCGGGGAGACGAGGCGGGACAGGTGCGCGACCTCGATGCCGAACCGCGCGAAGCGGCGCTGGAAGGTCTGAACGTGCTGGCGCACCAGGACGGTGGTGGGCGCTACCACGGCGACCTGCTTGCCGGCGAACAGGGCCGCCGCGACGGCGCGGAGCGCCACCTCTGTCTTGCCGAAGCCGACATCGCCGCAGACGAGGCGATCCATGGGCTGGCCCGAGGCGAGGTCGGCGAGCGCCCCGTCCACGGCGCTCGCCTGATCGGTCGTGAGGTTGAAGCCGAAGCCGGCGGCGAAGCGCTCCATCTCACGGGGCATGGCCTCGAGCACGGGCGCCTTGATCGCACGACGCGCCTCGGCGCTCTTCAACATGCCGCGGGCGGCCTTGGCGAGGGCCGCCTCCGTCTCCAGGCGACGACGCGCCCAGGCGTTGCCGTCGAGGCGGTCGAGGCTGACGGCGTCGGGCTCCGAACCGTAGCGCCAGATCCGGTCGGACTGGCTCACCGGCACCATGAGGACGGCGTCCCCCGCGAAGCGCAGCCGCAAGGCGTCTTCTTCCCCCTCGCCCATCCGCACGGATTCGAGGCCCTCGAACACGCACAGGCCGTGGTCGCGGTCGACGGCCACATCCCCCACCCGCAGGTCGACTTCGCCCATGGGCAGGATCGCCGTCTGCCCGGTCTTCGCGGTGGCGGCTTGGGCGCCGAACAGATCGGCCGCCGCGATCACGGCGATATCCCGGTCCGGCACGCGGAACCCGGCCTCGACGGGCGCGGCGAGGACGAGGACGTCGCCGGCCGGCGCCCGAAGCACCTCCGCCCAGTCCCGCACCTTGCTGACCTTGCGGGACAGGGCCTTCTCGGCGGCGCGCACGAGGCGCGGCAGGGCTTCGGCCGGCCCCGTGAGCAGCACGCGCTCGCCCGCCGCGACGTGTCCCCGCAGGCATTGCGTGAAGGCCGGCCCCGGCCGTGCTTTCTGCGCGAAGGACGGCAGGGCGATGGCCTCGGCCGCCTCGTTCGAGGCCGGGGTGACGGGGCGCGCGTCCCGGAGCGCGGCCCATTCGGCCGGTTCGAGGTAGAGCTCGCGGGGCAGGGGCGTCGCGCGCCCCGAACTCTCGCGCCCCTCGGCGATCTGCTCGAAGAAGGCGGCGGCGCGTTCCTCGGCGCCGCTCTCGACGACGAGGCGGGCGCCGGGAACGTAATCGAGGGGGGTGACGAGGCGCGGATACAGGCGCGGCAACTCGTGTTCCTGGCCGGTGAAGGGGCGCAGGGACACGCCCGTGTCGCGCGGCAGCACGATCTCGGTGGCCGAGTCGATCACCAGGGTGTCGACATCGGTGAGCGAGCGCTGCGATACGGGATCGTAGGTACGGATGGCGGTGACGCGGGCCTCGTCGTGTTCGATCCGGGACGGACGCTCGGCAGCGGCGGGGAAGATCTCGATGGTGCGGCCCCGGACCGCGACCTCGCCGGGCTCGTCCACCCGGTCGTCGAGGATGTAGCCAAGCCGCTGGAGATCCGTCGTGAGGGTCTGCGGGTCGAGGCGGTCGCCGACGCGGATCTCGAGATGGGCGTCGGCCCAGGTCTCGGGTGGCGGCACCCGCTGGATCAGGGCCGGAGCCGTGGTGAGCACGATGTCGGGGAGGTTCTTCGCGTCGGTGAGCCACCGCAGCACGCCCGCCCGTGCCCCCATGGTGCCCCGCGAAGGCGAGGCCCGGTCGTAGGGCAGGCAATCCCATTCCGGGTAGATCGCCACGCTGCGCTCCGGCGCCAGCGCCTTCAGGATGTCGGCGAGGGCCCCGAGGCGGTGGCGTTCGCGGGCGATGTGGATGAGGGGATGGGCGTCGGCCTCGCGGTCGAGGAGCGCCACCGCGAGGGCGCCCGTGGGCACGAGGGGCGCGATATCCGCCTCGTGATGGGCGGGGGCCGTCTTGGTCCTGCGCTTTGCCATCGCGGTTGCGTGCCGTCCTGCTTGGTTCTTGGGCAGGGGGAACGCGCTCGCGCCCCCCAGGCTCCCGACCGAATCGGCTTGTCCCCTGTTTGCCGCAGATCCTTTCCGGGCGTCGCAGGTTCTTCCCTGACGTCGCAAGTCTCGTCGAGGCGTCGCAGGCCCTTCCCACTCGGCGACGCTTCCGCTCTAAGGTTTCTCGATCCGGCCCGCAGGCCGGCGCGGAGATGCGAGTACGATGACGGCGAAGCTTGTGGCGACGACCCCGTTCCCGGACCAGAAGCCCGGCACCTCCGGCCTGCGCAAGAAGGTCGCGGTGTTCCGCCAGCCGCGCTACGTCGAGAACTTCGTCCAGTCGATCTTCGACGCGATCCCCGGCCGGGCCGGCGCCACCCTGGTGATCGGCGGCGATGGCCGGTTCTTCAACCGCGAGGTGGTGCAGACGGCCCTGAAGATGGCGGCGGCCAACGGCTTTTCCCGCGTCCTCGTCGGCCAGGGCGGCTTGCTCTCGACGCCCGCCGCTTCCTGCGTGATCCGCAAATACGGCGCCATCGGCGGCCTCGTCCTGTCGGCGAGCCACAATCCCGGCGGGCCGGACGGCGATTTCGGCATCAAGTTCAACACCGCCAATGGCGGCCCCGCCCCCGAGGACGTCACCGCCGCGATCTTCGCCCGCACCCTGGCGCTCACCGAATACCGCATCGTCGAGGCCCCCGACCTCGACCTCGACGCCGTGGGCGAGACCCGGCTCGGCGACATGGCCGTCACGATTCTCGACCCCGTGGCCGATTACCTCGACCTCATGCGGACCCTGGTCGATTTCGACGCGATCCGGGCTCTGTTCGCGGGTGGCTTCCGCATGCGCTTCGATGCCATGAGCGCGGTGACGGGGCCTTACGCACACGCGATTCTCGAAGGCGAACTCGGCGCCGCGCCCGGCACCGTCGTCAACGGCACGCCGCAGCCGGATTTCGGCGGGCACCATCCCGATCCGAACCCGGTCCATTGCCACGACCTCTACGACCTCATGCTCAGCCCCGAGGCCCCGGATTTCGGCGCGGCTTCGGATGGTGACGGCGACCGTAACATGATCGTGGCGCCGGGCCTGTTCGTCACGCCGAGCGACAGCCTGGCGATCCTCGCCGCCCATGCCCACCGGGCGCCGGGCTACGCCGCGGGTCTGGCGGGGGTCGCCCGCTCCATGCCGACAAGCCGGGCCGTGGACCGGGTGGCGGCGTCCCTGGGCATCCCCGCCTACGAGACGCCGACGGGCTGGAAGTTCTTCGGCTCCCTGTTGGATGCCGGCCGCATCACCCTGTGCGGCGAGGAAAGTGCCGGCACCGGCTCGAACCACGTGCGCGAGAAGGACGGTCTCTGGGCCGTGCTTCTCTGGCTCAACGTGCTGGCCGCCACGGGGACGCCCGCCCGCGACCTCGTCCACGCCCACTGGGCCCGCTTCGGGCGCGACTACTACACCCGCCACGATTACGAGGAGATCGACGCGGAGGCCGCCAAGACCCTCATGGACGGCCTGCGCGCCAAGCTCGACGCCTTGCCGGGGCAGCGCTTCGGCGACCTCACCGTCGCGACGGCCGACGACTTCCGCTACGTCGATCCCGTGGACGGGTCGGTGACGGCGCAGCAGGGCATCCGCATCGGCTTCGCCGAGGATGCCCGCGTGGTCTACCGCCTCTCGGGCACCGGCACGGCGGGGGCGACGCTCCGGGTCTATATCGAGCGCTTCGAGCCCGCTTCCGGCCGCCTCGACCGGCCCGTGGCGGAGGTGTTGGCCTCGGCCGTCGCCGCCGCAGGGGCGATCGCCGACATCGCGGCCCTCACCGGCCGGGACGCGCCGAGCGTCGTGACCTGATCCGCACGTTGGGCATGGACCGGAGTCCATGCCCGCGCGCCCCTCTTTCGACGCGATGGGTAGCGTAGGGGAGGACGAGAAAGAAACGGGACGGGGGCGCGGTGAACGAGACGGAAGCGGCCCGGCGGCGCGTCGGCATCGCGCTCATGTGCGGGACCCTGGTGTTCTTCGCCTGCCTCGATGCCTCGGCCAAGGGCTTGGCGCGCCTCGGCGTCGATCCCCTGCTCGCCACCTTCATGCGCTACGCCGTCAGCGTCGCGGCAATCTCGCTTTTTCTGAACCCCGTGACCTCGCCCGGGGTGATGCGGACCAATCGGCTCGGCCTGCAGATCCTGCGCTCGGGGCTGCTGTTCGGCTCCACCGCCCTGAACTTTTTGGCGCTGCGCCACCTGCAACTGGCCGAGACCCTGTCGATCCAGTTCGCCGCCCCCCTGGCCGTCGCGCTGCTCGCCGGGCCGGTGCTGGGCGAATGGACCTCGCCCCGGCGGCTCGTCGCCATCGGCGTCGGGTTCCTCGGCGTCCTCGTCATCGTCCGGCCGGGCGTCGGGCCGGTCCAGCCGGCGGTGCTGCTGAGCCTCGGCAACATGCTGTGCTACGCCCTCTACATCCTCACCACGCGCAAGCTGGCGGCCCACGATTCCACCGCCACCACCATGGTGTATTCCGGGCTCGCGGGCCTCGCCCTGATGACGCCGCTGCTGCCGTGGATCTGGACCACGCCGCCGAACGGCCTCGCCTGGGCGCTCCTCGTCGGCGTCGGCCTGTTCGGCACCCTCGGGCACTGGCTCCTGGTGCTGGCTCATGCCCGCGCTCCGGCCAACGTGCTGGCGCCCTTCATCTATACGCAATTGCTGTGGTCGGTGCTCTTCGGGGCCGTCATCTTCGGAGACGTGCCGAACCGATGGACGCTGCTGGGCGCGTCCATCGTCGTGGGCTCGGGTCTCTACCTCCTGGCGCAGGATCGCCGGGGGCGAATTGCGCCTCAGCGGTAATGGCGACGGTGGTGGCGATGATGCCGGCGCGACTTCAGCCGGGTGCGGTAGGCGCCCCGGCCCGGATCGATGCCGAGCGCCCCGTTCACCGTTCCCACGGCGCCGCCGACCGCACCACCCACGATGCCGCCCACGGGACCGGCGACCCGGTCACCCTCGGCGGCGCCCCGGCGGATGCCGCCCGGAAGACCCTGAGCCTCGGCGGCGCCGGAGAGGGCGAAGGTCGACAGAACGAGGCTGGCGGCGAGCAGGACGTGTTTCATGGCGGGTTCCTCCGGTGTCATGTTGGCCGTCCCGCGAGGCGAAGCCCGCCGGACGTTCTGGGAGGACAACGGCCGAGCTTCGAAAAAGTCCCCGTTCCACGATGCGCGCCGGGGACCGCGCTTTCGCCGAAAACCCGATTTCCCTTCGTGAGCCGATGCTTTAGAACCCCGCGCATGTGCGCTGATGCCGATCCGCGCGGCCCGGACGCTCCGCGTCCCCCCGGCCGCCTGCGAATTACGAGCCCGGCCTCCGTCTGAGGGCCGCCGCGACGCGTGCCCGGCGGAGGCCGGGAGGGCACTCGATTGCCCCTTCCGCCGCCGGTCCCGCCCGGACCGCCTCCCGCTTCAGCGCCCCGTCCCCTCGCGGCGCCCGGACTTCCAGAGAGCCATGACCGATTCCGAAAAGCCCGCCGGCGCGGCCGCCCGCGACTACTCCAAGACCCTGTTCCTGCCCCAGACCGACTTCCCCATGCGGGCCGGCCTGCCCGTGCGCGAGCCCCTGCTGCTGGACCGCTGGGCGGCCACCGACCTCTATGGGCAGATCCGCGCAAAGGCCGCCGGCCAGCCGAAATTCGTGCTGCACGACGGGCCTCCCTACGCCAACGGCAACATCCACATCGGCACGGCCCTGAACAAGATCCTGAAGGACGTCATCGTCCGCGCGCAAGGCGCGCTCGGCTACGACGCCAACTACGTGCCGGGTTGGGACTGTCACGGCCTGCCCATCGAGTGGAAGATCGAGGAGGCCTACCGCGCCAAGGGCCGCAACAAGGACAGCGTGCCGGTCCTCGAATTCCGCCAGGAATGCCGGGCCTTCGCCGGCCAGTGGCTCGACACCCAGCGCGGCGAATTCAAGCGCCTCGGCGTCACCGGCGATTGGGACCATCCCTACGCCACCATGACGTTCCCGGCCGAAGCCACTATCGCCCGCGAACTCATGACCTTCGCCACCACCGGCCAGCTCTATCGCGGCTCGAAGCCGGTGATGTGGTCCGTCGTGGAGAAGACGGCCCTCGCCGAGGCGGAGGTCGAGTACGAGGACGTCGTCAGCGACACGATCTTCGCTGCCTTCCGGCCGACCGCCGGGGCCGCCGACGATCTCGCCTCGGCGCGGGTGGTGATCTGGACGACCACGCCATGGACCATCCCGGGCAACCGCGCCGTGGCCTATTCGAAGCGTGTCGCCTACGGCCTGTTCCGGGTGACGGCCGCCGCCGAAGACAATTGGGCCAAGGTCGGGGACCTCTACGTCCTGGCCGACACCCTGGCGGCCTCCGTCTTCGCCGCCGCCCGCGTCGAGGGCTTCGAGCGGGTGCGCGACGTGACCGCGGTCGAACTCGCGGGCCTGACCCTCGCGCATCCCCTGGCGGGCCACGTTCCCGGCTACGACTTCGCCGTGCCGCTCCTCGACGGCGACCACGTCACCGACGAGGCCGGCACGGGCTTCGTCCACACGGCGCCGGGCCATGGTCGCGAGGATTTCGAAGTCTGGATGGCCAATGGCCGGGCGCTCGCCGAGCGCGGCATCGACACCCGTATCCCCTACACCGTCGATGCCGATGGTGCCCTGACGGAGGACGCGCCCGGTTTCACGGGAAAACTCGTTCTTAACCACAAGGGCGAGAAGGGCGACGCCAACAAGGCGGTCATCGCGGCCCTGACGGAGGCCGGCACCCTGGTGGCGCGTGGCACCCTCAAGCACAGCTATCCCCATTCCTGGCGCTCGAAGAAGCCCGTCATCTTCCGCAACACGCCGCAATGGTTCATCGCCATGGACAAGCCGGTGGAGACGCTCGGCAACCGCACCCTGCGCGAGACGGCGCTTCAGGCGATCGAGGACACCCGCTGGGTGCCGCCACAGGGCAAGAACCGCATCAACGGCATGGTTGGCAACCGGCCCGATTGGGTGGTCTCGCGCCAGCGCGCCTGGGGCGTGCCGATCACGGTGTTCGTCAAGCGCGGCACCCACGAGGTTCTTCGCGATGCGGCCGTGAACGCCCGCATCGTCGCGGCCTTCGAGGCGGAAGGCGCCGATGCGTGGTTCACGGATGCCGACGGCGCGCGGTTCCTGGCGCCCGATTACGATCCGGCGGACTACGAGAAGGTCACGGACGTCCTCGACGTCTGGTTCGATTCCGGCTCGACCCATGCCTTCGTGCTCGACGATCCGGAGCAGTTCCCGGGTCTCTCCGGCGTGGTGCGCAAGCGCGACGGCGGCGGCGACACGGTGATGTACCTCGAAGGCTCGGACCAGCATCGCGGCTGGTTCCAGTCGTCGCTCCTGGAGTCGAGCGGCACGCGGGGCCGGGCGCCCTATGACATCGTCCTCACCCACGGGTTCGTCCTCGACCCTAAGGGGCTGAAGATGTCGAAATCCAAGGGCAACGTCGTCGCCCCCCAGAACATCATCAAGGATTCCGGCGCCGACATCCTGCGCCTGTGGGTGGCGGCCTCCGACTACACCGACGACCTGCGCATCGGCCCCGAGATCATCAAGACCTTCGCGGAGACCTACCGCAAGCTGCGCAACAGCTTACGCTGGATGCTCGGGTCCCTGGCACATTTCGAACCCGGCACCGAGATCCCCCATGCCGAACTGCCCGAACTGGAGCGCCTGATCCGGCACCGCCTCGCCGAACTCGACGGCGAGATCCGCGACGCCTACGCGAGCTTCGACCTCAAGCGGGTCGTCGCCCTGCTCAACGGCTTCATGACCGGCGACCTCTCGGCCTTCTACTTCGATGTCCGCAAGGACGCGCTCTACTGCGATCCGATCTCGTCGCGGGTGCGCCGCGCCGCCCTGCAGGTGATCGACGAGACGTTCACCCGCTGCACCATCTGGCTGAGCCCCGTCCTCGCCTTCACGGCCGAGGAGGCGTGGCTCGATCGGTATCCGTCGGAGACCGGCTCCGTGCATCTCCAGACCCTGCCCGAGACCCCATCCGCCTGGCGCGACGAGGCCCTGGCGGCGCGCTGGCAGAAGATCCGCCGCGTCCGCCGCGTCGTCACCGGCGCCCTGGAGATCGAGCGGGCGGCCAAGCGCATCGGCGCCAGTCTCGAGGCGGCGCCCGTGGTTCATGTCGCCGATGCGGACCTGCGCGCCGCCCTCGACGGCATCGACTTCGCCGAGGTGTGCATCACCTCGGCGATCCGCGTCGAAGCCGGCGAGGGGCCGGAGCAAGCCTTCCGCCTCGACGACGTGCGCGGCGTCGCCGTGGTGCCGGCCCTCGCCGAGGGACGCAAATGCGCCCGCTCCTGGCGGGTCAGCCCCGAGGTCGGCACGGACGAGGCTTATCCGGACGTGACGCCCCGCGACGCGAAAGCCCTGCGCGAGTGGGACGCCGCCCACGGCGCCGCGGCGTGAGCCCGGCCACGCCGCGACCGCGTCGATCCCTTCCCCGACGGGGGGAGGGACCCGCGTGCCAATCCCGTGCCCTCCGGACGATCCGATGACTGCCTTCCGCCTCGGCCTCGTCGGCCTCCTCGCCACCCTGATCCTCGATCAGGTCTCGAAGCTCTGGCTCTATCGCGGCACCGACCTCGTCCTGACCCAGCCCTGGCGGGTCGCTCCCTTCGCCGATCTCCTCGTGGTGTGGAACCGGGGCGTGTCCTACGGCCTGTTCCAGCAGGACGGCGGCTTCGGCCGCTGGCTCCTCGTCGGCATCTCGGCGCTCGCCGCCATCGGTCTCGTGGTGTGGATGCGCCGGACGGAATCGCGTCTCCTCGCCGTCTCCCTCGGGCTCGTGGCGGGCGGCGCCATCGGCAACGCCATCGACCGGGCGGTGTACGGGGCGGTGTTCGACTTCGTGCACCTCTACTGGGGCACGTGGTCCTGGTACGTGTTCAACATTGCCGACGCGGCCATCGTGGCGGGCGTGGTCGGCCTCGTCATCGACAGCCTGCGGCCCGACCCGCGGAAGGCCGCCGCGCCGCCGGTTTGAGGTGCGCGCCAATCGGGCGGGGTCTGTGATCCGTAAACCACATCCGGGATCGTTGTCGGCCGGTCTCTGGCGCCCTGTGGCCAAGGCGCCATACGATCGCCCGAAACCGGGATCAGGCGTTGCGAGCCGGATCAGGATCGCTTTCGCGAACGCGACTATTCGAGCCCGGTCTGCCGGGCGTGGAGACCGGACAGGCATCGGGGATGGCATGATCGCACAGCGTGGATTCCTCTCTTCCGTCACCGGCTTCCTGGCGGGGGCGCTCGTCCTGGCCGGGTCCGCGCAGGCCCAGCAGGGCGTGTTCATGCGCGACGCCCTGAGCGGGATCGGCCTGATCGAGCCGGAGAAGCCGGCCATCACCTATCGTGAGCGGGCACCCCTGGTGATGCCGCCCAAACTCGACGGCAAGGCGCTGCCGCCGCCGCGCCAAGCCACCGCCTCGCCGCAATGGCCGAAGGACCCGGAACTGGTTCAGCGCGAACGCGAGCGGGCCGAGGCCCGCAAGCCCATCGTGCGGGGGGCGCAGGGGCGCATGGACGACAACAACATGACCCTCTCCATCGACGAGATGCGGGCCGGGCGCCGCGCCGACGCGCAGGTGCGCACGGAGCCGGGCCGGCCCGAGGGTGAGACGGAGGACCGCAACTCCTTCTGGGCCAACCCCTTCGGCCTGCGCTCCGCCGAGGCGTCCGAACCATCCCAGGTCGAGCCGGATCGGGACGTGCTGACCGATCCGCCGACCGGCTACCGCAAGCCGCCCCGCAAGGTCGCCAAGACCAGCGGCGATCCCATCAACAACCCCTCGCGCGAGCGTGAGGAATCCGATCCGGGCGCCTATTTCCGTGCCCGCGCCAACTGACGTTCCTCCGGCCTCCGGGCCGGTCCGTGGGCTCGGTCCCGCCCCTACGGCGTGAGGCTCGGCTCCGTGTGATGCGCAACGAGACGGACGGTCCCGCGCGGACCGGACGCTGAAGGAAAGCTCTTCGATGCACCTGTTCCGGAAGGACGTTCCGCTCCTCGGCTCCGGCCGCCCCCATGCCAGCGCCGGCCGGGTCGAGGCCGCCCCGTTCGGGCGTTCCGAGGCGGGTGGTCCGGATGTCGGCGCCTTCACCCTCGACAACGGCCTCGACGTCGTCGTGGTGCCCGATCACCGTGCCCCCGTGGTCACCCACATGGTGTGGTACCGCAACGGGTCGGCCGACGATCCGCAGGGTCAGTCCGGCATCGCCCACTTCCTCGAGCACCTGATGTTCAAGGGCACCGAGCGGCATCCCGTCGGCGCCTTCTCGAAGGCCGTCTCGGGCCTCGGCGGCCAGGAGAACGCCTTCACGAGCTACGACTACACCGCCTATTTCCAGCGCGTGGCCCGCGACCATCTCAAGACCATGATGGAGTTCGAGGCCGACCGCATGACCGGCCTCGTCCTCGACGACGCCGTGGTGGCGCCCGAGCGCGACGTGGTACTGGAGGAGCGCCGCATGCGGGTCGAGACGGATCCCTCGGCCCAGCTCTCCGAGGCCATGGCCGCCTCCCTGTTCGTGCACCATCCCTACGGCACGCCGATCATCGGCTGGATGCATGAGATCGAGGAACTGAACCGCACCCACGCGCTGAACTACTACAAGCGCTTCTATACCCCCGAGAACGCCATCCTGGTGGTGGCCGGTGACGTCACCGCAGACGACGTGCGCCGCATGGCCGACGACACCTATGGCCGCGTGACGCCTCAGGGCGCCCGGCCCGTGCGGGTGCGGGCCCGCGAGCCTGAGCCGAAGGCCCTGCGCCGCCTTGCCGTCGCCGACCCCAAGGTCGAGCAGCCCACCCTGCAGCGGCTCTATCTCACCCCCTCGTGCATGACGGCCCGGGACGGCGAGTGCCACGCCCTCGAACTCCTCGCCGAAGTGATGGGCGGGGGCTCGACCTCCTACCTTTACCGCAAGCTCGTCATGGAACGCGGCGTCGCCGTGAATGCCGGCGCCTGGTACATGGGCTCGGCCATCGACGACACCCGCTTCTCCGTCTACGCGATCCCCGCCGAGGGCGTGAGCCTGGAGAAGTTGGAGGAGGAGGTCGACCGCGTCCTGCGCCGGGCGCCGTCCGAAGCGCTGACCCCGGAGGCCATCGAGCGGGCCAAGACCCGGCTCGTGGCCGAGACGGTGTACTCGTCCGACAGCCAATCGTCGCTGGCCCGCATCTACGGCTCGGCGCTCGCCATCGGCGAGAGCATCGAGGAAGTGCGCCGCTGGCCCTCCGATATCGAGGGCGTGACCCCGGCCCGCCTCGCGGCCGTGGCCGAGCGTTACCTCGTGCCGCAGCGCTCCGTCACCGGCTACCTGACCAAGACCCGCGAGGCCGACGCCTGAGCCAAGCGTTCCGCCCGGATTCCGGGGCCGTGGCGCGAGACCCGCGCCGGGCCCGTCACAGAACAACGAGGTACCCATGAGCATGGCTCCCCAACTGGTCGACACTGCTCCCCATGCGTCGAACTCGCCGACGCAGGCCGTGCCCGTCACCACGGCCGCCGGCATCGAGGCCTGGCACGTCGAATCGCAGGTGGTGCCCCTCATCGCCCTGGCCTTCACCTTCGAGGGCGGTGCCGCCCAGGACCCCGAGGGCAAGGCCGGCGTCGCCCAGATGCTGGCCCGCCTCCTCGACGAGGGCGCGGGGGATCTGGTCTCCGACGCCTTTCAGGAGCGCCTGGCGGCGCGCGCCATCGAGCTGTCGTTCCATGCCGGGGCGGATGCCCTCGGCGGCTCCCTCAAGATGCTGGTCAAGCACGCCGACGAGGCCATCGACCTCCTGGCCCTGGCTCTGGCCAAGCCCCGCCTCGACCCCGACGCCATCGAGCGGGTGCGGGCCCAGACGCTGGCCGGTCTGCGCTACCAGCAGAACGATCCCGGCGTGATGGCCTCGCGCCGCTTCTTCGCCGAAGCCTTCGCGGGCCACCCCTACGCTCGCCCCTCGTCGGGCACGCCCGAGAGCATCGCGGCCATCACCCGTGACGACCTCGTGGCCATGCACGCCAAGATCATCGGGCGCGGCGGCGTGAAGGTCGCGGCCGTGGGCGCCATCGACACGGCGCGCCTCGCCGAGGCCCTGGACCGGGCCTTCGGCCGCCTCAATCTCGCCGCGCCCCTGACGGCGATCCCACAGACGCAGGTGGGCCATCTCGGCCAGCGCCACGTCGTCGATATCGACGTGCCGCAATCGGTCCTGCGCTTCGGCATGGGCGGCGTGCCGTGGCGCGACCCGGACTTCATCCCGGCCTACGTCCTGAACCACATCCTCGGCGGCGGCTCGTTCACGTCGCGCCTGTTCCAGGAGGTGCGCGAAAAGCGGGGCCTCGCCTATTCCGTCGGGACCTCGCTGGTCAGCCACCGGGCGAGCGCCATGACCTGGGGCTACACCGCCACCAAGAACGAGCGCGTCGGCGAGGCCCTCGCGGTCATCGGCGACGAGATCGGCCGGCTCATCGCGCAAGGTCCGTCCGACGAGGAGTTGCAGAAGGCCAAGGACTACCTCACGGGCTCCTATGCGCTGGGCTTCGACACCTCGACGAAGATCGCGCATCAACTCGCCCAGATCGCCTTCGAGGGCCTGGGGATGGACTACATCGCCCGCCGCAACGATCTCGTCGCCAACGTGACCCAGGCGGACATTCGCCGCGCGGGGGCCCGCACCTTCGCGGACGGCAAGATGCTCGTCGTGGCTGCCGGACGGCCGACCGACTTCTAGGATACGCTTCGGGGGTGCCGTCCGGGCATGGCGGTTGCTACACTGCAACCGCCTGTCACGAAC
This sequence comes from Methylobacterium gossipiicola, assembly GCF_900113485.1. Taxonomy (GTDB): domain Bacteria; phylum Pseudomonadota; class Alphaproteobacteria; order Rhizobiales; family Beijerinckiaceae; genus Methylobacterium; species Methylobacterium gossipiicola. The sequence goes on from NZ_FOPM01000003.1 coordinate 184,725, forward strand.
CCGGGACCCCTTTCGCATGACCTCTGCCCTGCCGACGTTCCTGGCCCGTATGGCCGTCCCGGCCCTGGGCCTCCTCGTCGCCACGCCCGCCCTGGCCCATCCCGGTCATGACACCGGGGGCTTCGTGACAGGGGGCATCGTGACAGGGGGCTTGGCGCACGGGTTCCTGCATCCCCTCGGCGGGCTCGACCACGTCCTCGCCATGGTAGCGGTGGGTCTCATCGCGGCGCGCATCGGCGGCCGGGCGATACTCCTCGTGCCGGCGACCTTCCTCGGCATGATGGCGCTCGGCGGCGCGGCTGGCGCCATGGGCGGGGCTCTCCCCCATGTCGAGACCGCCATCGCCCTGTCGGTCCTCGTCCTGGGGCTCGTCCTCGCCCTCGGGGTGGTGCCGCCGGTGGCCGGCGCCATGGCGCTGGTGGGCGCCTTCGCGGTGTTCCACGGCTTCGCCCACGGCGCCGAAATGCCCGGCGCTGCGTCCGGCCTCGCCTACGGCCTCGGTTTCCTCGTCGCCACGGCGCTCCTTCACGCCGCCGGCCTCGGTCTCGGCCTCGCGGCCCGTCGCGTCCAGACCCGCCCGGCCCTGCGTGTTGCCGGCGCGGCGCTCGCCGCCGCCGGCCTCGGTCTCCTCGCGGGCGCCTTCTGAGGTTGCCTCAGAGGGTCGCCGCCAGGGCCACGGCCTCGGCGCGGCCCTTGGCGCGGGATTCCCGGTCGAGGTCCGCGCCCATCAGGCCCTTCTCCACCAGGATCTGGTGCACGTCGGTGACGCCGACCATGCGCAGCCACGTGGCCATGTAGGTCGATTGGTGATCGTAGATCTCGGCCGGAAAGTCCGCCCCGATGGCGACGCCCCGCGCATTGATGACCACGGCCTTGGCCGTGAGCAGCCCGTTCTGGCCGCGCTCGTCGAAGCTGAACAGCAGGTCCTTCTGCGACACGACATCGAACAGGTGCTTGAGCTTGTACGGGATCGTGTAATTCCACATCGGTACCCCGAACACGAGGAGGTCGGCCGCGCGGAAGCGCTCGGCCAGCGCGCGGATCGACCGCCACGCCGCCTCCTGCGCCGGGCTCAAGGACTCGCCCGCAAGCGCCGCATACTTGGCAGCGAGCACCTCGCCGTCGAAGTCCGGCAAGTGGGTGTTCCACACATCCAGGGTGTCGACGGTGCCGTCGGGGTGGCGCGCACGCCAGGCGTCGAGGAAGGCGTGGGCGACCTCGATGGAGGCGGACCGCGTCTTGCGCGGCGAGGCTTCGATGGAGAGAAGGTGGGGCATCGGGGGCTCCGGGGATCGGTCGTCCCCAACCTATCGCGCCGGGCGCCCCGGGCCAGGGACGGCACGGCTTTGTCATTCGCGCCCGCCCGCCCCATCTGGGCATCAGATCCCTTCACGCCACAGGCCGGACCGCCCGATGCAACTCACCGGAATTCACCACCTCACCGCCATCACGGCACGGGCGGCCGACAATGCGGCGTTCTACACCCGCACCCTCGGCCTGCGGCTCGTGAAGAAGACGGTGAATCAGGACGACGTCTCGGCCTATCACCTCTTCTATGCCGACGGCCTCGCCTCGCCGGGCACCGATCTCACCTTCTTCGACTGGCCGGCGCCCCCTGAGCGGCGCGGCACCGACAGCATCACCCGCACGGGCCTGCGCGTGGCGGGCGCTGCATCCCTCGATTGGTGGCGCGAGCATTTCGCCCGCACGGGCGTCGCCCATGGCGAGCCGGTGGAGCAGGACGGCCGCCTCAGCCTCGATTTCGAGGATGCGGAAGGCCAGCGCTTCACCCTCGTGGACGATGGCGGCGCCGGCCCTGCCCACCCGTGGGCGGGCAGCCCCGTCCCGGCCGAACACCAGATCCGGGGCCTCGGGCCGATCCGGCTGACCGTCGCGCGGATCGACGCCACGGAAGCGGTGCTCACCGAGGTTCTGGGCATGGCGCACGATCGTACGTACGACCTTCCCGAAGGCCCGGTCCGGGTCTGGCGCATGGGGGAGGGGGGAGCGGCCGCCGAACTCCATCTCGTGTCGCAGCCGAATCTGCCGGCCGCGCGCCAGGGGGCGGGGGCCGTGCATCACGTCGCCTTCCGCATCCCCGATGCGGATTACGCAGCCTGGGCTGATCGCCTCAAGGTGAAGCGTATGCCGACGAGCGGCCCCGTCGACCGGTTCTACTTTCGCAGCCTCTACTTCCGCGAGCCCAACGGCATCCTGTTCGAGATCGCCACGGACGGCCCCGGCTTCACCGCCGACGAGCCCCTGGAGACCCTGGGCCAGCGCCTCGCCCTGCCGCCGTTCCTCGAAGGCCGCCGGGCCGAGATCGAGGCCGGCTTGAAGCCGCTCTGACCTGGCCTTCGGCTAATTCAGAGCAATTCCAGACAGTTGCGCGATGGCAATCTGGCTGGACGGTGCGGGGCACCTGCGCGTCCGCACCGTCTTGACCGGACACCGCAGGTGCGAGAAGACCCCCGCAAAGCTTCGAGATTCGAGACGGACCCGGCGAAATGAGTAAGTTCAACGAGGAGCGCGTCCTCTCCGTCCACCATTGGACGGACACCCTGTTCTCCTTCCGCACGACCCGCGATCCCGCCTTCCGCTTTCGCAACGGCGAGTTCGTGATGATCGGCCTGGAAGTGGAGGGACGCCCGCTCCTGCGTGCCTACTCGGTGGTTTCGGCCAATTACGAGGAGGAACTCGAGTTCTTCTCCATCAAGGTCCCGAACGGTCCCCTCACCTCGAAGCTCCAGCACCTCAAGGTCGGCGACCCGATCATCGTCGGCAAGAAGCCCACCGGCACCCTGGTGCTCGACAACCTCCTGCCGGGCAAGAATCTCTATCTGCTCGGCACCGGCACCGGCCTCGCGCCGTTCATGTCGATCATCAAGGACCCGGAGACCTACGAGCGCTTCGAGAAGGTCGTCCTCGTGCACGGGTGCCGGCAGGTGCAGGAACTCGCCTATGGCGAGACCATCACGAAGGATCTGCCGAACCACGAATTCCTCGGCGAGGTGATCTCCGCCGGGCTGATCTACTATCCGACCGTGACCCGCGAGCCGTTCCGCAACCGTGGCCGGATCACCGACCTCATGACCTCCGGCAAGCTGTTTTCCGATATCGGCCTGCCGCCCATGTCGGTCGAGAACGACCGATTCATGCTCTGCGGCAGCCCGGACATGATCCGCGACACCCGCGAACTCCTCACCAATGGCGGCTACGTCGAGGGTAACCACGGCGAGGCCGGCCACTACGTCATCGAGAAGGCGTTCGTGGAGAAGTGAGCTGAATCGAGACGTGAGCGGCGCCATCTTCATCGCCGGGGCCGGGACGGAAATCGGCAAGACCTATGTCACCGCCGCCCTGACGCGGCGGCTTCTGGCCGAGGACCAAGCGGTCCGCACCCTCAAGCCCGTCGCCAGCGGCGTTCCACCCGTGACGGAGGCGGATTTCCGCTTCAGCGACACGGCGATCCTTCTCGAAGCGCAGGGCCTCGCCGTCTCGCCCGAGACCGTCGCCGCCTGCTCGCCCTGGCGCTTCCGTGCGCCCCTCGCCCCCGATCTCGCCGCTGCCCACGAGGGCCGAACTCTTGCGCTCGCCGATCTCGTCGCCTGGTGCCGGTCCGAAATCGCCGCGACGCCGCCGGACGCCACCCTCCTCATCGAGGGGGTGGGCGGCCTGATGAGCCCGGTGACGGAAGAACACACCGGCCTCGCCTGGCTCGAAGCCCTGGCGCTGCCCGCACTCCTCGTCTCCGGCTCCTATCTCGGCGCCATCAGCCATGCTCTCACGGCGGCCGAAACTCTGCGTTCTCGCGGCGTGCCCCTGCTCGGCCTCGTCGTCTGCGAGAGCGAGGGCGCCCCGACGCCCCTGGCGACGGTGGCGGCCTCCATCCGGCGCCACGTGCCGGTGCCGGTTCACGAAATCGGCCGTGGGGGCGCCTGTCCGAACGGGCTCGCCCAGGCGATCCGGGCGCACGCCTGACCGGTACGTCCGACGCCGCGTTTTCATCCCTGGACGTTGCCCCGCGATCCCCCTACCTCACCGCCGCAGAAGCGTCGCCGCAGCGACCGGCCGGGAGGTTCGCCCTTGTCCCAAGATCAGACCCGGTCCGGGCGTGGGGGCGTCGCGCGCCCCGCCGCCCTCATCGGCGCCCTCGGCATCGTCTACGGCGATATCGGCACGAGCCCGCTCTACGCCTTCAAGGAGGCGGTGCGGGCGGCGAGCGCCGGGGCGCCGCCCACACCCATCGCCGTCACGGGCGCCGTCTCCCTCATCCTGTGGGCGCTGATCCTCATCGTCTCGGTGAAGTACGCCGTGCTGATCCTCCGCGCCGACAACCGGGGCGAGGGCGGGATCGTCGCCCTGCTGGCCCTCCTCGGGGCCCGCCACGCCAAGCCGGGCTCGTGGAGTGGCGTGCTCCTGGTGGTCGGCCTCGTGGGTGCGGCCCTGCTCTACGGCGACGGGGCGATCACCCCGGCCATCTCGGTGCTCTCCGCCGTCGAGGGGTTGAAGGTCGATGCGCCGGGGCTCTCCCGGTTCGTCGTTCCCATCACTCTGGCGATTCTGGTCGCCCTGTTCCTCGTCCAGAGCAAGGGCGTCGCCTTCATCGGGCGCATCTTCGGGCCGGTGATGCTGGCGTGGTTCGTCGTCCTGGCGCTCATGGGGCTGGGCGGGATCCTTCATGCGCCGCAGATCCTCGGGGCGGTGAATCCCCTGCGGGCCCTGGAGTTCCTCCTGCATGCCGGCTGGCACGTGAGCTTCGCCATGCTGGGCGCCGCCTTCCTGGCGGTGACGGGCGGCGAGGCGATGTATGCCGATCTCGGGCATTTCGGCGCCGGCCCGATCCGCCTGTCCTGGTTCGGCCTCGTGCTGCCGGCCCTGGTGATCCACTATTTCGGGCAGGGCGCGCTCCTGCTCGCCGAACCCGACGCCCTGGAGAACCCGTTCTATCGCCTCGCCCCCGACTGGGCGCATTATCCCCTCATCGGCCTCGCGACGCTGGCCACCGTCATCGCCTCGCAGGCGATCATCTCGGGCGCGTTCTCCCTCACCCAGCAATCGATCCAGCTCGGCTTCCTGCCGCCCGTGCGGGTGGTCCACACCGCCCGGCACGAGCGCGGGCAGATCTACGTGCCGGTGGTGAACTGGCTGCTCGCGGCCGCCACCGTCAGTGCCGTGCTGATCTTCGAGACCTCCGACGCCCTCGCCGGGGCCTACGGCATCGCGGTTGCCTCGCTGATGGCGATCACCACCCTGCTGGCCGCCCTCGTCGCCCTCAAATGGGGCTACAACCTCGTGCTGGTGCTGGCGGTCAACGGCTTCTTCCTCGCCATCGACCTCGTGTTCCTCGGCGCCAACAGCGTGAAGCTCGTCGAGGGCGGCTGGTTTCCCCTCCTGCTCGCCGGCCTCGTCGCGTTCCTGATGCTGACATGGCGCAAGGGGACCTGTCTCGTGGAAGAGGCGCGGGTCCACCTGCGCCAGCCCGAGGCCGCGTTCCTCGATCAGCTGCGCCGCGATCCGCCCCTGACGTTGCCGGGCAACGCCGCCTTCCTCACCTCGGCGACGAGCGGCGTGCCCCTCCACCTGTCGCGCTTCGTCGAGCGCTCCCACGCCCTGCCCAAACGCATCCTCATCGTCACGGCCCTCTACGAGGAGGAGCCCGTGGTGCCGCGCGAAGGCCGGGCGGAAATCGTCCCCATCACACCGGACATCACCCGCGTGATCCTGCGCTACGGCTTCATGGAAAACGCGTCCGTCCCCGAGGGTCTCGCCTGCGCGGTTGAGGCCGGCAAGCTTCCGGGCGAATGCCTCAAGGATCTCACGTTCTTCATCGGCCACGAGACCATAATCCCGAAGAGCGACGCACGCGGCATGGCCGATTGGCGGGAGGGGCTGTTCGCGTTCCTCCTGCGCAACGCCGAGCGGACGGGGGCGCATTTCTGCATCCCCACGCGCCAACTGGTGGAGGTCGGGACCGAGATCGAGATCTGATCACAACGTCTCGATCCTCTTGCGAGGCGCGCGCCACCGCATCAAGAAGACGGGCGGCGTCTGGAGCCGCCCGCCGCATCCCAAAGGCCCCGTATGCCCGAACGCGCCCCCGAGGCCCTGGCGCTCCGCCTGCGCCAACAGGCGATCCTCTCCGATTTCGGCGTCGAGGCCCTGCGGGCGACGGAACTGCTGCCCCTGCTGCAGCGGGCGACGGAACTCTGCGCCGAGGGCATGGAGGCGCAGTTCTGTAAGGCCCTCGAATATCAGCCGCATCAGGATTGCCTGCTCGTCTGCGCCGGCGTCGGCTGGGCACCCGAGGCCATCGGCACGGCGATCGTGGGTGCCGATCTCGCCTCGCCCGCCGGCTACGCCCTCAAGACCGGTCGGCCGGTGATCTCGAACCATCTCGAGAACGAGACCCGGTTCCGCACGCCGAAGCTCATGGCCGATCACGGCATCCGCCGCGCCATCAACGTGCTCATCGCCAACCGCGACGGCCATTACGGTGTCCTCGAAGTGGACGATACCCGCGTGGGGCAGTTCGAGGAGGCGGACATCGCCTTCATGCAGGGCTTCGCCAACCTCGTCGGCGGCGCCATCGAGCGCCAGCGCGCCGAGGCCCGCCTCAAGGCCGCCCTGGAGCGCCAGGAGCTGCTGTCCCGCGAGATGAGCCATCGGGTGAAGAACAGCCTCGCGGTGGTCGCCGGGTTCCTCGGCCTGCAGGCCCGGGGCTCCGACAACGCGGAGGTGAAGGCGGCCCTCGCCGATGCGCGGGCGCGGGTCGATGCCGTCGCGCAGGTCCACGACCAGCTCTGGCGCCAGCCGAGCCTGGAAGCCATCGACGTGGCCGGCTTCCTCGACGCCCTGTGCGACCGCCTGCAGGAGAGCGCGCCGCATCACACCCTGGTGTGCCGGGCGCAGCCCGTGAGCCTGCCCGCCGATCTGGCGATTCCGCTTGGCCTATTCGTCAACGAACTCGTGACCAACGCCATCAAGTACGCCTATCCCGACGGGGCGGGCGAGATCCGCGTGACGGTCCGGGAGACCGATGCCGGTGGCCTCGTCCTGTCCGTCTGCGACGATGGCGTCGGTCTTCCCGAGGGGTTCGACCCGACGACGCCGCGCAGCGCCAGCCTCGGTATGCGCATCGTCAACAGCCTCGCCCGCCAACTCGGCGGTCCCCTCACGGTGGCGACCGATCGGCCAGGGGCGCATTTCTCCCTACCGATCGCCACGACAGCCTGATCGGGATGACCGCCTGATCGGGATCGCGAAGGGATCATCCCTTCGCCGGGTGTCGGGCGGAGCCCGACGAAGGCCCCAGGGCCAGCCTTGACCGAGAACTCGCCTGGACCCGCGAAGGGCTCGCCCTTCGAACCCCTTTCCTCGGGACGCTCCTCAGCCCCGAGCCGCCACGGAGGCCGCCGTCAGGGCCGTCATGTTGACGATGCCGCGCACGGTGGCCGAGGGCGTGAGGATGTGGACGGGCTTGGCCGCGCCGAGGAGGATCGGCCCGACGGAGACGCCCTGACCGGACACCACTTTCAGGGCGTTGAACGTGATGTTTGCCGCGTCCAGATTGGGCATGATCAGGAGGTTCGCCTCCGCCGTCAGGGCGGAATCCGGCCGCAGGCGTCCGAGGACCGCCCGGCTCAGCGCCGTGTCGGCCGACATCTCGCCGTCGATCTCGAGGTCCGGCGCCCGCGTCCGGATGAGGTCGAGCGCCGCCCGCATCTTGCGCGAGGATGGATCGTCGACGCTGCCGAAATTCGACGCGGTGATCAGGGCCGCGCGCGGAAGCTGACCGAAGCGGCGCATCTCTTCCGCCGCCAGCACCGTCATCTCGGCGATCTCCTCCGCGCTCGGATCGCGGTGGATGTAGGGATCGCAGATGAACAGCGTGTGGCGGGGTAGCTGCAGCAGGCCCATGGCGGCGAGGCCCTTGGCGCCGGCCTTCAGGCCGATGGTCCGGGACACGTCGGCGAGGTGCTCCGGATAGGTCCCGGTGATGCCGCAGAGCAGGCCGTCGACTTCGCCCGACGCCAGGAGCTGCGCGGCCCGCGCGGTGCCGGCCTCTGCGCATTCGACCACGTCGACGGTCTCGCCGACCCGGATGCGCAGGCCGAGGCGGGCGATTCGGTCGGCGATGATGTCGGGTCGGCCGACGAGGACGGGCCGGGCGAGACGCTCGTCGACCACCACCTGCGCGGCTCGCAGGGTGCGGTCCTCCTCGCCCTCGGCGTAGGCGATCCGGCTGCCGCCGGCCTCGGAAGCCGCCGCGAAGACGGGCTGCATCACGGTGCCGGAGGTGTAGACGAGACGCTCCAGGGACCGGCGATAGGACGCGACATCCTTGAACGGCCGGGTCGCGACGCCGCTGTCGATGGCGGCTTGCGCCACGGCGGGCGCCACCGTGGTGATCAGGCGCGGGTCGAAGGGGCGCGGGATGAGATAGTCCGGTCCGAAGCGCAGGTCGTGGGCGCCGTAGGCTGCCGCGACCACGTCCGACTGCTCGGCCTGAACGAGGTCGGCGATGGCGCGGACAGCCGCGAGCTTCATCGCCTCGTTGATCTCCGTGGCACCGACATCCAGCGCACCCCGGAAGATGAAGGGGAAGCACAGGACGTTGTTGACCTGGTTCGGGTAGTCCGAGCGGCCCGTGGCGATGAGGCAATCCGGCCGCACTTGCCTCGCGCGTTCGGGCAGGATTTCCGGATCGGGGTTGGCCAGGGCCAGGATGATGGGCTTGTCCGCCATGGTGGCGACCATCTCGGGCTTGAGGACGCCACCCTGGGAGACGCCGAGGAAGATGTCGGCGCCCGCCACCGCGTCGCCCAGCGTCCGGGCCTGGGTGTCGCGGGCATAAGCGCGCTTCTGCTCGTCCAGCGACGCCATCCGGTCGGTGGAGACGACGCCGCGCGAATCGCAGACGAAGATGTTCTCCTTGCGCAGGCCGAGACCCACGAGGATGTTGAGGCAGGCGATGGCCGCCGCCCCGGCGCCGGAACAGACGAGGCGCACGCCCTCGATAGGCTTGCCCACCACCTGAAGGGCGTTGAGGATCGCGGCGGCCGCCACGATGGCGGTGCCGTGCTGGTCGTCGTGGAAGACCGGAATCTTCATGCGCTCGCGCAGCTTCGTCTCGATGACGAAGCACTCGGGCGCCTTGATGTCCTCGAGGTTGATCCCCCCGAAGGTCGGTTCCAGGCGGGCGACGGTCTCGATGAACTTCTCCGGATCGGCCTCGTCGACCTCGATGTCGAACACGTCGATGCCGGCGAACTTCTTGAACAGGCAGCCCTTGCCCTCCATCACGGGCTTGCCGGCCAGCGCGCCGATATTGCCGAGGCCGAGCACGGCGGTGCCGTTGGTGATGACGGCGACGAGGTTGCCGCGCGAGGTCAAGCTGTAGGCCTCGTCCGGCTCGTGCTTGATCGCCATGCAGGCGGCGGCGACACCGGGCGAATAGGCCAGCGCGAGGTCGCGCTGGGTCGACATGTCCTTGGTCGGCTGGACCGAGATCTTCCCGGGCTTGGGAAACCGGTGGTAGTCGAGGGCGGCGCGCTCCAGGGCGGCCTCGGCGCCTGCATCGGCGTTGGCGACGGCGCCGGGCGCCCGCAGGTCTGGTTCGTTGCTCATGATCTCGTCGGGTCCACGCGTCGGTTGTCGGCGGGCACAGCCGTGCCCGTCCCCGGGCCGTACGGCCCGGAGGGTGGTTCGGTCCTGGCGGTGCGACGCCTCAGGGGCGCCGCACCCATGGCTTGAGGTCAGTGGGCCTTCTTCGGCCCGTCCTTCTTCGGCATGTAGAGGTCGGTGATCGTGCCCTCGAAGGCCTCGGCTGCGAGGCCGATGGTCTCCGACAGGGTCGGATGCGGGTGGATGGTCAGGCCGATATCCTCGGCATCCGCCCCCATCTCGATGGCGAGTGCGGCTTCCGCGATGAGGTCACCGGCATTGGGTCCGACGATGCCGCAGCCGAGGATTCGGTCGGTCTCGGGGTCGAACAGCACCTTGGTCAGGCCCTCCTCGCGGCCCAGCGCCAGGGAGCGGCCGGAGGCGGCCCAGGGGAACACGCCCTTGCCGACCTTGATCCCCTTCGCCTTGGCCTCGTTCTCGGTCATGCCGACCCAGGCCACTTCCGGATCGGTGTAGGCGACCGAGGGAATGACCTTGGCGTCGAAGGCGCTGGCCTTGCCGGCGGCGACTTCCGCCGCGACCTTGCCTTCGTGCGTCGCCTTGTGGGCGAGCATCGGCTGGCCGACAATGTCGCCGATGGCGAAGATGTGGGACACGTTGGTGCGCATCTGCTTGTCGACGGCGATGAAGCCGCGCTCGTCGACGGCGACGCCCGCCGCCTCCGCGCCGATGCGCTTGCCGTTGGGGCGCCGCCCCACGGAGACCAGGACTTTGTCGAAGGTGTCGGAGGCCGGCGCGGTGCCGCCCTCGAACGAGACCTTCAGCCCCTCCGGCGTCGCCTCGACGGCGGTGACCTTGGCCTTGAGGTGGATCGCCTCGTACTGCTTTTGGATGCGCTTCATCAGCGGCGTGACCAAGTCCTTGTCGGCACCCGGAATGATCTGGTCCATCAGCTCGACGATGGTCACTTTCGAGCCCAGGGCGTGATAGACGGTGGCCATCTCCAGACCGATGATGCCGCCGCCGATGACGAGGAGGCGGGCCGGCACGCCGTCGAGTTCGAGCGCCCCCGTCGAGTCGATGACCCGTGGGTCGTCATGCGGGATGAACGGCATCTGCACGGGCTCGGACCCCGCCGCGATGATGGCGTGATCGAAGCCGATGATGCGGGTCTGACCCTCATGCGCCACCGCCACCTGGTTCGGGGATACGAACCGGGCCTCGCCCGTCACCACCGTGACCTTGCGCTGCTTGGCGAGTCCGCCGAGTCCGCCGACGAGGCGCTTGACCACCCCGTCCTTCCAGGTGCGCAGCTTGTCGATGTCGATCTGCGGCGCCGTGAAGGAGATGCCGTGCGCCGCCATGGCGTGGCTCTCGTCGATGACCTTGGCGGCGTGCAGCAGGGCTTTGGACGGAATGCAGCCGACGTTGAGGCAGACGCCGCCGAGGGTGGGCCACCGCTCGACGAGCACCACCGACTGGCCGAGATCGGCTGCCCGGAACGCGGCGGTGTAGCCGCCGGGGCCGGCACCGATGACGAGCACTTGGGCCCGCATCTCCTCGCCGGAGACGGGGGCGGCGCCCTTCGGAGCCGGAACCTTCGCGGCGGCGGTGCCGCCCTGCGTCGCGGCCGAGCCGTAGCCGGCCTGCCCCTCGCCCGGCGCGTGGCTGGATGTCGCCACGCCACTGGCGGATCCTGCGGCCGGGCCGGTGGTGTCCGTGACGGTGGGCTTCGGGGCACCCGTGGCGGCGGCCTCGGCCATCACCAGGATCAGGTCGCCCTGGCTCACCGTGTCGCCCGGCTTGATTCGGACCTCGGCCACGGTGCCGGCCACCGGGGACGGAATGTCCATGGTCGCCTTGTCGGATTCGAGGACGAGGATCACGTCGTCGACCGAGATCACGTCGCCGGGGCTGACGCTCACCTCGATGACCGGCACGTTCTTGAAGTCGCCGATATCCGGCAGGGTCACGTTGCTGCTGCTCATGGGGTCACCTCACGCGTTGCGCTGTTCCGGCTCAATCAGACGACGAGGCGGCGGACGTCCTCGAGGACGTGGGCGAGGTGGCGGGTGAAGCGCGCGGCGAGCGCACCGTCGATGACGCGGTGGTCGTACGAGAGGGAGAGCGGCAGCATCAGGCGCGGCTCGAAGTCCTTGCCGTTCCAGACGGGGGCCATCTTGGAGCGTGCGACGCCGAGGATCGCGACTTCCGGCGCGTTGACGAGGGGCGTGAAGGACGTGCCGCCGATGCCGCCGAGGCTCGAGATCGAGAAGGTCGCTCCCTGCATGTCGGCCGCCGCGAGCTTGCCGTCGCGGGCCTTCGCCGAGATCGCCCCGAGATCGCGGCTGATCTCGATGAGGCCCTTGCGGTCGGCGTCCTTGATCACCGGGACCACGAGGCCCTCCGGCGTGTCCACGGCGACACCGATATTGTAATACTGCTTGAGGATCAGCGCATCCTTCTCAGGCGAGAGCGAGGCATTGAACTCGGGATGCTTGCGCAGGGCCGAGACGGCCGCCTTGATCAGGAAGGCCAGCAGGGTGACGCGGTAACCCTTGTCCTTCAGTGCTTTGCCGGCCTCGTCGAGTTCCTTGCGGTACTGATCGGTCTCGGTGATGTCCGACTCGTCCTGATGGGTGACGAGGGGCACGTTGAGCCACGACCGGTGCAGGTGCGCGCCGGAAATCTTCTTGATCCGCGACAGGGGCCGCGTCTCGACGGGGCCGAACTTCGAGAAGTCCACGGCCGGGATTTCGGGGATACCCATGCCGCCGCCGGAGAACGCGGCGGTGCCTGCCGCCGCGGCCGGGGCGGCCGAACGGGTGAGGTGGCCCTTCACGTCTTCCTTGGTCACGCGGCCCTTCTCGCCGGTGCCCTTGATGGCGGTGAGGTCGAGGCCGAGTTCGCGGGCGAGGCGGCGCACCCCGGGACTGGCATGGACCTGCGAGAAATCGGGGAGGTTGCTTGGCGGAGCAGCCGGAGCCGCGCTCGGGGCGGGGGCGGCGCTCGGCGCGGGTTCCTGCTTGGCCAGCAGGGCCGCGCTGTCGGCGCCGACCGGGGCCTCGGTGGCCTTCTCGGCGGCGGCCGCGCCACCCTCGCCCTTGAACACCAGGAGGGGCGAGCCCTCGCTCACCTTGTCGCCGAGCTTGACCAGGATCTTCTCGACCACGCCGGCGCTCGGCGAGGGCACGTCCATGGTCGCCTTGTCGGATTCCAGCGAGACCAGGGGATCGTCCGGCCCGATGGTGTCGCCCTCCTTCACGTGGATCTCGATGATCGGGATGTCCTTGAAGTCACCGATGTCCGGAATGTTGATCGCGATGCCCACTGTGCGTTCTCCCTGGGGATAGGGGGGGCCTCTTGCGGGCCCCCTCGTCCAGTCTGTTCGAATGGGAAGGGTCGGGGATTTCTCGGGCGCCGGCCGCCGCGCGGGGCGGCCGGCGCGGGGCGGATCAGACGGTCCAGGGTGCCGGCCGGTCCGTATCGATGCCGTACTTGGCGATGGCGTCCGCCACCGTCTGGGCGGGGATCACGCCGTCCTCGGCGAGGCTGTGCAGGGCCGCCACCACGACCCAGTGCCGATTGACCTCGAAGAAGTCGCGCAGGCGGACCCGGTAGTCCGAGCGGCCGAAGCCGTCGGTGCCGAGCACACGGTAGCGTCCGGGCACCCAGGTGCGGATCTGGTCGGCGAACAGGCGCATGTAGTCGGTGGCCGCGATCACCGGGCCGGTGCGGCCGGAAAGACACGTCTCCACGTGGGAGAGGCGCTTGCCTTCGAGGGGGTGGAGCAGGTTCCAGCGCTCGGCCGCCATGGCGTCGCGCCGCAGTTCCGTGAAGCTCGGGCAGCTCCAGATGTCGGAGGCGACGCCGAAATCCTGTTCCAGCAGCTCGGCCGCCGCGATGACCTCGCGCAGGATGGTGCCGGAGCCGAGGAGTTGCACCCGATGGCCCTGCTTCGTCTCCTGGGCGCCCTGCCGGAACAGGTACATCCCCTTGATGATGTCGGCCTCCGCGCCCTCAGGCATGCCGGGGTGCTCGTAGTTCTCGTTCATCACGGTGATGTAGTAGAACACGTCCTCCTGCTCGGCATACATCCGCCGCAGGCCGTCCTGCACGATCACGGCGACTTCGTACGAGAAGGTCGGATCGTAGGAAACGCAGTTCGGGATGGTCGAGGAGATGAGGTGGCTGTGGCCGTCCTCGTGCTGCAGGCCCTCGCCGTTGAGGGTCGTGCGCCCCGCCGTGCCACCGATGAGGAAGCCCCGCGCCCGCATGTCGCCCGCCGCCCAGCACAGGTCGCCGACCCGCTGGAAGCCGAACATCGAGTAGTAGACGTAGAATGGGATCGTCGGCGCGTCGGAGTGCGAGTAGGAGGTCGCGGCCGCGATCCAGGACGACATGGCGCCCGGCTCGTTGATGCCCTCCTGGAGCATCTGACCGTTCTTGTCCTCCTTATAGTACATCAGTTGGTTGGCATCCTCCGGCCGGTAGAGCTGGCCGACCTGGGAGAAGATGCCGAACTGGCGGAACATACCCTCCATGCCGAAGGTGCGGCTCTCGTCGGGCACGATCGGCACGATGCGGTTGCCGATGTTCTTGTCGCGCAGGAGCGTGTTGAGGATGCGCACGAACGCCATGGTGGTGGAGATCTCGCGCCCGGCGGTCTCCTTCAGTTGCGCCGAGAAGGCCGAGAGCGGCGGGATTTCCAGGGCCTTCGACTTCGAGCGCCGGGCCGGCAGGGAGCCGCCGAGGGCCGCGCGCCGCGCCATGAGGTAATTGTGCTCGGGGCTCCCTTCCGGGAACTTGATGAAGGGGATTTCCTTCAGTTGGTCGTCCGAGAGATCGATCCCGAAGCGGTCGCGGAACTGGCGCAGAACCGCCTCGCCCATCTTCTTCTGCTGGTGGGTGATGTTCTGGGCCTCACCCGATTCACCCATGCCGTAGCCCTTGACGGTCTTGGCGAGGATGAGGGTCGGTTGGCCCTTGTGCTTCGATGCGGCGCTGTAGGCGGCGAAGACCTTTCGCGGGTCGTGGCCACCACGGGTGAGGCGCCAGATATCGTCGTCGCTCATGTCGGCGACGAGGGCTGCCGTCTCGGGGTAGCGGCCGAAGAAGTGCTCGCGGATATAGGCGCCGTTCTTCGACTTGAAGTCCTGATACTCGCCGTCGACGCACTCTTCCATGAGACGCGCCAGCATGCCTGAGCTGTCCTTCTGGATCAGGGCGTCCCAGCCCGATCCCCACAGCACCTTGATGACGTTCCAGCCGGCGCCCCGGAAATCGGCCTCGAGTTCCTGCACGATCTTGCCGTTGCCGCGCACCGGGCCGTCGAGGCGCTGCAGGTTGCAATTGATGACGAAGACGAGGTTGTCGAGCTTTTCCCGCGCGGCGAGGGCGATGGCGCCGAGGCTCTCGGGTTCGTCCATCTCGCCGTCGCCCATGAAGGCCCAGACCTTGCGGCCGTCCGTCTGCGCGAGGTTGCGGTGGTGGAGATAACGCAGGAAGCGGGCCTGATAGATCGCCATCAGGGGGCCGAGGCCCATGGAGACCGTGGGAAACTGCCAGAAATCCGGCATCAGCCAGGGGTGCGGATAGGAGGACAGACCCTTGCCACCGACTTCCTGGCGGAAGCCGAGGAGTTGCTCCTCCGTCAGCCGCCCTTCTAGGAAGGCGCGGGCATAGACGCCGGGCGAGGAATGGCCCTGCACGTAGACGAGGTCGCCGCCATGGTTGGCGTCGGCCGCGCGCCAAAAATGCATGAAGCCGGTGTCGTAGAGCGTCGCCGCCGACTGGAAGCTCGCGATATGGCCGCCGAGTTCGGACGAATCCTTGTTCGCCCGCAGGATGATCGCGATGGCGTTCCAGCGGATCGCCGAGCGGATGCGGTGCTCGATGGCCCGGTCACCCGGATGCGGATCCTGCTTCTCGGGGAGAATGGTGTTGAGATACGCCGTGTTAGCTGAGTAAGGGACGGGGGCACCCTTCTTGCGGGCTCCGTCGATCACTTGCTCGATCAGGTAATGCGCTCGTTCCGGCCCGTCGACGTCAAGGACACCATCAAGTGAATCGAGCCATTCCTGTGTCTCGACGGGATCGAGATCGCGGGTCCGCTCCATGGTGCCCTCCCTGGCCGCTGCAGAACGGATCGGTTCAGTTTCGCCCGTTCTTTGTCGGCATAATTTTGCAGGAAGCGGACCAAGTCGAGTCGATTAAATTCCGTTCTTGGAACAATGACTTGAAGATTCCTCCAATTTGTTGCGGTGCGGTATTCCGCGCGCAGTGCGGAATCCCTGTCCGGAAATCCGGACCGGCCTGCGACGTCCGCATGGGGCTTTCGTTCGGACGACGGGCGTCGTCCCTCGGATGATGGGATGGCCGCACGGTCGGACGAACGCGCGCGGCGGCCGGGCTCGACCCCGCAGGCGTGGGGCAGCGGCTCGGGATACAGGCGAGGCTTGGTGGGCTCGGGCCGCCGAGGCTTGGTGGGCTCGGGCCGCGAGGCCTGGTCGGCTCAGGCCGCGAGGGCGCGGTTCACCGTGGAGCGCAGATCGGCCAACGAGAAGGGCTTCGTCAGGACATCGGTGACGATGGCGTCAAGGCCCCGCGCCCGTTCCCGCTGGTCGGCGAAGCCCGTCATCAGCAGGATCGTGAGATCGGGAAAGTCCCGCTTGGCCGCGAGCGCCAGGGCGATCCCGTCCATCAGCGGCATGCGAATGTCGGTGAGCATCAGATCGAAGGCGCCGTCGGCTTCAATGAGACGGTCGAGCCCATCGCTCCCGTCCGTGGCCGTGACCACGGCGTGGCCGTCGATCTCCAGGCCCCGCTTGAGGAAGCCCCGGACCGTCTCTTCGTCATCCACGAGAAGGATGCGCGCCATTGCTGCCCGGGTTCTCTCAAAAGTTTAGGGATTTCAGTGACGCAAGCGTAAGGCCGCCCTGTCAAGGGCGATCGCGCCACAGGTGGGGTCGGACGGTCGCTTTCTCGCGCCGCCCCGGTCGTTTTCCGCCGCGCGCGACTCAGGTTCCGCCGAACAGGTCCGGTTCGGGGCTGTCGTAATCGACGAGGCCGACGAACGGCAACTGCCGGAAGGCGTGCGCCACATCCATGCCGTAGCCGACCACGAACACGTCCGGGCAGGTGAAGCCGACGAAATCGGCGTCGATGGTGACGGCGCGCTTGCCCGGCTTCTCGAGGAGCACGGCGGTCAGCACCCGCTTGGCCCCCCGGGCCATGAGCAAGTCCTTGGCGAACACGATGGTGCGACCGGATTCGAGGATGTCGTCGATGAGCAGGACGTCGCGCCCGCGCACCTCGCTCTCGACGTCGCGCAGGATTTCGACCTGACCCGACGAGACCGTGGCAGTGCGGTAGCTCGACAGGTGGACGAACTCCGCCTGCGGCTCCAGCCCGACCCTGTGCAGGGCCCGCAGCAGGTCGGCGGCGAACATGAAGCTGCCCTTGAGCACCGCCACCACCAGCAGGTTCTGGGGCTTGGCCGCCGCGATGGCGACGGCGAGTTCCTCGGTGCGCCGGGCGATGGCGGCTTCGTCGAAGAGGACGCGCACGCGTCGAGAGGGAATCGTCATGGGCGCTTCATACCACGGCCGGCCGCCGCTGACAGCGGGTTTGGAATGCTGCGGCGTGCGGCGCCCCGGGATCGCCCCGGGGGGCAGGTGGTCCGCTTGTCAGGGCGTGCCCGCATGCGGGGCGAAGCTGACCCGGATCGCGCGTCCCCCGGCGGGCGGCGCCGACAGGCTGGCCCGGAAACGCGCGGTTTCGTGGTGCTCCAGGCGCTGGCGCGGGGCAGCGACGCTCCAGCGGTAGAGCACCTGCTCCTGCGCATCCCGCACCTCGATCTCGATGGGGGGCACCGGCGCGCCGGCCTCGGCCACGCCGACCACGTCGCCTTCGATCACCAATTGCGCGCCTTCGCCCTGGGTCTGGAAGGCCACCACGTCGCGCAGGTCGAGGCCGCGCAGGTTCACGGGCAGGCCCATGCGGGCATAGAGGCCGGCGCTCTGCGGCATCGCCCGCACCACGGTGGTGCGCCCGACGATGGCGAGGCCGAGGCCGACCACCACCGACAGGCCGAGGGCGGCGGCTGGCGAGAACCGGGATCGCCGGGGCGTCTTCACCGGGCGGGCGCGCTTGGGCCGGGGGCTGGACCCGGCCTCTACGGCCTCTACGGCCTCAACGGCGTCGCCCGGAGGTTCGCCCTCGGACACCGGAGGCTCCATCGCCGCCTCCGCCTCGACGCCGGGCTGGGAGTCCGGACGGGCATCCGCCGGCTCGGCGCGCCCCTGGACCGCCTCCATCATCGCGGCCGTCATGTCCGACTCGACGGCGGCGACCACGTCGTCGGGGGAAATGAACCATGTCGTGCGGCAGGCCGCGCAACGCACGGAGCGTCCCTCGGCGCCGACATACTCGGCATCGATGTTATATTCGCTCGCGCAGGACGGGCAGACGATCAGCATGACAAATCGGCGCCCCTGGGTCTCGATCGGCAGTTGCCGGTTCTGTCAAAAAGACTCACACGGTTCTGCGCGAACGCGGTTAATCCTCCGTAAAGCCCAGGGGGCCAAACGACGCGGTGTTCGAGAATGGGCCGAACGCCGAGGGCCGCGTTCATGACCGATGGGGGGAGCGTGACGGATCGGGTGAACATGGGAAGCCTGCTGTCCGGCGCCGAGGAGCCGGTGGTCCAGTTCGAGAATGTCGGGATGCGCTACGGCCTCGGCCCGGAGGTGCTCAGCGACGTGAGCTTCCAGATCGCGCCGCGCTCGTTCCAGTTCCTCACGGGGCCGTCGGGGGCGGGCAAGACCACGCTCCTGCGCCTCATCCTCCTGTCGGTCCGCCCGACGCGGGGCCTCGTCTCTGTGTTCGGCGAGGAGGTGAGCGACATTTCCAGCGAGGCCCTGACGGGTCTGCGCCGCCGCATGGGTGTGGTGTTCCAGGATTTTCGCCTCCTCGATCACCTCACCACCTACGAGAACGTGGCGCTTCCCCTGCGGGTCCAGGGCCGGGCCGAAACGAGCTATCGGGCCGAAGTCGTCGAATTGCTGCGCTGGGTCGGCCTCGGCGAGCGCATGCACGTCCTGCCCCCCCTCCTGTCGGGTGGCGAGAAGCAGCGCGCGGCCATCGCCCGCGCCCTCATCGCCCGGCCCGAACTGCTGCTGGCCGACGAGCCCACGGGCAACGTCGATCCGGGTCTCGGTCGCCGCCTCCTGCGCCTGTTCATCGAACTCAACCGCCTCGGCACCTCGGTGCTCATCGCCACCCACGATTTCGCCTTGATGGACCTCGTCGACGCCCGCCGCCTCGTCCTCGGCGGGGGCCGCCTCGCCGTGGAGCACCCATGACCGTGACGTCCACGAGCCGTCCCACCCCGCCGCCTCCGGCCGCCGCGCCGCAGGAGGCTCTGCCGACGACCCTGCGGCGCAACGCCCCCCTGGTGCCGACGGATTCCGCCGCGAGCCGGGCCCTCGCCGCCGTCATCGCCATCCTGACCTTCCTCGCCGCCCTGTGCGCCGGGGCGGCCGAAATCGTGGCTTCGAGCGCCGATCAATGGCAGGGGACGGTGGCCCAGGAAGTCACGATCCAGATCCGTCCGAATCCCGGACGCGACCTCGACGCCGACGTGGCGAAGGCGGAGGCCCTGGCCAAGGCCACGCCCGGCATCGCCGCGACCCGGGTGTTCTCCAAGGCCGAGGCCGAGCGCCTGCTGGAACCCTGGCTCGGCAGCGGCCTCGACCTGTCCGATCTCCCGGTCCCGCGTCTCGTCACCCTGCGTCTTGCCGATGCCGGCCCGCCGGACCTGAAGCCCCTGCGCGCCGCCCTGGGGGAGGCACTGCCCGGGGTCGCGAGCCTCGACGACCACGCCCTGTGGCTGCGGCGGCTCTCGACCATGGCCAACGCCTTCGTGGGCGTCGGGGTCGGTCTCGTCGCCCTCGTGCTCGTGGCCACGGGCCTCGCCGTGGTGTTCGCGACGCGGGGCGCCATGGCGGGCAACCGCGAGGTGGTGGAGGTGCTGCACTTCGTCGGGGCCGACGACGATTTCATCGCCCGCGCCTTCCAGCGCCGGTTCTTCCGCCTCGGGCTGCGCGGCGGCGTCATCGGGTCCGCGGCGGCCCTGGCGGCCTTCGCCCTGGCGGGCTTCGTCGCGCGTGCCTGGCAGTCGGGGCCGGCCGGCGAGGAGATCGAGGCCCTGTTCGGCGCCTTCCATATCGGCTGGCGGGGCTATGCCAGCGTGCTCCTCATCGGGGTGATCGCCTCGGTGGTCACCGGCATCGTCTCCCGCCTCACCGTGCGGCGCTTCCTCGCCTGACTCGAGGCGCGCTCGCGGGATCGCGTTAACCCTCTGTGAACCTTTCCGGGAGGAGATACTTGTCCGGGGGGCGGATACCTGCCTCGCCGAAGCCCCAATGTGGGTTCTTTTTGCGGAGAATGACGACGCGGATGTCAGGCAGCCACACCATGAGGCCCTCCCAGGCTTTCGGCTGGGCCTGGACGGATGCCCCCTCCCGGATGGTGCCGGCCCTGCGTGCCTCGGCGCGTGTCTCCCGCCGCACCGTCGGGGCGGCCCTCACGGTCGCGGGCCTCGGCGGCGCGATGCTGTTCGGAGGCTTTCTCGCCTTCGTCGCCTGTGTCGAGCGCGACGAGCGCCCCCTCGACGGGCAGGCCGACGGTATCGTGGCCCTCACGGGCGGCGCCCAGCGTATCGGCGACGCCATCGATCTCCTGGCCAGCGGCTATGGCAAGCGCCTGCTCATCACGGGGGTCAACGAGCGCACCAGCCGGGACGAAATCGCCCGCCTCAATCCGAGCCAGCGCCATTGGATCGAGTGCTGCGTCGATCTCGACTACCGGGCACGCAACACCATCGGCAACGCCATCGAGACCCGGCGCTGGATGCGGGTCCATCGCTTCAGCACCGTCGCGGTGGTGACCTCGAATTACCACATGCCCCGCACCCTGGTGGAACTCGACCATGCCCTGCCGGGTATCGAGCGCGTCGTGCCCTATCCGGTGGTGACCGAGGGCTTCGATGCCGGCCGTTGGTGGCAGCATCCCGCCTCCGCCCGCCTTCTCGTCTCCGAGTACCTGAAGTTTCTGGTGGCCTGGGTCCGGACTCGCTTCGAGGAAGACCCCGAACGCTCCCGCGCCGCGATCCTCATGGGACGCGGCAAGCCGACCAAGGTGGTGATCGAGCCCCGGCTGATGCGCGCCCGGCCCTGAGGGCGCCGCCCTCAGTGTCACCTTCGACGGGAGGAGGCCTGCCGCCTCAAGCGCCGCGCCGGACGTCCTGATCCGGCGAGCGCCTTGGAGCGAGCGGATGCCGGGTCAGAGACCTTTGCAGCGGGTCTTGATGAGCCCGGAAAATTCCTTCTCGGAGCCCACCACCTGGGCCAGCCGCTCGCTGCGTTCGGCCCCCGACAGGCAGCGGCCGTAGACGCCGGCCACCCGGCGCATGGTCTCGACGTGGCGGCGCCAGATCCGGCAGAGTTCCGCGTCGTCGCTCCCGGTCTGTTCGAGCTGGTCGATGGCCTGGCGCTGCATCGAACTCGCCACGAGGACATCGCGGGCGCAGGCCGTATCTGTGGGATTAGCCAGGGCCGGTCCGCCCAGGGTGAGGCAGCCGAGGACGAAGGCCGCCTGGAATCGCGAAACCATCGGCATCGTCGTCACGCCGCCTGGGATGCCGAGGTGTGGGTCAGCAGGGCGTAGAGGGCGCTGGCGTCGCGGGCGGCGCGGATGCGTTCGAGGATGCCCGGCTCGCGCAGGAGCCGCGCGACCTGGGCCAGGGCCTTGAGGTGATCGGCCCCGGCGCCCTCGGGGGCGAGGAGCAGGAAGGCGATATCCACGGGCTGGCCGTCCAGGGAATCGAAATCCACCGGCCGTTCCAGGCGGGCGACGAGGCCGAACAGCCGGTCGAGGCCCGGCAGCTTGCCGTGGGGAATCGCCACGCCGTCGCCGATGCCCGTGGAGCCGAGGCGCTCGCGCTGAAGCAGGGTTTCGAACACCTCGCGCTCGTCGAGGGCCGGCAGGTGCCGCACGGCGTGGGCGCTCAGTTCCTGGAGGATCTGCTTCTTGGCGCGGGCGCGCAGGAAGGGCACCACGGAATCCGGATTGAGGAATTCCAGCACTGGCATGAAGGCCCGCCGTCTCTTCGGCGGTGACCGGGGCGATCACCGCGGAGTAAAAGGTCAGGCCGCATGGCCCAAAGGATCAATCGCCGGATGCGGAGGTCCGTTCCGGTCGGGCGCTCAGGCGTCGGTACCCGCCGGATCGACCCAACCGATCGCTCCGTCACTCCGGCGGTATACGACGTTGATGCGTCCGGTGCCAGCATGAACGAACACGATTACGGGGGCTCCCGTCAGATCGAGGGCCGTTACCGCCTCGCTCACCGAATGGCGCTTGAGGGTCTTGGTGCTCTCGGCGACCACGGGCGGATGGGCGGTGCCGTCCTCGGACTCATCCCCGTCGAAATCGTCCTCGTCCGTTTCGTCGGCGTCGCTCGGCGCCGCGAACACCGCGTAGGCCGCCTGCACGGTGGCGCCCTCGTGGGCGGCGGCGCCATGATCCTTGAGGCGGTGCTTGTAGCGGCGCAGGCGCTTCTCGAGCCGGTCTGCAGTCTGCTCGAAGCTCGCATGGGCGTCGTGGGCGGCCCCCGAGGCTTCCAGGGTCAGGCCCGAAACGAGGTGAAGCACGCAATCCGTCCGGTAGGACGTCCCGTCCCGGCGGAGGGTGACGTGGCCGGAGCAGGTGTCGTTCATATGGCTGTCGAGGTATTTCGAAAGGGTCGCCGCCATCCGCTCTTCGACCCTGCCCCGCAGGGCTTCGCCGAGGTCCAGGCCATGGCCCGTGACGCGTAATGACCCCATGTTCCCTCCGGTTTGTTGCCGTTGCGGATCGAATTAAGGAGCCTGTGAGCGAGAAGTCAACGAAGTCCGTGGCCACGCCCACGCTTGGCCGGAGCGGCTTTCCTCGCAAGCGGTTCCCGTCCGGCCCGGAACGTTTTCCCGACGCGGGATGGTCCGCGTCGTGCGAAAACCCCCTAGGAATGGCCGGCGAAACGCGCGATTCCGGGTGGTTTTCGCTCCGGGGGCGATGGCGCGGCGGGCGTTTTGTGAGAGACACTGAGGCCGGCGTCGGCCGCGTCCGGCGCGGGTGTCTCCGGCCCTCACGTTCCGGGTTTTTGAGTTTCGATGGTCATCTTGCGCTCCGTCGCCTTCAGCCTCGCCTTCTATCTGGCCACCACGCTCATCGCGGTGTTCGGGCTGCCGGCCCTCGTGTCGCGCCGGGCGGTCATTCGCCTCGCCCAGGGGTGGGCGAACGTCGTTCTGTGGCTGCTCCGCGTCGTCGGCGGCGTCACCGTCGAGTTCCGTGGCCTGTCGAACATTCCGAAGGGGCCGATCCTCGTCGCGGCCAAGCACCAGTCCGCCCTCGAGACCCTGGCCCTCGTCACGGTGTTTCCGGACTTCGCCTACATCCTGAAGCGCGAACTCCTGTGGATTCCCCTCATCGGCTGGTTCCTGTCGCGCTCCGGCATGGTGGCCATCGACCGGTCGAAGGGCACGCGCGCCATGGCGGCGATGAACGAGGCCGCCCGCGACGTGATCCGCGATGGGCGCCAGCTCATCATCTTTCCCGAGGGCACGCGCCGGCCGCCGGGCGCTCCCCCGGCCTACAAGCTCGGCATCACGCACCTCTATGCCACCCTCGGCGTCCCCTGCCTGCCGGTGGCCCTCGACACCGGCCTGTACTGGCCGCGTCGCAGCCTCCTGCGCCGGCCCGGCACCACGGTGATCGAGTTCCTGGCTCCGATCCCGCCCGGTCTCGACCGGGCACGGTTCCTTGACACCGTTCAATCCCGCATCGAGGGGGCTTCGGACGCCCTGCTCGCCGCCGGACGCGCCGATCTCGCGGCGCGCGGCCATGCCGTCCCCGTCCCCCTGCGAGACGCGCCCATGCCCTGAGCCGGGGGAGGCGTTAACCATTCGTTAAGTTTTTTGGGAACAAAAAGCGAACGACGGGACCCGTTCCGGTCCGCCCCAGCGGATATCCGCCGAGCCTCGAGCAGGAGACGACCGATGCGCGAAGAACGTCTCAGAACGACCGCCGGCCTGCGGGGAACGCCCGCCCTGGTGTTGAGCGCGTGGCGTGGTCGGTCGGGCCGCCGCTACATCGTGGGGATCCACGCCCTCGCCGAGCTGGAGCTCGACGATATGGAAGATGCGGTGATCCTGGCCGTGCGCCGTGACGCGACGGGATATGGCGAACTGATCTGCGTCACCTCCGCCGGAGGCGTCCCGCGCGAGCGCCTCACCCGCACCTGGATGGCCCATGCCCGGCAGCGGGGAGCCAACGAACTGCATGTTCATCGTCTGGCCGAAACCGAGGTCGAGCGCCGGGCCGTCGTGGCCGATCTCGAGGTCAGGGCCGATCGCGACCTGCGAGCCATGGCTGCCTGACGGGTTCGGCGCGGACCGGTCGAGACTGGTCCGCGGCCATGCTTTCGCCGCCAAGGTCTTGATAGGCCATGATCCGGACAGGCCATGATTCAGAGTCATGGCGCAGGGAAGCCGCAGCCCGGTACGGCTCGCCTTCCTTATGATGATGGCGGGGACGCGATGACAGCGACGACAACACCGGCCGCGCGGCGCGCACCCTCACGCAAGGGCCTGTTCGTCCCCTTCATCCTGCTCGCCACCCTGGTGGTCCTGTGGTCCGCCGCCTGGTTCTGGGTGCGCGACAGGGCGGCCCGCGAGATGGATGCCTGGCTCGCGGCCGAGGCGGCGGCGGGGCGGACCTGGACCTGCGCCGACCGGTCGATCACCGGCTATCCGTTCCGCATCGAATTGCGCTGCGCGTCCCTTGCCTTCGCCCGCGCCGACAGCCGCTTCACCCTCGGGCCGATCACCGCTGTGGTGCAGGTCTACCAGCCGCGCCAGGGCATCCTGGAGGCGAGCGGACCGTTCCATGTGGAGCAGGGCGATCTCACGGGCGACGTGACCTGGGGCTCCCTGAACGCGAGCTTCCACGGGGCGTCCGAAGGGTTCGTGCGGGCCTCCCTGGTGGTCGATGCCCTGAAGGGCACCGTGCGCGGCGGCGGGCAGCCCGATATCGCCTTCGAAGCGCCACACCTCGAGGCCCACGGCCGCCCGACCCCCGGCCGCTTCGCCTCCGACGGGGCCGTCGACCTCAGCCTGCGTGTCGCCAAAGCCCGGATTCCCCTCATCGATCCCTTCGTCGGCAACACCGATCCGACGGACATCGACCTCGATGCCACGGTGAACCGGGCCACCACCCTGCGGACGGGCGCGGTGGCGCGGGAACTCGACGCCTGGCGCCGCGCCGGCGGCAGCCTCGACATCGCCCTGCTGTCGCTCGCCAAGGGCAATCGCCGGGTGCAGGCGCACGGCAGCCTCGACATTGATTCGGCCCATCGCCCCCAGGGACAGATCGACCTGCGCGCCGCGGGCGTCGAAGCCATCGTCGGCCAGATCATGGGGCAGCGATTCGGCGCCGAGAAGGGGGCGCTCATCGGCAATCTCGTGGGTCAGTTCCTGGGTGGCGGGCGCCGCGCCCGCGCCGAGGCCGAGCCGGATGCGCCGCCGCGCGGGGATCCCGCCCTCAAGGCGCTGCCGCCCCTTCGCCTGACGGATGGGCGCCTGATGCTCGGCCCGTTCCCGATCCCGAACGTCGACCTTCCGCCGCTCTACTGAGCGGCGGACCCGTTCGGCGGCGGGAAAGTCGTGAAATCGGTGAATTCGGCGATGTCTCGTGTCCATCCCGTTGAACGGAATCCGTCGAGCGGCGTTTGAACGGTCAAGCTCACGCCACTGCGATTGAGCGCGCCGGAGTTCCGTTCCATGACCTTGACCACCATCCTCCTCATCATCCTCATCCTCGCGGTCCTCGGCGGCGGCAACTTTCTCGGTGGCGGTGCTTACCGTGGTCCGAGCTTCGGCCTCGGCGGTATTCTGATCATCATCTTGATCGTGCTGCTGGTCACCGGCCGGCTCTGATCCGTCACGGTTGGCAGGTTATCCCGACGATGCCGCCTGCCAGCCGCCCCGCCGTGGCACCCGCCGCGGCGGGTGTCGTCACCCCGGCCGCCGCGAGGAACGCCCCGATCTGCCGGGCCGGCACCGTGCCGTAACGGGCCGGGGGCACCACACCCGCGACCATGCGCGGCGCATGGGGATAGGCGGCGACGAGCCCCGCCAGGAGACCGGCCTCGTCGACGATCGGCGCCCCGCCCGCCCCGGGCTGAAGCGGCGCCGTGATCCGGCCATCGGCCGCGAGGAGGCCGGGAGCAGCCGTTACGGACGCTCCGCCACCCGCGCTGAGCACCAAACCCTCGACGGGAGCCGCCCCCTCCGGGCGCAGGGCCGGTGACGCCCCGGTCTTTCCCACTTCCCCAGCGTCGAGGAGGATCAGGGCGGCGTCGCGCGCCGCGATCCGGGCGGGCCGGCCGTCGATGCGCGGGGAAGCGCAGTCGCCGAGGGCGGCGGCACTCGTGAGCACCCGGCCCGGCGCTACGGCCAGCCCCGTCGCCGTGGGGGCGGCTTGCGGAGCCGCCGATGGGGGCGCGGGCGGCGAAACGGGCGCGGCGCGCGCGACCGGCACCGTTGGCGCCGCCTCAGGGAACGGCACGAAGCTGTTGGCAATGGCGATGACGAGGCGGTCGAAGCTGTCGGCGAGGCCCTTGTCGTAGCCGAGCGTCAGGCCGCGCAGGCCCGCCGCGCCGGCCGCGTAGCGGATGTAGGATTTGCCCGTGGCGGTCTCGGCGGTGACGACGAGGAAGTCCGGCCGCTGCAGTTTGTAGGTCACGCGCCGCTCGGGCGTCGGTGCGGTGAGGCGGGCGAACACGGCCTCCAAACTCGACTCCCCAGGGGGGAGCGACTTCGTCTCCACGGTGATCCGCCCGTCCGGGCTCTGCCAGCGGGTTCCTCCGGGAATCGGACTGCGTTTCGGCAGCAGACGCTCGGGCAGGCCGAGCACCGTGCCGCTCGCCGGATCGGGCTTCACGACGAAGCCCGCTTGGGCTCGTGCCGCCGCCCCGGCTTTGGCGAGGGCCACGCGGGCGGGCGCGTCGAGGAGCCCGCTGCCGCCGCTTCGGACCCGGTAGGCGGTCAGCGCGTCGTAGGTGCGTTTGCCGAAGGTGCCGGTGACGACGGAATTGAGGTCGCCCGTCCAGACAAGGGCGTCCTGCAGGGTCCGCCGTTCGGCCTCCGAAAGCGCCTCGAACGCCGCCTTGGCCGCCTCGAAGGCCGGATCGGGCGCGGCGGCTTTCGCGGCCGGCGCGGCGGGTTTGGGGGCCTGGGCCAGGGCCGCCATGGGGCAGAGCCCGAGGACGATGCCCCCCGTCAACCAGCCGGCTCGCACCCGTCGCGCCATGTGATCCGTGCCTCCCGAGCGAGACTGAGAGCTTGGCAGAGGGACTTCGCGAATTCCAGGGGGCGATCCCGCATTGCGGGTGGGAGCCGAAATGCTACGGTCCCGGACCGCGACACGCCGTGGGCGGCGTCGCGTCGAGGGAGTGGGCGATGGCTGGATCGACGGGGTACCGGCGCACGGCGATGATCGCGGCCGGCGCGATTTTCCTGAACGGCCTCCTTGGCATGCCCGTATGGGCTCAGGCCCCCGCCGGACCGACGGCGAGAACGCCCCTCAAGGCGGCGTCGCAAAAAACCTTCCAGCGCGAAACCCTCGCCAGCGACGGCGTGCGCCTGGAAGCCACCCTCAAGACCCAGGCCGGGCCGCCCCGCCCGGCCGCGCGGGCTCGGGCGGAGGGGGCCTCCCTGATGGAGGCCGAAAAGCCGACCGAGGCCCTGAAGCCCCTCGGCGCCGCCGTGGCGTCCGAGCCGGGAAACCCGGCGAACTGGCTCGCCTATGCCCGTGCGGCGAGCGCCGCCGGCAATGCCGAGAGTGGCAATTACGCCGGCCGGATGCTCCTGCGCCGGGACGCCCGCGCCGCCGCCTATGTGGGCTACCTGCGGGCGACCACCGCCGCCGGGGAGGCCGAGGCCCTGGCGACCCTCGGCGAAGTCTATGCCACCGAATCCGAATGGCGCCCGTCCCTGGAGGCCTATCGGGCGAGCCTCGCCCTCGCCGATGTGCCCGAGGTGCGCGAGACCTATGAGGGTTATCGCGCCGAGCACGGGTTCCGCATCCTCGACTACAAGGTCGATTCCGATGCGGCCGCACCCCGCGTCTGCTTCCAGTTCTCGGAAGGGCTGGCCGCCAAGACCGATTTCACACCCTTCGTCGCCGTATCGGGCGCAGCCAACGCCGCCGTCACCGGCAGCGGCCAGCAGATCTGCGTCGACGGCCTGCGCCACGGCGAGCGCTACGCCTTCGTGTTGCGCCAGGGCATCCCGTCCTCCGCCGGCGAGACCCTGCTGAAATCGGGAGACTACGAGGTCTACATCCGCGACCGCTCCCCCCAGGTGCGCTTCACCGGCCGCAACTACGTCCTGCCGCGCACGGGGCAGGCCGGTGTGCCCCTGGTGTCGGTCAATGCGCCCAAGCTCGATGTCGAGGTCCTGCGCATCGGCGATCGCGGCCTGCTTCCATCCCTGCGCTCGGAAGATTTCCTGTCGCAGCTCAGTGGCGTCACGGCGAGGACCATCGCCGAGCAGAAGGGCCAGCGGGTCTGGAAAGGCGTGCTCGATACGGCCAAAGCCGACCTGAACGCCGAGGCCGTCACCGCTTTCCCGGTGCTCCAGGCGGTCGGCAAGCTCGAACCCGGTCTCTACGTCATGCTGGCCCAACCCTCCGGCGTCGCCGCGACGGTGGACGAGGAGGGCGGCTACGAGGCGCAGGCGACTCAGTGGTTCGTGGTCTCGGATCTCGGGCTCACGGTGTTCAAGGGCCGCGACGGCGTCCACGTCTTCGCCCGCTCCCTCGCCTCGGCCGCCGTGGTGGCGGGCGCGGAGGTCCGGCTGGTGGCCCGCAACAACGAGGTCCTGGCCACGGCGCGCACCGACGCGCAGGGCCACGTCGCCTTCGCGCCCGGCCTCGCGCGGGGGGAGGGGGGCATCGCCCCCGGCCTCGTGGTGGCGCAGGTGGGCGACGATTACGGCTTCCTCGACCTCAACCAATCCGCCTTCGACCTCACGGATCGGGGCGTGACGGGACGGCCCCAACCCGGCGCCGTCGAGGCCTACCTGTTCCCCGAGCGCGGGGTCTACCGCTCGGGTGAGACCGTGAATCTCACGGCCCTCCTGCGCGACGCCACCGGGGTGGCGGTGCCCGATCTGCCCCTGACCCTGGTGCTCAAGCGCCCGGACGGCGTCGAGGCGCGGCGCGTCGCCGTGGCGGATGCGGGCCTCGGCGGCCGGTCCCTCGCCGTGCCCCTTCTTCCGGGCGCCCAGCCTGGGACTTGGCGGGTCTCGGCCTATACCGACCCCAAGGCTCCGGCCATCGGCGAGGCCAGCTTCCTCGTCGAGGATTACGTGCCCGAGCGCCTGGACGTGGCCCTGTCGAGCCCCGCCCCGAACCTCACCCGGGGGGCGCCCGCCACCCTCGACGTCGCCGCGCGCTACCTCTACGGCGCGCCCGGCGCCGGCCTCGACATGTCCGGCACCGTGCTGGTGCAACAGGCGGCGGGCAGCGGCATCAAGGGGTTGGAGGGCTTCTCCGTCGGCCTGGACGACGAGCGGGTGGAGGCCGTTTCCCAGGAGATCGAGGCCCGCGCCACCACGGATGCGCAAGGGCGCGCCCGCCTCACCGTGCCGGTGCCGGAGGTGGCCGCCCCCCGCCCGACGGAGGCCCGCATCACGCTCCTGGTCGGCGAGCCGGGCGGACGCGCCCTGTCGCGCAGCCTCACCCTGCCGATCCTGCCCGATGGCCCGGTGCTCGCCCTCCGCAAGACCTTCACGGGCGATCTGCCCGAGGGCGGCACCGCCGGCTTCGAGGTGGTGATGGCGGCCCCCGACGGCCGCCGGCTCTCGCAGGCGGGCGTCACCTGGACCCTGCAGCGGGTCGAGAAGACCTATCAATGGTACCGCGAGGGCGGGCGCTGGTCGTACGAGCCAGTGACAAACACGAAGCGCATCGCCGACGGCAAGCTCGACCTCGCCCCCGATGCGCTCGGCCGGATCCAATCCGTGGTGACCTACGGCACCTATCGCCTGGAGGCGACCGTGCCCGGCCGGCCGCAGGCGACGGCGAGCGTCACCTTCACCGTCGGCTGGGGCGGCGGCGAGACGGCGGACGTGCCCGACCGCCTGGATCTACGCCTCGACAAGCCGGCCTACGCCGCCGGGGAAACCCTGCGGGCGCGCCTCCAACCGCGCTTTGCCGGTCAAGCGACCCTGGCGGTGGTGAGCGACCGCGTCCACGCCGTCCTTACGGTGGCGGTGCCGAGCGGCGGCACCACCGTCGACATTCCGGTCAAGGCCGAATGGGGGGCGGGCGCCTACCTCGTCGCCACCGCCTACCGACCCCTGGATCAGGCGGCCAAGCGCCTGCCGGGCCGGGCGCTGGGGGTGGCATGGTTCGCCGTCGATCCAGCCAGCCAGGGGCTCGCCGTCACGGTGGCGGCCCCCGCCAAGGTGCGTCCCCGCGAAACCCTGACCCTGCCGATCCAACTCGCCGGCCTCGCCCCCGGCGAGGCGGCCCGCGTCAGCGTGGCCCTGGTGGATGTCGGCATCCTCAACCTGACCCGCTACGAGGCGCCCGATCCGTTCCGGCACTTCTTCGGGCAGAAGGCCCTCGGGCCGGAGATCCGCGACCTCTACGGATACCTCATCGACGGGATGCAGGGGACACTCGGGGCCATCCGCTCGGGTGGTGACGGCGGGGCCGCCGAACTCGCCGACGCGCCCCCGACCCAGGCGCCGCTGGCCCTCTATTCCGGCCCCGTCACCGTGGGACCGGATGGCCGGACCAGCGTCAGCTTTCCGCTGCCGGCCTTCAATGGCACCGGCCGGGTGATGGTCACGGCCTGGAGCCGCGCCAAGGTGGGGTCGGCCCAGGCCGACGTGATCATCCGCGATCCCGTCATCCTCACCGGCACCCTGCCGCGCTTCCTCAATGTCGGCGACCGTTCGCGCTTCCACATCGCCCTCGACAACGTCGAGGGACCCGCCGGGGACTATGCCGTCGATCTGAAGCCGACGGGCTCCGTGGTGGTGGGGGCGGAGGCCCTGCACAAGACCCTGCGGCTGGAGGCGGGCGGCAAGGGCGCCTTCGTGATTCCCATCACGGCCGCCGGCCCGGGAGCGACGCGCCTCGACGTGACCCTCTCTGGCCCCGGCCTGCCGGCCGGTGTCGGCCAGAGCTTCACCCTGCCCATCGGGGCCGGGACGGGGCCGCTCGCCCGCCGCACGGTGCAGCCGCTCCAGCCCGGCGCCACCATGACGGTGACGGACGAAGTGCTCGCCGACATCCTGCCCGGCACCGGGGCCGTGTCCGTCTCGGCCTCGACCTTCGCGGGCATCGACGTGCCGGCCCTGCTCCAGGCCCTCGAACGCTATCCCTATACCTGCTCCGAGCAGACCGTGAGCCGGGCGATGCCGCTCCTGGCGCTGAGCCGGGCGGCGCCGCAAGGCCGGATGGGCGTTGAGGACACCGTGGACATCCGCATCCGCGAGGCCATCGACCGGGTGCTCTCGCGCCAGAACTCGTCGGGCGAGTTCGGCCTGTGGTCCGTGGGTGGGCAGAACGACGTCTGGCTCAACGCCTACGTCACCGACTTCCTCACCCGGGCCCGCGAGCGCGGCTTCGCCGTGCCGCCCACCGCCTTCACCAATGCCCTCGACAGCCTGCGCAACGCGGTGGCCAATGCCAGCGAGGTGCGGGACGGCGGCATGGACATCGCCTATGCGGCCTATGTGTTGGCCCGAAACGGCCGCCCGGTGATGGGGGATCTGCGTTACCTCGCCGACACCAAGCTCGACGCCTTCGCCACCCCCCTGGGGCGCGGCCAGATCGCGGCGGCCCTCGCGCTCCTCGGTGATCGGGGCCGTGCCGCCAAGGCCTTCGCCTCCGCCGTCTCGGCCTTGCGGAGTCCAGGCCCCGCCGACCGGGCGGATTACGGCTCGCGCCTGCGCGATGGCGCCGGCCTCCTGACCCTCGCGGCCGAGACCGGCCTCGCCCGCGACGCGGTCCAGCCCCTCGCGACTCTCATCGCCGAGGAACGCGGGGACGGGCGCACGACGAGCACGCAGGAGAACGCCTGGATGGTGATGGCAGCGCAAGGACTCGCCAAGGACGCGGAGGCCCAGCGCTTCACCCTCGACGGCAAGCCGGAATCGGGTGCCCTGGCGCGGCTCTACCGGGGCGACGCCCTGGCTGAGAAGCCCGTCGCCCTTACCAATGCCGGCACGGCGACGGCGCAGGTGGTGGTGAGCGTGATCGGCAACCCCATCGCCCCCGAACCCGCCGAATCGCGCGGCTACGGCATCGAGCGGACCTATCACCGCCTCGACGGATCACCCGTCGATCTCGCGCAGGGGCTGCAGCAGAACGACCGCCTCGTCGTCGTCCTCAAGGTCACGGAAGCCAAGGCGAGCCCGGGGCGTCTCCTCCTCGTCGACCGGCTGCCGGCGGGGCTGGAGATCGACAACCCGAAACTCCTTGACGCCGACGCCCTGGCGGGCCTGAGCTTCGCCAAGTCCGACGTCGCGCCCGTCTACACCGCCTTCCGGGACGACCGCTTCGTCGCCGCCTACGAGCGGACGGCCGAACAATCGGCGTTCTTCCGCGTCGCCTACACCGTGCGGGCCGTCTCCCCCGGCACCTACATCCACCCGGCCGCCACCATCGAGGACATGTATCGGCCGGAGCGGTTTGGGCGCACGGGGTTCGGGTCGCTGGTGGTGAGCGCGAAGTAGGGCGATGAGGGGTGAGGCGTCGACCTCAGGTTCCCCCGCGTCCCGGCACGTTCGCTCGGACGCGGCGGCACGCGAGGGCACCGTTGTGGAGGTTGGGGCGGGTTCCCACACCTCACCCCAACCCTCTCCTTCCAGGAAAGGGAGACCGTCGCGGTTCGGGCAACGGACGCGGATCGCCGCCATGGGGCTGGTCGCCCTGCTCCTGACGACTTGCGGCGGCGCATCCCTCGCCCTCTGGCGCTTCATTGCGACCCTTCCGCCCCTCGATCTCACGCAGGCGCAGCTCCGCTCCACCGTGGTCCTCGACCGCGACGGCGGGCTCCTGCGTCCGTTCGCGACGGGGGACGGGCGCTGGCGTCTGCCGCTCCGCGCAGCGGAGGTCGATCCCCGCTTCCTCGCCATGCTGACGGCCTACGAGGACCGGCGCTTCGCCACCCATCCTGGGGTCGATCCGGCCGCCATCCTGCGTGCCGCCGGGCAATGGCTGCGCCACGGCCGCATCGTCTCGGGCGGCTCCACCCTGTCGATGCAGGTGGCCCGCCTTGTCGAGCCCCGCGCCGCGCGGTCCCTCGACGCCAAGCTGCGCCAGATGGTGCGGGCCGTCGAACTCGAGCGCCGCTTCGGCAAGGCCGGACTGCTCGACCTCTACCTCGCGCTCGCGCCCTATGGCGGCCCGGTGGAGGGCCTGCGCGCGGCGAGCCGCGCCTATCTCGGGCGCGATCCGGCGCGTCTCTCCTTCGCCGAGGCCGCTCTCCTCGTCGCCCTGCCGCAGGCCCCGGAGGCCCGCCGGCCCGACCGCTTCCCCCTGGCCGCCCGGCGCGCCCGCGACCGGGTGCTCGACCGCGTCGCCGCGCGGGGCGTCATCACCCCGGCCGAGGCGCGGGCGGCCAAGGCCGAGCCCGTGCCGCAGGGACGAAAACTCTTCCCCATGCTGGCCGCGCACGCGGCGGAGGCGGCGGTCGCGGCCGATCCAGCGTCGCGCAGCATCCGCCTCACCCTCGACGGACGCCTGCAGGCGAGCCTCGAAGCCCTCGCTACCGAACGCGCCGCCGCCCTCGGCCCCGGCCTTTCCATCGCCATCCTGGCCCTCGACAACCGCACGGGCGCGGTGCTCGCGCAGGTCGGGAGCCCCGGCCACGGCGACACGAGTCGTCGTGGCGCCATCGACATGACGGGGGCCGTCCGCTCGCCGGGCTCGGCCCTGAAGCCATTCATCTACGCCCTGGCCTTCGAGCAGGGGATCGCCCATCCGGAGACCCAACTCGACGACCGGCCCGTGCGCTTTCCCGGCGGCTACGCCCCCGAGAATTTCGACCTCGGCTACCAGGGCACCGTGACGGCGCGGCGCGCGCTTCAGCTGTCCCTCAACGTGCCGGCGGTGGAACTGCTCCAGGCCGTCGGCGCCGCCCGGTTCATCGCCCGCCTGCGTGAGGCCGGCGCCCGTATCGAACTCCCGCGCGACACCGCGCCGGGCCTGCCCGTGGCGCTCGGCGGCCTCGGCATCACCCTGACCGACCTCGCGCGGCTGTTCTCGGGCCTGGCGCGTGGCGGATCGGTGCCGCCCCTCGTGCGCCGGCCGGATAGGCCGCCCGTCGAGGGGAGCGAACGCCGCATCGCCGAGCCGGTCGCGGCCTGGTATGTCGCCGACACGTTGCGTGGCGCGCCGCCGCCCGAGAACGCCCTGGCGGGTCGGATCGCCTACAAGACCGGGACCTCCTACGGCTACCGCGATGCCTGGGCGGTGGGATTCGACCGGCGCGTCACCTTCGCGGTCTGGGTCGGGCGCCCCGACGGCAATGCCGTGCCGGGCCTCGTCGGCCGGGTGATGGCCGCTCCGATCCTGTTCGATGCCTTCGCGCGGTTCGGCGGCGAGCCCGAGGCCGTGCCGCGCCCGCCCGATGCCCTTGTCACCACCACCGCCGGCCTGCCGCCACCGCTCCGGCACATCCGCCGCGATGGTCCGAAAACGGTCGCGACGAGCCTCACCGCGACGCTCAGGATCGCCTACCCGCCCGACGGCGCCCGGATCGACCTCGGCCTCACGGAAACCGGCCTAGCGGGCGGTGCGCCTGACGCGGCTCTTGCCCTGAAGGCGATCGGTGGCGTGCCCCCCCTGACTTGGATGATCGATGGCTCGCCCGTCGTGGCCGGGGTCCGGCGCGAATCCGTGTGGAGCCCCGAGGGGGCCGGCTTCGCCCGAATCTCGGTGATGGATGCCGCCGGGGCGTCCGATTCCGTTACGGTCCGCATCGAGTAGGGGCCGGTCCGGACGCAGCGTCGGCGGCTCCGCGGGGCCGCATTCCACGCGGTTCCGGCCGTTGCGCTTGGCGGCATACAGGGCCGCGTCCGCCACCCGCATGAGCGCGTCGAGACTGTGGCCGCATGCCCGTGTCGTGGTCAGACCGACGCTGACGCTGATGCGCATGTCCGGCGCGCCCGGGATCGCGAGGTTCGCGACGGCCCTGCGGATCATGTCGGCCCGCGCCGTGGCATCCGCGACGTCCGTGAACAGGCAGGCGAACTCCTCCCCACCCATGCGGCCGAAGATCGTTCCCGGCGGCATCAGGGCACCGGCGGTCTGGCAGAAGGCCACGAGGGCGCCATCGCCGGCGGCATGGCCGCAGGAATCGTTGATGCGCTTGAAATGATCGAGATCGAACAGCAGCAGCGCCGCGTTCGGGGGGCGCCGGTTCAGGAGTACCTCAGCCTGGGCCACGAAGGCGCCGCGGTTGGCGATTCCCGTGAGCGAATCCGTGGTGGCGGCGAGGCGTTGGAGGTGCTCGGCGCGCTCCTTGGTCAGGGCCATCAGGACGAAGGCGAGGGCCAGGGTCAACACCATCCCGAAGCAGGCCATGATGGCGAAGGCCGGCGTCGGAAGGAGGGCGACCTTCTCGAGGGTCGAGCGCTCCACGACGGCCATGGGAATCCGCGCGCTGTACATGGCTCCGTACACCACGAACAGGATCGTGGCCGGATAGCGCGAGACCAGGGGTTCGCCGCGCCCCCGCCAGATCAGGGCCGCCGTGGCGAAGCAGAAGCCGCCCGCCAAGCTCGAAGCCAGCACGATGCGGGCGGCCATGGAGTCGTAGAACTCCGGCACGAGGCACGCGGTGCACCACAGGATGACGCAGGCCACGACCGTCCAAGGGCGCAGGCTGCGGCTTTCGAAGGCGCGGGTGCCCATCCAGATGAGGCCGTAGGCGCCGATGACCAGGGCGTTGGCGACTCCGATGGAGAGGGCGTCCGCGATCACGCCGCGTAGGGACAGGAGTGCCGAGCCGACGCCGCCGATGAGATGCGCGACGCCCCAGATCGCCAGGGCCCGCATCTGCCGGGCCTGACTCCACGACAGCAGGAACAGGCTTCCGACCATGAAGGTCAGAATCACCGTCACCACCAGCAAAGTCGGTGCATCGAGCCGCATGGATCTATTCCGGGCCGCGGGGGGGCCGATCCTCCACCCCTGCGCGGTCGGCCCGATCCGCACAGTCGAGGTCGAGGTTTAGAGGGGCACCAGGAAGCAAAAGCTTAAACCCAGACGTCGTTCGCTGGCGGGGTGATGCAGGACTCGCAAGATCCTGTCCAAGACCGACGGTCCGCAACCAAGGCCCCGTCCGCGACGGCCGCGCATCGCGGCGCCGGGCGCGGGGCAGGGTCGGCTCCTCCTCTGGGGAAACCCGTCCTGATCTTGGAAAAGGCGGCCCCGATGCAGCGCTATCGCCGAAGATCGGATGTGTGATGCGCGATTTCATGCCGCATCCCATCGATCCCCCTCGGGACGATGGAGATGGGGCGCGCTCAACCGGCGAGCAATTCGTCGGTCAGGAACGCGCGAACCTCCGCGGCATCGATGCCTGGGGCAATGAAGCTCTGGCCGATCCCCCGGGCGAGGATGAAGGTCAGTGCTCCGTCGCGAACCTTCTTGTCCTGCGCCATGGCGTCGAGGAGGGCATCGGCATCGCCGCACCCGCCCGGAACCGCCGCAAGGCTGGTAGGCAGGCCGGCGAGCGCCAAGTGGTTGGCCACGCGCCCCGCGTCCTGCCCCGGACAGAGGCCGAGACGGGCGGAGAACCGGAAGGCGAGGGCGAGGCCGATGGCCACACCCTCGCCGTGAACGAGGCGGTCGGAATCGTAGCCGGTGAGGCGTTCCAGGGCGTGACCGAAGGTGTGGCCGAGGTTGAGCAGGGCGCGCTCGCCGTCCTCCCGCTCGTCCCGCACCACGACGCCGGCCTTGGAGCGACAGCAGATCGCCACGGCCTCGTCACGCTCCGGGCCGCCGGAGAAGATGCCGGCCCAATGGGCCTCGCACCAGTCGAAGAAGGCGGCGTCGCCGATGAGGCCATACTTGGCGACCTCGGCGTAGCCGGCGCGCATCTCGCGCTCCGACAGGGTGTCGAGGGTGGCGGTATCGGCCAGGACGAGGCGCGGCTGATGGAACGCCCCGATGAGGTTCTTGCCGAGGGGCGAATTGATGCCGGTCTTGCCGCCGACGGACGAATCGACCTGAGCGAGGAGCGAAGTCGGCGCCTGGACGAACCGAACGCCGCGCCGCAGGGTGGCGGCGGCGAACCCCGCCAGATCCCCCACGACACCGCCGCCGAGGGCCACGACGATATCGCCGCGCTCGACCTTGTGGGCGAGGAGCCCGTCGCAGACTTCCGCGTACGTCGCGTAGCTCTTCGAGGCTTCGCCCGGCGCCACGGTGACGAGGCCGGAGCGCAGGCCCGCCGCTTCCAGACTCGTCCGCAACCGGTCGGCATACAGGGCCGCGACATTGGAATCGGACACGATCACGGCCGCCCGCGCGCCGAGGGACGCGATACGGACGCCGGCCTCGTCCAGGAGGCCGCGGCCGATGAGGATGCTGTAGGCGCGGCCCTGGTCGAGGGATACGTCCACGGTCAGGCGGTCGGTCACTGGGCTGCGATTCCCTGGGGGTCGAGGCTTAAGGGGACGGGGCCGTTGAGGTGGAGGTCCAGGGCTTCCATCACGTCCTGCACCACGCGGTCGTGGGCGACATCGCGCGACAGCACCACCACGTCGGAGAGGGCGTAGACGGGATGGCGCAACTCCATCAGGCCGCGCAGGGTCTCCTCCGGATCGTCGGTCTGAAGGAGGGGGCGGCCGCCGCGCTTGCGCACCCGGCGCATGAGCACGTCGAGTTCGGCCTTCAGCCACACGGAGACGCCGCGCTCCGCGATCCGCTCCCGCGTGCTCTCGCGCATGAAGGCGCCGCCGCCCGTGGCGAGTACCAGGGGGCCCTCTCGCATGAGCCGGGCGATCACCCGCTCCTCGCCATCGCGAAAGCTCGGCTCACCGTAGATGGCGAAGATGTCCGGGATGGTCAGCTTGGCCGCCGTCTCGATCTCGATGTCGGCATCCCGGAACATCAGGCCGAGGCGAGAGGCCAGGCGGCGGCCGACCGTGCTCTTGCCGGCCC
Organism: Methylobacterium gossipiicola; assembly: GCF_900113485.1. Classification (GTDB taxonomy): domain Bacteria; phylum Pseudomonadota; class Alphaproteobacteria; order Rhizobiales; family Beijerinckiaceae; genus Methylobacterium; species Methylobacterium gossipiicola. Next base: position 222,648 of record NZ_FOPM01000003.1, read on the forward strand.
CCATCAGGCCGACGAGCACGATGGAGCGATCGCCCAAGGCTCGGCGCAGGCGCAGTTCGATGGGGTCGCCCGGGGGCGGGGTGCCCTGAGGCTCGGCTTCGGTCATGGCTTCTTCACATCGTTGCGCGGGTCTTAGCGCGTTTTGCAGATCGGGCGAAGCGGCGCCTGCCTCGGGACGCTCAAGAAAACCCGATTGTGCCGGTTCACCGCCCCGGCCGTTGCTTGGGCCGCCCCTGTGGCCGCGAAGTCATTGCCATGGCGTGCCCCGCATGGTGCAAGCGAAGACCCCTTGTTCGTTGCCACCGCACCGCCGCCCCTGACGTGTTCTCCGGTGAAGTGGATGCCGGTTCGTCGCGAGAGAACACGAGTCCCCGTTTCGCGATCGAGGTTCGTCCGCGTGCCGACCCTGTTCCGTTTCCTCGCCACCCTCGCGATTCTGGGCGGGCTCGCCTTCGCGGGGTTGTTCGCCCTGGCGACCCTGGTGGTGCCGACGCCGCGCGAGATGACCGTGACGATTCCCGCCTCCAAGCTTCAACCGCCCGGCCGGTGAGCGCCGAGCCGGTGAGGCCCCCCCTGGTTTTGGCTGACCCTGCCGGGGGGGCTGATGATCTGTCCGGCGATGCGCTGATCCAGGGCTATCTCGACATGCTCGCGGCTGAGCGCGGGGCCGCCGCCAACACCCTCAGCGCCTATCGCCGCGATCTCGCCGATTACCTCGGCGTCCTGACGCAGGCGGGACACGATCCCGTTCGCATCGAGGCTGCTCCCGTGCGGGCCTACATGGCCGATCTTGAGACGCGGGGGCTGTCACCAGCCTCCGCCGCCAGGCGCCTGTCCTGCATTCGGGGCTTCCACAGGTTTCTGTACGCGGAGGGGTTCGCCGAGGGTGATCCGAGCGCACCTGTCGCGGCTCCGCGCAAGGGGCGCACCCTGCCCAAGGTGCTGTCGGTCGCCGAGGTCGACGCCCTGCTGGCCGCTGCCCGGCGACGGGTCGAGGCGGACGGCACGGGGCGGAGCCGACGCATGCTCTGCCTCATCGAACTCCTGTACGCCACGGGCCTGCGCGTCTCCGAACTCATCGCCCTGCCACGCGCGGCGGGCGCGACGCGGGAGCGTTATCTCGTGGTCAAGGGCAAGGGCGGGCGCGAGCGCCTGGTGCCCCTCACCGAGATGGCGCGCGGCGCCATGCGCGATCACCTCGCCCACCTGCCCGCCGACGGGCCGTGGCTGTTTCCCGCCGACAGCGAGAGCGGTCACCTCACGCGGCAAGCCTTCGCCCGCGATCTGAAAGACGTCGCCGCCGCCGCCGGTCTGCGCCCGGACCGGGTGAGCCCCCACGTCCTGCGCCACGCCTTCGCCAGCCACCTGCTGCAGAACGGCGCGGATCTCCGCATCGTGCAGGAACTCCTCGGCCATGCCGACATCGCCACGACGCAGATCTACACCCACGTCCTCGACGAGCGCCTGAAGGGCATGGTGCGCGACCTCCATCCCCTGTCGGATGCCGAAGAGGCGGACTGAGCGTCAGGCTTCGGCTTCCTCCTGCAGAGTGTCCTCGATGTAGAGCTGGGCGAGCAGCACCTTGATCACCGCCATGAGCGGCAGGGCCAGGGCGATACCCCACAGGCCGAACAGGACGCCGAGCACGAGCTGGCCGGCGAAGATGGTGGCGGGCGGGATGTCGAGGGCCCGCTTCTGGATGTACGGCGTCAGGCCGTAGCTCTCGAGGGTCTGCACGGCGAGGTAGACACCCATGGCGCCGAGCACCGCCGTGAGGCCCGACGCCAGGGCCGCGAGCACGATGACGACGCCCGCGATCAGTGGCCCGATGGTCGGGATGAAGGCGAGGAGTCCGGCCTGGATGCCGAGGATCAGCGATCCGCCGATGCCGAGGAAGCTCAGGCCCGCCCAGGTGCAGAGGAAGATCACCGCCATGGTGATGAGCTGGCCGAACAGCCAGTGCCGGAGGGTTTCGCCCATGCCGTCGAGGAGCGCCCTTGCCCGCGCCCGGTGGCGGGGTGGCACGAAGCGGATGGCGCCGTCGCGGTAGGCGCCCGGATCGGCCGCGCAGGACAGGCCGAGGAACACGATGACGAGGACGTTGCCCAGCGCGCTGAACAGGGCGATGACCACGCTGGCCGCCGGACCGAGCACGCTGCCGGCATCCGACAGGATCGACCCCGGGCTCTCCATGGCGTTCGAGGCGAGGCCGGCGAGGCCGCCCGTCTGCTGTTGTTTCGCGTCGGACCCGTCCAGATGCCGCCCCTCCGTCTTCGGCGGGGCCGAGAGCCCCGGAACATCGATCCCGTACTCCTTGAGCCGGTCCCGCACGGTGCCGGCCTGGGAAGCGACCGTCTGCCCGAGTTCGCGGCCCTGCTGCATCACCGTGGCGCCGCCGAAGGCGATCATCGACAGGCTGAGGCCGGCCAGCGCGAGGCTGACGAGGCTGAGGCGCAGGCCGCGCCCGGCGGGCATCACCTTGCCGAGGAGCTGGGTCAATCCATCGAGGAATACCCCGAGCAGGATGCCGGCGAAGACGAGGAACAGGGTCGAGATCGCGCTCCAGGCGAGGGCCAGGAATGCGGTGAAGGCCACGACCGCGATGCCCGAGACGGCGAGGGACCAGCCCTGTGGCTGCGGGCCGGCCTCGCGCGGGGCCGTGGGGGGAACGGGCCTGGTGCCGGATTGGGAAATCGGATGCACTCCTCGAATCGGGACCACCGGGCGCAGGCGCGGTCGGTTTGCACAAGACCAGGCCGGCCCTCATCTGTGGATGCGGTCAGGCCCAACGCGCCGCGGCGGCGTCGTCCGCCTGGGTCGCCTCAACCCAGCCGCCCACCGTTCCATCGGCGAGGTGCTCGCGTTTCCAGAAGGGCGCCTGCGTCTTGAGATAGTCCATGAGGAAGCTCGCCGCCTCGAAGGCCGCGATTCTGTGGGCGGAAGCCGTCACCACGAGGACGATCCCGTCGCCCGAGACCACGAGGCCGTGGCGGTGGATCACCCGAACCCCCTGGAGCGGCCAGCGGGCGCGGGCCGTCTCCACCACCCGGCCGATCTCCGCCTCGGCCATGCCGGGATAATGCTCGAGTTCGAGCCCCGTCAGACGCCCGCCCTCGTCCCGGCACAGGCCCGTGAAGGTCACGATGGCGCCCGCCCGGCCCTGGAGATGACGGGTTAGGGCCGCGAGTTCCTCCGCCACGTCGAAAGGGGCGGCTTGGATGCTGACGTCGGCGGCGGATGGAGTCATGGCGTCTCACTAAAACGGGTGCCGTCGGCGTGTCGATTGCGCTTGAGCCCGGTGCGACGACAGGACATTGCTGAGGCTCCGGCGACGCGGACCCGCGCCGCTCGCCGCGTGTCGCGGCTGTGCATGTCCGCCCGGCCTCGAAGAGCCTATATGCCCCTCGTCCCGGTCCGCGCCACCGGGCCTCGAAGGAGATCGCCCGCGTGACCCCCGACCTCATCCTGCCCCATGACGGCATCCTGCCGGTCTTTTCCGCACGTCCGGTCTGGTGCGGACGCGGCAGTACGGTGATCGGCGCCGCCACTTTGGGGGCCCAGGCTTGGCTTGGGGACGACAGTGTGATCCGCGCCGACGGTCAGGTGGTGACCGTCGGCGACCGCTTCTGGCTCGGACACCGCTCCACCCTTCATATCGCCACCAATTCCTACGCGACCCGCATCGGGGATCGGGTCACGGTGGGCCGCAACGCCGTGGTGCACGCCTGTACGGTGGGCTCCGATGTGGTGATCGAGGACGATGTCATCGTCCTCGACGGGGCCACGGTTGAGGACGGCATCCTGATCGAAGCGGGCAGCACGGTGTTCCCCCGCGCTCACTTGGCGGCGGGCTTCGTCTATGCGGGCAGCCCGGCGAAACCCGTGGCGCCCATTACCCCGGCGGAGATCGCAGAACGGGCCGAGCGCCTGCGCGAAGCCTCGGGCGACCTGCCTAGGCCCCAGGAGGTCGATATCGTCGAGAGGGAGGCAAGCGTCTTCGTGGCCCGCACGGCGCGCCTGCGCGGCCGGGTCGTTCTCGGAGCCGGGGCGACCGTCCTATTCTCCTGCGACCTTCACGCGGAGGCCGGGGCCATCATCGTTGGGGCCGACACCAACATCCAGGACAACACGGTGATCCGGAGCCGGGCCGACGGCGTCGTCATCGGCCGTGACACCACCATCGGCCATAACGTCCAGCTCGCTGACTGCCGGATTGGTGCCCGCAGCCTCATCGGGATCGGCTGTGTCGTCGCTCCTGGGACGGTGGTCGCCGACGACGTCCTGCTGGCCGCTGGGGCCACCACCGAGCCCGGCCAATTGCTGGAGGGGGGGCACCTTTGGGGCGGGCGCCCCGCTCGGGTGCTGGGTCCCCTCGACGAGGCCAAGCGCACGATGATGGCCCGCGTCGTCGAGGGGTATCGCGAGCACGGGCGTGCCTATCGCCTGGCGCAGGAGGCGGTGTCGTAGGGAATCGTCTGCAGGCGAGGATCGGCGTTCCGGTTCAGAGCGCGGCGGCGATTTCGTCGGTCTCGCCCTCGCCCTCCTCCTCGTCGATCTCGGCATCGCCCTCGACCTCGTGGCCGAGGGCGCCGGAGACTTCGGCGAGGTTGCGGGCGGCCTTGCGCAGGAGCTTGCGCAGGCGGCGGCGCTCCTTGCCCTCGAAGCCGGCGAGTAGTTCGGCCTCGACATCCTCGCCGATCCGCTCGATGGCCTCCGCCTTGGCGAGGCCCATCTCCGTCAGCCGAACCCGGACGATGCGGCCGTCGCCGGCCTCGGCCCGCCGCTCCACGAAGCCAAGGGCCGCGAGGCGTGAGATGGTCTTCGAGGCCGTCGGCGGCCGCACTCGGAGGGTGGCGGCGAGATCGCCCATGGTCATGGTGCCGGAGGCCGCGAGGGCCTGAACCACCTGCTCCTGGCCCGCGAACAGATCGAGGGCCGCCAGCCGGTCGCCGACGCGTGATCGGTGGAGGCGGGCGGCCTGGACCAGGGCCCAGCCGACGCTCTTCGAGCCCGGCACGGTTTTGGAAGTCGTGCTGCCCTTTGAATCCGGTTGATCCTTGGAGCCAGTGGCCCGGTTGCGCTTGTCAGCCTTGCTCATGGTCCGCTCGTCGTCCCGGGGGAGGGAAAGGAGATGCGAGGGATGGCCGGGAGACGGCGCGTAGCCCGGAGTCGCGCCAAGGCTGCACCGCTCGTCAACCACCTGCATCCCGCATCGTCCTCTTCGCATCATAGCGCGCAAACGGCCGAACTGCGCCGGACGGGCGATGCGCATCCACTGCCCCGGCACTTTCGAGCCGGCTTCTGCCAGCCCGGTCGTGACGGCGCTGTGACATCGAGGCCGGAAAGTGGTGGATGCCGCCGGCGCGGGCCTTCGCCTGGACGACCCCTGTCCCCTCGACTAATCGTGGAGCCGCTTCGAGACGGATGGGCAGCGGACGCGGGACACCATGAAGGCTGTGATTCTCGCGGGCGGTCTCGGAACCCGCCTGTCGGAAGAGACCGTGACGCGGCCCAAACCCATGCTGGAGATCGGCGGACGCCCGATCCTGTGGCACATCATGCAGATCTTCGCCGCCCACGGGGTGCGGGAGTTCGTGATCTGCCTCGGGTACAAGGGCTACGTCATCAAAGAATTCTTCCTGAACTACCGCCTGCATCTCTCCGATGTCACCATCGACGTCGGCGCGGGCCACGTCGATTTCCATCGCAGCGCGGCGGAAGATTGGCGCGTCTCCCTCATCGAGACCGGGGAGGCCACCATGACGGGCGGGCGCCTCAAGCGGGTGCGCGACTATCTCGGCGACGACGACTTCTTCATGACCTACGGCGACGGCGTCTCGGACGTCGATCTCACGGCGCTCGCCGCCTACCACAAGTCCCAGGGGCGGCTCGCCACCCTCACGGCGGTGACGCCGCCGGGCCGCTTCGGCGCCCTCGAACTCGTGGGCACCGCCGTCCGGAGCTTCCGCGAAAAGCCGGCGGGCGACGGGGCGACGATCAATGGCGGCTTCTTCGTGCTGTCGCCGCGTGTCCTCGATCTCATCGCCGGGGACGGCACCGTGTGGGAGGCCGAGCCCCTGGAGCGCCTCGCCCGCGACGGGCAGCTCTCGGCCTATGTCCACACGGGCTTCTGGCAGGCCATGGATACCTTGCGCGACAAAAACCATCTCGAAGCCCTCTGGGCCAGCGGTCGAGCGCCGTGGAAGTGCTGGTAAGCCTGAACTGACACCGGTGCCGTCCCGGTGTTAGGGAGGCGCGATCCGGAGATACGACGGCTTGCAGAATTCCGCTTCCCCGCCGCCGAAACTCGGCGCCCGCAACCCCGATCCCGCCTTCTGGGCCGGGCGGTTGGTGCTCGTCACGGGGCAGACGGGCTTCAAGGGCGCGTGGTTGAGCCTGTGGCTGGAGCGCCTCGGCGCCAAGGTCAGCGGCCTCGCCTTGGCACCCGAGACCGATCCGAACCTGTTCGACGGCGTCGGTCTCGGGGGCCGCATGGACTCGCGGATCGGCGATATCCGCAACCTCGACACCGTGCGTGATTGCCTCGCCGCGACGCGGCCCGAAATCGTCATCCACATGGCCGCCCAGGCCCTGGTGCGCCCTTCCTACCGTGATCCCCTCGGCACCTACGCCACCAACGTCATGGGCACCGCCCACGTGCTCGAGGCCGTGCGCGCCACGCCTTCCGTCCGGGCCGTCGTGGTGGTGACGAGCGACAAGGCCTACGCCAACCGCGAATGGCCCTACGGCTATCGCGAGACCGAGGCTCTGGGCGGGCACGACCCCTACAGCAGCTCCAAGGCCTGCGCCGAACTCGTCACCAGCGCCTATCGGGCGTCGTTCCTTGCCGAGCGCGATTGTCGCGTGGCCACGGCCCGAGCCGGCAACGTCATCGGCGGCGGCGACTGGTCCGAGGATCGACTCATCCCCGACATCGTCCAGGCATTCCTGGGGCGTCGGTCCGTCGAGATCCGCGCGCCGCACGCAACCCGGCCGTGGCAGCACGTCCTCGAACCCCTGAGCGGTTACCTGCGCCTCGCCGAGGCCCTGTGCGGCGAGGGAGGCGACGCCCTCGCTGAAGCCTGGAACTTCGGACCCGCCGACGAGGATTGCCGGCCCGTCGCGTCCATCGTCGAGACCCTGGCCCGGGAATGGGGGGAGGCCGCCGCCTGGCACCTCTCCGAAAAGACCCATCCGCATGAGGCGACCTTCCTCAAGGTCGATGCCTCGAAGGCGCGGGCCTTCCTCGGCTGGGACCGGCGCCTGCGCCTCGACGCGGCGCTGGCCTGGACCTCGGCCTGGCACCGCGCGTACGCGCAAGGCGGCTCGGCCCTCGACCTGACCCTGGCGCAGATCGCCGCCTACGAGACCCTGGGAGCGTGAGCACCGTGACCCGACCCGCCTGCCGTGCCTGCGGCGCGCCGCTCACCCGCACCGTGGCCGATCTCGGCCTCTCGCCCCTCGCCAACGCCTACGTGTCGCCCGACCGGGCCGGGCGGGGCGAGATGTTCCACCCCCTCCACGCCTTCGTCTGCGATGCCTGCCACCTCGTGCAGCTGGAGGCCTTCGAGACGCCCGAGGCGATTTTTTCGGATTACGCTTATTTCTCAGGGTTTTCCGCGGGCTGGCTCGCCCATGCCGAGGCCTACGTTGCTGCCATGCAGGCGCGCTTCGGCCTTGGGGGGACGAGCAAGATCGTCGAAGTCGCGAGCAACGACGGCTACCTCCTGCAATACGCCGTCGCGCGCGGGATCCCGGCTTTGGGCGTCGAGCCGGCGGCCAACGTCGCGGCCGTCGCCGTATCGCGCGGCGTGCCGACGGATGTCGCGTTCTTCGGCGCCGAGACCGCCCGCCGCCTCGTGGCGGACGGCCACGCCGCCGATCTCACGGCGGCCAACAACGTGCTCGCCCACGTGCCCGATATCCATGATTTCGTTGAGGGATTCCGGATCCTGCTAAAGGCCGAGGGCGCCGGCACCTTTGAGTTCCCGCACCTCCTGCGGATGATCGAGGAGCGCCAGTTCGACACCATCTACCACGAACACTTCTCGTATCTGTCGCTGGGCGTGGTGTCCGGTATCCTTGAGCAGCACGGCCTGCGCGTCTTCGACGTCGAGGAACTGCCGACCCATGGCGGCTCCCTGCGGGTGTTCTTCTGCCATGCCGGGGCGGCCCACCCGACGAGCCCGGCCGTGGAGCGGGTGCGGGCGGCCGAGGGGGCCGGCGGCCTGTTCGAGGCGCAAGGCTACGCGGCCTTCGCCGAGGACGTGGTGGCGATCAAATGCGCGACGCTGGCCTTCCTCGCCGATCTGCGCCTGAAGGGCGCCCGGGTCTGCGCCTATGGTGCCGCGGCCAAGGGCAACACCTTCCTCAACTATTGCGGCATCGGCCCCGAACTCGTGGCGGCGGTGGCCGATCGCTCGCCGCACAAGCAGGGCACTCTCCTGCCCGGCAGCCGGATTCCCGTGGTCTCGCCGCAAGCGCTGCTGGAGTTGCGACCCGACTACGTCCTGATCCTGCCCTGGAACCTCAAGGACGAGATCGCCGGTGAGATGGCGGCCATCCGCGCTTGGGGCGGGCGCTTCGTCACCGCGATCCCGCGCCTCACCGTGTTCTGACCGATGCGCTTCGAGGAAACCCCGATTCCCGGCGCCTACCGGGTTTGGCCCGAGCCCCTTTCCGACGACAGGGGCTTCTTCGCCCGCACCCACTGTGTCGAGGAGTTCGCGGCGCTGGGCCTCGTCGGCGCGTTCGCCCAGTCGAGCGTGTCGTTCAACGCGCGGCGCGGCACCGTGCGGGGGATGCACTTCTCCGTGGCGCCCCACGCCGAGACCAAGCTCGTGCGCTGCACGGGCGGCGCGATCCACGATGTCCTGGTCGACCTGCGGCCGGATTCGGCGAGTTATCTCAAGAGCTTCGCCGCCGCCCTGACGCAGGAGAACCGCTGCGCCCTCTACATTCCCGTGGGGGTCGCGCACGGCTTCCAGGCGCTCACCGACGCGGCCGAGGTGCTCTACATGATCGACCGGCCCTACGTCGCCGGCTCCGCCCGGGGCCTGCGCTGGAACGATCCGGCCCTCGACGTCACCTGGCCCGAGCCCGTCACGGTGATCGCCGAGCGCGACCTCGCTTATCCGGATTGGACGGCGTGAGGGTTCTGGTCACCGGCGCCTCCGGCTTCGTCGGGCGCCATGCCCTGGCGGCCCTGGCGGCGCGGGGCTTCGAGGTCCACGCCGTGGCGCGTAAGCCCTTGCCGGGCATCAAGATTCACGCCGTGGACCTCCTCCACGAGGGCGCCCGCCGGGCCCTCGTCGCCGCCGTGGCGCCGAGCCATCTCCTGCACCTCGCCTGGGATGCCGAGCCCGGGAAATACTGGACCTCGGCGAAGAATCTCGACTGGGTGGCGGCGAGCCTCGACCTCGCCCGAAGCTTTTTCGAAGTTGGCGGGCGGCGTCTCGTGGTTTCGGGCACCTGTGCCGAGTATGAATGGGGCACGGACCGTTTCGAAGAGGGCACGACACCGTGTCGTCCGGCGACGCTCTACGGCGCGGCCAAGGACGGAACTCATCGAATTCTCGACGCCTACGCAAAAAGCGTCGGCCTGTCCTTCGCCTGGGGGCGCCTGTTCTATCTCTACGGCCCCGGCGAGCGCCCCGGCCGCCTCGTCAGCGACGCCGCGCGGGCGCTCCTCGCGGGCGAAGCGTTTCCGACATCCCCCGGGCATCAGGCCCGCGATTTCCTGCATGTGGTTGATGCGGCAGGCGCTTTGGCGGCACTCCTCGACGGTGCGGTGACGGGGGCCGTCAACATCGGCTCCGGCACGGCGGTCCCGGTGCGGACCCTCCTCGACGGGCTCGCCGACAGGACCGGGCGGCCCGACCTTTTGTGCTATGGCGCCAAGGCTTTAGGCCCGTCCGAGCCCGCCGTGATCGCGGCGGCGATCACCCGGCTGCGGGATGAGGTGGGGTTCCGGCCCCGCTTCACCCTGGAAACGGGGCTCGACGATACGCTCGCGTGGTGGCACGCTCAGCAGGGCAGTAACCCCTTGAGCTGACTGAGAATATCCTCGCCCGTGCAGGGGCGGGCGATGAAGCGGGCGCCCGGCGGCATCCGGGTCGGATCGGGCGCGGCCCGTCCGGAAACGATGACGATGGGCAGCTGAGGCCGTGCCTGCGCGGCCGCCGTGGCAAGGTCGAACCCATTGGTTTTGCCCGACAATTCGACGTCGGTGACGAGCCCGCAGATGTCGGGCCGCGCCGCCAGGATGTTCAGCGCCCGCTCGGCGGAGGCGCATTGCACCGTGGCGTAGCCGCCGTCTTCGAGGACGTCCCCGAGGTCCATGATGGTCAGGGCTTCGTCCTCCACGAGGAGAATCACCGGCCGGTCGTCGTTGGCGCCCGTCGTCTCATCCACCACGTTGCACTCTCCCCGACCGTTCCATGGGATGCGGCGTGTGACGGCGCACTGGCCCGTGCGCCGCGCGTCACCCTGTCCCAACGAGGGAATGCGCCGCGGGTTGCAGCCCTCAACGCCGCGTCACCTCCGTCACCACCGCCACGACGGCGGCGATGAGCCGGTCGAGGTCCGGTTCGGTGATGGTCAGGGCCGGCGTGAGGTAGACGATATCGCCGAACGGCCGGACCCAGACGCCGCGCTCGAGGAAGCGGCTTTTGACCGCGGCGAGGTTCGGCACCGTCTCCCAATGCACCACCCCGATGGCGCCGAGCACCCGGATGTCGGCGACGCCGGGCCGGCCCCGGAGGGGTTCGAGGCCGGCGGCGAGGCGCTCCCCGATGGCCTGGGCCTGCGCGAGGCGGGGCTCGGTCTCGAACAGGTCGAGGCTGGCATTGGCCGCCGCGCAGGCCAGGGGATTGGCCATGAAGGTCGGGCCGTGCATGAGGGCGGCGGCGGGGTCGTCGGAGAGAAACGACGCGAACACCGCGCCCGTCGCCACCGTGGCGGCGAGCGCCATCGTGCCGCCCGTGAGGGCTTTCGACAGGCACAGGATGTCGGGGACGATCCCCGCCTGTTCGCAGGCGAACAGGGTGCCGGTGCGGCCAAAGCCCGTGAAAATCTCGTCGACGATGAGGGGCAGGCCGTGGGCCTTGGCGAGGCGCGCCACCGTGGCGAGGACGGCGGGCGGGTGCATCCGCATGCCGCCGGCCCCCTGGACCAGGGGCTCGACGATCACGGCCGCCAGGGTTTTGGCCTGTTCGGCGAGGCAGGCGTCGAGGGCCGCGACCCGGTCCGGGCTGGTGGGCAGATCGCAAAACACCTGGGTCGGCAGTGCGGCGCCGAAGCGCCGGTGCATGCCCTCCTCCGGATCGCAGACCGACATCGCCCCGAGGGTGTCGCCGTGGTAGCCGCCGCGAAAGGCGAGGAAGCGGGTGCGCCCCGCGACCCCCCGGTTCAGCCACAGCTGCAGGGCCATCTTCAGCGCCACCTCGACGGCGACGGACCCGGAATCGGAGAAGAACACGTGGTCGAGGTCGCCCGGCAACAGGGCGGCGAGGCGGGCGGCGAGCGCTTCCGCCGGCGCATGGGTGAGCCCGCCGAACATCACATGCGGCATCGCCTCCAGCTGGGCGGCGACGGCGGCCCGGATGTGGGGATGGTTGTAGCCATGCGCCGCCGTCCACCACGAGGCGATGCCGTCCACGAGCTCGCGCCCATCCGCCAGGACGATGCGCGCCCCGTCCGTCCGCACAGCCGCGAGGGGCGGCGCGGCGGTCTTCATCTGCGTGTAGGGCCGCCAGAGGTGGTTTTTTGGGGGAGGGGTCATGCCGGTGGGATGGTGGGCGGGGGCGGTGGGGTCAAGTTCGAACGTAAGGTAGCTATGCCTAGCTTGCGTATGAGGCGCGCTCGAGCATAGCATCGCACATAGAAGGTGCATCGTGTGGCGCGTCAGTTTCATATCTGCGACGCACGATACCAATCAGGCTCAGCCATATCTTGCGACACGTGAAGGACCGAAAGGTAAAGATGGCCTGCCAATGAATGAGTGTTATCGGCGAATGGACCTATGTTCGCCGCATATGTAGTCTATTCGGGATGATTTATTTCAGGTGGAATTCATGCGCGGCAGCATCGCCATCTGGCAGGACAAAATTGCGGACGCTGCAGAGGGCTACGCGCCGCGTGTCGAAGTACATGTCAATATATGGAGGAACACTGAGAGAAATAAATATAAAAACTTTGATTTGCTTGATATAGGATTTCGTTTACAGGAAATTCGTTCCCTTCGAACATTATCAATAAGCTTGCCGTTTGCTGTCATTGATGACAGTCATATTTCTGATCTTTTCGAGGTCATGCATGATGCCTCAACCTTATCTGCGATCTTCAATGAGACGTTGGCGGCGGGGGGGGTCCAGGACGATGGGCGTATATTTGCTGCATCCATTGCGGAAACGGAACGGGTCCAGTTTTACGTTGCCCGCTGCTCCCCCGACGAGCGGCTATTGTCAAAGATCGGCGTAGGGGGCGACGAGGTAACGGTCATTACGCTCAAGGATAGTTTTTTCGAGCGATTGAGGCGAAGGGTTGGTGATCACTACTTTAGGCTTCGCGTCAAACTACCCATCGAGGTGAAAAATGGCTTCGTTTCGACGATAAAGCCGAAGGATTCTGCATTCTTAAGTACGATTTCGACAAACGAGATCGTTGAGTTTAGGTTAAATGAGCGAAGAAATTTCTCAGGGGCTATTCGTGAGAAGCTTCAGGCAACCGGGTGTGGGCTGATTGATGTATCCGCTGTTCATTACTTTCTGATTCGAGACATGGGTGTCGAGATGACCCAGTCTCATACAGGCTTCAGAAAAATGCGTCGACTAGAGCCGGAAATGTGGAGCCGTTATTTGCAGGGTTGTCCTGGGATGAATCCAGATAAAATGATTATCTACCATTGGTCGTCTAAATTGCCCGCACACGGGCCGGTCGACAGTTTCACCGCCCTTGCGACTTTCCGGGCCTATTATACCGGTAGCCTAGTCGTGTATGGCTTGGTGATCGTCGCACTAGGAGCCATGGGCAGCGCGTTGCAGAGCTTGCTCATGGGTGGGCTGGCGTGGCTGGGATGGTCTTTGGGATGTTCTGCGCCAGCCTGCGTCAGCGCCGCCGGAAACCTGCTGGTTATGATTGCGTTGTTCCTCGCGCTCTTTGGCTGCGTGTGGTTCCGGCGTTAAAAGGTGGGGATCCATCCGACGCCCCTCTTTTGGCTTTCCAGCCTATCAGGCATACCCTCGATCTCGCAAGTTGGATGGCACGAATGCAGATGACGAAGGATCACGGCCTTGGCGTTTTGCGCAATTGCCCCTTCGTGGCCGCTCCGCCGACGGATCCTTACGACGTCTTCAAGGCATTGGAAGGCGCAGGAGTAACCGAGTTTTACCCCTGTTTCCGAGATTGGTTTTTCGGGAAGGTTGTCCCGGGGCTGTGCATCGATGAGCGGCGCATTCTCACGTCCATATCAGACGGTGCATTGGCAGGTGTTGCGATCTGCAAACGAACAAGTGCCGAGCGAAAGTTGAGTACGCTGTGGGTGCGTGACGATAGCCGAAACCGTGGAGTTTCTGCTGAGCTCGCGCGCCATGCCTTCGCTTGGTTGGGGACCTCCCGACCGCTCTTCACAGTTCCTCAGGAGCGAATGAGCGGATTTTGTGGTCTGGTTCGGGCTTGGTCGTTCCCTGACGCTGTTGCCCATTGCGATCTCTATCGGCCGGGGCGCATCGAGTATGTGTTTAACGGCCCTGTCGCTATGGACGCTCACTGAGATACGATCAATCTTCGATTGATCGCGGAGGCAAATCTCTCCAGCGTTGGCGAGAGTAGGATATCTAAAGGTATTCCTTGACGATCTGCGACACGTTCGCAGGCTGCTTGCTCCATCGCCATTAATGCGATGAGCTCTCGGCGGGAGTGTGACATTCCATGCTTCACCCGTCGCATCCGAATTTCGTCGGGCTGATCGTAAATATATATCATTAGAGATGGACGCAGCCACTCAAAAAAGCTGTCAGGAACAGGTATTGGGCCTTCGGCGGTCTCTATAAGTGCGTGACCGTCGATTATTTGATGTCGTTTAGTGGCTACCCGCCGCAAGAGAAGCTCTGTCGCCAGCTGTTGATTGAAAAGTGCGTCGGCGAAAGTTCTGACGGGTAGGATTCCACCCGAGAGCGTAAGCAGCTTGCTCACACTTACGTATTCTAGCTCGGCCAATTGCGCGGCGGCATATTGAGAACGTGTCGATTTTCCAGATTTCGATAGCCCAGCAACAAAGATTATCATGCAGATGCTCCTAGGTTGGCCAAGAGCGAAGATGGCGCATAGGCCCATGACTGCGGAGCAGTGAACGCAAATTTCATTCGAAGATCGTGCAAACTAAGAAAATTTGGCAGAGTGTGACACTCAGAAATTTTGATGCCGTAGCCAATCTTGCGCCTCTCGAAGTATTTCGCAAACTCATGTTCGGGCACACAAGAGTCTTTCCCGTGCACGCGCCATAGGTCGTCGACTTTCATTTCGTGAACGGCAGAAATTCGCAGTAGAGCGATGAGTCCACAGGTCGGGGACGACTCGTACAAGTAAGCTATCGAGCCTTCTGAAAGCAGCGGAAAGCGACGCCGAAGTTCGATTGTCTTCGCGCCGGACCGAATGAGGCGAGACCATTGTGGCCGGATACTAATGATGATGGGTTTCATGTAATTTACCCAAAATATTTAATTACGTTCGCCCGGCTTGCGCTTCTCTTTTAAATGGAAGGGCCGTTGTTCTCGAAACCTGCACATCATTGATAGGGCGGACGTAATGGGTATGCTCAGCGATAGCGATCGCGCTTGGTGACGGCACAATGGATGAAGTGCCACGCGGGCCGCGTTCAGCGCCCTGTACTTGATGCTCCGTATGTCGGACCCATCGGGGATTGTATGAATATCTTGTCTACCTCCTGTGGCTTTATCTCTATCCACCCAAGAGTTCGTCAACTTGAATGCGTCCATACACTTTTCGGAGGGAGCGGGCCGCCAAATTCCGCGGCAGCCTTACGTCCTCTCCTCATCTCGTAGAGGGTTTCGCTCTCGTATGCGAGGCACTTCGCGGGCATCCTAGCCGTCCGCTAATCAGCGAGGTGGGGTTGCTTGGTCGTGCCGGATCGCGCGCTTGACAACGCGCACTCCCCCAACCCCCATCCCCCCATGTCCAGCCTCGACGCATATGCGAAATCCACCCTCGACGATCTCACCGCCAAAACCCTGCGGCGAACCCTCGTGGCGACGGCGCGGGGGGCGGGGGCCGGGGTCGAGCGGGGGGGGCAAACCCGCGTGTCGTTCTCGTGCAACGACTATCTCGGGCTGTCCCACGACCCCCGGGTGATCGCGGCAGGGCGGGAGGCCCTCGAACGCTACGGCGCCGGGGCGGGGGCGTCGCGCCTCGTCACCGGCAACCATCCGCCGCTGCTGGCCCTGGAAGCGCGGCTTGCCGCCCACAAGGGCAAGGACGCCGCCCTGGTGTTCGGCAGCGGGTATCTCGCCAATCTCGGGATCGTCACGGCCTTGGCGGGGGCGGGGGACCTCGTCCTCGTCGATGCCCTCGGGCATTCCTGCCTGTTCGCCGGGGCGCAGCTCTCGGGGGCGACGAGCGTACGGTTCCGCCACAACGACCTCGACCACCTGCGCGGGCTGCTCACGAGCCGCCGCGCCCGGCACGGGCGGGTGCTGATCCTCACCGAGCGGGTGTTCAGCATGGACGGCGACCGGGCGCCGCTGCCCGACCTCCTGGCGCTGGCGGCCGAGTACGACGCCTGGACCCTGGTGGACGATGCCCACGGCCTCGGGGTTGTGGAGGCGGGGGCGCGTGCCCCCCTCGAAATGGGCACCCTGTCGAAGACGCTGGGCTCCTATGGCGGCTATGTCTGCGCCTCGCGCCCCGTGGTCGATCTCCTGACGAGCCGGGCGCGGAGCTTCGTCTACACCACCGGGCTGCCGCCGGCCTCGGCCGCCGCCGCGCTCAAGGCCCTGGAGATCGTGGAGGCCGAGCCGGACCGCGCCGCCCGGCCCCTGGCGCTGGCCCGCCGCTTCACCGCCCGCCTGGGGTTGCCGGAGGCGCAGAGCCCCATCGTGCCGATCCTCATCGGCGAGGCGGCGGCGGCCCTCGCCCTCTCGGCGGCCCTCGAAGCGCGGGGCTATCTCGCCGTCGCCATCCGCCCGCCGACGGTGCCGGCCGGCACCGCCCGCCTGCGGGTGGCGTGCTCCGCCGCCCACAGCGAGGCCCAGGTGGACGGGTTGGCGGACGCGATCCTGGCGGAGCGGGGGTAGGATCGCTCTTCGGTTTCCGGCAGGCGCGGGGGCCTGTCGCGGCCGATCCCACGGGATGATCGACCGGAGCCGTGCTTACGCCGCCGCCGTGGCGTCGCTGCCGGCCCTTTCGCGGGCTTGTTTCGCGACCGCCACCATGTCGACCTTGCCGGTGCCGAGCATCGGCACCTTGCCCACCACCACCTCGGCGGGCAGGGCGAGGTCCGTGGCGCCCCGGCCCTTGGCGAAGGCGAGGTAGTCGGCCCGCGTCGCGTCGGCGCGCTCGGTGAACAGGATCAGGCGCTCGCCCTTGCGGGCATCCGGCACGGCGGCGACCGCACTCGGGGCGTCGGGCCAGAGCTCGGCGGCCAGGGCCTCCACGGCGGCCAAGGACACCATCTCGCCGCCGATCTTGGCGAAGCGCTTCGCCCGGCCCTTGATGGTGACGAAGCCCTCCGGGTCGAGGACCACGATGTCGCCGGTGTCGTGCCAGGCGTTTTCGGGGGGCTGGAGTTTTCCAGGGTCTTCGGCCCGGAGGTAGCCCAGCATCACGTTCGGCCCCTTCACGTGGAGCCGGCCGCCCTCCTCGATGCCGGGGACCGGCTCCAGGCGGTGGGCGATGCCCGGCAGCAGGCGCCCGACGGTGCCGAAGCGGTTGAACATCGGGGTGTTGAGGGCCACCACCGGCCCGCATTCGGTGACGCCGTAGCCCTCCAGAATCCGCAGGCCGAACTTCTCCGCATAGGTCTTGCGGGTCGTGAGCTTCACCGGCTCGGCGCCGGCCACGATGTAGCGCAGGCTCCGCAGGTCGTACGAATGGGCCATCTTGGCGTAGCCCGCCAGGAAGGTGTCGGTGCCGAACAGGACCGTGGCGTTGGAGCCGTACACGAGCTCGGGCACGATCCGGTAATGCAGGGGCGAGGGGTAGAGGTAGACCGGCACCCCGGAGACCAGGGGCAGCACCAAACCCGCCGTCAGCCCGAAGGCGTGGAACACGGGCAGCACGTTGAACACCTTGTCGGTCGGCCCGAAATCGATGCGGGCGGCGACCTGGGCGGTGTTGGCGAGCATGCTGCGATGCGCCAGCACCACGCCCTTCGGGGTGCCCTCGGAGCCCGACGTGAACAGGATCGCGGCCGGATCGCTGCCCTTTCGCGCCACCAGGGGGCGGCGGGGGCTGAGGAAGCCCCGGATCTTGTCGGCCGTCGAGATGCCGGCGCGGATGTCCTCCAGATAGACGAGCTTCACCGTGCCTTGAATGGCCTCGACCAGGGGGCCGAGGCGGCCCTTCTCGATGAAGGCGCGGGAGGTGAGAACTGTGCCGATCTCGGCCGCCTTGCAGGCGGACAGCACGTTGGCGGGGCCGGCGGAGAAGTTGATCATCGCCGGTACCCGGCCGGCGCTGGCCAGGGCGAAGAACGTCACCGCCGCGCCGTTGGCGTTGGGCAGCATGAGGCCGATGGGCTTGCCCACCCCGGCCAGCGGCATGAGCTTGCGGCCGAGGATGTTGGCGCCCATCACCAGGCGGGCATAGGAGAGGGTGCCGGTCACCGGGTCTTCGAGGGCGGTGCGGCGCCAGCCGTGGTCGGTGCCGGCCTGGATCAGGGCGTCCATGACGCTGCGGTCGGTGTCGGCGGTCTCGAACACGAGGTCGGACATCACGTCGTAGAGGGCGGCCCCGGCGGCGCGGCGGCGGTTCTTGCCCTTGAGGGCCGGATCGATTTCGAGCTTCACCGGCGGCAGCACCGTCACGACGACCTTCGGCCACCAGCGCCGCTTCACCTGGGCCTTCGACAGGCGGGAGAACGCGGTCTTCTCCAGGCCGTCGATCTTCACCGGAATGACCATGGCGTCGGACTTGTCGGCGATGAGGCCGGCGCCGTCATAGACCTTCATTAGGCTGCCGGTGACCGTGAGCCGGCCCTCGGGGAAGATGATGAGGGTCTCGCCGTCGCGCACGGCCTTGATGAGGGTGCGGGTGGCGAGCGGCCGGGTCGGGTCCAGGGGCATCGCCTTCGTCAGGGCCAGGAACGGCTTCACCCACCAGCGCTGCGCGATGCCGTGATCGATGGCGAAGACCGGCTCGCGGTCGAGGAGCGAGAGGGCGAGCGGCGCATCGAGGAACGAGACGTGGTTCAGGGCCACGATGGCGTTGGGGCCGGCCTTGTCGACATTGTCGAGGCCGCGCACCTCGAGGCGGTAGAACGCCCGGAACAGGATGGAGAGGAAGTCGCGGAACGGGCTCGTGGGCAGCACCAGGAGGATGATGGCGCCGGCCACGAGGTTGAGGCCGCCGATGAGGGCGAGCAAGGCGGCCATGGACCAGCCGGCCCCCTGGAGGGCGGCGAGCCCCAAAGCCCCCACCACCATGAAGGCGGCGGTGAGGACGTTGACGGCGCCGATGACCCGGGCGCGCTTGTCCTTGTCGGTCCAGGCCTGCACGGCGGCGAAGGAGGGCACGATGTAGAGGCCGCCCGCCACGGCCAGACCCGCGAAGGAGGCGGTGATGCGCAGGCCCGTGCCGGTGGCGAGGAAGTCGGCGGCCCCCAGCATCGCGCCGGAGACCGGGGCCAAGTGCGCGACGGTCCAGGCGAGGTCGAGGCCGAACGCGCCCATCAGGAGGGCGCCGACGGGGGTGGGCAGGAGCACGATGCGGCCGCTCGCGAGCCACGAGGCGAGGCCGGAGCCCACCGCGATGCCGACCGAGAACACGGCGAGCAGCAGGGTCACCACGGTCTCGGAGCCGTTGAGACTCGTGCGCACCAGCACCGGCAGCAGGGCGAGGATCACGGCGCCGACGAGCCAGAACCAGCTGACGATGACGGCGCCGCGCCACAGGCGCGTGTCGCGCCAGAGTTCGCGGATGAGGCTTGCGGTGGAGCGGGCGACGTTGGGATCGACGCGCAGGTTCGGGGCGGCCTCGCCGGTGGAGGGGATGGCGCGGGCCGAGAGCCAGCACAGCACCGCGAACACCATGATGAGGCCGCTGAACGCCAGGGCGTCGCCCCCCATGGCGGCGGCGAGGCCCGCCACGATGGTGCCGAGGAGGATGGCCAGGAAGGTCGCGGCCTCCACCAGGGCGTTGCCGGCGGTGAGCTCCTCGCGGCGCAGGTGGTCGGGCAGGATGCCGTACTTGATGGGGCCGAACAGGGCCGCGATGGTGCCGAACAGACCGAGCGCCACGAACAGCACCGGCACGGAATGCAGCCAGAATCCCAGGGCGGCGGCGGCGGCCCCGAAGATCTCGGCGAATTTCAGCCGCCGGGCGATGAGCGCCTTGTCGTAGCGGTCGGCCATCTCGCCGCCGAGACCCGACAGGATGAAGAACGGCCCGATGAACACCGCGCCCGCCAGGGTGACGAGCATCCCCGACCCTTCAGCCTCGCCGCCGACCTGGAACAGGATGAGGAAAACCAGGGCGTTCTTCAAAAAATTGTCGTTGAAGGCCGAGAAGAACTGGCACCAGAACAGGGGCGCGAACCGGCGCGCGGTCATCAAGTCACGGAACATCGCGGGTCTCCTTGGCCGCGCATGACTGCCCGGCGGTCGACGAAGCGTCAAATCCGAGGCCGTTTCAGCCGGCCGACCCCTTGCCTCGCATGCATTGAACGTCGTTTAAATCCGTGACGCGCGCAATCCGTTTCGGGCGGGCGCGGCACGGGGCCGTGCGAAGGCACACAAAGAATTGATCGGATGTCCGAGGGAATAGAAAGCTATCAAATTTAAGGATGTGTCATCTTTGGCTCGTCGATCTAACGCAGCTTTCCTGACTATCCTGATCGAATGGATCCGAAACAGGCGGTGGAGTATCGATTTTGACCAAGACGGCGCGACGCGGAACGGGACCACGCGGAGACCACAGTCGCGAAGAGTTCCAGGCGCTCGTCGCGAAGGCCGCCGAGGGACTGGTGCGCAAGGAAGGCGCGCGCGGGTTGGGGATGCGCCGCCTCGCCGCGGTGATCGGCTACGCGCCGAACTCGATCTACAATGCGGTCGGCGACCTCGACACGGTGATCATGCGGGTCAATGCCCGCACCCTGGAGCGCCTGCACGACGCCCTGGCGGCGGCGGTCTCGGGCGACGCGTCGCCCCAGGCCAACGCCGAGTCCCTGGCGCAGGCCTATCTCGGGTTCGTGGATGCGGACCCCCAGGTCTGGAGCCTCGTGTTCGAGCACGCCCTGGCGCCGGACGCCGCGTTTCCCGAGTGGTATGCCGAAGCCCTGGGGCGGACCATCGCGATCGTCGACGCGGCCCTGGCGCCGCTCATTCCGCAGGCCGACGAGCGTCGGCAGGCGGTGGCGACCCTCTGGGCGGGCCTGCACGGCCTCGCCTCCCTCTCGACCTCGCGCAAGCTCGCCGTGCTGACGCCCGAACCGCCCGGCGACCTCGCCCGCCTCCTGGTGCGGCGGTTCCTCGGTGGGGCGGCCGCGACGTGACGCGGTCTCCATTCCGAGTGCTGTGACGCAATCACTTCGTTCCTGCGCCAGAGCACGAGGCTTTTGTTTTGGCATCAATTTTCCCAGACACGGCTGAAGCCTCCGTCTGGATCGATGCACGAGCGAGCGGACACTGAATCCGCCGAAGCGATGAATGACATGGGCGTGATGATTTCCGAGGAGAATTGAAGTCCTTCATCAATCCGCATCGGATGTGTATTGACGGATTAAAACTAAATTAATTTTTTTGCCATAAGCAGGGGTTTGTCTGACGGGCGTCAAAATGTTCTAGGGTGTCTATTTTTCGTAAGACAAAACATCAAATGTCTATGCCTTTCAAGAGCTTCAGGCGTGACAGTGCGGGAACGCTGCCGATCCTGTTCGCCGCGGCTCTGTTGCCCCTGCTTGGTTTTGCAGGCGGAGCGATCGACTACGGGCGATCCCTCGTCGATCGAACCCGCTTGAACAACGCCCTCGATGCCGCCGTGATTGCCGGCGCGCAAGCTGCGGGGCAGGCGGATACCAAAGGTCTGAGTCAGCCGATGGTTATCGCGGCGGCCAACGCGGCGGCCTTGGCTTCGTTCAAGGCGAACTTCAAGCTGCCTACGGACGCAAAGCCGGTGTTTTCGACTCAGATCACCGATCGCTCCGTTCTGGTGAATGGAAGCTATACGGCCTCCACGTCGGCGACGCTGCTGCAGGTCCTGGGGTTCCGATCACTGCCGATTCAGGGCATCGCCCAGTCCGGCGTCGATCTGGCGCCCGCGGTCGATATCTATCTTCTGGTCGATGTGTCGGGATCGATGGCGACCGGCGCCACCGCGTCCGACATCGCCGCCCTTCGCGCCAACCTGGGCGGTTGCGCCTTCGCCTGCCACGACGGCGTGAAGGTTCGAGGGACCAATTACGATTCCTTCGAATGGGCGCAAGCCAACGGGATCGGTTTACGCTTGAATGAAATGAACACGGGTCTCAAGGATTTCATGAGCTGGCTTCAAAAGCAGCCCAATGCCGGGACCCGCTTTCGCGTCGCACTCTATAGCTTTAGCAACAACTTGACGAAACTCGTGGATATCACGAGCGACCTCACCCAGGTCGGGATCAACCTCCCCAAGCTTCCAAGCGCTTCGAGCCGCACCGAGGGGGGGACGCATTTCATGGAGAACATGCCGCAATTCGCCTCGGTCGTCGGCGTTGGCGGCGACGGAATCACCCGGCCCAAAAAGCTCGTGATCATCGCGACCGATGGGGTGCAGGATAAGGACAGAACCTGGGCGGAAGCCGCCAATCCCGTCGCGGCCGGCCAGGGTGTCGCGCCCTTCGCGCCGGCGGCGTGCCGGACGCTCGATCAGAGCGTCTTCGTCGGCGTGCTCTATACGCCGTACATCGACCTGAACTGGGACTGGGGCTTCAACGCGACCCTGGGGCAGCCCAGCCAAGTCGGCGGCAAGGGGCGACGCTTCGACGACATCGTCCCGCAACTCCAATCCTGCGCGTCGGCCGCGAATCTCTATGTCAACGCATCCACCGTGACTTCGGTGGGCGAGGCGTTCGCGGCCATCGTGAAAGTCTTCACGCAAATTCGGCTCTCGAAGTGACGGTCCGACGGCGCATCGGACATTTTCTCGCGGACGATCGCGGAAGTTACGCGATCGAATTCGCCATGGTGAGTGGTTTGTTCGTCATCGTGATTCTCGCGATCATGCAATACGCCATGTTCTTCATGGCCCGGCAGGGATTGGATGCGGCCCTCCAGCGCGGGGTGCGAAGCCTGGCGACGGGGGGCTTCCAGAGGAGCACGGCAACGCTGACGAAGACCTCCGATCTTCTGGCGGCCCTTCAAGCGAAGATCTGCGCCGAGGATGCCCAGGCCGATCTGAAATTGTTCGACTGTCGTCAGGTCAAACTGGACGTGAAAGTCGTCAGTGACTTCTCCGGGGGTCCCTTCGACAGCGCCCTGGATGCGCAGACGGGCGATTGGTCGACGAGCGCCGGAACCTCTTATAGCTGTCCAAAACCCCATAGCATCGTCTTGCTGCGCGGAAGTCTGAAGTTTCCGCTCTTCGCAAGCCCTTTCGGATTCAGTCTCGGCAGATTTTTCGATGGATCCGCGCTCATCCAATCGGCCTCCGCCTTCAGGGTCGAATCCTACATTCCCCCGACGGCGGGGGCATGCTGACAGGGCCTGCGCCGATACGGACGAGCGAGCATGATCCGCGTGTTAAGGACCGTGAGGCGCGCGCAGCGTCGCTGGAACGGCGATGCCGCCGGCGTCGCGGCGATCGAATTTTCCCTCATCCTTCCGATCGTTCTCGTCTTGCTGGTGGGCTGCATCGAGATCGTCAACGCCATCGAAAACTGGCGGCGGGTCCTCATCGTCGTCCGGACCGCGGCGGATCTCGCCTCTCAGGGCGATGCGCAGAATCCGGTGGCCGACAGTGTCATGAACGACATCCTTTCGGCCACCACCCTGGCGATCGCCCCTTATGACATCGCGAAGATGACGATCACCATCTCCGCCCTGGGGGTGGGCGTGAACACGGCGTCCCTGCTCAACCCTTACGTCTGCTCGTCGTGGTCATTCGGCGCGCAGCCGCGTGGCGTGGGTCCGGCGAGCGATCTGACGGTGCCGCCGAATTATCAGCGGATCGGCGCCCGCTACGTGCTCGCCGAGGTCTCGATGCCCTATACCTTGGTGCTCGGGACCGTTTTCTCCAAGATCGTGAAGGACTTCGAACTGCCGGTGACTTGGCGGGAATCCCTTGCCTGGCCGGTTCGCGGCGGGGTCGCCTATTCGGCGCTCTCCGACAGCGAAGTCGTTTTCCAGAAACGGGGCGGCTCCAACCCCGCCCCCTGCCCGCAAAGCTAGTGCTGTGACGCCATCACTTCGTTCCTGCGCCAGAGCACGAGGCTTTTGTTTTTGCATCAAGTGTCCCAGACACGGCTGAAGCCTCCGTCTGGATCGATGCACGAGGGACCTCTCGACGCCGACACGCCGACCGGGTCGCCGAGGGCGTCCCCCGCGTCGGTCGAGCCCGCCCCTATCCCGCGTGCCGCAGGCTCGCGGCGATAGCCTCGGCCCGCGCCCGGGTCAGGGCCAGGAACTTCTCGACGATCGGGCCGCCATCCGGGTGGTGGAGGGCGTGGACGTCGGCGGTCGCGCCGCATTCCGCGAGGGGCCGGCACACCACCCGGGCGTGGCGGAGGTGGCCGACGAATTCCGGCACGATGGCGATGCCGAGCCCGGCGGCGACGAGGCTGACGAGGGAGGTCGCCTCGTTCACCTGCTGCGAGATGCGGGGGGTGAAGCCGGCGCCCAGGCACCGGCTCCAGATCTCCCGCGCGAATTGCGATTCGCTCGGGTTGAGGATCGCGAACGTCTCGTGCGCGAGGTCCCCGAGGGGGATCTCCGTCCGGTCGGCGAGGGGGTGATCGGCCGGCAGGACCACGCTCAGGCCCTCGCGCCACGCCGGTTCCAGGGTGAAATCCGTCTCGCGTGGCGGGCTGCGCAGGAAGATGAGATCGACCTGATGCGACTTCAGGGCGAAGATCTGCCGGTTGGGCGACATCTCGTGGATGCGCAGATCGACGTCTGCGTGCCGCTGCCCGAAGGCGTGGACGATGCCGCCGAGCGGCCCGGCCAGGACCGAGCCCGTGAGCCCGATGTTGAGGATGCCGGCGGTGCCGTTGCCGATGGCGCGGGCCCGATCCATGGCCTCACCGGATTTCTCCAGGATGCTTTCGGCCCGCGCCAGGAAATCGTGCCCGGCGCGGGTGAGGACCACCCGGCGCGTCGTCCGCTCGAACAGATCGGTGCCGACCTCGAGTTCGAGGGCGCGGATCTGCTGGCTCAGGGGCGGCTGCGAGATGCCGAGGCTCTCGGCCGCGGCCGTGAAACTGAGGTGCCGGGCGACGGCGACGAAATAGCGAAGATGCCGGAGTTCCACGCACCCAATCCATATGTTTTGCGGATGAGCTAAGACACATGAAATATTTGACGTCTAGATGTCGCCGGGAGATCGTGCGGCCCGGTCCCCCACGAGGCCGGCCTGTCGCACCCCGGTGCGGATTTTGCTCGATTCGATGGGACTTCCGAGGCCGCGCATCCGGGTACTCGGAACCGTCGCCGGTTTTCCAATCGAAAAGGGGGAGGTTCGCATGAGGCGCTTCTTCGCGTCGCTGTTCGGGCAGGTCGTGGCCGCCCTCGTGCTCGGTGTCGTCATCGGCATCGCCAAGCCCGATCTCGCCGTGGCCCTGAAGCCGCTGGGCGATGGCTTCATCAAGCTCATCAAGATGGCGATCGCCCCCCTGGTGTTCGGTGTCGTCGTGCACGGCATCGTCGGCGCCGGGGACCTGCGCAAGGTCGGCCGCGTCGGGCTCAAATCCCTCATCTACTTCGAGGCGGTCACCACCATCGCCCTCGTGCTCGGCATCGTCCTCGCCTACGTGTTCGAGCCGGGGCGCGGCATGAACGTCGACCCGACTACCCTCGATGCCAAGGCGCTGGCCGGCTACACCGACCGGGTCGGGCAGGTGACCGGCACCGTCGATTTCCTCATGAAGCTCATCCCCACCACGGTGGTGGATGCCTTCGCCAAGGGCGACATCCTCCAGGTTCTCATCATCGCCATCCTGTTCGGCTCCGGCCTCGCCCTGCTCGGCGAGTCCGGCAAGCCCCTGGCCGAGAGCATCGAGCGCATCACCAACGTGCTGTTCAAGGTGATCGGCTTCATCGTGCGCCTCGCGCCGCTCGGCGTCCTCGGGGCCGTGGCCTTCACGGTGGGCAAGTACGGCGTCGGCTCCCTGAAGCAGCTCGGCGTCCTCGTGGTGCTGTTCTATGCCGGTGTCGCGTTCTTCGTGTTCGTGGTCCTCGGCGCCATCCTGAAGGCGGCGGGATTCAGCCTGCTCAAGCTCCTCGCCTACCTGCGCGAGGAACTCCTCGTCGTGGCCGGCACCGCCTCGTCGGACAGCGTGCTGCCGCAGGTGATGCGCAAGTTGGAGCGCCTCGGCATCAAGGATTCGACGGTGGGCCTCGTGATCCCCACGGGCTACTCGTTCAACCTCGATGCCTTCTCGCTCTACCTGACTCTCGCCACCGTGTTCATCGCGCAGGCCACGAACACCGACCTGTCCTTCGGCCACCTGCTCCTCATCCTCGGCATCGCGCTCCTCACCTCGAAGGGCGCCCACGGGATTCCGGGCTCGGCCATCGTGGTGCTGGCCGCCACCCTCTCGGCGGTGCCGGACATCCCGGTGATCGGCCTCGTGCTGGTCCTGTCCATCGATTGGTTCGTCGGCATCGCCCGGGCGCTGGGCAACCTCATCGGCAATTGCGTGGCCACCGTGGTGATCGCCGCCTGGGAGGGCGACATCGACCGGGCGCAGGCGCACCGGGTCCTCGACGGCGACGTCGCCGTCGACACCAAGACGGCCCTCGACGCCCCCATCGTGACCGCCAAGCCCGCCTGACACGAAGGAAAAGACGGCCATGAGCACTTCGTCCTACAACCCGCCCTGCGGCGGCCTTCCGCCCCAGACGGCCCTGATGACCGGCCGGGCGGTGTTCACGGAGGCCTACGCGGTCATCCCCCGGGGGGTGATGAGCGACATCGTCACGAGCGTGCTGCCGTTCTGGGAGGGCACGCGGGCCTGGATGCTGTCGCGCCCGCTCTCGGGCTTCTCCGAGACCTTCGCGCAGTCCCTCATGGAGGTGGCCCCCGGCGGCGGCAGCGACCGGCCGGAGCCCGAGGCGCAGGCCGAGGGCGTGCTGTTCGTGGTCGAGGGGACGCCCACCCTGACCCTGGAGGGCCGGGCGCATCCCCTGCGGCCGGGCTCCTACGCCTATCTCGCGCCGGGCGCCGCCTGGACCTTCCGCAACACCGGCGGTGAGCCGGCCCGCTTCCACTGGATCCGCAAAGCCTACGAACGGGTGCCGGGGATCGACGCGCCGGACTCCTTCCTCGCCCACGAAGCCGACATCGCCCCCGCCGCCATGCCGGGCACGGACGGGGCCTGGGCCACCACGCGGTTCGTCGCGAGCGACGACGTGCGCCACGACATGCACGTGAACATCGTCACGTTCCGGCCGGGCGGCTCGATCCCCTTCGAGGAGACCCACGTGATGGAGCACGGCCTGTTCGTCCTCGAAGGCAAGGCGGTCTATCGGCTGAACCGCGACTGGGTCGAGGTCGAGGCCGGCGACTTCATGTGGCTGCGCGCCTTCTGCCCGCAGGCCTGCTACGCCGGCGGCCCCGGCCCGTTCCGCTACCTGCTCTACAAGGACGTGAACCGCCACGCCGGCCTCACGCTCCGGAACGCCCGGTGAGCGACCGCACCGTCATCGCCGAACCCCTGACGGCCGAGGCGTTCGCGCCCTTCGGCCGGGTCATCGACCGCGCGCAGGGGGCGCCCCGGCCCATGAACGCCGGCAAGGCCCGCCGCTTCCACGATCTCGCGGCCATCGCGGTGGCGGGGGAGGGGGCCGAAGTCGTCGTCGGCCTCGTCGAGGCCGAGCCCTATCCCGTGCCCCTCGTGGTCGGCCTCGTGGAGCGCCATCCCCTGGGCGCCCAGGCCTTCGTGCCCCTGAACGCCGCGCCGTTCCTCGTGGTGGTCTGCCCCGACGCGGACGGCCGCCCCGGTCGCCCCCGCGCCTTCGTCACGGCCCCGGGCCAGGGCGTCTGCTACGCCGCCAACACCTGGCACGGCGTGCTGACCCCGTTCGGCGCCCCCCAGGATTTCGTGGTGATCGATCGCGGCGGACCGGGCGTGAACCTCGAGGAGCACACCTTCCCGGAAGCCTGGACGATCCGGCTCCCGGCCTAGGGCTGTGACGCAATCACTTCGTTCCTGCGCCGGAGCACGAGGCTTTTGTTTTGGCATCAATTTTCCCGGACACGGCTGAAGCCGCCGTCTGGATCGATGCACTCGGGCTGAAGCCGCCCGCGACCGTGCCGGCAGCAAGCGCCGGATGGATCGAAGGTTAGAGTGCCTCACAAAACTCCCGCCCCGGGACGGTTCTCGCCCCGAAGACGACGGTGCGGCGGGAGTTTTGTGAGAGACACTTAGTCCGCAGGGCAATCCAGCAAGAGGCGTAGAAGCGTCCCGTTTGTCAATCTTGGCCCCCTGGGAGCGAGGCGATAGTCTGCGCGGGCTCAGATTCGATCGACGAAAGTCCGGCCGCCGCGACGCATGACGCTGACCACCGCTCAGATCCTCGATCTGGCCCCCGATGCGGCGAGCCGCAAGGCGGGCCAGACCCAGGCGAAGCCGGCCCAATGGAGCGGCCTCGGCCGGGCCGGGACGGTGATCTGGGGCGAGATCCAGGGCAGCGGCGCCAGCCCGTACCGCACCGTGGCGGATCTCGCCGGGCCGGCCTCGAAATGCACCTGCCCGAGCCGCAAGTTTCCCTGCAAGCACGCCCTTGGGCTGATGCTGGTGGAGGCCGCCGCCCCCATCGCGGTGGGCACGCCGCCCGATTGGGTCGAGGCCTGGGTCCGGGGCCGTGAGACGCGCGCCGCGTCGGCCGAGGCGCGCGCGCCGGGCAAACCCGTGGACGAGGCCGCGCAGGCCAAGCGCCGGCAGGTCCGGGACGACCGTGTCGCGGCGGCGCTGGAGGAACTCGACCTCTGGCTGCGCGACCTCATGCGGCGCGGGCTGGCGAGCGCCCGGGCCGAGCCCTACGCCTTCTGGGACCGGATGGCCGGGCGCCTCGTGGACGGGCAGGTGCCGGGCCTCGCCCGCCGGGTCCGGGCGCTGCCGGGCCTCGCCGCCACGGCCGCCCAGCCCGGTGCGCCCCGGCCGGACGCGGCCCTGGGGCTGGCCCTCGGGCGGCTCGCCCTGCTGCTGGCCGCCGCGCGCCGCCGCGAGGCCCTCGATCCCGAACAGGCCGCCGGCGTCGGCGCGGCGCTCGGCCTCCCCGTCACCGCCGAGGCGATGGCGGCCCGGCCGGACCGGGCCGACACCTGGGCGGTCCTCGCCCACGGCGTCGAGGCGGAGGGTGGGCTCACCGCCCGTTCGGTCTGGCTCGCCGGCCGTGCCTCCGGAGCCCTGGCGCAGGTGATCGATTACGGCGCGGCCGGTTCGCCCCTGCCGCCGGTCCCCGTCGCGGGGCAGGATTTCCACGGCGCCCTGGCGTTCCACCCGGGCGATCCGCCCCTGCGCGCCCTGTTCCGCGAGGGTCGGGCCGAGGCCGCCGCCGCCCCGGTGCTGCCGGGGGGCGGAACCGTCGCGGCGGCGCGGGACGCGTTCGCGGCGGTTCTCGCCCGCGCACCCTGGACCGAGAGCTGGCCGGTCTGCCTCGCGGGCGTGCGGCTCGGGCGCCTCGCGGCGCGGGCGGGCGTCGCGGAGACCACCCCGGCCTTCGCGGTGGGCGACGCGACCGGCTGCCTCGCCCTGCGGGCCGATCCGCGCCTGCCCGGCCTGCTCGCCGTCGCGGGGGGGCGCGTCGTCGACCTGTTCGGGCTCTATGACGGCCACGGTCTCGTGCCCCTCGCCGTCTTCGCCGAGGGCCGGGTCTTCGCGGTGCCGGCGCAGGAACCGCTGCCGATCCTCATGCGGGTGGCCTGATGCCGGAGCCCGTGATGCCGCCGGCCGGCGACGGCTGGGAGCCGGCCCTCGCCGCCGCCCTGCTCGGGGCCGAGCGTGCGCCGCCCGCCGCCGATCCCCTGTCCGTTTCCTTGGCCGTTTCCTTGGCCGGGGCCGATCCGGGCGGTGCCCTCCTGGCACGCCTCGCCGCCCACGCCACCCTGCACCGCGCCGGGGCGGGGCTCGGGCCGGAGGCGCTGATCCCGGCCGAGCCCCGTGCGCGCATCGGCCTCGAATGCCCGCCCGCCGCCGCGACCCGGCTCCACGGTCTCCTCGCCGATGGCCCCTCCGCCGCCGCGCGGCTGGCGGAGTGGTGCACGCTCGCCGCCGCGCGGGGGATGCGCGCCCCCGATTGGCTGCTCCCGGCCCTTGCCGCCCGGCGCGACACCTTGGCCGACGCCATCGACGGGATTGCCGCCCCGGAACTCGCCTGGCTCGGCCGCGCCCGCGGCGATTCCGGTGAGGGCGCCGAACAACCCGCCGACTGGACGGACGGGACGGTGGCCGAGCGCCGCGCCGCCTTCACGGCCTGGCGCGCCCGCGATCCGGAGGCCGCCCGCCTCGCCCTGGAGCCGGTTTTCCGCAAGGAGAAGGCGGATCTGCGCGAGGCCCTGGTCGGCGCCCTTGAGACGGGCCTGTCGGAGGCCGACGAGCCCTTCCTCGAAGCCTGCCTCGACGACCGGGGCGGCGGCGTGCGGATGGCGGCCCAGCGCCTGCTGCCGCACCTGCCCGCCGCGCGCTATGCCGCCCGCATGGCCCGGCGCGCGCGGGCGGCCCTCGCCATCGAGAGCCGCGGCGGCTTCCCCGAGGGCACGACGCACAGCCTCGTGGTCACCCTGCCGGAGGCGAGCCCCGATCTCGCCCGCGACGGCGTGACGGCCGACGCCTGGCAGAACTGGAGCGGGGGCGCCCGCGCGACCCTCCTGCGCGCCATCCTGGAATGCGCGCCGCCCTCCGCCTTTTGCGATCATCCCCCGGAGCTGTGGATCGGGCTGGCCCTGCAGAACGACTGGGCCAAGCCGATCTTGGACGGGCTCCACGCCATGGTCCGGCGCACCCGCGATCCGGCCTGGGCGCTGGCCCTCGCGGACGTGCTGGGGCGGGCCTGTGCCGGCGACCGCGAGCGCCCCGCCAACGCACTCATCGCGTTCTGGGCGCAGGCCCTCGCCCTGCTGCCCGAGGCCGCCTGGGAGGCGCGGGTCGGCGCGGTGATCCGCGCCCGTCGGTTCGAGGTGCTGCCGGACCTCCTGGCGCACGGACCGGACCGCTTCTCCGAGGGGTTCAGTGCCGCGCTCCTCGACGGGCTCGCCGTCGCCTGCCGGGGTTCCGGAGATCTGCGGCAGAGCCTCGGCAAGGGCGGGGTCATCGGCGGCCTCGGCGAACGGCTGTGGTCGGGCGCGGACGCGGCGGCCTCGGCCGCCGCCCTCGTGGCGCGGCTGCCGGAGGAGGGGGGCGGGCGCCTGCGCGAGCACCTGATGGACCTCGCCGCGACGCTGGCCCTGCGCGCCGCCATGCGGCGGGATTTCGAACCGGACACCGAACGGGAGGGCGCCCGAGGATGACGTCGAGCAACACCGTGAGCACCGCGAAACTGCGCGAGGCCGCCGAGGATGCCTATGCGGAGGAAATCGCGGCCCTGATCGCCTCCGACGACCGGCCGCGCCCGCCGAACTGGCGGATGTCGCCCCGGGCGGTGGTGACCTACCTCATGGGCGGCACCCTCCCATCCGGCTTCGCCGTCACGCCGAAATACATCGGCGACCGCCGCCTGATGGAGGTCGCGGTGGCGACGCTCGCCACCGACCGGGCCTTGCTGCTGCTCGGCGTGCCCGGCACCGCCAAGAGCTGGGTGAGCGAGCACCTCGCCGCCGCCATCTGCGGCACCTCCCGCCTCATCGTGCAGGGCACCGCCGGCACGAGCGAGGAGGCGATCCGCTACGGCTGGAACTACGCCCTGCTCCTGGCCAAGGGGCCGAGCCGCGCCGCCGTGGTCGGCTCGCCGATCCTGCGCGCCATGGAGGCGGGCCGCATCGCCCGCGTCGAGGAACTCACCCGCATCCCCTCCGAGACGCAGGACAGTTTCATCACGGTCCTGTCGGAGAAGACCCTGCCGATCCCGGAACTCGACGCGGAGGTGTCGGCGGCCAAGGGCTTCAACCTCATCGCCACGGCCAACAACCGGGACCGGGGCGTTAACGAGCTGTCGAGCGCCCTCAAGCGCCGCTTCAACACCGTGGTGCTGCCGCCCCCCGCCACCGTCGAGGCCGAGATCGCCATCGTGGAGAGCCGGGTCGCCGCGCTGGGCCGCGCCTTCGAGATCCCGGCCGAGCCGCCGGGCGCCGACGAGATCCGCCGCGTGGTCACGATCTTCCGCGAATTGCGTGAGGGCGTCACCCTCGACGGCAAGAGCAAGGTGAAGCAGCCCTCCGGCACGCTCTCGACGGCCGAGGCGATCAGCGTGGTCGGCGGCGGGCTGGCGCTGGCCGCCCATTTCGGCGACGGCCGCCTCTCGGCCCGCGATCTCGTCTCGGGCCTCGGTGGCGCCGTGGTGAAGGACCCGGTGCAGGACGCCATCGTGTGGCGCGAGTATCTGGAAACGGTGGTCAAGGAGCGGGACGGCTGGAAGGATTTCTACAAAGCCGCCCGCGCGAGCGCCTGAGGCGCCATGCCGGAAATCCGCCTGTTCGGCATCCGCCATCACGGCCCCGGCTCGGCCCGCTCGCTCCGGGCGGCCCTCGACGCCTTCCGGCCGGATTGCGTCCTCATCGAGGGGCCGCCGGACGCCGATGGCCTGATCGGTCTCGCCGCGCAGGCCGAGATGGCGCCTCCCGTGGCGCTCCTCGTCTACCGGCCCGACCAACCCCGGACCTGCGCGTTCTTTCCCTTCGCGGCTTTCTCGCCCGAATGGGTGGCCCTGCGCCACGGGATCGCGGCGGGGGCGGCGGTGCGGTTCATCGACCTGCCGCAGGCGATCCAGCTCGCCGACGATTTCCGCGCCCCCACGGCGCCGGAGGACGGCTCCGCCCCGGTTCCCGCCGCCATCCGGCGCGACCCCTTGGGCGAACTCGCCGAGGCCGCCGGGTATCCGGACGGCGAGCGCTGGTGGGACGCCCTGATCGAGGGCCGCACGGGCACGGACGGTGACGTGTTCTCGGCCATCGCCGAGGCCATGGCGGCGTTGCGCGAAGCGTCCGAACCCGATCCGGAGGAGGCGTTTCGCGAGGAGGCCCGCGAGGCGCATATGCGGGGGGCGATCCGCAAGGCCGGCAAGGAATTCGCGAACATCGCCGTGGTCTGCGGCGCCTGGCACGTCCCGGCCCTCGCGCGCCACGACGCGCGCGGCCAGGCGGGCGCCGACGCCGCGACCCTGAAGGGTTTGCCGAAGACCAAGGTCGCCGCCGCCTGGGCGCCCTGGTCCTACGAGCGGCTGGCGATGGCCTCGGGCTACCGCGCCGGGGTGCTGTCCCCCGAATGGTACGACACCCTGTGGCACCACGGCGACCGGGTCGCGGCCCTGTGGCTCGCCCGCGCCGCCGCCCTGCTGCGGGCGGAAGACCTCGACGCCTCGCCGGCCTCGGTGATCGAGGCGGTGCGCCTCGCCGAGGCCCTGGCGGGGTTTCGCGGCCGGCCCCGGCCCTCCCTGGAGGATCTCGACGAGGCCGCGCGGGCGACCCTGTGCTTCGCCGACGACGCCCCCATGGCGCTGATCCGCCGCCGCCTCGTCATCGGCGAACGCCTCGGCGCCACGCCGGCGGACAGCCCCGGCACCCCCGTGGAGGCCGATTTCGCCGCCCAGTGCCGGCGCCTGCGCCTGAAGCCCGGCGCGGATGCGGGCGAGATCACCCTCGATCTGCGCAAGGAGACGGACCTCGCCCGCAGCCACTTCCTCAACCGCCTGCACCTCCTCGACATCCCGTGGGGCGAGCGGCGCCGGGCGCGGGGACGCGGCACCTTCAAGGAGGCGTGGGTCCTCGCCTGGAAGCCCGAATGGGTGGTCGATCTCGTGGCGGCTTCGGCCGAGGGCGGCACCGTCGCGGAGGCCGCCGCCGGCCGGGTGCGGGCGCAGGCCCGCGCCGCCACCCGCGTCGCCGAACTCTCCGCCCTCATCGGCACCCTCCTGGACGCCGACCTCGCCGAGGTCACGGCGGACGTGATCCGGGCGCTCGAGGACCGGGCGGCGGTCTCGGGCGATGTGTTCGACCTCATGAACGCCGTGCCACCGCTCGCCGACCTCGCCCGCTACGGCTCCGTGCGCGCCGCCGACACCGCGCCGGTCCTGCGCGTCGTGCGCGGGCTGGTGCCCCGCGTCGCCGCCGGGCTGGTGGCCGCCTGCCAGAGCCTCGACGACGCCGCGGCGGCCGAGGCGCAGGGCCGCGTCGTCGCGGTCTCGGGCGCCGTGACGCTCTTGGAGGAACCGGACCTGAAGACCGTCTGGGACGAGGCCCTGCGGGCGCTGGCCGATCAGGACCGCGTCCACGGCCGCGTCGTCGGCCGGGCGGTGCGCCTCCTGTTCGACGCGCGGGCGATGTCCGTGGCGGAGACCGGCGACCGGATGCGGCGCGCCCTGTCGCGGGCCTCCGGGGCCCTGCCCGCCGCCGCCTGGATCGAGGGGTTTCTCGAGGCGAGCGGCACGGTGCTGATCCACGGCGAGGGCCTGCTCGGCCTCGTCGATGCCTGGCTCTGCGACCTCGATCCGGACAGCTTCACCGAACTCCTGCCCCTGGTGCGCCGCACCTTCGCGACGCTGTCCGCGCCCGAGCGCCGGATGATCGGCGCGGCCGTCGCGCGGCCCGGGGGGGGCGACGAGCCCGCCGGCCCCGAAACCTTCGACGCGGCGCGGGCCGCGCGGGTGCTGCCCATCCTGCGCCTGCTCCTCGGACCGGAGCCCACTCGGGGAGACGCCGCATGAGCGAGACCGACCGCGCGGCGCGAGCCGAGCGCCTGCGCCGCTGGCGCCTCGTCCTCGGCGGCGGCCCGGCCGACGGCACGGGGGCGCGCCTGCAGGCGCGCGATCTCGGCCTCGACCGGGCCCTCGGCGCCCTCTACGATTCCGACCGGAGCGGCGGCCTCGGCGCGTCCGCCCCCTCCGTGCCGCGCTGGCTCGGCGACATCCGCGACTACTTCCCGGCCTCCGTCGTGCAGGTGATGCAGCGCGACGCCTTGGAGCGCCTCGACCTCAAGCGCATGCTGACCGAGCCCGAGATGCTGGAGGCGGTCCAGCCCGACGTGGCCCTGGTCTCGACCCTCATCTCCCTGCGGGCCGTCCTCGGCGGACGCACGAAGGAGACCGCCCGCCGGGTGGTGCGCCGGGTGGTGGACGACCTGCTGCGGCGCCTGGAAGAGCCCCTGCGGCAGGCGGTGACGGGGGCCATCGACCGCGCTCGGCGCAACCGCCGCCCGCGCCACGCCGAGATCGACTGGAACCGCACCATCCGGGCGAACCTGCGCCACTACCAACCGGATTACGGCACCCTCGTCCCGGAGACCCGCCTCGGGCACGGTCGCCGCAGCCGGGGCAGCCTCAAGGACGTGATCCTGTGCATCGACCAGTCGGGCTCGATGGCGAATTCCGTGGTGTATGCGAGCCTGTTCGGGGCGGTGATGGCCTCGCTCCCCGCCGTCTCGACCCGCCTCGTGGTGTTCGACACCGCCGTGGTCGACCTCTCCGAGGCCCTCGACGATCCCGTCGAGGTGCTGTTCTCCGTCCAGCTCGGCGGCGGCACCGACATCAACCGGGCGGTGGGCTACTGCGCCACGCGCATCACCCGGCCGGAGGACACGGTGCTGGTCCTCATCTCCGACCTCTACGAGGGCGGGGTCGAGGCCGGGCTCCTCGCCCAGGCCCAGCGCCTCGTGGCGGCCGGGGTGCAGATGGTGGCCCTGCTCGCCCTCTCGGACGAGGGCGCCCCCGCCTACGACAGGGACCTCGCCGCCCGGCTGGCGACCCTGGGCGTCCCCGCCTTCGCCTGCACGCCCGACCTCTTCCCCGCCCTGATGGCGGCGGCGATCCGCAAGCAGGACCTCACCGCCTGGGCCGCCGCCGCCGGCATCGCCACGGTGCCGCCCGCCCCCCGCGAGGCTTGAGGCGGTCCCGGCGCCACGAACGCCGTTCGAGACCGGCTCCGGGTGATCCGTTCGGTCTCCGGCCGGCGCGGCTCCCCCGCCGCCCCGTGACCGTCGACCGGATGCCGGATCAATCCTCGACCTGAAAGGCGATCAAGGGCGCCTCGACGGTGAACAGGAAGCCGGTCGGCCGATAGAGAGCCTCGACCGTTCCCCCGACCTGCCCGGCGAGCCCGCGCTCGATCAACCGGCTGCCGAATCCCTTTCGGGAGGGGGGCGCGACCGGTGGACCGCCGCTCTCATGCCAGGTCAGGCGCAATCGCGCGGCGTCGCCCTCCCCGTGGAGCGCCCAGGAGAGGCCGACCCGGCCGGTCGCGTTCGAGAGCGCGCCGTACTTGATCGCGTTCGTCGCCAGTTCGTGCAGCATCAGCGAGAACGCGAGCGCGACCTTGGCGCCGATGCGCAGGTCGGGTCCGCGAAGGTCGAAGCGCAGGCCCATCTCGGCATCGAGGTGGAGGGCGCGGGCCATCAGGTCGCGGATCGGGCTGCCGCCGATCTCCCCCTCGAGCAGCAGGTCCTGGGATTGCCCCAGGGCGATCAGGCGGCCGGCCAGAATGTCGCTCGCGGAGGCGAGGTCCGTGGCCGAGCGCAGGGTCTGGGTGGTGATCGCCTGCACGACGGCCAGGAGGTTCTTGAAGCGGTGGCTGATCTCGCGGACCCTCAGGCGCTGCTGCTCCTCGCCGTCGATGCGCGTCAAGGCGAGGCGGGCGCGCTCGGCGATGGCCTCGGCCAAGGCGCGCTCCTCGTCGGTCCAGGCGCGCGGTTCTCCGTCGTGCAGGCAGAGAACGCCGACGAGCCGCCCGCCCGCCATCGCCGGCACGTTGAGGAGGGCGCCGATGCCGTAGCGGGTCAGGGCCTCCGGGTTCGACGCGGTTCGCGGATCGCGGCGTACGTCGGCGATGGCGACGGTCTTTCCGAGCCGCAGGTCCTCGACATATGTGCCGTAATCCGCATAGCGGTGGAGGCCGACCACGCTGGCCTGCCCGGGTCTGGTGAAATCCCGGGTGAAGGCGATGCTGCTCTGTGAGGCATCGACCGTACCGTAGGCCGCCCGGGTCAAGCGGAGGGCCCAGACCGCCGCCTGCGCCACCTCCACCAAGACGTCGTCGCGCTCGTTGAGTTCCCTCAGGCGGCCGCCGAGGGTCGTCAGGGCCTCCTGCCGCCGGGCCGCCTCATAGGCGCCCGTCTCGTCCCGGGACACGGCGAGGAGCCGCTCCGGTTGGCCGTCGACGCCCTCGATCGGCGTGACGGTCACGTTCCAGAATTTCGGGACGCCTCCGCGGGTGTCGGCCCATCCCGCGAACCGGCCGATGCCGCCGCCGCGCGCCGCCGCCAGCGCCGCCCGCGCCTTCTCGGCATAGGGCTCCTTCCAGAGGCGGTCCCAGCGGGTCCCGACGACCGTCGAGAGGTCGTCGATCTCCATGAGGCAAAGGCCGGGGGCGTTCATGAAGGTCAGGTGCCCCTCGCGATCGAGCACCTTGATGCAGTCCGGCGAAGCGGCCAGGACGCTCATGAGGAACGCCTCGCTCTCCTGGAGCCTGGCGGACGCCTCCTCCTGCGCGCGGAGGGCGCGCCGTGCTTCCATGAGGGCCATCACCTGTTCGCCGAGCGCCCGCAGGGCTTCGGATTGGGTGAGGGTCAGCCCCGCCCCGCGCGGCTGGCGGTCGATGACGCACAGCGTGCCGAGGCCGTGGCCCGAGGGCGCGCGCAAGGGGATGCCGGCGTAGAAGCGCAGGCCCGACGGTCCCGTCACCGCGGGGTTGGTCCGCGTGCGCGGATCGTCGGTCAGGTCGGGAATGATGAGCAGGCCGGTCTCGGACAGCGCGTGAACGCAGATCGAGGAATCCAGGGGCGTCTCGGCTTCGTCGAAGCCGATCCGGGCCTTGAACCATTGCCGGTCCGCGGTGACGAGGGTGATCAGGCCCACCGGCGTCCCGCACAGCCTGGTCGCCAGCCGCGCGATGCCGTCGAAGGACGCTTCCTCCGCCGTGTCGAGGATACGGTACGCCTCCAGCGCCGCGAGACGGTCCGGCTCACCCGCGCCGAGGACCGCGTTCGGGAATGCGTCTTCCGCGCCCATGCCGTCGAACCCGACGACGCCGATGTCCGTGCCGAGCTTCATGCGGCGGCGAGACCGGTGTGGTGCGCGCGCGTCCGCGGGGGACCGTCGATGGGACCGACGGCGCCGCCGCCCCGGATTGAGAAGGTCTGCATGCGACCCAGCCCCGCCCCTTTTGCCGCCCCGGGTCGGGATCGTCCCCATGGGGCGCGGGGCCGCCATCGAAGGGTCCCGTACCCGGGCACCCCAGGTGTTTCGTTCGGCCACATCGTATGCGGCGGGGGCCGGATTGGAAAGGTTCCAATGCTAAGATTTCATTCATATTCCTCGCTTCCTGACGGTTGATGCGTCAATTTGTAGGAATTGGCGACGATGGGCGGGCCTTCGCCGTTTGATCCGGCCTTTCCATCCCGTGCGAACGCGGTTCGATCCCTTCCGTGGCCCCGCCGCTCCCGATCCCGAAGGCCCAGCCTCACGAGACGCCCGCCCCTGAACGGTTCTCGCCTCGCAGGCGACGGTGCCGCCGGCGTTTATGAGAGGCACCAAGACCGCGCGCGATCATGCCGGCGGGAAGGGTTTGTCCGAAACACCGGGGATGCCCGAACATTCGCGTGACATGTCCTGCCATTTCGTCGGTCGCGAGCACCCGATGCGATCGATGAGATAAAATCTGTCATTTTGGTTTCGAGAGAGAGGTTCGGTGTCGCCTGCGTTTCACGATCCTTGCCGTATCGTCGCCATGGACCGGAGCGGCGCTCGGATCGGACAATCGCGGCCCGAAGGCTGTGCTCCGGCTCGGCTTGTCCGGCGAAGGCGTCGCGACAGTCCGGGGGCGTGGCGAAGGCTTCGAGACGCACACATCACATTGCGGTGATCGCGGTCATTTGATCGCGATCATGGCATAGAACGTCAACAATGCGTCAAACGACGCGATCACGGTCCATGGGAGGCGGGATGCCCATACGAGCCCTGATG
Source organism: Methylobacterium gossipiicola (assembly GCF_900113485.1). Classification (GTDB taxonomy): domain Bacteria; phylum Pseudomonadota; class Alphaproteobacteria; order Rhizobiales; family Beijerinckiaceae; genus Methylobacterium; species Methylobacterium gossipiicola. Next base: position 261,113 of record NZ_FOPM01000003.1, read on the forward strand.
CGCCCGCAGGAACCATCCGAGGGCGGTGACGCCTTACATGCCTTCTCGTGCCGCCATTTCCTCGAGTTCGTCGAGGATACGGGCAAGGTCGGCTTCTGGTCGGCGGACCTGCGCGCCGAGTACCTCGACGCGTCGCCGGGCCTCTCCCGCATCCTGGGATTGGACCCGGACTCCGATCTGACCTTCGGGTCCGCCTTCGACATGATCCATCCCGACGACAAGCCCGCCCATTCGGACCAGCTCGCGGCGCTGCGAAACGGCCAGCCCATCAACCGCGAGTTTCGCGTCATCCGTCCGGACCGCACTCAGCGTTGGGTTCGGCACCACGCCGAGGCGATCATCGGCCAGGACGGTCGCCCGAACCAGGGCATGGGGGTGGTGTTCGACGTGACGGCGCACCACGAGGCCACCAACGCCATGCTGCAGCGGCACGACCGCCTCAACGCCCTCATCTCGGCCACGGCCGCCGTGCTCTGGACCACCAAGGCCAATGGCGAGCCGTCCGATATGGTCCAGTGGATGTCCCTGACCGGGCAGAGCTTCGACGCGATGCAGGGCCTCGGCTGGATGAATGCGATCCACCCGGAGGACCGGCCCCGGACGCACGCGGCCTGGATCACGGCGGTGGAGCATACGGCGATCTACAACACCGATTACCGGCTCCTCTGCGCGGACGGCATCTATCGCTGGTTCAACGCACGGGGCGCGCCGGTCCTGAACAAGGACGGCTCGGTGCGCGAGTGGGTCGGCGTCTGCCTCAACGTCCCGGGCCGGAGCCGCTACGGCGCGTCCGGAGCCGAGGCGTCGCTGCCGTCACCGCGATCGTCGCAGGCCGCGTCGGACTTCGCCGAAGCCGGCCTGACCCCGGGACAGGTCCGGGCCGCGCGCGGCCTGCTGGGTCTGTCGAAGGACGAATTGGCCAAGCTGGCCCACGTCTCCGTCTCGACCCTCAATCGGCTGGAGGACCCGTCCTCCGCCATCCAACCCCGGCACGACACCGTCATGGCGGTCCGTCGCGCCTTCGAAAAGGCCGGCGTCGAGTTCACCTTCGAGGCGGGCCGGAAGCCGGGCGTCCGCGAAGCCTAGTGCATCGATCCAGACGGAGGCTTCAGCCGTGTCTGGGAAAATTGATGCCAAAACAAAAGCCCAGTGCTCTGGCGCAGGAACGACGTGATTGCGTCACAGCACTGGGGCGGGGGGCGCCCTGTCCTGAGGATCCGGGGCGGCCCGGGTTGTTCCTGTCCGGCTTCGATGCGATAGCCCGGTCAGGGTGCGCGGTCCGTGGTTCGGACCGGCAGGACACGCGTTGGTCGGGCCGCCAGCGCCGGAGACCCGTGCCCGTGTCGTCCTCCTCCCCCCTGGCTCCGCCGCCGCGCCGCCGTCCCCTGTCGGCCCTGCGCAACGCCCTCACCAGCGAGGCCGGCGGCGGCCTCGTCCTGATGGCGAGCGCCGCCCTCGCGTTGGTGGTGGCGAACTCGGCCCTGGCGGGCCCCTACTTCGCCGCGCTCAAGGCCCATCTCGGCCCCCTGTCGGTCCTGCACTGGATCAACGACGCCCTCATGGCGGTGTTCTTCCTGCTCGTCGGCCTGGAAATCAAGCGCGAGGTGCTGGACGGGCGCCTGCGCACCTGGCCCGACCGCGTCCTGCCGGGGCTGGCCGCCCTCGGCGGCATGGCGGCCCCGGCCCTCGTCTACGCCGCCGTGAACTGGACCTCGCCCGAGACCCTGCGGGGCTGGGCGATTCCGGCCGCCACCGACATCGCCTTCGCCCTCGGCGTGCTGGCGCTCCTCGGCCCCCGGGTGCCGGTCTCGCTCAAGGTCTTCCTCACGGCGCTCGCCATCATCGACGACCTGGGCGCCGTCCTCATCATCGCGGCGTTCTACACCGCCGACCTGTCGCTCCCGATGCTCGGCGGCGCGGGGCTCACCCTCGCGGTCCTCTACGGGATGAACAAGGCCGGCGTGGCCCGCCTCTGGCCGTATCTCCTGCTCGGCGTGGTCCTGTGGGTGTTCGTGCTCAAGTCGGGCGTCCACGCGACCATCGCGGGCGTGTTGCTGGCCCTGACGATCCCGCTACGGCTCAGCGTCGGCAAGCCCGACGACCCGACCTCGCCGCTGCATATCCTGGAGCACGCGGTTCATCCCTGGTCGGCCTACCTCATCCTGCCGGTGTTCGGCTTCGCCAACGCGGGCGTGTCGCTGGCGGGGATCACCCCGCGCATGTTGCTCGACCCGGTGACCCTCGGGGTGGCGCTCGGCCTGTTCGTGGGCAAGCAGGTCGGCGTGTTCGGCCTGGTCCTCGCCGCGGTGAGGCTCGGACTGGCGCAGCGTCCCGCTCATGCGACCTGGACGCAGGTCTACGGAGTCTCGCTCCTCTGCGGCGTCGGCTTCACCATGAGCCTGTTCATCGGCCTGCTCGCCTTCGCGAACGCCCCGGAGCTCGAGGCCGAGACCAAGGTCGGCGTGCTGATCGGGTCCCTCGCCTGCATGGCCGCCGGGGCGCTGGTGCTGCGGTTCGCCCCGGCTCATCCCTCCCGGCGCTGAGCCGGTTCGCGACGGCCTCCGCCCCGCGAGATCCGCCCCGCGCGCGAAGCGCCATGCGCCGGAAGTCCGGGCGTCGTCACGGCGCCGTCGAGGGCCGTCCGACCGATCGCCGTCCCCATGCGCGACGGCCGCCAGGGCCGACCGGAGGTCTGCGCCCCCATCCCCGGGGCGTTCGACACAAGCGGGGGTGGGGTCGGCAGGGAACGCCACGCGGGGGTCACCGCTCCCGCCAAGCCTTGGCGATCTGGTCCGAGAGCGGTTTGATGAGGTAGCTGAGCACCGAACGCTCGCCGAGCTGCATGAAGCTCTCGACGGGCATCCCCGGAACCAGGCGCGCGTTGCCCAACCGCTGTTTCTGGTCCTCCGGGACCTGGATGCGGGCGGTGTAGTAGGCCGCTCCCGTCTTCGTGTCCGTCGTCACGTCGGCCGAGACCCGGCTCACGATTCCGTCGATTTCCGGTGTCACGCGCTGGTTGAAGGCCGGGAAACGCAGGACCGCGTGCTGATGGAGGCGCACGTTGTCGATGTCCTGCGGCTGGATCCGGACCTCCACGGCGAACTGGTCGCCCTCCGGCACGATCAGCATCGCGGGCTCCGAGGGCGTCACGAGGCCGCCGACCGTATGGACCGTCAACTGGTGCACCACGCCGGTTTGCGGCGCGCGCAGGTCCACGCGCATGAGCTGATCCTCGGCCGCGACCCGCTTCTCCCGGAGTTCCGACCACTTGCCCCGGATCTCGGCGAGGTCCCTGCCCGTCTCGCTGCGCATGTCTCCGTCGATCTGCAGGATCTGGAGTTGGGTCTCGGCGATCTTGCCGCGCGCCGAGGCGGTCGCGGCGACGAGCTGGCCCCGCTCGCCGGAGAGACGGGCGCCATCCCGTTCCAGGGCGTTGACCCGGGTCAGCGAGACCAGATTCTTGGCGTAGAGCCCGCGCACGCCGGCGAGTTCGCCCGTGATGAACCCGATCTCGCGGCCCTTGGCCTCGACCTGCTCGGTCAGGCCCTTGATCTCCTCGCGCAGCTGCAGGACGCGCTCTTGGAGCTGCGCCTTTTGGCCGGCGCGCGCCGCCACCCGGGACGCGAACAGGCGGTTTTCCCCGTCGATCAAGTGGGCGACGGTCCGGTCGCCAGCGGCACGCGCCACGAGGTCCGGCGGGAAGGCGACGGCGCTCGCCCCGTCACGCTCGGCTTCGTTGCGGGCACGGCGGGCCGACAGCTCGTCGAGCGCCTTGAGGACGATGTCGAGATTGGCCCGGACCTGGGTCTCGTCGAGGCGGATCAGCACGTCGCCGGCCTGGACCGCCTGCCCCTCCCGCACCCGCAATTCGCCGACCACACCGCCCGTGGGATGCTGGACCTTCTTGACGTCGGATTCGACCACGAGTTGGCCGGGGGCGATCACCGCCCCGGAGATCTGGGTCAGGGCCGCCCATCCCCCCACGCCCGCGACCAACAGAACACCGAACCCGGCGCTCAGGGCGAGATGCCGGCGGATCGAAGCCTGGGCGACGGGACGTGGACCCGCGAAAGCCCGGCCGGAGTCGAGAGCCAGGGCCATCACGCGCTCTCCTGCAGGGCATCGAATGCCGGCCGCGCCGCGTCGGCCGGGGCCGTCCCGAAAACCGGGGCGGGGCGAAGCACGCGCTTCAGCACCTCGTCCTTGGGTCCGAAGGCCTGGGCTCGGCCCTCGTTCATCATCAGAACCATGTCCACGCCCGCCAGCGCGCTCGGCCGATGTGCGATCACCACGCAGATGCCGCCGCGCCGACGCACCCCCAGGATGGCCTGGGTCAGGGCATTCTCGCCCTCCGCGTCGAGGTTGGCGTTGGGCTCGTCGAGGACGACGAGGAACGGGTCGCCGTAGAGGGCGCGGGCGAGGCCGACGCGTTGGCGCTGGCCGGCCGAGAGCCCCGCGCCCCCCTCGCCGATGCGGGTGTCGTAGCCTTCGGGCAAGCGCAGCACCATGTCGTGCGCGCCGGCGGCCTGGGCGGCCGCGATCACCGCTCCGGAGGACGCGGCCGGGTCGAAGCGCGCGATGTTCTCGGCGATCGTGCCGGCGAAGAGTTCGACCTCCTGGGGCAGGACGCCGAGATGCGGGCCGAGGGCGTCCGGCGTCCACTGGTCGAGGGCCGCTCCATCGAGGCGGACCTTGCCGCGGGCTGCCGGCCAGACGCCCACGAGCGCCCGCACCAGGCTCGACTTGCCGGACGCCGAGGGACCGATGATGCCGAGACCCTGACCGGCTTTCAGCCCGAAGCCGACCTCCTGCACGACGAGGCGCGACGTGCCGGGCGGAGCGACGCTCAGGGCCTCGACCCGGAGTGAGCCCGTGGGCGCCGGGAGCGCGTGGGGCCGGGGGGGCGCCGGCATCCGGGCGAAGAGGTCCGAGAGACGGACCCAGGATTGCCGCGCCTGGACGAAGCCTTTCCAGTTGGCGATGGCGAGTTCGGCCGGGGCGAGCGCCCGTGCCACCAGGATCGAACTCGCGATGATGATCCCGGCACTCGCCTGTCCGTTGATGACGAGGTAGGCGCCGAGGGCCAGCACGCCCGATTGCAGGGCCATGCGGAAGACCTTGGAGGCGGCGCCGTATCCACCGGCGATGTCGGAGGCGCGCTGCTGGGCCCGCATGTAGTCCGCGTTGGCGCCGGCCCAGCGAACGAGGAAGCGGCCCTGCATTCCCATCGCGGCGAGGACCTCGGCGTTGCGCCGCCCGGATTCGGCGAGGCCGTTGCGGCGCAGGCCGTGGCCGGTCGCCGTCTCGGCGGGGCGCTTCGTCGCGCGGTCGGTGGACAGGGCGAGCGCCGCGAGCACGACCGCTCCGCCGAGCGCGGCGACGCCGATGACGGGATGGAACAGGAAGCAGATCAGCAGGTAGACCGGCATCCAGGGCAGATCGAAGAAAGCGGAGGGGCCGGAGCCGCCCAGGAAGGCCCGGATCGCGTCGAGGTCGCGGAGCGGCAGCAGGCCGTCGCCCGTGCTCGTTCCGCGCAACGGCGCGCGCACCACGATGTCGAACACGCGCCCGCTCAGCGTCTCGTCGAGGGATGCGCCGATACGCGTCAGCACCCGGGCGCGCAGGGTCTCGAGCAGCCCCTGGAAGCCGTAGAGCACGAAGGCGAGGACGCACAGACCGACCAGGGTCGGCACCGAGCGACTCGGAATGACGCGATCGTACACCTCGAGCATGAAGAACGAGCCCGTGAGGTAGAGCACGTTCACGAGCCCGCTCATCACCGCGACGCCGAGAAACGCCGTCCGGCACTGCGCCAGCGCATCCGTGAGTTCGGCTGATTTTGGCTCCAACGAACCGTTGCGCATCGTCGCGGTCTCTCCGACCTCGGGGCAATCCCGACCGAAATGTCACTGGAATGGCGCGGACGGATCGATCCGTCGGCGCCATTCCAGTGTCGGGCCTTTGTGTTTACGCGAAGTAAAATATGCTGCGATGCCAATTTTTATTGCAGGTGTTCTGTAAGGTGTCGGTTTGGTAAGCCTACGCCGTAATCACCATGCTCGCCCAGACTTGGAACAACATTCCTATTGGGCTGGTCCCAGGCGTCGTGATCGACCCGTGGCGCGGGAATTCCGCAGAAGACGGTCCGACCTCCTCGCGCGAGGCCCCTCCGTCCGCCGTGTCCGACGCAGAGGACGTGATCCTCCCCCGGTTCCCCGGAGACGGGGGAATGGGCGTTCCGCTCCGGTGTGATGCCGCCGAGAGGCGCGGAGACACCGTGTCGGAGGTATCCGTGAAATCGGGAGAGGATCACGACCCCGTCCCGCGCGACGAAAATCTCGGGCGATGCACGCAATGTCAAAGTTCGATCAATGGCACAGAATTTGCCGGTCGCCGATGGCGGTTTAACCTGGCTTTCGAAGGTCGCGATCAATGAAAATAGCGATGATCGGCTCTGGCTATGTCGGCTTGGTGTCGGGCGCCTGTTTCGCCGATTTCGGCCACGAGGTGGTTTGCGTCGACAAGGACATCAAGAAGATCGAGGCCTTGGAAGCCGGCCGCATGCCGATCTACGAGCCCGGCCTCGAAACCCTGGTGGCCGACAACGTCCGGGCCAAGCGCCTGTCCTTCACCACCGACCTGAAGCCGGCGGTGGCCGGCGCCGACGCCGTGTTCATCGCGGTCGGCACGCCGTCCCGCCGTGGCGACGGGTTCGCCGACCTGTCCTATGTCTACGCCGCGGCCGAGGAGATCGCGCAGGCGGTCACCGGCTACACCGTGGTGGTGACCAAATCGACCGTGCCGGTCGGGACCGGCGACGAAGTCGAGCGCATCATCCATGCCGCCAACCCGAACGCGCAGGTCGGCGTCGCCTCGAACCCCGAGTTCCTGCGCGAAGGCGCGGCCATCGGCGACTTCAAGGTGCCCGACCGCATCGTCATCGGCGCCGAGGACGAGCGCGCCGCGGAGGTGATGCGCGAGATCTACCGACCGCTCTACCTGAATGCCGCGCCGATCATGGTGACCGGCCGGCGCACCGCCGAACTGACGAAGTACGCCGCCAACGCCTTCCTGGCGACCAAGGTCACCTTCATCAACGAGATCGCGGATCTGTGCGAGAAGGTCGGGGCCAACGTGCAGGAGGTTGCCCGCGGCATCGGGCTCGACAAGCGCATCGGCTCGAAATTCCTGCATGCCGGCCCCGGCTACGGCGGCTCGTGCTTCCCGAAAGACACGCTGGCCCTGGTCAAGACCGCGCAGGACTACGACGCGCCGATCCGGATCGTCGAGACGGTCGTCTCGGTCAACGACCAGAGGAAGCGGGCGATGGCGCGCAAGGTCGTCTCCGCCGTCGGCGGCTCGGTGCGGGGCAAGACGGTGGCGTTGCTCGGGCTGACGTTCAAGCCGGACACCGACGACATGCGGGACGCGCCGTCCCTTTCGATCATTTCGGGCCTTCAGGATGCGGGGGCGAAGGTGGTGGCCTACGATCCGGAAGGGATCGAGCAGGCCAAGCCCCTGCTGGAGGGCGTGACCTACGCGGAAGACGCCTATGCCTGCGCGACCGACGCGGACGTTCTGGTCCTGGTGACGGAGTGGCGCGCGTTCCGCGCCCTCGATCTGCCCCGTTTGAAAACGTTGATGAGGGCGCCGGTCATGGTGGATCTCCGCAACATCTACTCGACGGCCGAGGCCGAGAAACATAATTTCAAGTATACCGGCGTGGGAATCGCGTAGGGTTTCTTCGCCGAGCCGGACTCAGGTTCGGCGAAGAAACCCTTGGCGGATGGCGGATCTCCCGCGAACGCCGTCCGATTCCTCCGGAAGAGCGGCCCCCGGGCAAGACATCTCGAGCCCCGCGCCCCGGCGCGCCCGTGTCGCCGCATCATACCGACGACGACCGTCTCCGAGCGCCGCCTCGGAACGGCGGGTTGCTGGGGCGAGCCCGCTCGGCCGATTGTCCGGGGCCGGGAACAGGGCCGATCCGGCGCCGGCCGATGTCGCGTCCGGTCTCCAGGGCGCGGTCCGGTGAAAGAGGGCGCGTTTCGTCACGGAGATGAGGTGAGCACGCTCCGGACGATCCCACCGCCATCGACAGCCCCTGGCGCCGTTTCCGCCCCGATGGAGAGCGTCGGCGTCAGGGGCGGGTTCAGCGTCGGTGCAACGCTGTCACGACACCGTTGAGCCACCGCGACACGAGACCGGACCGGACCTCGATCCGTGGTCGGCGGCGGTTTCCGATCACATCCGGCAGGGGGGTGATCTTCGCGAAGGTCGTCGTCGGCCTCATGGTCGCCCCCTGCGGTCCCGAGCGCTGGATCGCCAAGGTCAACTCGTTGAGATGCAGGAGAAAGTCATCCGGAAGCGGCTGCGGTCGGCCCTCCGCCAGCGCCCGCGCCATCTCGCCGATGCCGAGGAGTTTGTCCTGCGCGTAGACCTCGCGACGCCGCAACCAGCTCACGACCCTGTGCTTCGCCGAGCGTCCGACCCCGCGTTCCGCCTCGACCGCGTGCGACTTCCAGCGCCGGACGAGGCGGAGTCTGCGGCCTCCGACCCCGAAGACGCGCCCGAGCAGGGGTTGGGTCCGGATCGTATAGGCTTTCCGCGCGCTCAGGCTGACCCGCGAGAACCGCTCGAGATGGACCGCCGCCTGATCGTGAAACACGTTGTCGACGCAGATTTCGCCGGCCTCGCCGACGATGCGGATGCGGTGATCGCGCGGCGCCACCCAACTGCACGTCACCCGCACCGAAACACCGCCGTCGAACTCGAGGCAGCCGACCGACAGATCGGGGGTGTCCGCCGGATCGAGGGGGGTGTCGGTCTTGTGCGCCACGAGCGTCGCCGAGAACGCGGTCATCGAGCGGACGGGGCCGAACATGGCGCACAGCCAGACGAGATGATAACCGACATGCTCGACGGTGCACCCCTCCTGCAGTTCCTCCGCGTAGGGGAACGGTGCGCCCGTCGGGCTCTGCACCGATTCCAGGTTCATCAGGTGGGCGGGGTTGTCGTCGAGTTCCGCGTAGACGAGCACGGGCTTGCCGATGGCGCCCTCGTCGACCGCCTTCCACATCGTGGCGATCGCGTCGCAGAAGATGTTGCACGGCGCGCCCGTCAGGACCAATCCGCGCGACGCGGCGAGGGCGAACAGTTCCCGCGTCCGATCGAGATCCGTCGTGATGGGCTTCTCGGAATAGACGTGCTTGCCGGCCTCCAGTGCCCGCTTGGTGACGATGTAATGCGACTGGATGCTCGTCAGGTTGACGACGATGTCGACGGCCGGGTCTGACAGCAACGTGTCGAGATCGGGATAGACGTGGAAGCCGTAATGGCGCGCCACGACGGCGGATCGGTCCGTGTCGAGATCGAAGACGCCCCGGACCTCGATCTCCGGGTAGGCCCAAGCGGTCCGCATGTAGATATCGAAGACGTATCCGCACCCGACATAGGCGATCTTCATCGGCAACGTTCCCGAGAGACGGAGCCGCAGGGCCACCGCATGGCGCACCATCATGCATAACGTGTGCAAACTGCCCCCGCGTTCACCCGTCGGAACTGGCGGGACGCGCCATCTGACCCTTCAGCTCAAGAATTCATCGCCTGTGCCAATAAATTAGACAGCAAGAGTCGATTAAGGACGGACCAAAACATCCTGTCGACAGCAAGATGATCGGCACGTCGATGCCAATTACCCCCTAAATACGAAAGGGTTTGGAAAGACCCGCCTTCCAGGGTGAGTGACAAGATCATCTGCTCAAAGGCCGGATATACCGTGGCGAATCTTGTAAAGACTTCTTCCCTCGTCCGTACAGCGGCCGCCGCCCTTGATGACACGCTGCCCGAGTCGGGCGTGTCGTCGGCTTGGCTCACGATGCAGGTGAATGGCGGGCGGCTCGTGGGCGGCGCGGGCAACGACCAGCTGTCCACGCGCTTCGCGACGGGGACCCTGGTCGGCGGTCGCGGCGACGACGTCTACTGCGTGGCCTCGCAGGACGTGGCGATCGTGGAGGCCGCCGGCGAGGGCATCGACACCGTCAAGAGCTGGGCGAAGAGCTTCACGCTGTCGCCGACGCAATCGATCGAGAACCTGCTGCTGCAGGGCAGCGGCGACATCGCCGGGACCGGCAACGCCCTCGACAACCGGATCGTCGGCAACGATGGCCGCAACGTGCTGGCGGGCGGGCGCGGAAACGACGTGCTCACCGGCGGGGCGGGCGCCGACACCTTCGTGATCCAGGCCGGCGACGGCATGGACGTCATCACCGATTTCACCGCGAAGGGGGCGGACGCCGACACCTTGCGGATCGAGCGCTACGCCTATGCGAGCCTCGCGGAGCTGCGCTCGAGAATGCTCCAGGTCGGCGCGGACGTGAGGATCTCCCTGTCCGACAGCGACGCGGTGACGCTCAAGAACGTCGCCCTCGCCAACCTCACGGAGGCCAATTTCAGCTTCCTCTCGCTGCAGAAGCCCATGGCCCTCGTCGGCACGGCGACCCGGGATACCCTCGTGGGCGGTCACGGCGACGACACCCTCCTGGGCAAGGGCGGGAGCGATGTGCTCACCGGCGGGGCCGGCGCCGACCTCTTCGTGATCGCCCAGGGCGACGGCTCGCACACGATCACCGACTTCTCCGCCAACGATCGCCTGAAGCTGTCCGGCTCCGCCTTCGCGAACTTCGCGGCGGTGCGCGCGGCCATGACGACCTCCGGCGGCGACCTGCGCATCGCCCTCGGCGGCGGCGAGGGCCTGACGCTCAAGGGGATCGGACTGGACGCCGTCAAGGCGGATCAGGTGATCCTCGACTACACGCTGGCAACCTCCGGGACGACGACGAACTGGATCAGCCAGCCCAAGGCGACCGGCCTCGTGCTGGGCACGGGTGGAAACGACCAGATCTCCGTGAGCGTGGCCGGCGCGATCCTCAAGGGCGGTCTCGGCGACGACGTCTACAACATCGTGCCCGGCGTCACCGTGGCCGAAGAGGCCGGGGCCGGGATCGACACGGTCCGGGTCTGGACCGGCGAGGGCTACGCGCTGCCCGACAATGTCGAGAACCTGACGCTGATGGGCAGCGGCGCCGGCTGGCTCCGCGGCAACGGCCTCGCCAACATCCTGCAGGGCAACGGCGCCGACAACACCCTCGTCGGGGGGAAGGGCAACGACATCCTGACGGGCGGCGGCGGCGCCGACCTGTTCGTCGTGGCCAGGGGCGACGGGTCCGACGTCATCACCGACTTCTCGACGGGTGCCGCCGGCCGCGACGTCGTGCGCCTCGACGGCTTCGGTTTCCGCAGCTTCGCCGAGGTCGCGGCCCGGATGACGCAGTCGGGCGCCGACACGGTGCTCGACCTCGGCGACGGGGCGACGCTGACCCTGCGCGGCACGAGCCGCGCCAGCCTCACCGCCGAGAACTTCGCGCTTCCCCTCGACAAGACCGGCTTCGTCCAGACCTTCGGCGACGCGTTCACCGGCTTCTCGCGCGCCGCCGCCGGCGGCACCTGGATGACGCAGTTCACCTACGGCGGCACCGCCGCTTATACGTTGACCGCCAATGCCGAGGAGCAGCTCTACGTCGACCGCGACTTCAAGGGCCTGCCCGGTTCCCTCGCGGCGAAGAGCCTCGGTCTCGACCCGTTTTCGGTCCAGGACGGGTCCCTCGTCATCTCGGCCCGTCCGGTGACCGAGGCCGCCCGCCCGTTCGTCGCTGGATATGGCTGGACCTCGGGGCTGATCACCACGCAGTCGAGCTTCTCCCAGACCTACGGGCACTTCGAGATCACCGCCGAGCTTCCGTCCGTGAAGGGCGGCTGGCCCGCCTTCTGGCTGCTCCCGGCCGACAACAGCGGCACGAGCGAGCTCGACGTGTTCGAATATCTCGGCTCGCGCACGGACTCCCTCACCTCGTCGGTGCATGCGCAGAAGAGCCTGACGGAGATGACGTGGCAGCCGGTGGAAGGGCTCACCGTCGGCAAGCACACCTTCGGTGCGACCTGGACCCCCTATGGCATCGACATCTTCGTCGACGGCGGCCTCGTGGCGCACCACGCCACGCCCGACGACATGAGCCGGCCGATGTACATGCTCGCCAACCTCGCCATGGGGGGCCGCTGGGGCGGCTCGCCGGACGCGGGCGCGACCGCGCAGCTCAAGATCGATTCGGTCAAGGCCTATCAGCTCGACGAGTACACCCTGGCCGGATACCGGTTGAAGGCCAGCGCGGCTCCGACCACGACGGTGACCGGCACCGCCGCCGCCGAGAAACTGACCGGTACCGACGGGGCGGATCGGCTCGATGGCGCCGGCGGCGGCGACACCTTGGCCGGGGGGCTGGGCGACGACACCTACCTCGTGACCCAAGCCGGCACGCGCGTCGTCGAGAAGCTCGGCGAAGGGATCGACACCGTCCAGAGCCGGGTCTCCTTCACCCTCACGGAGAACGTGGAGAACCTCACCCTGCTCGGACACACGGCGATCGATGCCACCGGCAACGCCAACGCCAACATCCTGATCGGCAACGACGGCGACAACGTTCTGACGGGCGCGGGCGGTAACGACGTGTTGACCGGCGGGGCCGGGGCCGACACCTTCGCGCTGCGGCAGGGGGACGGATCGGACATCATCACCGACTTCGCGGCGGGGCCGGGCGCGGGGGATCGCGTGACCCTCGACGGTTACTGGTTCACGAGCTACGCCGATATCGTTTCGGCGATGTCGCAGCACGGCGCCGACGTCTACCTGGCGCTGAACACGTCCGAGACCCTCGTCTTCCGCGATCACCACGTGTCCGACTTCGCGGCCGACGACTTCCGGCTTCCGGAGGCGCCGCCGACGAGCGAGGCACCGACCCGCTGGATCACCGGGACCGCCGCCTCGGAGGCGCTCACCGGCACGCCGCTCGACGAGGCGCTCCAGGGCAAGGGCGGAGCGGACACCCTCGCGGGACGGGCGGGAGACGACACCTACACGGTCGCGGTCGGCACCACCGTGGTGGAGCGACCCGGCGAGGGCGTCGACACCGCCGAAAGCTGGCTCTCAGCCTACACCCTGACCGACAATGTCGAGAATCTCACGCTGATGCTGAAGGGGGCGACCGGCAACGGCAACGACCTCGCCAACCGGATCACCGGCTCATCCGGCGCCGACAGGATCGACGGCAAGGGCGGCAACGACTGGCTGACCGGGGGCGCGGGCAACGACAGCTTCGTGTTCGACACCGCCCTCGACGGGACCCGCAACGTCGACACGATCACCGACTTCATGCCCCGCGCCGACGTGATCCTGCTCGCCGCCGACACCTTCGCCGGCATCGGCCCGAAGGGCGCCCTCGCATCCTCCGCCTTCGAGGCCGGCACGGCGGCGCACGACGCGGCCGACCGCATCATCCATGACCGCGCCACCGGTGACCTCTTCTTCGATGCCGACGGGATCGGCGCCGGGGCGATGGTCAAGTTCGCCCACGTCACGCCCGGCCTCGTCCTCTCGGCCTCGGACTTCCTCGTCATCTGAGCCGCCGGGGGCCTTCCCTTCGCGACCGCGCCGCGCCGCCGCGAAGGGGGAGGGGGCGACCGCTTCCGCCTCCCTCGTTCCGTGGGACCAGCAAGCCAAACGACGATGGGCGCCGGGCGGCCTCTTCGGCGCGAGACGAGGCGCGACAACCAGGGGGGAGGGCGGTTCCCGTGAGCCCCGGCCCCGGAAACCGCTCCGCTATCCCCCGCAGGACAGGCGCCGCCGGCACAGGCCGCGGATCGCGGTGCAGCGCCCGGCCTCACGGCGGAGGCGGTCCTCGCAGACATCGTCCGCGCCAGTGCAGGTCCGGGCGCAGGTGGCGAGCCAGACGGGATCCTGATTGCGCGCCGGCTGGTGGCCGTCATCGGCGGCGGCGCATTTCGCGCGGCACACGACCGCGCGCTCCTGCCCGCACGCAGCCTGGGCGGACTGGACGTTTCGCCGACAGCGCATCCAGTCGAGATCGCAGCTGTCGCAGGCCTCGCCCGCCGCCGCGGCCGGCCCGGCCGAGGCGAGCGTCGACAGGACGGCGCACAGGGTCGCAAGGCGGACGAGGCGACCGAGCCCTACCGTGACCATCGGCCTGCGTTCTCGTTCCCGTCGGCCGCCCGCGCGCCGTGGTGGCGCGCTGAAGGATTAGGATTGTCCGCCACGCTCGCTCGCTGATTTAAGATGATCTTCACCCGAAGGCGCTAGGGTCCAGGGCACGTCCCCGGTATGAGAGTCCCCTCCTGGCTCGATACCGCCCGGTCCGAGAGCCTAGGCGAATGTCGCGTAGCGACCGAGGAGGGACGGTGTGAGCTCGTTCGCCATGTTGGCTTTCTTCGCCGCCTTTGGGTGTGTCTGTGGCTTCTACGTGTCGGTGGTCGGCTTCACGGTCACGTCCCTGGCCGTCGCTCTCCTGCTCGGGCTGACGAACCCACTCTTCGCCGGTCCCTTCACCCTCGGTTTCCTCGTTCTCGCCGTCATCGCGCAGCAGACCGGGTACGGTCTGACGGTCGTTGGCCAGGGGTTCGTCCAGCGCCGTCAGTCCTTCGCGCGCCCCGATGCGCCCCACCGCGAGAGCGAGCGGGACCGCGAGCCTCTGGAGCCACGCGGGAAAGCGCCCGGGGGGCCGCTGCCTCGCTGAAGACGGACCCTCTGATGTCCGCCGGGAACCGGGGCGGAATCGCCCGAGGTCTTTCGGATCGGCAATCTTCCCTGCCGGTCGGATCTTCCGAAACGCCGCGGCCTTGCCCCGGGGCCGGCGGTCCGCCCCGTTCGGGCATCAGTAGGAGCCGCGGCTCATGAACACCGCCGGGACGGTGCGCGCCACGATGGACAGATCGTTGGCGAACGTCCAGTTCTTCACGTAGTCGCTGTCGAGCCGGACGCGCTCCGCGTAGGATGTGTCGCTGCGTCCACTCACCTGCCACGCCCCCGTCAGGCCCGGGCGCACGGCGAGGTAGTGCCCCGCCTCGGTGCCGTACAGGGCGATCTCGTCCGGCACGATCGGACGCGGACCCACGACGCTCATATGCCCGGCCAGGATATTGAGGAGCTGCGGCAGCTCGTCCAGGCTCGTCTTGCGCAGGAAGACGCCCACCGCCGTCACGCGCGGATCGTTCTTGAGTTTGCGCGTCTCCAGCCATTCCTGCCGCGCTGCCGGATCCCGCGCCAGGTGCGCCTCGAGGGCTGCCTGGCTGTCCTGCCGCATCGTCCGGAATTTCAGGCAGCCGAACAGATGGCCGTCGCGGCCGACGCGTTGATGACGAAAGAAGATCGGCCCCCCACCGTTGAGCTTCACCCCCGCCGCGACGATGCCGAACAGCGGCAGGAGAATCAGGAGAACCGATACGGCGAAGGTCAGATCGAAGCAGCGTTTGCTGAACGCGGTCGCCGGCGAGCGGCCGGCGGACCAGGCCACGCCCTGACTCGATTGACCTTCGACGCTGGGTCCCAACCGGGACGTGATCTCCGCGTTCATTCGATTATCCGTCAAAGAGAAACGGTTTATTAACCATTTGAGATAATCAACTTCGCCAGCCTCACCGCAATCTTGAATTTTAGGCAAATACGGCAAATTCTTTGCCAGATCGCTCAAATTCGAAGCACGTTCGAGCGATGGAAGGCAGATGAAGGCCGGGGCGTTCTCTGGAAAAACGCCGGCGCCGATCTCGCTGCTGTCTTGAACGCTGTCAAAACAATCCATGTCGCGACGCGGCGTCCGATCGGGCGGGCGTTATGCTGAATTGTCGGCGCCGAACGAGCGGGGTTTTGCCCGATAGACTGCCGCGCGAGGCTTTCGGCGATGTCTCTCCCGCGCCGATCCGCCGTGAGCGCGATCAGCCGGCGGCGGCGTGCGCCGGCCCCTCGGCCACGCCCTGGACGATCTGCGCGAGGTGGTCGCGCTTGGTCGTGCCGATCACGGCGCATTGCGTCATGCCGTCGGCGAGACAGGCGCGCACGGCTTCGACCGGACCGAGCCGGGGCTGCAGCCGGATCACCTCCCTCGACAGCACGCCGATGTGACCGCCGCGAATGGCCGCGTCGAGGCCATGGGCCGAGGCCTGGGCGAGCACGTCGGCCGGCAGTTCGAGGAGCGCCAGGCCGGGCATGGCGAGGGCGGCCTTGAGGGCCGCGAGGTCGTCGCACGAGACCCCGAAACAGCCGAGCTTGCCGGCGCGTTGCAGGTCCCGCAGCGCCTCGCCCAGGGCGGGATCGTCGAGCGCATCCGCCGGCGGGCTGTGAAGGAGCAGCGCGTCGAGGCGCTCGGTGCGCAGACGCCGCAAACTGCCCTCGACCGCCCGACGGATCGTCGGGGCGGCGAAGTCGTGGCCGATATGGCCGCTGCGCTGCCCGCTGATCCGGTCCCCCATGCGGCGTCCCAGGAGCGGCTTCAGCACGGGCTTGAACGGCCTGAGCAGGCGCATCTTGGCCGAGAACGCCTTGCCGGCCTTGGTGACCACGATGAGCCCGTCGCCGCGCGCGCCTGCGATCAGGCGGCCGAGTTCGCGCTCGCTGTCGCCCTGTCCGTAGACGTCGGCCGTGTCGAACAGCGTCACGCCGAGATCGACCGCCGCCGCGAGCAGATTGCGCGTCTCTCGCGGGGACATCGGATTGTTGAACGAGCCGATCCGGCTGCAGCCGAAGCCGATCCGCGAGGCCGGCTTGCCGTTGATGGTGAGGCTGTCCCTAAGCATTGATCCCGTCACGCTGTTTCGAGGCTCGTGCCTGGCGGCTCCGGGACCGACGCAAGACTCTCGCCGGAGCAGCCCTTGGCCGCCCTCGCCCCCTTGGCCGACACCTCCCGCCCGGCCGAGGCATCGCGCTTGCTTTTCAGTGCGCGGCACCCCGTCCGGGCCCGCCGCATCTCGACACGGACACAGGCGCGATGATCCTGAACCAAGCGGAGCTCGGCGCGGCGGGCGCGTACGACGTAGCCATCGTCGGCGGCGGCACCGCCGGCCTCATCGTCGCACACGCGCTGTCCGGCAAGGGCCTCCGGGTCGTCGTTCTCGAAGGCGGCGGCCTCCAGCGGCAGGCGCGATCGCAGGACCTCTACGGCGGACAGGTGAGCGAGCCCGAAATTCACCCCGAGCTCACGAGCTACCGGGTCCGCGCGGTCGGTGGCACCAGCCGCATCTGGGGTGGACGGGTGATCCCGTTCGATCCCATCGACTTCGAAGCGCGTCCCTGGGTGCCGGGCTCGGGATGGCCGTTCGGCTTCGAGACCCTGGAGCCCTATTACGAGCGCGCGATGCAGGTGCTGGAGGCCGGGCGCTACGACTACGCGCCCGAGACGGCGCTGCCCAATGGCCGTCGGGAGTTCGCGCCCGGGATCGACGGCCCGCACGTGACGACGACGCTCGAACGCTTCAGCAAGCCCACGAACCTCTGGCGCCGGCACGGCGCGGTGCTCACCGGCGCGGCGGACGTCCACGTCGTCCTCGACGCCACCGTGACGGCCCTGCGCCTTCGCCCCGATGGCGGCGGCCTCTCGCATCTTGAGGTGAAGGACCCGGACGGCATCCTGCGCACGGTCCGGGCACGGGCGACGGTGCTCGCCCTCGGCGCGCTCGAGACCGCCCGGCTCCTGCTCGCCTCGAACGACGTGCACGCCGCGGGGATCGGCAACGCGCACGACCAGGTCGGCCGCAACTACATGAGCCATCTCTGCACGACCGCGGGCACGCTCAGCTTCGCCGGACGCGCGACGGACATCGCCTACGACTACGAGCGCGACCCGGACGGCATCTACGTGCGGCGCCGGCTCTGGCTCAACGCGGAGGCGCAGCGCCGCTTCGGCCTGCTCAACACCACCTTCCGGACCCACCTGCCGGATGCGGGCAATCCCGATCACGGCAATGCGATCCTGTCCGCCATGTACCTGTTCAAGAGCTTCGTGCTCAGCGAGTACGCGCGCAAGTTCTCGGAGCGGCGCGCCGATGCCGGCGGGCATCTGCGCCACTGCGCCAACATCCTGCGACAGCCCCTGCGGATCGCCCGCTTCGGCCGAACCTGGCTCACGGACCGCATCCTGGCGGAGCGCAAGCTTCCCTCCGTGGTGCTGGGCTCGGCCAACAACCGCTACGTCCTCGAATTCCATGCCGAACAGGCGCCAAACCCCGACAGCCGGGTCACCCTGACGGACCGATGCGACCGGCTCGGGATGCCTCAGCTCAAGGTCGATTGGCGCCTCTGCGCCCTCGACTTCGACAGCATCAAGGGCGCCTACCGGCTGCTCGCCGCCGAATTGGCGCGCAGCGGCGTCGGCCGCCTCGACTACGACGAGGACGAACTCATCGCGCGCACCCGACGCCATGGGATCGTCGGCGGCCACCAGATCGGGACGACGCGCATGGCCGACGATCCACGCCAGGGCGTGGTCGACCGCGACTGCCGCGTCCATGGGACCTCGGACCTGTACGTGGCCAGTGCCTCGGTCTTCCCGTCCTCGGGACAGGCCAACCCGACCCACACCATCGCGGCGCTCGGTCTGCGTCTGTCGGAGCGGCTCGTGGAGGTGCTGCGCTGAGCTTCAGGGCCCGCCGAGCGGGCTCTTGAGGGGCTCCACCGCCGGAAGCGAGACCCCGAGGGCGTGGGTGAGGTCCCCGCCGAGCCAGACGATGCCGAGGGGGCGCAGACTTGCGATCCAGCCGTCCGCGGCCCGGTCGCCCGTGGCGAAGCGGTAGGCCTCGAGCCAGGCGAGCGTGCGCCCGTCCGGAGCGCCGCCGGCCCACCAGGTCTGGCGCGCCCCGCCCGCGAGATCCGCCAGGACCGATGGATCGGAAAGGCCGCGCAGGACGAGGTGGACGAGCCGGCGCAGGGGGGCATCGTCGCCGCCCGCCCCGTTCGCGACGCGGAAGGCGAGGGTCATGGACAGCGGCGAGGCGGAATAGGAGTGATAGTAGAGGGCGAGCGGCCCACGGGCGAGTTCGAGGGGCAGGCTGCCATCCGGGCGGATCTGGCCCATGGCCTGATCGTACTGCCCCAGGCCCCAGGCGTAGATCCCGCGATCGTCGATCACGGTACCGGCGGCGACCGCAGCGAGACCGGCCCAGTAAAAGTGGTTGTTGCGCTTCCAGGAGAGGCCAGAATACTCGTTCACGACCCCCTCGGCGAGGCGCCGCAGCCAACGCTCGACCGCGGGCGGGGGCTTGGGCGGAAGCTCGGCCCCGTACATCTTGAGATAGGCCAGGGAGAGCGCCACGAGCGTCCACTTGCGCTCGTAGGCGCCCTCGGGCCAGGAGACCGTCCCGAGCAGGGCGTCCCCCTCGGCCCAGGCGGTGAGCCAGCGCTCGGCGCAGGCTTGCCGCTCGCGTCGCGGCGTGCCCGTCGCCCGCATCGCCTCGTCGCTCAGCCGTACCACGGCGTCGAGATAGGCATGGAGCGGGGCCGTCGCGGCCTTTCGGTTCCGGACGCGCTCGGGATCGACCTTGGTGTAGTCGCCGCCCTTGAAGCTCGTCTCGATGACGATGTCGCGCACGGGGTCGGGGGGCACCCCGCAGGGGCGAACGGGGCCGGACGGGGCCGGCAGGGTCGGCGACGCCGCGAAGGGGGATTTCAACCCGCGTGCCGCAGCGCCGTCGAAGCCCGCGAGGGCGGCCAGCGCCCCCATCATCACCGCGCGCATGGGCCAGCCGCGGCGCCGGGCGACAGGCCTCGTCATGATGCCGCCCCCTGGCGCATCGGCGCTTCGAATCCGCCCATGCGCTGTACGAGGCGCAGCGAGAAGCCGACGGAGAGCGCGGCGACGACGGCGAAGTAGGCGGCGTAGCACCACAACGCCGCTTCGAGGCCCAGCGCCCCCGAGAGGACGAGCCCGGAGAAGACCGCGAGCCCGAAGGAGGCGACGAGCGTCATCTTCTGGATCAGGTCGCGGGCGCCGTTGAAGGCGAGGAAGTAGGTCGCGGGCTGGTAGATGCAGCCGGTGAGGACGACGCAGGCGGCCACGTACTGCGTGCCCGGCGGGATCACGTCGTTGGGGCCGAGCAGCATGCGGAAGACGAACGGGCCCGCCGCGATCAGGATCGCCGCGATGGCGACGCCCTCGGCGATGCAGACGCCGAACAGCAGGCCGAGCAGGCGACCCAGCGCGGCCCGATCGCCGGAGAAGAACATCCGGCTCAGGCGCGGCAGCGCGCTCTCCGAGAGGTTGCGCGCCACCGTCATCGCGAGCCGGGTCAGCTTCATCACCGTGTCGTAGGCCACGAGCGCCGGCCCCGTGCCGAAGGCGGCGGCGAAAAGGGCGTACGGCGAGTTCAGCACGACGAGTTCGGTCAGGCTCGACAGGAGCGCCGGCCAGAACAGGCCGAGGTAGGCGCGTGCGTCGGGCCAGCGCATCCGGCCGAGCCGGGGTCGGAACCGGAACGGCCGCGAGGCGCGGGGAAGCGCGCGCGGGAGCACGAACATGAACGCGACGGTGGCCGCCGCCATCACGACGAGGAAGGAGAAGAAGCTCCCGGTGATCCAGAGCAGCGGCAGGGCGCCGAACATGACGAGGCGGCGGATCATCGACACCCGCTCGAACCGCTTGCCGAGGTCGAGCGCCCAGATGGTCGGCTGGATATCGTAGTACCAGAGGTTGTTGGCGAGGCACACGGCGACGTAGAGCACGCTCTCCACCGCCTCGCGGGGATGCCCCGAGCCCACGATCAGCGGCACCGCGCAAGCGAGCAGCAGCATGAGCGTTCCGTGGACGTAGAGGACGACGCTCGCCTCGTTGGCGGCCCGGTCCATGCCGCCCGCCTCCGACGACTTGCGCAGGGCGACGAAGTTGGCCCGCCCGACCGCCTGGCTGAGGGGGAGGACGTAGAAGCTGATCGCGGTGAGGAGGATCACCTCGGAGAACCGGGACGGCTCCAGGACACGCGCCAGCACGAAGAACTGGACGATGTTGAAGGACATGCTGATGACGGCATTCACGGCATGGAGCACCGCGAAGCTCGTCACGAAGGCGACGACTTGGCCGCCGATCCCCCGCTGGCTGCTGGTATCGGCTGGCACGGGGCTCTCTCCATCGAGGGCGGGAAGGGGTCGGATCGGACCGGCCAGCGGTCCGCGCGCGCGTTCGTGACTGGTCCGGTCCCGGAGCCGGGCGATCCGGGCCAGGCCAGACACGCCCTCGCCGCAGTGCGAGTTACGTGCCATCCGCCCCGGCCGGATGCGCGTCAGGGCCTCGGGGCCGCCCCGTCGAAGGCTCGGGCCATCGCGGTCCAGAGCGGCTTGCGGCCGCCGTCACGGTCGAGGGGGAGGGCGCGCTGCGGCAGCCCGTCGGTCCTGCGATGGGTCGGCAGGTCGTTGAGCCAAGTCTGACGGTCGCTCAGCCCCCAGGTCACGACGCCGACCGCGCGCGGCTCGGTGAGGAACGTCGTCAGCACGTCGCCGGCCAGCGCCGCCACCGTCGCATCCCTCCGCGCTTCGGAGGCGGGCAACAGGCGGTCCGACACGTCCATCTCGGTGATGAGGAGGTCGAGGTCGAGGGCGGCCACCGCCGCGAGGAAGCGCGCGAACTTCCCCGCGTCGTAGGGCCAGCGGCCCGCCTGGAGATGAGCCTGGATGCCGAGCCCGTGGACCGGCACGCCCTCGCGCCGGAGGCGGGTGAGGATCTCCAGGGTCTTGGCCCGCCGGACATCCTGGTCGGGCGTGTCGCATTCGAGATCGTACTCGTTGTAGTAGAGCTTCGCCTTCGGGTCGGCCCGGGCGGCGGCCGCGAAGGCGAGGGGGATGTAGTCCGCCCCGAGCGCCCGCTGCCAGAGGGAGGCCCGCAGCCCGTCCGGTCCCTGCGGATCGACGGCCTCGTTGACCACGTCCCAGGACTGCACGCGGCCGGCATAGTGCGCGGCGACGGCGGCCACATGCGCCTCCATCACCCGCCGGGCCTCGCCCGCATCCAGCGTGCCCGGCAGCCACGGCGGCAGGGCGAGGTGCCAGACCAGGGTGTGCCCGCGCAGACCCAGGCGATGCGCCTCGGCGAAGGAAGCGAGCCGGTCACCCCCGGTGAAATCGTAGGTGCCGGGCGTTTTGGCGAGGATGTCCCACTTCATTTCGTATTCCGGGACGAGCAGGCCGGCCTCGCGCAGCACCTCCCCGCGCAGCGTCGCGTTCCACGTCAGGTCGGGGCTGCGCACGGCGGTGCCGAACACCCGCCCGGACCGGGCGGCGTGGCCCGCGAGCCCAGGCTCCGTGGAGGCGCGCGCCGGCCGACCGAACAGATTCAGGCCGGCGGCCCCGAGGCCCGCGACGACGGCGCGGCGCGTTCGGCCTTCGATGCTCCGATGCGGGCTCAAGACGCATTCTCCTCCGGTTTCGGGGCTCGTCATTTCCAGACCACGCCGCCGCAGGCTCTGATGTAGGCGCGCGCGCGGGGACCGATCGGCGTCCGGCGGGTCCGGGCGCCGCGGCGCCATTGCAGGAAGCGTCTAAAGCTCAGGAGCGGATTGATCCGGCCGCGATTCAGGACAAGCACGTAGGCCGAGAACAGGAGAAAGTTCAGCGGCACGTAGGCGCGGGGCAGATACTTGTACGAAATGATCATCTTGTTGGTCAGGCGCATCTGCTCCACGTCGCGGCGGGGCAGGCGGCCGCCCGAATCGTTCTGCTCGACGACCCAGACCGAAGGGTCGTAGAGGATCTCGTAGCCGGCATCGATGACGCGGTAGGCGTAGTCGATTTCCTCGAGGCCGTAGAAGTAATCCTCCGGGAACGGACCGACCGCTTCGAAGGCGGACCGGCGTATGCCGAAGCCGTTGCCCTGGAAGCGAAAGGTCTTGAAGGCCTTCGTCTGATCGCGCGACTTGTCGGTGTGGGGAAAGCAGTCCCGGGGGGTGCCGCCCGTGCGGTGGTCGATGTGCCGGGCCGTGACGATGGCGAGGCGCGGATTCTCGCGGAAGGCCCTGAGATAGCGCTGGAACGCCGCGTCCGCCGGATGGAGGAAGGCGTCGTCGTCGATGAACACGATGAAGCGGCCCCGTGCCGCCAGGGCGCCGTCGTTGCGGGCCGAGACCCCCTTGTTGCGCCCGAGTTTGAGGCAGCGCGCCTGGGCGAAGCCGGCGAGGAAGGTGGAGCGGTCGATCGCGTCCGGGTTGTTGTCGACGAGGATCATCTCGATGTCCTCGCGCGTCCCCACGGCGGCGCGGACATGGGCTATGGCGGCCTGGGCGACGGAATCGCGGGCGAAGGTGATCATCACGACGGAGAACAGGGGCGCATCCGGCGCGGCCTCCGCATCCCGTTCGAGCAGGCAGGGCGTCGGGCGCATCCGTCAGTCCACCACATAGGCCCGGTAGGCCGGCGTGGCGGCGTAGGTCCGATCGCTGGCCGCGCCCTGATGGCGCAGGGTCTTCAGATTCACGTCGTTGAGCACCGATCCGATGAGGCGCTCGCCGACCGCCGACGCCCCCCCGAGCGCGTTCGTCGCCGTCACGATCGGCGTCTCGCCGGCGCGGGCGACGAAGACGAAGGCATCGATGGCGGGCGCCACCGCGCGCACGTCGACGATGGGGACGAGGGGCGGCAGATCGACGATGACGAAATCGAACTGCCCGGAGACGTGCTGGAGGAGCTGGCGCATCGCCTCCGAGCCGACGATCTCGCTCGTATGGGGATTCGCCGACTTCAGCGCGGGCAGGACGCGCAGGCCCGTGATCGGATCGGTGAGCAGAACGTCGGACAGAGAAGCCTTGTTCTCCAGCACCTCCGCGAGGCCGCTCAAGCAGCCGGGCGCGACGATCTCGGACAGGGTCGGGCTGCGCAGGTCGGCGTCGATGAGGAGGATATCCTTGCCGGCATGGGCGAGGAGTTGCGCGAGGTTCATCGCGACCATGGACTTGCCCTCGCCGGGCACCGCCGAGACCATGCTCAGGATCTTGACCTCGCCGACCGTCGAGGCGGCGCCCGCCGCGACCTTGATCGCCCGCAGGGTCTCGGCAAACCGGGTGAAGGGCTCGTCGACGGCGTAGCGCAGGGCGCCGATATCCTCGGGGATCAGCTTCGCGCCGGGCGGAAGGCTGAGATCCGCGCGCGGCCGGGAGCGTCCGCGCAGGCGGGTGACGCGCGGCAGCACGCCGAGGCAGGGCAGGTCGAGGCTGGCCTCCAGTTGCTGGGGTGTGCGGAACACGCCGTCCGTCATCTCTTTCAGAAGGGCGGTGGCGGTGCCGACGGCCAACCCGCCGATCGCACCCAGGATGAGGATGAGGAGCGACTTCGGATGGCTCTTGAGGCGAGGCGGGCTCGCCTCCGAGAGGATGCGGGCCTCGGTGACGGGGAAGCTCTCCCGCTGGAGGGCGGACTTGTAGCGCTCCAGGAAGCTCTCGTAGATCGTCTTGTTCGACGAGGCTTCGCGCTCGAGTTCGCGCAGTTGGACCTGCGCGGTGTTCGAGACCGCCGTCTCACCGGTGATCTCGGCCAGCCCGTTCGACAGGGTCTGCTCGCGGGCGCGGGCCATGTCGACGGCGCTGCGGAAGCCTTGGAGCGCGCGCGTCAGCTCGGCGAGGAGGAGGCGACGGATATTCTGTTCCTCGGTGCGCAGGTTCGCCACGGCGGGATGGTCGTCGCCTAGCCGGGGCGCGACCTCGGCGAGGCGCTTGGAGGCGGTGATCGCGCGTTGGCGCAGGTCGTTGTAGACCTCGCTGTTGAGGAGGTCGGCCGGGGCCGCGTCGGGATCGCCGGCGTTCACGACGGCCTGCAGCCGCCGGTACTTGGCCTCGGCCTCGGCGGTCGCGGCGCGGGCGTTGACGAGCTGGAAGCTCATGTCGCCGAGTTGTTGCTCGTTGAGCAGGCGCATCGTCCCGCCCGGGCCGATGCCCGCCGAGACGATGTTGTTCTT
This sequence comes from Methylobacterium gossipiicola, assembly GCF_900113485.1. GTDB lineage: Bacteria > Pseudomonadota > Alphaproteobacteria > Rhizobiales > Beijerinckiaceae > Methylobacterium > Methylobacterium gossipiicola. The sequence goes on from NZ_FOPM01000003.1 coordinate 285,931, forward strand.
GGCCTTGAAGTCCTGCACGGCGCGGTCGGTGGTGAGCGCTGCGGCGCGCATCTCCTGGATCCTGTCCTGAAGCCAGACGCTGGCGCGGCGGGTGGCCTCGTATTTCGACTGGAGCTGATCGGTGAGGTAGGCGTCGGTCATCGCGTTGGCGATCAGCGCCGCCCGTTCGCGGGAGCGGGCGCGGAAACTCACCGAGAGCACGTAGGTCAGGGCGGAGCGCTTGACCTCCAAACGGTCCTGGAACTCCTCCATCACGTCGCGCGGGATGCCGCCGGGCAGCACCGGCACGACCTCCGGCGGTCCGATCACGGCGGCGACGGCCCGGCGCGCCAGAACGAGGCCGCTCCCCAGGATGTTGCCGGGGGTGCGGAATTCGGGATCGTCCACGAGGTTCAGCTTGCGCAGCACGATGCCGGCGATGCGCTCCGACTTCAGGATCTCGACCTGACTGTCGACGCTCGACGTGTCCATGCCGATGGAGAGAAGGGTGCTCGCCCCGTTGTTGGTGGCCGAGGCCCCGTTCTCCAGCTGGAACGCGCTGCGGTTGTCGATCAGGATGTCGGCCTCGGCCGTGTAGAGCGGCGTCGTGGTGAGGACGAAGACCAGCGCCAGCAGCGTGAAAAGCGCCGTGACGGCCAGGATGAGGCCCCGCCGCCGTCGAACGATCCCGAGGAGAGCCGTCACGTCGAGCAGCGCGAAAGCGGCGTCTCCGGCCTTCGGGAGCGGAGCGGTCGGGATCCGGTCGGGGTTAAGCATCGTGCGTCCAACTTCCCGCCGTGAAGGCGCTCTTCGCCGAGGGGGGCCGGTTCGGCGAGACGGAGCGCGAGAGACGATCGTCCGGAAACGGAGGCCGATAACGTGCAATCGGCACCCGCTTCCGGGATTGCATGGTCACGGCCGACCTCAACACGAAGCCGGCCTCGGAACCGCTCCTGCGAAGACGCAAGGCGGGTGCCACACGCCGCGGCGGAACCTCGCTTATGTCATCGCGGCAGGGTGCGGCGGCGTGCGGGTCCGGCATCCTGGATGACGACGTAGCCTGCCGCGAAGATGATCGAATAGACCGAGATGAGCGGCACCAGAAGCGATCCGTTCAGCAGATGATACTGCATGAACATCATCCAGCCCATCACGAACGGGACGCCGCCGCCGAAGTAGCAATACGCGATGAAAATGAACCATCCGACAAAGGCAATCATGCCGTATTCTCGAAAGAACTTCGACGTCGGATTCCAGGCGATGTTCATGGCGCGTGGCATATTGCCTGCACCGATTCCGAAGAAATATTTGAAGCTGCGGCCCTCGATCGCCTCGTTGATCGTCTGGATCGGGGCAAGGAAGCGCTGGTTGGCGCTGGAGCCGTTCTGCGAGAACTCATCGCTGCGCTTGGCCATATTGTCCAGCAGACCGATGCCGTAGGCCCCGCCCACGGCAAGCGGCAGCGCAACGACGAGCGCCGCGATCAAGGCTCGGTTCAGGTAAAACAGCATCACCACGCCCGAGAGGACGACGAGGAGCATGCCGGTGCCGCCGAAGGTGCTCATCAGACCGGCACCGAGGACGCCGAGGAACGTGATTCTGCGGAAGAAGCAGACCTCGATGATCAGTCCGAAGGCAATGAACTGGGAGACGAACGACGTCTCGAGGAAGAAAATACCGTTGGGCTTGATCCAGCGCGAGCCCCAGTGGATCGGCTGAATGTAGACGTAATAGAAGAAGAGGAGCTTGCTCGGGATCACCGTCTCGATGTTCGGCATTCCGAGGCCGACCGCTTGCGTCAGCCAGTTCGAAATCACCAGCAGGGCGGCGGTGCCGGTCGCGTACTGAAAGTTCCGCAGAAGCCGGAGATAGGTCTCCCGGTCCAGCGGGATGACGAACAGGTATAGGCCGTAGATGATCGCAAACAGCGTCATCGACGGAATGGAGAAGGCGCTGTGCTGGGAGACGGCATGCGCGACGAGGGCGAGCGCCATCATCACGAGGTAGAGCGCGAGCCGGAGCCCGTGAATGCGCAGGCACCCCCGGGCAGCGAGCAGGCACAGCGTGACGATGTGCAGGACGACGACGAACTGAATCTGATTCTCGCCGCCGAGATAGACCGCCACCTTCTGCGTGGCGGCTGCCACGAACAGCTCCGTGGTCATCACCCGGATGATCCAGCGCCGGCGCGCCTCGTCGAGGAGCGGGCTCGCCTCAGCCATCGCGAGGCCCTGGGCAGCCTGCGAAAGCCAGGACGGGCGCGTCGGATTGAGGCTGATCGGTCGGGCCATGGTCACCGCAAGATCGCGCATTCCGAATCCCGGAGGACTCGGCTGTCCAGGCGACGCAGCACAAACCATGCCGGAGGTTGCTCTCAGGTGGCTCCGGCCCCCCCTGGCAGCCCCTGCTGGCCCGTCAAGACGCGGACAACCGCCTGCAGGTCGTTATTGTCGGTGAAGGCGGTATCCATCGCGGCGACCGCCGCGGCCTTGACCGCCGTGTATTCCGCGGGGAGGCGGCGGGTGATCAGGTCGACAATCGCCTCTTCCTCCGGCGGCACCGCCCAGCCGATCCCGAGGCGCTCGACGTAGGTCGCGGTTTCCGAATCGGACTCGGTGAGCATCGGCACGCCGAAAAAGCCGCCCTCGTAGAGCCGGTTCGGCAGGAGCCAGCGGCCGCTGTCGCCCTTCTTGGAGAGATCGAAGCCCCAATTCAGGTCGATCTGTGCGTAAACCTCGTAGAGGCCGCCCGGATAGGGGAACTCGCCGTGGAACACCACATTCGGCAGCCCTTCGAAGGTGCGCCGGAAGCTGTCCCGGTCGCAATAGGTCGGCACCCCGGCGAGGAGAATGCCGACCTGCGGCAGGCGCCGCGCGATGGTGGCGAGGAGGGCGGCCGAGCGCGCGCAGCGGAACGCCCCGACCCAGCCCAGGACGAGGCGGTCCGGGTCGCGGCCCGGCTTCGTGCGGCCGGCCGCGCGCCAGTCGCCTTCGGCCTGCCGCGACGCGGCGAGGGCTGCGGGGTTCAGCCGATTCTCCACGAGGATGATCGGCCGTCGATAGCCCTGGATCGGTCGGAAGTAGCGGGTTTCGAAGCCTGGCGAGGAGACGATCAGCGCGTCGCACTGGCGCAGAAGTCGACGCTCGACGAATCGGAGCAGGCGCGCGACGGGGGAGGTGCCGAGGAGAACCCCGCGCACGTCGAGCACCTCGTAGACGAGCGGTCCTTCGAGCCGTCCGAGCAGGCGCGCGGCCAGCGCGATCGCCAGCAGATCGAGGTTGCGCGCGATGATGATGGCCGGCCGGGGCAGGCCGGGCCGGCGCAGGACCGTGACGAGGGCTCGGGCGAGCGCGCCCAGGCGTCGCCCGTAGCGCCCGGACGGGATGACGCCGAAGGAGACGTTCTCCCAATCGGGCACGAAGTCCTGATGGTAGTTGTGCCGCGCGAAGGTGAATCCGACGACCCGCGTCCCGACCTGCCGCAGTTGCGCCAACCGCCGGCGCGTGCCGGTTTCGGCGACATCGGGCCCGAAATAGATGAAGTCCGGCCGCGTGCCCCGGGCATCCGCCATCGCCGCCCCCCTCATGCGCCCGCTTTCAGGACGGCAATCCGAAGACCCGCCCGGTCCGCCTCCGCCTTCGGCGCCAACACCAGTGCGGTCGCCTCCTCCCAGACGTTGTAGCGGCGCGACCAGCGGCCGGCTTCCGTCGACAGGGTCCCGGCCAGCGCACGGATCTCGACGCGCAGATCGTCCTGCACCATCACGAGTCGCCCCTCGCCAGTGCTCCCCTCGATGATTCGCCATCCCGCCGGGATCAGGAAGCGCGAGGTTCTGGCGGCGTCACCCGCCCCCGCCCAGCGATCGGCGATCTCGAGGACGAAGTCGGGTGTCAGCGCGACGCTTCGCTCGACCGTCACGCCCGCGAAGGCGAGCCGGCCCGTCGCCGATTGCCGGCCGTCGGGCGCGAGCCCCGCCTCCACGAGGGTTGCCGCGCAGCGCCGCCCGACCTTGAACGAGCCCAAGAACTCGACGGGTTCCATGCCGGCGACGCTCGGACCGTTGTGGCTGCCCCAGGCGCGGGCCGCGTCTCGCACGGGGCCGGCGGAGTAACTGTAGGTGCCCGGATCGACGATCAGCCGGTGCGGGCCGACGGAGGTTTCGATCGCCAGGAAGTCGGCGTGCCCGTGGCCCGGGTTCATGTCGACCCCGATCGGTCCCGCATCGAACACTGCGACGAACGGCCCGCACGCGAGACGAACATAGCCGCAGTCGGGCATGGCGCGGAAACCGACGGCGGGCGCGCCCGGCAAGACCGCGGAGGTCGGCGGCCCCTCGCCGATCCAGGCATCGTTGAACATGACGGGTTGGTCGTCGCCGAGGGTGAGGGCGGCCAGCGCCGCCTCGACGCTGCCGAGGCGGCGGTCGATCAGCCGCGCCTGCGCCTCCGTCCAGATCGGGACCTCGCGCAGAATGCGCAGGCTCTGGACGCTGAGCGACTGATACATCGCCGAGCGCTCCAACTGCCCGCCGTCCTCGCCGAACGAGGCTTCCACCACGGGGCCGAAGTTGCGCCGGAGCGCGGCGGCGATGGCGGGCGGGAAACGCGCCCGCGACAAGCCGAAGAGGGCCAGGGCGGACAGGTTGCGTTCGAGGTGATTGTAGCCGAGCTCAGTCTCGAGGTTGCGCAGCAGGAAGGCCACGTTGTAGCGCAGGAAGGCCTCGACCCGCGTCCAGTCGGGCGTGCCGCGCAGGGCGGCCGGGGCGCGCACGAGGGCCGCGGTGAGCGCCAGCGTGCGCTGGGAGGCGGCGTAAGGGTGCCACGTCTCCGAGAAGACGGCACCGTTCGAGAAATCGGCGCTGCGCAGGAAGCCCGGGATGAGCCCGGCCACGAATGCGAGGCCCTCCTCCGGGGTCCGGTCCATCAGTGTACAGGCATAGCCGAAATTGGCGAGGTTCCAACGCCAGAGCTGGTGGTTGCCCGCATCCGCCCGGACGGTCCAGTCGATCTGCTCAGCGCTGCCGAAATCGACCGTGCGGTTGAGGAACGTGAATCGGCCGGCCAGACAATCGGGCACGTTCTTGGCCTGCTTGGCCTCCTGGAACACCGCAACGACCGCCGCCGCGCGATGCGCGGGCTCGCTCGGCGCGAACTCGGGAAAAGCAACCGCGACACGTTCGATGGCGGCCCGGTAGGAGGCCGCCCGCAGCGGCACCGTCTTGTTGCGGTAGCGGCGGCGGGCATGGCCGATCAGCGCATGCGGCGGAACGTACGAGATGGCGCGGAGGGCGGTGGTGAGCGTGCGGATGAACGAACTCATTCTATTCCCTCGTCCTCGGACGGTCTTCATCGCGATGGGCCGGGATGCCACCGCGCAGGACAGCAGATGCGCGCCGATTCATGGATGGTGATGCATTTCTAGCCCGGAGATTGCTCGATGTTTCGCGTGCGCGTCTCGAAGACATGTCGGTCGCGAAGGCATCCCGCCGCGCGGTTTGAGATTTCGACGTGCCATGTCTTCATTCGATGAACCCGTTGCCCATGGTGGGAATGCGCTCCGGTGGGAGACGGCATCGCTCCACCGCGGCGCCGTCCGGCTCTATCCACACAGCACATGCTGGGTGTTTCCCTCCAGCGCGACGCAGCCGAGACGACCGGTGAGGTAGGCGCCGGTATCGAGGTTGATCCGATTGGTCCGCATGTCCGGCTCGCGCACCGGTGTATGGCCATGGACAACCACGGCTCCGTGATCGGCCCGCGATGTCAGGAAGGGCTCGCGGATCCAGAAAAGATCGGCCCTGTCCTGAGCATCGACGGGGATTCCGGGACGGATACCGGCATGCGCGAAGAAGTAGCTGCCGTAGGCGACGGAGGGACGGCAGCCCGCGAGGAAGCGGCGATGGGCCTGCGGGAAATCGCGCCGGAACGCGGCGACGAGGGCCGGCCATTCCTCCCGGCTCGGCCGGCTCCCCTCCGCGACGGGCAGGCCGTAGGCCGCAAGGGTGTCGCTCGCTCCGCTCCGGCGCCACGTCTGGGACAGCGGAGAGGTCTCGCCCGGTGGGGCGAGCGCGCCGAGCAGCATCGCCTCGTGGTTGCCGAGGAGCGGCCGGATGGGGCGCCGCTCGGCCCGGCCGATGAGCAGGTCGATGACGCCGCGACTGTCCGGGCCGCGGTCGACATAGTCGCCGAGATAGATCTCCAGCGTCGCCGCCACGGGGTGGCGCCGGCGGTCGGCGTCGATCTCGGCGAAGACCCGCGCGAGGCAATCGGCCCGCCCGTGGACATCGCCCACGGCGTAGATCCGAAGGCCGGTCGGGACGACCGGGAGGGGACGCGGACGGCCGCGCAGGAACCCGCCGAGTTTGGCGCCCGCTCGGCGGAGGAGCCAGCGCGCCGTGCCGCTCCCCCCCGGTCCGCCCGTCGCGTGCCCGGCCCGATCCCGCGCGGGGCCGCCGCCGCCCCACCCTCCGGGCGGTCTGGCTACGGCCACGCTGTCGTTCGCGCCGAGATCCACGCGTCGGACCGCCGCGCTAACGCCGGGTCGAAGCGGCGATCGTCCAAGTCTGGAAACGCTCGCCGCGCAGGGACTTGTAGACGCCCGCACCCGTGGCGGCCGTGGCGGCGACGCCCTCCCAGATCTTCGAGACCAAGGGCAGGCGCGTGCGCCCGGCGAGGACGATCCCCAGCACGAGGGCTGCGACGAAGGCCAGGAAACCCGCTGGGCCGAAGGCGAGACCGACCATCAACGCCGTGCAGATCATCCCGAGCGCCACGAAGTAGCCCGAGAGCCAGCGCAGCAGCTTGTGGGAGGTATACATGTAGACCGGCAGGACGCCGCTGCGCAGGATCCGGGGCCACAGCAAGCGGTGGCAGTTGAAGGCGCGGCAGGAGATGCGGACCTTGCGGCGCAGCTCGTCCTCGCGAACCGTCGCCGCGCGCTCGTAGGCGACGAAATCTTCGGCGCGCACGATGCGGTGGCCGGAGCAGAAGATCGACATCGAGGTATGGAAGTCGTCGATGATGTCGGCGGGGGCCGGGGTGTAGAGGCGGCGGCGGATCGCGAAGATCGAGCCGTCGGCGCCGACCACGGAACCCGTCTCGCTCTCGAGCTGCTTGAGCCACTCCTCGAAGCGCCAGTAGCGGGCGCCCGTCCAGGCCGTCGCGCTCTCGTCGGGGTTGGTGTAGCTCAGGTGGCCGGTGACGCAGCCGATCTTCGGATCGCGGAAGTAATGGCCGACATTCGCGACGCGCTCCGGATCGATCATCACGTTCGCATCGGTGAAGATCACCACCTCGGCCGAGGTCTTGCGCATCAGCGCGTTCATGCCCGTGCTCTTGCCGGCACGGCGCTCGGCGAAGGACAGGGTCAACACATCGGAATGGGCGCGCAGGAACTCGTCGGTGCCGTCGGACGAGCCGTCGCTGTGGACCAGGAGTTGGCAGTTCGGCAGCCGCTCCTTGAGCGCGAGCATATTGGCGACCTTCGCCTCGATGACTTGGCGTTCATTGTAGACGCAGCAGGCAATGGCGTAGCTGTTGGGCGCGGCCCCGATCGGCGCGATTGCGTTGCGGCGGAGCGCCTTCAAAGCCAGCAAGCTCAGCGGATACGTCGTGTAAGGATGCACCGCGAGAAGGAAGCAGATAAGAAGCATTGCTGCCAAAAAAATCATCATCCCTGCGCCCCTTGATTGATGAGGATCGTTGCAGTTGGGCGGATGACGATCGCACTTCGGCGAAAGCCGTATAGGGCAGCATCCGACCAGTGGCAGCCCGCTTCCCGTCGGCGGAACGCCACTGATCATGGTTAAGCGATAACCATGCCATTGCGACGGTTCGGTCGGATCGCCCACGAGCGCGCCCGCAATGCTGTCCGAGACTGGCCTGAACATTGCGTTCACAGTTAACGCGGTCTTGCCGGGTCGGTTGTGTTCTGCGCCGCGCGCGGATCGCCCCGGTGTTTTCCGGCTGTCAAACGAGGAATGACGGGGGGCGAATGTCGACAGGCGTTCTCGGCGCCGCAGCGTTGCTTTTCATGGGGCTCGCGGCGCATCCGTTCACCACCTATCCCCTGTCGCTCTACCTGATGCGAAGGCTGGGGCTGAGCAGGAGGCGGGTCGCGACCGGGGTACGGGACGCGAACATGTCCTTCGCCGTCTGCATGTCGGTGTTCAACGAGGAAAGCTGTATCGAGGGGAAGATCGCCAACCTTCTGGAACTGGCCGCGACGGTCGAGCACTGCGCCATCCACGTCTACGCCGATGCGCCCTCCGACCGGACGGTCGAACTCCTGCGTCCCTATGCCGACCGGATCGACCTCGTCGTCGGCCACGAGCGCTGCGGCAAGACGCACGGCCTCAACGTTCTGATGAAGCGGGTCGAGGCGGACATCGTCCTGTTCACCGACGCGAACGTAATCATCGATCCGGCCGCGCTCCAGCACATCCGGCCACATTTCGACGATCCGAGGGTCGGATGTGTCTGTGGCAACCTGATCTACCTGAACTCCGACGAGACGCCGACCAGCGCGTCGGGGGCGCTGTACTGGCGCGTCGAGGAAGCGATCAAGCAGCTCGAAAGCGACACCTATAGCGTGATCGGCGCCGACGGCTCGCTGTTCGCGATTCGCCGGGACTGTCACCGGCCGCCGCCGGACGACATCATCGACGATTTCTACGTCTCGATGACGATCCTCTGCGACGGCTACACGGTCGTCCGCGAGCCGGCGGCGCTGGCCTTCGAGCGCTCGGCGACGGGCAGCGGGGAAGAGTTTCGGCGAAAGGTGCGCATCGCCTGTCAGGCATTCAACGTCCATCGCCTGATCTGGCCACGTCTGCGCAACGATCCGCGGTTGGTCTATTACTACCTCTCCCATCGCCTGCTGAAGTGGCTGATGATCTACAACATCGCCATCGGTTCGGCCTTGATGCTCTGGGCCCTGGCCATGACGTTCTCGCCCGGATCCATCACCCTGCTGTCGGTTGCCATGGCCCTCGCCACCGCGATCCTCGCCGGCTCCGGTTCGCGCCTCGTCCAGAACGGGCTGGCGATGCTCCTCTCCTGCACGGGCGCCGGCCTCGGCGTGTGGCTCTCGCTCCGGGGGGACCGCTTCCAGGTCTGGCAGCCGGCGCTGTCGACCCGCACTTCGGCCGGCGAGTGAGGCTGGCCGCGACGGTTCCACGGCGGGGTCTGCCGCGATGAGGCGCGGGGCGGCCTCCCGCCCGCTTGTCCGATCGAGTCTGAGGCATTGACGATGCTATCGAAATTCATCTTCGAAATCGCCACCGGCGGCCCGCGCAGGACGGTTCGGGGGCCGGCGCTCGGCTGGCTCGCCGCCCTCATCGCGGGGACCGCGCCCGTGGCGGCGGCCGATTACCGCCTCGGCGCAGGCGACAGCCTGGAGATCACCGTCGTGGGGATGACGGACTTCCGCTACAAGCTGCCGGTCGATCTTCAAGGTGAGATCGCGGTCCCGTATGTCGGGGCGCTCTCGGTGTCGGGCAAGACGGTGCCGGAGTTGCGCAAGGAACTGCAGGAGCGTCTGCCGACGAAGCTGATCCGGCAGCGGACCCTTGAGGGGCGCGACGTGCCGGTGGTGGTGCTGCCGGAGGAGGTCGTCGTCACCGTCGCCGAATACCGGCCGGTCTACGTCAACGGCGACGTCGCCCATCCCGGCGAGCAGCCGTTCCGGCCAGGCATGACGGTGCGCAAGGCGCTGGCGCTGGCTGGCGGCTACGACATCATGCGCTTTCGCGCCTCGAACCCGTTCCTCGACTCGGCGGATCTGCGCGGCGAGTACGAATCCCTCCTCACCTCCGCCGCGAAGGACCAGCTCCAGATCTGGCGCATCCAGATCATGCTGGGCCAGCGAACGAGCTTCGATCTCAAGAGCCTGCCGCAGACCCAGGCCGTCGCCGACCTGGCCACGACCGAGGACGCGCAACTCAAGGTCCTGGAAGCCGATTTCACCAAGGAGAAAGGCTTCCTGGTGGAGGCCTCGCGGAAGGCCACGGCGCAGCTCGCCACATTGACCTCACAGCGCAGCAGCGAGACCGAAGGTCTCAAAGCCGATTCCGAGGATTACGATCGTCTCAAGGACCTCATGCAACGCGGTACGGTGCCGATGTTGCGCATCTCGGACGCACGCCGCAACGTCCTGCTGTCCTCCACCCGGTGGCTGCAGGCCGCCGCGCAGGTCACGCAACTGGAGCGTGACCGTGACGAGATCGACCGGAAGGTCGTGCGGCTCGCGGACCAGCGGCGCTCCGATCTCCTGAAGGAGTTGCAGGAGGCCACGACGCGCCTGAATGCGACCCGAGCCCGCATGGATGCCGTGTCGGAAAAGATGCTCTACACCGGCATCGTCAAGTCGCAGATCGTCCGGGGCAAGGGCGGCAAGCCGAGCCTGTCGATCTTCCGCAACGAGGAAGGTGTCCCTCGGCGCATGGACGTGCAGGAGGACGCCGATCTGTTCCCGGGCGATACCATCGAAGTCGCGCTGACGACGGAATATGCCGTCGGGCTCGGCAGCCGGTAGGGATATGATCGCGCGTGCCGGAACCGCTCGGGCGGGCAACGTTGCCGCCGAGGTGATCCGCACGCGACGGGGCATACGGCCAACGTTCACCCGGGACCGGGCCGCGGGTTCGGCCGAGGCCTTCCCGGACGGATCGCACGGCGCGAAGCGGCACAGGACGGGATGGGTGCGGGCGGTCCCGGGCCGTGCCCAATCGCCGACGCTGAGATGGGGCGGGCCTACGGCTCGCGGAATGGTCATGCTCTCGACGATCGGGCCTCGTATCAGCCCCAGATCTGGCTCGGGGCCGGCCCGTGCCCACGCCGATCGGCCGCGGGACGCCGACGAAAACGCCGGCGCTCGCTCACCCCGCCCCCCAGCTCGTCAGACGTCGACGGTGGCCGATAGGATCACCACTGGAATCGAGGCAAGCGATTCAAGCGCAACGCAAATCATCTGGAGCGGGCGATCGGGATCGAACCGACGACATTCAGCTTGGGAAGCTGACGTTCTACCACTGAACTACGCCCGCGCCGCCCGGAGGCGGTGCGACGCTGCGCGTCGCGGGGAGGACCATATCAGAGACGGATGCGTTGTCCACGGTCTTGATTCGCGGCCTTCGTCGACGGTCTAGACGGTCTCGGGGCCGCGTTCCCATCGGGGCCGGATTCCGATAGGGCGGGGGCTCGCCGACGACCCTGGCCGGGCGCCTCGCCCCGGCGCTCCGGTCCGCACCCTTCGCACCACGGTTCGCCCCTGACGATGACAGACGCCCCCGCTCAGTCCCCGCCCGTCGGCGGGGCCCGCCTCGTCCTCGCTTCCGCCTCGCCCCGGCGCCTCGCCCTGCTGCAGCAGGCGGGCATCGAGCCCGACGCCCTGCTGCCGGCCGATGTCGACGAGACGCCGCGCAAGTCCGAGACGCCACGCGAACTCGCCCGGCGCCTCGCCCGCGACAAGCTCGCCGCGGCGGGCGACGTCGCCCGGCGGCGCGACGATATGCGCGACGCGTTCCTGATCTCCGCCGACACCGTGGTGGCGGTGGGGCGCCGCGTCCTGCCCAAGGCCGAGGTGTCCGACGAGGCCGCCGATTGCCTGCGCCTGCTCTCCGGGCGCCAGCACCGGGTCTACACGGCCGTGTGCCTCCTCTCGCCGAAGGGCAACCGCCGCGAGCGGGTGGTCGAGACCCGGGTGCGGTTCAAGCGCCTGTCGGGCCGCGAGATCGAAGCCTACCTCGCCTCGGAGGAATGGCGCGGCAAGGCCGGTGGCTACGCCATCCAGGGCCTGGCCGGGGCCTTCGTGGTCAAGCTCGTCGGTTCGCACAGCGCGGTGATCGGCCTGCCCCTCTACGAGACCTTGAGCCTCCTCGAAGGCGAGGGGTACCCCGTGCGCGCCGCCTGGGGGAGCGCCGCATGACCGGTCCGCTGCCCTGGCCGCCCGAGCCGAAGGAAGCCTGCCCGATCTGCGGCAAGGCGGCGAAGCCCGAGGTCCGGCCGTTCTGCTCGACGCGCTGCGCCGACATCGACCTCGGGCGCTGGCTGACGGATCGCTATGCGATCCCCACCGCCGACGACGAGGACGAGGACGCCGTCCCCGAAGGACGAGCCTGAGACACGGAAAAGGCCGGCCCCCTCGCGGGAGCCGGCCTTTTCCGTGGAGGAGGCCCGAAGGCCCGGCCGTGTCTCAGGCCAGGGCCGAGGTGCGGCGGTTGTAGCCGAGGGCCACCAGGGTCGCGACGGCGCCCGACAGCAGGTAGACGCCGACCCAGGCGAGGCCGAAATCGCTCGACAGGCTCAGCGCCACCAGGGGGGCGAAACCGGCGCCGATGAGCCAGGCGAGATCGGCCGTGAGGGCCGAGCCGGTGTAGCGGTAGCGGGAGCCGAACTGGCTCGCCACGGCGCCGGAGGTCTGCCCGTAGGACAGGCCGAGGAGGCCGAAGCCGACGAGAACGTAGATCGTCTGGCCGACCTCGCTGTCGCCGACGAGGAGGGGGGCGACGATGCTGGCCAGGGCGAACAGCAGGATCAGCCCGGCCGACACGGCCACCAGGGTCCGACGGCCGATCTGGTCGGCGACGATGCCCGAGATCACCACGGCGCCCGCGCAGACCGTGGCGCCTGCGAACTGCACCATGAGGAACTCGCCCACGGAGCGGGTGGTGAACAGGTTGATCCACGAGATCGGGAACACCGTCACGAGGTGGAACAGGGCGAAGCTCGCCAGGGGCACGAAGGCGCCGATGACGATGTCGCGGCCATGCGCCCGCAGGGCCTCGAGGGCCGGCGTCGGCTCGAGTTCGCCCTTCTCGATGAGGCGGACGAACTCCTCCGTCGCCACGAGGCGCAGGCGGGCGAACAGGGCCACCACGTTGACCGCGAAGGCGACGAAGAACGGATAGCGCCAGCCGAAATCGAGGAAGTCCGCCTCCGACAGGTTGGCGAGGAAGAACGCGAACAGGGCCGAGGCCAGCATGAAGCCGATGGGCGCGCCGAGCTGCGGCATCATCGCGTACCAGCCGCGCTTGTTCTCCGGCGCGTTCAGGGCCAGCAGGGAGGCGAGGCCGTCCCAGGCGCCGCCGAGCGCCAGGCCCTGGCCGCAGCGGAAGGCGGCGAGCAGCCAGATCGCCGTGGCGCCCAGCGTTGCGTAGTTCGGCAGGAACGCGATGGCCGCCGTGGAGCCGCCGAGCAGGAACAGCGCGATGGTGAGCTTGACGCCGCGCCCGTGCCGCCGGTCCACCTCGAGGAAGATCGCCGAGCCGATGGGCCGGGCGACGAAGGCGAGGGCGAACAGGGCGAAGGAGTAGATCGTGCCGGCGAGCGGCGCCGCGAAGGGGAAGAACACCTTCGGGAAGATGATCACCGACGCGATGCCGTAGACGAAGAAGTCGAAATACTCGGCGGCGCGGCCGATCACCACGCCGATGGCGATCTCGCCGGGGGCGACCGTATGGTCGGTCAGGGTCGCGTGGGCGTCGCGCTCCAGGGGCGTCGAGGACGGCACGGCGTAATCTGCGCTCATCGGGGACGTATGCTCGCTTCCTTGAAGGGGGGAGGCGTCGCGTCCGTACGCGCCTCCCGCTCCCGATCCTGATTATGGCCTGCCACCGGCCCGCGTCAAAGGGCAAGACCCGCCGCCAAGGGCGAGACCTGTCCAAAGGACAAGACTCCCGCCGAATCACAAGCCCCCGGGACGCGGGGCAGGGGCGCGCCGGACCGGGGCGCTGCCCTGCCGCACCCCAGGGGAGGGGCGGAAGAGGGGAAACGACATTGCCTCGCCCGTTAGGGTTTGGCTATGCTTTGTACGCCTATCTGAGAGCAAACCTTCCCCCTTGTCAGGCCGGTCGGTTGCAGCGCACTAGGCGGCACGTTCGACGTGTCGCCACCGGCTGCACGGCACGGGCGGCATCATCGAGTTCGCGTCAGCCCGACCCAATGACCGTCAGATCCTTTCGCACGCTCCTTCTTCTGCCCGTGTTCGGCCTCCTCTCGGGGTGCAACATGGTTGTGATGAATCCGTCGGGCGATATCGCCCTGCGGCAGCGCGACCTCATCGTGGCGTCCACGGCGCTGATGCTGCTGATCATCATCCCGGTGATCGTCGCGACCCTGTACTTCGCGTGGCGCTATCGCCAGGCGAACACGGAGGCCACCTACGATCCCGATTGGCACCACTCGACCCACCTCGAGGTGATGATCTGGTCGGCGCCCCTGGTGATCGTCATCGCCCTCGGCGCCCTGACCTGGATCAGCACCCACACCCTCGATCCGTACCGGCCGCTCAGCCGCATCGATGCCTCGCGACCCCTGCCGGAGGGCGTGAAGCCCCTCGTGGTCGAGGTCGTCGCACTCGATTGGAAGTGGCTGTTCTTCTACCCAGATCAGGGCATCGCCACCGTCAACGAGATCGCCGCCCCCGTCGATGTGCCCATCACCTTCAAGATCACGGCCGCCACGGTGATGAACTCGTTCTTCATCCCGGCCCTCGCGGGGCAGATCTACGCCATGCCCGGCATGGAGACGAAGCTGCACGCGGTGATCAACAAAGCCGGCATGTATGAAGGCCAGTCGGCCAATTACAGCGGGTCCGGCTTCTCGCGCATGAACTTCCGCTTCGTCGGCCTCGACAAGGCCGGGTTCGACGCCTGGGTCGCCAAGGCCAAGGCGGCGAACAAGCCCCTCAGCCGCGACGCCTACCTCGAACTCGAGCGGCCGAGCGAGCGCGAGCCCGTGCGGTTTTACTCCTCGGTGGAGCCCGGCCTCTACGGCCAGATCCTCAACATGTGCGCCGTGCCCGGCAAGATGTGCATGCACGAGATGATGGCCATCGACGCCAAGGGCGGCGCCGGCAAGGACAGCCACGCGAACCGCGCCCGCCTCGAATACGACAACCGCTACGCCGAGCGCGGCGACGAGGGCAACGCCGCCACCGTCGGCGGGTCGGGCCGCGAATCGCACAGCCCCGAGCAGCCCCAGGGCATGAAGCCGAAATCCAACGCCCCCGAGGTGAAGCCCAGGGGGGCGCCCGAGACCACGGGTCACGACCATTCCGGCCACGGGGACCACGGCGCGCCCGCCGACGGCCCCAAGGGCAGCGACCCCGTCGCCCCCGGTCAGCTCAACAAATAGCGCGGACGCCACGCCCGCCCGCGATGTCGTTCGGCACTCCTCTCACGAGACAGGCCCATGTTCTCCAATCCGGATCTCCAGAAGCTCCTGTTCGGGCGTCTGACGCTCGACGCCGTGCCGCTGCATGAACCGATCCTCCTCGTCACCTTCGCCATGGTCGCCCTCGGCGGCCTCGTGGTGCTGGGCGGGCTCACCTATTTCCGCCTCTGGGGACCCCTGTGGCGGGATTGGTTCACGAGTGTCGATCACAAGAAGATCGGCATCATGTACATCGTGCTCGCCCTCGTCATGCTCCTGCGCGGCTTCGCCGACGCCCTGATGATGCGCGCCCAGCAGGCCATGGCCTTCGGCGACGTCGAGGGCTATCTGCCGCCGCACCACTACGATCAGATCTTCACCGCCCACGGCGTGATCATGATCTTCTTCGTGGCGATGCCGCTGGTGACGGGCCTGATGAACTTCGTGGTGCCGCTGCAGATCGGTGCCCGCGACGTGGCCTTCCCGTTCCTCAACAACTTCAGCTTCTGGATGACGGTGGCCGGGGCCGTGACGGTCATGGCCTCGCTGTTCGTCGGTGAGTTCGCCCGCACCGGTTGGCTCGCCTATCCCCCGCTCTCCGGCCCGGCCATGAGCCCGGGGGTCGGCGTCGACTATTATATCTGGGCGCTCCAGATCGCCGGTATCGGCACGCTGCTGTCGGGCATCAACCTCATCGCCACCATCGTGAAGATGCGGGCGCCCGGCATGACCATGATGAAGATGCCGATCTTCACCTGGACGGCCCTCTGCACCAACATCCTCATCGTCGCCGCCTTCCCGATCCTCACGGCCGTTCTGGCGATGCTGTCCCTCGACCGTTACGTGGGCACGCATTTCTTCTCGAACGACCTCGGCGGCAACCCGATGATGTACGTGAACCTCATCTGGATCTGGGGTCACCCGGAGGTCTACATCCTCATCCTGCCGGCCTTCGGCGTGTTCTCCGAGATCACCGCGACGTTCTCGCGCAAGCGTCTCTTCGGCTACGCCTCCATGGTCTACGCCACGGTGGTGATCACGATCCTGTCCTACCTCGTGTGGCTGCACCACTTCTTCACCATGGGCTCGGGCGCGAGCGTGAACTCGTTCTTCGGCATCACGACGATGATCATCTCGATCCCGACGGGCGCCAAGATCTTCAACTGGCTGTTCACCATGTACAAGGGCCGCATCGACTTCGATGTGCCCATGCTCTGGACGGTGGGCTTCATGGTGACCTTCACCGTCGGCGGCATGACCGGCGTGCTGCTCGCCGTGCCCCCGGCCGACTTCGTGCTCCACAACTCCCTGTTCCTCATCGCGCACTTCCACAACGTCATCATCGGCGGCGTGCTGTTCGGGATGCTGGCGGGGATCACCTACTGGTTCCCGAAGGCGTTCGGCTACAAGCTCGATCCGTTCTGGGGCAAGACCTCGTTCTGGTTCTGGCTCGTCGGCTTCTGGGTCGCCTTCGCGCCGCTCTACGTCCTCGGCCTCATGGGCGTGACGCGTCGCGTGCAGCACTTCGACGATCCCTCCCTGCAGATCTGGTTCGTCATCGCGGCCTTCGGCGCCTTCCTCATTCTGCTGGGCATCGCCTCCTTCGCCGTGACCCTGGTGGTGAGCTTCCTCAAGCGCGAGCAGCTGCGGGACGTCACCGGCGATCCGTGGAATGGGCGGACGCTGGAATGGGCGACCTCGTCGCCGCCGCCGGACTACAACTTCGCCTTCACGCCCGTGGTGCATGACCACGACGCGTGGTGGGACATGAAGAAGCGCGGCTATGTCCGCCCGGTCAGCGGGTTCCAGAAGATCCACATGCCGCGCAGCACGGCGGCGGGTCTCATCCTCGGTGTCCTGAGCATCGTCTTCTCGTTCGCGATGATCTGGTACATCTGGTGGCTCGCGGCCCTGAGCTTCCTCGCCCTCACGGTGGTCACCATCGGCCACACCTTCAACTACGCCCGCGATTTCTACATCCCCGCCGACGAGGTCGTGCGGACGGAGAATGCGCGCACGGCCCTCCTGGCGGAACGAGTCTAAAGATCATGGCGGCGCATTCCACGGCGGCCCTGACCGCCGAAGACTTCCAGGGACCGGGGGACACCCCGGTCTTCCTCGACGCGGAAGGCCAGCATCATCCCGAGAATGGGACGATGCTGGGCTTCTGGCTCTATCTCATGAGCGACTGCCTCATCTTCGCGGCGCTGTTCGCGGTCTACGCGGTGCTGGGGCGCAACTACGCGGCCGGTCCTTCGCCCAAGGATCTGTTCGACCTGAAGCTCGTGGCCCTCAACACCTCGATGCTGCTGTTCTCCTCCATCACCTATGGCTTCGCCATGCTGGCGATGGAGAAGGACGACCAGGACCGGATGCAGCTCTGGCTCGCCATCACGGGCCTGTTCGGCCTATGCTTCATCGGCCTCGAACTCTACGAGTTCCACCACCTCATCCATGAGGGGGCCACACCCCAGCGCAGCGGCTTCCTGTCGGCGTTCTTCACCCTCGTGGGCACCCACGGGTTGCACGTCAGCCTTGGGCTCGTCTGGCTCGTGGTCCTCATGGTCCAGGCGCACATGCGGGGTCTCGGTGACGCCAACAAGCGCCGGCTCCTCTGCCTGTCGATGTTCTGGCACTTCCTCGACGTGGTCTGGATCGGCGTGTTTACCTTCGTGTACCTCATGGGAGTCCTGTGATGAGCGCCGCAACGGAGGACGCGCACGTTCGCGGCAGTGGCCACGAGGTGCACGAGATGCCGGGCGGGCACGGCTCGTTCCGGGGCTACATGACGGGCTTCGTCCTGTCGGTGGTCCTGACGGCGATCCCGTTCTGGTTGGTGATGGCCGACGTGCTCGGCAATCCGCGCCTCACCGGTATCATCGTCATGGGCTTCGCCGTGGTGCAGATCGTGGTCCACATGGTCTACTTCCTGCACATGAATACGAAGTCGGAAGGCGGCTGGACGATTCTGGCGCTGATCTTCACCCTGACCCTCGTGCTCATCACCCTCGTGGGCTCGGTGTGGGTGATGTACCACCTCGACACCAACATGATGCCGCCCGACCACGGCATGCACATGCCGGCGGCGACCTCCGAGCCGGCGCCGGCTTCGGGTTCTGCGGCTCCCGGTGCCGCGCCGATGCAGCACCAGCACCAGCATTGATCGCTCGTCCGGGCGCCTCTCCGACCGTCCGGCAGGGCCGCACTCCATGAGTGCGGCCCGTTTTCGTCTCGGCGCCTGGCTGTTCGGCGTGCTGGCGGCCGGGCTGGCCGCCGGGCTCATGGCCCTCGGCGTCTGGCAGCTCCAGCGCCGCGCCTGGAAGCACGACCTCGTCGCCCGCGTCGAGGCCCGCCTCCATGCCGCCCCCGTGCCGGCCCCCACGAATTGTCGAACCGACGATTGCGAACCCTATCGCCGTGTCGTGGCCGAAGGGGTGCTTCGCCACGACCGGGAAACCCTGGTTCAGGCCGTCACCGAGGCCGGCGCGGGCTTCTGGGTCGTCACCCCCCTGGTGGGGGCGGACGGCCGGGCGATCTTGATCAATCGCGGTTTCGTGCCCGCCGATCGGCGCGACCCTGCCAGCCGCGCGGCCGGACAGGTCGCCGGCCCGTTGCGGATCACCGGGCTGATTCGCAGCACCGAGCCAGGCGGCGCCTTCCTGCGCACCAACGATCCGGCCGGCGGCCGCTGGTACTCGCGCGATAGCGCCGCGATCGCGGCGGCTCGCGACGTCACCCTAGCCGCCCCCTACTTCATCGACGCCGACGCGACGCCCAACCCGGGCGGCCTGCCGCTGGGGGGCCTCACCGTCGTGGCGTTTCCCGACAACCACCTCGTCTACGCCCTGACCTGGTTCGCCCTCGCCGCCATGGTCGTGGGCGCGGCGGTCTATGCGCTGCGCGATGCCGCCCGAGGGCGCCGCCGACGCGGGATGCCGTAGCCGCTTCGGAGAGGGGAGGGGGCTTTTAGTGTCTCTCACAAAACTCCCGTAGCGCCGTCGAGCCCAAGGCAAGAGCCGACCGTGATCGGGAGTTTTGTGGGGCACTCGTAGTCCCCGCCCGGTGAGCCGTCGCGCCGAGAGGCAACGAAAATCCAGGGAAGCTTGTCACGGTCGGACTGTACCTTGCTCCCTATTGTCCTGGGACCGCGCAGAGGAACTCGGACGTCCGTCTCTCCAACGTCCCCCTGTGGGGCGAAGGATGATGAGGCTACGCTCACTGTGCGCTTGGCCAAGAGGGGAGGGGGCCTGCGGGGGGCACAACCATGTCTGGCCAGACCACGGATCACCTTTCCCTGTGAATTCAGCGTCTTACGCCCGCCCGTCACGGAACCTTCTCG
>NZ_FOPM01000053.1 GCF_900113485.1 Methylobacterium gossipiicola
GGTCAGGCCCATGAGTTGCCCCATGCGGTTCCGTTGCTCGATGGGCTGCCCGGCGTGCCCAAGTGGGTCGTGGGCGACCGTGGCTACACCAGCCACGCCTTTCGCGACCACATCTGGACCATGGGCGCACGGCCTGCGATCCCGCCCCAGCGCCATGAGGCGCCCGTCGCCTGCCCGGACTGGATCTACAATAACCGCAACCAAGTCGAGCGCCTCTGGGCCAGGCTCAAGGAGTGGCGGGCCATCGCCACGCGCTACGAAAAGACCGCCGCCAGCTTCACCGGCGTCCTCTGCCTCGCAGCCGCCCTCGATTGGCTCAAGCGATGACACGCCCTAGGCCGGCGACAGTCGTGGATATCCCCGATCAGTCCGGGCACCCGCACCGACCGCTGGGGCGCCCCTTATGGAAGACCGTTGCCGCCAGCCGCGCCGTAGACTTGCCCCGTGGCGTAACTGTTCTCGGAGGAGGCGAGGAGCACGTAGATCCCGGCGAGTTCCCCCGGTTGGCCGGGGCGTCCCAGGGGCGTTTTTCCACCGAACGACTCGAGTTTGTCCATGGAGGCGCCGCCCGACACCTGTAGCGGCGTCCAGATCGGCCCTGGTGCCACGCCGTTGACGCGGATGCCCTTAGGGGCGAGTTGCTTGCCCAGCGAGCGCACGAAGTTCGTCGTGGCGGCCTTCGTCTGTGCGTAGTCGTAGAGGTCTGGGGTCGGGTCAGTCGCCTGTTCGGACGTGGAGGCGATGATCGTCGAGCCGGGCTTCATATGCGGCAGAGCCGCCTTGATGATCCAGAACGGCGCGTAGATGTTCGTCTTCATCGTCCAGTCGAACTGCTCGCTGGAAATGTCGAGGATCGAGTCGTGCGCCTGCTGGCGCCCGGCGTTGCTCACCAGGATGTCGAGGCCACCGAGCCCCTGGACGGCGCGTGCGACGAGGTCTCGACAGAAGGCTTCGTCGCGAAGATCCCCCGGAATCGCGATACCCTTGCGGCCGGCTTTGCTGATGAGATCGATGACCTCGCGGGCGTCCGGCTCCTCGTCGGGGTGGTAATTGATGGCGACGTCCGCGCCCTCGCGGGCGAAGGCGATGGCCGCCGCCCGGCCCATGCCGGAATCGCCGCCGGTGATGAGGGCCTTGCGCCCGACGAGCCGGCCCGACCCGCGATAGCTCGTCTCGCCGTGATCGGGCCTCGGGTCCATGCGGCTGGCGAGGCCGGGCCAGGGCTGCGACTGGCGCTTGAACGGGGGTTTGGGGAACTTGTCGAGGGGGTTCGTCAGGGGTTGGCTCGTCGCGGTGGACGGTTCCTGTGCCTGCGCGGCCCCCGTCGCGGCGACGGCGAGACCTGTTCCGACGACGCCCACGATTTGCCGGCGGGAGGGCGACGGGAGATCATTCGAAGCCATGTGGTCCTCTTGCGTTGCCATGCGGGGAGAACCGGCGCCCGGTCAGAATGTTCAGGCACGGCACTGTCGCAGGAACCGGAGGCTGGATGGGGGCTTCGTCGGATGGCGGCTACACCTTGAGGTCCTGCCGTGAAGAGCTTGCTCATCGACGCGTGATGTCCGCTCAATCGAGGGCGACAGGCGACGGCTCGAACATCCGTGTCGCCCAGCCGTTGGTTGTGATCGAGACGCCTGTGAGGAAACGATGAGCGAGAGCGTGCCCCCGAGCGACGTATCGTCAGCACCGACGCCCCCCGATCCGAAGGACCCGCTGACCGTACCAATGGATCTGACGATGACGAAGGATTCGAGGATCGACGGGAGTCTCACCCAGGAGGCCATCGATCCCGCCGACATCCTTCCCGAGGATCCTGAGGAGCAGAACGACCTCGCTTGATGCGACCATCAGCGAAATGGAAGCCCGCCCGGCTGGCGCCGAGGCGGGCCCTTCGTTTCCGCCCCATCGCTGCCCGAACAGCCCAATCGGGTCAGCCCGCCGGAGCCGAGCAACGCCGCGCCTCAGGCTGCCATCTTCGTCGCGTCGAGAAAACTCAGGAAGTCCGCGTGGTCCAGGGGGCGACTAACGTGGTAGCCCTGAACCTGTCCACATTGCTCCGCTGCCACGAAGGCATATTGTTCGGCGGTCTCCACGCCTTCCACCGTCGTCGTCATGCCGAGGCACGCTCCCATGGTGATGATGGCGCGAACGATCGCCGCGCTTTCCGGATCGTCCGGGAGCAGTCGGATGAAGGACCGGTCGATCTTGATCTTCGAAAACGGGAAGCGGCGCAGGTAGCTCAAGGAGGAGTACCCCGTTCCGAAATCGTCCATGGCGAGGTCAACGCCGATTGCCTTCAACTTCGTCAGCGTCGCGAGGGTCCGCGCCTCGTCGTCGAGCATCACACCCTCGGTGATCTCAAGTTCGAGGCGGCTCGGGGCGAGCCCTGTCGTCTCGAGAATGCCCGCCACCATCTCCGGCAGGCGATCATCGCGGAACTGCACGGGTGAGAGATTGACGGCGATCCTGATCGTAGTCGACCAAGCCGATGCCTGCCGGCAAGCCGTCTGAAGGACCCATGCGCCGAGTTGCGTGATCAGGCCCGTCTCCTCCGCCAGGGGGATGAAGTCGGCCGGCGCGATGAGGCCGCGTTCGGGATGTCGCCAGCGGACCAGGGCTTCGGCCGAGGTGACGACTCCCGTCTGGGAGTCGACGAGAGGCTGGTAATGGACCTCGAACTCATCGGTCTCGAGGGCGCGACGCATGTCGAGGTCCAGTTGGCTGCGGGCGCGCATCCGTTCCGCGAGGGCAGGCTCGAACATTCGGTAGGTCGCCTTGCCCTCGGCCTTGGCTTTGTACAGGGCGAGGTCCGCGTTGCGCAGGAGTTCTTCGGGGGCGCTTCCATCCCGGGGCGCGATCACGACGCCGACGCTGACGCCGACATGCACAAGCTGGCCTTCGAGGAGGAAGGCACGGTCGATGGCCTCGACGATCCGCGTCGCCACATCCTGTGGGCGCCCCTCATCGACCGCGCCCAGGAGCAGGATCGCGAACTCGTCGCCACCGAGGCGGGCCACCATGTCGGTCTCACCGATAACCGAGGACAGGCGCGCTGCGACCTTGCGCAGGAGCTCGTCGCCCATGGCGTGCCCAAGGGTGTCGTTGACGAACTTGAAGCGGTCGAGGTCGAGCATCAACACCGCGAAGCCCTCCGACGCTTCGCGCAGGGCCGCGGCATGATAGGCGAGAAGATCGCCGAACCGGGCGCGGTTCGGCAGGCCCGTGACGGCATCCGTGAAGGCGAGGGTACGCAATCTGGCTTCGGAGCGCAGGCGTTCGCGCTGATCGCGAAAAGCGATGACGGTCTGGCTCTTATGGCCAAGGGTGATGGTCTTGCGCAGAACACGAACCGGCACGCGCTGGCCATGGGCGTCGGCGAGTTCGGTTTCGCGCTCCTCCTGTTCGGGCAGATCGTCGAGCACCAGACCGGGCAGCAGTCGCGCGAGGCTGTAGCCGATCAGCTGCGCCTGGGTCAGGCCCGACAGCTGTTCGAGGCTGCGGTTGGCCGTGTTGATGGCATCGTTGTCGCCATCGCAAACCGCGAGGCCCTCCAGGGCGAGGCTGGCGAGTTCGCGCAGACGGAGCTGATCGCGGCGCAGTTGCGCGCGGGCGTTCAGGGTCATGCGTAACCCAACGAAGGCCAGCGACAGCAGGACGAGCGAAAGGGCCGCGATGATCGGAGCGATCGTCATCGGGGCAATGGCCGAGTCCGGCAGCAGCACTCTCGGGTCATAGACCAGCTTGACGGCCGTCATTCCGCAGAGGTGCAGCACGACGATCGACGCCAGGAGCAACGGAAGTGCGAAACGGCGGCGGCCGCGCTGACGCTCGCCGGCCATCAGGAGGGCGAGGCCAGCCATGGGAAGGCTGATGAGCACGGAGGCGACGACGTAACCCATGTCCCATGAGACATGTCCCGTCACGCGGTAGGAGGCCTGCCCGACGTAGTGAAAGGTGGCAATCCCGGAGCCGATGATCAAACCCGCCGAGAAGCGGCGCAAGCGGCCGCGGCGGCCGAGGGCCAGGCCAACCCCGATCCCGATGCTGGCAATCACGATGAGGAGCGAGGTGGCCGTGAGGATCGGGTCGAAGCCGGCATCCATCCCCGGCCGAAAGGCCAGGAGCGCGATCATATGGGTCGCCCAAGCTGTCGAACCGGATGCGACGATGCTGGCGATGCCCCATCGCAACCGAACCACCCCCTCCGCGCGGGATGCGTGGGCGGCGATCGCAGAGGAAGCGTAGATACCGATCGCACAGACGAAGGCTGAGATGAGCAAGATTTGCTCATTATGCCCCTCTGTAACACAGGTTATAATTTCGATCATCTCAACCCCTCGAACGCTCCAGCGGACGCAGGGAGAAGTGAAAATTCCAGAAATATGCTTCTGAGACCGTGCGAATCACGCCTTTCAAGCCCGGTCATACCCCGATTTCGGTCGCGATAAGAACGGGACCTGCGACATGATAGCTGTTCCCGCCGCTGTAGCGACGGCCAAGTCGTCTTCGTATCCGGTAGCGGTGAGGCCGTCGCGGCGCTGGTCCAGTGTGAGGCGGGCAAAGACCTCGCGCATACTGGCGACTTTGTGGGCCTGCGGGACGTCGAGGATGACGGGGGCGCCGGGTTGCAGCATCGGGACGAGGTTATTGGCGATGGAGCTGCGGAAGCGGGCGCCGTTGGTGCCATTGACGAGACCAAGGGCGCAGGGTCCGCTGCCGCACACAAATTGACGATGACGGTGGTCTTGCCGTGGCCTCCCTGCGCGAACCGGGTCGACCACCGGTCTACACTGGACACGCTCCCACCTGATCGGCCCCCATTCGGTGGTTCATCGCCAGATTTGGTGGATCATGCTGCGAGGAGGAAGCGTCGGCGCAGGAGGTCGAGCTTGGCGCGGCCG
>NZ_FOPM01000011.1 GCF_900113485.1 Methylobacterium gossipiicola
TGGCGGGCCATCGCCACGCGCTACGAAAAGACCGCCGCCAGCTTCACCGGCGTCCTCTGCCTCGCAGCCGCCCTCGATTGGCTCAAGCGATGACACGCCCTAGCGGAGGCCATCGCCTATGTCCGGCGCGGCGACACCGTGGTGGTGTGGAAGCTCGATCAGCTCGGCCGCTCGATGGCGTACCTGATCGAGACGGTACGACGGCTCGAGGCCAAGTGCACCGGGTTCCGGTCCCTGACCGAGGACGTGGACACCACGACGCCGGGCGTCATGCTCGTGTTCCACCTGTTCGGGGCGCTCGCCCAGTTCGAGCGCGACCTCATCCGCGAGCGGACGAGCGCCGGCTTGCGGGCAGCGGAAGCGCGCGGGCGCAAGGGAGGCCGAAAGCCCCTGGTCACGATGGACAAGCTCGTCAGAGCCCAAGCCCTTCTCGCCGGTCTCACCGTGCGCGAGGCCACCGCCCACCTGAATGTCGGCAAGACCGCCTTCTACGAGGCCTTGGCCAGCGTCGGAACTACACCCTCGGCCTGAGTTCGCCCTCCGTTCCTCCTTAGCGTACCCAAACGTCACGTTCTTGCAGTGCCCCCTACCTCCAGTTCCATCAGGCGCTCGGCCGCAAAGCCGATCATCTCGCGCAGCAAATCAGCGTCTCAGCGTCGGCGCTCTTCTCCATCAGCCCACGAAAGCTCATCATCTCGTCGATCATCGGGGGGCTCTCGGGTTCGGGGTTGGCTGTCGCACCCCGACCCTACCCGGCAATCGCCGATGTCCCCCCTGAATCTACACCACCGCCTGGGACACGACCGACCCACGCGGGCGATGGTCAATCAATATCGCTTGGTTCACCATGTCGAACCGCCGGTCATGACCTGGGTCGCATCGACGACACCCGCGCACGGGTGAGGGCGAGCAAGACTGGGCCGAGGCTGTACCGCCCTGCCCTCTTTCGCTCGACCAAGGTGCGCAGGTAGCCACCAGGGCTCTTGATGTGCTCAGCCCGCTGGAGAATCGCTGCCATCGTCGCGGCCGCAGCGTCGGGGCCCATCACGTCCTGTGCATCCCGCCAGGCGCTCGGGCTGATGCCCATCATCCCACGGACGAGGTCAGCAACGTCGGCGAGGTCGCGCCAGGACCGGATCCCGTTGCGGGCATAGTCGACGATGTCGGGGCAGGCGTTCAGCACCATGCCGAGCGGGTAGGCCGCTGCCGTTCCGCTGTCCCCAACCGGACGGCCCCTGCCCTCTCCTTCATCTCCATTCCTGGGAGCTTTTCCAGAATCAAACGCCTTTGGTTTTGAATTCTGATTGTGCCGCCCAGAATGCGCGGCACTGCCGTTCGATTTTTCCACATCCTGCCGAACCGACAGGGACTTGCTCACATTGGCAACGAGGTCCGTGAGGGCGGTACGGATCGCATTGAGGTCGGCGAGGCCGGGCGAGCGGGTCAGGCCGCCCAGGATCGCCTCGTAGCGCGCGCGATAGCCCGTCCAATCGGCAGCGATGCCGGCTTCGACGCCCGCGAGGATGAGCTTCACGGCGTCCCGGCGCAGGATCGTCACCGCCTCACGTGCGAGATGCAGCGCCCGACGCTCGGCCTGGATCCGATCTGCCTGCGCCTCGAACTCGGCCGCGCGCGCCACGATCGGTGTGAGGTCGAACCCGAATGCCTGCGCGACCATCCCGCCCTGCCCCTTCCGGGCGTAGCGCTTGCCGTTGGGGCTGTCACGCCGAATCACCAGCCCGGCCTCGACCAGGGCGGCCAGGTGCCGGCGCAGGGTGCTCTCGGTCATGCCGTGCGCCCGCAACGCCAGCTGCGTGTTCGACGGGAAGACGACTAGGTTGGCGCCCTCACCCGCCATCAGCGCGGTCTCGGGATGGAAGCTGAGGAGCGCGTTCAGCACGGAGAGGGACCGGTCGGACACGCCGATCCAGTCCTTGGCCTGGGCGATGTGGCGGAAGACGGCCCACTTGTTGACCGTGGCGTCGCGGGGGCATGCGGCAGCGTTCGCCTGCGCATCGATCTGCGCAGCCGTCAGCGGACGCCGCCCAAAGGGCGTCGTGATGTGCAGGTTCATCGTCGTTGTCGGGCACCGGGCCAGCCGAAGGCGTTCGCCAAAACGGCGTCCAGACTCTTGACGGGAGCTGTCGGAAGTGGGATTCTCAGCTTGCTTAGAACGGAGAAGGGCTTCCGGGACGGAAACGTCTTGGGGGCCTTTTTCTTTTTCGGTGCGACGTCCTCTATTCGGGGTTGCGGGTCAGGTTACTCCTTGCGAGCACGATGCTCGGCAAGGATCTCTGCGAACCGGCTCATGAGGTGATCCCCGAGCTCTGGTTCTAATTCCTCGTTAATCGTCAGGACGAAGCGGTTGTCGGTGCGTTCGATGCGCGCGACAGCCCGCCCTTCCCCGTCGAGCCAATTTTTCGGTTTCGCCTTGCGCTTCGCGGCCGTCTTGGCGCTGATCGCCGCCAAGACGGCCGCGAAGCGCTCGTCCGTGGACATGGCCTGAAACGCCTCGTCGCCTATCAACCGGTCGATTGCTACTCGGCCCTTGCTCTGGATTCGCTCGGCCAGATCCATCCAGCGCGGCCGCCCCGCCTTCGGCGCCGGCCCGATGGCCGCAACGATGTCCTCGGGGATGGTCCGGGCGACAGTAATGAACCGGGAGACGTTGGGCGGGTCTGTCGCCATGGCAGCGCAGATCACCTCGCGCGGGAACGACCGCATCTCCAGCCGAAGGGCGAAGAAGGCCCGTTCGATGTAGCTGAGGTCGCGTCGGTCTAAGTTCTCCTTGCCCTGGGCCACGACCAGTTCGTCGTCCGTGAGCGGCCGGATGACCGCGCGAACCTTGATGCCCAGCTCCGCTGCCGCCCGGACGCGGCGATGCCCGTAGGCAATCTGGTACCGGCCCTGCGCCTCCGGATGCGGTCGCACTAGGATCGGGACCTGCTGCCCGCTACGCATGCTCTCCACGAGGCCGGCCATGGCCGGGTCCGTCGCGTCGGACACTCGATCCGCCACGAAAGAGCCGTCGATCTGCGCCGTGTCCAGCTCGGCGACAACGGAGCCAGTCTCGAGGTTGTCGGCCGACCGGGCTCGCGCCTTCAGGTCGTCGAGCGTTGCGCCCATTGCTCGAACGGCCCCGCTGCGCGCACGCGCGGGGCCGAGAACCGGGGGAGGGGCCGACGGATTGTCAGCTGACAATGTCGGCGGGGCCGGCGCGGGCCGATTGTCAGCTGACAATCGCTCCGGCGCCTTTGCGCCGAACAGCGCGTCGAGGGAGGTCTTGCGGCTCATGCCCGGCCCCATGCGTGGCGGATCATGACCTCAATCTCGCCGTTCACCGCCTCGAGCGATTCGACCGCGCGGTCGTAGGTCGATCGGGTCATGGTCTCCCGGCCGATCTCGTAAAGCGTCTGCTTGGACAGGCCGGCATCCGAAACCGCCGAGGATTTCAGCATCGTGGCGTTGAG
Source organism: Methylobacterium gossipiicola (assembly GCF_900113485.1). Taxonomy (GTDB): domain Bacteria; phylum Pseudomonadota; class Alphaproteobacteria; order Rhizobiales; family Beijerinckiaceae; genus Methylobacterium; species Methylobacterium gossipiicola. The sequence goes on from NZ_FOPM01000011.1 coordinate 3,471, forward strand.
CACTGCCTCGCCGAAAAGGTGACGGAGAAGGGTGACGACGCGAGTCTGCGGCGTATCCTGCGGCTCATACCGGGTGACAAGGAAGCGGACCGCGTCAAACTGGATCTCGCCACCGGCCTCGCGCACCACCGACAATAGGTCCCCCGTCATCGTTAGGAACTGGGACATCGAGGCGATGTCGAGCATCTGCGGGTGGACGGTGATGAGCAGCGACGTGGCGGCATAGAGGGCGGCAAGGGTGAGGAAGCCGAGTTGCGGCGGACAGTCGATTACGACGACATCGTAGCGGTGCTCGACGGTCTGGAGCGCTTGGCTCAGGCGCTCAAAAAAAAGCTGGTCGCGGTCGTCCCTTCGGTTAAGCGCCTTCGGCGTTTCGTGCTCGAACTCCATCAGCTCGAGGTTGGCCGGGATTAGGTCGAGACCCGTGAAGTAGGTGGGCCGGATGATCTCGTCGATCGGCCGCCGCTCGGGCCCGTACCGCAGAGCGCCGTAGAGCGTCTCGTTGGGTCCCACCTCGATTTCCGGCTGGACCCCGTGCAGGACCGAGAGGCTGGCCTGGGGGTCGAGGTCGATCGCCAGGACCCGATAGCCACGCAGCACCAGGGATTGCGCCAGATGGGCGGCCGTGGTGGTCTTGCCGGAACCGCCCTTGAAGTTCACCACGGAGACGACCTGAAGGTGCTCCCCCTCCGTGCGCCATGGCTTATAGGCACGCCCGGTCCGAGAAATCTCAGTCATGTGCGCGCGCAGGCCGTGAATGTCGGCGAGGGTGTAGGACCGCCGGCCTGTGGGCGAGACCTCGGGGAGGGGGCCGTCGCCGGCAAGTGAGAGTTGGCGTAGGCGATTGTCAGTCACGCCGATAATCCTGGCCGCCTCCCCTGAGGTGAACCGGCGGAGCGTCTTGACGGAATCGGGGCTGAACAGGGCCTCGGACAGCGTCCGAAGCTTCTCGCGCAGGATCGAGGCATACTCGTCGATGACTTCGCCACTCGTCGCCCCGCCCACATGGATCGGTCGTTGCAGCATGGTTTGCGCGTCCACGTTCCGAATCCTCGCTTCCGTTTTTAACGTCGATTGACGCTATAAACGCGAAGCTTGATCACGTGCAATGATTCGGTAACGAGAGTCGAGTCCGTCGTAGGCCTGTTGCGAGCGTCTGGTCCGAATTCGGTGTGGAGGAACTGCCGCCCGATAGAGACATTTGGATCGCTCCGCAGGCGGGCGGCCACCTCGACTGCCGCTCATCAGCTGACAGAAGCATAGGCGTCCGTTCCCGAGTTCGTGGTTTCTGGAGCATTCGGCAGACCAATGTCCAAGATGAACGGACAATCTTTGACGGTGGACACGAACTTGCCTCTGAGAGGGACGATTCCTCCTTTAGCCTTCCGGCTATGGATCCGCAGGGCTCCGCCCTTCCGAATCGCCTTCCGGACGTGATGCGCGGGTCTCGCCGAATGGGCGAGCGACCCGATTGCCCCCGCCTTCGCCGCAGCCTCGCGAAAGCGCTGCGCGGAGACGCCCGAGAGCACGTCGGGGTAGACGATATGCACGAGGGTGTGCGCGGCCTGGCCGGGCGCCATGGAGGCCAGGGCCTCGGTGCAGCGCGCGATGACCAAAGCGGTGGTGAGGGGCGAGGACGGCCGAATGCACACCAGACCGCCTGCGAGGAGGGCCTTTTTCAGATCGAGACCGCTCGTCAACGACATGCTGGTCAGGGCCGCGAGTTCACCGGCGTGAGCGACGAGGGCCTTTCGTCCGGTCTCGCGCTGATCCTTCGGGATCTCCTTGAGCGGTTTGAGCACCGCACGGAAGGCGGCGCCGTCGGCCAAAGACGCCGTGTCGGCGCTGACGTTCTTGCGGGCGATTTCGTACTCGCCGGAGAGGAGGCGCTTGAAGGCGGTTTCGTCGGTCAAGGCCTGATAGAGATCGAGGGAACTCTTCCGATACCGGCTGGCCAACATGTCGATGATCGGCAGCAGCGCCCGGTTCACGGCGCTGGCTTCGGGTCCGAGGCGCAGGTCGGCGATCGCGTCGGCCAGGGTAGCGGTGGTGATCAGCAAGGGCGGCCGGGGCGCCTGCTGGAAGTCGATCGCCCTAATCTCTCCGTCCCGCCCGAACGGCCGGGCCACCTCGGCCAGTTGGTCGGTCATCATGTCCGCGTCGGCGCTCTGGACGATGATGGCGCCCATCCGGTTGAGGCAAGCGCCGAACACGAGGTTGGCCGCGATCTCGGTGTGCCAGGCAGGACCTTCGCTGAAGACGCTCAGCCCCTGCACCAGGTCCTCGCGCCGTAGCCAGACTTGCCCGGTGGCGGCAAGACCGACGGGCCAGGTGGCATCGCCGCGCCGCCGCGTGGTCGCATCGCGATAGCCACGCCTCCCGAGATGGAGCGGAATGCGCGCCGGCGCGCGCCACGTACGCCAGCCGTAAGTGAAGTGGCGCAGGTAGCGATAGCCCGCGTAAGCCAGGATCATCTCCGGGACGAAGGGGAGCGCCAGGGCCGAGAAGGAAAGGGTGGCCGCGATCCCGAATTGCGTGGCGACCGCCTTGGGCGAAACGTCGTCCATCGATCAGGAGTTCTTGCTGCGCAGCTTCGACAGCATGGTCCAGGCCCCAGCACGGGAGCCATCGATCACGCGGCCGACGGTGCGGTGCGAAGAGCTGCCGGGGATCTGCCCAGGCGAGCGGGGCATGACGATGCCGGCGGCCGCGACGGCGGCGGTGTTGCCAGTCCGGCGCTCGATCTGCCCGCCGATCCAGGACAGCACAGTCTCGGGCAGGGCGCTAATCTGGCCGGCGGCCAGCGCGATGATCGAGAACAACACGACGGCGTAGACGAACAGCCCAGCGGTTCCGACCATCGCGTAGGCGATGGTGCCGTCTGGCGCGATCATCGCCAGCGCGCCGCGGAAGAAGATGTTGGTGATGTCGATCCCGACCCGCATGAGCAGGATCGAGACCAGCATGCCGATGACGATGAGGGGAGGGCGAAGCAGGATGCCGAGGAAGAACAGGTAGCCCTGGCCGCTGTTGCCGACGAAGCTGTCGGAGCGGGCGGGCATGAACTTGGTGAGCAGCCAGATCGGCACGGCGATCATCGCCTCGGCGACGACGAGGAACCAGTTGAAGGTCGCCATCAGAAAATGGACGATGACGACGAACGGCACCAGGCCGATCAGCAGGAAGGCGGCGACGAAGAGCACGATCGCGAGGCAGTGGAGAAACCCCATCACCTCTCTGAGGCCGGATCGAATGGCGCTATCGTCGCTCAACTTGAGCTTGCCCAATCCCCAGTTCAGGATGTCGCCGCCGGCAGCGACTCCGGTCGCCCCCATGCCCCAATAGGCGATGACCTGACCGATCTCCTGGACTTCCAGGATGGGATCTTTCCAGGCGCTGCTCTCGGGTCGGCTGATCCTGTCGAGGACGCCAGAGTAGATCATCGACAGGCCGCGAGCGAACTGGTTGGGCGGATCCATCTGAGCGGTCGGGTTATCGCTCGCCACGCTGGCGACGCTGGCCGATCCTTGCGCGGCGATAAAGCCCCCGAAGGTCGCGACGTAAGTGAGGTTGCGCTGCGCCTCATCGGCAAGCGGCGCGTAGGCGCTGTGGCCGAAGTAGGGAATGTAGGCGTTGATATTGGCCGGGGGCTCGACACGGATGGAGCCGCTCGGCCCTGCGGAGGCCGCCAGGAGCTTGGCCTGGACGAGGCTCATCGAGCGCTGCCATAGGGCGGCGGCGAGCCAGCCATTGTCGGTGGCGCTGGCGAGGTAGTTGCGCAGGGCCAGGTTGAGCTGTTCGCTGTTGCTCTGGGTCAGGCTCTGATTAACCGAGATATAGGCGGTATCGATCGCTCGGCTGATCTGCCTCTTGATCGCCTCATCGTCGCGGCTGCCGGAATTGATGGCGCGGGCGATGCCGGCGGCGGCTCCGTCGAGACTATTGATCGCCGCCTGGAAGCTCTGCTGGCTCTGCCGTTCGGCGAGATTGATCAGCGTCCTGGTGGTGCCGGCGTCGTTCGTGTCGGCGATGGTCGGGCCGATCTTCTGGTGCTCGTACACGACGGCGCCGCAGAGATTGTCCGACTTGCGGAAATACCCGTTGGTGTCGATGAAGTGGTAGCTCGTCGCGCGCGCGCTCCACGATCCGAAATAGCCATCGTCGACCGTCGTCTTCGTGCTGATCGCGGCGGCGTCGTCTCGGCCGGAGACGTTCCTGGCGTAGGTCTGCAGGGCCTGGGCACAGACATAGCCGTAGAGGCGGCCTTCCAGCACCTTGGCGAGCTTGCCGCGCAGCACGAAGTCGCCGAGCGCCTGGGTCGGGCTGGTGAGCGTGCCGTACATGCCGTTGAGGCCGGTGCCGGCGACGCGGGTCCAGAGGGTGTCGCCGAAGCCCGATCCGAAGACCGCGAGCTGGACGACGAGGATCTGGACCAGCGACAGGCCGGACTTGATCGGCAGGCTGAGGATCGCGCCGGTGATGACCCGCAGGAGGGTGTATTTGGCGCTCGACTGGCGGCCGAAGGCCTGCCCGTCGTTGGCGGTGTCGGCGACCATCGAATAGAGCAGGTAGCAGGCGAGGATCGTCGCGACGATCAGGCAGCCGACGTTGAAGGAGCCGAGCGCGACGGTGAGCGGGCGGTCGTCGGTGCAGGCGGCTGCGGTCCAGACGCCATCGACCACGCAGCCGAGGAGCTTGCGCAGGTTGATGAGCGCCAGGTCGTTCTGGACCGGCGTGAACATCTCCTTGGCCGTCGTCTGGGCCTCTGCCGCCGTGGCGGCGGCGAGGAACCCGAGGCTGCCGGCGGCGGCCGTGATCCTGCGGAGCATCCGGGCCTCTACAGATTGCCGCTGGCCTGGGTGGCCAGCATGGTGCCGAGGACGGCCGCGGTGCGGGCCTGCTGCTCGATGAGCTGCTGGCGCAAAGCCAGCGACATCGAGCGCATGCGGGTGAGTTCGATGAGCAGGCCGTGCTCGGACTGGCCGGCGAGGCCGGCCGACCACGCTTCGTATTGCGGCCCACCGCCGTACTGGGCGATGAGCGCCTCGAGCTGGGCGAGCGGCGAGGCGGCGGAGGTGCCGATCTGGTGGTCGTCGGTGGACGACATCGCCCGGACGGCGCTGAGCGACACCAGGGCGGGCGAGCGCAGGGCCTCGACGCGGCGGGCCCGCAGCATCATCAGGTCGGCCTCGGCCCCCGGCATGGCGGCCGTGGGTTTGGGTATCGGCAGACCGGCCATGTCCTGGATGACGATCTTGCGGTCGTCGTCGCTCGCGGAGGGATCGAACAGGATCGCGGCATCCGCCTTGGTGGGATCCTTCAGGCGGGCGCGGGTCGCCTCCGGGATCGGGACGTTTTTGCCCGGCGCGACGTCGAGTTCGCGATAGGATTCCCGGCCGGTCATGGCGACGTTGCCCATGGAGCGGTTGGTGGAGTTCATCAGGTCGATGGAGCCGCAGGCGTTCACGCCCTGGCCGGTCTCGATGGAATATTGCTCGCGGGCATCGACCAGGGCCTGGCGCTGGGCGACCTGGGACAGGGTGGCGGCCACGGCCTGCTGGGTGTTGCTCACGAGGTTCACCTCCCGCTCGCCGTTGGTGGAGACCTGGGCGGTCTGCACCTTCATGGCCGAGAGCAGCATTTCCAGGGTGAGACTGCGCTGGGTGGCGACGTTGGTGCCCATGGTCGCCACCCGTGTTTCCAGGGCGCCGGTCGCCTTGGTGTGGCCGGCGACCCAGAGCTCGTCGACGACGAGGCAGGACTGCGCCGCCACGGGGGAGGCGAGGGCGGCCAGGGCCGCAGCGAGGAGGATCGGCTTCTTCATGGCGTCTGGAAGCTCGCAGGGGTCGAGGTATCGCGACCGGGGGAGGGCACGCTGGAGATGCGGGCGTTGACCATGGACAGGAGCAGGGCCGCGGCGGTGGCCTCGGTTCGCATCCCGCGTTTGATCTGGTGGGCGAGGAGGGCGAGGTTGGCCGCTTCCATCCGCACCGCGTCCTGAATGATGCCGCGGTCGTGCTGGCCGGCGGTGCCGGCGGCCCACGCCGCACCGCCGTCGTTGCCCTGCCAGTGTCCCGACAGCGCGCGGGTTTTGGCGATCGGACCGTCCGGCCGGTAGTCGGCCGCGATGTCGGCGAGCACGACCGCGGTCATCGAGCGGTAGGTGTCTCGGCCGGTCTTCTCGAGCTTGTTGAGGTCGTTGGTCGCGGAGTTTCCGGTGTTGCGCGGCTGCGGATCGGGCGGGCCGATGACGGTGGTGATGAACTTCGTGGCGGCCTCGCGGTCGCCGCTGTAGAGCGCGGCGCCGTCGGGGGCATCGCCGGACTTCACGTCGGCGACCCAGTCCTTCGGGTCGGCGTAGCGGCCGGGCTGGGCGTGGACCTGGGTGACCATCTGCTGGCGGACCGCCGCGGAGCCCGTCAAGGCCGTATAGAGCGACTGAGCCTTGGTGTTCGACCCGCACGGGTCGTAGCCGATCGAGCCGTAGCGGTGGGTGGCGAGGGCCACGGCCTGACGCTGGTCCTGGGTAGCGAGGGTGGTGGCGAGCGCCTGGCTCGAGGCCCGGAACCCGTTGGCCACCTGATCGGAGCCGGCGGCCGACTGAGCCGTCAGCACCTTCACGGCCGAGATGAGACGGGCCCGCTCGGCGAGTTCCTGGGCGACCAGGGCGGACTCGGTGGTGGTGATGGCGCCGGTGATCGCCGTGGTCAGGGTGGAGGTCGCGAGGTTCACGCGTCCCTCGACGCCGACGCAGCTCTGAGCCCGTGCCGGCGCCGAGACGCCGATCGCCGCGACGACGGCGCCGAGCCCGACGAGGGCGGTTGCGGTTCGAGCCGTCATGGGGTGCCTCCCTGGCGCCGATCGCCGCCCATGCCGCCGACGAGGACCCCGACGAGACCGGCGCGGGCGCCGCTCATGATCGCGCCCTCGCGGCGGGCCTGGACCAGGGCGGCATCCTCCTCGGCCGTTCGCGGGTTGGGCTTCACCGTGGGCAGGGGGGCGACGACGTCGAGGTAGTCAGCTGCCGTCATCACCTCCTCGGCCGAGTAGTTGCGGTTGAACAGCCAGGGCGCCGCGTCGGAGTCGCCAGCGCCGTAGCCGCCGGGCTGGGCGCCCTTGCACCAGCCGGTCTCCTGCTCCGAGGGCGAGCAATAGAAACTGCGCCGCTGATCGAGGGAATCGCCCATGCGGACGCCGGCATCGCCGCCTTCCGTAAGCCAGCGGCGGTCTGCCGCCCCGAAGGCTTGGCGGGCCTTCGTCGCGGAGGCCTCGCTGTCACTGGCCTGCGAGAGCCCGAGCGAGATGTCGCAGGCGGCGTAGCCCGTGCCGGTATCGTAACCGTACTGATGCTGGGCGCGGGCGAGCCGCAGGGCGTTGTCCTGGCTGACCAGGGTGGAGGCGACCGCCTCCGCGCTGGCCTTGTCGCCGTTGGTGATCTGGAGCGCGGTGCCACTCGACTGCGCGCCGGAGACGCGCATGCCCGACAACACCCGCTGCAGGGAGATCTCCCATTGCGGGAAGAGGCTCTGCGCCTCAGCCGGACACGCCAAGGCGACGGCCAGGATGGCGCTCGCCGGAAGGAGGGGGATGGCCCGTGTCATGGCTTCCCCTCCATCGGGCGCGCGTCGAGCGCGTAGAGCGTCACGAGCTGCGCGAGCGCGGCATCGATCTGGGCGTCGTAGTCGAAGGAGTTAGCGGCTAACTCGGCCGAGTTCGTGCGAGCCAGCTCGATGTAGAGGCTGCGGTTGGGCTGGTTGGCGACCTTGACCGCGTGGTCCTCGGAGCCCGTGGCCCTCTCGGCCGCGCTGGCGATCGCGGATTGCTGCGATTGGCTGTCGGAGCGCGAGACGGTCTCGCTGGCCGCACCCTCATTGGCTCCCGGCGTGCAGGTCTTCGGCAGGGTCGTGTTCCGAGGGCCGCCGGCCATGTCGGGGTACGGATTGGAGATCGGTAGCTGGCGCGGCAGGAACGGTTCGGGATTGACGTAGTACCAGGCCTGCGGGAGCGCCGATTTGATCGCATCGGCGGTCATCGGCCTGGCGCCCTTGCTGGCATACATCTTCCAGACCCGGCCGTTGGTGCCGGTCGCGGCGAGGACGTTGCCCTTCAGGAGCGTGCCGAGATGGAGATGGGGGGCGCAGCTTTTCATGCCCTCGCAACCCATCGTCCCCACTTGCTCGCCGGCAGTGATCTGTGGGTCTTGCCTTTTGTTAAAAACAGCGGTGTTCATATGAAGATACAAAAAGCGCGTATCTCCAGAGACCACATCAGCGATGATCCCGCCGCCAGTAAAATTGTGATACGTTATCGCACCCGATGATCCTGAAAAGATCTTCGTTCCAGCCCCTTCGCTATTAACGATATCCATGCCTTGGTGATAACCGGCAGACGCACCGGCCCTGCCGGTTCGGTTCACACCGTACGGAGACGAAACCCTCTGACCGGCTGGTTTCATGATGTCAGACGTGAGGCACGTACCTGAAAGGGCGGGCACCGACGAAGCCATAAGTATGACAAGCGCCGATGATTGAATTTTTAATTCAATCATTACCCGGAGCCTTCTTGGAAGAGCACAACGCATATTGCGTGTTGTTGAAGAGTATTTTTGTTTTGTCGATAAACTTTAGAGAAAACGAGTCGTCGTTTTCGTTGTCTGGGCTTTCGCGCATACCCTGCGGAACGTGAGCATCCCAATCGCATTTCGTATCGATAAAGATTATACCCTTGGGCTGCTTCATTATTTTTAGAATTTTGCAGCGCGCTTCCCCACGCACGCCCTCTTGGTCAATTCGTTGGATCAGTCGGTCTTTCTCGATTGTGAGAGGCGGCCTCTTACAGTCGGCCGGTGAGGCGGGTGAGTATCCCCAGTCGCCAGCTGGCAGGGTGATTGGCTCGGCCTGAGCCGAGCCGAAACCTGCGAGAAGCAGGCCCGCGGCGAGCACGATGGAACGGCGGATCATTGGAACATGCCTCCGTAGCTGCTGCCGGAAGGGGGGGGCGCCGAGACCGGCGCGGACGCGCTCGGCTGGGCGGCGACCGAGCTGGCGTCCTGTGGCGCCGTGCTTGTCGTGAGCGCCGAGCCGAACGCGGAGTTCTGGACGTGGTTGTACGAGCCGAGGCCGGTAATGTTCGGTAGGTTGATCGGCGAGATCGACCCGTTGAGTTGCCGGAACAGGTCGCCCGAGACCGAGTTCTGGAAGCTGCCCATCTGCTGGTTGATGCTGCGGATCGTGTCGCGCAGCTGATCGTCGAGGATCTGGCAGACCTGCCGCTTGGCCGCGTCGATCACCGACCCGATCAGGCCCTGCGCGGCTCCCGTGAGGAAGCCACTTAGATCCGGGATCAGGTTCGACAGGTCGAAGCGCTTGAGCAGATCGCCGGCGATGCAGGAGTTCGGCCCGTTGAAGAAGGCCGAGGGATTGACCTTGGCCGCGTCGATCAGCGCGATCTGGCGCTGGACGGCCGCGTCGGCCGCCTGACGGACGAGGCAGTTCGAGCTGGTCTGAGCCCCGGCCGGCATGGAGCCGACGGCGAGGCCGCCCAAGAGGACGGAGCCCAACAGCACCTTGCGGATCCGGCGGCGGATCCGGTGCGGAGGCGAGTTCAGAACGCCGGCCATTTTCCACCCTCGATAAATTTCGCCCAGAGATATTTAAGAAAGCGCAGCGGCGTCATCTTGCGGTGATTGCAGTACGCCAAAAATCCGGCGTACAACGCCATCGCGATGAACGTGTATCGGCTCAATCCCGTGAGGATCAGCAGCGGGAAAAACGCCGCGATACTGCCGTGCAGGCCGAGGAACCGCATCGGCACGGCCGACCAGCGCCAGGGCATATGGCGGCCGCTCATGCTGGATCTCCCGGCTTGGTGATCGGGGTGCCGGGGGCGGGCTGCCCGGCCGGCTTCCGTCCGCCGGCCCAGACCCGGGCCTTGCCGATGTCGAGGTGGCAGAAGTTCGGATAGATCCCGACGCCGCCACGGCCGCACAGTGCCCCAGCAACCGCCACCGCATCCGCGCCGTAGCCGGCCGCGCGCAGGTCGGCGGCGCGCCCCGCGAGGTGGAGCGAGGCCTTCGCGGCCCCCTCGATCCCGGCATTGTGCTGCGGCGTGCGGTAGCCGGAGGTGACGATCAGCGGCACCACCGAGCCGTGGACCGCACTCATCGCCCCCTGAACCGAGGCCAGGAGGTCGAACAGGCGCGGATCGATCCAGACTGCCGAACTGCCGTCGCCGACGTCGCGCAGGAGCCACGACAGGAGGAGCAGGTCGCGGGTGTTGTAGCCGTCCGGCGTCCGGACGATCGCACTCACCTCCTCGCCGGTGCGGTCGCGGCGCAGCCACAGCCGCACCGGCGGCGGAACGGCGCCGGCACCGGCCAGAGCCGCCGCGTAGGCCGGATCGGTGCCCGCGAGGCCGACCGCCGCGCCGGCCAGGGTTCCGGCGAGGCCGGTGAGGAGGCTACGCCGCGAGACGGGCATCGCGGTATCCATAGCGCTCGAGCACGCGGCGGGCGGTGGCGACGTCGATCACGCCCTGGTCGAGCGCCATCGCGACCGTTGCCTTCATCGAGCGGCCGTCCTCGCCCCGGCCGATGATGTCGCGCAGGGTCTCGACCGACTCGGCCATGCCCGCCCGGGCCACCTCGCGGCGAACGGGATTGGTGAGCACCTGCCATTCGCGCAGGCAGACCCGGCCGCCACCGACCCGCGGCACAAGGAGCTGCGAGACGAGGAGGTGGCTGCTGCCGAGGACGTCGTGGAACGCCTGGGTCTGCAGGTCGGCCGGGAACATCAGCGTCAGGCGTCGCAGGATGTGGGCGACGTCGTTGGCGTGGGTCGTCGTATAGATCGGGTGGCCGGTCTGGGCCGCCTCGACGCTGGCCATGACGGTGTGCATGTCGCGCAGCTCGCCCACCAGAAGCAGGCCGGGCTTGCGCCGCAGGGAATTGCGCACCCCGGCCGCGAACGTGGGCAGGTGCAGGCCGATCTCGTGCTGCATGATGGTGCAGCTCGCCGATGGTACGTTCTCGAAGACGAACTCGATCGGCGCCTCATAGGTGATGACGTTGCCGTGGATCGGCGTCTCCTCCTCGAGGATCCGGCGGATCAGCGCGGCCAGCGTGGTGGTCTTGCCCGAGCCGGTCTCGCCGGCGACGATCACGGCGCCCTGGGCCGGGGTGGACTCGGCCACGATGGCGTCCTCGACCCCGAGGGTGGCCACCGTTGGCGGATCGGCCGGGATGTGACGGCAGACGATCTGCACGCCGGTATCGCCTTCGTGGTAGCCGGCGGTGACGTTGATACGGAAGCGGTGCCGGACCGGCTCGGCGTCGCGCTTCACCCCGATCCGGTCCTCGATGGTGATCGCCCGGTCGAAATCCTGCCCCGCATAGAGCTTCGACATGATCGAGTCGGTGGAGGACAGGTCGGTGGCGATGCGCGCCATGGTGCTCGGCTGAAGCCAGACGCGGGTCAGCGCGAAGAGCTCGCCGTGGATGGCGGCCAGGACCGGGCGACCGGACTGGAAGATCACGTCGGAGGCGCCGATCGCCACGGCATGGAGGAACAGGCGGCTCACCTCGTCGCGGCCATGCACGACGATCTCCTGCTCGGGATATCGGGTCTTACCGGTCCAGCGCATGGCTCACTCCGGGGTCGCGGCCGCCGCCGAGGCGGTGCGCAGGAATTTCGGGGTGACGACGATCTTGAGGAGGCGCTGATCGACCGCGGCCGAGCGGCCGCCCTTGCTGACCTTGAGCGCGGTGGCGCGTGTCTTCACGATCGGCAGGCTGACCGCGCCCTGGGCCGCGAGATCCTGATAGCGGCGCATCCCGGAGTAATCGCGGTCGAGCCGGGCCAAGCCGTCGTCGAAGGCGGCGCGGGCCTGCTGCACGCCCACCTCCAGGCCGCCCTTGTAGCCGACCTCCCAGTTGGCCTGCTCGATATCGCCCTTGGGCGGGGTCCACGTGGTCTTGGCCTCGGGCGGGGGCGTGACGGTGAGGTAGTCGCGCCAGTTCGGCGGCTGCACCGTGACCCGCGCGTCGCGCAGGATCTCGAAGCTGCCGAGCGTGGTGACCAACAGGGTGCGGCTCGGGGTCTGGCGCACCCCGCGCAGCTCGGACACGACCGGCGGCACGATGTCGGGGCCGATCATCACGGTGGCGAACGGGTACTTGGCGTCGAGCCGGTCGCTGATGTCGGACGTATCGAGGTAGGCGGCGATCCTGCGGGATTCCTCGCGGTAGCCATCCTGGATGCCGGCGGTCCGGGCGGTGCGCTGCACGACCTTGGTCGGACGGTTGGCATCGCCGAACACCCCGGCCGAATAGCGCTGGAAGTCGGGGTTCGACGGGTGAGGCGGGGCGGGCGGTGCCGAGTTGTCGCCGACGTTGGGCGCGAACGGCTGCCCGTCCTGGCCCGGCAGGGAGCGGGGTCCGTTGGCGATGGCATTGAGGACGTTGGCCTGGGCGAGGCCCCCCGGGCCGTAGTAGCCGGGCGGCGGATAGCCGCCGTAGCCGGGAACGCCGTAGCCGGGGGCGCCATAGCCCGGTCCACCGTAGCCGGGGCCGCCATAGCCATAGCCGGCGCCATACCCCCCACCGTAGCCGGGAGCGCCATATCCGGGTCCGCCGTAGCCGTAGCCGCCGCCGGCCGGGGCGCCGTAGCCGTAGCCCCCCGCAGGGGCGACGGGGGCGCATGCCGCCGGGTTCTGGGCGCAGTAGGTGTTGGCGACCTGGGCCCCGGCCGGTTGCCCGAGGACGCAGAGCGCGGTGGTGCCGAGCACGCCGGAGAGGATCCTTGCCTTCAGGCGCATGGTTCAGATCCCGTGCTCACGCAGCTTGGCATCGACATGCCCCGAGGTGCTGCTTCCGGTGCTGACGCAACCGGGCAGCAGAACGCCGATACCGATCAGCACAGCCACCAGTCTAACGGTCGCCTTCACCCGAATTGCGCTCATAATCATACCCCGCGTAATCGGACTTGTATTTGCCTTGCGATACCGATCGATGCTGTTACACAAGAGCCGACGGATCGATAACTTTAGCAGGTGACCCAGATGGGGATCGTCTCGTTCGTGAGGGCGCGCCTCGCGCGCCGGGTCGGACCGGAGCATCGCAGCTTCGCGGCCATGGGCGGGACGGTGCTGGGCGGGATGCACGTCCTCTGCCCCACCTGCCGGCGCGGCCGCCTGATGAGCGATCCCGAGGCGCTCGATCGGCGCCGCTGCGACGACCCGAATTGCGGCGCGACCTTCTCCCTGGCGGAACTCGGCCGCACCTACGCCCTCGACGGCACCGATCCGCGGACCCTGGCCGCCTATGAGCGGCAACAGGCCCTGACCCTGTTCGTGGCAGCCGAGATCATCGGCGTGCTGGCCGCCGCCTGGGCGATCTATGCCCGCTCGTGGCTCACGCTCTTCGGAGCCGCGCTGCTCTGCCTCGTGGTGTGCGCCACCGCCATGGTCTCGCGCTACCGCGCGTGGCAGCTCGATCACGGGAGGCTGTTCGAAGCGCGGGCGCCCCTGTGGGCCTTCGCGGTCTCGGAGGTGCAGGGGCTGGTCCGGCGCAGCGGCCGCTAGGGGAGCGTCCTTCATCTCAGCCCCCGATCATCATGCAGACGTTCGACAGCGACACGTCCATCTTGATCGTGTTGCCGACGAGCTGGGCGACGTCGTTGATGAAGAACGCCAGGGTGCCGCCGACGAGGTACAGGAAGGCCGAGCCCGCCCCGTCATGCTGGCCTGAAGTCGCCTTGTAGAGCTTCAGGCCGGCGACGAGCCACGCCAGGGCGCCGAGGCACATGAAGAAGTATGTGATCGCCGCCCTGATCTGATCGCAGGTCGATCCACGCTGAGACCCGCCGTAGTTGAACATGCTGTAGGTGATATCGCCGCCGAGCACGAAGCTGTTGGCGAATTTCCACAGCAGGACCGGCGCCACGATCATCGCGCCGGCGAGGGCGAGCTTGCCGAAAGCGGTATCGATCGTCACCGGGCGATTGGAGAATTTATGTTCCCCGGCCGCGACACCGTAGAGTGCGTAGAGGCCGGACGTCCCGAACCAGATCCCCAGCAGGGCAATGCCCAAAAAGATCAAGTTGACGAAGAGCGGGAACACCTCACTCAACGAAACGAGCAGACTGCCAAGATCGGGAACGACCATCACCGCACCTATTTAGAATTGTTCGAATTTCGTTCGAGCAGCTCTAACCTTTCCTCCAGCGCGTTCATCCGCTCACGCAGCTCTTCCATCTTCAAATTCGTCGGATCGGTATCGAGATCAGGCCGCCGGTAAGGGCGTTTTTCTTCGGCACGCCCGTCGTGATATTCAAATCTCGATCGGTTTTGCCGTCCCTCCTCGCCGTTGACGGGGCCGATCAGTAAAGTTGTAACAAGCCCCGCAGACAACCCGGCAATGTTTACAACTGTCGCCGCAAGCCTCGATGCGTCTCTAAACGTTTGATGCATTGCACGCTCTGGGTAGGGCCGCGTCACAGGACACGGGCTCGACCAGCCTATTACTTTGACGGCCGCGCCGCATGACGAAGGATATCCCACCAAAAACCAAGTAAATTCGGATTGCATACAAAACACATATCGCTCACAACCCCCACTTATGGCCCATATCGCACCCCGTTGGGCTACCCATTACCCGGTACGCATAGATGTTTCATTGACATACCGAGGAAGGCTTCGCAATAAGTGCCGACCCTGAGCATTCAGGACTGTAGGCGGGCGGACCACGATGGAAAGCGCAGTCAAACACATCGCTTGGGCGGGATCTTTGATTGCATGTGTCTTTTTTGCCACCGATAAACATTGGGTTCCGGTGCAAATTCAGATCGTTGCGAGCCCGACTACTCAGAATTTGGCAGCGCTCTCAAACGGCTCCGCTACGGCAAATGCCTTGCCGGCTACAGGCTTGGCGTCGGCCCCTCCGGCATCGCCGGCGCTGCCCGCCTCTCCGCAGGTTGCACAATCTCCGGCTGCCCCATCGGCGAACTTCGCCACCATCGAGGACACGAAGAAGGCCGGGCAGGTGATCGAGACGCTGGGGAAGCTCGCGGCGATCGTCGACGTGCCGGCCGGAACGCCGGAGAGCCGGGTGGCGACGATCTTCTTCGATCCGCGTTGCCCGTATTGCCACGCCGCCTTCACGGCCCTGCACGGCCAGGTCGCGGCACGCTGGATCCCGGTGGTGGTGCTGGGCGATTCCGAGGCCGGCACCCGCATGGCCGCGGCGATCCTGTCGGCTCCCGATCACGTCGCAGCGCTCAAGAGCGCCTTCGACGCCAAGCTCACCCCGGCTGCCGCGCCGAGCCCGGAGATCGCGGCCAAGCTCGACGAGAACCGGCAAGCCTTCGCCTCGATCTTCGCGGCGGCCCCGCAGCTGCGCCCGGGCGTGCCGACGCTGTTCGTGCCCCGCCCCGACGGGCGGCTCGCCATCATGGTCGGGTACGAGCCCGGCGACGACGCCAAGCTGCGCTCGGTCCTGACCGGGAGCTGAGATGGCCCGCCGCGTGACCATCGGGGCGTTCAGCCTGCCCTCGGCCCGGGGCTGCCTGTCGCCCTCGGCCTTGGCCGAGCAGCTCGCCGGCTACGGGCGCGCCAGCTCGTTCCTGGCCGGTGCCCTGTTCGCGTCGCTCATAGGGACGATGTGGCTCACCTACTTCTGCCTGCAGCGGGCGGAGGTGATCCCCTACGTCGCCGACGGCGGGGTGTTCGGCTGCGAAGTGCGGGCCGTCTCGCAACCGGCCTTACAGACCGACAGGAGTGAACCATGAAGTCGGCCGACCGCATCTCGCGGGAGGTCGACGCGGGTCAGATGATGCTCCGGAACCAGTGGAACTGGATCCTGTTGCTGTCGGTGTTCCTCAGCATCTCGCTCGTCGTCAACGGATTGCTGTTCTACAACGCCTTCTACCGCTTTCCGATCAAGCAATTCATCTGGACTTCGGACGCGCAAGCCGTCTGCGACGCGATCCCGTTGACCGAGCCGAACATCAGCCAGGCCCGGCTGAAGGAGTTCGCCGTCAGTGCGGCGGTCGAGCTGAACAGCTACGACTATGCCAACTGGCGCGCGCTCATCAACAACGCGCTCAGCCAGTCCTTCACGCCGAAGGGCCGCGACCGTTATCGCGCCGCCCTGCAGGAGAGCGGCATCATCCAGAAGGTGGTGCTCGGCTACCAGACCGTCTCGGCGGTGACCACCGACCCGGCCAACATCTCCGAGGAAGGCAAGTCCGGCGGTCGCTATTACTGGATCGTCGAGGTGCCGCTGCAAATCTTCTACCGGACCAACGTCGAGACCAAGGTCGAGCGCCGGCTCCTGACCATGACGATTGTGCGGATCGATCCCTCGCCGATCAATCCCAACGGCATCGCGATCGACTCGGTGATCTCGACGCAGCAACTGACCAATCAGGTGAGTCCATGACCCGTGTCGGTCACGCCTCGACCCGCGTCCGAGTCTCCGGCTGCCTGCTCGCGGCCCTCCTCGGCGCGGCTCCGGCGGCGCGCGCCCACGGCGTTCATGCGGCCGGGCAGCCGGCCGATGCCGATGCGGCCGCGACCGCGGGCAGCGCATCCGGCGGCGCGAGCCCGCCCACTTCGGGTGCCGGAGCGGTCCGCCGCCCGTTCGGCGTCCCTCCGACCGGTGTTCCGCCCGTCGGTGCGGCGACCAATGCGGCCCCCGCGCCGGCACCGCGCTCGCTGACGGCGGCCGAACTCGAGGAGCTACGCCAGCGCATGCTCGGCAGTTCGAAGGGCGTGATCCTCAAGCCGGACGAGATCCAGGGCGTTCGCCGCGCGGTGCAGGACGCGCAGGGCGCCGGCAACTTCCCGGGCCGCGACGGGCGCATGCCCCGGCCGGAGCCGCGGCTGCTCTCGGTGACGCAGGAGGTCAGTCGGTCGGCCCCGGAAACGCTGCATCTGGCCTACGGCATCGTCTCGCCGATCACCTTCGTCGATGGCAAGGGCCATCCCTGGCCCATCGCCTCGGTCGCCTACGACCCGCGCCTGTTCGCGCAGGACGGCACCGGCTGCGGCGTCGATGCCGCGATGGGCTCGACCCAGGTCGCGGCCGCGGCGGGCTCCGACCGGCCGACCTCGATCAACCTGATGCCCTGTCGCTACGACACCTGGGGCAACATCCTGATCCGGCTGGAGAACGTCCCCTATCCGATCCCCCTGATGGTCCTGTCCGGTCAGAGCGAGACGGTGGACATCCCGGTCACGGTGCGGGTGGCCGGCACCTCGCCGCTCACCCCCGTCAAGGTCGCCACGGCGAGCTCCGGCCCGGTGCGCAAGGGCGGCGGGCGGCCCGCCGCCCGCGGCGCGGGGGGGCCCGACACCACGGCGCTGCTGCACCTGTTCGGGGCCGGAACCCCGCCGGCCGGGGCGCAGGTGCTCGTCGCCAACGGGGCGCAGGCCTGGCTCTACCGCGACCGGATGTACGTGCGGGTCCAGGGCAATCTGGTGAGCCCGCAGCCTGTGGCGTCGGCCGACGCCCCGGAGGGCTACCGGATCTACGAGTTCCTGCGCCCGACCTCGCGCCTCGTCGCCGAACGCGGCGACGGCTCGGAGACTGCCATCAGCGTCGAGTTCTGAGGGAGACGGTATGCTCGATACCAAACAAACGGCCGCCCTCGGCGGTGTCGTCCTGATGGTGGCGCTCGGCTCCGCGGCCTTCATCCTGTCGGAGGCGCCGGGCGTCGATAAGGGCATCGGGGGCGCCTCCGAGATCCGGGGTCAGACGCCCAATCCGCCCAACAACATGATGAAGCCGGTGGGCAAGGCGGAGGCTGATCGGCGGGCGGGCGTGAACCAACAAGCCGCCGACGAGAAGGCCGGAGCCGGCAAACCCTATGTTGCCCCGGCCGTGATCGCGGAGAGCCGCGGCGCGACGCTGGGCGAGTTGCCGGACGCGGCCCCGGAAAAGCCGGCCGAGCCCGCCCCGGCCCCGGTGCCGGAGAAGATCGTCTACCGCGACCGCGAGGTTGTCCACACCGTCTACAAGGATGCGCCGGTTCAGCCGACGGCCGATCCCGAGCAGGTCGCGGCGATCAACGAGCAGATCAAGGCGCTGCTCAAGCCGAACCCCGGCGGCTTCCTCGTGCGCTCCTTCGCCAAGGGCGAGCGGGAAAAGCCCCCCGAGGCGCGGGCCGCCGCGGCCCCGGTCGAGACCGGGCCGTTCGGGCCCGGCATCCGCCACGCCACCGTGGCGCGCGCCGGCGACGTCGCCTACGCGGTGCTGGACCGCGGGTTCAACTCGGACGATCCGGCGGCGCCGATCTTCGCCACCATCGTCGATCTTGACGAGCGCCAGCAGCCGGGTCCCCTCAACGGGATCCGGCTGATGGGCCAGATCGTCTATACGCAGACCCAAGCCTCGATCCGCTTCACCACGATGATCCTGCAGGACGGTCGCCAGGGGCCGATGCAGGCGATCGCGATCACCGTCGATCAGGCCCGGACCGGCGTAGCCGAGGATGTCGACAACCACGTGCTCGAGCGCTACGGCGGCCTCGTCGTCGCCGGGCTGATTCAGGGCGTCGGCCAGGTCGGCCAGCAGCTGACGCAGCTCAACACCGACACGACCTTCGGCGACGGCTTCGCCGTCCAGTCCGGCCGCAAGATCAACTGGCTGACCGCCGGCATGGGGGCGGCCGCGCCGGTGGGGCAGGCGATGTCGGCCGCGGCGGCGCGCTCGTTCAGCCGCCCCCCGACCCTGTCCTCGTCGGTGAACTTCCCCATCGGCATCGTCTTCCTTCAGCCGGTCGTGGTGCCCCTCGACGCCGCCCGCGTCGCGGCCGGGGCCGGGACGGGCTACGGGCCCGATCCGGCCTACGGCGCCGGCTACCGGCCGGAGACCCTGCCGGCCAGCTACGCGAGGCGGCCATGACCGGCTCGAAGGGGATCGCCGACGTTCTGCGCGGGCTGATCGACAGCATACCCGCGCTCGCATGGCTGCTCGTCGTCGGAGCGGGCGTGGCCGGCATCGGCATGGCCGGCTACGCGATGGTGCGGGTCTATCAGGCGAACGCCAGCGGCGACGGCACCGCCGGCAACTGGGTCGTGGCCGTCATCATCGGCAGCGCGATGACCTGCGTCACGCTCCTGATCGGCCAGATCTCCTTCTACTTCGCCGATTAGGGGCGCCGTCATGGAAGCGATCGACCACCTCACGGCCAATGTCGCCGATCATCTCATCGAACACCCCATGGTAAGCCAGTACGCCATCATCGCCACCTTCTTTATTGGCGGCTTGGCTGTGTTTTGGGCGCCAGCCTGGGCCCGCCTCGTCTGCTCCGACCGAAGCTTGCAACGGATCCTTAGTTTCGGGGGGAGGGCGCTGGGTACGTTGCTGTCTTTGACGGGCCTGATCTACGGCTACATCGCGGCGGGCCGGGGTAGCTTTATCGCGTCCCAGCCGGTGATGAATGTATACTACCCGGCCAGCATCATGCTGTCGTGCGCGGCCATCGTGTTCGCCGGGTTCCAGGTTTACTGCGCCCTGTTCGTCCGGCCCGCTCCTCTGCTGCGGGCGGTCGTACCGGGCATTCTCGGCGCCTGGCTCCTCGCCCTGGCGGTGCCGGTCTACCAGTTCACCGTCCTGCTGGGGCTCGGCCAGTGAGGACGGCCGACAAGTTCTGCGACCTTGCCGGTTTCGATCCGGAGCGCGGCGAGGCGGTCGTTTACGCCCATGACGGCTCGCAGCTCACCCTGATCGAGATCGACGGCACCCGGTCCATCGTCTCGGGCGAGGACTACCTCCACAACGTCGTCGAGCGCTTCGCGGGCGGGATCGCGCAGATCCTGAAGCGGCCCGGCCACCAGATCACGATCTCCTACGAGTCCTCGCTCAACACGGCCAAGATCCTCGATCCGTTCGTGCAGCAGCAGGGCCGGCGCGCCCGGCAGAAGGGTCTTTCGGTCGAGGCGCTGATCGAGGAGGGCCGCACGGTACTGGAGGGCCGGTCGCGCTCGGAAACGATCCTGCTCGCCGCCTGGACCCGGCCCTCGGCCGGCGCCGCCGACGAGGTGCGCAAGGAGCAGAAGGCGAACCGCAAGGCCTGGCAGGAGCTGCCGCCGGCGCGCGACGCACAGAACCCCTACCTGCATCTCGGATCGATCGCCGGCCCGCACGGCGCCTTCGTGCGCCGGATCATGGAGGCGCTCGGCGAGGCCCGCCTGCAGGGCCGGGTACTCTCGCCCAACGACAAGGGGCGCCGCCGCGACCTGGAGCAGATCCGGGCGGCCGTCCTCTACCACGAGACGCCCGACGGCTGGACGCCCTACGGGCCGGGCACCCGGCGCTATCCCGGCGCCAAGGAGCGGCACGACGACGACGTCTCGGAGTTCTTCACGCCCACCGTCGCCCGCCAGATCATGACGTCGAACGCCGAGGCCGCCAACAACATGCGGGCCCTCGACCTCGGCGGGCGCCGTTATGCGCTCGCCGTGATGCGGATGTTCCCCTCCACGCTCCTGCCGTTCAACCGGCTGCTGGAGACCCTGCTGGAGTCCTCCAGCAAGACCGCCGACATGCCGTTCCGGGTCTGCTTTCACCTCGAGGCTTTGCGCGACAACGATGTCGGTTTCCGCCTGCGCAAGGTCCTGGCCGGGCTCCTCGCCTTCGCGAGCCCGACCAACAAGAACCTGTTCCGGGCGCTGCGTGAGTTGGAGGACGTGGTCGACAAGGACGGCGAGGCGATCGTCAAGGGCCGCGTCATCGCCACGACCTGGACCGAACCGGGCGAGGATCCGGGCCTGCTGGAGCGGCGCCGCTCCTACCTGATGAGCGGGATGATGACCTGGGGCGAGGCGGTGATGACCGACGCCCCCCACAATCCCCTGCGCGCCCTGTGCGAGACGGTCGCCGGCATGACGGTGCAGGCGGAGGTGCCGCCGGGATCGATCGCGCCGCTCGGCGACCTCGCGGCGCTGATGCCGTTCCACCGCACCGCGCCGATCTTCAAGCAGGGCCAGAGCATGCTGCTGACGCCCGACGGCAAGCCGATGCCCTACGAGGCGCTGTCGGCCGAGCAGCTGTTCTGGCTCACCCTGATCTACGCCACGCCCGGCTCGGGCAAGTCGGTGCTGATGAACCGGCTCAACGTCGAGTTCGCGGCCTTCAGCGCCGGGGCGGCCCTGCCGTTCATCGGCGTGATCGACGTCGGCGTCAGCTCGTCGGGCTTCATCGAGCTGCTGCGCAACGCCTTGCCGCCCGAGCGGCGGCACGAGGCGTTCTACGTGCGGCCGCTGAACCACCCCGATTATGCGGTCAATCCGTTCGATCTCGGGCTCGGCCGACGGCTGCCGCTCGATCGCGAGCGCACCTTCATCGAGAACTTCCTGGCGACGCTCCTCAACGTGTCGTCACCGGAGGCAGCGCTCCTGATCCCGCGCCTCATCACCCGGGTGTTCCAGATCAAGAGCGACCTGCAATTCTCGTCCTCGCCGTCGATCTACCAGCCCAACGTCGATCCCGAGATCGACCGGCTGCTGGCCGATCATCGGATTCCGGTCGGGAACAAGGTCCAGTGGTGGCGTCTCGTCGACGCGTTCGTCGAGCGGCGGCTTTACACGGCGGCCCAGCGGGCGCAGCGCTACGCCACGCCGATCCTGGAGGATCTCGCCCGGGTGCTCGGCGAGCCGATCATGGCTCAAGACTTCACGCCCGAGTTGATCCGCCAGGCCCAGCGCGCGCTGGAGAGCGCGATCGAGAAGTATCCGATCTTCGCCCGGCCGACCCGCCTCGATGTCGGCGAGGCGCGGGTGGTGTCGATCGACGTGCAGGACGTGGCCCTGCGCCACAAGTCGCCGGAGGCCGAGCGCAACAACGCGCTCATGTTCCTGATCTCCCGGCACATCTACCTGTCGAAGATCTCCGGCTTCGCCGAGGAAATCCCGAAGATGGATCTGCCCTCGGACGAGGCCCTGCGAGCGGAATACGTCCGCTACTGGGAGGCGCGCTACCACGAGATCGCCGAGACGCCCAAGCGCCTGTGCATGGACGAGTATCACCTGACCGGCGGCGTCGAGACCATCGCCAGCCAAGTGAAGAGCGACGCCCGCGAGGGCCGCAAATGGGGCCTCGAGCTGATCCTGGTCTCGCAGTTGCTCGCCGACTTCGACACGCTGGCCGACATGGCCTCGACGGTCATGGTGCTCAACGCCGACTCCAACGAGATCCGCGAGGAGGCGCGCCGCGTCTTCGGCTTCGATCTGGCCGTGAAGAGCGCGCTGGAACGCCAGGTCCACGGCCCGCAGGGCCGGCGGGGTGCCAACCTGCTGACGCGGTTCAAGCTACGCGAGGAAGAGCGCTGGATCGTCCTGAACAATTCGCTCGGCCCCAGGATGCTGTGGGCCCTGACCACCAAGGCGGAGGACCGCCTAGTGCGAGACGAGCTGTACCGCCGGATGGCGGTCAACGATGCGCTGCGCATCCTGGCAACCCGCTTTCCCGATGGCACCGCCATCGAGGCATGGGGCCGGGTGGCCGCGCTGGCGCGGTTCGGAGAGGACCGGATCGCCAAGACGATCGTCGATGGAGTCCTGGGGGAGATCATGAGCGAAGCTCGGCCTCCGATCGACCGATCCAGAACCGCAGCATGACCATGGAGGCTCCTGTGCAAGTCAAGGATATGCAGTACCGCGTCCTCGCGAGTGTGACGATGTTCAGCCTGGGCATACTGCCGGCCTGGGCTCAAACCACCACCGGCGATCCGACGGCACCGCTCGATATCCTCAAGACGGCCCGGCAGAAGGCGTCCAACTCGGCGCTCAACGCCAGCAGCATCGCGACCGGCGGCAACAACGCCGGCATCGTGTTCACGATCCTGTTCGCGGTGGTCGGCATTGCCTTGGCCGGCATCTCGGGGGTGAAGCTCTATAAGTCCTCGCAGGACGACAACGCCCGCGAGGATGCCGGCCGGTCCCTGGTCGGGCTCGTCGTCGGCTCGGGCATCACCATCCTCGGCGTCATCATCGGCGTCATAACCACCTACATGACCGGCAGCGGCACCTGACAACCGCAGGGTGGAGCTCGTAGCTCCACCCGATTCCCTTGTACACGGAAGCGGACCTTCCGCTTCCGTCCCCTCCCGGTCATCCCATCTGCGAGCCGGCAATCCCCGCTGCTGACCCATAGCGGCCCCTCCACACTGCGGCCTTCGTCGTCCGCTACGATGCGGGAAGCGGACCTCGTAAAAGTACTCAAGGGCTCGCTGGTCGGGCGGATGCGGCGCGTGCCGTGAACCCTGCGAACAAGATCACCAACATCAGCGCCTTGTCGCTGCTGCCAGTGCCGACGCGTAGCTGTTGATAGCCGAGCCAGTGATCTGACTTCGAACACCAAAGCTCCGCACTGCGGCAACTTAGAGTAAATAGGGGCCGCCATCGCTAAGGCGGTCCTTAGTTGTTGCTACCGGTTTAAATCACCCCCGTAGTGGCTCTGCCTGGCCACTTCGGGAACGACGGTAGCAAGGGGCACCGGTGAGCCGCGATGGCCTTCTGGGCGAAGCCGCAGAAGGATGACAAGGAAGTGCGCGCAGCTGGTGACTTCATATTAGAATTACCTAAATAAGGTAATTCTGACATACTGGAGCATCAACCGATGGACGCCGTCACGCCGATTGACCTGATGCGCCTGCAGGACAAGGCGGCCGACGCGGCCCGCCTGCTGCGTCTCCTCGCCAACGAGAAGCGGTTGCTGATCCTGTGCCTGCTGGTCGCCCGCGGCGAGATGGACGTGACTAGTCTCGCCGAGGAGGTCGAGCTCAGCCAATCGGCCCTTTCGCAGCACCTCGCCAAGCTGCGCGAGGACGGGTTGGTCGCCTTCCGGCGCGAGAGCCAGACGATCCACTACCGGCTGGAGGACCCCAGGGCCGCGCGGGTGCTGGCGACCCTCAAGGACATCTTCTGCCCGGAGCTCGGCTGACCGGTCTCAGCCCGGGACGATCTCAGCCTCAAGCCCCGGGCGATCAGTTCGGTTGCGCAGACGAAGGCTGAGGCCACTTCGGCGGGACGCCATCTCGGCGATGGCGAGGCCGAGGCCGCTACCCGTCGCGCTCTTGTGGCGTCCCCGGAAGAACCGTGTCGTGACGTGGGGCAACTCGTCTTCCGGGATGCCCGGCCCCTCGTCGCGGACGACGACCCCCCCGCCATCCGGCCGGGCGGCCCACGCCACCGTGCCCGTCTCCATGTGCTGCACGGCGTTCTCGTGCAAATTCCGGACGGCGAGGCGCAAGCCCTCCGGGTCGGCCCGCAGCATGTAGCCCCGTAGCCCCGGGTCGATCTGAGTTCGAACCCCGGGTGGCGTCCGCATCCCCTCCACGGTCTCCGTCACCAGCGCACCGACGTCGACCTCCGCGAGGGAAGGCGCTTCCCCGGCGGCATCGAGCCGGGCGGCGTCGAGCAACTGGCGGACGAGGCGCGTGGTCCGGTCGACGGCCGCCAGGATCTGGCGCAAAGCCGCCTTCGCCACGTCCGGGTCGGTGGCAGCCATGGCGACCTGGGCCTGGACCTTGAGGCCGGCGAGCGGTGTTCGCAGCTCGTGCGCGGCGAAGGCCGTCACCTCCCGTTCGTGCCGGCGTGCCGATTCGACCTTGAGGAATAGCCCGTTCAGGGCGTCGGCCAGGGGACGCACCTCCGCCGGCGCCAGATTTGTGTCGATCGCACTCATGTCGTCGGCGCCGCGACCTGCCAGGTCCCGCGCCATCAGTCGCAAGGGACGCAAGCCCCGCCCGAGGCTCGCCCAGATCAGCATACCGAGCAGCGGCACCATCAGGATGGCGGGCGTAACCAGGCCTATGATGAGGTCGGTGACGAGGCGCTCACGGAGGCCAAGACGGTCACCCACCATGACCCGCACGCCTCTCTCGGCGTCCTCCACCGTGAAGACACGCCAGGTCTCGCCATCGACCTCGCGCTGCGAGAAGCCCGCCGGCGCGTCGGTCAGGCGCCGCTCCGGGGCCCCGGTCGACCGTGCGACCATGCGTCCGTCGAGCGACCAGATCTGGCAGGAAAGCTGCCGCTCGTAGGCCGTCGGGGCCGGGAAGGTTCGGCCCCCCCCGTTCGGGTCCGTGCCGCCGACCGCGCCCACCAGGGAGTTGACCATGCGGGCAGCTTCCTGCAGGCGGTTGTCGAGGACCTGTTCCACCTCGCGCTTCGAGCCGAGGTAGATCCAGGCGACCGCGCTGAGCCAGATCAGGCCGGTGGCCAGGACGAGGATGGCGAAAAGCCTGACGCGCAGCGACCTCATGCGGGTGCCCTCATCCGGTATCCGAGGCCTCGGACCGTCTCGATGGCGTGCTTGCCGATCTTGGCGCGCAGGTTGTGCACATGGACCTCGACCGCGTTGCTCTCGACCTCCTCCTGCCAGCCGTAGAGCCGCTCCTCCAGCTCGGCTTTGGACCGAAGCACGTCAGGTCGTTCCATGAGGGCCGCCAGAACCATCACCTCGCGCCGGGAGACGGCGACCGGCACACCGTCGACGGTGACGGCGAGGCTGCCGGGGTCGAGCCGGATGCCACCGTGCTCAAGGATCGCCGCGGCCCGACCCGAGGCCCTCCGGACGACGGCGCGGATGCGGGCGGAGAGCTCGTCGAGGTCGAAGGGCTTGCCGAGGTAGTCGTCGGCGCCACCGTCGAGCCCGGCGATCCGGTCCGACACGGCGTCCCGGGCCGTCAGCAGGACGACCGGCGTCCGGTCGTTCCGTCGCCGAAGCCCCCGCAACACGTCGAGGCCAGAGCCGTCGGGCAGCATCAGGTCGAGCACGATGGCCGAGAAAGCGCTCGTGGCCAGCGCCGCCTCGGCGTCGGCGCAGGTCGCGACGCAATCGACCGTCGCCCCGCCCAGGCCCAAGCCAGCCCGGAGCCCGTCCGACAGGATGGTGTCGTCCTCGACGACGAGGATGCGCATGCGTGTCTCCCTTCACCGCCCCCATCCTCCGGGCACCGCTTAAGCCTGGCTTAAGCTGCGTTTCCGACCCGCGGCGGGCCGATCCGAGCCCGGACCCCGCCCATGCCGAACGTGTTCACCCACCTCATCGTCGCCGCCCTGGTCTGGACCGGCTCCTCGCCGTGGTCGCCTGGGCAGTGCCGCGAGCCCGGTGCGCGGCCGACGCCCTTCACCGTCGATGCGGCCCGTGACCCCGACCTCTCGCTGCGCATGCGATGGACCATCGCCCCCGGCACCTACCTCTACCGCGACAAGATCGCCGCCACCGACGCGAGCGGCAGGGAGCTTCCTGTCAGCACCCAGCCCGGCGAGACCAAGGACGACCCCAACTTCGGGCCGACGGAAGTCTATCACGGCGCGACGGAGGCCATCGTGCCAGGCGCGGCTCTCGCGGGGGTGCGTGAGGTGCGCGTCACCTATCAAGGCTGTGCCGAGAAGGGCATCTGCTACCCGCCGATCAACAAGGTCATCGAGGTGCCCGCGCCAGGTCCGCAGGCGACCGCCGCGACGCCGGCAACGGACGCGCAGCCCGAGCCCGACAGGGGCCTGCTCTCGGGTCACCTCGCGGGCGTCCTGGCGACCTTCCTCGGGCTCGGCCTGCTCCTGGCCTTCACCCCGTGCGTGCTCCCGATGGTCCCGGTGCTGGCGGGCATGCTGGCCCGGTCCGGGGAGTGGCTCTCGGCCGGACGAGGTTTCGTCCTCTCCGGCACCTACGTGCTCGCGATGGCGCTGGCCTACGGAACGCTTGGCGTGGCGGCGGCATGGTTCGGGCGCAACCTCCAGGTCGCGCTCCAGACTCCCGTTGCGCTCGGGCTCCTCGCCGCAGCCTTTGTCGCCCTGGCGCTGTCGATGTTCGGGGCCTTCGACCTGGCGCTGCCGTCCGGTGCCGCCGGCCGGCTGTCGCGCCTGAGCGGGCGTCGGCTCGGCGCGCTCGGCGCCGCCGCCGTCATGGGCTTCACCTCCGCCTTGATCGTCGGGCCCTGCGTGACGCCGCCACTCGCTGCGGCCCTCCTCTACGTCGCCCAGACCGGCGACGTGGCGCGCGGCGCCGCCGCCCTGTTCGCGCTCGGCCTCGGCATGGGCCTACCGCTGATCGCGTTCGGGACGTTCGGGGCGGGTATCCTGCCGAAGTCAGGCCCATGGCTCGTCGTTGCCAAGCAGGCCTTCGGGGTGGTCTTCCTCGCATTGGCCATCACCATGGTCTCGCGCCTCGTGCCGTCCGAAGTCTCCCTCGTTCTCTGGGGCGCGCTGGCGATCGGCATCGGCGCGTTCGTCGGGGCGTTCGACGTCGTCACGGCGGGCGCCGCGGGCCGGCTGGGCAAGGGCGCCGGTATCGTTGCCGTGACCTACGGTTGCGCCCTCGTCGTCGGAGCCGCGGGCGGCGGGACCGACCCGCTCCGGCCGCTCGCCGGCCTCGGCTGGGCGCAGGCGGTCCACGTCGAGGAGAGCCGTACGGTCTCCTCCGTCCCGGCGTTCGAGGCTGCCCTCGCGGCGGCCCGTACCGAGGGCAAGCCGGTGCTCGTCGAGTTCGCCGCCGATTGGTGCACCGTCTGCAAGACGAACGAGCGGACGGTCCTGGCCGATGCCGGCATCCGGACGAGACTGAAGGCCGTCTCGGTCATCCGCGCCGACGTCACCCGCGACGACGATGCCACCCGTGCCCTGATGCGGCGCTTCGAGGTCGTCGGACCGCCGACCCTCATCCTGATGCGCCCCGACGGCGGCGAGGTCCGTGAGGCCCGCACCGAGGGCGAGCTCACGGTCGATGACCTGAAGCGCCGCCTCGCCCTCGTCGGCGCCTGAGTCGCTCCCTTTCGGAAAAGCGACTTTCACGGAGAACACCATGGACCGCAGGACCCTGCTCGCCCTTCTGCCCGCCGTCGCGCTCGCGCCCGCCCTGCTTTCGCTGGCGCCCCCCATCGAGGAGGCTTTCGCGCAGGGCGTCGACCCGAACGCGATCCTCAACGACCCCGAGGTGCCGGTCTCGGGCAACCCAAAGGGTGACCTGACCATCGTCGCCTTCCTCGATTACAACTGCCCCTTCTGCAAGAAGGCCGAGCCCGACCTCACCCGCTTGGTGAAGGCGGACGGGCGCATCCGCCTCGTCTACAAGGACTGGCCGATCCTCGGGGACGCCTCCGTCTACGGCGCCCAGCTCGCCCTCGCGGCGAAGTACCAGGGCCGCTACGACGAAGTGCACCGCGCGCTCATGGCGATCCCGGGTCGCAAGATTCCCAAGGAGCGGATGCTGGAGGCGGTGGCCACCTCGGGCGTCGACGTCGGCCGCCTGGAAGAGGACCGGAAGGCGCACCAAGCCGAGATCGCGGCCCTGCTCCAGCGCAACCTCGACCAGGCCGACGCCCTGGGCCTCCAGGGAACCCCGGTCTTCCTGATCGGCCAGCTCAAGGTCGCGGCGGCCCTCGATTACGACGGCTTCAGGCAGGCGGTCGCCCAGGCCCGAGCGCGGGGTCGCTCGTGATGCCGCGGCCCCTCCGCCTCACCACGTTGATAGCGCTCGCCTCGGCGCTCGGCGCCTGCTCGACCTCGCAGGGGGCTCCGGCCCCCGTCGCGGAAGCCCGGCCGCAGATCGCCCCGGAGGTCTTGCGCCGGTACGCCGCCGTCACGGACGAACCCTTCCCGGTGGAGGCGGTCGACCCGCGCGACCTCAAGGCGCGCAACGTCCGCCAGTTGGTCAACTACCCGTCGAAGGAGCCGCCCGGCACCCTCGTGGTCGATCCCTACAGGCGCTTCCTCTACCTCGTCATGGAGGGCGGCAAGGCGATGCGCTACGCGGTCGGGGTGGGCAAGGCCGGCTTCGAGTTCACGGGCGAGGCGACCGTCGCCCGCAAGGCGTCCTGGCCACGCTGGACGCCGACGCCCGACATGCTCCGGCGTGATCCGGAGCGGAACGGGCGCTGGGCCGGCGGCATGCCGGGCGGCGACAGGAACCCGCTCGGCGCCAGGGCGCTGTACCTGTTCAAGGACGGGAAGGACACGCTCTACCGCATCCACGGCACGACGGAGCCCTGGAGCATCGGCGAGGCGGTGTCCTCGGGATGCATCCGCATGCTGAACCAGGACGTGATCGACCTGCACCGGCGCGTTCCCACCGGCACGAAGGTGGTGGTGCTCGGGTCCCGAGGCACCGTCCACGCCCCACGGCCAAAAGCGCCGGAGACGACGGGCAGCCTCCGGTACGGCGCATCCGCCGGACTGATGCCGGACGACGGCCTCGATCATGCGGGGCTCGACAACCGATCGCGCAACGCGTCGGAAGCACCCGAGCCTCCGGCCTACGACAGGGAGGCGGACGATGACGGTCTTTAGGAGCCTGATGATCGCGGTCGTGCTTGCGACCCTGTGCGTAGGGGCGGCCCATGCCGGCTCGGAGGCGCCGGCCGGGTACTACGCCGACCAGAAGGTGGTCTACCACAATGACGGCGGCCCCGACGGAGCCACCTACTTCAAGCGCCTGCTCGGCAACCTGCGCAACCACGTCGAGGCCGTGGGCAAGGCCCATGTCGAGATCCGCGTGGTGAGCCACGGCGACGGGGTCGCGCTCTTCCAGGCGGCCGCGAACGACAAGGAGGTCGCCGCCCGCATCGATGCCCTCAAGGGGATGGGCGTTCGGTTCCTCATCTGCGCCAACACTTTGCGCGAACGGAAGATCGACCGTGGCACGCTCTACGGCGTCACCGAGGACGACGTCGTGCCGAGCGGTGTCGCCGAACTGGCGCGGCTGCAGGGCATGGGGTTCGCCTATATCCATCCCTGAGCTGGTCGAACGGGGAAAGACGATCCTCCCGTCGGCATCGACGCCACGCCATCGATGGCGTCTGCACAAACGCGAAGGCGTCCGCGCGCCATCGCCCCCCCAGCGCTTCCCAAATTAGGCCATCGATTTCACGCTTGCAGTTTCATTAGTGAATGCTAAATAAGAGATTCCTAATGTAACAACTCGGCAGGGGAGGACGTCCCTTGCAGCCAGCCGGGCATCCCCCGGACCACCACCTGGGAGTGACCACCATGGATGGCTTCACGCCTGTCAGCGCCCTCGCCGGCGGGGCCTTGATCGGCACCTCCGCGGCTTTGTTCCTGCTCCTTAACGGACGGATCGCCGGCATCAGCGGCATTCTCGGCGGCCTCCTAACCCCGCCGTCTCGCGAGACGGGCTGGCGCGCCGCCTTCGTGGCAGGACTCGTCCTGGCGCCGTTCGCCTACGCCGGCCTGGGTGGCAGCCTGCCGCCGGTGACGGTGGATGCCTCGTTCCCGCTGCTCGCCGTCGCCGGCCTGCTGGTCGGGTTCGGATCGCGCCTCGGTGCCGGCTGCACGAGCGGCCACGGGGTCTGCGGCATCGGCCGTGGCTCGCTCCGCTCCGTGGTCGCCACCGGCACCTTCATGGCCGTCGCCATCCTGACCGTCCTCGTCGTGCGCCATCTCATCGGAGCCTGAGCCATGGCCAAGATCGTCTCCGCCTTCGCCGTTGGCCTCCTGTTCGGCCTCGGCCTCCTCGTCTCCGGAATGGCCGATCCGGCCAAGGTCCTCGTCTTCCTCGACGTGACCGGGCGCTGGGACCCGAGCCTCGCCTTCGTGATGGCTGGCGCCGTCGCGATCTCGGCGACGGGCTATCTCGTGGCGCGGCGCCGTGGGCGGCCGTTGCTCGCCTCGCGGCTTGAGATCCCGACCCGGCGCGACCTCGACCCGCGCCTGATCGTCGGCGCCGCGGTGTTCGGCATCGGCTGGGGCCTCGCCGGCCTGTGCCCGGGGCCGGCGCTCACCCTGCTGACGGTCGCACCGGCGCAAGCGGTGACCTTCGTCGTCGCCATGGTCGTCGGGATGCTGGCGTTTCGCCTTCTCCCGGCGGCAGCCCCGAAGCCGGCGATCCAGGGAGCCGACGCATGACGCCCGGCCTGCTGACATCCGGCCTCGCGGCAGGCTTGGGCGGGGTCGTCGGCGTGATCCTCGGCCTCGTCGGCCGGGGTGGCTCGATCCTCGCGGTTCCGCTCCTGACCTACGTCATCGGCGTGGCCTCGCCACACGTGGCGATCGGCACCAGCGCCCTGGCGGTGTTGGTCAGCGCAGCCGGCAACCTCGTCCCGCAATGGCGGGCCTGGAACGTGAACTGGCGATGCGCGGCGGCGTTCTCGGTCGCTGGCGTCCTCGGCGCGCTGGCCGGCTCGGTCGCCGCGCAGGCGGTCGACGGGTAGAGCCTCCTGGCCCTGTTCGGCGTCGTAATGCTGGTGGTCGGGGGCCTGATGCTGCGCAAGCGGCGCGGCGATGGCGACCCCGAGGTGCGCCTGACCAAGGCCAGTGCCCCGGTGCTCCTGCCTTGGCTGCTCGGCATAGGCTTCGCCGTCGGCCTGTTCTCCGGCTTCTTCGGCATCGGCGGAGGATTCCTCATCGTGCCGGGCCTGATGCTGGCGACGTCGATGCCGCTGCCCATGGCCATCGGCACCTCACTGGTCGCGGTCAGCGCCTTCGGGGCGGCGACCGCGGCGAGCTACGCCGCCTCCGGCCTGATCGACTGGCCGTTGGCCGGGCTGTTCATCCTGGGAGGGGTGCTCGGCGGCCTCGCCGGCACGCGCCTCGGCCAGCGGCTCGCTGGGCGCAAGCGCGCCCTGACCGTTACCTTCGCCGGCCTCGTCATCCTGTTCGGCCTCTACGTCGTCGCCCGCGGGGCCTTGCCACTCCTCGGCTCCATCACCTGAACCCGAAAGAGGAGGCGTTTCATTTCGGACCAGACCATCGAAGCCCTGCGCGGGCATCCCATCGTGACCGGCTTCCATGACGAGCCGACCGGCAGCATTCAGTACGTCGTCACGGACCCCGAGACGAAAAGCTGCGCCATCATCGATCCGGTGCTCGACTTCGACCCGAAGTCCGGCGCGACCGCGACCCGCTCCGCCGATGCTCTGCTCGCCCACATCGAGCGCGAGCGCTACGAACTGGAGTGGGTCCTCGACACCCACCCGCACGCCGACCACTTCTCGGCGGCCGGCTACCTGCACGACAAGACCGGCGTCCCGACCGCCATCGGCGAGAAGGTCGTCGACGTGCAGCGGCTCTGGAAGGGGCTCTACAACCTGCCCGACACGTTCCGGACCGACGGTTCGCAGTGGTCGCGACTCTTCGCCGACGGCGAGCGCTTCCGGATCGGCGACCTCGACGTCGAGGTGATGTTCACGCCCGGCCACACCCTGGCCTCCATCGCCTACCGGATCGGCGACGCCGCCTTCATCCACGACACGCTGTTCATGCCCGACAGCGGCTCGGCGCGGGCCGACTTCCCGGGCGGCAGCGCGCATGCACTCTGGCGCAGCATCCAGCGCATCATGGCCCTGCCGGACGAGACGCGGCTCTTCACCGGGCACGATTACCGCCCGGATGGGCGCGAGGCGGCGTGGGAGAGCACGGTCGCCCGGCAGCGGGCGGAAAACCCGCACCTGGTCGAGACCCCGACCGAGGTGGCGTTCGTCCGCATGCGCGAGGCACGCGACCGCGAACTTCCGATGCCCAAGCTCATCCTGCATTCCCTGCAGGTGAACATCCGAGGCGGCCGCCTGCCCGAGCCCGAGGCGAACGGCAGGCGTTACCTGAAGATCCCGCTGGACGCCCTCGACGGAGCGGCCTGGGGCGAGTGACGGAGGAAGCCATGACCATGAGAAGCGCGAAGGACTTGGTGGCGGAAGCCAACCGCGAGGTGGAGACCTTGTCGGCCGAGGAGGCGCTCGCCCGCCTCGGCCAGCCCGACACGATGCTCGTCGACGTGCGCGAAGGCGAGGAATTGGCCAAGACCGGCAGGATCGCCGGCGCGGTCCATGTGCCGCGAGGCTTTCTGGAGTTTCAGGCCGACCCGGAAAGCCCGACCCACAAGGCCGAGCTCGGCGGCGGCAGGCGCCTGGTTCTCTACTGTGCCTCCGGCAATCGCTCGGCCCTGGCCGCGAAGACGCTCAACGACATGGGCCTGGGCCCGGTCGCCCATGTCGCCGGTGGTTTCCCCGCTCTGGCCAAGGCAGGGGCATCGGTCGATCCTGCCTGAACACCCGCTCGCCGGTCAGGCGGGGCGGGCAAGCCGCGGATTTGGCGTCCGTCACCGGTCGAGGACGCGGAGGGCCGTGCCGAGGGCGAGCAGGCACCGAGCGCGACCGCCAGGATCGTGCGAGTCAGAAAAGACCATCGTCGTGGATATCGTATCCGGGGCGGTGGTCTAGCACTACTTTGGCAGATTGGTTTCAGGGTGGCAGGTTGAGATCGGCGTTACAGTGCGGACATCGTCGCGCTGGAGGCCGACTGAGGTGATCCAGGATGGCCTGCCGGATCGCCGGCATCGAGGGCTGGGGCGGTGGGCAGGCGATTCTTTTTTTTCCGCCCCATCGCTGCGAGGCGCCGGGATTGGAGGAAGGCGTAGGCCATCATCGTCATCAGCGCGTGCCGATGCAACCCGGTCCAGGATCGGCCCTCGAAGTGATCGAGGCCGAGTTCCTCCTTCATCTGCTGGTGGGCCTGCTCGCAGATCCAGCGCGCCTTGATCGTTGCTGCCAGCTGCTTGAGGGTGGCCTCGGCCGGCAGGTTCGAGAGATAGTACTTGCGCTCGCCCGAGCCACGCTCCTCGCGGACCAGCCAAACCTCGTCGCCGGGCAGATGCTGATTGCCCATTGCGCCGATCCTCTGGGTCGGGCCATCGGCCATCCGAACGCGCAGCGCGCAAAAGCGAGCCCGCAGCCGGCCCTTGGTGCCGCGCCGCCAGGTCACAGATCGGCCGGTCATGTCCGCGAGGATCGTCTCCGCTGCGACCGAGACCTGATCCGGGACGTGACGCTTGCGCGGTCGCCCCCGTCCCGCGACGGGGAAGATCATCGTCACGGCGGCCGGGTAAACTTTGTTGCGTCCCGAGATCCCGACGGCCCAGCTCAGGCCACGCGCGCTCAGGGCCTGCCGGAACGGGGCGGACCCATATCCTGCATCGGCCAGCACGCAGCCGAAGCGTACGCCGCCCTCCCGGACCCGATCGATCTCCGCGACCGCAATCTCCAGCTTGGTGCGGGCCGCGCGCAGGCCCTCGGGTACGCCGGCCGATACCATCCGATCCGGGTCGCTCGTCCAGGTCTCGGGCAGGAACAGCGCCAGACCGACCGCGACTGGGACCTCGCCGCGTGCCAGCGTGAGCGATACCAGCGTCTGGCAGTTGGCGGTCTTGCCCAGCGTCGTCGCGTATTGCGGCGCCACTCCGACCGAGCGGTCGCCCTTCTTCGGCAAGGCGGTGTCATCGACGACCAGGACCGCATCCAGGCCGCCGACGAGGCGATCGGCCTCGCCGAGCAGCGCCCGCTTCAGCGGCGCCGCATCCCAGATCCCGGCCGCGATGAAGTGGTGCAGCCGGTCGTAGGGCACCCCCTCGGCCCGGGCCGCCATCGGCTGAACGCTCTTGCGATCACCGAGGCCGATCAACCCGGCCACATAGAGCGGGCACATCGCCCGGCGTGCTGGATGGGACAGCCCCGCCAGGAATGGCTGCAGCCACCGATCCAGATCCTCACGCCATCCGCCAGCACCCGACATCGTGCGCACCCACGCTCATGGCCATGGCAT
Source organism: Methylobacterium gossipiicola (assembly GCF_900113485.1). GTDB lineage: Bacteria > Pseudomonadota > Alphaproteobacteria > Rhizobiales > Beijerinckiaceae > Methylobacterium > Methylobacterium gossipiicola. The sequence continues at coordinate 38,022 of NZ_FOPM01000011.1, forward strand.
GCGAATCCACGAAAATCTCCCGCGTTCCTTCAATCTGCCAAAGTAGTTCTAGGTGTTTGATCCCGCAGTGTGGTGATACGGTTGAGCCCCATGCTGCGAGGGAAGCGCTATGGGCCAGGTTCTCCATGGAAGCGCCACCACGACGGAGGCAGTCCGTCGCGCGATCCAGTTACGTGAAGAGAGCGTAAGAGCACTGGCCAAGCGCTACGGTGTCAGTCCGACGACGGTGCAGAAATGGCGCAAGCGGACGACGACGGCGGATGCCCGGATGGGACCCAAGGAGCCGCGCTCCACCGTCCTCACGCCTGAGGAGGAGGCGATCATCGTCGCCTTTCGGCGTCACACCCTGCTTCCCCTCGACGATTGCCTCTACGGTCTCCAGCCGACGATTCCGCACCTGACCCGATCTTCGCTGCATCGCTGTCTGGAACGGCACGGGATCAGCCGACTGCCCGAGATCGACGGCGACAAACCCAAGAAGCAGCGCTTCGCGAGCTACGCCATCGGTTACGTCCACATCGATATTGCTGAGGTCAGCACGGCTGAAGGCAAGCTTAGGCTGTTCGTGGCCATCGACCGAACCAGTAAGTTCGCCTTCGTGCGGCTGGTCGAAAGCGCCGGCAAGATGGAGGCTGCTCAGTTCCTACGCGACTTCATCGAGGCAGTGCCCTACCGCATACACACGGTTCTCACGGACAACGGCATTCAGTTCACGTCACGCCAGCGAGATATCTACGACAGTCAGCACATCTTCGACCGTGTCTGCGACGAGCATGACATCGAGCACCGCCTGACCAAGGTGAACCACCCTTGGACCAACGGGCAAGTCGAGCGGATGAACCGAACGATCAAGGACGCGACGGTCAAACGCTACCACTACGACAGTCATGATCAGCTTCGAACACACCTGCATCTGTTCGTCGATGCCTACAATCACGCCCGCAGGCTCAAGACCCTGCGTGGCCTGACACCCACCGAGTTCATCCTCAATGCCTGGACGAAAGAACCCGACCGCTTCAGGATCGACCCGTCACACCTCATTCCGGGACCATACACCTAGCGCCCCATCGATTTGAGCATCCATCGCAGCGGCAGAGCCACGGCCGTCAAACTCGCGACGCTCATCACCCAGAACAGGACAAACCATCCGAACCGACGCATCAGTGATACCCCGCTCCCGCCGTGACCTTGCCGCGGAACAGCCAGTAGACGTAGGCCGTGTACGTCAGCACCAGCGGGATAAGGATCGCAGCGCCGTAGAGTAGGAAGGCTTGGGACTTCGGATGGGTCGCGGCTTGCCAAATCGTAATGCTCGGTGGGACGATGTGGGGCCACATGCTGATTCCGAAACCGAGATAGGAGAGCAGGAAGAAGCCGAGAGCACATAGGAACGGCGAGAGTTCCTCCCGGCGCGCGAGTGCATGGGCGAAGCGCCAGGCGAGCAGACCGACGAGGATCGGAACTGGCGCCCCGATCAGCATGCCGGGCAGGTTGAGCCAGCGGTCCCGGAATGGCCCGCTGATGGCGAGCATCGTCGCCGACACGACCGCGATGCCGACGAGGGTGGCCAAGCCCAGGGGCTTGGCGAGGCGGTAGGCGCGGATCTGCAACTCGCCCCCGGTCTTCCAGATCAGCCAGCAAGCACCGAGCAGCCCGTAGCCGACGACGAGGGCGATGCCGGTGAGTAGGGAGAACGGCGTCAGCCAGTCCCACCAGCCGCCGGCATAGGCCCGCCCCTCGACCCGGATGCCCTGGACGAAAGCGCCGAGCGCGATGCCCTGGCAGAAGGCCGCCACGAAGCTGCCCCAGGAAAACGCGCGGTCCCACCAGAGCTGGCCGCGGGGCGTGGCGGCGCGAAAGCGCATCTCGAAGGCGACGCCGCGGAACACCAGAGCGAGCAGCATCAGGATGAGCGGCATGTAGAGCGCCGGCAGAATGGTGGCGTAGGCCAGCGGAAAGGCTGCGAACAATCCACCGCCGCCGAGCACGAGCCAGGTCTCGTTGCCGTCCCAGACGGGGGCCACGGAGTTGACCATCACGTCACGGTCGGACTTGCTCCGGATGGCAGGGAACAGGATGCCGAGGCCGAGATCGAACCCGTCCATGGCGACGTAAAGGAACACCGCCGTGGCGATCAGGACCGCCCAGATCAGGGTGAGATCGAGTTCCATCGCAAGCCTCTCCTCACTCGGCTGGATGCAGGCGGGGTTCGGCCACGACAGCCGGCGCGGCGGTGATGCCGGCGGTGCGAACCGGTTGGTCGGCCGATGGGCCGGGTTCGTGCGGGTGCGGTGCTTGGTTGAACAGGTGGAACAGGTACCAGATTCCCGCTCCGAAAACGGCGAAGTAGACCACCGCGAAGGCCGCGAGCGAGGCCGCGACGGCCGGCGCGGCGATGGGTGAGACGCTGTCGGCGGTGCGCAGCAGGCCGTAGACCGTGAAGGGCTGTCGCCCGGCCTCCGTCACGACCCAGCCGGCGGTCACGGCGATCAGGCCGGACGGCCCCATCGCCACGGCGAAGCGGTGCAGCCACGGCTCGTCGTAGAGCCGGCCCTTCCGGCGCAGGTAGAGCGACAGCCCGCCCAGCGCGATCATCAGGAGGCCGAGGCCGACCATCACTCGGAAGGCCCAGAACACCAGCGGCAGGTTCGTCGGCCACGTGTTGCGCGGCAGATCGTTCAGGCCGGTCACCTTCGCGTCGAGGTCGTGGGCGAGGTAGAGGCTGGCGAGGCCGGGGATGCCGATCTCGTACCTGGTCTCCCGCGCCTGGGCGTCCGGCCAGCCGAACAGGATCGAGGGGGCGCGGGCCACGCTCTCGAAATGGCCTTCCATCGCGGCCACTTTGGCCGGCTGGTGATGGTAGGTGTTGCCGCCGTGCAAGTCGCCGAGCACGAGTTGCACCGGGGCGACGAGCGCCGCCATCCACATCGCCATGGAGAACATCAGCCGGGCGCGGGGATTGGCGCGGTCCCGCAGGAGATGCCACGCGCCCACCGCGCCGACGATCATCGCGGTGGTAAGGTAGGCGGCGGTGACGGTGTGGGCGAAGCGGTAGGGGAAGGACGGATTGAAGATGACCGCCCACCAATCCTCGGGCACGAAGCGGCCGTCCGCATCGAGGACATGCCCGGCGGGCGTCTGCATCCACGAATTGGCCGAGAGAATCCAGAAGGCCGAGAGCAGCGTGCCGCCCGCCACCAAGCCGGTCGCCAGGAAGTGCAGCCGGCGCCCGACCCGCTCCAGGCCGAACAGCATCACGCCGAGGAAGCCCGCTTCGAGGAAGAAGGCAGTGAGCACCTCGTAGCCGAGCAGCGGCCCGAGCACAGGCGCGGTCCGGTCGGAGAAGACCGACCAATTGGTGCCGAACTGGTAGCTCATCACCAGCCCGGAAACGACGCCCATGGCGAAGGCGACGGCGAAGATCTTCAGCCAGTATCGGTAGGTGTCGAGATAGATGTCCCGGTCGGTCGCGAGCCAGAAAGCCTCCAGCACGGCGAGGTAGCTCGCCAGCCCGATGGTGAAGGCCGGGAACAGGAAGTGCCACACGACCGTGAAGGCGAACTGCGCGCGGGCGAGATCCAATGCGCTCGGGAGAAGATCGGCCGACATCGCTTCTGCCTCCTGCCTGGCATGACGTCTGTAGCCAGTTGGCCCAGACCAAGCTGACACGTTCTCGTCCCGCGCCCCCGCGCTGTCAATTCATTTTATAAAAAACATTCTTCATATGGCAAAACCATATATTGAAACGTTCGGACCCTTTGCGTAGCTTCTCCCGCATCACGCAACGAGCATCCATTGATGAGCATCGAAATCGATTCCGAAGTCGCCCGACCGCAACCCGCCGCCCCGCCGATCATCGGCGACGCTGCGCCAAATTTCCGCGCTCGAACCACGATGGGACCACGCACGCTCGCATCCTATCGCGGGCGCTGGCTGCTGCTGTTTTCGCATCCGGCCGACTTCACTCCCGTCTGCACCAGCGAATTCGTCGCCTTCGCGCAGTACCATGCACAGTTCCAGGCACTGAATTGCGACTTGCTCGCCCTATCCGTCGACAGCCTGTCCTCGCACTTGGCTTGGACCCAGAGCATCGCGCAGCGCTTCGGCGTCCAAGTCCCGTTCCCGATCATCGAGGATCCGGCCATGGGAATCGCGCGCGCCTACGGCATGCTGCCCGCCGGGGCTCTATCGAGCGCCACAGTTCGGACCACCTTCGTGATAGACCCAGCCGGCATCGTGCGCGCCCTGATCGCTTATCCCCTGACTGTGGGGCGCAGCGTCGCCGAGATCCTGCGGCTGCTCCAGGCCCTCCAAGTGAGCGACGCGGCCGATGTCTCGACACCGGAGGGCTGGCAGCCGGACGAGCCGGTATTGGCAAATCCACCGACCACCAGCGAGGAGGTCGGAGCCTGTGGGACCGACTGGTACTATCGCTTGGGCAGTCTGTGATGGCGTCCGCAACTGACGAGGCGACCGCGGACCGGGTCGCCGATCTGCTTAAGCTGATCGCCAACCCCAACCGCCTGCGTATCCTCTCACTTCTGAAGCAAGGCGAGTGCTCCGTCTCGGAGATCGAGCAAAACCTAAGTATCCGGCAGCCGACACTCTCGCAGCAACTGGGTGAGCTGCGCAACGCGGCGGTCGTTGCAACGCGGAGAGAGCACAAGGTCGTGTTTTACAGCCTGAGCGACCCGCGGATGCACGCGTTGTTGGAGGCGGTCGAGGATATTCTCGTGGCCGGTCGCACCCACCGGCCCGGCCCGGCACGCCTTACCGACGCCCGGACTGGGGCATTCGGTCAGGCTGCGCAGTTCGGACAGATCGGAGACGAGCCATGAGGCTCAGGCGGCCTTATCGACCGCCTGCGGCTTGGCCAGCCATTCCCGGCCCTTGAGCATCGCCTTCCAGTAGATCGGTGGCAGCATCCGCTCCTTCAGGAGCCACGCCATGTGGCTCGGCTTGGTGCCATCGATTAACCATGCAGGGAAGCTCGGCATCAGCTTGCCGCCGTAGCCGAATTCGGCGAGCAGGATTTTGCCCCGCTCCACCGTCAGCGGGCACGAGCCGTAGCCGTCGTAGGCGACGTCTGGCCCGCGCAGATGGCCCATGTCGACGAGCAGGTTGTGAGCCACCACCGGTGCCTGCTTGCGCGCGGCGGCGGCGGTCTTGGCGTTAGGCGTGTTGCAGGCATCGCCGAGCGCGTAGATTCCGGGCAGGCGCACATGGCGCAGGCTCGCCGGATCGACCTCGACCCAGCCGGCGCCATCGGCGAGTGGCGAGGCGCGGATGAAGTCGGGCGCCCGCTGCGGCGGCACCACGTGGATCATGTCGAACGCTCGCTCGACCGTCTCGCTGCCGCCGTCCTCGCTCTTGCGCGAGAACCACGCGCGCTTGGCCGGACCGTCGATCCGCACCAGGGTGTGCTGGAAGTGGAGCCCTGCCTCATAGCGTCTGACGTACTCCATCAGCGCCGGGACATACTCCTTCACGCCGAACAGGACCGGGCCGGCATTGTAGAGTTCGACCGCGATGTCCTTGAGCCGTCCCTGGCGCAGCCAATGGTCGGCGGAGAGGTACATCGCCTTCTGCGGTGCGCCTGCGCATTTGATCGGCATTGGCGGCTGCGTGAACACGGCCCGGCCGGAGCGAAGGTTGCGGACGAGGTCCCAGGTATAGGGCGCGAGATCGTAGCGGTAGTTCGAGGTCACGCCGTTCCGCCCGAGCGTCTCGGTCAGCCCTTCGATGCCGCCCCAGTCGAGCTTCAACCCAGGCGTGACCACCAGACGGTCGTAGCGAACCGTCCGGCATCCCCCCAAGATCACCGCCTTGCGCTCCGGCTCAAAGGCCGTAACCGCCGATTTGATCCAGTGCACGCCCTTGGGGATCAGCGAAGCCATGGTCCGAGCCGTGCCTGCGGGGGCGAATACGCCGCCGCCGACCATGGTCCACCCGGGCTGGTAGTAATGGATGTCGGCCGGGTCGATCACGGCAATGTCGAGATCGGGTTTGCGTGCCTTCAGGCTCGCGGCGACGGCGATGCCGCCCGCGCCGCCTCCGACGATGACGACGCTGTGGAAGAGATCCTCCGTTTCCCTCGGCGGTGATCCATTCGCGGCAATGCGCCGGAGCGCGCCGCTCACGTCGTAGCCTGCAGCAGTGGCGACAGCGGCGCTTTCGGTCGTCGCGCCGCCGGCTTTTCCCTCGCTGAGCGCCCACAGCGTCGCGGAGCGGGTGCCCGTGCGGCAATAAGCGAGCACCGGCCTGGGCAGGGTCGCCAGAGCCTCGGCGAAGGCATCGACCTCCGCGTCCGATATCGCTCCCGAGACGACGGGCAGATACCGCGCCTCGAGTCCCTGTGCTTGGGCGGCGGTATCGATCTCGGCAAAGCTTGGCTGATCGCCACCCTCGCCGTCGGGCCTATTGCAAATCACGGAGCGAAAGCCCGCCCGGGCCGCTGCCGCGAGTGCATCTGGGACGATCTGGCCGGAAACCGACAGGTGAGAGGCGAGGCGTCTGGCGTCCATAGGAAGGATCCTCAATTCACTTTTATATGATGTGAATTACGAAAATATGAAAACACAGATTGACACCCCACGCAAGTCACCGCACAGTCAGGCCATCGGCGCCGCCTTCGATTCATTAAATTATGGATCGAAGGATCGCCGTCCGCATCGTGACGGCCGAGGCTCGGAGACGCTTCCACCGCGGCGCTTGGAGAACCATTGCCGATGAGCGCACTTCCGGCCGTTCTGTCGGGCACCGGTGTCGGCTTTACCCTCGGCCTGATCGGGGGCGGCGGCTCGATCCTGGCGACCCCGCTGCTGCTCTACGCGGTCGGCCTCGCCCAGCCGCATCTCGCCATCGGGACGGGAGCGCTCGCCGTGGCCGCCAACGCTTTCCTGACGCTGGCCGGTCACGCGCGGGCCGGTAACGTGCGCTGGCGCTGCGCCGCCGTCTTCGCCCTCGTGGGGATCATCGGTGCCTTAGCCGGCTCCAGTCTTGGCAAGGCGGTGGACGGACAGCGCCTGCTGTTCTTGTTCGCCCTTCTAATGATCGTCGTTGGGGGCCACATGCTGCGCGGGCGACGGAACCTCACCGGCCCGGCTGAACCGGTCGGTTGCGGCCCGGTGCCGAGCGGAAGGGTCGTTGCCGTGGCCTTTTCGGTCGGAGTGCTGTCCGGCTTTTTCGGGATCGGCGGCGGCTTCCTGATCGTGCCCGGTCTCGTCTTCGCGACCGGCATGCCGCTGATCACGGCCGTTGGCACCTCGCTGCTTGCGGTCGGCGCCTTCGGTCTCGCCACTGCGTTGAACTATGCCCTTTCCGGCATGGTCGATTGGGTGGTGGCGGGGGAGTTCATCGCCGGCGGCTTCCTCGGCGGCTTCCTCGGCATGCGGCTCGCAAACCGCCTCGCCGGCTACAAGGGCGTGCTCAACACGGTGTTCGCCGCCGTGATCTTCGTGGTCGCCGGCTACATGCTCTACCGCAACGCCGGTGCGTTCGCCGCGACGTCCTGACCTTCACCGAGGCGGGCGCTCGGTGCCTCGCCCGCTTCGTCAATCATCTCCGGCACCGTTTCGGAGTGCGATCATGACCACCAACGTGGGGAGGGCCGACCGCATGCTGCGCCTAGTCGTTGGCTTCATCGTCGCCGGGCTGGGCCTGACGATGCTCACCGATATCTGGGCTTACGTCGCCGTCGGCATCGGCGTGGTGCTCGCGCTGACCGCGTTGGTCGGCTCCTGCCCCGCATACACGATCCTCGGCCTCAACACCTGCCGCCGCAGGATTTCCGGCGCCTGAACCACGGCAAGCCTTTCACCGACAGGAGACAATCCATGTCCGAACCGATCATCCGCGCCTTCTTCGACGAGCCCACCAACACCGTGAGCTACATCGTGGCCGATCCCGTAACGAAGGCAGCCGCCTTCATCGATCCGGTCCTCGACTACGACCACAACGGCGGCAGCGTCGACACACGTTCGGTCGAGGCGATGCTGAAGGTCGCGACCGAGGAAGGCTATCGCGTGGTCTGGACGCTGGAGACCCACGCCCATGCCGACCACCTGTCCGGCTCCCCCTACGTCAAGGCGAAGACCGGCGCGCGAATCGGCATCGGCGAGCATATCCGCGAGGTCCAGAAGATTTTCCGGCCGGTCTTCAATGCCACCGACCTGAGGACCGATGGCAGCGACTTCGACCATCTGTTCACGGATGGCGAGACGTTCGGGATCGGCGACCTGACCGTCTCCGTTCTCTACACCCCCGGCCATACGCCGGCCGACATCTGCTACCGCATCGGCAACCACGTCTTTGTCGGCGACACGCTGTTCATGCCCGATTTCGGCACGGCCCGGGCCGATTTCCCAGGCGGGGACGTGCACGCGCTCTACCACTCGATCCGCCGTCTCCTCGCCCTGCCGCCCGAGACGCGGCTGCACCTGTGCCACGACTACAAGGCTCCGGGGCGGGATACCTATGCCTGGGAGACGACGGTCGCCGAGCAGCGCCGAAGCAACGTCCATGTGAAGGAAGGGGTGAGCGAGGATGCGTTCGCGGCGATGCGCACGGCCCGAGACGCCACGCTTGCCGCCCCGCGCCTGCTCCTGCCCTCGATCCAGGTGAACATCCGCGCCGGCAAATTTCCACCGGCGGAGGCCAACGGCGTACGGTACCTGACGATCCCGGTGAAACTCAACGGTGGCGCCGAGGCCGCCGTTTGATACCGGATCGCGGATAGGGGACGAACCGGGCGTGATGTTGGAGTTTCTGCCGGCGCATCTCCTCCGCGCGGCTTTCGGCCTCGTTCTGGGAGCCTTGCTCGGTCTCGTCGCTCGACGCGGGCGGTTCTGCACCCTCGGCGCCGTCGAGGATGCCGTCTACGCCCGCGACATGCGCCGGGCGCGCGCTTGGATGCTCGCCACGGGCGTGGCGATCCTGGGCGCGCATCTGTTGGAGGCGTTCGCCGAACTCGATCTCGCCCGTTCGCTTTATGCCGGCTCCCGCCTCGAATGGGGGGGCCTGATCGTCGGCGGCGTCATGTTCGGGTTCGGGATGGCGCTCGTCGGAACCTGCGGTTTCGGGGCGCTGCTGCGTCTCGGCGGCGGGGATCTGCGCGCTTTCCTCGTGCTGCTGGTGCTGGGCCTGTCCGCCTCCATGGCCATCGGAGGCCTGACGGGTCTCCTGCGCGTACCGGCGACCGAGCCGTTGAGTCTCGACCTCGACGGAGCCGGGGCGCAGCGGCTCGGCGTCCTCCTCGGGCTCGACCGGACGCGGCATGGCTTGCTGGGTCTTGCGGTGGTGGCGTCCCTGGCTCTCGCCTGCGTGGCCCTCGCCGGACGCGACTTCCGGGCGACCCGCCGGCTCCTCTTCGGCGCACTCGTCGTCGGGAGCGTCATCGTCGGCGGCTGGTGGGTCAACGGCATCGTCGGCGACGATGCGTTCGAGCCGCGCACGCTCGTGTCCTTCAGCTTCGCCCGTCCCGTCGGGGACACGCTCCTCTACGCGATGCTCGCCAGCGGAACGAAGGTCGATTTCGGAGTCGGGTCCGTCCTCGGGGTGATCCTGGGGGCCTTCGCTGCGGCGCGCGGCTCGGGCGAGTTCCGCTGGGAAGCCCCCGACGATGCGCGCGAGGTCGGGCGCCACGTCCTCGGAGCGTTCCTCATGGGGACCGGGGGCGTGACGGCCCTGGGCTGCACCATCGGCCAGGGCCTGAGCGGACTCTCGACGCTGTCGGTCGGCTCGATGCTCGCCCTCGCCTCGATCCTCGTTGGCGCGCGCGCAGGCCTGTACTACCTCGTCGACCGGCACGCCTGACCGGACGCGCCGCTCAACGACTCCGCGCGTCGCAGAAGGCGCGGTGCAGGGCCGCGATGATCTCGCGGACCTCGGGCCGGGCGAGGGCGTAGTAGATGTTCTTCCCATCCCGGCGCGCCTCCACGAGATCGTCGGCGCGCAGGCGGGCGAGCTGCTGCGAAACCGCCGGCTGGCGCAGGTTCAGCAACTGCTCCAACTCCGAAACGGACCGCTCGCCCTCGACCAACAGGCAGAGGATCACGAGCCGGGCTTCGTGGGCGAGCGCCTTCAGCAGCTCGCTCGCGTCGCGGGCATTGGCGAGCAGCAGATCGAGGTCGAGCGTGCCCGGCTCCGGGCCGGTCGTCACCGTTTCCGCCTGAAGCGGCATTTTCGCATCCTCTCAAACATGGGCCTCGGGCAACTCTCATGCCCGGTCAAGGCGAAGGCGGCCGCCGGCCGACCAGAGCTTCGATCCGGGCCCAGAAGAAATCCTCTCCCGAATAGCCCTCGATCCGATCGACTTCGCGGCCCTCCTCGACGAGGACGAAGGTCGGTGTGTAGCGGATCGGGCCCTTCAGCGTGAGTCCGGCGGGAATGCCGTCGCCGAGCGCGACGCGCCGCAACGGCGCGCGCCGCCCAACCTCCGACTTCGGATAGATCGGCCCGATCGTGCGGTTCCAGATCGTGCACCACGGGCAACCCGCCAGTTCGAAGAGCACGAGTTCGGCCGCCATCGCGTTCGAGGCAATGAAAAGGAAGCCGCCTGCCAAGACCATCACCGATCGGCGCGTCGCCCGCATCACGCGTCCTCGCTTAAGCGCTGTCGGCCGTCCACTATATAGCAAAATGCGAATGTGTTTCGAGTGGCTCTCCTATCGCCGTTGCCCGCCTCGTCGGCTTCTCCTACACATGCATAAAATCGAATATCGGCCGGGAGGGCTGCCACGATGGCGATCATGCTGACGCGACGCCGGTTGCTGAGTGGCGGCGTCGCGGGGCTGGCGTGCAGCTCCCTTGCCGGCCGGGCTCGGGCCCAGGCCGTCCTCGGTGACGACGGCCTCTATCATCAGCCCTGGTTCCTCGAGAGCTTCCTGGACCTCGCCGACGACCTGCGCGCGGCCGGCGCGCACGGCCGGCGCCTCGCAATCCTGTGGGAGCTGCGCGGCTGCCCGTTCTGCAAGCGGCTGCACCAAGTGAATTTCGCCGACGCCGCCGTCAGCCGGTACATCCGAAAAAACTTCGATATCCTCCAGCTCAACATCATCGGAGCCCGCGAGGTCACGGATTTCGATGGCGAGCGCCTGCCCGAGAAAAGGTTCGCCGCAAAGTACGGCGTCTACTCGACCCCGATGGTGCAGTTCTTCGGAGAGACGGCAGAGACCCTCGCCGGCAAGCCTCCGGCGCAGCGGGAGGTCCTGCGCATGAAGGGCTATGTACCGCCCGAGGAGTTCCGGCGCACCTTCGCGTTCGTGGCCGAGCGCGCCTACGGAAGCACCGATCTCGAAACCTACCTCGCCCGTCCGGCACCCGGAGGCGGCGAATAGTTTTATCGCCGGCAGGTCGCGACGTAGAAGTTTTTTTCTTGACTCGGACGATGCCCCGGTCAAATTTGCAATAATTCGCATATGTCGATGGGTTGAGGCCCGCCGATACAGCGAGCGGTCGGGACCGACCGCGCAAGCCGCTCCAGACGGCACATCGAGGAAACGCCAGATGCGCAGGCAGATCCATGCCTTGGCGGTCGCGGGAGCTTGCGCTCTGGCGACGACCGCCGGAGCGGAGACGGGTTCGGGCGGCCTCGCGCCGTTCCGGATCGTCGCCGCCGACGGGACGGACGCCATTCCCGATTCCCTCACCGACAAGGCCGGTGATGCCGCCGCCGGCGCCAAGGTCGTGGTGAACCGCCGTCAGGGCAATTGTCTCGGCTGCCATCAGGTCTCGTCGCTCAAGACGGAATCGTTCCACGGAGAGGTCGGCCCCTCCCTCGACGGCGTCGCCGGCCGCTGGAGCGCGGCGCATCTGCGGATGATCGTGGTCAATCCAAAGCACGTCTTCGGCGAGGCGACGGTGATGCCGGCCTTCTACCGGATCGACGGATTGAGCCGTGTCCGCACCGAGTTCCAGGGCAAGCCGATCCTCACCGCCCAGCAGGTCGAGGACGTGGTCGCCTACCTCACCACCCTCAAGTGATCCAACCCTGACCTGACCCGGGAGCCGCTTCCGATGAGAGACGCAATGAACCGCCGCCAAGCCCTGGCCCTGGGCACCGGCGCCGTCGTGGCCGCGACGCTGTCCCTGCGCGCCGGACCGGCGTGCGCGGCCAGGAACAACAGCGAGGAAGCCATCAAGGCGTTCACCCGCGGCAAGGAGCCGGTCAGGGGGAAGGTCAAGCTCGAACTCCCCGAGATCGCCGAGAACGGCAACACCGTGCCGATGACGGTGAGCGTCGATGTGCCGATGACGGAGGAGAGCTTCGTCGAGGAGGTGATGATCGTCGCCGAAGGCAATCCGAATCCCGGCGTCATCAGCTTTCATTTCACGCCGTCGAGCGTCGCCGAAGCCAACACGCGCATCCGCCTCGCTGAGACCCAGAACGTCGTCGCGATCGCCCGCATGAACGACGGCTCGGTCTTCAGCGACGTCCGCCAAGTGAAGGTCACCATCGGCGGCTGCGGCGGCTGACGTCTGGACGAACAAGAGACAGCACGAGACCCGGAGGACGACATGGCCGACGTGAAACCGCGGATCAAACTGGACAAGAAGGACATCGCCAAGGGCGGCGTCATCGAGGTGAAGACGCTCGTCTCGCACACGATGGAATCTGGTCAGCGCAAGGATAAGGATGGCAAGACCATCCCGCGCAAGATCCTGAACACCTTCAGCTGCGATTTGAATGGAAAGACGATCTTCAGCGCCAATATGGAGGGTGCCGTATCGGCCAACCCTTACTTTCAATTCAAGATCAAGCCCGCCGAGTCGGGAACCTTGACTTTCACTTGGACCGACGACGACGGCTCCAAGATCCAGGCCACGGAGCAGATCAAGGTCTCGTGACGCTTGCCCGGGGCCTCCCGCCCCGCAGCGCCTGCCAACGCCCGAGTCGGAGCCCCCCATGCCGTCCGTTCCCCTTCGCGTGGCCCTGGCCGCCGCCGTGATCCTGGCTTCCGCCGTGGCGCCGCAGGCGCAGGACGGAGCGGAGCGGCCGGCTTGGCAGGGACACGGCATCAAGCCGCAGAGCCCCGATTCTCCGTTCGATCAGGTCGTCTCGGGCCTGTATTTCCGCTCGAAGGAGACGCAGGCCATGCAGGCCGACGACTTCAACAATCCGGGCTTCCTCGCCGTGGAGCAGGGCGAGGAACTCTGGTCGAAGGTCGACGGGGCGGCGGGCAAGTCCTGCGCGAGCTGCCACAACGAGGCGGCGACCTCCATGAAGGGTGTCGCGGCCGCCTATCCGAAGTGGAACGAGAAGCTCAGTAAGCCGGTCAATCTCGAACAGCGAATCGACCTCTGCCGCAAGGGGGCGATGAAGGCCGAACCCTACGCCTTCGGTTCGCCCGAACTCACCGCCATGACGACTTACCTTCGCAACCAGTCCCGGGGGATGCCGGTCGCCGTGAAGGTGGACGGGCCGATGACGCCCTGGTTCGAACGCGGCAAGGCGCTCTACTACCAGCGCAACGGCCAACTCGACCTCGCTTGCGCGAATTGCCACGAGAAGAACCATGGCAAGTATCTCCGGGCCGACTTCCTCAGCCAGGGGCAGAGCAACGGATTCCCCGTCTACCGCCTGCGCGACCAGCGGCTGGTGCCGCTCCACGAGCGCATGGAGGGCTGCATGCAGGATGTCCGGGCCACGCCGTTCAAGCCGCTCTCCGACGAGTTCCTCGCCCTGGAGACCTACGTCGCGTGGCGCGGCCTCGGCCTTCCGGTCGAGACGCCCGCCGTGCGCAATTGAGGGCCTGATCCCACCATGACCTCACGCCGCGACTTCCTCCAGATCGCCGCCGCCACCGCGGCCCTGGTGCCGACGGGCTGGACCCGCGCCTTCGCCCAGCAGCGCCTGACCCAGGACGACCTGCTGGCCTTCGAGCCGATGGGCAACGTCACCCTGGTCCATCTCACCGACATCCACGCGCAGTTGCGGCCGGTGCTGTTCCGCGAGCCTTCGACCAATCTCGGGGTGGGCGAGGCGCGCGGTCAGGTCCCCCACGTCACCGGACGCGCCTACCTCGACCTCTACGGCATCCCCGGCGGCTCGCCGCTGGCCTATGCGCTGACGCCGGAGGACTACGTCGCCTTGGCCCGCAGCTACGGCCGGATGGGTGGCCTCGACCGCATCGCCACGGCGCTCGACGCGATCCGCGCCGAGCGCGGCGACAAGGTGCTGTTCCTCGATGGCGGCGACACTTGGCAGAACAGCTACACCTCAATGGTGAGCAAAGGCCAGGACATGGTCGACTGCATGGCGCTGCTGAAGCCCGACGCCATGACCGGCCACTGGGAGTTCACCCTCGGCACCGAGCGGGTGAAGGAGATCGTGGACGGGCTCGGCTGCCCGTTCCTCGGCCAGAACGTCCGCGACGCCGAGTGGAACGAGCCGGCTTTCGAATCCACGAAGATGTTCGAGCGCGGCGGCGCGAAGGTCGCGGTAATCGGGCAAGCCTTCCCCTATACGCCCATCGCCAATCCGCGTTGGATGATTCCGAATTGGTCCTTCGGCATTCGTGAGGAGGATGTCCAGGCGAGCGTCGACAAGGCCCGGAAAGAGGGCGCCGACCTTGTCGTGCTGCTCTCCCACAACGGCTTCGACGTCGACCGCAAACTCGCCTCGCGGGTGAAGGGAATCGACATCGTCCTCACCGGCCACACGCACGATGCGCTGCCGCAGGCGGTGAAGGTCGGCAACACCCTCCTCATCGCTTCGGGCAGCCACGGCAAGTTCCTCACCCGTGTCGACCTCGACGTGCGGGACGGCGCCGTGAAGGGCTACCGCTCGAAGCTCATCCCGATCTTCTCCGACGTGATCGCCCCGCAGGCGGCGATGGCGGCCAAGATCCAGGCGATCCGGGCGCCCCACGAAGTCATGCTGGGGGAGGAACTCGGCCGGACCGAGGCCCTGCTCTACCGGCGCGGCAACTTCAACGGCACCCTCGACGACATGATCTGCGACGCGCTGCTCGCCGAGCGGGAGGCCGAGATCGCGCTCTCGCCGGGCTTCCGCTGGGGCACGACCCTGCTACCCGGTCAGCCGATCACCCGCGAGGACATCTACAACGCCACCGCCATCACCTACCCGGCGGCCTACCGCACGACCATGACCGGCGCCCGGCTCAAGGAGGTGCTGGAGGACGTGGCCGACAACCTCTTCAACGAGGACCCGTATTATCAGCAGGGCGGCGACATGGTGCGGGTCGGCGGCGTCTCCTACGCCATCGACATCGCCCGCCCGGCCGGACAACGCATCTCCGACCTGACGCTCCTGCGCACCGGCAAGCCGATCGAGGCGGGGGCGTCCTACACCGTGGCCGGTTGGGCCAGCGTCAACGAGGGCACCGAGGGGCCGCCGATCTGGGACGTCGTGGCCGCGTATGTCCGGCGGAAGGGCACGGTGAGCCCGACGCCGGCGCAAGTCACCGTCCGCGGCGCATAACCGCGCCCAAAACATTCACGCATCAGAATACATGAAACAGTTCGGAGAGACCCATGTCTAAACCGAAGCAACGCCCCGATGCGTCGCGGCCGACCTCCCGGAGATCGTTTCTGCGCAGCGGTCTGGCGCTCGGCGGCGCTGTCGGAGCCGGCGCCTTCGCCGGCCGGGCCGCCGCCGAGACGTCGGACGCCAAGAACCTGCCGCCGAACGTGCCGGAGTGGTCGCAATCCCTCGGCGACGGCGTCGTCAGCCGGCCCTACGGCCGCCCCTCGAAGTTCGAGGCGGACGTGGTTCGCCGCGACGTCGAGTGGTTGACCGCCTCGCGCCAGAGTTCGGTCAGCTTCACGCCGCTGCACCGGCTGGAGGGCATCATCACGCCGAACGGCCTCGGCTTCGAGCGTCATCACGGCGGCATCGCCGAGATCGACCCGGCCGCGCATCGGCTGATGATCCACGGCCTCGTCGAGAAGCCGCTGATGCTGACGCTGGAGGACGTGAAGCGCTTCCCCCGCGTCAACCGCATCGCCTTCCTCGAATGCGCAGCCAATTCCGGCATGGAGTGGAAGGGTGCCCAGCTCAACGGCTGCCAGTTCACCCACGGCATGATCCACTGCGTGATGTACACCGGCGTGCCGCTCAAGCGCCTGCTGGAAGAGGCGGGACTCAAGACCAACGCCAAGTGGCTGCTGCCGGAGGGGGCCGACGCGTCGGCCATGACCCGCTCGGTGCCGATCGAGAAGGCGCTTGACGACGCCATCGTCGCTTACGCCATGAACGGCGAGGCGCTCTATCCCGAGCACGGCTATCCCTTGCGCCTCGTCCTGCCGGGCTGGCAGGGCAACATGTGGGTGAAGTGGTTGCGCCGGATCGAGGTCGGCGACGAGCCCTGGCACACCCGCGAGGAGACCTCGAAATACACCGCCCTCCTGCCGGACGGGCAGGCCCGGCGCTTCACCTGGGCCATGGACGCGAAGTCCGTCATCACCGATCCGAGCCCGCAGGCGCCGTTGCACCGCAAGGGCTTCACGGTGCTCTCGGGCCTCGCCTGGTCAGGCCGCGGCGCGATCCGAAGCGTGGACGTCTCGCTCGACGGCGGGCGCAACTGGCGCGCCGCCCGCCTCGACGGGCCCGTGCTTGATAAGGTGCTGACGCGCTTCTACTACGAGTTCGACTGGAACGGAGACCCGCTGCTGCTGCAGTCCCGCGCCGTCGACGAGACCGGCTACGTCCAGCCCACCAAGGCGGCGTTGCGCCAGCACCGCGGCCTCAACTCGATCTACCACAACAACGGTATCCAGACCTGGCACGTGCTGCCCAACGGGGAGATCGAGAATGTCGAGGTCGCCTAACCGCACCCTCATCGCCCTCGCCGGCCTGTTCCTCGCGGTCGCCCCGGCTGCGGCGGAGCGGCTGAACATCGGGCGCGCCGCGACGCCCGACGAGATCAGGGGCTGGGACATCGACGTGCGCCCCGACGGCCAGGGCCTGCCCGTCGGCAAGGGCACGGCGGCGCTCGGCGAGACGATCTTCCAGGAGCGTTGCGCCAGTTGCCACGGCGAGTTCGGCGAGGGCGCCGGCCGCTGGCCCGAACTCGCGGGCGGCGCCGGCACGATCAAGTCGGACAGCCCGGTCAAGACCGTCGGCTCGTACTGGCCCTACGTCTCGACCGTGTTCGACTTCATCCATCGGGCGATGCCGTTCGGTGCGGCGCAGACGCTGACGCCCGACGAAACCTATTCGGTCACCGCCTACCTTCTCTATCTCAACGACATCCTGAAGGATCAGAACTTCGAGGTGAACGAGAAGAACCTCGCCACCATCCGCCTGCCGAACGAGAAGAACTTCTTCATGGACGACCGCGAGACCGCGGAGAAGGAATTCTGGAACGCCAAGCCCTGCATGAAGGACTGCCTGCCGAAGGAGGCGGCCATCACCAGTCGCGCCCGCGCTCTCGACGTGACCCCCGAGAAGGCATCCGAGGCGGCCAAGCCGTCGGCGCCGGTCCAGTAGGCTGCGGCAATCCGGGAGGTCCGACGATGCCCGAGGTTCAGAACGCGGTGAGGCCCGGATCGCATGCTTCGACGTGCGACAGGCGGGCGGTCGTCGCCGGCATGACGGCGCTGCTGGCAACCGCTTGGCCGACTGGGCGGACAGCCGCCGCTCCGGCGGAAGCCGTCGAGGCCGGCAAGGACACTAGCAAGGGCACGGTGGAGACGGTCAGCGATGGCACGCTGTCGTCGTCCCTCGGCTTCATGCTTCCCGCGGCCCCGCGCGCCGAGGTCGATGCGCTGTTCGAGACCGCGGGAGAATCCGTCGAAGCCAGCCCGATCCCGACGAACGTGTCCGTCGTGCGCGTCGGAGACGAGGTCATCCTGATCGATGCGGGTTCCGGCAATTCCTTTCAACCGACGGCGGGCAAACTTGGGGACACGCTGGAGGCGGCCGGTGTCGCGCGCGAGGCGGTCACCCGAGTCGTGTTCACGCACGCCCACCCCGACCACCTCTGGGGCGCCATCGACGATTTCGACGACAGCGAGCGGTTTCCCAATGCCCGCTACGTCGTGCCGGCCGCGGAATGGGACTTCTGGACCCGCGACGACGTCGAGACGACGGTGCCGGACTGGCTGAAAGGTTTGGCGGTCGGCTCCCGGCGCACGCTCAAGCGCCTGGAAGCCAAGATGGAGCGGCGCAAGCCCGGCGAGACCGTCGCGCCGGGCCTCACCTACGTGGCGACGCCCGGGCACACGCCGGGGCACGCCTCGGTCCTCGTCGAGGCGGGGCGTGAGCAGATCCTGATCGGTGGCGACGCCCTCAGCCATGCGCTCATCTCCTTCCGCCGGCCCGGCTGGGCGTTCGGAAGCGACCTCGACCGCGATCTGGCGATTCGCACCCGTCTTGCTCTGCTCGACCGCTTGGCCAACGAGCGGATGACGCTCGTCGGATTCCACTTGCCAGGCTCGGGTGTCGGCCGCGTCGAGCGATCCGGCGACGCCTTCCGGTTCGTGCCTGCCTGAGCCGAGCCTCCGCGGAATGACGCCGTCAGGTCCGTTCGAGCAAAAGCCCTTACGCAGCGTCGGGGGCCAACGACATCGCAAGAGCGGGAGGATCGAACATGATGATGTCACGCAGGGGCGTGTCGGGCATCGCGACGCTGATGGCCACGCTGGTAGCCACGCGGGCCAGGGCCGCCGAGACCGGCGTGAAGACGCACCGGGTCGCGGTGCAGGTGAGCACGAACGATGCCGGCGTGTTCGATCTCGCCCTCAACAACGCCGTCAACCTCGCGCGTGAATACGGCGAGGCCGCCGAAGAGGTCGAGATCGAGATCGTCGCCTACGGTCCAGGGCTGCACATGGTCCGGGCCGATACCTCACCGGCCAAGGCCCGCATTCACTCCGTAACGGACAGTGTCCCGGGCATCGTCCTCTCGGCCTGCGGCAACACCATCACTGCCATGGAGCGCGCGGAAGGGCACCGGTTGGAACTGTTGCCCAATGTCGGCGTGGTGCGCGCCGGTGCCGTCCGGCTGGTGACGCTGCAGGAGGCGGGCTGGAGTTATCTGCGTGTCTGATCGGCGTTCGTGGCAAGGACGATCGAAGCTTCCCTGATTGTCGCATCGCCGTCGCGGGTGCGCAGCGCGATCCGTTCGAGACCTCCCACGTCCCGGGCCTGGGCACCGCAAGGCATCGGGACGAGGCAGGGAGACAGGATTGGACGAGACGCATCGGTGATCGGGCCCTCAGAGGCGCGTGGTGAGGTCGGTGAGCCAAGAAGGCGAAGCGTTCACAAGCGCGGTTTCGATGGCCTTGTCGTAGCCCGATAGGATCACGGCTCCGCTCACCACCAGGATCAGGCCCAGCGCGGCCTTCAGACCCTTGCCGGCGCTCATCATGCGGTTGCGCCAGCGCATGAGGACCTCCCGCGACAGGGTGCCGAGAAGCAGGAGCGGAAGCGCCGCGCCGACGCCGAAAAGGAACATGGTCAAGGCGACGGTGCCGAGATCACGACCCTGGGAAGCCAGGAGCGAGGCGGCGCCC
Source organism: Methylobacterium gossipiicola (assembly GCF_900113485.1). GTDB lineage: Bacteria > Pseudomonadota > Alphaproteobacteria > Rhizobiales > Beijerinckiaceae > Methylobacterium > Methylobacterium gossipiicola. The sequence goes on from NZ_FOPM01000011.1 coordinate 57,501, forward strand.
AGCGTCGGGCCGACGCAGGGGCTCCAGACGGCGCCGAGCAGGAGGCCGACGCCAAACTGGCCGAGGAGGCCGGCGGTCGAGAAGCCGCCGAACCGGGTCTCGGTGCAGTCGCTAACCGGTCCGGCGGCCACCGCCAGCCGCGTCTGGACCGCCGGTACCATCAGGACGAGGCCGACCAGAACCAGCAGGATCGCGGCGACGGTGCGGAAGACGTCGGTGTCGAGCCCGATGGCGAAGCCGACCGTGGCGACGAACAGGCCGATCACGACGAAGGACAGCGCGAGACCGGCGGCCAGCGCCGCGGGGCCCAGGCGGTGCTCGGAAGCGGCCGCGCCGAGCACCAAGGGCAGGAGCGGCAGCACGCACGGCGACAGGACGGAAAGGATGCCGGCGAGGAAGGCGAGGCCGAGGGTGGCGACCATGGGTTTCGCCTCAGAGCGCCTTTTCCACGAGGCCTTCGATCCACTCGGGCTGGGTCTCGCCGATGGAGCGCCCGACCTCCTTCTCGCCCTTGAACGCGATCAACGTGCTTTGCATGCGGGCGTTGAGCGCCTTGAGAGCTGGCTTCTGGCTGTCGAAGTCGACGTCGAACACCTGCAGGTCCTTGAACCGCGGGTCGGACCCGAGCTTAGCCAGGATGGGCTTCTGCGTCTTGCAGATCGGGCACCAGGGCGCGCTGATCTCGACCAGGATCGGCTTGCCGGCCTTCTGCGCGGCGGCCAGGGCTTCCGGCGTGTACGGTAGGAAGTCGGCGGCCTGGGCCGGGACGATCCCGAGCGGTGCCGCCGCAAGGAGGGCGAGGAGGGTACGGCGGATCATCGAGGCGAGCCTTCGGGATGGAGGATGATGGTCGTCATTGGCCGACGGTCGACTTCGGGCGTGCGGCCCATCGCGCGTCGGGCCGTGACACGGCTGTGTCATGGCCGTCCTGCCAGCCCTCTATGCCCTGCGGGAACCAGTGGACTTTCCGGTAGCCCAGGGCGACGAGGCGCTTGCCGAGGTTCCAACTGCCCCAGCAGTCGGGGTGGCAGTAGGTGACGATGGGCCTTTCGAGGTCGCCCCCGGTGAGATCGGCGACCCGTGCCTTGAGGGCGTCCTGGGCGGCCGCGTCGAGGTCCCCTTCACCCGAGCCCGGCAGCCACGTGCTTCCTGGGATGTTGCGGTGGATGGGGAACCACAGGCCGCCCGGAGGCAGGCCGGCGGGCTTCCGGTCGACCTCCGAGACGTCGAGAAGCACCGGCTTATGCTCCTCGATCAGCTTGGCGACCTCACCGGCATCGACGACGGTGGCTCCTGCGAGGGTCTGCGGCGTGTAGCCGTGCAGCGCCCCCTGCCAGTAGCCGTCGGGCTCCCGCACGCCGACGGGCGAGTCGGCGGGCGCTGCGGCGGTCAGGAACACGGCGGCCGCGGCCACGATGGGAAGGCGGAGCACGGGTCGCATCAGTTGCTTGCCGAACGAACCGGAAAGCTTTTCTCCCAGTGGCCACCCTGGTTGTCCGTGGCGGTGACCTTCATCGGGCCGGCGCCGTCAGGCAGGTAGCCGAAGTTGATGACGGGGTTCGCCGAGATCGAGATGTCCCCGTCCATCGTGAAGACGCTCTTGTCGCCGTAGCTGACGGTGATCTTCTGGATGTAGCGGGCCGGGGTGTAGTCGCGCGTCACTTGGTTCATCTGCATGCCCGAGAAGTTCGGGTGGCGGATCATCAGGGTCGCCTGGACGGGCTTGCCCGGCTGCGTCTCGCCGAACTTCATGCGCATGTCGCCCATGCCCTGCATCGCCTCCTCGTCGCTCATGCCCATCGGTGCCGAGCAGCCGCCGGACGCCTTCACGTACTCCGTGGCCTCCTGGAACGTGCCGTCCTTCATCTTCGCGACGGCATGGACGTCGGTGTAGTTGTTGACGCGCACGCGGAGCTTGAGCTCGCTGGGGTCGGCCGCCGGGCCGAAGACGAAGTGGGCGGCGTACGGCGTCGGGTTGTCGTCGATGATGAGCGACAGCTCCGCGACGTTGTCCTTGTCGGGCACGGTCAGGGTGATCGGCACGAGGGAGGCGTCGTCCGCCCGCTTCGGGGCGTCGATCTTCACCGCCTTGCCCCCGGACTGGATCTTGGCGTCGCCGAAGATCTGCTGCTTGATCTCGCCCCAGCGCTCGGCGCGTTGGTTGTCGGAGTCGCCCGCCGCGGCATGCGCCGATCCGGCGGCGATCAGGATGGGCAGGGTTAGGCCCGCCAGCAGGGCGGTCGTCGGGCGCGATGATGCCATGGCGTTTGCTCCTCCATTGTCGTCATGCCTGCCGTTCGCAGGTCCGATTGAGGAGACGGTAGCCCTTATCCGGCCGGGCGTCGGTGACCTGGGTCACGCAAGTCGGCAGCCGCTCACGATTCTCTCAGAAACGGGCGCGGCGGCGGGTTCAGGGGGGAGGTCGCCTCACAGGGCGGTCGGGATTCGGACGCCGCCGGCGTAGGTCTTCGTGCGTCGAGGTGCCCTGGGACGGCATGGTTTTGCGTCCCGGTGATCGGCTTATGGGACCTCGCGGGAGATGGTATGCCGTAGGGGCCGAACGAGCCGGTGACCTTAGGTAACACCGGCCTGGAACGGCGGGAGAAACTTCCAAGAACGACCGGGCGGTCATGCATCGCGCCGGCGGCAGGCGGATGTCACATATGCCGGACAACCATCAGGTCGAGCGCTGGATCGAGCGCTTCCCCCTCATCAAGGGCTTCTCCGCCGCCCATCTGCAGATCGCGCGCGGCACGGTGCACTTCCCCGTCCTCGAAGCCGGGGCCGTCGCATACGAGCTCGATGGCGCCTGCGCGAACTACCTCATGTGCATCGACGGTCGGACCCGCGTGTTCCGCATGTCGGAGGGCGGGCGCGAGGTGCTGATCTACAAGGTCGGCGCGGGCGGGACATGCGTGCTCACCACCCAGTGCCTGTTGGCCGGCGGGGGCTTCCCTGCCGAGAGCATCGCGGAGGAGCGCACCGAACTTGCGGCGATCCCGGCCTCGACGTTCCAGCAGTTGATGGCGGAGAGCCCGGAGTTTCGAAGCTTCGTCCTCGACGACTATTCCCGGCTCATGGCGAGCATGTTCACGCTGATCGAGGAGGTGGCTTTCGCGCCGCTGGAGCAAAGGCTTGCCCGTCGGCTCCTCACGGAGGCCGGCCCCGACGGCGTCGTCCACAAGACCCACCAGCAACTCGCCGCCGACGTGGGCAGCGTCCGCGAGGTCGTCAGCCGCATCCTGGCACAATGGGCCGAGGCCGGTCTCGTGATCCTGCGGCGCGGTCAGGTCGAGATCGCCGACCGCGCGGCCCTGGCCTCCAACCGCCTCCATTAGTCGACGGGGTCCGGTTATCCGAGCACCATCAGGGAACGGCGGAACGGAGCCCGTCGACGAGACCGTCACTCCTGAGGGGCGGCAACGCTTGCTGCGACGAATGGTAGGAGCATCACGGTACCGCCGCATGCTTCGCCACTTACTGCCAGTACGGCTTGGTACCCAACGTCCAGCGGCGACCGACACGAGGCGCTTTGCACCCTGGCTGGGCATCCGCGCGTCATCCGGCCCGGCGGGCGTAGCGTCCCTCGTCGCGAGGCTCGAAGTAGCGCCCGAACGACACCCGCACGTCCATCTTCTTGAGGGTCGCCGGGGGAAAGCGGCTCCTTGTGCAAGGTGGCGCCGCGGAGCGTCACGGCTCTGAGCTCCGGCAGGATCTCGGTAGGCGTCAGGGGCCCCCGCTCAACGAGCACCTCGGCTATCTCTTGCCTGACGCGGGCCCAGAACTCTTTGGCCTCGAAGCGGTCAAGCTGGTTCTCGACCTTGGCGAGGCGCAGCTGGACGCGCCCGGCCTCGTCCTCGGTGGCCTCGGCATGGGCGGCGAGCGCAGCATTCCCGACCTGAGGTCTTGTAGCCTCCCGGCCAGACCATTCCGTGCTGAATCCGCTGGCGAGCGAAGAGCGGCCATTCCAGCGTTTGTGGCAGAAGGTCCGGTAGTGGCGCGAAGCCGTCGTTCGGCGGACGGATGCTGAACAGCGGCCGTCCACTCTGAGCGGACAGCCCACTACCGACGCACCCCAGTCAATTCGACCGCCGTTGGCACTTCCAAAAAGCGGCGTTCGATAGCTGTCTGGCAACTTGAGCTTGAGGTGGGCAATCGTACTTCAGGCCGGCTTACTGCTCGCAACGTGATGCAGCTGAACATCGGCCTTAATAATCATACTTTTTATATCTGGCGACGGGCCCTCGCCACGAAATCTAAGCAAATCGCTCTCGGTATCCCACTCCTCATAGACAACGACGACGTTAGGTTCGATCGGGTCCGCGACCACAACGAATGATCGACATCCTCTTGCCTCTCGCGCCACCGAAATAACCTCATGCGTCAAGGCAAGAAAGGCACCTCTTTGTCCGGGGCTGAGCATAATAATACCAGAAACGATAATCATGCTATACTCTGATTTGGCCTAATAACTCGTCACCACCGACTGCAAGGTCGGATCGACATGGCGTAGCCATGCATAATCCGGAAAGAACAGCCGGCCCGTCGGCAGGGCAAGGCTCGCCAGTTGGGTGACGGCGTCGTCCAGCGTGGCGGCGCCTTCGATCAGATCGTGGACCCGATCGAGCATATCGATGTCCCGGCCGGCTTGATCCGAGATCGCCATCACCATGAGGCTCCGCAGGTCGGCCTGGGTCACTGTAAGCGGCGGGGCGGCCGGATCCGCGGCGAAGCGGTCCGAAGCCGTCCAGGCGGCCTTCAGCACGCTGGCGTGAGCCTTCCGGTCCTTGAGCGGGGCCGCAGCGTCGATCGTAAGGAACAGGACGGCCGCGAATTGCCAGGGTACCGATTCCGCCACGCCCTCCACCGCCCGCGCGTCGCGCAGGTCGCGCAGCCCCGCGAACGGGTTGGCGACGGCGACCGGCGCGGGCGCATCGGTCTCGTCCGCGCCTGAGGGCGAGCGAACCCGGCAGAGCGGCGGCGCGAACTTCGCCAGGATGACCTCCTGCGAGAACTCTGGAGCGGGTGCCGTGATGAGGACCTCGATGTGCTCGCGGCTGCGCTTGCGCCAAGCCAGACAGCCCAGAAGCGCGGTGAGCCCTGTCGCCACAAGGCCGAAGCCGACCGACGACTTGTAGATCGAGACGAAGGCGAAGGGCTGCCCGGCCGGCATGGTCATGAAGTACTGGCCCCAGCCGGTGAACCGCCACAGGGTGGCGGTCTCGGCGAGGCGCATGCCGGCATAGACCTGCCCGAGGATCGGCGAGAAGGTCCACCAGAGCAGACCCAGCATGGCCATGGTGGCCAGGCCGATGGCGCCGAGGGCGACGATCCGGCCGGGGCTGACGGTCGTGATCGGCTCGCGGAACAGGGGCGTCATGCCGAGCGTCCCAGGGACGGCTCGTCCCGGCCGAGCGTCTGCTGCTGGGCAAGGCTCGTCTGCAGCTTGTCGTCGGCGACCACAGCCTTGAGCAGCGGCTTCAGAACCGCGCGGATCTCCTCCAGGCTCTGGCCCTGAGGGAGCAGCTTCCTGGCTTCACCGGACAAGCCTTCGATCAGCACGGCCGACCCCTCGCGCCCGAAGCGGTCGATCAAGCTCCGGTCGATCTGGCGCACTTCCTGGGCCAACCGGGGATCCGCGGCGATCTCCTGCGGCGAGCGCGTCTTCAGGGCCTCGGCGAGGGCTTCGCTCGGCCCCGGGATCTCGATGGCGTTGCGGCCGACCTCCTCCGGTCGCTGGTCGTTCAGGGCCAGGAGGCTCGCCGGGATCAGGACCCGGCCGACGATCTGGGAGCGCACGGCCTCCTCGCGCGGCTGTTCCCTCTCGGGGCGTCGGCCTTCGGGCAGCACCCGGACGTCGACGCGGTCGTTGTTGCGCGGCATCGTGTGGAAGGCGGTCAGCGGCACGGCCGAGACCTGCCGGGAGTCGCGGATCAGGGCATGATGATAGCTCGTGGCGATCACCTGCCCGCGGACCTGGGCGCCCGGCTCGGGCAGGACGATGCGCGGCGCGCCCATCAGGCGCAGCGCCTCCACCGCGTCGGCCGACAGGCGGCCGAGCACCGGATGCGCCCGCATCTCCTCCGAGTAGCGCGCGTTCTGGATCGTCTCGGCCAGCGGCCGGATCTTGCCGCGGGTGGCGAGGACGAGGGCGTCGCGGGTCTCGCTCGGCACCCGGTTGATGAGGCCCTGGTCGAGCGGCTGGCGGTGGTGGCGAGCGTGCTGCTCCATGAAGGCGAGCAGGGTCCGGGTGTTGCCCTCCCGGAACGGGTGGGCCTGCCACAGGGTGGAGAAAGCCTGGGCGTAGGCGACCGTCGGCCGGTCCTGCTTCAAGTCGCCCGGGGGCTGGCGGAGGCGGTCCAGCGCCGACCGGGCATGGCTCTCGATCGCCGCCGGCGGGCTGTAGGCCACGCTCTTGCCCTGGAGCACGATCTCGGGCTTCCACAGATCGATCGTGCGGGTCTCGCCCGCCCACGGGTAGATCTCACCGAACAGCCGCTTATGGATCGCGGCGTAGTGCGCCAGGTCGAAGTTTCCGAGCACCGGCTCCTTCTGCAACTGCTTCAAGGCGCGCAGGGAGACGAACATCTCGCGCTCGGCCAGAGCCTGCGGATCGCGGATGTCGGCGGTGTTCCGCAGGACGTCGGTGCCCTCGTAGACGTAGGGATCGGCGCTCATGCCGCCTCTCCCCGGCCGAGGGCCCGCCGGGCATCGAGCGCCGTGAACACCTCGTCCTGGGTGACGAGGCCGGCGTCGGTCAGCACGGCACCGAGATGCACCCGCACGCTGACTTCGTTGCCCGAGCCGCGCATGATCGCCGCGGCCTGCTCATCCTCGTAGGTCATCAGCGCCATGAGGAACGGGGCCAGTTCGGCCTCGTCGACGCCCGAGGCGATGGCCTCGAGCAGGGTCACGGCTTCCTCGCGCTGGGTCACCAGCGACGGCAGATCACGAAAGCTCATGGTGTCGTCCCCTTCGGTCGGCCCGGCCGGCACCGGGCTCATCTCTCGTTCCCGTCCCCTGACGGCCCTGTCCTCGACTGCGCTCTACCTCCTACCCTTACTCATTGCATCAGCAGCGCCAATGCAATCGCCGCAGCCCCGGCATCACAGCGACAGCCCGAGATCGGGGCCCTGCTCCAAGTCCCGCTCCTGCGCCCGGCTCATGAAGCGCTCGCGGAACAGCGAACCGTCCTTGACGTAGGAGGCGACGTAGCCCCCGCCGCTCAGGATCTCGCGCTCGTCCTTGTCGAGCCATTGCCCTGGGCCGAGGCCGCGTTCCGCGTCATGGCCGATCGATCCGTTCGCACCGAACCGACGCCCGACGGCCTCGGCGAAGGCCAGGACCTCGGCCCGCAGCTCGGGGGTGGCCACCGCCTCCGCCACGGCCTCGTCGAGGGCTTTCGTCGCCGGCGTGCGGCCGACCTTCGCCAATGCCGCCGCCGCGGCCGGGCTCAAGCCTGGCACCTCAATCGTCAGCCGCTGGCGATACTCGACCTCGGCGCTGCGACCTGACTCCGCCAACCCCTCGAAGGCGTGTTTGAGCTTGATGGCCTCAGCCTTGGCCTGCTCGAACGCGGTCTCGGCCAAGGCCCGCTCCTCCTTCTCCTGTTTCGGCACGAACCAGCCCTTGCGGCCGCGCAGACCACCATGGGCGTCCGGATCGGACAGGAGGGCACCGATCCGTTCCCGGTAGACCGAGTTCCGCTGCTGAAGCTCGGCGAGGATCGCGGCATAGACCGGTCCCGAATTGTTGAGCGCGGAGCGCAGGCGGCGCTGAAGCGAGTCCGTTTCAGGCTTCAGATCCCGCGCAGGATCGACGCGGGCATACAGGGCGGCCTTGAGGCCGTTGGCGCCGAGATCGACGGCGGCGAGGAACGGCGCGAGCGGTGCTTTCGGCTCGGGAGGAGCCGCAGGCTCCGCCGCCGGAACAACCGCGGCCGAGGGCTTCGCGCCGGCGGCCTGAACCATCTCGGTCGCGGCCATCCCGTGGCGCGCGACGACCGCGCCCCACGCCGCCGACAGGCGCGTGGCGAGGCCGTGCAGACGGTGCAACCGGGCCTGGGCCTTGCGCACCATGACACGCGCCCGGCGGACCAAGGCGGGGGCGAGCGCGGCATGGCCGTTGAGGCTGCGACGCTCGGCGAAGGCCGAGGCGAGGGCGCGAAGATCCTGCGGCCGAACCCGGTCGGCGATCTCGGTTTCCGCCCGCTCCAACCGCGCCAAGGCGGCGTCGAGCGCGGCCAGGGCCGGGGAGGGCGACGGTTCGGTCGGATCGGCCTGGACCGGAGCCTGAGCCGCTTCGGAAGCCGGATCGTCCGGGATCGGGGCATCCGCCTCGAGCCGCCCGGCGAGGGCGGTGAGATCGCGGGCGATCCGCCCCGGATCGAGCGTGGATAGCTCCACGGCCGCCTCGCGGAAGGCCGCCTCGCCGGCGAAGTCGAGGGTCGAGGCCTTCGCCCCGTCCCGACCGAGCCGCCACTCCATTCCGGCGAGCGCTGCCGTATCGAGAGCCGCCGCGGATGGATCACGCCCGAGCTTGGCCCGGCGCCCCGGCGAGATGAAGTCGGCATGCGCACCGTGCAGCACCACGGATTGGCGATGGCGCGACATCGCCACGTAGGTGAGGTGCCGATCCATGCCGGGCGTGGCCAGGACATGCACCCGATCCAGCGTCGCGCCCTGCGATTTATGCACGGTCGCGGCGTAGCCGTGATCGAGGTTGCGGTAGAGTTCCGCCCGCACCTCGATGCGCTCGCCGTCACCGGTGCCGTCCCGGTCGAGCCGGACGGTCAGCCGGCCGGCTTCCGCCGCCTCGACGGTGGCGAGCATGCCGTTCTTCACGCCGAGCGCCCGGTCGTTTTCGAGGAACAGCACCCGGTCGTCGGGCGCGAACATCCGCTCGCCCCGCTCGGTCAAGAACCGCGCCTCGCCCGTCAGCATGCCGTCCGCCTTCAGGGCGGAACGGGCCATGGTGTTGAGGGCCAGGACGTCGGCATTGGTCTGGGCCAGGATCAGGGTTTCGGTCGCTCGCCCATCTGGCTTCCGGCCGAGGTAATCCGGTTTCCAGGCAGCGATCAGGGCGGCCCGCGCCGCCTCCCGGTCGGGCGTGAACCGGACCATGCCGCGCTCGCGATACAGCCCAAGCGCCGCAGCGATCTCGCCGCGGGCGAAGGCGACGCTCGCCCGCCGCATCGCCGGATCGACCTGACGCCAGATCTCGGAGAGCTCGGCATAACCGATCGTCTCGGTGATCGCCCGGAACCCGGCGCCGGCCTCGATCGGCTGGAGCTGCATCGCGTCGCCGACCAGCACCAGCTTGGCCCCGCGCCGCTCCACCTCCTGCACGATCCGCGAGAGCTGATCCGACGCGACCATGCCGGCCTCGTCGAGCACGAATACGTCACCCCGCCCGAGCCGATCGCGGTCGTTCTTCCAGGCGAGTTCCCACGAGGCCAGGGTGCGGCTGGTGATCCCCGCGCTACGCTCCAGCCCCTCGGCCGCCTTGCCGGCCAGGGCCCCGCCGACGACGCGATGGCCGCCGTCGTTCCAGGCGGCGCGCGCTACCCCGAGCATCGTCGATTTGCCCGCACCGGCAAAGCCGACCACGGCGGCGATCCGAGCCGCTCCCGCGACGTGACGGACCGCTTCACGCTGCTCGTCCGACAGTTCGGGGCGGGCGGCGAAAGCGCGGTCACGGGATTGATCCGGCACCCGGTGCGAGGTGTCTCCGAACAGCCGCCCGGTGGCGGCCTGCATCCGGACCTCGGCTTCGAGCAGCGTCCGTGTCGTCCAGCGCGCCCGGGCGATCACGCGCCCGGTCTCCGGGTCGAACACCTCCTCGGCGACCGCCACCAGTTCGGGCGATTGGCCGAGCCGCAACCGAACCGCCTCGAACGCCGTCGGATCGTCGATGTAGCGGAACACCGCCCGGGCGATATCCCGCTCATCGAACACGCTCTTTTCGCGCGATAGGATCGGTAGCAGCGTCTCGGGATCGTCGATGATCGCCTGCGCGTTGCGGATGCGCTTCTGCCTCTCCGCTTCGACCTGATTGGTGGGCTTGCCGAGCTTGGCCATGTTCAAGGCATGGACGCCGATATGCTCGGTCGGCTCGATCCTGATGCCGGCCTCGACATGCGAGCGGTGATCGACGCGCAGGTCGAGACCGGCCTTGGCGAGATGCAGGTTGGTCGTCTCGGCCCACGATTTCCGCCACGGGACGAGGTGCTTCATCGGCCCGGCCAGCCGCTCGTACCGCGGCTTGCCGTCGTCTCGGTAGAGCACGTTTCCGTCCCGGTCGCGGGCGAACTCGAACTTCGATGCGAACCCCTTTTCGCTGAATTTGCGCAGGGGGATCATGACGTGGATGTGCGGATTGCCCGGCACATCGTGCAGGGCCCAGTCCGCCACCATTCCCTGCGCGGTGATGGCGCTCTCGATCCAGTCGCGGGCGAGATCGATGTTCTGATCGAGGGTGAGTTCGACCGGGAGCGCGATGTTCATTTCCATCGCGTAGCCGGTACCCTTCAGCCCCTCCTTCCGCTCAACGGCGTTCCACAGATAGGCCGAGGCGCCGTTCTCGCTGCGACCGTCGATGCCGGTGCGGAACCACGCCGGAGTCTCGGCCGGCAGGGCCAACTCGGTGTGCGCGACGTGCTGCTTGCCCTCGTAGGTCAGGATCTTGCCGGTGGCCTCGCGGACCATGTTGGTCGCCCGGCGATAGGCAGCGGAGGCGACGGCACTCTTGCCGGCACCTGCGCTGATGACCTGAGCCGAGAGGTGGTAAATGGCCAAGCGCGGACCCCCGAGCTTGGCCATTAGCCCGAAGCACAGGGATATGCAATATCCCCATAAGTGCGCCCCTTCGTAAACTCATGGGACTTTGCGGAGGCGCTGCGCGCCGTAGCTCCGCTTCGATTAGGCCCCTATCGGGGCCGCCCATCCGTCCGGCGGAGCCGGCCAGCGCGACCCAAATTCCAGCGGTTGGACGGGAGGTGAACAGCTCTGGTTCTGAAGCCGGAGCCCGCTTCCCGACGCGCGCCAGGCCGGGAGGTGAGGCTCGCCGGTGTGGTTGGATCACCACAGACACTTGAGGGCCCCGTTCTTCGCCGAAAGCTTGGCTTGCCCTGCGTAAGCTGGCTGGTAATTTTCCAACGTTGCAACCGACAATGGAATTCAAAATTCATGGCCAGAACAAAGTCGCGTCAGGCACTCGTCAAGGAGATCGAGGCGGCACAAGCGAAGCTGAAGGCCCACGACAAGGCCGAAGCCGAGCGGCTCGGAACTCTCGCGATGAAGTGTGGCATCGGCGGCATCGACATCTCCGACGAGGAGCTGACCCGCGAGTTCCAGGCGATCGTCACCCGATTTCGTGAGGGAGCATCGAAGGTGGAAGAGCCAGCGCCAGAGGGATCTCGAAGCGCTGGAAAAGCTCCAGAGGCAGTCGATGATGAAGCGGCATGAAGAGCGGCGCGCCGACGCCTACCGCAAGATCCAACTCGGCGGCCTCGTCATCAAAGCCGGCCTCGCCGACCTCCCCAGCAACGTCCTGCTCGGCCTCCTCTTGGATGGGGCCGAGCGCCTCCGTGACCCCGACATCGTCGAGGGCTTCGCCCGTCGCGGCGACAAGGAGTTCAAGAAATGAAGTGGTTCATCGCCGCCTTCGTCGTCGCGATCGGGCTCGCGCTCCATCTCGCGATCGGAACGTTCCTACCCCCGCTCGTCGGGTCGGTCTACGTGATCGAGCCCGGCCATTCGATGATGCTTTACGCGCTGCGAATTGCGGCAGTGGCGTTCCCCGCGCTTGTCCTTTTCGCTGCCGCCGGGCTCACCCGCCAGGGTGATAGCGGCCGTGTCGTCGCCGCCGGTGTCTCCCTGTTCCTGATCGGCCTGATCGCCTGGACCGTGCGCGACGAGTATCTGCGTCTCGTCGCCCTCGCCCCCGGGGCCGACGGCCGCTCGCTCCTGCGCCGGGCCGACATCGGGTTGTTCTGCGCGGTGATGTTTGCGGGCTTCGTCGCCTTCGTCGTGCCGCTGGTTTCGCTGGTTCGGGTGCGGCGGACCACACGCGGCTACAGCAAGCCGATCCGCTCCAAATCCGCCGCCCACGGCGACGCCGAATGGGCGACGATGAAGCTCGCCGGCGAACTGTTCCCGCCGCAAGGTGATCTGATCCTCGGCGAGCTGTACCGCCCCGATCTCGATCCGAAGAACACCTCGCGCGTGTTCAAGCCCAACGACCCCAAGACCTGGGCCTCGGGCGGGCGCAAGCCGTTGATGGGATTCAACTGCGATTTCGGCTCGACCCACGGCCTCGTGTTCTCCGGCTCCGGTGGCTTCAAGACCACCGGAGCCGTCATCCCGATGCTGCTGTCGTGGCCGGGCAATGCGGTCGTGCTCGATCCCTCGACCGAGCTGCATCCGATGCTCGCTCAGTACCGCAGCTCGATCCGTGGAAAGGACGTCGAGCGGCCGATCCATTGCATCACCCCGACCAATCCCAAGAGCGGCTTCAACGTGCTCGACTGGATCGGTCAGGGGGAGAACAGCGCCGAGAAGGACATCTCGGCCGTGGTCGGCTGGATCGCCACCGGGCCGGTCAAACGCGACGATCCCAAGGACTTCTTCCGCAACTCCGCGCTTCAGCTCATTCGCGGCGTCCTGGCCCATATCTGCCTGAACCGATCGTACACGGGGCCTCGGACGCTTCGCGCCCTGCGCGAGATCATCTCGGAACCCGAAACCGACTTCATCGAGCGGCTGATCCTGATCCTTCGTAGCGAAAATGACGGTTCGTTCGCCAAGCTCGCCCTCGGCCCGTTCAAGAGCATGGCGCAGCAGACCTTCTCGGGCGTCTACGCCACCGCGGCCGACCTCACCAACTGGCTTTCGTTCAAGGAATATGCCGCCATCGTCTCAGGCGGCGACTTCTCCAGCCTCGACCTGATCGACGACGATCTCGACGTGTTCGTCTCGCTCGATCTCCAGACGCTTCAGGATTATCCGGGCCTGGCGCGGGTCATCATCGGTGGGTTGATGAACGCGCTCTATCACGCCAACGGCGAGATCGATGGACGCGTCGCCTTCATCCTCGACGAGGCGGCCCGCCTCGGCAATATGAGCCTGATCGAGGTCGCCCGTGACGCCGGCCGCAAGTACGGCATCACCATGGTGCTCGTGTACCAATCCCTCGGCCAGCTTCGCCAGCAATGGGGCGACAAGGACGCCGTCAGTGCGTGGTTCGAGTCGACCTCCTGGCAGAGCTTTTCCGCGATCACCGACGTCGATACCGCCAAGTGGCTGTCGGAGCGCTGCGGGTATTTTACCCAGGAGATCGTCTCCTACAGCCAGCAGGCCCGCTCCGGCGGCAAGGGCTCGAACGGGGTGAGCGTGTCGGCCTCGACCAGCCTGCAGAAGCGGGCTCTCATCATGCCCGACGAGATCATCAACACCATGCGTCGGGACGAGCAGATCCTGCTCGTCGGCGGCGTCGAGCCGATCCGCTGCGGCCGTCCGATCTACTACCGCCGCCCCGAGATGCGGGCCCTGGTCGGCGCCAATCGCTTCCAGACCCGCGACGTGCAGGAGGCAAGCGCCGGATCGGATCGGCCGGACAATGCCGCCGATGCGAACGGAGCCGATCAAGCCCAGCGGGCGGCGGCCTGATCGGCCGTATTGCGCGGCGCCGACAGCGGCGCATGTCATCCAGTCGATGCTCGCTTCCACCGGGCTCATCGCAAGGCACGAACCAGGGTGAAGCCCCCTCATCCGTCGGGATCGAAGGCCGCCCGAAGGCGACCCTTGGGGAAGGGCCTCAGCCCTCCGTGGAGAGCTGGCTGACCGCGCTCCGGGCGGCCTTCAACTCGGCGGCGATGGTGCGGCGTTCGCGCGGGCAGGAGACCGAGGCCAGCTCGGCCTCCAGTTCCGCGACGTGGGTGACGAGGGCGAGGCGGGCGTGGGCGGGGAGGGTCGAGGTGGGGCGCGGCATCGGTGGGGTTTCCTGAGGCGCTCGGGACCGTCCCTGCGCGATGCGACCCCTCAAACAGGCGGCGGCGCCGGCCGCACCCGAAGGGCCGCAGCGCAGCGGAGGACCGGCCGGACCGACGATTTTGTCCCGCGAGGAATGGCGCGCAGCGCCAGGGGAAAATCGTCGGGCCGGACGGTTGCGGACGGTGACGGCGTCTGTTCCCTTGTCGCCATCGTGTTGGGACGGTCCGTCGCTGTGGCGAACGTCGCTGCCGCGGTTCACCGCCGGTTCCGCTGGGGTCGGGTCGACCGGCCACTGCGCTGGCCGGACGGGACGCCCTGGCCGTCTCCGACCCTCGACAGGCCTCCAGCTTGCCTCGGGAGGGCGCCCCCCGACGCACTGCTGCTCCTCGCGATGGCACCCGCGCCGGATGCCGCCGGCACCGCCCTCGACAGGTGAGGCTCCGCGGCTGGGGAGGGTCGTTCCAGCTTGACGCGGGATGCTCCCCCCCTCAACGGTGCATGACCCTATGGAGCGTGATACAACCCAAGGAAAAGCGCTTCATTCTCCATCATCGACCCGTCCATCATGCCCCGCTCGACTTCCACCGATCGGCTTCTTGCCGAGATCGCGGCCGTTCTCGGCGTCGATCCCGCCGTGTTTCGGGATCCAAGGGGTCCCGGCCAATGGCATCGCCAAACCGTCGAGTTTGCCAAGACCTGGAAATCGGCGGACTGCCCGCGTGTCCGGAAACACATCCTCGATCACTTGCGGAACGAGGCGAACGAACTCAACGCAATACGAGAACGAAACCGACACTGGCCGCCGATCCAGTGAGGATGCCGGATGACCCTGCCTGAAAGCGCTTCGTCACCGGGTCCGGAACCAATTTGGATCCCGCTCAAGTCGGTGCTGGCTCACGCCACCCGCGTCTCACTGGCCGTCGCCGAACCCGCCGACGTGCGGATCGTGGTCGATCTCGGCTTTGCGCAGATCGTGGCGAGCGGTGTCGATGATGTCGGCGATCTGATGGAGGGGTTCCGGCTTCGTGACGAGGATCGGGTCGCCTGTGAGCGCTACGGGTTCGTCCTCTCGGAACAGGGCGACGAGGATGAGCGGCGGCTGGTGATCTACCGCGACAAGCACAGGGAGGTCCGGATTCCTCGTACCGACTACGACCGGATCTCCGAGGCTGTGTTGGATTTGCTGGCCGACCCGCGCGTTCAGGCTGCTTTCGAGCGTGCCTACACGCGTCATGCCGCTGCGATGCGCGGAGCGGCCTGGAGCCCTGGCCCGGAGAGGGCCGGCGTCTCAATCTCCCCTGATCGACATCCCGAGATGAGGGGCGCATGGACCGAGTTGCTTAGGGCCAAAATCCTTTCAACCTGACCGTGCGAGGGGCCGGTTTCGACCCTTTGCCGACCCTGTGAAGGTCCGCTTCGGGGCGGCTTTGCGGATGCCAGCCTACGACCGAAGTGGGTGGTTTTCCGCCGGTCCGCTTCTGATCCCATTTGGGCTAGAAGCGGACCTTCGAATGGCAGCAGCGCGTACTTGATCCATCGAAGCAGTGTCAGGCGGCGCGGACCGTCGCGAGGAAGCGGCCGACCTCGGCACCGAGTTGCTCCGACTGCCGCGACAGTTCGGAAGCCGCCGACAGCACCTGGGTCGCTGCCACTCCGGTCTCCTCCGAAGCCTGCGCGACCCCGGCGATGTTGCCGGTCACTTCGTTGGTCCCGGTCGAGGCGAGGGCGACGTTGCGTACGATTTCCTGGGTCGCCGCCCCCTGCTGCTCCACTGCCGCGGCGATGGAGGTCGCCACGCTGTCGATCTCACGGATCCGCCCGGTGATGCCGCCGATTGCCGTGACGGCCTGCGCCGTCACACCTTGGACCTCATCGATCTGGCGTCCGATCTCCTCGGTTGCCCTAGCGGTCTGTTCGGCCAGCGCCTTGACCTCGGAGGCGACCACGGCAAAGCCCCGTCCCGCCTCTCCGGCACGCGCCGCCTCGATGGTGGCATTGAGGGCCAGCAGGTTGGTCTGCCCGGCGATGCCCGATATCATGCCTACCATGTTGCCGATCCGAGCCGAGGTGGCCTGCAGGGCGTGGACCAGCTGCATGGTCTCATCGGCTTCGCCGACGGCCGATTGGGCCAGCCGGGTCGAACCGGAGACCTGTCGGCCGATCTCCTGCACGGACGAGCCGAGCTCCTCGGCGGCGGCCGCGACCGTGTTGACGTTGGCGGCCGCCTCCTCGGCGGCAGTTGCGACGGTGGTGGACTGACTCGCGGTCTCCTGAGCGGTGGCGGTCATCTGCTGGGCGGTTGCCTGGAGTTCGGTGGCCGAGGACGATACCATCCCCACGATGCCGCCGACCGCGCGCTCGAAGCCGTCGGCGAGCTCGATCATGGTCCGCTTGCGTTCGGCCGCGGCGGCCTCGACTGCGCGGCGCTTGACCTCGGCTTCCTCGGCGGCTTTCCGGGCGACCATGGCCTTGATGCCGTCGACTGCCTTGCCGACCGCGCCGATCTCGTCGCTGCGGACCGACTCCGCGATCGCGGCATCGGTCTCGCCGCGAGCCATCCGCTGCAGTACGCTGACGAGCCTGCCCAGCGGACGGGCGACCTGCGCGACGACCGTATAGACGCCGTAGGCGATGCTGAGCGCCGCGACGACGAGTGCCACGAGGAGGGCGATGCGGGACCAGCCTGCGGTGTGCTCGGACCGGTTGAACTCGGCCTCTGCTTCGCGGACCTGCAGCGTGGTCAACTTACTGAGCGTCGCGTTGGAGGCCTTCATGTTCTTCAACAGGTCAGCATGCGTCGCATCGAAATCCGGAGCGCCACCCTGCGCGGTGCGCTTGAGGATCTCGGAGATGACGACGCCGTTCTGATCGATCCAAGCCTGCAGGTCCTTGGCAATGACATCCTCTTCCGCAGTCAGCGAAGTCGCCTTGTAGGCGGACCATTGGGCGTGCAGGTTGGAGAGGTCGCGCTCGATCCTTTCCTTTGCCGTGGCGAACGCGACCGTCTTGCTGCGCAGCATTCGCGATACGTCGATGATATCATCGTAGGCATCACGGATGACGCTGAACTGTCGAAGGCAGACGACCCGATCCTCGTAGACGGTCTTGAGGCTTGAATGGCTCCAATGGAGGGCGAAGTTCCCCAACGCCGCCGTACCGAGAAGGAGGAGGCCTATCACGGCCAACACTGAAACGAGGCGCTGCTTGATCGTCATCGTCAGAAATCTGCCTTTTGGATCGCCATAGCCGGCACATGCACCACGCGAACTGGAGTGATGCCTGCAGTCTAGATGCGTAAAATAGAGGCAATTGGTTAAGATGACGGCTGTTCGACGTCCGAGGACCGTACGCAGCGTCATGATGGCCAATCACGATAAGGACACCGGTGGCTGTCCTTCCAGTCGCGAACCTTGCCCGTCGCGTACTTCGGCTGACGCCAAGGTCGCATAGGGTTCGGACGCATGCCCGGTTTCACACCGCTCTGGTGCCGATTGGAAACGGGGCGCCTAGACAGCCCGAGACGGGCTCGGACTACGAAACGGATTGCTGGGCGCTGCCTGAGCAATTCGCAGGCTTCTGGCGTCCGGACGCCACCGAAACGCTTTTTCGCCGTGCCAACCTTCCCCCGAAGCCCCTTGGCGGCCTCCTCGTACGTGTAGCCTTCCGCCCTTACCTCTCGCCAATGAGCATTCCTCGCCACGAGCGAACATTTCAGAAATGAAGCTGACTAGAGGTTGCAGGACTGCCAACGAACGGCTGCTTGTGAGAAGCGTGCATAGCCCTTCGCACGGCAAGGTTGGGTCGGAAACGGAATGTCCGCTTTCGGGCGGAGAGGTAGGGTCCGTTCCCCACCCTCAGCGGCCCTTCGCACGGCCGAGCTAATTTAGTTTTGAGCCTAGACCTGTAGTTCCTTGCCGATTGCCGCCAAGTGACGGGCGGCGGACGGACGGGGACCGGCGCCTAAGCGCCGGCCTTCACGTTACGCCGGACCGGGATGCCCTTGGCCAGCGCCTTATCGGCGAGGTTGTCGGAGATGCCGCCGCCGGGGAAGTGAACGATGCCGATCGGCATCTGCTCCAGGATCGTGTCGTTGCGACGGAACGGGGCGGCCCGGTTGTGGCGCTTCCAGTCCGGCTTGAACACCACCTGGGCGACCTTGCGGTTCTCGGCCCACTTCGCCGCGATCAGTTCGGCGCCCTCGCCGCCCCCGTGCAGCAGCACCATGTCGGCGTGCTTCGCCCGGACCTTGTCGAGGGTGTCCCAGATCACCGTGACGTCCTGGTACTCCTTGCCGCCGGTGAAGGCGATGCGGGTGCCCTGCGGCAGGTGGATCTCGGTCTCGGCCCGCCGCCGCGCGCTGATGTAGTCGCGCGAGTCGATCATCGCCGCGGTCATGGTGGCGCGGTTGACCCGCGACCCGGAATGCGGGCGCCACAGCGACCGGGTGGTGCGGGTGAACAGGTTGGCCGCGGTGTCCCGGGCGTACTCGAAGGCGTTGCGGCGCTCCGACAGCGTCAGCCCGAGGGCGGTGAGGCGCTCCAGCTCGACCGACAGCACCTCGCTGCCGTCCTGCTCGCGCTGGCTGGCGCGCTGCGCCTGCTCGTTCTCGTCGAGCTTGCGCTCGATCTGCTCGACGCGGCGGTGGAAGACGTTGACGAAGCCCCACAGCACGTCCTCGAGGTCGTCCTCCAGACGGGTGTCGGCGAAGGCCTGTTCGAGGGCGCTCATCGCCACCTGAAGCCCCTGGTCCATCGTGCGCTTGGCCGGGAGCGGCCGGGGATCGTCGTGCTCCTCGAACGGGCGATAACCGGTGACCGCCAGTTCCTCGAGCAGGGTCGCGTCGGCCGTCGGCAGGTCGGCATCGAGATCGTGGATCGCGTGGTCGAGCATCGCTGGGCTCCATCGGGTCCGGGGACCGCGTCCATCGCGGCCTTCGTGGCGACCCAAGGCCGGGCCCGGGGCCTGGCGCACCCGCGCACCCCTCCGCATCGCACCTTTCGCGATGCGGCGGCGCGGGCCGAAGCGCAGCGGAGGACGGCTCCAAGGCCGTCGATTTTGCTTCGCGATGCAAAGCCGCCGTCAGGCGGCGGCGGAAAATCGTCGGCCGGGAGCGTTGCACCCAAGGCTCCGGCCCCGGCACCCGTCGCCCTCTCGAGAAGGCCGTGGACGCCGGCTCTCCCTCCGGGCCGGGACAGCCGGCAGGGCCTCACCCGGATGCCCCGATCGGACCGACCGGATCAGGCCGCCGCCGCCTCCTCGAACCGGAGGTGGCTTACCGCGTGGTTCGGATCGAGCTGCGGCGCCAGATGCAGGGCGAGATCGCGCGGTCCGAGATGGCAGAGGTCGCGGTTGAAGTCGTCCTCGCAAGGGATCAGATCGCTCACCAGGATGCCCTCGGCTTCGGCGCGCCGGCGCAGGATCGCCGCCCCCCGCTCGCCGGCCTCGTCGGCGTCGCGGGCGATGTAGAGGTGGCGCAGGCCGGGAGGAAGGATCAGGGCGCCGAGATGCCCGGCCGAGAGGGCGGCCACATGCGGCACCGTAGGCATCAGGCGGTGGACCGACGCCACCGACTCGACCCCCTCCCCGGCCACCATGAGATCCGCGACCGTGCCGGGAAAGCGCACGCCGTGGCCGATGAGGTTGCCGAGCGCCCGACGCGGTTTCGGGAGATCGGCCTTGCCACGCCCGTCCGCGGCGAGCCAGGTTCGGCCGACGCCCATGACGGTGCCCGCGAGATCCGTGACGGCGGCGAGCAGGGCCGGGTGCCAGGTGTCCGGCCCCGGATGCTTACGCGAAGCCCGGTACAGACAGCGCGGATGGAACCGCAGGGCGGGCAGACCGAGCGCCCGCTCGATCCCGCGCGAGCGCAGATAGGCCGCCGCCGGACTGCCCGCGAGCGACCGGCCGTAACGCCACATCCGCCGCGCCGCCTCGGTCGAGTCCCGCGCCTCCGGGACCGGACGAGCCCGCTCCATCTCCGGAGGTGGGGGCAGGCTGAGAAACGCCCGTGCCTCGGCCATGGCATCCTTCCAGTCGCTGCCGCGCTGGAGACGAATCACGTCGAGCAGGTCGCCGTGCTCCCCGGTGGCGCCGTCCGCCCATTTGCCCCGGGCACCCTTGCCCCGGCTCGGGCCGGTGAGGCGCACGTACATCGACTCGCCCTGCGTGTTGAACACGTCGCCGACGCACCACCAGCGGCCGGATCGGTAGCCGTTGGAGAGGTAACGTCGGCAGAACGCCTCGACGTTGTCGGCGAGCTGGCGAGAGAGATCCGCGGCGGTGGGATGGGTCGGCATGGTCGGCCTCCGTCGGGTTCGCGTATTAAGCGTGAGCGGACGCGGCGACGCAACGCAGCAACGCATGCCGCTCGAACACCCCGGCCAGGATGGCCGCCCCGCGCTCGCCGGCCGGGATGAACAGGCGGGTGCGGTAGGCGATCACCTCGGCAAACAGCCCGATCGACTTCAGCCCGGCTCTGGCCCCCTCGCTCGCCCCGATCACCTCCACCCGATCCTCGCCCATCACGCGGGCTCGCTTGACCTGAAGCCCCCCGGCCAGATGCAGGCTGGCGCGCCCGCCGAACACGGCGGCGAAGGCCTCGGCCGGGGGCATCGTCGCGCCGGCGCCGAGGTTGAGCCGCTCGCGGGTGACCTGAAGATCCTCGGGCTCGACCACCCGGCCGACGATGCGCTCGCCCGCGTCGGTGACGAGGCGGAACACCCGCATGTCGATGCCGGGCAGCCGGTCCCAGATCGGCAGAAGCAGCCCGGTGACCATGTAGAGGGTGCGTTCCTCGAACTCAGGCAGGCTCGCGAGTTCCTGGCGCCAAGCCGTCGCGAAGGCCTCCGGCGTCACCTCCTCGAACCGCGAGCGGTCGAACGTGTCCCGGTCGAGGATCTGGCGCTGGAGCGGGCGCACCAGCCGGACCCGCGCCACCACGGAACCGTCCTCCCGGGTTTCGCTCGCGGCCTTGCCCATCAGCGCCGGCCGCCCGGACTTCGCGTTGACCATGGGCCGGTAGCCGTCGGCGACCAGGGCGAGGGCGTCGTCGAGGTCGAGCGGATGCAGCCGGCGCCGCTCCGCGATGGTCAGGAGGTGGGTGCGCGCGCCGCTCTCGGGATGGGTGTAGGCCACCTCGCGATCCGTGACCGTGAACGACTCGGCCGTCAGCACCTCGACGCCGACGTCGTAGACTCCGGCCGAGATCGCGCCCTCGATCACCAGGGCCAGCCGCTCCTCGAACGCCGCGAACAGGCGGTTCTGCATGGCGATGCGCAGGGCCAGCACCCGGTTGAGGAAGCGGCCGATCGGCGGCAGTTCGTCGAGCAGGCAGCCAGCGTCGTTGACGAGGGACAGCCCGGTCATCGCCTCGAAGGTCTCGCGCGAGCAGCCCTCGATCTCACCGCGCACGATCGCCCAGTAGAGCTGGCGCAGGGCCGTGGCGGCGTAGTGGCCTTCCAGATTGTCCTCGGCCCGGAACAGGCCCTGACCGCCGGTCTGGCGCTGGCCGCGGGTGATCGCCCCGAGGGTATCGAGGCGCCGGGCGATGGTGGAGAGGAACCGCTTCTCGCCCTTCACGTCGGTGGTGACCGGCCGGAACAGCGGCGGTTGCGCCTGATTGGTGCGGTTGGTCCGCCCGAGGCCCTGGACCGCCGCGTCGGCCTTCCAGCCGGCCTCGAGCAGGTAGTGGACGCGCAGGCGCCGGTTCTTCGCGCTCCGGTCGGCGTGGTAGCTGCGCCCGGTGCCGCCGGCATCGGAGAACACCAGGATCCGCTTCTCGTCGTCCTGGAAGGCTTGGGTCTCGGTCAGATTGGCGCCGGCCGGGCGGTTCTGGAGCACGAGGCGGTCGACGCCGTCCTTGCCCGTCTGGCGCACGATCCGGCGTGAGCGCCCGGTCACCTCGGCCACCGCCCCCGCGCCGAAGTGGTGGAGGATCTGGTCGAGGGCCGACTGCACGGGCTCGAGCCCGCACAGATGCTCGATCAGCCGGTCGCGGGCCTCGACCGCCTCGCGGCACTGGACCGGCCGCCCCTCGTCGTCGGTCACCGGCCGGGATTGCAGGTTGCCGTCGGCGTCGGTGTAGGGCTCGTAGAGCTGGGTCGGAAAGGCGTGGGCGAGGTAGTCGATCACGTACTCGCGCGGGGTCACGTCGACCTGAAGGTCGCCCCATTCCGACGAGGGGATTCCGGCCAGACGCCGCTCCATCAGCGCCTCGCCGGTCGAGACGATCTGGATCACCGCGGCGTGCCCGGCCTCGATCTGCGCCTCGATGTCGGCGATCAGGCTCGGGCACTTCATCGCCGTGAGCAGGTGGTTGAAGAAGCGCTGCTTGCTCGACTCGAAGGCCGAGCGCGCCGCCGACTTCGCCGCCCGGTTCAGCGTTCCCGACGTGCCGGTCACGCCCGAGGCCTTGAGCGCCGCGTCGAGATGGGTGTGGATCACCTGGAACGCGTCGGCATAGGCGTCGTAGATCGCCGTCTGCGCCGGCGTCAGCGCGTGATCGAGCATCTCGACCTCGACGCCGGCATAGGAGAGCGAACGGGCGGTGTAGAGGCCGAGCGCCTTGAGATCGCGGGCCAGCACCTCCATGGCGGCCAGGCCGCCCTGCTGCATCGCGCCGACGAAGTCCGTCCGGGCCGGGAACGGGAAGCTCCCGCCGCCCCAGAGGCCGAGGCGGTGGGCGTAGGCCAGCTTCTCGACCGTCACCGCCCCGGTGGCCGAGACGTAGAGCACGCGGGCATCGGGCAGGCGGTACTGGAGGCCGAGCCCGGCCTTCCCCTGCTGCGAGGCCTCGACCACGCCGCGATCGCCCGACCCGGCGGCGGCGTTGGCCAGCGCATGGGCCTCATCGAGGGCGATCACGCCGTCGAAGTCCGGCCCGAGCCAGTCGCAGACCTGATCGAGGCGCGAGCCCGCCCCGCTCCGGCTGCCGCCGCGCAGCGTCGCGAAGGTCGTGAACAGGATGCCCTCGGCGAGGGTCACAGGCTTGCCCGGGGCGAAGCGCGACAGCGGCACGATCTGGAGCGGCTCCTGGCCGAGATGACGCCAGTCGCGCTGGGCGTCCTCCAACAGGGCGTCGGACTTCGACACCCACAACGCCCGGCGCCGGCCCTGCATCCAGTTGTCGAGGATGATGCCGGCGACCTGGCGGCCCTTGCCGGCGCCGGTGCCGTCGCCGAGGAAGAAGCCCTGGCGGAAGCGCGCCGCGCCCTCGGCGTCCGCGGCGGCGGCCGTGACGATCGTGCCGGTCTCGTCGATGGTCCAGTGGCCCGGCAGGTGGCGGTCATGGGCGGCGCCGGCATAGATCACGGTCTCGAGCTGGCACTCAGAGAGCAGGCCCTCGGTCACGACCGGCGCCGGCAGGCGCGGGGCGTGGGTCGGCCGTGGCAGCCGCACCGAAGCCATGGCGGTCGATTGGACAAGCGGAGTCGGATGAGGCTGGGCGCCCTCGATCCGCAGGGTCTCCAGCGCATAGGCCTCGTACAGGGCGGCCTCGGCCACCAGCGTCGCCGGCAGTTCCTCGATCACCGTGTAGGCGATCGGCGCGACGGCCTCGTCCGCGGCGGCGGGAGCCGGCCGCGGCGCCGTCGGGCGAGCGACGGCGGGCCGGCGGACCAAGCCGGGAATGGCGCTGCGCGGGGCCGGCGCGGGCGCCGGGATCGCGCGAAGCCGGGGCGGCAACTCGGACAGCACGGCCTCGAGCAGGGCGGCGGGATCGGCGTACAGGCCGAGCGGAGTTGCCTGGGCCCCGGTCTCGCCCTCGGGCATCCGGTCGAACACCGACAGGCGCACGTCGACGGTGGTGCCGTGCTTGGCGTAAGCCCGACCCGACAGCCCGGCGGAGAACACCAGCCGGCCGCCGCGCTCGGCCATCGCCGCGAATGCCCCGGCGCTGGACGGACGATCCGGCCGGAACCCCTCCCCCGTGATGGCGACCAGGCGCCCGCCGGGGGCGAGCCGGGCCAGGGCCGAGCGCAGATGCGTAGCCGTGGCGTCGCGATACCGGCCCTCGACCCCCGCCGCGACCGAGAACGGCGGGTTCATCAGCACCACGTCCGGGATCACGTCCGCGTCGAGCCGGTCGTGGATCTGGGCGGCATCGTGCCGGGTGACGGCGTCGGCCGGGAAGAGCTGGGTGAGCAGGCCCGCGCGGGTCGCGGCCAACTCGTTGAGGTGCAGGCGCGCCCCGGCGAGTTCGGCGTGGATCGCGAGCAGGCCGGTGCCGGCCGAGGGCTCCAGCACCCGCTCGCCCGGGCGCAGCCCGGCCGCGAGGGCGGCGACGAAGCCGAAGGCCAGCGGCGTCGAGAATTGCTGGAACGCCTCGCTCTCCTCGGAACGGCGCGTCTGGGTCGGGAGCATCGCGGTGATGCGGGTGAGCAGAGCGAGCCGCGCGGCAGGAGTCGCGGCCTTGGCCCGGATCGCCGGCCAGAACCGACGCAGGAACAGCAGCTGGGCGATCTCCCCGGCTTCGTACGCGTCCTTCCACAACCAGAGCCCGTCGGCGTCGCTGCCGCCGCAGGTGATCTCCATGGCTGAACGCAGGGCCTCGGTGTCGATCGCCCCGCCCTGCGCGAGCCGGTCGGCGAGCCGCGTGCCGGTCTGGAACAGGGCCTCGGGCGCGGGCGACGGCGCGAGGGCGGTGGTGTAGAGGTGCGGAGTGCGGATCGAAACGTTCATGGACGGCCTCCTGGCGGGGTTCGGCCGACCCGCAGGACTTTCTCTGTCCAACTGTCGGCTTACTCCTGTCCGACCTCCTCTCACTCTCGTGAACCGACCCGGTTTATTCAGCCTTGCAAGCGTGTAGCCACGACACTCGTCCATCTCTAGCGGTGTAGTCGGGTTGTGTTATTGACGAACCCCACGGCCAAGGTTCAGATGGTCGGCGATTCACGGAGGAGGAACTGCCGGTTGCATCGACCGCAGCACACCCACACCCCGGCGCATGCCCCCCTGTTCGTGAGCGTCACCGTTCGGATCGTCAGAGCCTGACGGATGCGGAACGAGCAACCTACCGAGATGCGACGCCGTCACTACCCGAGCGATCTGACGGACGAGCAATGGGCGGCCATCGCGCCGTTGCTGGCCGGCTACGATCCCCTGACGGCGGACCTGCGGCAGATGGTCAACGCCTGCCTCTATCTGGAGAAGACGGGCTGTCCCTGGCGATACCTGCCGATCAACTTCGGTCCCTGGGAAACGGTGCGCAAGTGGCGCGACCGGTTTCTGGCCGATGGGCTCTGGCCGGAGATCGCCGCCCGGCTGGCGCGGGCCTTACGACGGCAGCGCAGGCGTTCGAGCACGTCCAGGACCGCGCTCTCGGACCCGGAGAGTGTCGTGTCCGGGCCGTAGGCCGGGCGGAATCGTCTTGGAACCAGCCTTCCTCGCTGATCGCGCCCCTTCCCATGGCCATGCTTGTCCACCCTGCCTGGTGCCGCCTACGGCGGTTGGTGCACGACAGATAACCCTGCACCAAACGTCCACGTCGCGGATTTTCAATGGATGTGATTCTGTGACCCACAAACACCCCAAATGGCATCGGTATATGGACCGCAGGAAGCGCGCAGGCTGGAAGCGCATCATCTTATTCGTTCATAAGGACGACGAGGATCTCGTTCGACGCTTCGTGGCGCGCCTTGTGGCTCGCCGTATGCCCCCCTCTGATCAGGATGGAACAGCCGCGTGATCGATTGGGGTTCTGGCTCCCCGCCGCTTACGTGGCTTGCCGGGCCATTCTCGTAAAAAAACCCCGAGCCGCGAAGCTCGGGGGGGGCGGCGTCGCCGGGGCAACGCCGAGGGTAACTTAGGGGACTACTCGGCCGCGATGGCGTAGGCGTTCGAGTCGAGCCCGTCCGGGTCCGCGGCCTGCGTGACGTCGGCGAGGAAGGCCGGGAGATCCTCGGTTGGTTCTTCCACCGCTTGGGCAGCCCCACCGGCTCCGGCCGGCTCATCGGTCCCGACGACCGCGCCGTCAGGAACGGGCGCCCCCTCGATGTCGAGGCCGGGGGTGCGCAGCAAATCGGGCAGCCAGCCGCTACCGGCCATCAGCCGCTCGGCCTCGCGCGCCATGTCCCCCTTCTTGAGGCCTTCGAGCAGGCGCGCCGTGTCCTCGCCCTTGGCCTCGCGGATGGCGGCGAGGATCCGGGTCTTGGTGACGCGGCCGAAGTAGTTGGCCGCCGTCGGCGTCCAGTCGCGGGTCATGTCGAGCCCGACGAGGTTGGCCAGCCGGTCGGCGTGCGGGAGTGCGTCGAGACGCCGGTCCAAGGGGCTGTGCATGGCGTTGACGCTCAAGCCCGCGCAGAGCGCGAACAGTTCGGTGCGCTCCTCCGGCGCCAGGGCGATTAGGAAGTCCCAGATCGCGTGGTCGTCCGCAGGCAGTCGCTTGGCCCAGGCCTCGCGCCGTGCATCGAGGGCGGTCGCCGGCCGGAAGGCATCGAGGCCTTGCACGGTGTGATCGACCCGGCTCGACCTGGTCGAGATCTCCAGGCAGGTGCCGGTGCGGCAGGCGAGGACGAGGACCCGGATCACCATGGCGTGCAGGACCGCGATGAAGGCGGCTTCGGGATCGTCCGCCAGAGCCTCGCGCAGGGCGATGGTGCGGTAGCTGGTCAGCTCGGTTCGGTGCTGCTCCGAGAGCGGCCGGTCGGTCTCCTCCGGTTCGGCCACGGGACTCGACGACGCCGAGCCGCTGCCGATGGTGATGATCGTGCGCATCACACCCGGCTCCGGCCGGACGGCCTGGCCATCCACCCCCGCCTCCGGTGCATCCGCATCGACGGGCTGCGTAACGCCCACCGGCGCCTCCCCCTCCGGGGCTACGACGGGTTCGTCCTCCGGCCGGACATACCCGCGCCGCACCGACGGCCGACCGTCATAGTCGAGGGTGACGAAGGCCCCGCCGATCGCGATGTCGGCCGGGTCGTAGACGGTGCAGCGCCGCTCGTACTCGGCGATCTCCGCCTCCAGCTCGTCCAGCCGCTCGGCGACCTCGTCCGGGATGTCGTCGCCGAAGCCGTATGCGTCGTTGAGCTCATCGTAGCTGGCGACCGTTGCCTCGAAGTCGGCCTCCTCGGCCTCGGTCAGCCCGGAGTGGGTCGGCAGGATGCGCAGGCCGTAGGTGCGCCCCGGCATCAGCGACAGCGATACCTCGATCCACTTCCACCCCTCCTTAGCCACCTCCGCGCCGACGGCGGCGAGCTTCTCCTCGGCCAGCCGGTCGAGCAGGGCCGCATCCTGGAACCAGCCGTCGCCGCGCTCGGCGAACAGGTCGCGCAGGACGGTGCCGCCCGCGGCGACGTAGGCCTCTTCGCCGACGAAACGGGCGCGGTGGTCACCCACGCTCACGGTGCGCTCGGTCAGGGCCTGCCGGATCGACCAGTTGGTCACCCCGCCCCGCTTGGACAGGGCCTCCCAGACCTGCACCTGGCGCGCCTGGTCCTCCGTGACGGAGAACGCCATCAGGGCTTCCAGGGTCAGATCCCCGGCCGCGTAGGCGTCGAGCAGGGCCGGGCTGATGTCGGCCAGCCGCAGGCGCTGGCGTACGATCTTCTCCGACACGAAGAACCGGGCGGCGATGTCGGCCTCGGGCATGCCACCGTCGGCCAGCGCCTTGAACGCCCGGAACTGGTCGAGCGGGTGCAGGGCCTCGCGCATGGCGTTCTCGGCGATCGAGTCCTCGGTCGCGCTGATCGCGCTGTCGGCCGGGCGGACGATGCAGGGGACCTTCATGCCCTTGGTCATGCGCCGGGTCTTCACGAGGTGTTCGAGCGCGCGGAAGCGGCGCCCCCCGGCCGGCACCTCGTAGCGACCGGTCTCCTGGCCCTGGCCGTCGAGGATCGGGCGCACGCTCAAGGACTGGAGCAGGCCACGATGGGCGATGTCCTCGGCCAGGTCCTCGATGCTCATGCCCCCGGCCACCCGGCGCACGTTCGCCTGGCTCAGGGACAGCTTCTCGAACGGGATCGCGGTCGCCTCGGTCAGCGTGATCTTGGCGGCGGTCTTCGTGGTGGCCTTCGGGCTGGTCATGGTGGCATCGTCCCTGTCTGCGGGCGGCCGGGAACCTCTCTCCCAGCCTCGAAACCCTCACGCAGGCGAAGCCCCCCTCTGCCTCTGGGAGGGGAGCCGCGGGGCCGGACCGAGCCGGATCAGGCGCTGTCCGCCGCCAAGCTCAAAGGTGGGACGGTGGCGGCGTCGGCCTGTCCGAGATGATCGATCAGCTCGGCCAGGGTCTGACCGCCCTGGTGCCAGCGCCTTAGGGCCGCCCACGTCATCATCGGCGCGCCGGCCTCGTCGGCGGCTTCCTCGACCGGCCTCTCCAGACCGGGGCGCCAGTATTCCAGACCGGCCCCGAACTGCCCGACCCGGGCGACCCACGCCCGATGCCAGGTCAGGCCGTGCGTCCGGCAGAAGGCGTCGAGGTCGGGGGTGTTTCCGAAGTTCTGAAGGGCCTCCAGAGTGAGGCTGGTGCCCCTGGTCAGGGCGTCGCGGACGTCGAGGTCGGCATCCGCGAAGTACGCTGTCGCCGCCGCGATCAGCGCCTCGACCGCCCCCTGCCCCTTCAGAACGCCCCCGATGGTCACGGTGGTCATCACGTATTCGCCCATGGTCCCCTCCTGCGCGCGGCGATCCCGCACGGGCGAAGGGCCTCCCTCGTGCTCGGAGGGAGGCCGGATCGGGCTGCCGATCGCCTCAGAGACTGCCCAGAGGGACGCCGATCCTGCCCAGAGCGGCGCCTTCGGCCTCGCCGGGTGCGCAGTCGATCTTCGTCGCCATGACCCCGGCCCAGCCGAGGTTACGCAGGCCGATCAGGGCCGAGAGGGCCTTCGGCACGTCGCCGGCGAGATGATCGCGGGCCGCCTCGACCGACGCGACCGTTCCGGTGCGGGTCAGATGGGTCGCCGCCGCTTCGAGCACGGCGCTGCGATCCTGGACCGCCAGGTCGAGGGTCATGGTGAAGTGCGATGCCTCGGGCATATCGGCCTCCTCGGGATCGCGGGGCCGGGAGCCTCTCTCTCGACCTGACGATCCTTCTACCTGGAATAGCTCCTCTCGGACTCTGGATTGAGGGCGGTCCCACGCTTATCATCGGTGCGGGGCGGTACGCGCCGCCCTGGGGCGTGGAAACCCCATGACAAGCGGTTTGGTGCCGGCCGTTACGGCACCGGAATCCTTGACCCTTCGGGTCGGGGAGCCTGCGACGCATGTCCAGGCGCCCCGGTGCTAAAGGTCGTAGGGACCGTCTTGTCACGGTTTTCCAACTCCCCGGCTGTGGGTGTCGAGGCTCGTTTGCGGGGGCGTACCGCGGACACGGGCCTGCGGTGGGGCAGCCGATGGAGCCGTCACAAGATCCCGCTGGATTTCATCCGAGGGCTCTCACCGAGCTTGGAAGCGCTTACCTTCAGCTTAAGTCTGAGCACGACCAGCGCAGGCACGAGCCCTATTTTACTCTTTCCTTGCTCAATCTAGGTCGCATTCTCGACATTCTCGGCTGGCGCCCGCCGGACAACACGCCCTCGGACTCAGGCACTTGATCCGCGCCTGTACCACTTCGATCAGAGGAACAACCTCAGCGAAGAGCCGAACTTGTCGAGACGACCATCCCCGGACGACAAATTTGTATCGCAGCGCCTTCGCACCATACGAAGGTTGCTTGGCGTGCGCTTGGGCGGAGCTTCCGGTGCCATTGGCGTCACGATACAGCAATACTTGAGGTACGAGACCGGCAATGCGCGGATCAGTTGCGGCAAGCTGTACACAATCGCCCGCACGTTCGGAGTGCCGATCAGCGCTTTCTTCAGGGACACGAGCATCGAAAACTATGCCGATGAATCAGACACCGAGATGAGATCGCTGTTCCGGGACGACCTCTGCCTCGATCTGCTTCGGGCCTACGAGGCCATCCCATCGAGATTCCAGCGACGGAAGGTGCTCGACATCGTGCGCGCCGCCGCCAGGATCAAGGCGACAGAGCGATGATGGAGTGCCCGCTACGGCGGCGAGCGCGGCGATGGGCCCGCGTGCGGGCACGAGCCTATGTCATGCTTCGCCGCCATGGCAGCAACGCCTATTACATCGCCCGCCATCGGGCCCGGCGCCCACGAGGACGGCGGATTTGGTTCTGGACGCAGGTCGCGCTCGAGTTGGCCCGCCTGGAGGGCCGGGAGATCGGCGTCAGCACAAGCGACCGCTGGCGCTGATCCTTCGATCGACCGGCCGGGGAGACCGGCGATCGGATCGATGCGCCGCACGACCACCGGCCGGGTGTCGGTAGCCCGGGCCAAACGGGTGATCCGCTGGAGATCCTCATCCGAGCACGGGCCGCGCACCTCGATATCGACCCAATGCCCACTTCTCCCGACATGGCTGTCGCGCAGGCGATGGTTCGACGAGGTGTAGAAGCTCTCGTTCGGCTCGATCAGCCGTACGCGCGAGGTCAGGAACAGGATTCCCGAGCCGAGATTGCCGCAGAACAGCCGCTCGTCGGCGCCGACGGTCATCGGGCCACCGCCGACCGTGCGCTGGCCGATCTGCCGGAACGCCTCGGCGAAGCTCGCCGGGTTCGGCGTCGTGCGGGGATTCAGCGCGTGTGCCGCCCCCCAAGGCGGCCGCTCCGGATCGATCCGGCCGGTCGCGATCTCATGGAGCAGGGTGCCGAAGTAGCTCGGGTCGGCCGGATACGGGCAGACCCGCCACAGCGCCCGGATCGCGCGGCGCCGGGCGGCATCGAGGGCGAACAGGCGGGCGCGGACCCGGCGCCAGGACGCGGCCCGCTGCCGGCGTCCCTCCTGCTGCTGGCGCTCCCACTGGCCGGTGCGGCGAACCATCTCCTCGTCGACGCCGAGCTGGCGCTCGGCGATGGCCGGGGCGAACAGCGGCAAGGCTGCCTGCTCGCGCTCCCTCTTGCGCCGGTAGGCCGCGCGTTTGCGCGGCGTGTCCTCGAAGGGTGTGGGCCGGGGCCAGGGCTTGAAGCGCATCAGGCCGCCTCCCGCTCCGGCTCGGCCGAAGCACGCACTTCCTCGTCTCCGGTGTCGTCGCCAGCCTCCCCGTCATCGAGAGCCAGGTCGGCCGGAAGGTGACCGAGCAGCCAGTCGGCCGAGCGGCTGGCCAAGCCCGCCGCCTGAACGATGGCGCGGGGATCGGAGCGCAGCACGTCGAGCCATGTGGCGATGTAGTCGGCGTGGCGCACCGTCGGAACGATCCCGAGGCTGGCGCAGACATAGGCCGCCGAGATCTCGGCCACCAACTCCTCGCGCGCGTACCCTTCGCTGCCGTAGCGGCCGGTGAAGTCGCGGGCGAGCCGGGAGGGATGGCCCGTGGCGTGGGACATCTCATGGGCTGCGGTCCGGTGAAAGTTCACCGGCTCGTGGAAGGCCTGCGGCGGCGGCAGGACGATCGCGTCGTCGGCCGGGCGGTAGAACGCCATCTGGCCGCCGAGATGGATGGTCAGGCCGC
Source organism: Methylobacterium gossipiicola (assembly GCF_900113485.1). Classification (GTDB taxonomy): domain Bacteria; phylum Pseudomonadota; class Alphaproteobacteria; order Rhizobiales; family Beijerinckiaceae; genus Methylobacterium; species Methylobacterium gossipiicola. The sequence continues at coordinate 88,940 of NZ_FOPM01000011.1, forward strand.
TGGCCTGCATCAGCGCGCGGAAACGCGGCTCGATCAGATCCTCGCGCGGCGGCGGCGGCGGCACGTAGAGGTCTTCGGGCAGGCCGTCGCACTGCGCGGCGTTGAACACCGTGTATTGCTTCAGGAAGGCGATCGAGCGTGCCTCCTCGCCCTCCTTCGCAGCCCGCTCGCGCTCCTGCTCGGGCGTGAAGCGGTCGGCGTAGACGACGGGCGTGCCCTTCTCGCCCCGACGGACGCAGCCCCCGAGGCCGAGCGCCTGCTTGAAGGTAAGCCAGCGCTGGGTCGGGTAGGCCAGGGCGGTGCCGCTGGCCCAGAGCAACATCACGTTGATGCCGGAATACGCCCGGTTCGTCGCCGCGTTGCGCGGCATCCCGACGGTGGCGGTGCCGGGCAGATCGCCCCACGGCTGCACCCATGGCACCCTGCCCTCCTCGAGCTGGGCGACGATGGTATCGGTGATGCGCCGGTACAGATCGACGCGCGGAGCTGGAGCGGCGTCGGCGCGCGCGGAAGACGGTTTCCGGGACGAGGACGAGCGGCGGGCCATCGGCGGAGCTTTCGCGACGGGCGCCGGAGCCTCTCCCCAGCCTGATCTCCCGTCACTCCGGCCCGGCCGTCTCTACCTCTTGCCCCCGTGTCCGCCGGGCTTCCGGCCCGAGGGGGCGGCTCCGGCACAGCCGATCTCCGAGCGTCATGCCCGCACGAGGCCTTCCGCTGCACGGAGCATGACGATCAATCCAAATTGCAACTAAAACATGCAAATTAAGTCCATGTTATTACAATCCCGAACGATTGATAATTTATAAACCATCATGTGTGAATTTTTAAGAAAATGGGGATTAAGAGTGCCTCACAAAACTCCCGTCCCTGGACGGTTCTCGCTCTCAAGACGACGGTGCAGCGGGAGTTTTGTGAGAGACACTAAATTGATGACATCCATTCGCTTCCGCCTGACGGCCTCCGTCATAGCGTTGATTGCATTGCTTGCGCTGAACATATCACTTGGACTGTATGGTACATACAGATCAGGCTTGAGCATCAACGCGCTCTACAGCGATCGTATTGTGCCCCTACGTGAACTGAAGATTGTCTCAGACAAGTACGCCGTCGATATCGTCGACACCTCACACAAGATCAACAACGGCAACATCGCCTGGGCCGAGGGCGCGCCCATCATCGCCGACGCACAGAAGAGCATCGGGAAGATTTGGGCATCCTATCTGGCGTCGGACCTGTCGGAAGCGGAGAAGCGCCTCGTCGCCGATACGCAGAAAGCCATGGTGGTCGCCGATGCTGCCGTGAAGGACCTGTCCGGCATCCTGGCCAAGGGCGACAAGACTCAGTTGGCCGACTTCGAGCGCAACCGGCTCTACCAGGCTATCGATCCCGTCAGTTCCGCCGTCCAGGCCCTGATCGATCTGCAGATCAAGGAAAGCCAGAACATCTATGAGCAATTCACCTCCCGTTCGGAGGTTATGAAAGCTCTGCGGATCGTCACCATCCTCATCGGCCTCGCCGTCGCCGCCCTCGCCCTGTACACCGTCCTGCGCGGTGTCCTGGCCCCCCTCGGCGCCATCACGCAGATGATGCGGCGGCTGGCCGACGGCGACGTGGCGCAGCCGGTCCCCGGTCTCGGGCGCGGCGACGAGATCGGCGGCATGGCGGCCTCGGTGCAGGTGTTCAAGGACAACATGATCCGCACCCGCCAGTTGGAGGAGGAGACGGCGCTCGCCCGCGCCTCGGCCGAGGCGCAGCGCAAGGCCGGCATGCGCGACATGGCGGATCGCTTCGAGCAGGCGGTGGGCGGCATCGTCGGCCTGGTCTCGTCCTCGGCGACCGAGCTGCAGGCCACCGCCCAGCAGATGACCGCGACGGCGCAGCAGACCGCCAGCCAGTCCGGCACCGTGGCGGCGGCCGCCGAGGAGGCCGCCACCAACGTCAACACGGTGGCGGCGGCGGCCGAGGAGCTCGGCGCCTCGGTCCAGGAGATCGGCCGGCAGGTAACCGGCTCGGCCGAACTGGCGCAGGCGGCCGTGGGCGACGCCGACCAGACCACCGCCCTGGTCCAGGCGCTGAGCCAGAGTTCGGCGCGCATCGGCGAGATGGTCGGGATGATCTCGGGCATTGCCAGCCAGACCAACCTGCTGGCGCTCAACGCCACGATCGAGGCGGCCCGGGCCGGTGAGGCGGGCCGTGGCTTCGCGGTGGTGGCGGCCGAGGTGAAGAGCCTGGCCGAGCAGACCGCCAAGGCGACGGAGGAGATCCGCCACCAGATCGGCCAGATCCAGGGCGTGACCGGTCAGGCGGTGACGGCGATCGGTGGGATCACCGGTCGGATCCGCGAGATCGACGACGTGGCCACCTCGATCGCGGCGGCGGTGGAGCAGCAGGGGGCGGCGACGCAGGAGATCGTGCGCAACGTGGCGCAGGCCTCGGCCGGCACCCACGCGGTCACCGGCAACATCGCCGGGGTGGCGCAGGCCTCGGAGGAGACCGGGGTGGCGGCCGGTCAAGTTCTGGCGGCGGCCTCCGAGCTGTCGCGGCAATCCGAGCATCTTGGCGTCGAGGTCCAGCGCTTCCTCGCCACCGTCCGCGCCGCCTGAACCGAACGCACGGAGCCGGTCATCCGGCGGCGTCGGCCCGCGCCCCGGCGCGGGCCGAGATCTCGATCAGCTCAGCTTGATGAGGGCGGCGAGGGCGGCAAAGCCCGCCGCGACGATGCCCCCGAGGCGCACCGTCATCTGGAGCGTCTGAAGCTCCAGGGCGAGGCGCAGATCCTCTTTCGTGACGAGTTCGACCATGATGAACTCCCGGGCTGCCGTGGCGTGCGCCTCGGCATGCTCTTAGGCGATGCCGGCCTCACGCAGGGCCTTGGAATATCCGAGCGTATCGAACGCGAAAGTCATTTCCGTGTCTCCGTGTCGCGCTGGAGCGGCCCCGCCCGGCCGGGCGGGGCGGCGATGGCCTCGGTTCAGTTCCGGCGGCTGCGGGTGTTCGAGCGACCCTCGGAGCGGCTCTTCGAGCGCTGGTCGGATTTCGGGGTGGAGCGGCTCCAGATCACCGAGTGGGTGCGGCCGTCCTCCTCCTCGAACAGGCCGGCGAAGAGCGGAGCCGGCAGGCTCGGATCGTCGATCTTGAGCGAGATGTAGTCCCGCCCCTCGTTGGAGCGCTTGGCCCAGCCGGCGCCGATCTCGATCTTGCCGAGAAAGATCCGGTGGGTCGGCGCGTGCTCGCCGCCGCGGCTCTCCTCCACGATCGCGACCTTGGAGGCCTGGATGGTCAGGGTGGTGATGCTGCCGGTGAAGCCGTTCTCGGTGCGGGTGAAGGTGCCAATGGTCGCCATGGTCATGATCCTCGTTCCAGTGCTCTCGGCCGCGCCGTCGGGGCCTCGATGGCGGTCGGTGAGCCGGAGGTGTCCCGGCGCCGCACCTGCCTTGGCAGGCCGCAGCGCAGCGGAGGACGGCAGGGGACGGGTTTGTTGGTCCGCGAGGAGCCGCCTTAGGCGGCGGGGAAGAAACCCGGCCCCCGCCGTTGCGGTGGTCCCGGGCGCCCCGGATAGACACGCCCATCCAAGAGGCCCACGGGCGCGGCCGTGCGTCAGGACGCAAGCAGAACCCTGGCCGGCTCGGGATCGACCACGCCAGGGGAAAACGACGCCGCCTCGCTCCCTCACGCCGTCAACGAGTTCGCCGCGTCAGAGGGAATCCGGTGTGACGCCGCTCTTCGCCACGCTGAGATTTGCAAGGCCTACGGGAAAGCCGCCAAGACGGGCTGCGCGACGGCAGGCGCCGGGCTCGCCTGCCGAACGGCCCGCCGTCGGCGTTCACGCCAAACCCTTCGGTCAGGCTGAAGGGACCGGCCCCAAGACGATTCGAGCTTGGCGGCGCGCTGTTAGCAAATTCGTTCGAGCGCTGAGCTGCCAGCTCCCGGTCTACGAGGCGGTTTCAATCGCCTTTCTCGCGAGGGGGCCTAGACCCGCCGCCTGGCAGGCGGCGACCGGTCACCGCACCCGCGCCGCCGCCTCGATCAGCACGCGCTCTAGAACGGCGCGATCCGTCTCACCTTCTTGTCGCACGACGTCCAGAGCGTGGGCAGCCGTAGGCGAGAGTGCCGTTTGCAGCCTCTTGCCTCCGGCCTCGATGAGGCGGCGTCGGTGATTTGCTGCGCGCTCGGCGTCCGAGGCCGTGATTGCCTTGCGGGGGCGGGGCATCAGGCCTCCCGTTCCATCCACGCCCATCCCAGCACGCGGGCTTGGACGATCAAGTCGGTAACCTCGTCGCGTGGACGGTCCCGCATTTGATCGGCCAGCACGAGCCCGCACCACGGCGCGGCGGGCGGCGCCGCGGGATCGGTCGCGAGCGACGCGCCCGGCACTGCCTCGTGGAGTGTGCGCCAGAGCGGCGCCGAGATGCGCCCGTGTCCTGCGATGCCGACGGCGGCACGCGGTCCGGCCCTGTCCGAGATCGTAACCAGGGCGCCGCGCCGAAGATGCTTGACCTGCACGAGACCAAGCCCGTCGACCGCCTGGGGCTCGCTCAGATCGAGCAGCGGGCGAGTGACGACCAGCGCGGCTTCCGTGACATCGCGGCGGTAGGAGGGCCGCCCGCCGCCCTGGTTGAGCACGATCTGCCAGATGTAGGCGGGGGCGGTCATCGGTAGAGTGCAATCTGCTGCATCGTGAGGAAGCGGATGCGCGGCAGTACCGCGCGGAGCCGGCGCCAATGCTCGGCCGGGATCACGTAGACGCCAGGATCGCAATCCGAACGGATGCGTCGCTCAACACGCGCGCCGGGGATCGCGCGCAACAGGTCCACGATTGATGCCGTTGCAGGCACGACGCGGATAACTCGCTCGCCGGGCGACGGAAGGCACCAGTATCTACTCCATCCGCCCAATGGCGGCCGAACCGGGCGACGCGCGTCCGGCCCAGATTGCGGCTCGGCCGGACGAACCGGCCGTCCGTCGAGGCTGGCCCACGGCGACCAGTCCTCGAAAAAGGCCGCGTCTGCCTCTCGCTGGTGGATGTGGTCGCTCATAGGTCGCGGTACGGGTTGAACCCCTCACCGCCCTCGTTCATGCCGCGATCATAGGCCGTCGCAGCCTGACGCCGAGCCTCCGCAGCCGAGGCGATGTCGCGCTGCCAAGCCCTGAACCGCTCGACCTCGTGCGCAGCCGCTGCAAAGTCGATCGTGGTGACGGCGATGGTAGTCGACTGACCGTCGAGATTGCCGCGCACGAGGCCGGCGAGTTCGCCACTCTCAATGCGGGACATGAGCGACTGGGCGCGGGCGCGCATGAAGTGCTGGGGATTTCCGAGCAGCAACTCGGCCGAGAAAAATTCGGCGTGGCGGCCGTTGAGGCGCCAAACCTGCCCGTCGCAGGTGATCGTGAACCGCTCGTGCGTGCGAACCGTGATCGGGGCGCTGTGGGCGAAATCGGCCATCATCGTCATCCTGCCTGCATGGAACCCCGAGGCGCGGGTATCGGCGCATTGCCGATGAGTTATCGTGACAGGTCACGGTAATGGCATCAAGGGAGTTTTGCTGGTCCCGTGCGGTCGGCGAGGCAGGTTCGCGCCCCTCGCGCGAGGCTCATGCCTCGTAGGGATCGAACTCGGTGACGACGCTGGCGGGATCGCCCTCGAACTCGTCCGAGGTGACGACGGCGTACCCGACATCGGAGCGGAACACGGTGACCGGGACCATCAGGGAGAGCGAGAGGCTGTGGGCGTAGCTGTTCGCGAGGCTGAGATCGGTCGCCATGGGGTCGGGCTCCTGTTGGAGCGGGGGTGATCCCCGCTCGACAGCGCCCCAGGAGGCCGGGAGTGGCCGCGATCACCGCGAGAGGCGTCAGCCGGAGCGGCCGCCCGCTTGCGGAGCGGACCCCTTGAGGGTTGATCGTGGAAGGCCGCGACGGCCTATCGGGGTTGCTGCGAGAGAGCGGGGTCGAGCCACGCCGGCTGCGCCCGACATCGACATGCATCGATCTCTTCGTGATCGGCTGTCACAGGGTGCGATCGATCCGCCCCCGCGCGGCCGTGAAGAGCGGGCGGATCGCGGCCCGGATCTGGTTCATGAAGCCGGGCCCGAACGCGCCCCGTACCGTCTGGTTCGGATCGAAGTGGAAGGACCGCTCGGCGACGTCGTAATTGTACTCGCTCACCGTGATCCAGCCCTGCTTCAGGGTCGACAGGCCGGCCCGGCGCAGTTCGAGCACCGGGATCTCGAGCGCGACCTGGTTGTCGCCCGGCGGTGTTCCGGAGATGGCCAGCAGAACGAGATGGGTCAGCCCCTGGGCCTGATCGGGCACGGTGATGGCAAGGCAGGTCGGACGATCCTTGGGCGCGTTGAACCGACCGTCCTCGCTCTGCCACCGCCACAGGTAGGGATAGGTGATGACCGAGCCCGACGGAAAAGCAGCGGCCATCCTAGTCGCTCCCATGCTCGGCGGATTGCCGGTCGAGTTCGCCGAGGATGCGAAGGGCCAGGTCGGGTGGCGTCTCTCCGGCCGCGAAGGCGCGGCGCGGATCGGCCTGCTCGGTCAGTTGCCGAAAGGTGTCGGCCGAGAGGACGACGAGCGAGGGCCGGCCGTGCTTGGTCAAGGTCAGAGGCGCACGGCGCGCCTCGTCGTGGTAGCGGCCGAAATGACGGAGAAACTCCGCCGTCGTGACGGTCTTATCCGGCATGGTGTGCCCCTCCTGAGTTGTCAGGTTATACATATAACTCAGAAAATACGGCCCTGAACCATCCGCACGGTCACAGATCGAGATCCTCCTGCAGGAAGCGGGCGGGGATCGCCTCCTCGTGGCCCTCCCAGACGATGCGGTCGCCCTGCCAGATCGTGACGTAGCCACCGCCCTTCGGCATCGGCGGAGGTGGCGCGGCCTCGAAGTTCGCGCAGCCGAACTCGCCGTTGGTCGCCGCGAAGGATGGCCTGGGGTTGTTGCCGATCAGGACGCGGTCGCAGGCGCCGGTCGGCCGCCGGACCCGGCGGCGCGACAGGCCGAGCTGGAACCACTCGTAGGCCCGCTGCTCCTCTTGCGAGGGAGCCTTCCAGTGCCGGCAGTGCTTGCACCGGCCGGGGCGGAGGTCGGCCGGCTCGTCGAGCGCCGGGCCGCCGTTGTGCCCGCGCGGCGCGGTCACGACAGGCCTCCACGCGCGCTATCCACCTCACATAGCCAGGACCGCAGGTTCTGGCGCATCCGGCCGATCGGCCCGTTGATGATGTGGATGCGGGCGTCGCCCCGCACGCAGCCCCTATCGACGAAACCGCGCACGAAGGCCTGCATCACCGCGAGGTAGAGCTGCCCTCCGACCAGCGCGATCTCCCCGAACGGCTCGGCACCGTGGCGGGTCAGCCCGGCGATCTCGGCGCCGGCATGGATCCCATAGGTGTCGGGCCGCCGCGGCGACGGCGGCCGGGGCCAGCGCGTGGTCATGCCACCGGCGATCATCCGGTCGGCGAGATCCCGCGTCAGCCGTGCGTCGTAGTCGGCGATCGGCGTCGTCGCGTCACGGAAGCCGTAATGGGCCGAGAGGAAGGCGACCCGGGCGCGCCGGCCGTCGGGATCGGCGGCGCGCAGGGTGCGCCAGAGCGGGCCATCGTAGCGCGCGATCGCCGGCATGCGCTCGGCATCGGGGCGCTTGGTCGCCGAGCAGGCAAGGATCAGGAGGCGGGCCATAGCCGAGCTTTCGCGACGGGCGCCGGAGCCTCTCTCCGATCTCGATCCCGTCACCGCTCCCTCGGCCTCCTCTGCCTCCTGTGTCGCCACGGCGGCCGCGACAGGTCGGCAGGCCTGGGGTATGCGCCCCGGATGTCAGTCTCCCCTTCCACCGTAACCCGCACGGATCTGCCCGTTTGGCGCGACCGGATCGAACGGATGAGCCCGGCGACCTCCCCCTGCCCCGGTCTGCACGGCGAGAGCTGGCAGCGGGTGCATGCCGGCATGCTGGAGTTCCTCGACCGGCTCGGAGCGGAGGCGGTCGATCTCGGTTGGACCGCACCCGATCTGTTCGGGGTCCACCCAACCGCCGGGGTCTTCCGGGTCGATCATTGCGGAGCCTTGGTTCTGGATTGCGCCAAGGCGGAATGGATCGATGCGACGCGGATCGGCTTCGGCAACCTGACCTACAATCGGGACAAGCCCGGGCGGCCGGAGGGCGTGCCGATCTGGGCGATCCGCCCCTGACGGGCCGACACTCCCACCACGAAGTGGAGATAGGGGGATTCGCCCTCGACTCGGCCGTGGTAGCGTGGCCGGATCGTGCCGATCCGCCCCGAACACCGCCACTTCTATCCCATCGACTGGCCGCAGCTCTCGGCGGTGATCCGCTTCGGCCGGGCCGGCGGGCGCTGCGAGGCCTGCGGGCGGCCGCACGGCCAGGTGATCGTCTGCCTCGACGAGGGGACGTGGTACGACGCGGAGGCCGGGCACTGGCGCTCCGACCGCGGGCGGCCCCTGCGTCGTCCGCCTGGGCTCGAGGCGCTGTCCCGGGCTCGGTTGACGGTGCCGATCCTGGCGACGTGCCACCGCGCCCACGACACCAGCCTGAACGGCGACAAGGATCTCGCGGCCTGGTGCCAGCGCTGCCACCTGATCCACGACCGGCCCGAACACTTGCGCCGACGGCGGATCACATATCTGCGCCGTCGGGCGCTCGGCGACCTGTTCCTCGGGCCGTATCCGGTGTCGTGATGCGCATGACGGCTTCGTCCGACCGCCATCGCCTGGCCACCCAGATGCAGGGCAAAGACCGCGACCTGCTTGCGGCGTTCCTGCTCGACAGCGGGACCGGGATCGGTCTCAACCCGTTCCCGTCGACCACGGCGGGCGCGGCCCGCCAGAACTGTGCAGGGCTGGCGTTCGAGTATCCGATCCTCGGGGTCCAGTCGGCCGGGCTGACTTGCTTGCTGAAGGCGCTGGCGGCCTTGCCGCCCGCCACGCGGCTGACGCGGCGCATCCTGAGATCCGCGTCTCACACCTGCATCGTGCTGATGAGGGAAGACGGCGCGTGCGTCGGGGCGTACCTCTACGCAAAGGCGGGCGTGCCCCTGCCGGTGTTCACCGGTTCGACCACGGGTTCGACGCCTCGCAAGAGCCGGGGTCGACAATCTGCGGTTCAGCGCCAGCTCAGGGCCCAGCAACTCGACCTGTTCGTCGACGTGGCTTGAGGGCCCTTTGGGCGACATTCGTCGATCGGCAGAAGCCAGTCTGGCCGCTCATGGCGACACACTCCGTCTACTGGAAAAGTAGAGATCTTCGGACAAAATTGATCGACTTTGCTGCAAGAGCACGCTTTAGATCAGACACGATGAATATTCTGGATCGACCTAATGACCGGAACCGGATCGTACCAAGCTGCTGATCTCATCGAACTGAGCACCAGCATCGTGACTGCCTACGTCGCCAACAACTCGATACCTGCGAGCGAACTCGTCAATCTCCTGGGAAGCGTTCACGCGGCTGTGAAGGGGATCAGCGAGGGAGGGGCCGAAGCCTCCCCGAAGGACGAGGTGGTGAAGCGGCCCCCCGGCCAGATCAAGAGATCCATCACCCCGGATGCCCTGATCAGTTTCGAGGACGGCAAGGCCTACAAGACCCTGCGCCGGCACCTCACGACCCGTGGGCTCACCCCCGAGGGATACCGAGCGAAGTGGGGCCTCCCGCACGACTATCCCATGACCGCAGCCAACTACTCGACGGCCCGTTCTAAACTCGCTCGTTCGCTGGGGCTTGGCACGATGCGATATGGGTCGGGCAAAGATGTGAAAGCCAAGGCTGACGAGGTCAGATCCGAGGCCGCCGTCGAGGCAAAGTCGAAGCGTGCGGAGCGACCGCGCAAAGCCGCTGCCGAGTGATACGGGTGGACGGTACGGCTTCGGTCGCGGCCTTCCCCCTCGATCATCCGGGTAAGCCCGTATCCCTCTACGATTACGCTCCCGTGCTGCATCCAGTACGTCCTGCGCACTGGCTGCGCGTGGCGGCACCTGCCACTCGATTTTCCGACCTGGCCCACCATTACCGCTGGTTCCTGCGGTTGTCGAAGGTCGGTGTGTTCGAGCGCCTTGCCCACGCCCTGACCATGGCCGATCGCGAGCGCTCCGGGTGCAAGGCCAGTCCAACCGGCGCCATCCTCGACCGACAGGCCGCTCGGTTCGCGCTCTAAGGGGGGGTCAGAAAAATAAACTCCACGGATACCAAAAGAAAAAACAAAGGCATTCGGAGGGAGAAGCGGGGCAGGCAGTGGCAGGACGTCAACCATAGGTGCCGTACGGAATGGCCTTCCGAACTGATCAAACCGGGAGGCTGTCAGGCATGAGCAAGGTCCCATTCGGCTACATCACGGGTCCCTACTACACGTACGAGATCTCTACTTGGATAGGGCCAGGGCGAGACCGGATGGAGGTCATGTACGTCGGGCGCGGGCGCAAAGGCCGTGCGAAGGCGTACTATCGCCTATCCAAGCGCAAAGGCGTTGATCGCTACCTCAATCCGAAAACCCACAACCCAGGGCTAGATGCGGCTATGGCTCTCATCCGTCAGATGGGATGCGAGCCGGGGATCGTAGCGCACGATCACGGCGCCGACCTCGGGGCGTGCAAACGCCACGAGCAGGAGCTTATCCGCAAGCATGGTCGCAGAGATCAGGGTACGGGCACGCTCTACAACCGGAACGGTGGCGGTTGATCACCGGACGGTTTGCTACGGGTAGCAAAGGGTCGAGTGTGTGAAAAGGGGTTGAAGGTTCACCCCTCCCAGGTCTGGGCTCAAGCCATTGAAATAAAATCTATATTCCGCTTTGAGGTAGGGTCACGATCGGCGCCGATCGTGACCCTACCCCGATCTCGATTTTCGCAGATCAGATACTGCGTTAGCAAAGTTTTTGCCGGGGTCATGCTTCGACGCCGATTCATAAGCCGTCAGCGAGCCGCTGGCGCACCTCCCGCTGTTGAGCCGGGGTGAGCTTGTGCTTCGGCCCCCCGGTCTTGCCGCCGGCCGCCTTCACACGGGCGCGTCCCTCGGCGGTACGAGTCAGGATCATCTCTCGCTCGATCTCGGCCATGCCGCCCATGACGGCCAGCATCATCTTGCCCTCGGCCGTCCCGGTGTCGGTCCAGGACTGAGCGAGCGAGCGGAAGCGTCCCCCGGCCTCGTGGATGCGCTGGATAATAGCAAACAGGTCGAACAGGGATCGCGCCAGCAGGTCGATCCGAGTGACCACCACCACGTCCCCCGGCTGAACCTCTCGGAGGAGGCGATTCAGTTCGCGCCGGTCGCCACTCCTACCGCTGACCTTCTCTCGATAGATCGGATGGCACCCCGCAGCCGCAAGCTGGTCGAGCTGCACCTCAAGCGTCTGCCCCACGGTCGAAACGCGGGCATATCCGAGGGAACGAAGGGGCGCGATTGTGGACATGAGTTATGGACAACGTAACCCCTTGCGATCATAGGGGCAAGTTTGATGTCCATAACTTGTAAGTTATGAGCATTGCCGGTGCGCGAGTTCCGCACCGGACTTATGGACCTAGCAAGGGGCTGAAACGCTACCGGCCCGGAGGCGGTGCGAAACTCATGACTTTTGCACCAGACGATCTCGCAACAGACACCATCCTACCACCCCGGCCGCCGTCCCCCGGAAGGCGACTAGATCGGGGCGGCTATTGGCGGGAAGGACTAGGGTTCCGTGGCGTTCCACTCTTCTGCTCGCACTGTTCCAGAAACCTCTTAGCGTAAGCAGCGGAGGCATCTTCCACAAATCCAGGCCTAATTACAAACAGCCAAGCCGCAAGTGCGCATGCAAAAAGGATCTCAACCACCAAAGCGGCAACGATCTGATCTTTATTCCCAGAAATCCAGCACATATAGCCGTTAGCGACTATCGCTAACCCTAGGAAGAATATCGCTACTGGTTTGAGCCCTAAAAGATTGCGTCTAAAGCCGTAAGAAATGTTTTCAGAGAGCAGCCCCGACGCTTTAGCGTTTGGCCGGGTGTAGATAAGCAACCAATCAACAGCGGCTCTAAAAGCCTCATAAGCTGCTTCTGGATTTGCCTGCTCTTCCTCATGGGTTGGAATGGGCTGGCCCTTCTTCCGCAGAAATGCGTGATAACGCAGTTTACTGTTGGCTGGCAATTCATTGTTATTATGGCAAAGTAAACTCGCGGTTTTTGCTCGGCCGACACGTCGCCCTAGTCGATTTTCAACAGTGCGGCCACGATACCTGACCACTTGAGCGAGCAAATAAATCCCTCCAAAGGTGACAGCTATGGATAGAAGCCCGCCTATCATTGTCCAGGCTGGGGGAAACCATAGAATTACGATGGCGAATACCGGCAATATGCACAACAACGCAGGATATAGCCGCGCATTTCGATCGTAACGATCAAGTCCGCTGTTGCGGATTATGCTCTCAAAATCCATTGGCAACTGCCTATTCCTCCATTTCGTCAGGATAGGGTACGTGCTTCACGGGCCCCCATCCCTCACGGGGAGGCGCATTGTGGCTTGTACGAACACCGCCAGGCTCTCCTTCTGTGGTGGTCCATTTGGCGCCACGATGCTTGAAAGCTCGAACCACTACTTTTCTTGGATGGTCTTCATCCTCATCTGCCGCGCTTACAACAGAAGTGAAGGTTTCCTGTCCCTGCGCAGGCTCGCTTGCCAATCGCGGCCCAAACCATCTATCAAGCATTTCTGTCGAAACGTTATGACGTCCGCCATGATGCGGAACCTGAAACCTATCGACGCCACCGGGAAGACTCAAACCTAAATAGGGGGCATAGTCAGCGGCCTCAGCCAAACCATCCCTACCTGTATCTGCGGTTAGTACGATGTTCTTCCCGCACAACCGCGCAAACTGAACAACGCTCATCTCATTTTCATTACTTGTGCCGTCACTAGGGAAATCTTCTGCACCCCACCCTCGGCGAATTAAACTTTTGGCCCGTTTGGCCGCTTCTACCAAAAATTGCCCCGCTATGCCCAAAAAGCTGTCTTCAACGACGTGCTCAGGTGTCTTGGCCGAGGTAACAACTAGGTCTAAGTATCGTTCTGGGGTTGGAGCCATGACGGTGAAGGCGCCAATCTGCGCGCCTTGGAATGGTTCCCTAATTTCAATCCCGCGCTCGTTTGCGATTTCCTCAAGACGAGCAATGTATGGATATGCCTTTTTGAGCTTATTTTTCAGATTTTCAGGATTTGTGTAACGCTCGAAGCGAGGCATAAGATGGTCTATGTAGTTCCATGGCAATAGAACCCAAAGCGTGCCTACGCTAAAGCTTTCTAAGATCGTGGCTAGTCCTTGCGCATGATCTTGATCCGGGTGAGTTGCAACAACATGGTCTATGAAGCCCGGACGATCATAATGCTTGTTTATATGAGAAACTAGCTTAGGACCTGTCGCCTCATATCCTCCGTCAACAACGTGAATGTATTGCTCGCCACCTTGCTCATATCTAATGGATATTGCGTCGCCGCTCTTGGAGGTATGAACCTCCAAAAAATCAATCTCAAAAAAATCTGCCATTCCCTAAGTCTCCCGTTTCCTCAAGGTTGCATACTGTTCACCATTTGTTCAATCCCAAAGTGTTAGATTGCCAGCAGCTCTCCCCATCGGGTTGTGTACCGCTGGCTCAGAAACTCCGCCTTGAGGTTCCAGCCCCGCGCCATGCCGCTGCACGCGAACCGCACCCGGTCGCGCCCGTGGCGGCGGTTGATCTCGTCCACGAGCTCCATCAGGCGCACCCGCTGCGGGGTGTCGGGCTGGATGGGTGCGCTACATGAAACGGGCACAGATATACGGTAAGGCATCGATACCCTAACGCGAGACGGTGTTGATGCAGCGCAGCTACCAGGAAGATTCGAAGGCGGTCTGGCATCCCCTCGCGATAGAAACCATATGGCGTTCATTCGCGGTATGTGACGGCCATCACAGGGTTCTTCCCGATGGGCGATGCGATATCATCCTGCGGTTTCCGTCTGATGGCCTGAAACCGTCCGGGGCCATTGCAGTGCGGATCGCTGGGCCATCCACACGCTTCCATCTTGTACCGATCAGCGCAGGGACGGCGTTCGTGGGCGTGCGATTGCGTCCGGGCATGGCGGGTGGCGTGCTGGCACTCAATCCGGGATCGATCGTCGATCGCGTCCTGATGGATGACGAGGCCATGACGGCACTTCCCGCGCTTGCTGAGTTATGTCGGCCCGCCGCCAGTATTGATGCCCTGACCGAACGGCTCGGCCTGTTCGTCGCTGGGCGGTTTCGCCTGTCGCATGTCGATCCGCTGACTACGTCCATGATCGACATGCTGCATGTCACCGGAGGACGCATGCCGATCGCGGAACTGGCCAAGCTGCACGATATGGATGTTCGAACCGCTCGACGCCGGATCACCGCTGCGACGGGGTTGGGACCGAAGCAACTCGCCGCGATCATCCGATTTCATCGCGCGCTTCGCCTCCGTCACGCAGGCCTCGGGTCTGCGAATGCCGCCATAGAGGCTGGTTATGCCGATCAGGCGCACATGTCCCGTACGTTTCGCCAGATGGGGGGCATCGGTTCAGCGCGGCTGCCGGAACTCGCACTTGCCGGCCTGACGTCGTGAATGTCCGATTTGTTCAAGACGATATGCCGCAGGCGTATCATATGTGCGGCATGAAACTCGGATACACCATCATCTACGTCGCCGACGTGCTTGCCACGATCGATTTTTATGAACGCGCCTTCGGCCTGAAGCGTCGCTTCGTCCACGAGAGCAACCTCTATGCCGAACTCGATACCGGGGAGACCGTGCTCGCTTTTGCTGGTGAACCCATGGCGGAAATGAACGGCCTGGCGATCCGCCCCAACCGCACAGGCGATATCGCTTCCGGCTTTGAAATCGCGCTGGTCACGAACGATCCGCAGAAGGCCTATGAAAAGGCAGTCGGCGCGGGCGCGAACGGCGTTTCACCACCGGCCGAGAAGCCTTGGGGCCAAATCGTCGCTTACGTGCGTGACATCGATGGATGCCTGATCGAGATATGTTCGCCTGTCGCAGGGTGACAGATCAACGACCTGACCGGCGTGTATGCCCGGTTTGATCATCTGCCGACAAACAGGTGTTTTCCGACAGGCAGGTTTCGACCCTACTCGGTCATAGAAGCAAGCCAATGGCGGCCTCGAAAGCAGACGTCGCAGCCGGACGCGCGCTGCGAACGCATGCTCTCGGATTCCCGCTTCCCGCGCTCGTGAGGCCGCCCGTTCAATCCACAGTCTGCATCTGGAAGACGCCTCCGAGTTCACCGGGCTTGCCTGAGACCACCACGAGGTAGCGCCGGCTCGCGCCGGCATCCGTGCGGGTGATCTGGCGGATCGGGCCGATCGCGTTGACGATGGCCGCGCCGGCCGGGTTGGTCATGAAGGCGGCGAGCGGCTCCAGGCCGGCGGCCCCCTTCGGATCGGCGGCCAGCGCCAGCACGAACGGCATCTTCGCGGGTAGTCCCGTGACCGCGGCCTGCAGCGTCTGCAACACGCCTTGGTCGAAGAGGGTCACTTGCGTCGCCGGCTTGCCATCGGTGCCCGCGAGCGTCAGCACGCTGGTCTTGCCGGCGGCGCCCAGCGGCTGGAGGTTCTGCTTTCCGTCCCCCTCCGGCACGGCGTTCGGGACGTAGGCCACGCCCTGCGGTCCCTGGCCGATCGGCACCTCGGCGATCACGGTGTTCGATGCGGTGTCGATCACCGCCGCCTTGTCGGCGTTCTCCAGGCCGACATAGACGCGGCTGCCGTCGCCCGAGGGCCAGAGCCCGTGCGGCAGGGCGCCGGTCGGGATGGTGGCGACCTGGGTGAAGTCCTCGGTGCGGAACACCTTGACCTGGTTCAGGCCGCCGATCGTCACGTAGGCGAACTGGCCGGCCTTGGTCGAGACGATGTTGACGTGGTTGGTGATCGGCCCGGTCTCGATGGTCTTCAGAGGCGCGAAGGGCGGACGCGCCGAAAACACCTGGGTCCTGCCGACATCCTTGAGGGTCAACCACACCTGCTTGCCGTCCGGTGTCGCGGCGATGTCGGGGCAGAACGGGCTCTCCTGCTTCACGCGCCCGACGATGGTGTGGGTCTTCGTGTCGATCACCACCGTCTCGGGGCTGAAGCTGGAGCAGACATAGCCGTAGGCGCCGTCCGGCGAGAAGATCGTCATGCCGGGCCCGTTCGGCACGGTGATCCGGCGCGTCTCCTTGGCGGTCGCGGCATCGAGTACGGCGATGTAGTCCTCGCCGCGCACGCTCACCCAGACCTCCCGGCCGTCCGGCGTGAAGAAGGCCTCGTGCGGCGCGCGCCCGACATAGGCGGTGTGGCGGACCGTGTTGGTCGCCGTGTCGATGAAGCTCACGGAGTTCGAGCCGATCGAGACCGCGAGCAAGGTCCTGTGGTCGGGCGAGAAGCCCATGCCGTGGACCAGAAGCTGCCCGCGATAGAGCGGGCTCAGGTTCATCGGCGTCGGGTCGCCGAGCCGGATCACGCCGAGCAGGACGTTGGCGGCGGGATCGACCACCGAGACCGTGTTGGAGAACTGGTCCGAGGTGTAGAACCGGTCCCTGCCGCTGACCGGCACTTCCGGTGCGGAGGCTGCGCCCGGGGCCTGCCCGGCGAGAGCCGAGCCGGAGAGCAACGCGAGGGCGAGGACGGTCAGGGCGGTCTTCATCGGCAGATCTCCGAAGGCATCTCGGCGGCAGGGGCCGTGCCATGGTGGTGAAGGTGGGTGGCTGCGGCGGACGATTCCGGCGCGGGAGGGAGATCGGCGAGCGCCCGTCGCATCACTGCGATCTCCTGGCCCTGTTCGACGATGATCCCCTGCGCGAGGCGGCGCAGGACCGGATCCTTGCCGTAGAGCAGCTCTGCCTGGGCCATCGCGATCGCGCCGTCGTGGTGGGGGATCATCATCGCGGCGAAGTCGCGGTCCGGATCGCCCGAGGGCGGGACCATCATGTCGTCATGCATCCGCGTCATCGACTGCGCCATCATCGCGTCGAAGGACGCGGAGACGACGGCCGGCGGCTCGGCGGCGGCCAGCGTCGGGGGCATCATCATCCGGCCCCCGACGAGGCCGCCGGCCATCACGGCGGCCGTGAGCGCAAATCCCAATGCTCCGCGCATGAGCCGTCCTCCCTGTTCGTTGTCGAGGGGAGAGATGCCGGGGAAACGGTTTTATTCCATGGCCGGGGACGAATTGGCGGCCCTGCCGATGTGATCGATCTTTTCCAAATGTCAGTGGAATAGACGCGCCCGTTCGGCATCTCTCCCAATGCGGTCATGGTCGACCGCCGGAGACCTCACTCATGCGCACCATGCTGATCCGCGCCGCCTTTGCGGCCTTCGCCTTCTCGGCCGTGGCCGCCCAGGCCGCGCCCGCCATGACCGCGCCCGCCATGACCGCCGAGACCGCCAAGGGGCCGGCGCTCGTCGATTCCAAGAGCATGACCCTATACACCTTCGACAAGGACATGGGCGGCAAGTCGATGTGCAACGGCCCCTGCGCCGCCAACTGGCCGGCACTGATGGCCGCCTCCGGCTCGGCTGCCAGTGGCGACTGGACGATGGTGACACGGGACGACGGCACGATGCAGTGGGCCTACAAGGGCAAGCCGCTCTACACATTCGCCAAGGACACCAAGCCGGGCGACATCACCGGCGACGGATTCCTCAACGGCGCGTGGCACATCGCCAAGCCATAATCGCTGAATGCCGGGCTCGGCCCCCTCTGACCGGGAAACGTCGTTGGACGAGATCGCCGCCCTCATCGAACCGCAGATCCCGGCGTTGCGGCGCTACGCCGTCGCGCTGTTGCGGGACCGCGAGGCAGCCGACGACCTCGTCCAGGACACGCTGGAGCGGGCATTGTCCGCCTGGTCCGGGCGCCGCCGCGACGGCGACCTGCGGGCGTGGCTGTTCACGATCGAGCGCAACCTGTTCCTCGGCGCCGTCCGGCGCCGGGGCCGACGCGGCGTCGATGTTGGCGCGGAAGCACTCGATTTGGTGCCCGATCCGGGCGCTGACCCGGAGGCCTCGATGGGGGCCCGCGACGTACTCGTCGGGCTCGATACCCTGCCCGAGGATCAGCGCTCGGTGCTGCTGCTCGTTGCGGTGGAGGATCTGTCTTATGCCGAGGCGGCCCAGGTGCTTGGGGTACCGCTGGGCACGGTGATGTCGCGGTTGAGCCGGGCGCGGACACGGATGCGAAGTTTCCTGGAAACTGGCCGGACTGGCCTCTTGAGGAGGGTGAAATGAGCGGGGATCCACGCCCGGTCGGCGAGGACGACCTGCACGGCCTGATCGACGGTCGTCTCGAACCGGAGCGGCAAGCGCTGGTCGAGGCATGGCTCGCCGGCAACCCCGCACGTGCGGCCGAGATCTCGGCGGATCGCGCCCTGCGCGAGCGCCTGCGTGCCCGCCTCGCGCCGATCGCCGAGGAGGCGATCCCGGCGCGGCTCCGGGTGGCCAATATCCGCCCGCGACATCGGCTCGTCGGCGTGGGGTGGTTTCCCATGGCGGCGGCAGCCGTGCTCTGCCTCGCACTCGGCGGTGCCGGCGGCTGGGTCGGCTATGCCCTGCACGGCGGGCCCGCGACGGCGATGGTGGTGGAGGCACCGGCGACGCAGGACGCGGTCGCAGCCTTCCGCACCTTCGTGGTCGAGGCGGTGCATCCGGTCGAGGTGCGCGCAGACGAAAAGCCCCATCTCGTCGCGTGGCTCTCCAAGCGCCTCGGCCACGCCGTAACCACCCCCGACCTCACGGCGTACGGCTTCCGCCTGATGGGTGGCCGGCTGCTACCGGCGGGTTCCGAATCCGCCGCGATGCTGATGTACGACGACGACCGCGGAACCCGGCTGACGCTCTACAGCCGCGTCGGTGACGGCGACGGGCGCACGCTCTTCCGCTTCGCCCGCGAGGGCGACGTCGCCGCCTTCTCGTGGGTCGATGGCGGCATGTCCTACGTCGTCACCGGCCGCACCGACGAGGCGCGGCTGTTGACGGTCGCCCAGGCCGTCGACGCGCAGGTGCGCGGCCTCGCGCCGGACCGGCGATAGGATCGGGACATAGGGGGACACGATGAAGACCGCCGTTCGACGACACCGCGTCCGTGGCTTGGCGGGCGCATTGTTCTGCCTTCTTGTGGGGCTCGGGGGGCCGACGTCGGTCGTGGCCGAGCCGGCCCCGACCTACCTCGCGCTTGGAGACTCGCTGGCCTACGGCCTGCAGATCGACAAGCTGAAGGGTCAAATCGCGAACGGTGCGGTGCGGCCCGAGAGCTTCGACACCGGCTACGTCGACATTCTCGCCGCCGATCTGAAGCGATCCGCGGCCGGCCTGACAGTGGTCAATCTCGGCTGCCCCGGCGAATCGACGACCTCGTTCATCGCCGGTCCCTGCGGCTTCGCCACCACCGGGAAGCCCTTCGGCACCACACCGCTGCCCCTGCACATCCCCTACCAGGGGGCCCAGCTCGCTGCGGCGACCGCGTATCTCGGCGCTCATCCTGAAGGCGTGGGTACGATCACCCTCGACATCGGCATCAACGACCTGCGCGCCGTCCAGACGGCCTGCGCCGACCAGGGTGCCGATTGCATTGCGACCCGCTGGCCGACGGCGCTCAAGGGAACCGAGGCCAACCTCAAGCTCATCCTCGGGCAGTTGCGGGAGGCGGCGCCCAGGGCGCGCATCCTCGTCGGGACCTACTACAACTGGCTCGCCGCCGCGGATCAGGGGGGCGACCGCTTCGTTGAGGACCTCAACCGCGTGATCATAGCCGCCGCCGCCGATGCCGGCGCCCGCACGGTCCTCGTCTTTCCCACCTTCAACCGGACTGGCAATCCCGTCGCCCGGCTCTGTGCGCTGACGCTGTTCTGCACGCCCGGCCACGACCTGCACCCCTCGGATGCCGGTTACCGGACGATCGGAGATCTGTTCGTCGCAGCCGCCCGCCAGCCGTGACCCTCGACCAGCTCCGCATCTTCGTGGCGGTGGCCGAGCGGCAGCACGTGACCCGGGCTGCCGAGGCGTTGAACCTCGTGCAGTCGGCGGTCAGCGCGGCGATCGCCAATATCGAGGGGCGGCACGCGACCAAGCTGTTCCACCGGGTCGGCCGCGGGATCGAGCTGACCGAGGCGGGGCGCGTGTTCCTCGTCGAGGCCCGCGCCGTGCTCGCCCGTGCCGAAGCTGCCGAACTGGTGCTCGCCGACCTCAGCGGCATGCGACGCGGGACGCTGGCCCTCTACGCCAGCCAGACCATCGCCAGCGACTGGCTGCCGCGCCACCTCGTCGCCTTCCGCCGGGCCTACCCCGAGATTGCCATCCGGTTGGGGGTGGGCAACACCACCGAGGCCGCCGATGCGGTGCGCGCGGGGCAGGCCGAACTCGGCTTTGTTGAGGGGGCGCTGGACGATCCGACGCTCGCAAGTACGACCATCGCCCAGGACCAACTGGTCCTCGTCGTCGCCCCTGGCCATGCCTTCGCCGAGGCGACCGACCTCGAACCCGAAAACCTCGCCGGGGTCGATTGGGTGCTGCGCGAGGCGGGATCGGGAACCCGCTCGGCCTTCGAGGCGGCCCTGGGTGCGGCCGGCCTCGCAGCCGCCCAGCTTCGGGTCACGCTCGAACTGCCCTCTAACGAGGCGGTCCGCGCTGCCGTCGAGGCCGGGGGCGGGGCCGCCGTACTGTCCGAAACCGTGGTCGCCGCATCGCTTCGGGCCGGGACCCTGGTGCGGGCGGCGTTCGACTTGCCGAGCCGGCCGTTCCGGGTGCTGCGCCACAAGGAGCGCTACCGCAGCCGGGCCGCCGACGCGCTGCTTCACCTGATCGCGGCAGCGAATGCCGGATGAGCGAGCCCGCGAAACCCGTGCCCCCCGACGACCCGCGGGTGAGGCTCGCCGAGGATCGGACGGTTCTGGCGGCCGAACGCACCTTCGTGGCGTGGCTTCGCACCGGGCTCGCGTTCCTCGGCGTCGGCCTCGCCGCGCAGCGCTTCCTCCGGGAGGTGCTCGCGGTCTGGCCGCTGAAGGTGCTGTCGCTGACCTTGATCGCCTGCGCGCTTGCCTCGTTCGCCGGTGCCGTGTGGCGGGACCGGGCGATCCGGGCACGGCTCACCCATGCCGAGATCCCGATGATGCCGCGCCTCCTCACCGTCGGGATTGCGGCCCTGCTCATCGCGATCTCGGGTCTCGCGGCCACCGCACTGCTCTGGGCGTGAGGGTCAGGCCACCGTCACTCGCACCCGGTGCCAGGCGGCGCTGAGGTAGCCCTTGTAGTTCCAGGTGTCGTCGGGGGCGGCCGGCTGGGTCTGGCCGGCGGAATCCCAGGCCCGCACCGCGAGCTCGTGCTCGCCGGTGGTCAGCTCGCGCTCGATCTCCCAGAACGTCCAGGCGTAGGGCGCGTCGGCATCGCGCTCGATCCGGGCCTGCGCCCAGCTGCGGCCGCCATCCGTCGAGACGTCGACGCGGGCGACCGCGCGGTCGCTGGCGATGGCGTAGCCGCGGATCGCGTGCCGGCCGGCCTTCAACGCCGCGCCGCGGGCGGGCTCGCAGATCGCGCTGTTCAACGGCATCGCCTCGATGGTCATGCCGTGGGCCGGGTCGGCGGTCCCGGCCGTCACGTTGGGCGGAAACAGCTTGTAGTCGTCGGCCTGCATCGGGTTGTCGGAAGGCCGGTCCTGAACCGAGATGCGGGCGAGCCACTTCGGGCTGCGGATACCGGCAAATCCCGGAACGACCACGCGCAACGGATGGCCGTGCTCGGGGGCGAGAGGCTCGCCGTTCATCGCGAAAGCGAGCAGCGTCTCGGGGGCCAGCGCCTTGGCGAGCGGGATCGAGGCACCGAAGCGCGTGTCCGTGTCCGCGATCCGGTCGTGGCTCTCGAAGGCGACGTGGCGCTCATCATCCGCATCGATGCCGGCCTCGCGCAGCACGTCGGCGAGCCGCACGCCGGTCCATTCCGCATTACCGATGGCACCGGGCGCCCACGGGTCGCCGGAGACCGGCGCCACGGCCAGCATGTCGGCCCGGCGGTTGCCGGCGCATTGCATCACCGCCGTGACGGTGACGGGCGCGAAGCGTTCTTTGAGATCGGCGAGGGAGAGGTCGAGGGGCGTCGCGACCATTCCGTCGACGGTCAGGCGGTAGCCGTCGGCGTCGAGGTCCGGGATGTCGCCGTGGCTGCGGACGTAGAAGTCGGCTTGATCAGTCAGGAAGGCGGCCCGCAGGCGATCGAGCGGCGGCTCGGCGTTGTAGGGCGCCTTTCCGTGGACGATGAGGCGGTCCTTGCGCTGGAACAGGCCGAGCATGGGGTCTTTGTCCTGCGTTCGCGACGTGTCGAGATCGAGAACGCGCCGGGCGCCGAAAGGCACCCGGCGCGCGACGCTTCACGGCTTCATCGTCGAAACCACCGCGTTCTTCGCGCGGTCGACCACGGCCACGCTGAGGTCGCGGTTGAGGACGTACGCGTGGGCGTTGTCGGCCGAGAACGCGATCGCCTGGCGCGGCTCGTTCAGCCCGGTCACCGTGGCGACGACCTTGAGGCTGCCGGTGTCGATCACCGACAAGGAGTTGTCCTTGAGGTTGCCCGAATAGACGAAGCGCCCGTCCGGGGTCAGCGCGGCCCCGTAGGGGTCCTTGCCCACCGCGACTTCAGAGGTGACCTTGCGGGCGGCGACATCGACCACGCCGATGGTGTTGCGGCCGCTGTTGGCGGCAAACAGCGTCTTGCCGTCCTTGGTGATCGAGATGGCGCGCAGCTTTTCGAACCCGACGATCTCGCCGGTGATCTTGTTGGTGGCGGTGTCGACCAACGTGATCTTGTCGCCGAGGAAGTTCGTCACGAACACGGTCTTGCCGTCCGGCGACAGCTTCACGCCCTGGCGCGGCTGAGCGAAGCCGGGGATCACGGCGTCTGCGAGCATGGTCTTGGTGTCGAACACGGTCAGCGTGCTCGCGGCCTCGTTGTTGACGTAGAGCTTTGTCCCGTCGGCCGAGAGCACCGTGCCGAACGCACCGGGGCCCGCGGCAAGAACGCCGGCTTCTTTGCCGGTGCCGGTCTCGTAGACCGTGATCCGGCCCGTGCCGCTGTCGGAGACGTAGAAGCGGGCGCCGTCCGGCGCGAACACGATGTTGCGCGGCGTGACGAAGCCGTCGAGGCGGCGCAGCACCGTGCCCTTGGCGACGTCGTAGACGATGACGGCGCTCTCCTCGCTGTTCGACACCGCGGCGACCGTGCCGGCGGCGTTCAGGGCGAGCGCGTTGTTCTTGATTGCGCCGTCGAAGCCGGCGGCGAATCCAGGTTGGTTCTGGGTGAGGAGCAAGGCAGCTCCGGCGAGGAGGGCGCGGAGGCTGGTGCGGACGTCAGTCATGAAGCGTGTCTCTCGGGCATGCGCCCTCGTTCGGCGGCCTGGGGCCGGCCGTGCGGGCGAGTTCGAAATCGGATTGCGTCGTGCGGGACCGGTCAGGCCGTGCATCGCCTTAGGGAGATGCCAGCGAGGGCGGTCTATTCCCCGAGGCCGACGAAAAAAGCACGGCGGCCTCGGGATTCGAGGGTTCAGGGCGTGGGCTTCAACGCCGTGAGGTAGTCGACGATGGTCTGCACATCGGCCTGATCGACCGGCGCTTTGTAGACGTGGACCATCTTGTTCACGGTCTCGGTCCACTGCGCCTTCGTGAGCTTGGGCTGGGTCAGCACCATCCCGGCCGAGTGGCAGGCGAGGCAATTGTTATTGACCGCCTCGGCTCCCGGCCCGTCCGGAAAGATCCGGTCGGACGTCGGAAATTCGATCGATTGCGAGCTGAAGCGCATCGGCTCGGGAGCAGGCGCCGCGAGCGCCACCAAGGGAGACAGGATGAGCGCGGTGATGAGGGCCGCAGGGCGGATCGTGTTCATGGCTGTTCTCCTCAAGCGGCCTGGAAGGACACGGTCTCGATGCCGTTCTGCATGAAGCCGTTGGCGTTCCAGACCCGGTCCATGCCTTGCGCGACGCCCTTGGTGTTTGTGCAGCGGACCTTGACCGTATGGGTCCCGGCAGCAAGCGCCGGCAGGCTGCCGTCGAAGCGGCGGAAGCTGTAGGGGCCCTCGTCCGCCCCGAGTTGCGCCGGGACCCACGTCGCTCCGCCGTCTCCAGAGACCTCGACCGTCTTCACCCCACAATCGCCGCCGAAGGCGATGCCGCGGATGGCCACCGGCGTTCCGGCCGCCACCCTGGCGCCGTCCTGCAGATTGGTGACGAACGAGCGCGGCACCATCCTGTTGATCGGCACTGTCTTGAAGCCGGTCTGGCCGGGCTTGATGTTAGCGCCCGGCACATCGGGGATGCGATAGGCGGTCTTCATCCAATATTGTTCGTCGGGCTTGTCCAGCACCTCGATGTCGGACAGCATCTTCACCCAATAAGTCGAGTACCAGCCCGGCACCACGAGCCGGAGCGGGAAGCCGTTAAGCAGCGGCAATTGCTCGCCATTCATCGCGTAGGCGATCATCACCTCGCCATTGCTTGCGTGATCGAGATCGAGCGATTTCTTGAAGTCGGGCGCGTCGTCGACCACCGGCGCGTCGAGGCCGTCGAAGCGCACCTGCACGGCACCGGCCTTCACCCCGGCCTGTTCGAGCACATCCTTGAGGCGTACGCCGGTCCATTTGGCGTTGCCCATCGAGCCGTTAGCCCATTGCGCGCCGGGCACTCGCGGCTCGAACAGCCCGCGCGAATTGCCCGAGCACTGGTTGACCGCGGCGATCTCGAAGCGCGGCAGGCCGGCGATGGCGTCGAGGGAGAGCGAGAGTTCCTTCTCCACATGGCCGTGGACCTTGAGCCGGAAGGTGTCGGCATCCACCTCGGTCGGGATCGAGGCCCAGTGCCAGCGCACGTAGAAGCGGTCGTTAGGGGTGAACACGCCCTCGTCGAACACCGAAAACGGCGTCTCCAGCAGCGGAGGATGAGTACGCTGCAGGATCATCTCGCCCTTGCCCGGAAAGGCGGTGGTCAGCGCCCGCTCGTCCGGGCCGCCCGGCAGAGGCAGCTTCACCGAGCCCGCGGCCCAGGCCGGCAGTGCGGCGCCGAGGCTGCCGAGCCCGAGTCCACCCAGGACGAGGCGGCGGTTCAACGGTTCGTGCAGATGACGCATGATGTCTCCCTGGAATCGTTTGTTGGACCGCGTCGGCCGGTCGCTAGATCTCGGTGTCGCCGTCGGCGGACGGCATTGGCGTCGGTCGGGACGGTCCGGTCTCGCCGCCGGAAACTCGGGTCGTCGATCCATGTCATCCCGGCAAAGAGGCGACTTCCCCATGAAGGAGATGCTACGGCGAGACGATTATTCCATCCAATGATCGTTAGAAATTTGAACGATCTCCGATTGCGATCATCCGAAGATTTCCGATCTTCAATCAATGGCGGGCGGCCGGATCAGGTGATCGTCAGCCAGGCGGTGCCGACGGCGGCGACAGTCAGGGCGACCGTCCAGAACAGGACCCAGCGCATATGACCGCTGGTCTCGCCCTGCCGGGCCTCGTCGGTGGTCTCGAAGGTGGGTCGGGTCATGATGGATCTCCCTGCCATTCGGGTGGTCGAAGGCTTCACGCGCCGCCGGACTGATGCCCGGCGGCCAACGGGGCGCTGTCAGCGACCGATCAGTTCCCGCGCCGGGCCGCCGGTCTCCTGGCCGCGGCCACGGGCGTAGGCCGGGAGTGCCGGGTTCTTGGCGTTGGCGCCATCGGCGTCGCCGTAGATCGGTGCGGATGGGCTGGTGATGGAGCGGGCCTGCGGAGCGCGGAGGCCCTGGGCCTGCGAGAGGCCCGTCATGCCGACAAGGGCGGACGCGGTGAGGGCGAGGGCGGCGATCGTACGGGTCATGGTCGATATCCTTCTGGTGGGGTCGTCACGTCGGTTCGTGATGACAAGAAGGTAGCGGCCGGAAACCATTCGTACTAACGGTTTGCATAGCTAGTTTTAATCGATTGTTTTGATGATTAGCCGCCACTTGCGAGCTGCTATCTATCGCGGCGGCGCGCGATGCGGGGGCGTGCTAGAGCCGGTGCGTTGACCCTCCGAAGCCCGAGAACGCCCCGTGTCCGAATCCAGTCTGCTGGCGATCAGCACAGGCCTTAAGCCGCTCTCGCGCCTCCAGCATCCGCGGGACGTGATCCGGCAATTTACGCCGAACTGGTTCACAGTGGTGATGGGCACTGGCGTGGTCGCCTTGGCCCTCGACCGTCTGCCGGCGACGCATGCCCTGCTGGCCCCTGTCCCGCTCGGGCTCTGGCTCGCCTCCGTCGTGCTCTTCGCAACTTTCTGCCTGGTCTACGGCGCGCGCTGGATCTTCTACTTCGATGGCGCCCGACGGATCTTCGGACACTCGACGGTGTCAATGTTTTTCGGGGCGATCCCGATGGCGCTGGCGACGCTGCTGAACGGGCTGCTGATCTTCGGTCCACCGTATCTCGGCGCCGATACCGTCCGCATCGCCCTGCCGCTGTGGTGGATCGACGTGGCGCTCGCTCTGATCTGTGCCGTCGCGATTCCCTATCTGATGTTCACCCGTCAGGAGCACCGCATCGACCAGATGACGGCCGTCTGGCTGCTGCCGGTAGTGACCGCCGAGGTCGTCGCCGTCTCCGGCGGCCTGCTCGCCCCGGCCCTGAGCGGCGAGAGCCAGCAGCTCGCCGTCATCGTCACGAGCTTCGTGCTGTGGGGCGTCTCGGTCCCGCTGGCGCTGAGTATCCTGGCGATCCTGGTGCTGCGCATGGCGCTGCACAACCTGCCGCCGCGAGAGATGGCGGCATCGAGCTGGCTCTCCCTCGGTCCGCTCGGAACCGGGGCGCTCGGCCTGCTCGTGCTGGGGCAGGCCGGTGGCCCGATCCTCGCGGCGGGCGGTTTTGCCGGAGCTCCGGACATCCTCAGGATCGTGGGCCTCATCGGCGCACTGATTCTCTGGGGCTATGGGGCTTGGTGGTTCCTGCTCTCGCTCGCTGTTACGGTGCGCTACCTGCGCGCCGGCGTTCCGTTCAACCTCGGCTGGTGGGGCTACATCTTCCCGCTCGGCGTCTATGCCCTGGCCACCCTGCGGATCGGCGAAGTGACGGCACTCAGCGGGTTCGCCTGGCTCGGAGCGGGCCTCGTCGGCTTGCTGACCCTGCTCTGGCTGATCGTGTCCGTGCGCACGTTGCGCGGGGCCTATCGCGGGGAGCTCTTCGTCTCACCATGCCTCGCCGGGGCCTGACCGGGCCTCGGGCGCATCCGATCGGTTCAAGCGAGGCCCAGCACGCGGATCAGACCGAGGCTGACGGCGCCGAGCGCGAGGAGCGAGGCGACTACCGCCAGGGTCACCCGCGCGCCGGCCTTGGCGACGCTGCGCACGTCGACCCCGAGGCCGAGCGCCGCCATCGAGACGATGGTGAGGAGGTTGGCCATCTGTGAGATCGGCTTGAGGGCGACGGCCGGGATCAGTCCGGCCGAGCGCAGGGCAGCGACCGCTAGGAAGGCCAGGATGAACCATGGCACGAGCCGGTGGATTGCGAGACGGCCGCCGGCCGGCCGGTCCCCAGCCGTGACGCGAGGTTCGGCCGCGTCCGGCTCCTCGCGAAGCCGGCTTGCGCCGAGGGAGAGCGCCAGAACGACCGGGCCGAGCATCAACACGCGCACCAGCTTGACCAGCGTCCCGACCTGGACGCTAAGTGCCGCGACCGGCGCGGTGGCGGCGAGGACCTGCGGCACGGCGTAGACGGTGAGGCCGGCGAGCACGCCGTACTGCATAGGCGACAGGCCAAGCAGCGGCACCAGCAGCGGCAGGCCGAGCACCACCAGCACGCCGAGCACCGCGGTGAAGGCGATGGAGGCTGCGACGTCCTCGCCGTCGGCACCGATTACCGGGGCCGTGGCGGCAATGGCTGAGTTGCCGCAGATAGAGTTACCGCAGGCGACGAGGATCGCCATGCGCGGATGCAGCCCGAGCGCCCGACCGATGCCGTAACTCAACAGGATCGCGACAATGACCACGCCCGCGATGCCGAAGAGCAGGCCCGGACCGGCGGCGAGGATCTTCGTGAGGCTGAGCGAGGCCCCGAGCAGGACGACCGCGATCTCCAGCACGGTCTTGGCGCCGAAGGCGATGCCGGGAAAGAAACGCTGCGACGGGGTCCAGGCGGTGCGGATCGCGCTCCCGAGTAGGATCGCCAGCACCAGGGCTTCGAGCCAGGCGCGACCGAACAGGTGCGTTTCGACGGCCTCGAAGCCGACCGCGGCGGCGGTGACCGCCACGCAGAGGCCGAGTCCCGGAAGGATGGCTCTCGTGCCGGCCAAAGCACGCGTCGAACGACAGTGGGAGAAAAGTCTGGGCGCGGACATGGATGGCTCCGATGTGATGCCGGAGGATCCCAGGTCCTGTTCATTCACTCCAACGGAATGATTAGATGCTTTCCATCACTGAAATAGATGAAATGTGGAACCTTCTGCAGCCGGTGGAGATCCATTGTGGGGGGCCGACAGGCGGATTCACCCGTCGATCCAGCGAGCTTCGATCGTCGTGTCCGCGGCAAGCTCATAGATCCTGACGGAGCCCGTCGCGAGTTCGAGGTGCTCGACCTCCGCCGGGCTGGGGTCTTAGAGCGCCATCACAAGCGCCCGCAGGCATTTACCGTGGGCGACGACGAGCACGTCTCCGCCC
This sequence comes from Methylobacterium gossipiicola, assembly GCF_900113485.1. GTDB lineage: Bacteria > Pseudomonadota > Alphaproteobacteria > Rhizobiales > Beijerinckiaceae > Methylobacterium > Methylobacterium gossipiicola. The sequence goes on from NZ_FOPM01000011.1 coordinate 117,605, forward strand.
ATGACCGCCGGCTGGATGGTTCGGAGGTAGCATGGCACAATGCGGGAGACGGTATCGCGCAGGCTCTCACCGTTCGGCGGCGCCTCGGCGTAGGAGCGGCTCCAGGTCTCGATCCGCTCCGCCCCCCAGCGCGCAACGGCGGCGATCTTGTCGAGCCCGCTGAGGTCGCCGTAGTCTCGCTCGACGAGCGCGGCGAAGCGTTGGGGGACCAATCCTGGTTGCCCGAGCGCATCGAGGATCAGCCGGCCGCTCACGACGGCCCGCGTCAGCGTCGAGGTGAAGGCAGCGGAAAAGCGCCAGCGGCGCTCGGCCAAACGCCGCCCGGCTGTCTCGGCTTCCATCCGGCCCTGCTCGGTCAAGGGCGAGTCCAGCAATCCCGTGAACAGGCCGGATCGGTTGGCTACGCGCTGGCCATGCCGGACTAGCACGAGACATCGCGTGACCGGGCCTTTGCAATCGTGAATCACGCTGCCTCCCGAGGCAGAGCACTTTCGCGCCGGTCGCATCGCCTCTGATGAAGTCGGCATCCGACTTTAACGAACTTCGACCATGCGATGGGTTGGACCGTCCATCCAGAGACGGCGGGTCATCCTAGGTCCGCTTAAGAACGTCATGCGACTGAAAGCAGCCAAGCTGCTTCCCACCCAAGGCGGTCGTCGGCTTCTGACTCAACAGCCTGAAGCCGGACCTTTCGATGGCGGGCAAGGCATCGGAACACGCGACTGCGCCGCGCGGGTCTGGGCCTCATGCTCCAAACAGCGGCGCTCCAATACATGCTGAAGCAAAAAATTATATCATATGATGCATGATCTCCGCGAATCACGGAGAGCAGCAATGTCTTTTTTCGGGAATGTCAAAATCCTCACCAAACTTTCAGCGGTTGTCGTTCTGATCGGCTTCGTGGTGGGTGGCTGTATCTGGTTCGGGCAGTCCCGAATGACGTATATCGACGACAACTATAGCGTATTTATCGAACGCGATGCAAAGGCCGTGGCCACGACACGCGGTGTCAATCGGCTTATATTAGAACTCAATTATTGGGTTTACCGCCTTATTGCCGAAAAGAGCGATGCTCAGATGAAGGCGGCCGGCGAGGGTTTCGAGGCAGCCGTTCCGCTCCTCAAGACTTCTCTCGAAAACTTGAAAAACCAAGCTCCGGCCGCGTTTGACAATCGGGTTGCTGACCAAGCGGCGCGAGTCAATAAATTCCTGCAAGACGTGACTGAAGTCCGTAAGCTCGGGGCATCCAATCGCAATGACGAAGCCATCGAACTCGTCCATCGCACCATCGACCCGACCTTCTCGGCGATGATCGAAGAGGGAACAAAACTCGGCAGCGACATCGCCGCAGCGATGGATCAAGGTTCAAGCGCCCTCACCGATCAGACCAACACCACGCGCTACAACCTGATGCTGTTCAGTGGGGTCGGTCTGCTCGTGGGACTTCTGGCAGCTGGTTTTACGACGATCAACGGTATCACGCGCCCACTCGGTAATTTGGTTGGTGTGCTGCAGCGCATGGCCCGGGGCGAAATCGACGCCGATATCCGGGAGGCCGCACGCGCCGACGAGATCGGCGCCGTTGGCAAGGCGGTCGAGGGCATCAAGGCCATGGTCGCCCGCAAGGCCGCCGAGGAGGCCGAGGTCCGGCGCATTGCCGACGAGGCTGCCGCCACCGAGCGCAAGCGCACCATGATCGAACTCGCCGACGGCTTCGAGCGAGCGGTCGGCGGGATCGTCGGAATGGTCTCCTCTTCCGCCACCGAACTCCAGGCCACCGCCCAGCAGATGACCGCAACCGCTCAGGAGACGGCAAGCCAGTCCACAACTGTGGCGGCCGCCGCCGAGGAGGCCTCCACCAACGTCAACACCGTGGCGGCGGCCGCCGAGGAACTCGGCTCTTCGGTCCAGGAGATCGGTCGACAGGTGACCGGCTCGGCTCACCTCGCCCAGGCGGCGGTGGGCGAGGCCGCCGAGACCGCCAACCTGGTGCAGGCGCTTAACCAGAGCGCCGCCCGGATCGGCGACATGGTGGGCATGATCTCGAACATCGCCGGGCAGACCAACCTGCTGGCGCTCAACGCGACCATCGAGGCGGCGCGCGCCGGAGAGGCGGGGCGCGGCTTCGCCGTGGTGGCCTCGGAGGTGAAGGCCCTGGCCGAGCAGACCGCCAAGGCCACGGAGGAGATTGCCCGGCAGATCGGCCAGATCCAGGGCGTGACTGCTCAAGCGGTGACGGCGATCGGCGGGATCACCGGTCGGATCCGGGAGATCGACGACGTGGCCACCTCGATCGCGGCGGCGGTGGAGCAGCAGGGGGCGGCGACGCAGGAGATCGTGCGCAACGTGGCGCAAGCCTCGGCCGGCACGAACGAAGTGACGGGCAACATCGCCGGCGTGGCGCAGGCCTCGGAGGAGACCGGGGCGGCGGCCTCACAGGTCCTGTCGGCGGCCTCCGAGCTGTCGCGGCAATCCGAGCATCTCGGCGTCGAGGTAGCCCACTTCCTGGCAACTGTGCGGGCTGCTTGATCCGCCCCTATCGTCATCGTCGGATCGGCGTGAGGTATGGAAAAGCCGATTGCGCTTGTGTATCGGTTTCGATACACTGCCCTCCATGAAGCCGATCACGTTCTTAGGCGACAGCCTCGCCCGACTCCGGGACTTTCCGGACGATGCTCGTTCCGAGGCGGGCTATCAGCTTCGCGCCGTCCAGGCCGGCGACGATCCCGCTGACTGGAAGCCACTGAAGACCGTTGGGCCGGGCGTGAGGGAAATCAGAGTTCGGGAGGCTTCGGGCGCCTTCCGTGTGTTGTACCTCGCGACGCTGCCGGATCGTATCCTTGTCCTGCACGCTTTCGAGAAACGGACCCAACAAACACCGCAAAAAGACATCGAGATTGCCGCGAAGCGGCTCAAGGCGTGGAAGGATTAAGGCGATGGAAGTCCAGACCTTTGATGACGTGTTCGACGCACTCGCGAACACTCCGGCTGAAGCTGCCAGCATGAAGGCGCGCGCCGATCTACTCGGCGCCCTTGTTGCGCATGTGAAATCCTGGGGCGTGACCCAAGAGGTCGCGGCGGTCCGCTTGGGCGTCACCCGTCCTCGGATCAACGATCTACTCCGGGGCAAGCTCGGTAAGTTCAGCCTGGATGCCCTGGTTGACATGGCGACCGCTGCCGGCCTCAAGCTGGAAATCCGCATCGCAGAAGCAGCCTGAGCTTCCCGAGTTCGGCAACGGCCGTGCTCCTCCGGAGCACGGCCGCCACGATCAGGCGGTGCCTCCTACAGAACAGGGGGCAACCGCCCTGCGGCACGATCCTCCCGGATCACCGGGCTACCGCCGGATATTGAGCGCCTTGGGAATGAGGCCCGCTCCAAGCTCCTGAATTTGGGCTTCAAGGCGTTCGATGTACTCGACAAGAGCCGGCGAGCACCCAAGCAGATTTGCTTTATCCGCAATCCGCCGCTTCTCCTTTAGATCATCATTCGATAGATAGATTGCGCTCAAGACGCTCGATTCATCTTGAATTTCTTGCATGGCATCATCCACACTAGACATCTGCACCAGTAATACTATGAAATTTTCGCATATATGTCAATATTGAAATGGATAGAACTATGTATTATTTGAAGCGCTTCCCTGATTATCTGCATATAAAATTAGGTATTTTCTAATCTACTTCTTGCGAGTTACTGAATTTTCCGGCGAAAACCGGAAGGTAAAACCCTTCCTTTTGAAAAGAGATAAGCATCTCAGCGGCCTGGGCATGAGCAAGGGCGACCAGCTCCGGTTCATCGAAGCCGTGCTTACTCATCGATGTAAGTTGCCGGATGGCCCAATCCATCGGTGTACCTTCCCAAAGAATCACAATTTGCCGATTAATCAGTTCGTCAAGGAAAATCCTGAGCTTTAGCATGACCAAGATCGCAGATTGATCCTTCCACTGGGCAACTTCTACTTTTGCAATGCGTTGTAGACGGCGCACGAGCGCGTCACGCTTCTTCGGCGTCAGATCAGCGAACGGTTCGAGGCTCACAAGACGCAGCTGCGTACAGAGGCCGGATATATCCGCCTCGGCGCGATCCATCTGGGTCGAGTCATGCGGCGTGAAAATGCCCGGCGCAGAGGTGAGAACGAAAAGCAGATAGGCGGGAAGCGCCAGTTCAATCCGCTGACGGTCGGAAAGAGCTGCTGTCATCGCTACTCCGGGCACCAGTGTGCGGCGCGTTGCTGGTAGGCTTCGAAACCGGGCCGGTAGAGGACCGCGAGCCCTTCGCTGATGAGGATGGTCGCAACGTTCCCCTGGGGGGCAATCAGAGAGGCCAGGGTGCGGCCATAGCGGTCTGTCCGACCGGACCGCTCGATCTCAACGGGGCCTTTGAGGAGTTGGCGCAGGCGTCCCGATGCGCGGAGCCCTTTGGCAAGCTCGGCATTGCAACGTGGCTTCGAAATCTCCGGTGCGTCGGGTTCGATGAGACGGATGCGCTCGCCCGCCAAATCGACCGTATCGCCGTCGACGACGCGGAACGAAGCCCCATCCACCGTCTCGGCCCGGACAGGTCCACAGAACAGGGCGAACAAGGCAAGGCCCTTCAGGAGCTTCTTCGTCATGGCTGGACGGGAGCGGTGCTGCCGGTCGAGCGCGCCAGCGGTCCGGAGAAGCCGTGGGGGGCGAGCTGCGCGAGGCGTGCCCGATTCAACGCCTGCAAGACGGGGCCGAGAGAGTAGGTGCCGGCGCGCTTGCGATCGGTCAGGGTGCGCAGATAGCCGCCTGGGCTGGTGATCTGCTCCTGTCGTTCGAGGATGGCCGCGATCGTCACGGCGGCGGCGTCCTCGCCCATCGCCTCCCGTGCCGCCTTCCATGCGCTGGGACTGATTCCAAGCCAGGACCGGACTTTCTCGGCCGCATCGACCAGCTCGCGCCAAGATCGGATTCCACTAGGGGCCAGCTCCTGAATCTTAGGGCAGGCATCGAGCACCGTCGCAAGCGGATAGGTCGAGCGAATCCCGACATCTGCCCGAACTGGTTCCGGCGCGGCCGCTTCCTTCTGCGGAATCTCGAATGCCGGTTCAGAAACAGAACCATCTTCCTTTGAACTCTGTATGTGACGCTCATTTTGAGCGGCACTGCCGCTTATTTTTTTGGTTTCCTGACAGGAAATGAGGGTCTGACTCACAGCCTGTGAAAAGGGGTTGAAGGTTCACCCCTCCCAGGTCTGGGCTCAAGCCATTGAAATAAAATCTATATTTCGCTTTGAGGTAGGGTCACGATCGGCGCCGATCGTGACCCTACCCCGATCTCGATTTTCGCAGATTAGATAGTGCGTTAGCAAAGTTATCGCCGGGGTCATGCTTCGACGCCGATTCATAGAAGTCGTTTGTGAGGTCCAGGGCCTCCACCGCGATGGACCGATCCAGCGCCCGGTAGACGCTCCGGCGTGAAACCCCGAGAGCACGGGAAATGGCCGTCGCCCCCTCCCCAGCGGCGTTGCGACGGCGGATCTCCTCCATGGGTACGGATTTCGGTCGGCCCTTGCCGGCGTAGACGCCCGCGGCCTTGGCGGCCTCAATGCCGGCCCGTTGACGCTCGAGGATGAACTTGCGCTCCATCTCCGCCACCATACCGAGCACAGTGACTACGATCCGGCCGACGTCGCCGCCGGTGGTCAGTTCGGGATCGAGGATACGCAGGGACGCGCCCCTCTGATCGAGGTCGTGGACGAGGTTGAGCACGTCACGGGTGGAGCGACCGAGCCGGTCCAGGCGGACCACGACCAGCTCGTCGCCTTCGCGCAGGAACTGCATCACGGTGGCCAGCTCGGGCCGATCATCGGCCGACTTGCCCGACATCTTCTCCGAGCGGACCACGGTGCAGCCGGCGGCCTTCAACTTCTCGAGCTGGATGGTGAGGTCCTGGTCGGTGGAGGAGACGCGGGCGTAGCCGAAACGGGCCATTTGGGGCTCTTAAACGTGCCAAAAGGGTGGCTTGCGCACTCCCTCTGACGCATAAATCAAATCCGACCCTTTTGCCACTCGGTGGCGGCGTGCCTCAGGATCGGCGCGGAAGGGTATGCCCTTTTTACACGGCAATCGACCCGTTCGCCATCAGATCATGGCACCTCACTGCGTTCTGGTATAAACTTCCATCTGGTGCATGATGGAGCCCGTGCGGTTATGGAGTCGCGATCAACTAAAATCGTCGATGGTGGCAAACTCGTCATCCCTGCCGGCTTTCGACGCGAAATGGGGCTTCAGATCGGCGATACCGTCGTGATGGAGATGGTCGATGGTGAGCTTCGGGTTCGCTCGCGCGATACAGCGATTGCAGAGATTCAGAAGCTCGTTCGGGGCCTGGTGCCCGAAGGGATCAGCGTGGTCAACGAGCTGATCGCGGATCGGCGTGCCGAAGCGGCCAAAGAGTGAGATCATGGCTGCAAGATACGTCTTGGACGCCTCTGCCCTGCTCTGTCTGCTGAATCAGGAAGAGGGACAGGATCGGATTCGTGCCGCGCTGACGGAAGCGGTCATGTCCGCCGTGAACTACTCGGAGGTCGTCGCCAAGCTCGTGGAGCGCGGCGGTGCCGTTGCGGCCGTCAGCCGGGCGCTCGAACATCTGCACCTCACTGTCGTCGAGTTCGATCGCACGCAGGCCGTCGAGAGCGGCGCCCTCCGGCAGGCGACACGCTCGGCCGGGCTCTCATTCGGGGATCGCGCCTGCCTGGCGCTGGCGAAGTCACGCGGCCTCGTTGCCCTGACGGCGGACCAGGCCTGGATGACGCTCGACCCCGCCGTCGGCGTGACAGTTGAGCTGGTGCGTTGAACCGATGGCTGTGAAAAGGCGTCGAAGGTTCACCCCTCCCAGGACTCGGCTCAAGACGTTAAAATACAAGCTAAATTTCGCTTTGGGGTGGGGTCACGATCGGCGCCGATCGTGACCCCACCCCGATCTCGATTTTCGCAGATCATAGAGTACGTTAGATGTTTGATCCCAGGGTTTGATGGTGCATTCTTCACGCCGGAGTGGAGGGACGCGCTATGGGCCAGGTTCTTCACGGCAGCGCCACAACGACGGAGGCGATCCGTCGAGCGATCCAGCATAGTCAAGCGAGCCTGAGGGCGCTCTCGAAGCGCTACGGGATCAACCAGAAGACGGTTGCCAAGTGGAGGCAGCGGACCTCGGTCGCCGACCAGCGCACGGGGCCGAAGGATCCGCGTTCGACGGTTCTGTCACCGGAAGACGAGGCGGTCGTGGTCGCCTTTCGGCGTCACACGCTCCTGCCACTCGACGACTGCCTCTACGCGCTCCAGGCGACGATCCCGCACCTGCCCGCTCGTCGCTGCACCGTTGCCTGCAGCGCCACGGCATCAGCCGATTGCCAGAGTTCGACGGCGACAAGCCCAAGCGGGCCCGCTTTAAGGCCTACCCGCTCGGCTACATCGATCTGGCAGAGGTCCACACGGCCCAAGGACGGCTCTACCTGCTCGTCGCCATCGACCGCACGACCAAGTTCGCCTTCGTCGAGTTGCACGAGCGCGCCACGCGCCGGGTAGCGGGCGACTTCCTGCGCCATCTCATCGAGGCCGTGCCCTACAAGGTGCAGACAGTGCTTACCGACAATGGCACCCACTTCACCACGCCCGGCAATGTCGCCTCAGCTGCCTCCATCATCAAGGAAGCGATTGCAGCCGGCGAGACCTTCCGGCTCACAGCTTCGAACTTGCCTGTGCCCGCAACAATATCGGTCATCGTCTGACCAAGCCGCGTCACCCCTGGACCAACGGTCAGGTCGAACGGGTGAACCGTACGATCAAGGATGCGACGGTCAAGCGCTACCACTACGACAGCCACGAGCAGCTTCGCGCTCACCTAGCCGACTTCGTCAGCGCCTACAACTTTGGCCGCCGCCTCAAGACCTTGCGTAGCCTCACACCCTACGAGGCTATCTGCAAAAGCATGGTCCGCCGAGCCCAGCCGCTTCAGGGCAAACCCGCTCCACCAAATGCCGGGACCAAACATCAGCAAAGTTTTTGCCGGGGTCATGCTTCTACGCCGATTCATAGCCAGTCGATCTCACCGGCCGCGTGCAGGCGCTCCAACAGAACCGGATGCAGACGCGCCCACACGCCGGCTGCCTGCCAGTCGCGCAGACGCCACCAGCAACTCATGCCGCTCCCGCAACCCATCTCGGCCGGCAACATCTCCCATGGCAGGCCAAAGCGCAGCACGAACAAGATGCCGGTCAGCGCTGCCCGATTGTCAATCGGAGGTCGTCCGCCCTTCGGGCGAGGCCGAGGCGGCGGCAGGAGCGGAGCAATCTCGCTCCAAAGATCGTCGGCAAGCAGAGGTCGAGCCATGCTCAACCAACGCAAACCCCACGCATCGTGCCGTTCTGTTAGGCCTTCAAACATTCTTAACGATATAGCGGGGATTGACGTGGACGTTAAGTTGTATAAATTGCGAATAGTAAAACTTCGTTCCTAAACAGGCGAAAATTATGACGTATAGGCAGCTAGTATTTTTTGCATCAATTTTTATGGTTTTATTTTTAAATCATCCTTCGAAAGCGTTAAGTGAGATTGATAAATTCACAGATACCAAATTATACGATGACCCGCTGTGTCTAGAGTGGACAAACGGATGCGACGCATGTAAGCGTGCAATAAATAATAAAGAAAGCCAAACTTCCTGTGCAAGCGAGGGATATGAATGCGAAGTAACTTTCGTATACTGTCGAACTGAGAACGAGAAAGCTGCCTCTAAGTTCTGCGCTCAAATTTACAATGGCTACAACTACGCCGATCTCCAACCTGATGGGACATACCTTTGGACTAGGAGGGCGGCTCTCAATCGGACCCCACGACATACGTTGATCGAATGTCTAAAATTTAAGTAAAGGATGCATCATGGTCGACACACGTTTCAACGCCATCGAAAATCCAACAGACAAGTACTTGAACGCCGTCAGGCTCACATTCAAGGATGTTGACGAAAAAGACGGTCAAATTAAAGATTCTCAAGGTTCTGGGTACATATATTCACCGCACTTGATATTTACGGCGGGCCACAATTTAACTGGCCAGAAACCAGACGATGTAATCAGGCTGAAGTATGGTTCTTCATCGGACGCCAACGGGCAATTTGTAAATAGCACAGAATACAAATACATCATTACGACAGCCGATGGTATAACGAATAATCCTGACATTGCCTATATTAATCCAGATTCAGCGTTGCCATTCAAAGGCCTTGGTGCTGATACCCCTGGCATCATTACCTATGCTGGCACCACCGTACCGTTAAAACTGGTTGGTCTCAAAGCAACCAGTTTTGGATATCCCGGGGCACCGTCTGGCGCAATAGACAAAACACATATCCCAGGTAATACTCTATACGAAGTTTCTGGCACAATCCAAAGGGAAAACAAAAGTACGTTTTTACTCAAGGACATGGCAAACTGGGGCGGCCAAAGCGGAAGCCCTGTCTTCGTAGAATACAATAATAGTAAGTGGATAGTTGGCGTTCTGACTCACGGTGATCAAGGCACTGAAGACAAAGTCTCAAATAATTCCCATGGAACGAACATCAACGGCGATATATTTAACCGCGCCATAAAAATTTTAAAGTCCGACTATCCCAACTGGCAAGATGCACCCAAGATGATGATTTTTGGTGCCGATAAACCCTCGGATCGGGCCGAAATCGAAATCAAAAGCACATTCTCATCAGATACGGTGTATGCAGGCACTGGATACCACCAAATTTACGCATCGACCGGCAATGACCTGTTCATTACTGAGACGTACGGACGGTCAACGATTGACTATGCGGAGAAATTTGAAGAAAAGTCCATCAAAGTAAAAGAGTTCCAAATATCGGATGGCCACCTCGTTAGTGCCACGAAAAAGATCGGCGGCTTGGACGCCGGGCACGATACATACGACGGCGCGTTCGAAATCAAACTTGCGTCCGACAATGGGGCGGTCAAGTTCGTTGATGGCTCCGTTGACGGTGCTATTGCTACGGTCCCAAAGCAAAGTTTAATCCTCGACGCTAACATAAACGCCAGTGTTGCGCAGAAGACGCTCGATTTTAGTAAATTTTCTGGATCACTCGTTTCAGGAAATGACACTGCGCCTTCGGATAACATGCAGTTTGTAAATACTCCGGGACTTTCATCGCTGGAATTCAAGAATTTTGAATCGATTTGGGGCACTGATAACGGGGACAGCGTAACCCTTGGTGCGACTATCAAAATCTTTGAGGCCGGAAACGGCACAAATTCCGTGAAAGCTGCGCTTGCCAACGGCGTAAGCATTTTCGGTGGTGCTGGGGATGATACGATCATCGGAAATGGCACAAACGGTTATCTTGATGGTGGTAGGGGCGGTCACGATCATATGACCGGCTCGGAAAACGGTGCTGATAATTTCATCTGGTCTGGCGGCGATCTTGTTATCGACACAGTCGATGGTCTCGACAAATTGTTTGTTCGTGCAGATTTATTTCAGTCGAGCGATTCAAGCCCAAAAATCGAAAGCTCCGACCATGGAATACAGATAAAAGGAGGTATTGGAAACAAAAACCGTGCCAGTATAGATGCGATAACGGAGGAATTTCATCATACAGAATATTTTGATATGGGCTCTGACTTGGGTGTATGGGAAATCGATAACTACGCCCCAAAGTATATCTATAATTCTGGCGACGAATTGCCATTTGTACCGCGCATTGGCATGGAAATGAACGATGTGGGAGACTTGGTCATAAGTTTTCAGAAGGCGACTGGAGAGTATACGGATCCGTCCAGTGGAATTTCACGGCCTGAAATGAGTTCCATAGATGGAAAAATAACAGTCAAAAACTTCAAGGATGGTGACCTTGGCTTCTCGTTTCTTAGAAAACCTGTAGGACAACAATATGATGAGAATAGTTGGAGGGAGGAACAAAACTCATACTCGCGTGAATATTTTGAAGGTGGAAACTTTAAGCCAATTCCGGTAGATCATTATGATGTACTCATCGTCTAATTGCTGTCGCAGCATTCGACGCAATTAATTTGATGATACCCTCACAGCCCGGCCGCGCATACTTGCGGCCAGGCTTCATGTAAATTTTTGCTACAACAAATGGCAAAATCTCCGTCCCAAGGACCGCAACGATTGTGACCTTGCCTCCCGGATTGCCCTCGTTCTGAAGCTAGGGTCCGTCGAGCAGAAGACGGACCATGATGAAGAGCCGGTTCAGCGAAGAGCGGATCATCGGCATCCTGAAGGAGCAGCAGGCTGGGCTACCGGTCGCTGAGATCTGCCGTCGCCACGGCATCAGCGACGCGACGTTCTACACGTGGTGCTCGCGTTTCGGCGATATGGAGGTCTCGGACGCGCGGCGTCTGAAGGCGCTCGATGAGGAGAACCGCAAGCTCAAGAAGCTCCTGGCCGAGGCGATGCTCGACGTGGCGACGCTGCGTGAGGCGCTGGGGAAAAAACTTCTGACGCCCGGCGCACGGAGAACGGCCGTGAACTGGGCCATCGAAGAGAAGGGCTATTCGCAGCGTCGCGCCTGCGGGCTGATCGGCCTGGAGCCGAAGACTGAACCGCACCGGGTTTCCCGGAGGCCGTTTGGTTTGGGTCAGGCGGCCAAGGCTTGGACCTCGGCCTGGGCATAATAGCGTGCTTCCGCCTCGGCGGGAGGGATATTGCCGGTCGGTTCGAGCAGCCGTCGGTGATTGAACCAATCCACCCACTCCAGGGTGGCGTACTCGACGGCTTCGAAGGAGCGCCACGGCCCACGCCGATGGATCACCTCGGTTTTGAACAGGCCGATGATCGTCTCCGCGAGGGCGTTATCGTATGAATCGCCGACGCTGCCGACGGACGGTTCGATGCCGGCCTCAGCGAGGCGCTCGGTGTAGCGGACGCTGACGTATTGCGAGCCGCGGTCGGAATGACAGACGAGGCCGTGACCGAAGGGGCGGCGCTCGTGCAGGGCCTGCTCCAGGGCATCGAGCACGAAGTCCGCCCGAGCCGAGCGCGATACCCGCCAGCCGACGATCCGGCGGGCGAAGACGTCGATCACGAAGGCCGCGTAGACGAACCCGACCCAGGTCGCCACGTAGGTAAAATCCGCCACCCAGAGCCGGTTCGGGCATTCGGCTTTGAACTGCCGGTTGACCCGGTCGAGGGGACAGACCGCCGCCGGATCGGGAACGGTGGTCCGGACCCTGCGCCCCCGGACGACGCCGGCCAAGCCCATCGCCCGCATCAGCCGGGCGACCGTGCAGCGCGCCACCGCGATCCCCTCGCGGGCGAGTTGCCGCCAGACCTTCCGCACCCCGTAGACGCCGAAGTTGGCTGCGTGCACGCGCCGGATCTCGGCCATCAGCACCGCATCGCGCTTGGCCCGGGGCGGCAGCCGGCCAGGATCGGCCCGCCGTGCGGCATGGGCCCGGTACGTCGACGGGGCGATCGGCAGAACCCTGCAGATCGGCTCGACCCCGTACAGAGCGCGGTGATCGTCGATGAAGGCGATCATGACCGGAACCGGCGGTCGAGCTCCGCCTGGGCAAAATACGCGCTCGCCTTGCGCAGGATCTCGTTCGCCTGCCGGAGCTCACGGTTCTCTCGCTCCAGCGCCTCGATCCGCTCGCTCTCCTCCGTCGTTGGGCCAGCCCGAACGCCGCGGTCGCGTTCGGCCTGCCTCACCCAGTTGCGCAGCGTCTCGCCCGAGCAACCGATCTTGGCCGCGATCGACTGGATCGCGGCCCATTGCGAGCCGTGCTCGCTCTCATGCTCCCGAACCAGCCGGACCGCTCGCTCGCGAACTTCAGGGGAAAAGGGTGGGCTATGCTTCGTCATGGCTCCAGTCTCTCAAGAGTTGGAGCCTCCGAGAAACCCGGTGCGGTTCAAACCCGGTGCGGTTCAGTTCTCCGTGCGCCGAGTGTCAGAAGTTTTTTCCCAAAGCCTCGCGCAGGGTGGCCACGTCGAGCATCGCCTCGGCCAGGAGCTTCTTGAGCTTGCGGTTCTCCTCGTCGAGCGCCTTCAGGCGACGCGCGTCCGAGACCTCCATGCCGCCGTAGCGCGAGCGCCACGTGTAGAACGTCGCGTCGCTGATGCCGTGGCGGCGGCAGATCTCGGCCACTGGCAGCCCAGCCTGCTGCTCCTTCAGGATGCCGATGATCTGCTCTTCGCTGAACCGGCTCTTCTTCATCGTCCGTCTCCTACTCGACGGACCCTAGCTTCAGAACGAGGGCAGGCCAGGGGGCAAGGTCATCGTCCTCGATTGGCTCAAACGATGACACGCCCTAGCTCAACTCGGCTTCTTCATACCGATGAACTGCCGGACGCAGCAGATCGACCGGAACAAGCGTGAGCCGCTCAACTACATACGGTCAACGCTCGTCGGAAGCGCTGCTCAAATTTGATCACGTTAATAAGATTTTTACCACAATCAAATAAATGCAAACAGTGCCATTGGGAAAGCATTCCGTGCCCACATTCCGTCTGACCTCCGTTTCTTCATCTTGCTCGATCAAGCGGAATCTGGCTGTTGGCATCAGCACCGTCACCATCTCGGTCGCGCTCCTCTCGCACGCCGGCGCGGAGGGTATCGTTGGTCACTCCAACCCAATCAGTCGCACCAACATAGGGGCGAAGGGGACCCCCGCAACGTCCGAAATGAAGGCAGGTGCGGGCCATTCCGGCACGTCGTTCGAGCTGAACGTCACAGGGACGCAGTCAGTGTCGGAACAAACCTCTGTCCCTGCCGTGACAGTCACCAGCGTAGGTGGCCAGGGGGGGGACGGTTACAATCTTCCTTTCGACCGTTGGTATCGCGGCGGGGTTGGCGGGCGTGGCGGCGACCTATTTCTCGTTCATGACGCCAGCATTCCGGATCAAACTGGACTTCATCATCGAAGCGCCCCGTTGATCTCACTCTTATCCAGTGGAGGTATGGGTGGAACACGCTCCACCCGCCTCGGACGCAGGAACCGTGGCCCGCGGCTTATCGCGGGCGACGGCGGTGATGGGGGCAGAGTCGAGGCAACCCTTCTAAGCCCTCTCTCCTT